>JAXMOA010000009.1:0-223678 GCA_034670145.1 Marinibacterium sp.
TCAATCACCGACCACTCGAAGTCCGTCAAATCAAAACGCGCCATTTCTGCCTCCTGCTCTTTGCAAGTAGTGAGTCAGAAGTCGCTAAAATCAGCAAGACATTTATGGGTATGTGGCCTAGACCCCGATCCGGTCCAAAGGATTGTCCAGCAAGACCCGCAACCGCAGCAGCGCCGCTTCGAAATCCTCCAACGGGATGCCCGCGTTGATCGCCATGCGCACCGCATGAGGGCTGCGCGCGTTGCGACAGGCGTAATCCTCGGCCGGGCGGATTTTGACGCCCTGCTCTTCGGCAGCCAGACAGAACGCACCGGCGCGCCATCCCGCAGGCAACGTCAGCCACACAATCGGAGCGCCAGGGCGCCAGCCCAGCTGGTACATGCCCAAAATATTCACCGCGGCCTGCAGGTAGGTCATCGTGACCCGCTGGATCTCGGCTTCGATCCGGCCTAGTTGCGGATGGCGCAGCAGCAGCGTCACCAGATCCGTCGTCGGTGTCGACACCCCGAAGAACCCATGCTCCGCCGCCCGGCGCAACCGCGCCTCCTGGCCATCCGGCGCAATGCCAAAGCCGAACCGCAAGGCCGGCGTCAGCGTCTTGGACAAAGACGTCACCCACCAGCTGCGATCCGGCGCGATCATGCGATAGCTGGACGCCTGGGTATCGCGCAGCAGGTAGCAGGCATCCTCCAGGATTTGCAGATCGAACTGTCGCGCCACTTTGGCCAGTTCGACCCGCCGCGCTTCCGGCGTGTACTGACAGGTCGGATTATGCACCTCTGGCGTCGTGCAGAACAGCTGCGCATCATGCGCCCGGGCCGCGGCTGCCAACGCCTCGGGAATCACCCCCTGCGCGTCCATCGCCACCGGCACCACCTCGGCACGCATCAGCTCTGCCGCCCGGCGAAAGCCCGGATAGGCCAGCTCCTCCACCAGCACCACGGGCCGGCGCCCCTGCAAGACCGCCTGCATGATCAGCGATATCGCATTCTGTCCGCCATTGGTCAGCACCACATGACGCTCTTTCACAGACCCCAACGGCAGATCCGCCACCCAATCCACCACCGCTTCTCGCGTTGGCCGTGCAGCCACCTGGCTGGGGTAATGCATCAAACCCGACGGCGGCTCCCGCCCGATCTCGATCAACAGCTTCCGGATCAACCTGGCCTGCCCGACACTGGGCAGATGCGGCGAAAACAAATTCACATCATGGGCCGAGGCCCCTTCCGTATTATGCGCGATCACATCAATCTCGATCGGCGCCCCCTCGTCCTCAACCTCAACCTCCGGCTCGGCCACAAAGGTACCGCGCCCGACCGCAGCCTCCAACACACCAGCATCCGTCAGCACCGAATAGGCCCGCGCCACCGTCCCCGGCGTAATCCCCAACTGAAACGCCAGCTCCCGCACCGGTGGCAACCGGCTGCCAACCGGCAACTCACCCGTGGCCACCGCCTGACGGATCCGATCTGACACCTGCCTGTATTTCGGCCCCGCCGTCTCAGGCCAGGCTCCAGGCTCAAACCCCGACAAAAGCGCTGTTTCAATTGTACCCATTACAATCTTTCTCTGGTGTATGATTATCGCACAATGTATCAATCAATTACTACAAGATTACCAGATTGTGTCAATACAATTCAAGGAGTACCCCCATGACACACGAGACCCAAACGATTCCCGCCTACATGCTGCCCCAGACAAAACGTCTGCCGCTTGTCGCTGCCATGGCCATCTCGTTTGCGCGCCTCGTCGTCATCTGGGACACCCGCCGGCGCACGCGCATCCATCTGGCCCAACTCGAAGATCACATGCTCGACGATATCGGCCTGACCCGCAGTGACGTCCGCAAAGAGATCGAGCGTCCCTTCTGGATGGTCTGACCCGCCCAGTCGAATTCAACGTTTTTCCCCGTCCTTAAAATACCAAGGACCTCTTCCTGGCCGGAGCCCTGCTCCGGCCCTTTTTGTTGCGCCCGGCCCTACAGGGTGCTGAGACAAACCCAAGACATCCAAACATCACTTTGCGCGCTGAAATCTTCGATTTCAGGCAGCGAAACGTCGCTCAGGCATGTCCCAGCCTGCTCTAACGGCGCAACCGTGACGCCCGGTTTTCGCGCCACATGATCAGCCCCCCGGCGGCAACAATCAACAAAACACCCGGGAACAATTTGCCAATCGGCGCCTCTCCAAACACGACCCAACCAAAAAAGAAGGCGCTCAGAATGCTGAAATAGGTAAACGGTGCCAGCACCGAAGGCGCCGCCACACGATAGGCCAGCATCATGAACAACACGCCAACACCGCCCAAAGTCGCCATCAACAGGATCAACGCCGCATCCGCCAAACTGCGCAGCGGCGTAAAATCCGTCGTTCCCGCCGCAATCACAACGGCCCCGACCGCCGCCGCCACCGAGGCATAAAGGAACAACAATGCATTCGACACATCCGCATCGAACTTGCGCACCGACACCATCATGAACGAATAAAACAACGCCGCACCAATCGGCATCAGCGCCCAAACCGAAAACGCCTCCGTGCCCGGGCGCAGAATCAACATCGCGCCCACAAACCCCAACCCAACGGCCACCAGCCGCCAGGGGCCCACTTTCTCGCCCAGCATCACAACCGACAACAACACGACAAACATCGCATTCATCTGCGCCAGCGCCGAAACCGTCGCCAGCTCCAGATGATCCAGCGCCGTGTAAAAACACAGCTGCGCCATCGCCACGGCCAGCCCGCGCATCACCGCCAAAGGCCAGTTGCGGATATACAGGTTCGTTCCCCGGAACCGCAGTTCCCCGGTCCACAACATCAACGCCAGACTGGGGATGATCCCAAACACATTGCGATAGGCCGACAATTCCGGTGCCGAGTAATAGGGCAACAGAAACCGAACAATCAGGCTCATCATGTCAAAACAAAGGATCGCCGCCACCAACAGCAGCACGCCGCGCACAACCTGCCCGGTCTCAATCTCGCCTCGTACCGCCAAAAGACTCTCCAACAGGTCGTGTCCGGAAATGGCAGCAACCTCTTGTAATACCCTAACAGGTTAACAACTCCGCGCACCAGCCCGCCAAAAGTCTTACCTGATACCTGACCACCCCGACCGGCGCGGCGCCCTACCCCGGCGGAATCGAATAGGTCAGCGTCGCCCGCGCCACAGGTTTTTCGGACCCTTCCGAACGCATCAGAACATCCCCCACAACCAAAACGCGCCCCATCTTCAACAACCGGCATTCCGCCAACAGGTCGCGCCCCGCCTCCGGCTTGCGCATGAAATCAATCGAGGCATTGGTCGTCACCGCCAGCGCCTTGTGCCCCAGCCGCGCCAGCAACATGGCATAGACCGACACATCCGCCAGGGAAAACATCGACGGTCCCGACACCGTGCCGCCCGGACGCAGATGCCGCTGTTCGGTCAGCAACCGCATCACCAACCGGTCCTCTTCCAGTTCATCCAGCGCATAATCTGCAACCACCTGCGGAAAGATCTCGCCCAAATACTTCATCAACTCATCTCGCGTCATGACCAGCGCCATGCTTTCCCTCCCGCAGTTTCCGGCCTAAAGTTCCTCCAATTCTATGTTGGAGGGCAAGATGGCAATTCTGGAACGTCACGACGCGGAGGCAATCGCGCATTTAACACTCAACATGCCAGAGCGCCTGAATGCACTCAGCGATGAAATGCTGGCCGCCCTCCAAAGCGAACTCGACGCCCTCAAAGAGGACCGCTCCATTCGCGCCGTTATCCTCTCGGGCGCGGGCAAGGCGTTCTGCGCCGGCCATGACCTCAAACAAATGACAGCAGGCCGACAGGCCCCGGATGGCGGTCAGGCCTATTTCCGCGATTTGTTCCAGCGCTGCACCTCGGTCATGCTGTCCATTTCGGCCCTGCCTCAGCCGGTGATCGCCCAGGTTCATGGCATCGCCACCGCTGCGGGCTGCCAACTTGTGGCCTCCTGCGACCTGGCAATTGCGGCCGAAGGAACCAAATTTGGCGTGAATGGCGTCAACATTGGTCTCTTCTGTTCCACGCCCATGGTTGCATTGTCGCGCAATATTTCCCGCAAAAAGGCGTTTGAAATGCTGACAACCGGCAAATTCATCCCCGCCTCCGAGGCCGAGTCTCTGGGCCTCATCAATCGCGCCGTCCCCCCAGCCGAGCTTTCGGCAGAAACCCGCCGACTTGCCGAAACCATCGCAGAGAAGCTCGGCTCAGCCGTCAAGATCGGCAAACAGGCCTTCTACAACCAGCTGCAAATGCCTGTAGATCAAGCATATTCTTACACTGGCGACGTCATGGTCGAAAACATGCTCTACCGTGACACCGAAGAAGGCATCGCCGCTTTCATCGAAAAACGCCCCCCCGAATGGACCCAGTGACGGCGGATTTCCGAGCACCGGAATCATGGCTATTGCGTGGTTGGGGGCAGTTCCCATATCAATTCCATAGTCGCGCTGTAACACACCGGCCAAATTGGAAAAAATAGGATTTGATTGTTTCCAAATCCGCACTTTCAAATTGGGCAACTTTATGGCAAGACTATGACACGGTCGCTGATCAACGAAGGTGAGTGACTGGATCAGGGTTCAGAAACCTTGAGCAATAATTTGGGTCGCCGCCGGCGGAAGGTTCCTCCAACCGGGTCTCTCTCCCCGGTCCTACCATTCCCGCAGCGGCGACCCCAAATTTACCCCCCCCAGCTGAACATAACTGGCAATGCCGCGCACGGCCCGTTCCTGCGCCCAGCCAATTGCGGCGTTCTGCATGCCATGCCACAGGGGTTGAGCATATCCCTCCCCTGCCCTACATCGCCCCCATGACAGAGACACTCCACATCGTCGGCGGCGGCATGGCCGGCTCCGAAGCCGCCTGGCAGGCCGCCCAATCCGGCGTGCCCGTCGTCATCCATGAAATGCGCCCCAAGGTGGGCACCTTCGCCCATCAAACCGGCAACCTGGGCGAAATGGTCTGCTCCAATTCCTTCCGCTCGGACGATGACGAACAAAACGCCGTCGGCCTGCTGCATTGGGAAATGCGCGCGGCGGGTGGTCTGATCATGGCCACAGCCGATCATCACCGCCTGCCCGCAGGCGGTGCGCTCGCTGTGGACCGCGAACCCTTTGCCGCAGACATCACCGCGCGCCTGCACGCCCATCCGCTGATCTCTGTCACCAACGAGGAGGTCACAGCGCTGCCGGATCAGGGCCATTGGATCTTTGCCACAGGCCCGCTGACCTCTCCGGCCCTGTCCCAGGCCATCGCCGCCGAAACCGGCGCCGACGCGCTGGCCTTCTTCGACGCGATCGCCCCCATCATCTATTTCGACTCCATCGACATGTCCCGCGCCTGGATGCAGTCGCGCTATGACAAGGGCGAAACCGAGGCCGAACGCACCGCCTATCTCAACTGCCCGATGGACAAGGCCCAATATGACGCCTTCATCGACGCCCTGCTCAGCGCCGACAAGACCGAGTTCCACGAAGGCGAAACCGCCACCTATTTCGACGGTTGCCTCCCGATCGAGGTCATGGCCGAACGCGGCCGCGAAACGTTGCGCCACGGCCCGATGAAACCGGTCGGCCTGACCAATCCGCACCAGCCCGACGTCAAGGCCCATGCGGTTGTGCAACTGCGCCGCGACAATGCCCTGGGCACGCTCTACAACATCGTCGGCTTTCAGACCAAAATGAAATACGGAGCCCAGACCGAGGTCCTGCGCATGATCCCCGGCCTTGAAGAGGCGCGGTTTGCGCGGCTCGGCGGGATTCACCGCAATACATTCCTCAACGCGCCAACCCTGCTCGATTCCCAGATGCGCCTGCACAGCCGCCCGAACATCCGTTTCGCCGGTCAGATCACCGGGGTCGAAGGCTATGTGGAAAGCGCCGCGATGGGGCTGCTTGCCGGACGAATGGCCGCTGCGCAGATCCTGGGGCGCCCGCTGGAGACGCCGCCAAACACGACCGCGACCGGGGCGCTCATCACCCATATCTCTGGCGGGGCCGAGGCGAAGACCTTCCAGCCGATGAACGTGAATTTCGGGCTGTTTCCGCCGGTTGAGGGGCTCAAAGGGGGGCGCCGTGGCCGCAAGGACCGGTACAAGGCCTATACGGATCGTGCCAAGGCCGACTGGTCCAGCTGGCTGTCTCAATCCAGCCCCCAGGCCGCCGCGTAAACGAAAATTCTGCGAATTTTCTTGGCCCAACCTGCCGCGCGGCGTAGATTTGATCCATGACAGATGGATTCCTCGCCAAAGCCTACAGCGCCCGCGACGCCGCGGGCACCCGCAGCCTGTATGACAGCTGGGCCGCCTCTTATGAGGCCGAAATCAAGGAAAACGGCTATGCCACGCCCGAGCGCTGCGCCCGGGCGCTCGCCCTGCATAGCGTGGATCAGGCCGCGCCCGTGCTCGACTTTGGGTGCGGCACCGGCCTGTCGGGTCTGGCCCTGGGCCTGGCCGGGTTCACCACTCTGGATGGCATGGATCTCTCTGCCGATATGCTCGGTCAGGCCGCTGACAAGGGCATCTACCGCCAGACCCTGCTCACCGAACCGGACGCCCCCCCTGAGATCCCTGGCGATACATATGCCGCCATAGCTGCCATCGGTGTCCTGGGCGCCGGTGCGGCCCCCATGACCCTCTTTGACACCCTTATGGACGCCTTGCCGCCCGGCGGCCTGCTGGTCTGGTCCTTCAACGACCACGCCCTTCAGGACCCGGCCTGCGAGGCAAAACTGAACGAATATCTCGACACCGCCACCGCCAGCCTCCTGTTCAAAGAGCATGGCCCCCACCTGCCCGGTATCGGCCTCAAATCCACCGTCTACGTCGCCCGCAAATCGTGACGTTCATCACCCGGTTCGCGCCCTCTCCCACCGGGCCATTGCATCTTGGACATGCCTATTCCGCCATCCTGGCCCATGACATGGCCCGCGCCGCAGGCGGCCGGTTCCTGTTGCGCATGGAGGATACCGACCTCGCCCGCAGCAAGCCGGAATGGGACAACCTCATTCGCCGCGATCTGAGCTGGCTCGGCCTGCAGTGGGATGGTCCGGTCCTGTCCCAGTCGCCCCGCATTCCGCTCTACAATGACCGGCTTGAAACCCTGGTGGCCCGCGGCCTGCTCTATCCCTGCTCTTGCAGCCGCAAGGACATCCGCGCCGCGCTCAGCGCGCCACAAGAGGGCAGCCCGCATCAGGTCTATCCCGGCACATGCCGGGGCCGCCCAATGTCCAGCCGCCGCCCTGACGACGCCCTGCGCCTGGATCTCGACGCCGCACTGACCGCCCTCAGCCTCAAGTACAGGGATCAGGGCGCCGGCGATGGATCGAACCAAGCCCTCGCCTCTGCCCTGGCCTTTCGGGAAACCGGCCCGATTGATCCCGGCCTCCACCCGCTTGACGCGGCCCGTGCGCGCAGCGAAATCGGCGATATCGTCCTCAGCCGCAAAGGCGAAGCCATCGTCGCCTATTTCCTGGCCTCCGCCTTTGACGATGCCGATCAGCAGATCACCCATGTGATCCGCGGCCACGACCTGTTCGATTTCACCCCGATCCAGCTGATCCTGCAATCGCTGTTTGACCTGCCGACACCGCTGTATCACCACCACAGGCTGATCCGCGACGACGCGGGCAAACGTCTGGCCAAACGGGATGACGCCCGCGCCATTTCGACCTATCGCGACCAGGGGGCCAGCCCCGCAGATATCCGCGCGATGGTCGGCCTCTAGATCCCCCCCTCACTCCAAAGCGCGCCAGGGTTTGGGCATCAAGACCCAGCGATCATGCACATAGACCAGCCCGTCAAAGGCCAGCCCCCGCGTCTTCCCTTCGGTCACGAATTTGAACCGCACAATCGGCACATCGCTGATGAAATAGGATCGCACCTCTTCATAGCCGCCCGGAAACTCTCTTAGAACAGCCTCGCCCCGCTGCAAGGCGCCGGTGGAGGTATGCACGACCAGAACCGCATTTTGCCCGGGCCTGGGCCCGATCTGTACCCCCGGCACGAACATCGCGGCGTAAATCTCTTCCAACTGCGCGGCCAAAGGCGGGCCATAGACGGCATTGATATCCTCTGGCGTCGGCATCAACGCGGCTGTCATGGCCACCCGATCCGCCGAGACCTGCAGAAACCGCGCCAGCATGGCCTCCGCCTCTGATCTGGATCCGGGGCCGCCGATCGGGTCACTGGCCCCGACAATCTCTACCAAAGGCTGCGTTTCGTCCTGCGCGCAGAGTTTGATCAGATTGCTGTACATCGCCTTGTTGTTCTCAAAATCGACCGGGGTCACCGCCCCCTGCCCTGCGGCCAAATATCCGGCGGCCCAGGCGGCCATCAGATGTTTGTCCATATCAGAGGCACCGCGAATGATCTGGCCACAGGGCTGGTTGGCATCAAACCCGTTGACCTGCGCCGTTGTCCCGGTGCCGATCCAGACCACCCAAAAGGCCAGTATCGCGCGCATCGCCCATTGTGTGAAATCCACGACCACATCCTCCGAACCGCATCGGCCCGAGTCACAAACTGCGGGCAGCACGTTCAAATTCCGTTAACGACGCCCGCCCGCAGATCACATCCACAAAACGACACCGCAAACCCAGTGCCCCCAACGGCCGCAGCACACCGGTATTCCGAGAGATCGAGCGTGCATGAAAATTTGAGGTATTTATTTAAATCAAATACTTAACCATATGTCCCAGCTAGGACATCCCGGTCATAGGCGCCATAATCTCTACCTCGGCACCATCCCGAACGGCCGTGTAAAAGCAACTGCGCCGGTTGGTATGGCAGGCTGGCCCCGTCTGTTTGACCCGCACCAACAGGCAATCCCGGTCGCAATCCACGCGCATCTCGACCAGCTCCTGAACATGACCCGAGCTTTCGCCCTTCACCCAGAAAGCGGACCGCGAGCGCGACCAATAGGTCACCCGCCCGCTCGCGAGCGTTTGGGCCACCGCCTGGGCATTCATCCAGGCCATCATCAAAACTTCGCCTGTCTCCGCCTCTTGGGCAATGGCCGGGATCAGGCCCTGTTCGTTGAATTTCAACATCGAAGGATCGAAGGACATTGGCGCCGTCATGATCAAAAACCTTTTGCAACCGGTATGGGCCGTCTTATGTAAGGAGGAGGAAAGAAAGGGAAGCCCATGACCACCAGCTCCTCCGGCGAAACCGACCTGATCAAACTCTACTCGGGACGCATCCTCGCCCTGGCCGCTGACATCCCACATCTGGGCCGCCTGGATGCGCCCGATGCCTCGGTCAAGAAACGCTCGCCTTTGTGCGGCTCAACGGTGACCGTTGACCTGCGTTTACAGGACGGGCGGATCGCGGAATTCGCCCAGGACGTAAAGGCCTGCGCCCTGGGGCAGGCCTCGGCCTCTGTTCTGGGAGCGGCCATCGTCGGGCTCTCCCGCGAGGAGGTCGAGCACGCCCGCGATCAGCTCAAGGCGATGCTGAAAGAAAACGGGCCGGTGCCGGATTCCCCGTTCGACGGGCTTGCCGTGTTGGAACCCGCCCGCGAATACAAGAATCGCCATGCCTCGATCCTGCTCGCCTTTGACGCCACTGCCGAGGCCATGGCCCAGGCCGAACAGGCCGATTGCGCCTGATCATCGGCGAACCGGATCAGCACCATGCCCTATAACTGGATCCAAAAGCCCGCGACCCCAAAGACCGAGCTCCACCTCTGGCCCCATCAATCCCTGGCCCCCAAAGGGTTCGCGGGAATCATTCTGGTCACCTTCGTGTTTCTGCTGATGCCGCTGATCGCCCTTTTGGGCACTGTCCTGCTCTGGGGCCTTCTGCCGTTTCTCATGCTGGCCCTCGCCGCGCTCTGGTTCGCGCTGACCCGATCCCGCCACGATGCACAAATCCTCGAAGTCTTGACCCTCAATGGTGAAAACGCCCATTTGCAGCGGCGCAATCCACGCGGGGATGTGCAGGAATGGGAGAGCAACCGCTACTGGGTCCAACCCCACCTGCACGAATCTGGCGGACCGGTTCCCAACTACGTGACCCTGCGCGGCTCTGGCCGCGAGGTCGAAATCGGTGCCTTCCTGAGCGAGGATGAACGCCTGTCGCTCTATGATGACCTGGTCAGCGCATTGCGCCGCTGATCCCATTCCATAGCCCTGCTGCAAAGGACACAGCCAGACGCCATGTATTGGCCCAAACCCGGCATCAAACGGCACCCTGAAAAACGCTGGAACCGCCCCGACAGGATCTTTTTCGGACTCGGCGCCTGTCACATCCTATGCGGTGTCTACCTGCAGGCCCGCCCTCTGCCCGGCTTTCACGCCCAACGGATCCTCCCGGCCCCCGGTTTTCCCGGCACGCATATCTTTGCCACCGACGGAGAGATTGCCTTCGATTTCCACGGCTACAGCCTACAGGAAAACCTGCTGGCCCACTATTGGCGTGGCTGGCAATCCCGCTGTGCAGGCTGGACAGCCACGATTCTGCCAGTCGATTTTCCCTTGCTGGAAACAGCCGCATTGAACCGCCACAAACATCTGGGTCCGGATCAATTTTATTCTGACCCGATTCCCAGGGCCCGGGCCTTTGTCGCGCGCATAGATCACCCCCGCGGCTATCAGCGCGCCCAAGCCACCTGCCGATGAAAACGCCAAAGGTCCAGGCAGGCCCGAACCGCCTCAAACGGTCCAGCGCCCGGCTGTCAGCGACTCAGCACTGGGATGGCGAAGCGGAGCAGAGCTGATCCTTGACCATCGGGCCGACCTTGCCGAAATCCATCTGCCCGGTATAGCGCCCCTTCAATTCGGCCATGACCTTGCCCATATCACGGATCGTCTTGGCCCCGGTCGTGCTCAGCACAGCCTCGATGGCATCGCGGATTTCCGCGTCATCCATCTGACGCGGCAAAAACTCCTCGATCACCAGGATCTCGGACAATTCCCGCTCAGCCAGATCCAGACGCCCGCCTTCTTCGTAGGCGCGGGCGCTTTCCTGACGCTGCTTGACCATCTTTCCGAGGATCGCCAGCACATCGTCATCACTCACAGTCGGTTCGCCATCGCCCCCCCGGGCGGCAATTTCCTTGTCCTTGATCGCGGCATTGATCAACCGCAGTGTCGACAACCTGGCCGCAGCCTTGTCTTTCATGGCTTGCTTCAGGGCCGTCGCGACCTGTGCACGCATGTCCATTCAGTGTTTTCCCATCCCCATAGGTTCTGAAACTCCGAAACTTAAACAATTTGCGTCACAGAAACAACCAGCACCGGTGTGAGGTAACCGCCTGAATTTCCTGAGGGCCAGAATTTTTCTCGGGCTTGACCCTTTGGCATGGTCCTCGTACACACCCGCCAATTTGCCCAACATGGAGAGCCCCGCGATGGCCAGAACCGCCCCATCGAAGCCAACCGCCTGCCTGACGCTGGCGGATGGGACCGTATTTTACGGAAATGGGTTCGGCGCAACAGGACGACGTGTGGCTGAACTGTGTTTCAACACTGCCATGAGCGGCTATCAGGAAATCATGACTGACCCATCTTATGCCGGGCAGATCGTGACCTTCACCTTCCCTCATATCGGCAACGTCGGCGTCAACCCCGAAGACGATGAAACCGCCGACCCTGTCGCGGATGGTATGGTGGTGAAATGGGATCCGACCGAACCATCCAACTGGCGCAGCGCCGAGACTTTGTCAGATTGGCTGGCCCGCCGGGGCCGCGTCGCAATTGGCGGCATCGACACCCGGCGGTTGACCCGGGCCATCCGGCAGCAGGGCGCGCCGCATGTGGCACTGGCGCATGACCCCGACGGCCAGTTCGATATTGAGTCCATGCTGGCCGCCGCGCGCGGTTTTGCCGGCCTCGAAGGTATGGATCTGGCGCGCGAAGTGACCTGCGCCCAATCCTACCGTTGGGATGAAATGCGGTGGGCCTGGCCCGAGGGCTATGTCCGCCAGGCGGCGCCCAAACACCGGGTTGTGGCCATCGACTATGGGGCCAAACGCAACATCCTGCGTTGCCTGGCCAGCGCGGGCTGCGACGTCACCGTCCTGCCGGCGACCGCCACGGCCCAAGAGGTTCTGTCGCATAATCCCGATGGCGTCTTCCTGTCCAACGGCCCCGGAGATCCGGCGGCGACGGGCACTTATGCCGTGCCGATGATCCGCCACATCCTGGACACAACCGATGTGCCCGTTTTCGGGATCTGCCTGGGTCATCAAATGCTGGCCCTGGCCCTTGGCGCAAAAACGGTCAAGATGAACCACGGCCACCATGGGGCGAACCATCCGGTCAAGGATCTGGAAACCGGCAAGGTCGAGATTACCTCGATGAACCACGGGTTTGCTGTCGATGCCCAGACCCTGCCCGAGGGGGTCGTTGAAACGCACCGCTCTTTGTTTGACGGGTCTAACTGTGGCATCCGTCTGGCCGACCGGCCGGTCTATTCGGTGCAATACCATCCCGAAGCCAGCCCTGGCCCGCAGGACAGTTTCTATCTGTTCGAACGCTTTGCCGAGGCGATGTCTGCCCGTGCGGCTTGATCCCGCAGGGTTAGCCGACGCCGGGGTACCAGAAACAGAGCCGCACCGGCCTTTGCCCGGCGCGGCCCAAATCCTATCATTTCCTTTACGCAACAGCGCTGTGTTAAGCCTTGGTTAACCTGCTGTTAACCTAAGTTACGACAGGATGTCCGTCGAACCTGACAGAGACATCCTGAACATGAGCGACCCCAGACTTCGGCTTCGTGCGCCGCAGCCAGCGCCAAACAGCGTCATGCCGCGCCGGCCGATCGGACGGCATTTGGTTGAAACCGGGGTGCTGGCACCGCGTGATCTGTTGCATGCGCTCAACCTGCAACATGCCTGGGACGCGCGATTGGGCGAAATCCTGATTGCCGAGAAACTGGCAAGCGAGGCCCAGGTGCTGGAGGCCGTGGCCCGCCAGCATGGGTTGAATGTGGTGGATCTGGATCAGGACCCACCGGATCCGGGCCTGACCAACCTCTTGGCACCGGAAGTCTGGCTGCGCCATCGCATGCTGCCCTGGATGCAGATGGGCCGTTCTCTGGTGCTGGCAACGCCCCGCCCGGACCAGATTGATCTGTTGCGCCCCCTGTTGCCCCCCCATATCGACACGGTCCTGGCCATCGTAGCCTCCGAAGAGCAGGTCTTGCGGTGCATCGCGCAATCCTGCGCCAGTTCCCTGGCGCATCGGGCCGAGCAGCGGGTCGCAGCGCAATACAGTTGCCGCACCTGGCAAACCCGGGGCCGCCCGTTTTTCGCGCTGACCTTTGTCTGCCTCGTTGCGCTGCTGGCGATGATCATCGCCTTTCCGCTGCTGGCGGCGCAATTGTTGTGCATTCTCGCCGTGCTCACGCTGGTGCCGGTGGCGGGCCTGAAATTCCTGGCATTTGCCTTTCAGCTCTTTGGCCGCCTGCATGATCCACCGCCAGAGCAGATCAAAACCGCCCCCACGCCTCCTCTGCCCCGGATTTCGGTCCTGGTTCCCCTATTTCAGGAACGCGAGATCGCCGGCGCATTGATCACACGCTTGCGTCAGGTCAAATATCCCCCCGCGCTGCTGGATATTCTGCTGGTGCTCGAAGAAAAGGACACCGTGACCCGTGCGGCGTTGAAGGCAACGCAACTGCCCCATTGGATTCGCGCCATCTCGGTCCCGCAAAGCGGACAGCTCACCACCAAGCCCCGCGCGCTGAACTATGCGCTGGACTTCTGCAAAGGCGATATCATCGGGGTCTGGGACGCCGAGGATGCGCCCGCCTGGGATCAATTGCACCATGTCGCCGCCCGCTTCGCCGAAGCCCCCCCCGAGGTCGCCTGCCTGCAAGGCGTGCTCGACTACTACAATCCGCGCAGCAACTGGCTGGCGCGGTGTTTTGCCATCGAATATGCGGGCTGGTGGCGGGTTCTATTGCCCGGGGTGGCCCGGTTGGGGTTGGTGCTGCCTTTGGGGGGCACGACGCTGTTCTTTCGGCGCAAGGCGCTGGAACGATTGGGGGCTTGGGACGCGCATAACGTCACCGAGGACGCCGACCTGGGCATCCGGCTGGCCCGCCTGGGATTCCGAACCGAACTGATCACCACCGTCACCTACGAAGAGGCCAATTGCCGAATACTGCCCTGGATCAAGCAACGCAGCCGATGGCTCAAAGGCTTCCTTGTCACCTGGCTGGTCCATATGCGCCACCCACGCCTGCTGCGGTCTCAGCTGGGATGGCGCCGGATGCTGGGGGTTCACACGCTGATGGCCGGGACCGTCCTGCAATTCCTGCTGGCGCCGGTTTTATGGTCCTTCTGGCTCATCGCATTCGACTTGCCCCACCCAATGAACACCGTGATGGGAGCAGGCTGGGTCGGGGCCGGCGTGATCAAAACCCTCTGCGCCATTGCCCTTCTGTCGGAACTGGGCAACATCGTCATCAGTGCCGCCGGCGTCAGCGGCCGCAGGCACCGATTCTTGCTGCCCTGGATCGTCACCATGCCATTCTATTTTGCCCTGGGCGCCGCCGCGGCGCTCAAGGCCATCTATGAATTGCTGCTCAATCCCTATTTCTGGGACAAAACCCAGCATGGAATCGCCGCGCCAGACATCGTCACGGACCATCCCTAGTCTCTGCGTCCTGACGCAACCGCGTCATGAACGCGACCGAGATGTGATCGCGTAGCGCCGCCTGGGCTTCGGCCTCGTCGCGGTCCTCAATCCCTTTGACCAGCCGGTGATGTTCGGCCTGCGCAATCTCGCCCCGCCCCTCGGCCGCCAGCGACGTATTGGCCATCAGCGCCATCGTGCGATGCACCAGATCCAGTTGCTGCACCAGATATCTGTTGTGCGAAGCCAGATGGATCTGGCGATGAAACCGCCGGTTGGCCCGCGCCAATGCTGCCGGATCGTCCACCAACGCATCATCGGCAGCGACCATATCCCGCAAGACGCGCACCTCTTCGTCCGTTGCATGGCGCGCGGCCAACTGCGCGGCCAAACCCTCCAGTTCCCGACGCACCACGTATAATTCGGCCATCTGGTTGTGATCCAGGGACGCCACAATCAAGGACCGCCCGTCACGTTCCAGCAACGACTGCGTCTCCAACCGCTGCAACGCCTCGCGAATCGGCGTGCGCGACACGCCGAACCGATCCGCCAGATCGCTCTCCACCAGCCGGTCACCCGGCTTGAAGACCCCCATATCAATCGCATCAAGGATCAGCGAATACGCATCTTTGGGCGCATTGCTCGTGTTGGACATGACCTCTCTCCTCGGAGTTCCGGGCAATTTGACCGCCCCAACGCCCAGGCGCAAGTCGCCCGTTGCCCTGAGCGGCGATGTGACCTAATCCAGAGACATGCCACGCAATCATTTTTCTCACGTTTCCGAATGGGTTTTTGACCTGGACAACACGCTGTATCCGCCTCAGGCGCGATTGTTCGACCAGATCGAAGTCAAGATGACCCGCTATGTCATGGACGCCCTGGGCGTTGAACAGGCCGAGGCAGACCGGCTGCGCAACCACTATTGGGCGACTTACGGCACCACCCTGGCCGGGCTGATGCGCGAACATGACGTTGATCCCGCGCCCTATCTGACCGATGTGCACGACATTTCGCTGGACCATCTGGACGCCGACCCAGAGCTTGCCGCCCAGATTCGGGACCTGCCCGGGCGGCGGATCGTCTATACCAACGGATGCGGCCCATATGCCGAACGGGTGTTGGCCGCGCGCGGGCTCAGCGGATTGTTTGATGCGGTCTATGGCGTGGAACATGCCGGTTTTCTGCCCAAACCCGAACGGGCCGCCTTTGAGGCCATATTTGCCCAGGACGGTATCACACCCGCCCAGGCCGCTATGTTCGAGGATGATCCGCGCAATCTGGCCGCCCCGCACGAAATGGGCATGCGCACCGTTCTGGTTGCCCCCGATCCCCATGACGCAGACCATATCCACCATCACACCGATGACCTGGGCGGCTTTCTGGCCCTGCTGAACTAGCCGGCGCCGTCAGCAGAGACAGGATGTCGCTTGGCAGCAGGCACCGCGAGGATTACGTCACAGTCATGAAAGATCCGTGTGACATTCTGATTTCCGGCGGCGGCGTGGCCGGGCTGACCGCAGCCGTGGCCTTTGGTGCCGCCGGGTTCCGCGTCATCTGCGCGGACCCGACCCCGCCCGTAACCGAACGGGAAGCCACAGGCGCCGACCTGCGCACAACCGCTTTCCTGCAACCGGCCCGCGATTTCCTCACCGATATCGGGCTCTGGGAGCAACTGGCGCCCTTCGCGACCCCGCTCGATGTGATGCGAATCGTGGATGGCACCACGGGCCAGCCCCGAATCCTGCGCGATTTCCGGGCGGCAGAGTTGTCTGACCAACCCTTTGGCTGGAACCTGCCCAACTGGCTGCTGCGCCGCGAGCTTTTGGCCCGGATCGCCGATCTGCCCAATGTGACCTTCCTCAGCGGTATCGGCACCAACAGCCTGCTGACCCGTGATCAACTGGCGTTTGTCGGCCTTAGCGACGGGCAACGCCTGCGCAGCCGGCTGGTGCTGGCCGCAGACGGGCGCAATTCCCCCATGCGCGAGGCCGCAGGCATCGGCGTCACCACCACGCGCTTTGGTCAGAAGGCCCTGGTTTTTGCCGTCACCCATCCAGAGCCGCATCAAAACATCTCGACCGAAATCCACCGCAGCGGCGGTCCGTTCACCCTGGTCCCGCTGCCAGACCTGGACGGGCGCCCCTGCTCTGCCGTGGTCTGGATGGAGAGCGGACCAAAGGCGCGCCAATTCTCCGCGCTGGAACCCTCGGCGTTCCAAGAGGCCGCGACCGAGCGGTCATGCGGGCTCTACGGGCCCTTGCAACTGGCCTCGCGGATTTCCTCCTGGCCCATCATCAGCCAGGCCGCCGACCGCCTCAGCGGGCAGCGCATCGCCCTGCTGGCCGAGGCGGCCCACGTGATGCCCCCGATCGGGGCGCAGGGTCTCAATATGTCGCTGGCAGATCTGAGCTGCTTGCGCGATCTGGCCGTGGCCCGCCCGGAGGGTCTGGGCGATGAGCAGATGCTGACCGCTTATCACAACGCCCGGTTCAACGACATGCGCACGCGGGTGGCTGGGATCAACCTGCTGAACCGCGCCTCGCAAACCGGCACACGCCCGATGCAGGACGCCCGCGCTGCAGGTATCGGCGCGCTCTATGCCCTGCCGCCGGTCCGCCATATGCTGATGCGGATGGGCCTGGGCGTGCGCTAAAGCACACCGCGGAATACTTGGAATACCGCGCATCACCTGGCGCGTTGAAATCTTTGATTTCAGGCAGCGGCAAGCAATCCAGGTGTGCTATCCCCCCAGACCGACAAATGGCGCGCCCCCGGCGCGCCATGTCATCTTCATCTGAGGGCAGATCGCGTCGCCCGGATCACAAAACCTTGTCCAGAACCCGCTTCAGGCGCGCAACCGTGCCATCAACGTCATACAACTTGTCCAAACCGAACAATCCCAGCCGAAAGGTGCGGAAATCCGCAGGCTCGTCACATTGCAGCGGAACACCCGCCGCGATCTGCGTGCCTTCGGCGGCAAACTTCTTGCCCGTCTGAATATCAGGATCCTCGGTATAGGTCACAACCACACCCGGTGCTCCAAATCCGTCCGCCGCGACCGAGGTCAGCCCCTTGTCCTTCATGATCCCGCGCACGGCAGTGCCCAACGCCCATTGCGCCTCGCGCAGCGCCTCAAAACCATAGTCTCGGGTTTCAACCATCGTGTCGCGGAACGCACGCAACGCATCCGTTGGCATGGTCGCGTGATAGGCATGCCCGCCATTTTCATAAGCCTGCATGATCTGGCGCCACTTTTTCAGATCCACCGCAAAACTGTCGCTCTCGGTTTCACCCAACCGCTTTTCTGCCCGCTCTGACAACATCACCAGACCGGCACAGGGCGCCGCGCTCCATCCCTTTTGCGGGGCCGAGATCAAGACATCGACGCCGGTCGCCTGCATATCGACCCAGATCGCACCGCTCGCAATACAATCCAGCACCATCAATGCGCCCACCTCATGCGCGGCCGCCGCCATCGCCGAGATATAGTCATCCGGCAGAATCACCCCGGCTGACGTCTCTACATGTGGCGCAAACACCACTTCGGGACGATGGGTGCGAATCGCCTCGACCACCTCGTCGATCGGGGCCGGCGCAAAGGGCGACGGGCTGGCATTGCCCGTCTGACGCGCCTTCAACACGGTCACACCCGCCGTCAGGTTGCCATCCTCGATGATCTGCGACCACCGGTAGGAAAACCAGCCGTTGCGCACCACCAACACCCGATGACCGCCCGCAAACTGCCGCGCGACAGCCTCCATCGCAAAGGTGCCGCCCCCCGGGACAATCGCAACACCCTGCGCGCCATACACCTCGCACAGCATCCCGGAAATGTCGCGCATCACCTTTTGGAATACCGCAGACATGTGATTCAGGGACCGGTCCGTGAAAACGACCGAGAATTCTTCCAAACCATCAGGATCGATGCTGTCGAGCAGTGCGGGCATATCGCGACCTCCTATATTCAATGTGAGGCTGAATTATCCCGCGACTGGTCCGAATGCCAAGGCTATCTGACACCAGCCACCCGCTTTCGGTTGATCAACGTTGCCCCTGAGGGTCAGATGTTTCCGATGGGCTGCTGGGCTGCTGTCAGGACAATCCGCAAAAATACAGAACGCGCATGAATGTCCTGGTAGCGTGGGGCGGATTTGAACCGCCGACCTCCGGGTTATGAATCCGGCGCTCTCACCAACTGAGCTACCACGCCTTGGGCTGCTGCGGTCTAAAAGGTCATGGCCGGTCTTGCAAGACGCAAAAACACTCAAATTGGCCCTGGACGCCGCTCTTCGCTCAAAAGCACGTTGGCCTCGACCTCTCCGGCACCCGGCAAGGTCATGATCCGACGCCGCAATACCCGTTCAAAGTCAGCCAGATCGCGTGCCACAACCCTTAGGCGAAAATCATACAGGCCCAACACGTGCTCCACCGTCTGCACTTCCGGGATCGCGCTCACCGCACGCTCGAAATCGTCCAGATTCAGCTGCCCCTTGCGCGCCAGCTTCACTCCCAGGAACACCGTCACCCCAAACCCCAGCGCCTGAGCATCCAAACGCAGGCGCCGCCCGCGAATCACCCCCGCCTCTTCCAGGCGACGCACCCGGCGCCACGCCGCAGGTTGCGACAGCCCCACTTTTCGCCCCAAGACCCCGGCGCTCTGGCTGGCGTCAATGGCAAGCAACCGCAAGAGCGCCCGGTCGGTCTGGTCCAGATCAATCATAGCGGCAGCGCCTCATCCGTCTTGATTCGCGCGATATGCATCAACGCCTCGATATCCGCGATATGGGGCAAAGTCAGAATCCGATCCCGGTACAGCGCCTGATAATGGGGCAAATCGCGGGCAATCACCGACAGGCGCACATCCACCCGCCCCAGAAAGGTTTGAATCTCCAGAACCTCCGGAATCTCCCGCGCCCCGGCCAGGAATTCGTCAAACGCCCGCGCTTGCGATTTTTCCAGCGTAATGCGCAAGGACACTTCGACCGCATAGCCCAAAGCAGACCAGTCGATCACCGCCTCCAGCCCCTGCACCACCCCGGCCGCACGCATCGCCTCCAACCGGCGCCAACAGGTCGCCTGCGCCAATCCGCACCGCTCTGCCAGTTCGGCTGCGGTCATCCGTGGGTCGGCCTGATATTGACGCAGAATGCGCCGATCCGTGTCATCCAGCATGATTCCCCCACCTTTTGCACGAACCTAACATAGATAATCCATTTTGGAGTAAATAGCCAAAATTCCAGAATTCACAATCGTTCTGCGCGCCTGTAAAGATGCACGCCAGATCAACCTGAAAGGACCTGATATGCGCGTATATTATGACCGCGACTGCGACGTGAACCTGATCAAGAACATGAAAGTGGCCATCCTCGGCTACGGCTCCCAGGGCCACGCCCACGCGCTGAACCTGCGCGATTCCGGCGCCAAGAATGTGGTTGTCGCCCTGCGCGAAGGCTCCCCCAGTGCCAAAAAGGCCGAGGCCGAAGGCCTGCAGGTCATGGGCATCGCCGAAGCTGCCGCCTGGTGCGACCTGATCATGTTCACCATGCCCGATGAACTGCAGGCCGAAACCTACAAGAAATACGTGCATGACAACCTGCGCGAAGGCGCGGCCATGGCCTTTGCCCACGGTCTGAACGTGCATTTTGGCCTGATCGAAGCCAAGCCCGGCGTTGACGTGATCATGATGGCGCCCAAGGGCCCGGGTCACACCGTGCGCGGCGAATACACCAAAGGCGGCGGCGTGCCCTGCCTGGTTGCTGTCGACAATGACGCCTCGGGCCGCGCCCTGGAAATCGGCCTGTCCTATTGCTCGGCCATTGGTGGCGGTCGCTCCGGCATCATCGAAACCAACTTCCGCGAGGAATGCGAAACCGACCTCTTCGGCGAACAGGCCGTTCTGTGTGGTGGTCTGGTCGAACTGATCCGCATGGGCTTTGAAACTCTGGTCGAGGCAGGCTACGCGCCCGAGATGGCCTATTTCGAGTGTCTGCATGAGGTCAAACTGATCGTAGACCTGATCTACGAAGGCGGCATCGCCAACATGAACTATTCGATCTCCAACACTGCGGAGTATGGCGAATACGTCTCTGGCCCACGCATCCTGCCTTACGACGAAACCAAGGCCCGGATGAAAGCGGTTCTGTCCGACATCCAGTCCGGCAAATTCGTCCGCGACTTCATGTTGGAAAACGCGGTTGGCCAGCCTTCGTTCAAAGCCACCCGTCGCATCAACGACGAACATCAGATCGAAGCCACCGGCGAAACCCTGCGCGGCATGATGCCTTGGATTTCGGCGGGCAAAATGGTCGACAAAGAAAAGAACTAAGATCCCCAAAGATCTTTGTTAGAAAGGCGCCCCCGACCAAGGGGCACCTTTTGCGTCAGAGGCTGGCGTGGGCTCACACCCCCTCGACAATCACAGCGTGCCCCGTCGAACAGGATTGGCGCAACTCCTTGAGGGGCGCGTAATCATCGCTGGTAAAGAGTTTTCGGGCGCTTTCCATATCGGGAAACTCGAACAACACCAACCGCGACGGTGTCCACTCCCCTTCCAGAACTTCATGCGCCCCGCCACGGGCCAGATAGCGGCCCCCAAAGGCTGCGACGATGGGCTTAACCTGCCGCATGAATTCGCCGTATGGCTCCGGATCATGAATCTCTACATCGTAAATCAAATAAGCGCTCATGGGGCCCTCTTTGTCTGGTGAACCTTGAGTAGATCAGACACCGGTCCTTTCGCATAGCCGCAAAGCGCGCCGCGCAAACAACTGTGCGATCCGGTCATACCGCCTGTGCAGCGACGTTTATTGTTACAATATTGCGCGTTCTTATCTGCCACTCATGACACACACCATTGAAACCAGAGGGGATCTGCCCACTGAAATGCAGGCCCTCCTTCGGGACTACCCGCGCGATACCTGGCCGGGCCACCCGAATTTCGCCGCGTCCATCCAAAATTGGTTGGGGGCTCACGCCATGTTTCGCGACCTGACCCGCGCCCTGCGCGAAAGCACCGAGGATTTTGTCGACAACGACCTTGAGGATGCTGTCTTCCTGTCCCGGCTTGCCCGCTATGGGAACGCTCTGGTCTCTAACCTGCATGGCCATCACACATGGGAAGACCGCAAATTCTTCCCCGAACTGCGCCAGGCCGACCGCCGCTTTGACCAGGGCATAGACCTGCTCGAGTCCGATCACGAAGCTTTGGATCAGGAACTGGAGACCTTCACCCGCGACTCCAATCGCGTCATTCAATTGCACAGCCTGGACCCCACGCAGGTGCACCAGACGGCGACCCGGGTGTTGGACTCCACAACGCGGATCGAGCAGCTTCTGACCCGCCACCTCGCGGACGAAGAGGATCTGGCGGTGCCAATCCTGCTGCATCACAAACTGCGCGGCTGACGCGCCAAAACTTCGATCCGCATCGAAGCGAATGCGATTGACCCCGGCACCGCGCCGGGGTCTTTTGCCCACATGACAAACACCCCGGACATTACCCCCAAAAGCTGGCTGATGGTCGCGACCCTTGGCTTTATCTGGGGCGGCACCTTCCTGGTCCAATCGCTGGCCCTCGAAACCGCCCCACCCTTCTGGGTTGCCGGAGGCCGCATCGGCTTTGCCGCAGTTCTGACTGGCGGGATCTGGATGTTGCGCGGCGCGCGGATGTTCACAACAGATCAAACCGCCTGGGGCGAATTGACCGCCGCCGCCATTCTATCGGCCGCAGCCCCATTCATGCTGCTGGCCTGGGGGCAGCAATATGTCACCTCGTCCTTTACCGGAGTCAGCATGGCGGCGGTCGCCCTGATCGTCTTGCCGCTGGCCCACTTCATGCTGCCGGGCGAGCGCCTGACCTGGCGCCGCGTCTTGGGCTTCGTGATCGGTTTTGCCGGTATTCTGGTGCTCATGGGCCCGGAAACCTTTGTCAGCTCTGGCAACGACCTCGAAATGTGGGGCCGTCTGGCGTGCCTCGGCGCCGCCGCCTGTTACGGGACCAGCTCAGTTTTGCTGCGCCGCCTGCCCCCTCTGGATCCGGTCGGCCTGTCAGCAGCAACCTTGCTGATCGGATCCGCCGTGGTTCTGCCTCTGGCGTTTCTGGTCCACGGCGCGCCGGCCAATCCAGGCCCCAACGGGCTGTTTCTGATCGCTATTCTGGGGCTGATCCCCTCCGCCGCCGCAAACTTGCTGCGCATCGTCGTCGCCCGCTCTGCCGGCCCTGTGTTCATGAGCCTGACAAACTACCAGGTGCCGCTCTGGTCGGTGACCCTGGGCGTCGTCTTCCTGAACGAGCCTTTGCATCCATCCTTGCTCTGGGCGCTGCTGCTGATCCTCGCCGGCGTCGGGCTGAGCCAATATGGCGCGCTCAAACGGCTGTTTTTGGGGCGCTGATCGCCATAGCCAAACCGCCTGCAAATCCAGCTCCGATCAGAGCTTGCGGTCTGCGTCCTCACCGCGCCCGGACCCCGTCTGGGCCAAATCCGCCACGCCATGGCACCACTCATCGCCTGCGCGCACAGTCCAGATCACATCATCCACTTCGGCATGGATCGTGACAGTATCGGCGCCCAGATCGATAATCTCAGGGTTCAACAGGCTCAGAAACAGCATCATTGCTGGGGTTGTCAGACACATGGTCAGGCTCCTTTCGTTGCCCTCCCCGATGTCAGCCTGCGCGCTGTGGAACCGGAAGCCAAGCCAGAAATGCCGCATCGCAGCATTTAAGACACCAAGACTGACCTAACCGCGTATTTCTTACGCAGCCGTCGCCGCCTCGATCGCCGCCACGATGCCGTCCACCGTCTGCTCCAGCAGAACCGCATCTTCGCTTTCGGCCATCACGCGGATCTTTGGCTCTGTTCCCGACTTGCGGATCAACACACGGCCCAACCCCTCCAGCTGCGCCTCCCCGTCCGAAATCGCCTCGATCACAGTCGGGTCGTCCAGCGGAGTCTGCCCCGCCTGAAAGGTCACATTCTTCAACAGCTGCGGCACTGGCTCGAACTGATTGGCCAGCATGCTGGCAGGCTGCTCCTGACGTACCATTTCCGCCAGGAAGTGCAGCCCGGCCATCAATCCATCCCCCGTGGTGGCGAAATCCGTCATCACAATATGCCCGGATTGCTCTCCCCCCAGGTTGAAACCGCCCTCACGCATACGCTGAACCACATAGCGATCACCCACCGCCGTCCGCTCCAACCCGATACCCTGCCCGGCCAGATGACGCTCCAATCCCAGGTTCGACATCACCGTAGCGACCAGGGCATCGCCGCCCAAAGCCCCCTTCTGAGCCCAACGGGTCGCCAGCAGCGACATCAACTGATCGCCATCCGCAACCATCCCGTTTTCGTCAATCACGATGATCCGATCCGCATCACCATCCAGGCACAACCCCACATCGGCGCCATGCAAAACCACCGCATCCGCCGCCGATTGCGGCTGGGTCGATCCGCAATTGCGATTGATGTTGAACCCGTCAGGCGCAACACCAATCGGAATCACCTCGGCCCCCAGCTCCCACAAGATCTCGGGCGCGGCGCGATGTGACGCCCCATTGGCACAGTCGATCACAACCTTCACACCATCCAACCGCAGGCTGCGCGGCAAAGAGGATTTCACCCGCTCTCCATAACGATACCGCGCATCGTCGATCCGCCGGGCGCTGCCAATATTGGTTGCCGCCGCCAGCGGGACACCGGATTCGATCAGCGCTTCCAGCTCAGCCTCAACCGTATCCGACAGCTTGAACCCATCCGGGCCAAAAAACTTGATGCCATTGTCCTCGGCCGGGTTGTGGCTGGCGGAAATCATGACGCCCAAATCCGCCCGCATGGACCGGGTCAGCAACCCGACCGCAGGCGTCGGCACCGGCCCCATCAACAGCACATTCATCCCCGTCGAGGTCAAACCCGCCGTCAACGCCGTTTCCAGCATATAACCAGACCGCCGCGTGTCCTTGCCAATCACAACACGATGCACGCCACCCTTTTCACGGCGGAAATACGACCCGACAGCCGCGCCGATCTTCAACGCCATCTCGGCCGTCATCGGATATGTATTCGCCTTGCCGCGAATCCCATCTGTCCCAAAGAGTTTGCGCATACTGCCCCCTTTATTCTTTCTGCCATTCCGCCCGGCTGGCCAGCCAAAGACGCAGCGCCTGCGCCGTGTCCACAACATCATGAACCCGAAGCATTTGCACGCCCTGCGCCAATCCTGCAAGCCCCACAGCAACAGAACCCGGCGCCCGGTCCTCGGCCTGCGGCGCCTGACCAATCGTACCGATGAACCGCTTGCGCGACGCGCCCAGCAAAATCGCACAACCCAACCCGTGAAAGACCGACACGTTCCGCAGCAGCGCCAGATTATGGTCCAGCGTCTTGCCAAACCCGATTCCCGGATCAATCAGTATGCGCGACCGATCAATCCCCTGCGCCTCGGCCATGATCACTCTTTCTTCAAGAAAATCATAGACATCCAGCACGACATTCTCATAAATCGGGTTCTGTTGCATGGTCGCCGGATCGCCCTGCGCATGCATGATGCAGACGGGCGCGCCCCGCGCGGCACATAGGGGCGCCAACGCCGGATCATAGGCCAGACCAGCCACATCATTGACCAGAACCGCGCCTGCCTCTAGCGCCGCTTGCGCGACTGCGGCCTTACGTGTGTCGATTGACATTGGTGCATCAATGCAACCGGCCAGCGCCTCAATCACGGGGGCCGTGCGGGCAATTTCTGCCTCCGGCGGCACCGTTTGTGCGCCCGGGCGGGTCGACTCGCCCCCGATGTCCAGAATATCCGCCCCGGCCTCGACCATCGCCCGTCCCTGCGCCACGGCATCCGACGCCGCCAGGAACTGCCCGCCATCCGAAAAGCTGTCTGGCGTGACATTCAGAATGCCCATCAGCCGTGGCCGCGCCAGATCCAGCCCCGCTATCGGCGCGCGCGCTGACGTCAACCGATGCAAGACCGCTTCCGGAACCGCCTCAACCGGGACAACCTGCGAATCCAGGCGGGTCAAAACCTCCACATGCGTGAACCACAGCGGCCCCCCCGCCAGGTCCACAGCCCCCGGCGCACGTGCCGGTCCCGTCTGGACCAAAGCTCGGAAATAGGCCTTGCTCAAAGCGCCTGCGCCTCGCTCGAAACGGCACGCAGCGGCACCAGCGCCTCATCAGGCAACTCCGCCCCAATCACCAGCATCTCTTCGGCTTCGAACGTTGCCGCAAACCACGCCGCCAGCGCCACCGCATCATGCGGTGCCACCGAAGGGCCATCGACCGCATCCAGCGTGATCTTGGACGGCGCCCATACGCAAATCTGGCCGTGTTTCATCGCCCAGTCCAGCTCGGTCCGAGTGGCCACCACAACACAGCGATCATCCTTAGAGGCCAACACCCAGGCATTCTGCTCAATGCTCAGCAAATCAATACGCCGCTGGGTCATCTTGTGCCCGGTCCGCGGCGGCTCCTGATCCGGCGCCCCGACACATAGGATCAGCGGCCGACCCTGCGCCTGCAACTGATCAATCCAACCCGTCAGATGAGGCGCGCCAATCGCGGTGTTGGACAGATAAACCAACCGTGGATGCGGGCGCTCTTCGGCCACGGGATCCGCAGTCAGCCGGTCCCGGCCACGGACAATCTCGACCCCCAGCGCACCCGGGCCGCGATCCAGCTTTTCAATCCGCACAAAAACCCGAATGGCCTGCGGTTCGGCCAAAACCCGTTCCGCTATCCGCTCCGAGAGGGTTTCCAACAGGTTCAGCCGCTCTTCGGCCAGCGCACCATTGATCGCCTCGGTCACCTTGTCATAGCTCAGAATGCGGTCGACATCGTCATCAATCGGATCGCTCAGCGGCTGCACTTCGACCACAATATTGAAACAGATCCGCTGGGTTGTCCCCCGTTCGGTCTGAAACGCGCCAATTTCAACCTCGACCACATGATCCCGCACCGAGATGCGGTCCAAAGGTCCAGGCTGCGACGTTGCCGCAGCACGCTCTGCTGGATGGGCAAAGGCAAGGCGAATTTCTGAGGTCATAAGCAGAGGTCCGTAACCTGTTTTCTGACGGCCTATGTGGCCGGGCCCGTTTCGTCAGGCCCGGATACGCCGTGCCAGATGCTGAATGCGTCATTCAGCAACGCTCTGCCTGTTACTCGGTGCTCGCACGTTGATCGTGACGACGATAGAAGTAATGCACGCCAATGGTTGCGGTTTTGATGAAACGCCGGGCCCAGGCCGGGCGCACCGCGTTGGTGTGATAATAGGTGGCGCCTTCGGTCAGATTGCCACTGTATCCGCTCATCACCGCATGAGCCACCTTCGAAACGCGCTCATAAGCGCCCTTCTCGGCAATCGTGTCCTTGTATCCGTCACATTTATACGTGAACTGACACTGATACCGGCGCCCGTTCACGCCCTGGCTGATCACACCGCAAACCGTATCCGGAAACAGCGCGCTCTTGGCCCGGTTCACAATCACCTCAGCGACGGCAAACTGCCCTTTGACCGTTTCCCCACGGGCTTCAAAATACAGCGCCTCTGCCAGACATTGCATCTCTGCGTCGCCCTCTGCCCTTGGCTGGGAATCCAGCCAGGCAAAACTGTATTCAACATCCGGAACCTGCTCGGGGCCGCCCTTGCGGATCCGGCTCAGCATGCCCTTGAACGACACGCCCTTTGCCGAGGTCGCGCCCGTCTCCAGCCCAGCGGCCGTTCCGCCACGCGGTATCAACTTGCCATCGTCAAACTCTGACGCGGCCACCGGCAACACAGCACAGGTCACAGCAGTTGCGACCACAATACCAAACAATCTCATCCGTTCCCCCAGGCAACGTCCGTCATCGATAAACAGGACACCCTAGCGTGGAGTTAACTTAAATTTTCGGCAGGGTCCAGTTTCAGGCCGTCATCTACTTGTGATGCGCGGATTTCTGTGAACGCCTGATTGCTCTGCGAATCGTGTGATTCCCCTAGATATCGCAGTCCTGCTCCGGTGCGCCCTGTATCTTGTGGGCAATCGCCAGCTGAGCCGCCGCAAGCCGCGCCACCGGCACCCGAAACGGAGAGCAGGACACATAGTCAAACCCGGCCTCCCGGCAAAAGGCGATTGATTCGGGGTTGCCGCCATGTTCGCCACAAATCGACAAGGTCACATTGGGTTGAGTCGAACGGCCTTTCTCTGCCCCAATCCGCAGCAGCTCTCCCACGCCATCCACATCCAGCGTGTGAAACGGATCTTCGGGGAATACACCCTGTTGTACATAATCCGACATAAAACGCCCGGCATCGTCCCGGCTCAATCCATAGGTCATCTGCGTAAGATCGTTGGTGCCAAAACTCAAAAAGGACGTATGCGGCGCAATCTCGTCCGCCCGCAAACAGGCACGGGGCGTTTCAACCATCACCCCCAGCCGAAATTCGAAATGCTTCCCTTTTTCATTGCGCACAGCCGCCGCAACAGCATCAATGCGCGCCTTGACCAGCTCTACCTCGCGCTTGGCACTGACCAGCGGTATCATGATCTCGGGCACCACCGGTGCCCCATCCCGGCTGGCCTCTACCGTTGCCTCGAAAATGGCGCGGGCTTGCATGTCGTAGATCTCGGGCACCGTCACACCCAAACGCACGCCCCGCAAACCCAGCATCGGGTTGTATTCCCCCATCGCTTCGACACGCCGGATCACATCGCTCAGCGGAATATCCAGCGCCTCTGCCAACTCGCGCTGACCACTGCGATTCACGGGCAGGAATTCGTGCAACGGTGGATCAAACAACCGGATGCAAACCGGCTGCCCCTCCATAATTCGAAACAGCTGGGTGAAATCCTTGCGCTGCATCGGCAACAATCGCTCCAACACCGCCGCCCGGTCCGCGCTGCTCTCGGCAAAGATCATCTCGCGCATCACGATCAGACGACCGGGCTCAAAAAACATATGCTCCGTGCGGCACAACCCGATGCCCTGCGCATTGAAATTGCGCGCCGTCTGCGCATCCGCAGGGGTATCGGCATTGGCCCGGATGCCTATATCGCGATGCTCATCCGCCCAGGCCATAAACGTGGTAAAGCTTTCGCCCATCACCGGTTCCAAAAGCGCCGGCTCTCCGGCCAGGATCTGCCCGGATGTGCCGTCAATCGTCAACGTCTCACCAGCGCGAAACACCCGCCCGTCCGGCGCAATCAGACGTTCCTTGCTGGTCTGAAACCGCACCGAAGAGGCCCCGACAATACAAGGCAAACCCAAACCACGCCCAATCACAGCCGCATGGCTGGTCATGCCGCCGCGTTCGGTCAAAACCGCATTGGCCGCATGCATCCCGCGAATATCCTCGGGCGAGGTTTCCCGCCGCACCAGAATACAGGCCTCTCCCCGCGCCGCACAGGCCTGCGCCTCTGCCGCATTGAACACCAGACGGCCGGTGGCCGCGCCGGGGCTGGCCGCTATGCCCGCCGCAATCACGTCCCGCTTGGCATCCGGGTCCACCTGACGGTGCAACAATTCATTCAAAGCCCGCGGATCAATACGCATCACCGCCTCAGCCTGAGAGATAATTCCATCCTGCGCCAGACACACCGCGATATGCAGCGCCGCCGCGGCCGAGCGCTGAACACGGACACCGTCCAGGATATGCACATTGCCGTTTTCCAGCACAAATTCGACTTGCATCTCTTCACGCAGCTTACGCCGCATCAATGCCGCGTCCTCCTTCAACGCCGCAAAGGCATCCGGCGCCAGCTCTTCCAAAGATTGGCCGCGTGGATCCTTGACCAGAAACAGCGCCTTCGCCCCGGCCGTCAGCGCATCCCGGCCCTGGCTCTGGCTCAGGTAGCGGCCCGTGACCTGCGGCAAACCCGTCACCGAATTGACCAATTGCAGAACACCGGCCCCACATTCCCCATGCCCGACTCCGGGAATCATCTTTTGAATGACCAGCCCCAGCCCCGCATCGCTGGGCGCCCCCCGCGCCTGCCGCAACAACCGCGCCGAAGTGCCCTCCCAAGCCCGCGCCATGGACCGCAAAACACCCGCCAACTGCGTGCGGATCGCCGTTGGAAACGCCTCTTCCGCTTCCTCCTGATAGGCCCGCAAGGTCAGATCCAGCGCATCCGCCGCCTCGATGTCTATTTCTTCAAAAGCATCCGGATCCAGACGCGCCACATGAATCGCATAGGCCTGCACAAATCGCAGGTACAAGGCATCCGCCGCCTCGCGCCCCAGCGCTTTTGCCAATTCGCCATGCCGGTCCGCATTCATCCCGATATTCAGGATCGCACCAGGCCCGCCCCAATCCGGATCCTCGGACGAAGGCCGCACACACAGCACGTCACTCTCGTCAAACTGGGCCAGAATCGCATCCAGATCCGGCAGATGCCCCTGCGCGATGCGATGCACCGCGTCAAAGGACAACGCCACAGTCCGCGGCACCGGCAGATCCAGCCGCACCAATCGTTGCAGGCATTTGGCCCGCCCGCCATGCTTGTCCGCCGAAACCGGCGCCTCGGCGGTGATAAGCGTTGTATTCGGATTATTTTGCACTGCAGCACCTGATTTTTGTCATCAGCATAGGCCCGCGCGCGGCCTGCGCAAGGGCGCTGTCGGGCACAAGGATTCTGCGCCCGTCTGTGGATCAAATCAAAGCGGGAACAGCCTGTTCAAAACCCGTCAGAACAGGCGTGAACCCTACCCGTAACCTCAGCCTTCGATCAGCGTCAGATCCGCCACTTGCGCACAAATGCTGCGGATTTGATGCAGCAGGTTCAATCGGTTGCGCCGGACCGCCTGTTTGTCGGTGTTCACCTGAACCTCTTCGAAAAACGCATCAATCGGCCCCCGCAATGCCGCCAATGCGGACATGGCTGAGGCAAAATCCTGCGCGTCAATTGCCGCCGCAATGCTGGGGCCCGCCGCGTCCAGCGCGTCAAACAGCGCGATTTCGCTGTCTGTCTCGGCAAATTTCCGATCCGCACCAAAGGAATACTCGACCCCATCCTGCGCCTCTGCCTGGCTCAGAATGTTATTGGCCCGCTTGAAGCCCTGGATCAGGTTTTCACCATCCTCCGTTGCCAGCCCGGCATTCAGCGCCCGCGCCCGCTTGACCAGCAATGCCAGATCATCATGGCCCGGCATCGCGATACAGGCGTCAATCACGTCATGACGAATCCCATCATCGCGCAGGAACACCTTCAGCCGGTCATGCAGGAAGGACAGCAAATTGTCCGACGTATCAGGCACCTGCTGCTCCAGATCCATGAACGCCGCGCCCGGCGCCACCTCCATCGTCTCGCGCACCGCATGAAAGGCGGCTCCGAACACACCGTGCTGCGCAATCTCGCGCAACAAATCCAGCACAGAGGCATCCGTCAGATTGCCATCAATGCCCCCGGCATGGCGCACCAGCTGCGCATCAATGAACCGATCCAACGGCAAGGACAGATCATTGGCCAGCACCAGCCGGATCACCCCCAGCGCAGCCCGCCGCAGCGCAAACGGATCCTTGGACCCGGTCGGTTTTTCATCAATGGCCCAGAACCCGGTCAGCGTGTCCAGCTTATCCGCCAGCGCCACCGTCACCGACAAGGGAGCTGTCGGCACATCATCAGACGGCCCCAAGGGCGAGTAATGATCCTGCGCCACCGCCGCAACCGCCGCGTCACGACCTGATGCAGCAATGTAATAGCGTCCCATAAGCCCCTGAAGTTCCGGGAACTCATACACCATCTCCGAGCTCAGATCCGCTTTGGCCAGCTCTGCCGCCAGCTGGGCCTGATCCGCCTCTCCGCCACAGGCCGGGGCCAGATCCCGGGCCAAGGCGGCAATGCGCCGGATCCGATCAGCTTGCGACCCCAACTTGTTGTGAAAGGTGACGTTTTCCAGCGCCTGCGTCCAGGCGGTCATATCCGAACGCGCCGTGCGCAGGTCATTTTCCCAAAAGAATTTGGCATCCGACAACCGCGCCGCCAATACCTTTTGATACCCCGCCAGCATCGTCGTGCCATTGTCCGCACTTTCGCGGTTGGCAACCGTGACAAACCGCTCGATCCGGCCCGTCTTGGGGTTGCGCACCGAAAAGAATTTCTGATGTTCCTTCATCGAGGTCCGCAAAACCTCGGGCGGCAAATCCAGAAAATCCGGGCCAATTTCCCCCATCAGCACAACCGGCCATTCCACCAGACCGGCCACTTCGGCCAGCAGTCCCGGATCTTCAACCAGTTCCAATCCAGCCGCAAAAGCCAGGTTGCTGGCCTCTGCCGCGATCTGCTCGGCCCGCTCAGTGGGGTTCAGAATGACAAAAGCCCGCTTCAGCTTTTGCTCGTAATCCTCAAACGATTTCACCGAAAACCCATCAGGCGCCATGAACCGATGCCCCGCCGTACGATCCCCGGCAACAATCCCGTCGATGGTCAGCGGCACAGTCTCGGCCCCCGCCTCATCGCTCAGAATGCACAGGATCGAATGAAGCGGTCGCACCCAACGCAGGGATCCAGCGCCCCAGCGCATGGATTTCGGCCAGGGAAAGCTGCGGATGACCTGCTCCAGAACCTCTGCCACGATTTCTGCCGCCGGGCGCCCCTCTTTGCGCAAACTCGCAAACAGAACCGCACCCTTGGGGGTGTCACGCTCTTCCAACTGATCCCGGGTCAAACCCGTCGCCCGCAGAAAGCCCTCAATCGCCTTTTCCGGCGCATCCGCCTTGGGGCCCTTGCGCTCTTCGCTCACGGTCGGGCTCTCGGCGCTCACCCCCTGCACCGTCAGCGTCAACCGGCGCGGCGTGGCAAAACCGGCCGCCCCGGCGTAGGTCAGCCCGGCCTCCACCAGACCATCCGTCACACGCTTTTTCAGATCCTCACTGGCGCGGGCCTGCATACGGGCAGGAATTTCCTCGCTGAAGAGTTCAATCAGCAGATCAGGCATGGTCAGTCCTTCAGTAAACCCATCACCCAGCGGATGACGATGACATTGGCAATATTGACAGAGCAAGCGGATACAAGCGGCACCCCAACAAAGGCAAGAGCATAAGGCCGATCAGACCCTCAAGGCCCTAGTCAAACTCTCTCTCCGGGCAATCTTCGCCGATAACGGTCCCGTCATAGGCTTTTTCACCGCAATCGTTCAACTCGTGCCAGACCCAGCCGCGCCCATCCTCATGGATCGCAACCAAACGGTCGACCCCGTAGTGCACGTTCTTTTGCCCCATGAACAACAGCGCCGTGCCATCCTCCAGATCCGCCGAAATCTCGCCCGCATCAAAACAATCAAACCAACCCGGCGCATTGCGCGGCGGTGACACATCGACCAATTCATAAGTCTCGGTCAGCATCGCCTGGCTGTGCGACGTGGTAAAACAGGCCCGATACCGGATCGGAGAGCTCTGCGCATCAATCGCCTGAAAATCAGAATACAGAATCGGCTCGCTCTGGCCCGTGACCAGATTGACCAGCTGCACATCGCCCTGACCGGTATCCGCAACCTCTTCGTAATAGCCATAGACCTGCAAATAATAGAGCGCCGCGCCGGCGAATAAGGCTGTCACCATCAAGAAAATTCCTACAATGCGTCCGCTCATCCGGCATCCCATCAAAACCAAGGTCCAGGCTGACCCATGCGGTGCGGTTCCATCCCACTGCGTCGCGCCCCTGTGCGCCTGCAATACTGTGCCGGGTCGACGCGGTAAATGGCACAGCCCGTCACAGGCCCGTAACAGGTCAAACACATGCCCCAAAAACTGCCCCGGTTTACCCCTGCGACACACTCATGTTACCCCATGGCGACCGCCAAACCATCAGAGCCACTCTAGCCCAAGGAACCCCAATGGATTCGGTTTTTGCCATCAAACTGTTTGGCGCGCTCTTTGCCATCATGAACCCCATCAGCAACCTGCCCGTTTTCCTCAGCGTCACCGAAGGCGCCCCCGTCCCCGTCCAACGCCAGATCGCGCTCAAGGTCGCCCTCTTTGCCCTGATCATGGGCGCGGTCATCGCGCTCGCCGGCAATCAGGTGCTCACCCTGTTCGGCATCAGCATCGACGATTTTCGCGTGGCAGGCGGCATCGTGGTGCTTATGATCGGGCTCGGCATGTTGCATGGCACAGACAACAGCACGCATCACGGCTCTTCCAGCGAACAGGCCGCCTACCCTGACGCCGCCACCGTCGCCTTTTATCCCCTGACATTCCCAATCATCATCGGACCCGGCACAATCACAACGCTCATCGTGTTTTGGGGTCAGGCCTCGGGTCCGGCAGACAAAATCACTTTTGGCCTGGTGTTCGGGGCCCTCGTGGCCATGCTCGCCGTGGCCTTCTGGTTCGCCGCCGACCTGGGCCGGCTGTTGTCGGCCAGTGCAAGGGTCATCATGAGCCGGCTGATGGGCATGATCCTGGCCGCCATCGCTATCGACATGATCGCAACCGGGCTGAAGGCGCTGCTGCCTGGGTTGGCATAGGCCAAACCCACGCAATCAAACCATCCGCACTCCTGCCCAAAGCTAGGCAGCTGTCCAACCGGCCGCTTCGGTCAGCACAAAGGCATCGGCGCATTGCTTGGCCAACGCGCGCACGCGGCCGATATAGGCCTGCCGCTCGGTGACCGAAATCACGCCGCGCGCATCCAGCAAATTGAAAATATGGCTTGCCTTGATGCATTGGTCATAGGCCGGATGCGCCATGACAATCCGCTTGCCTGTCTTGGGGTCCTCATGCGGCTGGGCCAGAATGGCTGCGCATTCGGTCTCGGCCTCTTCGAAATGCCGCAGCAAAACCTCGGTATTGGCCACATCGAAATTCCAGCGGGCGTATTCTTCTTCGGTCTGCTTGAACACATCCCCATATGACAGCGCAATCGGCGTCTGAGGATCGTTGTACGGCATGTCCATCACGTGATCTATGCCCAGCACATACATCGCCAGCCGCTCCAGCCCATAGGTCAGCTCGCCCGAGACCGGCGCACAGTCATGGCCGCCCACCTGTTGGAAATAGGTGAACTGGCTGACTTCCATCCCGTCACACCATACTTCCCATCCCAACCCCCAGGCGCCCAGCGTCGGGCTCTCCCAGTCGTCCTCGACAAACCGGATGTCATGCAGCTCCATGTCAATGCCAATGGCCTCCAAAGAGCCCAGATAGAGCGCCTGCAAATCTGGTGGCGACGGTTTGATCAGAACCTGAAACTGATAATAATGCTGCAACCGGTTCGGGTTTTCCCCATACCGCCCATCCGTCGGACGCCGCGATGGCTGCACATAGGCCGCAGCCCAGGGCCGCGCCCCCAAAGACCGCAGCGTCGTGGCTGGATGAAATGTCCCGGCCCCGACTTCCATGTCATAGGGCTGCAACACGGCGCACCCTTTGGCGGCCCAATAGGTTTGCAGCCGCAGGATGATCTCTTGAAAGGAACGAGGGGCGGTCTGATCGGTCATTGCGGGGTCTTTCAGCGCGGGAAATTGCGCGGCCTGCTTATGCCTCTGGCGGGCCTGGGTCAACGGCCCGGATGCACGGATGGAAAACAGCCGCCAGGGCCGCCCCCGCCACGCCCGGCCCACCAAAGCGGCCTTTCCACACAATCCAGCCGCGTCAGAGGCGCAACGCCGCGTGCAATTCCCCTTGCCAGGGCTTGGCATTTGCGCCGATTTCCTGCTTATCTGGCCGCCAAGAAGTGAAAAGCCGCCCAACAGGTGAAACTTATGAAAAATATTTTTGTCGCAGTCGCTCTTTTGATGACTGCCCTGATGTCAATGGCGACCGCCCAAGGGCGCCCCGATGACATCGTTTTTGTCCAACTCGAAGCACACCCCAGCCTCACCACCTCCCAGCGCCGCGCGCAGGGGTTTGCCGACCAGCTGTCGGATGTGAATGGGTTTTCGCTGGGCGGTGGCTGGTATGGCATCGCTTTGGGCCCATACCGCCGCGACGACGCAGAGCGGGTGCTGCAAGTCTACCGTTCCGAACGCCGGATCCCCTCTGATGCCTACATCGCCGAGGCCCGCAGCTATGGGAATCAGTTTTACCCCGTCGGCGCCAATGTGCTCAACCGCGACCCTGTGACGAGCCCCGGTGCGCCAACGCAAACCACGGATCAGGCGACCGTTTCTACCCCCGAACCTGAACCGGAGCCCGCCGATGAAACCCCCGCCCAGGCACGGCGCAGCGAACGGTTGCTGACCAGCCAAGAGCGCAAGGATCTGCAAATCGCGTTGCAATGGGCCGGTTTCTATAGCGCCGCCATCGACGGCGCCTACGGCCCTGGCACACGCCGCTCCATGGGGGACTGGCAGGCGGCAAACGGCTATGAACCCACCGGCATTCTGACCACCAAACAACGTCAGGCCCTGCTGGATCAATATAACGCCCCCCTGATCAGCGTCGGCATGTCCCGCATCGCCGACAGCAAGGCCGGGATCGAAATGAAAATCCCGACCAAGGCAGTCCGCTTTGCCAGATACGAGGCCCCCTTCGCGCATTATGACAGCATCTCCGCCGATGGGATCCGCCTGCTGCTGATTTCCCAGCCTGGCGACCGGCGCACCCTCTATGGGCTCTATGACATCATGCAAACGCTCGAAATCGTGCCTCTGGATGGCCCGCGCGAGCGCAAAGAGCGCAGCTTTACCCTGGAAGGGCGCAACGCACGGATGGTCTCTTATACCGAGGCAGTGCTGCGGGATGGCGAAATCAAGGGCTTCACCCTGATCTGGCCCACCGGCGACGAAGAGCGCCGCACCCGTGTCCTGGCCGAAATGCGCGCCAGCTTCGAGCGCCTGGACGGTGTTCTGGATCCGGCAGCCGGCGGCGAAGCGCTGCAAAACGTCGATCTGGTCTCGGGCCTGTCCGTGCGCAAACCGCGCCTGTCACGCTCGGGCTTTTTCGTGGATCGCGACGGCACTGTCGTGACCACAGCCGAGGCCGTCAAGGGCTGCACCCGGATCACGCTGGACGGCACCTATCAGGCTCAGGTCGCAGGCCAGGACAGCGCTCTGGGCATCGCCATCCTCAAACCAAAGGACCGGCTGGCGCCCGCCTCCATCGCCCAATTCCGCCGTTCCTCACCCCGGTTGAAATCCGAAGTGAGCGTCTCGGGCTATTCCTATGAGGGCAAGCTGGGCGCACCAACACTCACCTTTGGCAAGCTCGAAGACCTGACCGGGCTGCGCGGCGAGACCGAGCTGACCCGGCTGGCGCTGAATGTAGAGCCCGGCGATGCCGGCGGACCGGTGCTGGACACAGGCGGTGCAGTGCTGGGCATGTTGCTGCCCCGCCCCGCCGGAGATCAGCAATTGCCACCAAATGTCAGCTTTGCCGCCAATGGGGCGACAATTGACGGGCTGCTACAGGGGCTGGGCCTGACCGCCACTTCGGTCGAGCTGCGCAATGCGGCAACCCCGGATGGTTTGCTGCGCGAAGCCTCGGAAATGACCGTTCTGGTCAGCTGCTGGGACTAAGAGCCAGGGGGCGCATCCCTCATACCAATACGGGTATTCATACCCCCCCCAACGGGACGCCTGAGACATCGGGCGTCCCTTTTTCTTGGCCAGCCGGGCGCGTCCCAAAACACTAAGCGAAAAATCAGAACCCGCCTGCACCGGCCAAAATCAAAATCGTCAACGCGTCAGAAGGCCAATGATGCTTCAAGCGCTTCGTATTGTGCCCTAATCGCCAATCGCTGGGGTTACACGGATCAAGGTTGGCCCCGGCGTCTCAAACGCTTGCTGAACCACCTGCGCCATCTCTCCCAGGCTCTGGGGCGCGCAATAGGCGGCCCCATAGGCCTGCGCCAAGAGGCCGAAATCGGGATTGCGCGCGATCACCGCATTGGGCGCAATCTGGGCCGAGGTCATCGACGCCTCGATCGCCCCCAGTTTGCCGTTGTCCCACAACAGGATCGGCAGGCTCAGCCCCAATTCCACGGCTGTGCCCAGCTCGTTCAGAGTATATTGAAACCCATAATCCCCAGCGATGGCCATCACCGGACGGCGGGGCAATCCCACCGCACCGCCAATCGCCGCCGGCAAGGCATAGCCCAGCGTGCCAAAGCCATAGGGGTGATGCCAATGGCCCGGCTGATCCATGCCCCAGACCTCTTTGGCGGCATAGGCAAACTGGGTCATGTCTGAATAGATCATCGTGCTATGCGGCAAACAGGCTCTCAAAGCATCCGCCACCCGCATGACACCAGGATACTCCGCATCGACCTGCGCCCTTGCAGTGGCCCGTGCTGCGGCGACCTCATCCTTGGTCCAGGCCTTCGGCCCCGGCGCGATATTCGCATCCAGGATCCCTTGAAAAAACGCCTCCGATCCACTGAGGATCTGTATCACCTCGCTCGCGTGAGGCTGCGCCAGAACGCGCGGATCAATATCCACCCGGATCATCGGACAGCTGTGCCCCAAATGCGCCCGCCACAGATCAACCTCGGCCAGCTCGGTGCCAACGGCGATCACCAGATCGGCGCTGGCGGCGATGGCCGCACTGTCTTCGCGCGCCAGGATGCTGCCAAAATGCAAATCATCATCCGGATCCGCACAGCCGCGCCCCGCATAGCTGCACAAAGAGGCCGCCTGTGTCTGTGCCAACACCTGACGCGCGCCCTCAAACCCCGCCACCGCTCCACCGCCCAGCACAAACAGCGGGCGGCGGGCATCGGCAATCGCCCGCGCCGCATCCGCATATACTGCGTCAGAGGCGCGCGGCAACGCGTCTCCTCCAAACCAATGCGCCGTGGCCGGGGGCGCATTGGCCTCAAGCTGCGCAATCGGCACATGCAGGGATTTGGGCCGCGAGCGGGCCGTGCCGAACTCCGTAAAGGCCTGATCAATCAACTGATAGGCGGCCTGGCTACTATGAGCCTCCAGCGCCCAATCGCTGACAGTTTCGCCCGCCGCCCGCTGGTCCTTCATCTGATGCAACTGCCCCTGTCGGGACGCAACCTCATCCAGACTGGAAGAGATCACCAGCATCGGCACGCTGTCTGAATAGGCCTGCCCCATCGGCGTCATGATGTTGCACAGCCCCGGTCCGGTGATCACATAGCACACGCCCGGACGCCCCGTGGCGCGCGCATATCCATCCGCCATAAATCCGGCACCCTGCTCGTGGCGGGCCAGCACATGGGTGATGCCCGCCTCTTCTATGCCGCGATACATTTCCTGATTGTGCACCCCCGGAATCCCAAAGATGGTTTCGACCCCACGCGCCTTGAGCATATGGGATATTTGCGCGCCAAGAGGACGATCAGCCATGGTCAGGCTCTCCAGAATCGAATGGTAAACAGGGCAAAGACGGTCAGAATTTCCAGCCGCCCGATCAACATCCCGGCAATGAGCATCCATTTCGCCGCATCATTCAAGGACGAAAAATTGCCGGATGGGCCAATGGTATCCCCCAACCCCGGCCCGATATTGGCCAACGCAGTTGCCGCGCCCGACAGCGACGTGGTGAAATCCAGCCCCGTCAGGCCCAGCCCGACCGACAACAGGCCCAGCAACACGACAAAGAAGGAAAAGAACGAAATGACCGAGCTGAGCACGCTCTCGTCCACCCGCCGCCCCTGATAGCGGATCACAAACACCCCATGAGGCGAGCGGATGCGTTGCACCTGTGTGCGGATGGCCGCGAACAGCAGCTGATAGCGAAAGATCTTGACCGAACAGGCGGTCGAACCCGCGCAGCCGCCAATCAGCCCGATGAAAAAGAACACGGCGATCAGGAATGGGCCCCATTCCATGTAGTCGACGCTGGCAAACCCCGTGCCCGAAATGATCGAGACGATGTTGAAAAGCGCCTCGCGCATGGATTGTTCCCAGTGGTTGGGAAAAACATGCAGCAACACAACGGTGGTCACAACAACCAGCACACCAATGGTCAGCAGAAATCCACGCACCTGCGGGTCGCGCCACAGGCTGTAGGGGTTGCCGTTGATCAACTGCACGTAGCGCACAAAGGGCAGCGCCGCCAGGATCATGAACACCGAGGCCACATACTCCAGATTGCCCGAGAAAGCGCCAAAAGAAGCGTCCCGGGTCGAAAAGCCCCCCGTAGACACAGTGGTCAGCGCATGCACCGTGGCATCAAACACATCCATGCCCAAAATCACGTAGCACATGGCGCACGCCAGCGTGAGCGCCACATAAATGACCGAGATCTGGCTGGCGATGGCCGTGGCCCGTGGCAGGATCTTGCCCATGGTTTCAAACGCTTCAGAGCGGAAAATCTGCATACCGCCAACGCGCAATTCGGGCAAAAACACCATGGCGACCACAATAATACCAATCCCGCCCAGCCATTGCAGAACCCCGCGCCACAGCAAAATTCCCGAAGGCAGGTCATCCAGACCCGAAACGACGGTGGATCCGGTGGTGGTCAATCCCGAAGTGGCCTCGAAAAACGCGTCGACAAATCGCAGGTCGGTGGCGCCCATCATCAGCGGCAGGGCACCAAACACAGGCAGAATCACCCAGACGCTGGTGGTCAGCAGAAATGTCTGGCGGATGGTCAGGCCTTCGTGGGTGCCATTCTGACAGCTGATGGCCAGCAGACTGCCGCACAGCGTCGTGACCACGGCGCTTTCTGCAAAGGCAATCCAATGACCCGAGCCTTCGGCCAGGTCAACAAGCATGGGCAGCAGCATGGTGGCGCCCAAGACAGCAACCAACAAGCCAATAACATATCCAACAGGGCGCAAGTCCAGCATAGGGGCGAGCGTTGGCGCGTGCGGGGCGTCAAGTCAAGACGCCGCCGCACAGGTGCGATCAGCTATCGCGGCTGTCAGACTTCGCCTGAGGCAAAACAGCAGGTTTGGCAGGCGCCCGACGACGGCGCGTTGCCGGTTTCGGGTCAGCGGCTTTTGCAGCTGCTGGCGCAGCTTTTGCTGCCGCCGGCTTGGCAACCGCAGTTTTCGCAGGCGCAGCTTTTGCCGCCGCAGGCTTGGCAGCCGCAGTTTTCGCAGGCGCCGGTTTCTGGGCCACGGGTTTCCCGGCCGCAGGTTTCGCCGCAACCGATTTGGCAGCAGCGGGTTTGGCGGCCGCAGGCTTCACAGCAGCAGGCTTGGCAGCCTCTGGCGCCGGTTTTGCGGCCGGCTCAGGGGCCACAGCCTTGGCCGCCACCGGTTTGGCTGGGGCTTTCGCCCCCGTCTTTACAGGTTCCTTTACCGGTTCCTTTGCCACTGTCTTTGCCGGTTCCTTGGCCACAGTCTTAGCTACGGTCTTGGCTACAGGCTTAGCCGCTGGGCTGGCCGTGGTCTTGGCCGGGGTTTTGGGGGCCGTCTTGGGAGCGGCCGTCTTGGCTTCAGCAACCTTAGGTGCGGGCGCCTCAACTGGCGCCGCTTTGACAACAGCAGGTTTGGCATTGGCCTTCGCCGCAACCTTAGGAGCAGCCTTGGCGGCTGGCTTGGCCGCCGGTTTTGCCACCGGTTTTGCCGCCGTTTTTGGCTGGGCATCCGCGGTCGGAACCCATGCCGTGGCCAAGGCGTTCATGGTTTGCAACGTGACCACAGGCGCTATCATCGCCGAGCGCGTCATGCTTGTGGCCAATTTCAGGTTTTCGGTCATCGCAAGCCCTGCCATCCGGCAATAGGCGGCGGACAGGCTGACCGGATCTGTTGGGAATTGTGTCATCCAAAACCTCCGTGAGATGAAATACAACAAAGCAGTACAAAGCCCGGGCACAGAGACCGGGCGCAGGAATTGAGAAAACTGGGCGACATGCACATGCCGGACCCCTCCGCGCCATTCCGCAAGAGTCTACCACACAACCGAGCAAGCGCAGCATATTTTTGCTGCACTGCGGCGAAATCCCACAGAAGGGCCCGGCGACACCGAACTTCCCCACCCCGCTGCCCGTTTTCCAAGCACCAGCGCTCACAACAGACCCGTCAACCGCGCCCCATCATTCGGCCCTCTGCAATCAAGGGGCTTGCCATTTTCCCCGTGCTTGTCCTTGATCGTCTCCAGAACCGGGGCCGCACTCAGCCACGAAACGGACAAACAGACGGCCAAAACAGGAGGGACACATGAAAGGGGCTTTGATCGGTTGCGGATTCTTCGCGCAGAACCAATTGCACGCCTGGCGGGATATTCAGGGCGTTGAAATCGTGGCCCTCTGCGATCAGGACAGCACCCGCCTGGCCCAAACCAGCGCCACATTCGACATCGCACGCACCCACCAACAGGCCGCCGCGATGTTTGCCGAGGGCGGCTTTGACTTCGTCGATATCGCCACCACGGCCCCCTCCCACCGGGCACTGGTCGAAATGGCGGCCCAGGCCGGCGTGCATATCATCTGTCAAAAACCCTTTGCCGAGGATCTGACCGATGCCCGCGCCATGGTGGCCGCCGCGGATGCCGCCGACAAAACGCTGATGGTGCACGAAAATTTCCGCTGGCAGTCTCCAATTCAAACGGCACTGGACGCCGTGCGCGCGGGCCAGATCGGCACGCCCTTCTTTGGCCGCTTCAGCTTCCGCTCGGGCTATGACGTGTTTTCAGGGCAACCCTATCTGGCCGAGGGCGCGCGCTTCATCATCGAAGATCTGGGCATCCACATCCTGGACATCGCCCGCGCCTTTCTGGGCGACGCCGACCGGATCACCGCCACCACCAAACGCGTCAACCCCGCGATCAAGGGCGAAGATGTGGCCACCATGCTGCTGAGCCATACCAGCGGCGCAACCAGCGTTGTCGATTGTTCCTACGCCACCAAACGCGCCCCCGAAACCTTCCCCCAAACCCTGCTCGAAATTGACGGAACCGAAGGCACATTGCGTCTGGACGCGGGCTATCAGCTCAGCCTGACGGGCAAGGTCACCCTGCACAAGGACGTCTCGCCGCCGCTTTTGCCCTGGGCCCAGAAACCCTGGCACAACATTCAGGAAAGCGTGCGCAGCATCCAACAGCATTTCGTGGATTGCCTGTCCAGCGGGACACCGCCCGACACCTCGGGGCATGACAACCTCAAGACCCTGGCTCTGGTAGAGGCCGCCTATCGCTCCGCCGAAGAAGGCCGCAGCCTGCCGCTGTCCGAGCTGTGACGGGCGCCCGGCCGGCCTGTTCGGCACAGAGCAACCGGCCCACCCAACCGCCACTTGTCCCATGGGCCCTGAACGCCGCGTTTTGAGCCCGGGCCGGTTCTCAGGTGATCCGCTCGAGGCTGGCGGCTTCAAACCGGGAACCGGCCAGATTGCGCGACAGACGCACACCCATTTTACCGCCGGCTCCGAATAATGCGATTTTGGTTACGCGTGTCCTCTTACAGGTCGCAACGGGTCAAACACAGTTCCGGTTTGACAACTGGTACAATAACCTACTAAGTATGCCAGCATGTCAAGAGGCAGGGAAACCGAATGAGACACAGGACATGAGCCCCCTGCCAGAGGGTCTTTGGGTCGCCTGGTACGGCGATGACTTTACCGGCGCAGCCGCCGTAATGGAAGTTCTGGCCTTCGCCGGGGTGCCCACCATGTTGTTTCTGGAGCCTCCAACCCAGGCACAACTGGCCCGCTACCCCGAACTGCGCGCCGTCGGCGTGGCCTCGACCGCACGGGCGCAAACGCCGGACTGGATGCGCTCCGCCCTGCCGGATGCCTATGGCGCACTCCTGACGCTGAAGCCACAGATCCTGCATTACAAGATATGCTCGACCCTGGATTCTTCCCCCACGATCGGGTCCATCGGCTGTGCTATCGAGGTTGGCGCCGATCTGCTGCAGCCGACCTATGTGCCGGTGCATGTATCCGCACCCCAGATGGGGCGCGAACAACGCGACGGCCAGCTGTTTGCCGATTTCAAAGGCCAGATGTATCGCATCGACCAGCACCCGGTCATGGCTCACCACCCGGTGACCCCGATGACCGAACCAAATGTCGGACGCCACATCGCCCTGCAATCTGACCGGATCGCCGCCTCCTGCTGGACCGACGGGCCGGATGCCATTCTGCCCCCGTCCAATACCGCCCCTGTTGCGGCAGGCGGCCCGATCCCGGTGATGACGCTGGACTGCACCGGCCCCCAAGAGGAGACAGCCGCCGGCCGACTGCTCTGGGAAAACCGCGCCATGGCACCTTTTGTCGTGGGATCGCAGGGGGTTGAATATGCGCTGGTGCGCCATTGGGTCGACACCGGCGCCCTGCCCGCTCAGACGCTGCCCGGAGGCATCGGACCGGCCAAAGGCATGGTGACCGTCTCCGGCTCGGTCTCGCCGGTGACCAGCGACCAGATCGCCTGGTCGCGCGACAACGGCTTTGCCGCCCTGCGCTTTGATGTGGTGACAGCGGCTCAGGGCCCGGCTCAACTGCAAAACGAGGTGGATCGCCTGGTGCAACAGGGTCTGGCTGCCCTGTCAGAGGGGGCAGACCCCTTGATCTACACCGCAGACGGCCCCGCAGACCCGGCCGTGGCGCAGTTGCAGGCAGCAGTGCAATCGGGGGGCCTCTCCATGGCCCAGGCGAATGAACGGATCGGAGAGGCGCTGGGTCTGATCCTGGACCAGATCCTCACACGCTCCAATGTCCAGCGCGCCATCGTATCGGGCGGTGACACCTCGGGCCACGCCACCCAGCAATTGGGCATCTTCGCGCTCTCGGCGCTGGCCCCCACCATTCCGGGCGCCGCCCTGTTCCGCGCCCATGCCAATGGCCCGCGCGATGGGTTGGAGCTGGCGCTCAAGGGCGGGCAGATGGGCAGCCCCGACTACTTTGGCTGGATCCGCGACGGCGGCGGGCCCAGATAACCTGGCCCCGCCGGGCGCGCGCGATCCGACCTCTCAGACGATCGAATAGTCGATCAGGTCATGATCCAGATCGCCCAGCCCATAGAGATAGATCATATCCCCCCCGATATCGCCGTAATCCAACACCAAAGTAGACCCCATACTGGTCAGGCTTACCTGAGTGTCCGCGCCGGCATGGATCTGGATCTCGCCGGTTTCCCAGTCGAAATCCTTGATCGCATCCTGACCATCCCCCTCATAAAACACAAACGTGTCATAGCCATCATCGGTATAAAGCCGGTCATCGCCGGTGCCCCCGGTGATGATGTTGCTGCCCGCGTCGCCCACCAGCACATCGCTGCCCGCGCCGCCGTCCAGCACATCATCGCCGGACCCGCCGCGCAGCTTGTCCGCATCCGCGCCGCCATCCATCGTATCATTGCCATCGCCGCCGCGCATGTCGTCCGTCCCGTCTCCGCCGTACAGGAAATCGTCGCCACCCAGCCCCTGAAGACTGTCCGCGCCACCCAACCCGGACAGCGTGTTGCCCGCGCCATTGCCAAGCATTTTGTTGTCCGCATCATTGCCCACGCCAGTCAGCGCATCAGAGCCGCTGGCCAGCCACAGTTCCTCGAAATCATCGCCCAGCGTGTGATCCAGCGAAGAGATAACCTTGTCATAGCCACCGGTCTCTCCTGACACTACATCCAGCGCGTCATCGACATAGTAGACGTCATCGCCATCGCCGCCGCGCATCGTATCCGCGCCCAGACCGCCGCCCAGCACGTCATTCCCGTCGCCCCCCTCCAGCAGATCGTCTCCCGCGCCCGCGTTCAGCGTGTCATCGCCCTGGGCGCCGTAGAGTTCATCCTGCCCTTCATCGCCTTCCAGCTTGTCATCACCGGCGCCGCCATCCAGCAGGTCATCACCTTCGCGCCCATACAGATTGTCAGCCCCCGCTCCACCATAAAGCGTGTCATCCCCTTCGCGTCCGTCGATATTGTCCCGACCATCCAGACCCCAAAACGTATTGCCCAGCTCGTTTCCGACCATCTTGTTGTCACTGGCATTGCCGGTCCCGGTCAGCGCGTCAGAGCCCTCTATCAACCACAGCTCCTCGAACGGATCGGCCAAAGTGTGATCATAGGCGGATTTCACCTTGTCATAGCCACCGGTCTCGCCCTGCAACACATCGCCTTCGTCGTAGATGTAATAGACGTCATCGCCATCCCCGCCGATCATCGTGTCATTGCCGATGCCGCCATCCACAACGTCGTTGCCATCGCCCCCGTCGACCAGGTCATCGCCCGCCCCACCCCGGATAAAGTCATCGCCCAAACCGCCATAGATGTCGTCATCCCCGGCATAGGCAAAGATCTTGTCATTGCCGCCATAGCCCAGGATCACATCATTGTCGCCGTCCGCTCCGTCTATCTCGTCCCCATCGGAATCCGCGTAGGTGATCATCTGGTCATCCTCCGCCGTGCCATCAACGGGCGAGGTAAAGACACTGACAGTGGCCGTATCCTCGACCCCGCGATCATTCACGATGGAATAGGTAAAGCTGGCCGAAACATTGCTCGTGCGGCTGTCAGGCGAAATCGTGATGGTGCCATCGCCGTTATACGTGGCGGTTTCCCCATTAGACAGGGTGAGCGTCATCCCAGCCGTCGCCGCCGCCCCGTTCAATGTGGTCAGCGTCAGGCTTTCCCCCTCGGACACATAGTCATTGGCCAGCAGGTCAATGGTCTTGGCGTCGCCCTTGGCCGAAAAGCGCACCGTGTCATCCTCGGCCAGGGCCAGCGACACAACCGGCTCACGCAGCAACACGGTCGAGCTGGTATCAACCCCCAGGAACGGATCCAGCCCGCGCGCATCCATTGCCCCGTCATTGTTGCTAGAGCTGGGCGCATCCGCCAGCAGCTCCAGATACAGCGCCCCGTCTTCGCCAGTCACCACCTTGTAAAACCCGCCCGTGCGGTCGGTGGAATCATCCAGGTCATGGTTCGCGTTGTTGGCCCCGGCATAGATATTGCCTTCGGCATCCGCCGCCATCGCCCCATAGGCCGATCTGGCAATACCGGTCTCGATCTCTCCATCCACCAAAGTGCCCACAATCGCGGTTTCGGTGATGGCAATGCCGTTCCCCACCGACAATTGCGAGATGTCGACGGCGAACAATGTGCCCTGCGCCCCATCCGCCCCGCCATGGGCCACACCATAAAAGGTCTGCGTCTCTGCGTCATAGGCCAGATCAGCCAGGCCAGAGGTCCGGGCCAGCGTATCAGGCAGACCATAGGTTTCGACGATCACCTCGCCCGTGGTGGTCAGCTGGCTCAGGTCATACCGCACAGCAATGTTCAACCCGCCGTCAAAGGTCCACAAATATCCCTGATCGTCAAAATCGCCGATGTAGTGGCTGTAATCCGTCTCGGCCACCTTATAGGTCGCCCCGCGCGCATCAAAGGCCACCAGATCGCCGTTGGACACCGTGTTTCCAACAGAATCCACACCATCCGCCCGCGCATGACCAAAGATCAGGTCAAACTCCGCCGAATACCCCATCGCATTGATGGCAAAGTCATTCTGGTATTCAGTTTCCGTATAGGTGTTGGTGGTCGGGTCAAACACATTCAACTGCCCGCCCAGCACCTGATAGATCAGCCCCTGCCCCGGCAGAAAGGCGTCGACCTCAACGACCTGCCCACCAAAGGTGAAACTGGTGGCGTAAGAGGGCACAACCCCGGTTGTATCCACGTCCTGCTCGCCGTTGCCCGAGGTGTTGTCGCGGATGCGAAACTCCAGCGTTCCAATGTCACCGGTCCCGGTAAAGTCTATCTCCTGCTCGATAAAAGTCGCGCCCGTGTGGTCGAAACTGCCGATCAGCTCGCCGTCAAAGGTGACATCTATGGTCACATTATAGGCGTCAGCCGCCAGGTTCGCGGCCATGGAAAAGGTCAGGCTATAGGGCAAATCCGCAAGCGTTTCGATCTCGGCGGACAGGATCGGATAGCCATCCTCATCAACCGTCCCGGTCCAGAAATCAGACAGGGTGTATTGGTCAAAGGTCAGAACATCTTGGACGTCATCTAGCAGGTTGGTCATGGCTCATCTCTGGATAATGGGTGGGGCACCGCGCGCGGCAGGAAGGCCCGAAAAGGATCAGTAGGCACCATCAGCCGTGGCCACGACGCGCACCGTGGCCAGCAAAAGGCGCAGGTCGGTCAGCAGGCTACAGTCCTGGATGTAGGACAGGTCCAGCGCGATCATGTCGTCAAAACCGATATCCGCCCGCCCCGAAACCTGCCAAAGCCCGGTGATGCCCGGCAACGCCGCCAGGCGGCCATGGGCCTTCGCCGGATAGGCCGCGACCTCGGCCGGCAAGGCCGGGCGCGGCCCGACCATCGACATCTGGCCGCGCAGCACGTTGATCAGCTGGGGCAATTCATCCAGCGAGGTCTTGCGCAGAATGCGCCCAACCCGCGTCACACGCGGATCATTGCGCATCTTGAAACAGGGCCCCGCACGTTCGCTCTGTTGCTGCACACAGGCCAAACGCGCCTCGGCATCCACATGCATCGAGCGGAATTTCAGCATCTTGAACGGCACACCGTTCTGTCCGATGCGCTCCTGCCGAAAAAGGATCGGCCCGCGACTGGTCAAGGCCACGGCCAAAGCCGCAATCAGCATAATGGGCGAAAACAACACCAACGCCGCGCTGGCCGCCAAAATGTCGAGCGGGCGTTTGAAAGCGGGCACGCCTGATTTGCCAACAACCTGGGTGGAGGCGCTGGCAGGCGCGGACAACGAAAAAACTCCGTCTTGGGCATACATCGTCTGAACTCCATAAAATTCTATGACAATTGGAATAGCCTGCCGCCGTGCCGGGGATTGGGGCGCAAAAGGGTACCCGATGACCCGAAAGAGGAACCCGCTCTGCTTCGGCATAGGCCGCTCTCCAAAAGGATAGGAGCCACCAGCAACCCGCGCAGAAAACACCCCCGTCCCCACCCCAGAAACGGTCCAAACAGAACACAAAAAATCCCGCAGCCGAGGGGCTACGGGACAGGGTAAACCTATGATTCCAGTTCTAAACTGCCAGATTAGGATCCTTGCGCAAGGCCCCGTCAAACACCAACCCGGCCCCATGACGGGCATGGCCTGCAAACAACGATGTGGCCCGCGAAACCAGTTTCAGATCATCAGACCGGCGCACCTGCCCCAGGACAAAATCCGATACCGTCGCAAACAACTCGGCCGAAACCGTGTCCAGCGGGTTGCCCCCGGCCAGAATGATCACATCATAGCGCGGTGACAGTCGGGCAATGGCCTGGCGCAGCGCCTGCAACGACAGCGCCGTATCGTCCAGCTCGGCCTGTCCGGCTGGCATGATGGTCAGTCCACCCTCGCTCGCCAATGTAGGCTCCGCGCCCGACAACAGGTCGCGCCAACCCGGTTCGCGGGTTGCAGGCGCGGTCAGATCGGCCGTCACCAGCAACACACTCAGACCCGATTGCGCAAAGCTTTCGGCCAGATCCTGCGCCAGCCCTTGCGCCGTATCCGCCGCAGCACCTTTGCCATTGTCGTGGGTCATGCCAGGCCCAGAGCGCAGCACGCAAAGGCACCGGGCGTGGCGGGCCGATTCTGCCCCCAGGCTGCCCTGCGCCTGCAACAGGCTGGGCGTGCCGCGCTCGGGCAGCAATTGAATCGTTGTCCGCAGGCGGTCAATCGCCCGTTTGCGCCGCCCGGCAGTCTTGCGGCTGGCCGCTGGCATCACGGACAACAGCGGCAGCCCCTGATCCGCCCCGCCCAGACCATCGCTCCAGCGGACCCGACGCCCCAACAACGCCATTCCCATCACAATCATTGACCCCAACAGCCCGCCGACCGCAACACCCATGGCGCCCTGCATCTTGGAGCTGTCCTCGGATGGCTCCGCAGGGAAATCCGCCGGGGCCATCAGCTCGGTCAGGCCCGGGCGATCATTGGTGGATTCGACGCGGATACGGTCCAAAGCAGCCCTTGTGTCTTCCAGCATATCGCGCAGCTCTTCCCGCTCCTCTTCCAGAAACGCCAACTCTACCCGCCGCGCGTTCAACCCCCGCGCCTCGGCGCGCGCGGCCTCCAGCTCTTCGCTGACTTTGGCAAACAGGGTTTCGATCATGCCCAGGCTATCCTCTTCGCCACCATCCGACTGATCCGTCAGCGCGCCGGTCTGCCCCAAAATCTGGATCTGCTGACGCCGCTCGGCCTGTGCCTGCTCCAAAATCGCAATCTCGTCCTGCTTGTCGATGACCAAACGCGAAGACGGCTTGTAGCGCGTCTTCAGCTTGCCCAGCTCAGCCTTGTGGCGTGCGATCTCGATGTTGAGATCCGCCAAACCCCGATCCAGCAAAGTGGCCCGCAGAATATGTTCGTCATTCATATCCGCACTGGCCGAGTTGCCTTCCTGACGCAAATTGATCAGCGTACGCTCCACCTCAGCCTTGCGGGTGGCCAAGGCATCAATCTGGCCAATTTTTTCCACATGCGCCTTGGCCATTGCACCCAGGCCATACTCGCCCCCCACTTTCAGGCTACGGGCCCCCAATTCCTGCAAAGCTTCCAGCAATTCTGCCTCGCGCTTGACCAGCTCAACAGTCCGCATCTCGGCACGACGGGACCGGTTTTCGGCCATTAGCGCAAAATAGGCATCCGTCACCGCCGCCAGCTTGGCCTGAGCAAACCCGGCATCCTTGCTGGTGGTCTTCAACACAATCAGGCTTTCGCTGCGCTTGACCTGAACGGAGCCGCGCAGATCGCGGATCGTCATGTCCTGGGCCAGCACCGGCTGGCTGGCCAGCAGCGTCTGCGTGGCCCGCTCCATCACCGGCTGGCTGGCGACAAAGGCGGTCTCGGCCTTGACGTATTTGTCAAAGGTCTTGAGCACACTGTCGTCCGAAGTATAGAGAATGCCGGCCTCTTTGGGATACACCCGCAGAATCGCCGTGCTGTCATAGGTCTGCGTGCCGTTGAGATAGCCCAGCGCACCCAGGCTGCCGCCAAACACCACACACAGGACAAACCACAATCCCCAGCGTCCGCGCATTCCACGCAGCAATCCAGCCAGCGGATTGGGCGTTTCGGGCTCTTCGGGGTGCGTGTCTTGCGCGCTCCAGGTGGTTGGGGGCGCATCGTAGAATTCGGGATCGGCGGCGAGGCTCATGACGGGCTCTCCTGAAGTGGGGCGCGGCTGCTGTCATCGCGTTCCCAGGCGGTTTGAGGGCGGGCGGGACGCAGCGCCAGGCCCATCCGGACCCAGGCAATCAGCGCGGCATAGACGGCCACATCGGGCCAACGCGCCGGCCGGCGCAGGGCACGACGCAGGATGATGGCAAAACTGGCGCCATTGGTTGGACGGGCGGCGCGGGACAAGGCTGTGCCGCTGGTTTCTTCCAGCGCGGCTGTGCCGCTGGTTTCTTCCAGCGCGGCTGTGCCTCTGGCTTTTTCCAGCGCGGCTGTGCCGCTGGTTTGTTCTAGCGCGGCTGTGCCGCGACGCGACCGGCGGCGGATCTTCAACAAATCCCGCAAACCCGCAGGCGCGCGCACGTCAAACCGGGCCTGCGCCACATAGGCCGTGCGATGCCCGGCCACCTGACGGGCGACATATTCATCATCCGCAATCACCTCGGGCATAGGAAACACCGATTGCGCCAACGCCCGCGTCATCCCGTAAACCCCGCCAAACTTTCCCTGATCGAAATAGGGGTTCAACGCCCAACCGCGATAAAACGACCGCACCACAGCCGAAGAGCCACTCAGATCCGGCACCATTCGCCCACAGACCGCATCAGCACGCCCCTCCAGCAAAGGCGCAGCCAAAGCGCGCAAGGCGGCCTCGCTCAGACCCAGATCCGCATCCAGACACAGGATCGCCCTGCCCCGCGCCTGAGCAAAACCCAGGTTCATGGCCTGGGTCTTGGACGCGACGGGCGTCTCCAGCACCTCAGCTTGCGGGCAAATCTGCTGCGCCACCCGGGCGGTGTCATCGCTGCACCCATTGGCAATCACGATCACCTGAACCTCTCCGGCGCGCGCAACATGACGCAAAGGCGTCAGGCTGCGATGCAACACGCTGGCCTCGTTATAGGCTGGCACCAGAACCGTGAACCCCACGCCGCTCATGACGGATCTTGCAGCAACAGATCAGGCCAGGTGCCCGACGCCCCGCCCAGCGCACCGGTGCGAATGAACCCCGACACCGCCGTCAACAGCGCGTCCGAGGCAACCGGCGAGATGGCCGCGCCCAGCCCCGCATCGGGGGCGCTCATCAGCGCATCCAGATGCCCGCCCAGACTGCCAGCATCCGAGGCCACCGTCACATTGGGCAGATGGCGCATCTTCTCTGCCGTCGCCAGTTGATGATCTGTGCGATGCTCTCCCAGCGCGCTCTGACGCGCAAGGATGAGAACCGGCTTGCCCAGCTCTGCTGCCGTCAAAATACTGCCCATGCCCGCGTGCGAAACAATCACATCCGCCTCTTGCATGGCCTCGGCAAACTGCGCCTGATCCAGAAAGGGCTGGCATTCCATATGCGCAAAATCCGCACCCGAGCGCCCGGTCTGGGCCAGAACACGCGTGTTCGGTCGTTGCGCCGCCCAGACATCCAACGCCTGCAACAGGCGGTCAAAGGGCAGCTGCGTGCCAACAGTTGCAAAAATCATCTGCATCGTCCTCTCTTCATTTCGGAACATCCCGGCACTCACAGGACGCTGCCGCGATAGGCGGCTGCGGTCTGCCCGGCCACATCCGGCCATTGGGTCAGCACCTGCGCTGACAGGCGCAGCGACAGGCGCGCGGAAATCGAAAGCGTCTCGGCATTGGCGATACTGTCGACAAACAGGCCGCGCGCGCCAAACATCCGGCCCAGGAAAATCGCCAACACCCCACCAGCCGCACCAGTGGTGACGATGTAATCAGGGCGCAAACGCACCAGCAAAACCAGCAGGATCAGCGCCGCGCGCAACAGGCGCAGCGGCTGGTCCTTGTTGGCATCCGGAAACCAATGGCACGGGGTCGGCGCAACCTGCGGTGCAACGCCCCGGTCACAACAGGCGAAATGCACATCCGCCTGCGCAAAGGCAGGCCGCAGACGCATCAGCTGCACCCAATGCCCGCCCCCCGACGCAAGGGCCAGAACACGTGGCGAACGCTGTGAAGTACGAGATTTTGCCATTGGGCCCGCTCCTGGGATCACTTACCCAACAGGCTTAGCTCAATGCGATCTTCGCGCGGGGGCGGGAAAGGTACAGCCAACGCCCCGAAAGCGCAGGCGCGCTATACTTTCGAGACAGTTCCGCGCCAAGCGTACAGGCCAAAGCAACACGCACGACCACACCCCAGGGCCTCCAGGGACAGGGATGCACCGCAACAATGCCGCCGTCATCAGGCCGCGACCAACTCTCCGTACAGCCGGGTCAGCCCATCGGCCTTGGCACCCCATTGCCCTTCCCGGGCCACCTTGGCACGCGCCCCTGCCCCCAGCCGGGCGCGCAATTCGGGGTCCTCGGCCAATTGCCGGATCGCACCGGCAATGCTCTTGGGATAGGTCAGCGGATCGCTCACCGGCAGCCGCAACCCGCAGGCCGCGTCAATGATCCAATCCGGCCCGCCCCGCGCCGCCGTAATCACCGGCAAACCCCAGCGCATCGCCTCATACAACACCCCACCCGCAGGTTCGCGGAACGACGGAAAACAAAACGCATCATGGCTGGCGTATAGCGCCTCAACCTCGTCACGCGGAATACGCCCCAAAAAGGTCACACGATCCGCAACCCCCAGGCGCTGCGCCTCGGCCTTGCAGAGCGCGATTTCTTCACCATCCCCGGCACTGGTCAGCGTGACATCGGCCATATCATCCAGATGCGCCAGCGCACGCACCGCATCGCGCAGCCCCTTGGTGCGCACGCCCCGCCCGACATGCAACAGTTTGAGCGCACCCGGCACCCGATTGCGCACCACAGGCGGGGCCAGCGCATCAATGCCCAGCTCCAGCACCGGTTCAAACCGGCGCAGCGGCATATCTCCCAGCACCTGGCGCACATAGGGCGCGACTCCCAGCACCGCCGCCGCCCCGGTATAAGAGGCCCGCAACCCCCGGTCATGGCGAAAACGCCAGGAATCCATCGCCCGCAGCCGGGTATAGATCGGCGCGCTGCCGGCCTCCTCGCGAAAGGCCGCAGGCGTGTCCAGCGCCCCCCCCAAGGGCCCGATCACATAGGGGATATCAAAATGGCGCAGCGGCGTCTGATACCGCGCCGCCTGCGGCATCAGCTGATGCGTCAGGTCAAACCGACGCCCGGCCGCCTGCGCATCCGTCAACCAGCGTCGCACATGGCGCGCAAAGACCGGCCAGGCCGGCTTGGCCATTGCATTCAGCCGCTCATGCATCCGCGCAACTGCCGGTTCGGGCCAGGTCACAACCTCCGCATTTGGCAATTGCTCGGCCAGCGGCACCCGCCCCGGGCGCTCAAAGGACAACACCGTCACCTGCACCCGCTCGGCCATGGCCTCGGCCCATTTGAAGGCGACATAGGCCTCGCCCACATCGGTGCCATCCACATTCGGTGCAATCAGAACAACCCGCATGATCACCCCCTCTGCGGCCAGGCCTGGCCCATGTCCAGGCTGACCTTTCTGAAATGCGAGGCCCGCGCGCTGGCCTTGTCCCCGCCAAACGGGCTGATCACGGACCAGGCCAGCGCGCGCGAGCCATTGAAGGCCGCCAGCAGCGCCCAGCACGCCACGCCCCCCGCATGCCCATAGTGTTTCGCATGCAGCCGCACCGTGCCCTGCGTCAGCAGCACATCCTTGCGATGGTTCAACTGCCGCACCGAGCCGCCGCCGAAATGCACAATCTCACCCACTGGCGCCATCCACAGCTGCCACCCCGCCTGCGCAAAACGGCTGCACCAATCGGTCTCTTCTCCGTAAAAGAAAAACGCCTCATCCAGCAGGCCCACCTGCTCCATCGCGCTGCGACGCACCATCATGTAACACCCCGAAACCACATCAACCGCGCGCGCATTGCGCCGGTCCCAGCGCTCCATCCGATACCGGTCAAAAAAGCGCCCCGGCAGACGCGACAATCCCGTGGCCTGCAAGGTCAGGTTCAACAGAGTCGGAAAACGCGACCCGGTGATTTGCAGGCTATGGTCACGGTTCAGCACGCGGCATCCCATCACCCCCACCTCTGGATGCGCATCCAGCCAGTCGACCGACCGCCCCAAAACATCCCCCAACACCAATGTATCCGAATTCAGCAGCAGCACATGCCGCCCCTCGGCCTGGGCCAGCGCCTGATTATTGGCCGCCGCAAAACCACGGTTCTCGCTGTTGCAGATCAACCGAACCTCGGGAAACTCTGCCTTGACCATCTCGACCGAGTCATCCTGCGACGCATTATCAACCACCCAGACCTCCATATCCAGCAGGCCGGCTCTGTCGAACACGGTTTGCAGACAATCGCGCAGCATGTCGCGGGTGTTCCAGTTCACGATGACAACAGAAAGATCCATGACAATTCCTTTGATCAAAACAGAGTGCGCGCGCGACGCGGCGCCGCTGCAAGAAGAGGTGGGGTAACAGGTTGACGACTGGCAGGGCTACAACTGGCAGGCTTACGATTGGCCGACTTACGATCGGCAGGGCTGCGACTGGCCGGGTCCGCCTCCGGCTTGACCGAGCGATCCGACAGCCATGCCCCCGAGCCCAGCAAGAACATGAACAGGACAAACAAAGCATTCCACAAATGCACCGTAGCCGCTGCGACCGAAATCGCGAATAGGGTAAACGCCCAGGCATGGCGGCAATTCTTCCAGCTTTGCGGGATCGCATTGCGCTGGCCCGAGGCAATAACCAGCCCCAGCATCGCCGCCACCAGGAACACCAGCGCCGGCACACCATAGCGCACCGTGATCAGCAGCCAGAAGTTGTCCATACTATCCGACATCCAAGGCGCGCGGATCCAGTCGCCCAAACCAATGCCCAGCAGCGGGTTGCGGGCGACCTCGGCGGTGCCATAGGTCCAGATCAGGATGCGGTTATAGGCGGATGTGGCGGAAAAGGTGAAATAGGTGATGAACACGTGAAACGGCGTGCGCGTCGACATCACATCAATCCACAAATAGACCGAGGCAAAGATGCCAAACATCACGGTCCAGCGATGGTGAAACCCGGTCAGCGCACGCTCCCAGGCGGCGGTAAACATTTGCAGCAACAGCACCAGATAGGGCCCGCCAGAGGCTGACAGGAAGGTGGCCACAACCACCCCGCCCACCTGCGCCATGCCCCGCCCATTCAACACCCGCGCACCCGCCACCACGAAATAGGCCAGCGAAAACGCCGCCGCCGAAAAGACTCCATAAAGGATCGGATGGTCAAACGGACCAAAGGCGCGCTCCAGCCCCATGCGTTTGTCGATGTAATGCGCCCGCGGCCCGCCCAGGAATTGCGCTGCCGTGTCATGCAGGATGTGCCATTCGGTCAGCGCCTCGGGAATGGTAAAGATCAGCATTCCAACCACCACACCCACATAGGCCTTTGCAAACGCGGTGAAATCCTGCGCCGAGCGGATGTAAAGCCGCCCGACCAGATAGGCTCCGACCGCCTCGACAATGTAGATGCCGCCAGATTCGATGCCCTGCGCCAGCCCGCCCCAGTTGATCAGCGCCACCAGCGCCCACAGCCCATGCGCAATGACCAGCAGATCAACAATCCGCACCCTGCCACAACGCCCGGACACCAGGGTCAGCATCATCGGGATGAACATCACCAACAACACAACCCGATACCCCGACAACCGCAAACCACCAGCCGAAACACCAAAGGCCGTGGGCAGAACCATGCCCAGGAACAACAGGAAAACCACCACCGGCACCCCCATGACACGCGCACCGGATCGGCGCTTGGCAGGTGCCTCGCGCCGGGGTCCGGCCACGCGGCCCGGGCCGCCATATGTGGTGGTCGCCATCATTCCCCGGACACAGGCCGCAGAACAACCGGCCGATACAGACGGTTGCGCCAGATCCGCTTGAGCGTGCCAAAGATCGACTGCGCCTTGGCCCGCATCGGCAGACGCGCCCGCCATACACCCAGATCCGAGGCCGCCCCGGACTGCGGCACAGGCATCCCCGCCATCCGCATCGCCGCCCGCCGCCCCCAGGCCGCCGCATTGGTGGCCAGCAGGTTGGGCTGTGCCGCGCCGATTACATCGCGCGCACGCGGCTCGGCCATCAGAACTCCGGCAGCAATCGCCGCCTCAACCAGCGCCCGGCCGCGCGCCGTGCGGGCCACGATCAGCGACCGGCCCTGTTCCGCCTCACCCTTGGGCGGCGCATGCCATGGATCACCGACCGAGATATCGGCCAGCGCGCCCGTGTGGTCGTCACAAATCCGGCAACGCCAACGCCGCTCGGCCTGCAAAATCCGCCCCCAGCCTTCGCTGTACGGGATCGCATCGCTGACCTGCTCGCTGCCATCCGGCGCGATCCAGCGCGCCTGCATCAGGCCCGGCCAGCCCTCGCCCCGATACCGCAGATCACTCAGCTGCGCGCCCTTGGGCACCCCCAGATGATCCAGCAAACGCTCTGTCGCGTTCAGGTTCGGTGCACCCGCGCAGAAAATGGCGATGGTCAGGCCGATCCTGGCATCCAGATCCGCATCCACCTGACGCGCCTTGCTCAGGCTCGCGACATCACAGGGTTTGCCAATGAACGCCGCCGGCTCTGACGCGGCCTTGATCTGTGGCAGAATTTCCAGCGGGCTGGCCTGCGCATAACGCGACCCGGCCCCTTGCAACAAACCATCCCGATCCTGGCTGAGCGTGGGTTCGTTGAAACGTGGATCCGCAGGCTTGGCGCGGATATGGGCCACATGCCCGACCATCTCCATTTGCAACGCAAAAGCCGCCAACGCCGTCACCGCCCCGCCGGAAGAGCCGCGAAACCGGATCTCCGGGTCTGCCGCATAGCCTTCCCAACACGCCAGCACCGGGCCCCAGTCGGCCTCCACCTGATCCGTCGCCGCGACCTCCCCGGCCTCGACCTCCCCGGCCTCGACCCCAACCCCGGCACAGACCTGCATCGCCGCGCGATCCGCAGCGCCACCCGGTTCCTGCGCAACGGGGCGACGCCCCTCGATTGCGTCGTCGATCATCTTGATGGCCGTCGGAAAGGCCCCCGCACAAGCACCGCAACCGGTGCACAAATTGCAGGCAACCACGTCAGAGATTGTGTTGATGGACTGTGTCATGCCGGAACCTCGGATGCTGAACGTACAGGGGATGAAAAAGAGGATGTCGTGGTCGTGTCGGTACCGCTATCGGTCCGCTCACCGCTGTGGCGCGCCAGCAGACGCGCCCGGATCAGCGCCGCCGCTTCGCCCAGGGCAGAGGTCGCGGCAAAGGCGGCCAGCGGCAAACCGACAAGCGCCACCAACAGCCCCGGCAACAGACCCAAGGCACGCCAGCTGTTGGCGCGGGCCGGATCGCCCGTACGCGCCGTCGCAATGGCCAGAACCGAATATGGCGTCCGCCAGATCCGCAGCCCCGCCGCCACCCCAAAGGCCGCAGCCAGGGCCATCTCCGGGCGCAGCGCCGCACCATAGACGATCTGGATCGCAAATGGCGCCGCCGCGCCAAAGGCCAGCGCAAAACCCACGCCAACCCAGGCCGACTGCCGCACCATCCGCGCAAAGCTCTGCTGCACCCGATCACGGGCCGCTGCCGCACGCAGGGCTGGCAACATCACCGACATCGCTCCGCGCCCCATGATCAGCGCCGGCAAAAACGCCACCTGGGCAACAATCCCGTATAGCGCCAGATCCGCCCAATCCCACCAGCGCGCCACGATCAGACGATCGCCCTGCAGGGTCAAAAACATCAGCCCGGCATTCAACGCCAAAGGCGCGCCAAACTGCCAGATACGGGCCAGCCCCGCCGCGTCAAACCGCAGCTGCCAGGGCCGGCGCGCGACACCATGCGACAGCACAACCTGCGCCACCGCCTGCGCCACCAACGCCACCACCAGAACCCGATGATCCAACAGACCCAGGCTCAGTGCGCCAACAAGCGCGGCAATCATCACCACCGAAGCGCCCAGTTCAACAATGGCCAGCGGGCGATAATCAAACCGACGCTCAGCCCGGCGATAATCCAGATGCAGCAAACCCCGTGTCAGCGGAACCAGCGCCAGCGCGGCATAGACCCACAGGCCCGGCCCATCCGCAAATCCCAGAACCGACCCCGCAGCCAGAAGCGGCGCAAGCGCCAGAAGCAAAACGGCCAGCAGCAGCCCGCGCAAAACCAGCGCCCCATGCAACTGAGCCTGCAACCTCCGCGTTGCCCCTCCGGGCGCCTGCACCAGCAAACGCTCCAATCCCAGATCGCTGAGCATTTCAACCAGCCGCAGAACCAGGGCCAGCAACATGGTCTTGCCCAACTCCTCGGGCCCGATAACGCGCGCCAGCAGGACGGACCGCGCCAGTGCCAGGATCTCGACACTCAGCGGGACCGACCAGGCCAACAGCTTCTGGCGCGCAGCAGCGGTCATTTCGGCAAACCGGCCAGCGTGGCGGCAATGGCATCCATCTGCGCCGCGCCGCGCGCCCGGACGTCCGGCACCAAAGCGCCCAGTTGCGCCCGCATCGCGTCCCGCTCGGCCAGCGAGGCCCGCGTCCTGGCGATCAGCTCCGCCAAGCTCAGCTGACGCAAATCCGCAACCTGCGCGGCAATCCCACATTCGGCAAAAACGCCAGCCGCCTTGTCCGAATACCCCAGACCCAAGGTCGGCACCTCAGAAGAGAACCCCGCAATGGTCGCGTGCATCCGGGCTCCGGCAAACCAGTCCAGACGCGAAATCACCCATTTCAACTCGCTCGCGTCCAGCGTCTGGGGCAGCACCGCAACACGCTCCCCGTAGATATCCCTGAGCCGCGCCTGTAATCCGACAGCAGCGTTATGGTCGCTTTCCGGGTCACCATCAGGCCGACGCACATGCGGCACCAGCAGCAAGCGCAGGTTCGGATCCGAATCCAGCACCGTGCGCGCGATGGCGACCAGCTGATCCTGATGCGAAGATTTCAGGCCGAACTGATGCATCGCCGCCTCTGCCTGTTGCCAGAGCAAACCACTGGTGTTCAACCCGGCCACGGCAAAGCCGCGATCCGCGCTGAGCCAGGATTGCAGCGTCGCGTCCAGACCCAGTGGCGCCCGTTTTGGCAGCAAAACGGCCATATCGGGACCACGCTGGTGGCGGCGGGGGTCAAACCCGGCTCCCAGAATATCCCTCAGCACCTGCTCGCTCTGGGCGTCACGCACCCAGACGCCAGTCGCCCGGCGCAGAATGTCCTGAGCCACCTTCCGGGTGCGCTCATCGTTGAATGGTCCCAAAGTTTGCGGCAGCAAGATCAACGGCACACCACAGCGCAGCGCCGTCCGCTTGGACAGGGTCATCGCGCCAAAACGTTTTGGTCCGTAAAGATCAGTGAAACTGTCGCCCCCAGACACATCCAGAATGGCCCGGCTCTTGGCGATGACACGCGCGGTCGGGCTAAAGCCCCCGCCCATGGGCGCCAGAACCGAAACGGTGCGCAGGCAATCCCCGCGCCAGATGCGGCGGGTATGCGACAGACCGATACGCGTACGCCCCTCGGCGTCCACACGCCGCCCGATGCCGTGGTCGGCAATCGCGATGTCGCGGATCCCCCGCCGGGTCAACCCTTCGACCGCGGATTGGCACAGCGCACTCACGCCTTGATTGCCGGTATCTGGTGCGGCGCCAATAATCGGTGTCATGTGCTGTCCTAACGCTGTGATTGCTTGCCTTGGGCGATGCACGTGTTCTAGACGGGTCTGCAATTCGACGGGGCGGCACAAAAGCAGTTTGCCGACTCCAAAAGCATCGCTAATGTATACTTTAGTATGGCGCCCCTGGCCGTGGCGTGGCCGAAGTTTAACTGAGACAATGGAATGTTGATGTCACGCCCCAGCACCTCATGGTTAAAGCGTCTCGCTGCCGGACAGATGTTGTTCGGGCTGTTGGCATCCTGTTCGGACGAACTCAGCCTGAACAAGGACCGGTTCAACTTCAACGGCGTCGTCGAGCGCACAACCGTGACCGGCAAAACACCCGGGAAAGGCGGCGGACCCACCTGCGGTGGTGTGCGGGCCCCCTATGGCACCAAGGGCATGGGCCCACGGGCCAAGGGCGATCCGCAACGGGCCTATCGCGTCGGGCCTGGCGATGATTTGCGCTTCAACATCTTTGGCGAAGAGGGCATGGATGATTTCTCGGCGCGGGTGGATGCCGAGGGCTATGTCCAACTGCCGATCATCGAAACAGTGTATGTGACCGGCAAGACCACCCGAGAGATTCAATCTGACCTGAAGGACGCCTACTCGGTCGAATTCAACGAGCCATGGGTCACGGTCGAACTGGCCAATGCAGAGAGTCATCCGATCTATTTCCTGGGCGAATTCCGCAAGCCTGGCGTGCAGTATCTGGAATTTGCCACGGAATTGATCGAATCACTCGCGCTGGCCAATGGTTTGGAGGAAGACGCCTATCTGCCGGGCGCCCGGCTGATCCGGAACAGCCACGTCTGCACGGTGAACCTGTCAGCGCTGTTGAAAGACGGGGATTTCACTCAGAATGTCTGGATGCAATCCGGCGATATCCTGTTTGCGCCGGCGAAAGAAGATATGCGTGTCTATGTATTGGGCGCGGTGGAAACGCCTCAGGCGATCGCATTCGGGCCGGATGGGCGCACCTTGTTGCAGGCTTTGTCGATTGCCGGCGGTCCGGACGAGGCCGCGGCCAAGCTGGGAGAGCTGCGCATCATCCGCTCCTTGTCGCCAACGACTGGCGAGTTGATGCTGGTGGATGTTGCGGCGGTGTTGCGCGGGGACGGACTGGATTTCCCGCTACAGCCGGGGGATGTGATTTATGTCTCGCGGGATGGTTTGGGCGATTGGAATCAGGCGGTCTCGACGATTTTGCCCAGCCTTCAATTGATTGGCGGCATTCTGACCCCGATCGCATTGATCAATAGCATATTGTAAACAACGTTTCGGCCTCCCCACAAAAATTCGCAGAATTTTTGACCCGGCTTGACCGCTACGCCGATCTATACGTCTTTGCCCGCACGCCAGGACAGCGTTCCCACAAAAATTCTGCGAATTTTTGGCGCGCCCCGGTCGGTTCAATGCCCGAAATAGGCTTCGGCCAGGCGGGAGTCGTCTTTCAGTTCGTCCACTGTACCGTTGGCGGTCACATGGCCGCTTTCCAATACGTATAGACGTTCTGCCAGTGATAGCGCGAAATTGGCATTCTGTTCAGTGATCAAGATTGTCACGCCAAATTCGTTTTTCAGCCGGCGCAGCACCTCGGCGATTTCCAGGCACACTTTGGGCGCCAGGCCAATCGTCGGCTCGTCCACCAGCAGCACGCGGGGCGATGTCATCAAGGCCCGCCCCAATGACACCATCTGACGTTCCCCCCCGGATTGCGTCGATGTCTCCTGGTGCTCGCGCTCTTGCAGGCGCGGAAACAACCGGTGCACCATGTCCAGGTTTGCCTCGATATCCTCCCGAGCGGTGTAGGCCCCGACCAGCAGGTTGTCGCGCACGGTCATGTAGGGGAACAGGTTGAACCGTTCCGGAGCATAGCCAACCCCGCCCCGCACGATCTCGGACGGGCTGCGCCCCAGCAACGGCTGCCCCTCCAGGCGGATGTCGCCCGTATTCTTCACCAACCCCATGACGCTGTCCAGCAAGGTGGATTTGCCCGCCCCATTGGCGCCCACGATCCCCACGATCTCGCCCTGTCCAACGCTGAGGGACACCTCGTGCAAGGCCTGCGCCTTGCCGTAAAAGGCGCTCAGCCGATCAATCTGAAGAAAGCTCATGCAACGCCTCCCAAATAAGAGGCGCGCACGCCCTCATCCTCTATCACCTGATCAAAGCTGCCCTCGGCAATCATCGCGCCATAGTTGATCGCGATGGCCCGATCAATCAGCGGCTCCAATGCCTTCAGGTCATGGCTTACAATCAGGAACGTCATGCCATCCGCCCGCATCTGCTGAATCAAAGCGCCGATCTGGGCGATTTCGCCCACAGTCAGCCCGGCAAAGACCTCGTCCAGCAACATCACCTTTGGCGCCGTTGCCATCGTGCGCGCCATTTCCAGCTTGCGCAAATCGCCCATCGACAGCTCTGCGGGGCTGCGTTGCAGGTCGGTTTCGCTGAACCCCACCGACAGTGCCAGTTCCAATTCGCGCTCCACATTGGGGCCCTTGGTGATCATCTGCCAGACATTATCCGGCATCAACCCGACACGGATATTCTCGGCCACACTCATTTCGGCAAAGGGACGTGGCACCTGATAGGTGCGGCTGACTCCGCGCCGGATCCGCTGAGCGGTGGACAGAGGGGTGATCTCCTGACCAAAGAGCTGGATAGACCCCGAGGTCTGGCGATGCTCGCCCATCACCTGCGAAAACACCGTGGTCTTGCCCGCTCCATTGGGCCCGATCAGCCCCACGGATTCACCGTCTTCCACGGCAAAGCTCAGATCGTTGGTCGCTGTCAAACCGCCAAAACGTTTGACCAGATTCTTGAGTGTCAAAGCCTGCGTCATGCCTGCCCCCGCACCCGGGCAACACCCTGTTGGATCAGCTCGTAAATCCCCTTGGGCTGATACATGTAGAGCAACAAGGCCACACCCCCATAAATCAAATAGCGTTCGGCCCCCGGCAGCCAGGGCCGCAGATACTCCAGCAGAAAGGTCAGGAAAAACGCCCCGATCACCGGCCCTACGATGGTCGAGGCCCCGCCGATCAGCGCCGCGACGATAATGGTAAAGGCAAAGTTGATCTCAAACAGCGCACGCGGCGCGATCGAACCCAGGTAATGCACGTAAAACGCGCCGCCCAACCCAGCAATGGCCGCCGAGATCAAAAAGGCCACCATCTTGAGCCGCGTCGCGGACAGGCCCGATCCACGCACGCTTTCCTCGTTCATGCCAACCGCGCTCAGGGCCGTTCCCAGACGCGTGCGCATCAACAACCACATCGACAAAGCCACCGCGCCCATCAGAAAGGCCGACAGGTAGAACCCGTTCACCGCCCCGCGCGTCAGCGTCGGCAGACCCGACATGCCCCGCGTGCCGCCAGTCAGATCAGGGCGCACGACCTGCACCAGCTGATACATCAGCTCCATGAACGCCAGCGTGATCAGGGCAAAATAGCTGCCCTTGACCCGCAGCGCAGGCAACAACACAATCAGCCCCCCCACCATCGTGACCAGCACGGCAATCGGGATCGAGATTTCAACAGGCACATCAAACCGTTTGGTCAGAATAGCCGTGGTATAAGCGCCAATCCCGATCAGGAAGGGATGACCAAAACTGATGTACCCGGTTCGCCCCGACAACACGTCCCAGCTGATCGCGAAAATCGCCAGGTAGTTTGCGAAAATAACGGTTCGCAGGGTGCCTTTACTCACCAACTCGGGCAACAACGCAAGACCACCCAGAAAAACAGCCCAGAGAACAAAATGATACCAACGCAACCCCATGGCTAAAGCTCCTCTCGTCCAAAGAGCCCCTTGGGCCTTACAATCAGCACACCGATAATCAACAGCATGGTAAACACACCGCGCAGTTCAGGCGACAGGAAGGCACTCACGCCGATCTCCATGAAACCCACAATATGCGCCACAATCAGCGTCCCCAGGATCGAGCCGATCCCCCCCACAATCACCACAGCAACCGCAATGATCAGCGGCCCGACCCACATGCCGGGATATAGCTGCGTGTAGCTGGCAAAAAACACCCCCGCCACCGCGCCCAAACCGCCAGAGATGGCCCAGGTGATCATGTTGATCCGATCGCTGTCGATCCCCGAGATAGCCGCGCCCTTGGGGTCCATCGACACCGCCTGCATCGCCCGCCCGGTATGGGTCGAACGCACGAAATACCACAGCGCAATCAGGATGACCCAGCTGGCCACCGCCGCCAACAGGTTGGAATAAGGAATAGCCGTGCCCGCCAGCCATTTGACGCCGGGAATGATCGGCAGCAGAATCTTGGAACTGTCGCCAAACACCATTACAACCGCCGCCTGCAACACCACCGCCAGGATCAGGGTCGATATCTCAATGGCAACATGGTCGCCCTTCATCGGCTTCACGATCAGGCGGAATTTCACGATGCCCATCACACAGCCGACAATCGCGGCCAGCAGCACGCCGACCAGTTTCGGCATGCCCAGCACCTGGGAAAACTGAAAATAGACATATCCGCCAATCAGCAGATAAGAGCCATACGCCAGGTTCAGCACCCGACCCACGCTGAAGATCAACGTGAAGCCCATTGCGATCAGCGCATATAACCCGCTGAGCAGAAGGCCCTGGATAAGAATTTGCAACATGTAAAAGAAGCCCGTCTGCTCTCAGGCGACAGGAGGGGCACCCCCCTCCCTGCCCGAGGTTGCGAACCCGACAGCACAGACCGTCGGGCTCATCCATGACCCAAGATTACTTGGCTGGCACCCAGCTGGGCAGCGTGAACTCGGTATTGGCATATTCAGGCGGGTAAACCACACCCACATCGCCATTTTCCTGCCATTGCACCACCACCATCGAAGGCTGGGCGAAATCATATGGCGCCTCAAGGTCAAACAGCGCGTTATGCGGATAGGTGCGGCCCGTGACCGGCTCGACCGTGTCAAAATCCCAGAACCCATAACGCAGCCACAGCTTGCCGTCTTTCTCCAGCTTCAGATCCTGCTTGAGCATCGCAGCAGACCACGCCGGCACATCCTTGAACCCGCCAGCCTCTTCAGCCGCGGCCATCGCCTGCTTCAAACCGTGATAGGCGTTGAACCCGTTGAAATGGGGCATCTTCGGGCGCGACGTGTATTTGGCCTGATAGGTATCGACAAAGGCCTGGCTGGCCGGATCCAGCGCAAAACCAACCGACGGAATGGGCGACAGAGTGGAAATGCCGCCACCGGCCCCGCCTGTATCCTCCCAATACTCCAGCCCCAGCGCCGAAACATTCACCCCGGTCATCGCCATAGGCACCTGCAACTTCACGTATTGAGACGAAATCACCTGCGAATTCACCGACGACACCTGATAGATGAAATCCGCACCCGAGGCCTGTGCCTTGGCAAAGATCGGTGCAAAATCATTGGTATTGATGTCATAGGTGATGACGTCTTTCACCTCGATCCCGGCCACCGGCGCCAACGCCTCGGTCACCAGCCCCGTGATGGCCCCACCAAAGGCCGTGTCTTCGGCCAGCACCACAACACTTTCAAATCCCATCTGCGCCTTCAGCACATCCGCGCCAAAGTTGATGTAAAGCGTCGCCAAAGCCTCGTCCGAGGCAATGTTCATGAAATAGGGCGCCATCAGCTCGGGGTCTTCGACCACCATATCAATGATGCCAATATAGCTGGTCCAGGTGTCCAACGTCGGGATCTGATATTCCTGCATCCGGGGCAGCCAACCCAGGCTCACATCGTCAATCGACCCAGAGATGATGAAATCCACCTCTTCGCTCTCCGCCAGATATTCATAGGCCTTGATGCCTTCGGTCACATCTTCGCCCGTGTCCGCCGTCACCAGCGTGATCTCTTCGCCCATCACGCCGCCAGCGGCGTTCAGCTCTTCAATCGCGATCTCGGCACCGCGCAGCGTAGACAGCCCGGTATCCGAACTGAGTGAGCCAATAAAGCCCACTTTGATATCGGCCCAGGCGCCTGTGGCAACCATAGCCGCACTCAGGGCCATCACGCCCGTCGTCAGTCTCAAAGTCATAGCATACTCCCTGTTGCGTTGGATTTCGGCCAGTTTCGGCGCAATTCTAACCCTTCGTATCCTGTATACAGTACACAGAACGCCATTTCACCCGCTCTGTCAACGCTGCAATCGGCGCAATCTCCCCAGCGCCCGGATTTGCCAAAGCCACAGGCGCCTCCCCGCTCCCGACCCGCGCAAGGCCCGCCACAAGGCTGGGAACAGCGGTCGCACACCCGGCCCAATGTGCGAAATCGTTTGGACAAATCCACATATGCGCCGATGCTCTGCGGGCCAGTGACCTGACGGTCGCTCACGAAGCCGCCAGCATCCTGTCACAGTCTTGTTCCAGGCCCCGGTTTGGCCATTCTGTAACCAGACGCCCAAAAAACGCCCAGGTCTGGGGGCAGCGGATAAAAAGGGAACCGCACGAATGCTCGGATTTTTGACAGTGACCCTTGTTTTGGGTGCCTTTTGCATGGTGGCAAAGCGGTTGTCGCGCACCATCATCACCCCACCCATGGTGTTTCTGGGCTTTGGCGCATTGCTGTCCTGGACCGGTATGGCCCCGGGCCTTGCCAGCGAAGAGACCCTGCACCTGGTGGCCGAGGTCACGCTGGTCATCCTGCTGTTTCTGGACGCCGCCCAGATAAATGTGGCCGAGCTGCGCCGCCGGTTCACTTGGCCTGCGCGGATGTTGCTGATCGGGCTGCCCCTGTCGATGATCCTGGGCACCGTGGCCGGGCTCATCGTCATGCCCCAGATTGGCCTGATCGCCGCGGCCCTGCTGGCGGCAATCCTCTCGCCCACCGATGCGGCGCTTGGCCAGCCTGTCGTCACCAACCCCGCCGTGCCGGACCGCCCGCGCCGCGCCCTGATCGTGGAAAGCGGCCTGAATGACGGGCTGGCGCTGCCGGTCATCTTCATGCTCGCCGTCCTGGCCGCCCCCGCCATCATGGCCCCGCCCGAAGGCTGGGCGCTCTATGGCCTCAAACAGGTCACCCTGGGTCCGCTGACCGGACTGGCCGTCGGCTGGGTCGGAGCACGAGTGCTCCTCTGGGCCAAACGGACAGAATACACCTCGGACATATACGAAGGCATCGGCGCCCTGGCGCTGGCCGGATCAGCCTATCTCGCCGCCACGCTGATTGGCGGCAACGGGTTCATCTCGGCCTTTTGCGCCGGGCTGACCTTCGGGGCCCTGGTGCAGGGGCGCTGCGCCTTTGTGTTCGAATTCACCGAAAGCGAGGGCCAGTTCCTCAGCTGGGCCTCCTTCCTGATGATGGGCATCGTTCTGGTGCCCGAGGCCGTCGCCAACCTGACCTGGCAAATGCTGGCCCTGATCCTGACAAGCCTGCTGATCGTGCGGCCACTGGCCATCTGGCTGTCCCTCATCGGCACCGATGCCGGCGCCATCACCCGGCTGTTCTTTGGCTGGTTCGGCCCGCGCGGGCTGGCCACGGCCCTCTTTGCCCTGCTGATCGTAGAGCAACTGGACCATGACCTGCACCACCTGATCCTGCACACGGCCATCAACGCCGTCTGGATCAGCGCCCTGCTGCACGGCATAACCGCCGCCCCCGCCGCGCGCTGGTACGGCCAACGCATGCGCCAGGACAGCGATTCCGCCGCCATGAAACCCCTGCCACACGGGACCATCACCGGTCCGGTCACAGATCCAACCGGCCCCACAGCCGCAAGCCCTAGCAAGTGAGGACCACATGACCCCCCATGCCATCGCCAAATGGAGCACGCTCCCCGACAGAGACCCGCAATATGCCCTGGTTCACGAAGTCGACCTGGTCGTGGTGCGATGGGATGACGAACTCTCGGTAATGTATGGCCGCTGCCTGCATCGCGGCGCGCTGATGTCTGACGGACATGTCCGCGGGCGCAACCTGATCTGCGGACTTCATGACTGGGACTACCGCCTGGATAGCGGCGTCAGCGAATACGCCAATTCCGAGGTGCTGCCCAAATTCAAATCCTGGATCGACGGCGATGACATCATGGTCGACGCGGATGAAATCGCCGCCTGGAGCCATGACAACCCTCAGCCCTTCAACCGCGACAGCTATCTGGGGCTCTATGCCGATACCTCGCATGGCACCGCCGAAGAACCCCACAACGGCCTGATCCAAAGCTATGCGCGCTCGGCCCTGAAACGCACCGGCCACCACGGGGTGGTGGACGCAATGGGCGTGCCACGCGATCAGCTGCCCTTGTGGGACGACATCCAGCTGCTGACCGCACAGCTCTACAAACCGCCCCTGCTGGATGACGCGCCGGTGGGCACGGATGTGGTCATCGGGCCGAACGCCCAAAAACCTCTGCGCCTGGATATTCCGCTGTTTGTGTCCGACATGTCCTTTGGCGCCCTCTCCGAGCCAGCCAAAATATCGCTCGCCCGCGGGGCCGAACTGGCCGGAACGGGCATCTGCTCGGGCGAAGGCGGCATGCTGCCCGAGGAACAAGAGGCCAATTCGCGCTATTTTTACGAATTGGCCAGCGCCCGTTTCGGGTTTGACTGGGACAAGGTCTCCAAGGTGCAGGCCTTCCACTTCAAGGGCGGCCAGGGCGCCAAAACCGGCACCGGCGGCCACCTGCCCGGCGCCAAGGTGCAGGGCAAAATCGCCCAGGTGCGCGGCCTGGAGCCCGGCGAAGACGCCATCAGCCCGCCCCGCTTTCCCGACTGGGACAGCCCGGCCCAGATCAAGGATTTCGCGGACGAGCTGCGCGACCGCACCGGCGGCATTCCCATCGGCTACAAGCTCAGCGCGCAGCATATCGAAAAGGACATCGACGCAGCGCTCGAGGTCGGCGTGGACTATATCATCCTCGACGGGCGCGGCGGCGGCACAGGCGCGGCGCCTGTGATCTTCCGAGACAATATCTCGGTTCCCACCATCCCGGCCCTGGCCCGCGCCCGCCACCACCTGGACCGCTCGGCCCCGGATGTGACGCTGGTCATCACCGGCGGGCTGCGCAAACCGGGCGATTTCGTCAAGGCAATGGCGCTGGGGGCCGACGCCATCGCGCTCTCCAACGCCCCGATGCAGGCCATCGGCTGTATCGCCATGCGCGCCTGCCACACCAACAATTGCCCGGTCGGCATCGCCACCCAGAAACCGCATCTGGTCAACCGGCTGGTGATCGAAAAATCCGCCCGCCGCCTGGCCAACTTCTTTGATGCCTCGACCGAGCTGATGCAGGTCATGGCCCGCGCCTGTGGCCATTCACATCTGTCCCAATTCAACCTTGATGACCTGACCACCTGGAAAAAGACCATGTCCGAACTGGCCGGTATTCCCTACGGAGGTGTCGCATGACCTTTGCCGAAACCCTTGTCTGGATAGCCCAGCTCTGGCTGACGGCAGGCGCCGTCGTGGCCGCGCTGTTCCTGCTGATCGGCATGGACCGCATCGACGAAGACGCGCGCGGAGCCTACGTCTTCCGCCCCCTGCTGGTGCCCGCGGTGCTGCTGATCTGGCCGCTGGTCCTGTGGCGCTGGGCCGTGCTGGAAACCGGGCGCGACAACTGGGCCGCCCGCCACCGCCCGCCGCGCCGCCAACATCTGGTCTTCGCCCTCGGCATGGCCGCGCTGATCGCCTTTTCCCTGATCGCCGGCCTGTCGGTGCGCCAGACCTGGCCCGCCCACATCGCCCCTGAACGCCTCGGCCAAACTGACGGAGTGGAGAATTGAGCGTGAAATATGTCCCCGTCCAGTGGAACACAAATAAATGGTATTACGACGCTGCCCTCTTGTTGGGCGTGGCGCTGTTTCTGGTTGTCTTCATCTATATCGCCCCCGGCGTGCTCAGCCATGAACGGCCGATCAATGCGCCCATCCACAACGCCCGCGCCTTTGGAGCCTGCGCATTCCTGATGCTGACCGTGATCCTTTGCATCGGCCCAGCCGCACGGCTGGACCGGCGGTTTCTGCCGCTGCTCTATAATCGACGCCATTTCGGCGTGATGACCTGCGCCGTCGCCCTGACCCATGCGTTTTACGTGCTGAACTGGTACTTCGCCTTTTCTCCCACCAACAAATTCGCCGCTGTGCTCTCGTCCAACACCAGCTTCACCCAACTGGCCGGCTTCCCGTTCGAGGCGCTCGGGGTCTTTGCCCTGCTTTGCCTGCTGATCCTGGCCACAACCAGCCATGACTTCTGGCTCAAATTCCTGACCGCCCCGGTCTGGAAATCCCTGCACTACCTGATCTACCCGGCCTATGCGGCGGTGGTCGGGCATGTGGCCTTCGGCGTGCTCCAGGATCAGGGCAACCTCAGCTTTGCCTGGATCACCGGCATCGGCGCCACCCTCGTGGCCGCCCTGCATGTGGCCGCCGCACTCAAAGAACGCCTCGCCGGAGACCCCTTGGGCGCCGGTGCAGACTGGATCGGCATCGCCCCCACCACACAGATGACCGAAGGCTACGCCAAAATCGCGCGCCTGCCCAATGGCGAGCGTGTGGCCGTCTATCTCAACCAGGGCAAACTCTCGGCCATCTCCAACGCCTGCGCCCATCAGAACGGGCCGCTGGGCGAAGGCAAGGTGCTGGATTGCCTCGTCACCTGCCCCTGGCACGGGTTTCAGTACAACGTCACCAACGGCCAGTCTCCGGCCCCCTTCACCGAAAAGGTCCCGACCTATCGCGTCCGGGTCGAAAACGGCACGGTCATGGTCCACCGTCAGGCCAACCCTCCCGGCACCTACGTGGAGCCGGTGCCACTGAACACAGGAGCAATGGGATGAAAAACGCACCCTTCTTTGTCGGCTACCTGCCAGTGCCGGGCGCGTTGCGCGGCTTCTTGTGGGTGATCTCGGTCGCGCTGATTCTGGGCGCCGGGGCCGCAGGCTATGCCATCGGCACCACACAGGATGATCCCGGCCCAGGCGCCATGCGCGGCGACTACGGCCGCCAGACCGTGACCGGATTGATCGAGATGACACCAGTGCCCGTGCTCCATATCACCCAAGGCAATGACCGCCTGCCCGTGGGCCACACCTTGATGCTGACCAGCGCAGGCAAAACCGGCGCACAAAAACGCGCCGCCCCGCTGGCCGGACAACTGGCCACCGTCTCGGGCGTGCTGCTCGAACGGGGCGATCTGCACATGCTGCAATTGCGCGGCGGGCGCAATGGGCTCCAGGCCGCAGAGGCCCCAGAGGCCGCAACCGCCGCAACCGAGACAACCGCCGAAACACCCCCTGCCGCCCTGCCTGCCCCAGAACCCCTGGGCCGCTGGAAACTGGCCGGAGAGATCTGCGACGGCAAATGCCTGGCAGGCGCCATGCGCCCGGGCCGGGGTCTGGCCCACAAGGCCTGCGCCAACCTCTGCCTCGACGGCGGCATCCCCCCCGTCTTTGTCAGCACCCAACCGGTTGAAGGGCAGGAGTTCCTGCTGGTCGTCGGCCCCGACGGCACCGCCATGCCGCCCAGCGCCTATGACCGCGTCGGGCAATTCATCACGCTCGAGGCCGATATCTCCCGCCATGGCGACCTGCTGGTCATGGCCATCGACCCCACCACACTTGAGGTTGTGAACTGATGCGCCGCCTGTTCTGGATGCTCGTTGCTGTCTTTACCGGGGCAGCGTTTTTCTACATCTCCCGCTTTTGGGATTTCCGCCTCTGGGGCCGCGACGGGCTGTTGGGTATCGACGCCCTGCGCCCCCAGGGCGGCCTGCTGGCGCGCTGGTTGCGCGGCACCGACCTGGCCCCGTTCGAACTGTTGATCTGGGTCATCGGCGTCTTCCTCATCCTGACCTTCCTGCAAAAAATCTACGACCGTCTCACCCGATAACCAAAGGAGCGCTCGATGACCCAAGACCTCGACTGGATCAGTGTCGGCCACACCCGCGACTTGCCCGAAGGCCGCGTCAAAACCGTCACCGCCCGCACCACATCCCTCTGCCTCAGCCATTTTGACGGCCAATGGGCCGCGATGGACAACCGCTGCCCACATCAGGGCGGCCCGCTCGGCGAAGGCTCGATCGAGCGCGGCGCCGATGACAAATGCTGGATCCGCTGCCCCTGGCACGGCTGGGATTTCGACCCGATCACCGGCGCGCCTCCGGGCGGGCACGAAGACACCGGCCAACAGATCTACCCGCTCGACATCCGCGACGGAGAGATTTTCGTAGGCCTGGAACCAGAACCCGACGCCCCCCGCACCGTCTCGGACGCCATGACCGAAACCATGGTCAATTGGGGCGTGCAATCGGTCTTTGGCATGGTCGGACATTCCAACCTGGGCCTGGCCGAGGCGATCCGCACCCAGACCGGCACCGGAACGCTGCGCTACTACGGCATCCGCCACGAAGGCGCCGCCGCCTTTGCCGCCTCGGCCTATGGCAAACTGACCGGGCAACCGGCAGCCTGCCTCACCATTGCCGGGCCCGGCGCAACCAACCTGATGACCGGGCTTTGGGACGCCAAGGTGGACCGGGCTCCGTTGCTGGCGCTCACCGGCCAGGTGCAGACCCAGGTCTTTGGCCCCGGCGCGTTTCAGGATATCGACCTGTCCAGCGCCTTTCAGGCCGTGACCAAATTCTCACAAACCGTGCTCTCCACCTCCAACCATAGCGAGCTGATGTCCCTGGCCTGCAAAACCGCCCTGGTCGAACGGGACGTGGCCCATCTGATCTTTCCCGACGATGTGCAGACCCTCCCCTCCGACGCTCCCGCCCGCAGCCCAGAGGGGCGCATGGCCACCCCCGTGGTGCATCCGGACCCGGGCGATCTGACCCGCGCACGCGACATGCTCAACACCGCCCGCCGCCCGATCATCGTGATGGGCCATGGTGCCACCACCGCCCGGGACGCCGTCATCGCCCTGGCCGAGCAGATCGGCGCACCGGTGCTGACCACCTTCAAGGGCAAGGGCCTGATCCCCGACAACCACCCCAATGCAGCCGGCGTTCTGGGCCGCTCGGGCACGCCGATTGCCAGCTGGTTCATGAATGAATGCGACCTGATCCTGACCCTGGGCGCCTCCTTTTCCAACCACACCGGGATCGAGCCGGGCAAAACCATCATCCAGGTCGACTTTGACCGCATGCAACTGGGCAAATTCCACCCCGTCACCCTGCCCGTCTGGTCCGAAATCGGCGCCTTTTGCGCCGCGCTCAACCCCGGGCTGGACCGCCCCGCCGAGGCCCCCGACCAGCTTGACGAACTGACCGAACGCTGGGCCATCTGGCGCGCTGAAAAAACGGCCCGCCTGGGCGAATTCCGCGATCAGGGCCTGCATTCCTTTGCCGTCTTCGACGCGCTCAGCCGGCTGGCACCGGCGGATGCGATCATTGCTGTGGATGTGGGCAACAACACCTATTCCTTTGGCCGCTACTTTGAAACCAAAGGCCAACCCGTGCTGATGTCAGGCTATCTCGGCTCAATCGGCTTCGGGTTCCCCGCGGCCATGGGCGCCTGGGCCGCAACGCAAGACATCGCCGCCCTGAAGGGCCGCAAGGTGATCTCGGTCTCGGGCGACGGCGGCTTCGGGCAATACCCGATGGAGCTGACCACCGCCGTGAAATACGGCATGGACATCACCCATATCCTGCTCAACAACGCGGAACTGGGCAAAATCTCCAAGGAACAAAAGGCCGGCGAATGGCCCGTCTGGGAAACCGGGCTGGTCAACCCATCCTTCGCGGCTTTTGCCCGCCTGTGCGGGGCGCATGGGCAAAAGGTCAGCCAGGCGGATCAGATCGACAGCGCCATATCCCAGGCCCTCGCCGTGGATGGCCCCGCCCTGGTCGAATTCATGACCGACGTGGACCTGATCTAATCCAGTCCGCCCACCACAGAAACGCCCCGGCGGTTGCACCGCCGGTTTACTCTGCCGGGTTACTCTGCCGGGTTACTCTGCCGGGTCCGCCTTGCCCGACACCCCCCCGCGCAACGCCCGCAGCAAAAGCCGGGGCCAGCGCAGCAGGACCGCACGAAACAGCTGCGGATACTCCATCTCTCCGGCCAGAACATCCAGATACATGTGTTTCAACGTCTTCGACTTGCGAAATGAGCGCGCAAAACTGGCCTGCAACGGCCCGGCATAAATCACCGGACGTATCCGGCGCGACAGGCGCAACGCCTGATGGATGCCCCGCAGCCGCCGCAAATAGACTGGCCCGGCCCGCTCCGGCGCCCCCGCCCGGATCGCCTCCACAGCGCTGGCCCCGGCATAATGCCCGCTCTCCATCGCATAGGCGATGCCTTCTCCCGTGACCGGATCCACCAGCCCCGCCGCATCCCCCGCCAACAGAACCTCCGCACGACAGGGCACACGGCGAAAATCTCCGACAGGCAGGAAATGCCCCTTGATCACACACCTCTCAGGCGCAACCCCATTCAGCCTCAGATAAGCCTCCATCGAAGCGCGCATCTCGGGGTTGGCGGCATGGGGGCCACCCACCCCGATGGTCGTGCTCCGCTTCTTGGGAAACCGCCAGCCATAGCCCCCCGCAACCGCCGAAAAATCCACCCGCAGCGGCACCTCCGGCGGGCTCTGATCAACGGCTTGGGGCACGGGCAAAGCAACCTCAGCCTCCAGCGCAATTCCAATCTTGTCGCGGTCATAGGCAGCACCGAACAGGGCTTTGGCCACCGGGCTGTTCACCCCATCCGCACCAATGATCACCTGCCCCCGCAGCACACGCCCATCCGCCAGCTTCAGACAGCCCGCCTCCAGCCGCATCTGCGCCACGCGCGTCCCGGTCAGATCCCGCGCACCAGCCCCCACCGCCAAGCGCACCAACGCATGATCCAGATCCCAGCGCATGGTGGTGTACATCGGCGGCGCATCCGCCATTTCGCTCAGACACTCCCCCCGCACCCAAAAGCTGATGCGGCGATGCTCTGACACCAGATCCGGGTCAATCGGCTGCTCAAAAACCTGTCGAAAAACCTTTTGCGCCCGCCCCGTGAACAGACCACCACACAGCTTGTCACGCGGGAACGCCGCCCGGTCGATCAAGGCAACCGACAGGCCCGCCCGCGCCACCGTGACCGCCGCCGCCGCACCGGCCGGCCCGGCCCCAATGACCAAAACATCAAATTCCTCGGCCTGCACGCAGCGCTCACTCCCGGGTCACGCGCGCCGATGCTCCGGCGCGCGCCTCTGCCTTAGCGCCGGAACGGCACGCCGCCAAGCGACTCGCCGCGCTGATCCATGGCCGGGGCCCATGTTTCCGGATCCGCAATCAACTCTGCCAGTGCCGCCGCGCTGACCTCCAGCATCGCTTCGCCCTTTTGCGGGTTTGCCTTTTCCGGAATACCCGCCACGCCATTGCCCGTCGTATGCGTGAACGGACGCCAGCGGTACGAGCTATTCCCCGCCATCAGAAACTTTGGCCCGCCATCCATGTTATTGGCCAAAGAGGCCAGATCCGAACTGTCGACCAGATCCGGCTCCACCGCCATCATCATCGACGTCTCAGCCTCGCAAGCATGTTGCAGCGTCTTTTGATCCTCCAACAGATCGTTCAACGTCTGCCCGGCCTCCATCGGATAGGTCGTGCCCACCAGGGTCACATCCAGCTCCGGCGCCAGCTCGTCAATGATCTGGTTCATCGCCATGATATTGCCGCCATGACTGTTCGAGATCAGCACATCGTGAAATCCCAGCCGGATCAGCGCCAGAATCAGATCCCGCACCACCGCCCGAAAGGTCGCATGGCTCAACGTCAGCGTGCCACCAAAGGGCATGTGATGCTCGCTCAGCCCGGACCACACCACAGGCGCAACCACCGTCGCGCGCCGGTCATAGGCCTTGCGCGCTGCACGCAGCGCAATCTCGTGGCCCAGACGCGTATCCGTCATCACCGGCAAATGCGGGCCATGCTGTTCAATCGACGCAATCGGCAAAATGACAACGGCATTTTCATCCGCCAATGCACGCAATTCCTGCGCCTTCAGGCGGGACCATTCGACTTCGGGCATCTTGTTCTCCTGTTGCTGATATAAGGACTAAGCGCGCATAGGCGGCAAAACACAATCCGTGTCCCGCCTCAATCGACTGGCTCCATCGCCCGGGTCAACCCAAACCCATCCCGGCCAACCTCAAAGGATCAGGGCGTCAGAACCCGCAGCACCGGCACACCTTCCAGCACTTCCACCAGACTGGGACCACGATTTGCCACGTTCAGCTTGTTGTCGCTCAACCCCTGACCAATCAGCTTCACGATCTCCGGAGAGCCCGCATATTTCGAATGCGATCCAGCCTGCGAATCATCGACCGAGCTCAGATCAACCACCGTCACGCCCAGATCCCCCAATTCGCTCGCCGGCGTATTGCCCAACCGGCTGATCCCACCCGACAGGCGCTGGGACACACGCAGCGCCGCGTCATCCTCGGACACCAGAACAAAGAAATTCTTCTTTTCCTTGGGCAGATAACTCAACTGCGAGCGGAACAGATCCAGATCAATATCGGGCGAGGCCAAAATGACCGAATTGGGCCGCGTGCCATGCCCAAACTGACCAGCCAGCACGCCATGGGTGATCGATTCCATCGTCAGAAAGGTGCCCATCGAATGGGCGAACACATCAAACGACCGCGCATTGGTCGACTTCAAGACCTTCGCCGCCTGCAAGAACTTCGGCCGCGCAACCAGGGCGCTGTTCATGTCATAGACATATCGCGTCACCTGATTGGCCGACGCCCAGGAAAACAACACCGGCACGCCGTTGAACTCGGTATCCTCAACAAATTGCCCCAGCCGCAGCACAGCGTCACTGACCGACGTATTGTATCCGTGAACATAAAACAGGACCGAGCGGTCCTTCGCCGGCCTCTTCGCCAGTTCCTGGTTGATGCGCGACACAAAGGCCGAGTCGCTGCCATAGACCGTCGGCTCCACCACCGCAAACTCGGTATCAGGATTCGGCGGCAGGCGCTTGGGGCGCTCCAGCTGACCGGAAACATGGGTCGGCGGCACCGACACCACAACCGAGGCAAAGCCCAGATCCGGCGCCCGCTCCGCACCATAAAACACGCCACTCACATCGCTGGCTTCGCGGGTGGTGATGATGAAAACCTTCTGCTTGGAGGTGGACTGATCCGCCAGAACCGGCCTTGCAGGGTTATCAATCCCCACCAGATCCGGCGCAGCCGTACACCCAAACAACAGAAGGAGAATCGGGGAAAAACGCAGCAACCATGTCATGCGCGGACTGTCTCAAACGGGGCGCGGATGGTCCAGACATGAACCGCTAAAATCTGCACAAATCCCACCCCTGCAAACTTTCTGACCAAACGCCCCGGCCAGGGTCAACCACAACGACGCCCACGCCGCCCCAGGTGCTCTTGACTTTGCCCCGCCAGCTTGCAAAACGACGCACACACATACCCGCAACCGGGCGTTCAGTGGGCGCCAAACCGACGAGGAGGCCCAATGGCCCAGATCTCCCTCACCTTCCCCGATGGCAATGCAAAACCCTTTGACGCAGGCGTCACCGCCGCCGAGGTTGCCGCCAGCATCTCCACATCGCTCGCCAAAAAGGCGATCAGCGCCACAGTCGACGGCGCGCACTGGGATCTGCAATGGCCGATCCAGCAGGACGCCTCCATCGCCATCCACACCCTCAAGGACGAAGTTCAGGCCAACGAATTGGTGCGCCACGACCTGGCCCATATCATGGCCCGCGCCGTTCAGGACATCTGGCCCGACACCAAGGTCACCATCGGCCCAGTGATCGAAAACGGCTGGTATTACGACTTTGACCGGGCCGAGCCCTTCACGCCCGAAGACCTCGGCGCGATCGAAAAGAAGATGAAAGAGATCATCAACCGCCGCGATCCCGTCCGCACCGAGGTCTGGGACCGCGACCGCGCGATCAAACATTACCAGGACAACAACGAACCCTATAAGGTCGAGCTGATCGACTCCATCCCGGGCGACGAACCGCTGCGCATGTACTGGCACGGCGACTGGCAGGATCTGTGCCGCGGGCCGCATTTGCAGCACACCGGCCAGGTGCCGGGCGATGCCTTCAAACTGATGTCCATCGCCGGTGCCTATTGGCGCGGCGACAGCAACCGCGAGATGCTGCAACGCATCTACGGCGTCGCCTTCACCGGCAAGGAAAAACTCAAGGCCCACCTGCACATGCTCGAAGAGGCCGCCAAACGCGACCACCGCAAGCTGGGCCGCGAAATGGACCTCTACCACATGCAGGAAGAGGCCCCCGGTCAGGTGTTCTGGCACCCCAATGGCTGGACCATCTACACCCAGTTACAGGACTACATGCGACGACAGCAGTCGAAAGGCGGCTATGTCGAAGTGAACACGCCTCAGGTCGTGAACCGCAAGTTGTGGGAGGCATCCGGCCACTGGGATAAATACCAGGAAAACATGTTCATCGTCGAAGTCGACGAAGAGCACGCCCGCGAAAAGGCGGTCAACGCGCTCAAACCGATGAACTGCCCCTGCCATGTAGAGATCTTCAAACAAGGCCTGAAATCCTATCGCGACCTGCCGCTGCGCATGGCCGAATTCGGCTCGTGTAACCGCTATGAGCCTTCGGGCGCCCTACACGGTATCATGCGGGTGCGTGGTTTCACTCAGGACGACGCACATATCTTCTGCTCCGAAGATCAGATCGCTTCCGAAACCAAACGTTTTCTGAACTTTTTGTCCAACATCTACAGCGATCTGGGTTTTGACAGCTTCAAGGTCAAATTCTCGGATCGCCCCGAGGTACGGGCAGGCACCGATGCGCAATGGGACAAGGCGGACCGGCTGCTGCAAGAGGCCTGTGACGCAGCAGGCTGCGCCTATGACCTCAATCCCGGTGAAGGCGCCTTTTACGGCCCAAAACTGGAGTTCGTTCTCACAGACGCCATCGGGCGCGATTGGCAATGCGGCACCTTGCAGGTCGATTTCATCATCCCCGAACGTTTGGGTGCGACCTATGTCGGAGCAGACGGAGACAAGCATACACCCGTCATGCTGCACCGCGCGACCCTGGGCAGCTTTGAACGCTTCATCGGCATCCTGATCGAGGAACATGCAGGAAAACTGCCCTTCTGGCTGGCCCCGCGTCAGGTGGTTGTGGCCTCGATCACCTCCGAAGCGGACGATTATGTGGGCGAGGTTGTGGCGGCGCTGACCGCAGCAGGCGTGCGCGCCGAGGCGGACATCCGCAACGAAAAGATCAACTACAAGGTCCGCGAACACTCCGTAGGCAAGGTGCCCGTGATCCTCGCCATTGGCCACCGCGAGGTCGAGGAACGCACCGTCACCCTGCGCCGACTGGGCGAAAAACAAACCAGCGTCCAAACCCTGGACGCCATCATCGACGCGCTAAAGGTAGAAGCGACTCCGCCGGATCAGCGATAAGATCCGACGCGGTTCACAAACAAAATCAGACAATTACCGGGCGGCCCTTGGGTCGCCCGTTTTGTGTCCGCAGGCATCCAGGCCACCGCCCTCCAGACCACAATCCTTCAAGTAATCGTACCAATGACACAATTGTGCCATGATTTGATACCTGTCTGTTCTGCAAGTTGTTCAGAAAACATTAAGTAATCGGTCCTAGCCTGTCCCGGACGAAGGTCTTGCGTAACAAGGGAGCGTGTGAATGAAGAATGCAGTTTTGGGTCTGGTGTCAGGCCTGGTCGCCTTTGCATTGGTGCTGATTTCGGGTGGCTCGGTGCTGCTCGCTTTTGCGACCTATGTGGTGATCGGCGCGGCTGGCACATTGCTCACCGCATTGATCGGGGTGGGCTGTGAAAAATTTGCCACTGCTGTCTCCGGCGCGTCACTGGCGCAACCCTTTCGAATGACCGACTCCGCGTCGGGCCCTTTCTCCGGGACAATCCCTATCCTTTCGCGCGACCGGGAAGCGCCGGGGGCATGGCGCCCCAAAGGCCGCAACGTGCCGGATCACACAGAGTAACCCCCTCATTTGACCGCGGCCAGCCAGGCCAAATGCGCGCCTCGGCGTCATACATAACGCTCTGGGCCCTCTGTGTGGCCCGCCGTACTCTTTGTCCCGTTCCTTCGCCCGCTGTCCTTTGCTTGTTCTCGTGGCGGTCAGAACACGCCCATGGCCAATCCGGCGGCCAGGGCCTGCCCCAGATCCCGGCAGGGCGCCAGATCTGCCTGCGAAAGCGTCTTGGGCGCCATGATCGCCTCTGGGGTTTGGGCAAAAACGCAGGTTATCAGCGGCGGCTGCACCTCGCGCAGCCGCCAGCCCGTTGCAATCCGCGCCAATTGGCGCGCGGCCCCGGTTCCATCCGACCCGGCCGAGATCATCTGCGCATAGGCCCGCCCTTCGATCTGTCCCAGCACCGGATAATAGCAGCGGTCAAAAAACTCTTTCATCCCGCCCGACAGGGCCGCCAGATTTTCGGGAGCGCAAAACAGATAGCCTTGCGCCGCCATCAAGTCAGACGGCTCCGCCTGTTGCGCGGTCAAAAGGCGGGTTTCGATTTCATCCCGCGCGCCCTGCGCTGCGGCCTCGGCCATTTGTTGACTGGCCCCGGTGCGCGAATGATAGACGATCAGCAAATGGGGCACGATTTCCTCCATCGCAGGGTCCCGCAACAGGATAGATCAAATCGCGGCAAAGCTGAATCGCTTTTGTTCCGGGCGACGCAGGGTTCGGACGGTCTCAATACGCTTTCCCCCCGGGCGATGCCGACATAAGCTGTCCGGAATGTTCCAGGACCGCGCCATCCTTTTGCTTGCGTTTGGCCAGACGCTGATCTGGGCCGGAATGTTCTATCTGTTTCCGGCCTCGCTGTTGAATTGGGAGACCGGTCTGGGCTGGGCCCGCCGCGATCTGACATTGGCAATCACCCTGGCAGTACTGGCCTCGGGGCTGGCGGCCCCCCTGGCCGGGCGGCTGATTGATGCCGGGCGCGGACCGGCGATGATGGGGCTGGCCGCGGCCTCGGGGGGATGCTGTCTGATGGCTCTGTCTCAGGTCAGCACCTTGTGGCAGTTCTATGCCCTCTGGATCACCATGGGCCTTCTGATGGCCGGCACCCTCTACGAGGCCACCTTTGCCATGATCACCCGCACACGCGGCGCGGCGGCGCGGCAAGGGATCGTGCGCATCACCCTGATTGCGGGTTTTGCCGGCAGCCTCAGCTTTCCCATCGTCAACGCCTTGAGCGATGCGCTCGGCTGGCGCGCGGCCACGGCGCTGATCGGCGGCTTTATCCTGTTGGTCGTGGCGCCGATGTTGTGGACCGGCGCAAGGCTCTTGGGTGAGCCCACGCCCCTGCCCCGCGACCAGAGCGCGCCGCAGCCCGGGCATGGCTATCTGCACAGCCCGGTGTTCTGGTTGCTGGGGGTTGGATTTGCCGTCTCGGCGATCACCCATGGCGCAACATTGCATCATTTGTTGCCGATCCTGAATGAACGCAGTCTCAGCCCGGGTTTTGCCATTCTGATCGCCTCGATGATCGGCCCGATGCAGGTGGTCGGGCGTCTGGCGATGGTGACACTGGGGGACCGTCTGAGCGACCATGTCTTTGCGCTGCTGGCCTTTGGGTTGATGGGGCTGTCGATTCTGACGTTGTTGCTGGCCGGATCAGAGCGGGGGATGATCCTGGGGTTTGTCCTGCTGTTCGGCAGCGCCTATGGGACGGTGTCGATCCTGCGCCCGGTGATTGCACGCCAGTTGCTGGGAGAGCAGAATTTTGGCGCCAAGTCTGGTGGGTTGGCCGCGATGTATATGGTGGCGGCGGCCTCGTCGGCCTGGTTGGGGGCCCTGATCTGGGGAATGGGAGGATATGATCTGATGCTATTGATCCTGTTGGCGCTTATCGGACTGGCTGCGGCGCTTTATCTGCTGGCCCATCGGCTGGCGGGCCGGGTGTCTTGAGGGGGGTATTGCGCATCCAGGGTCAGGGGATGCCAACCGGGCGGCCCATTGACGTCGGATTGGGGCGCTGCCCCAAACCCCGGAGTATTTCGGAGCCAAAAAGAAACACAGGAGCGCCAGATTGCGGAGCCGCGTGTTGCAAATGAGCGGCCGGATCGGATCCACCCAGACCGGGCGCGCGATCCTGCTGATGATCTTTGCGCTGTTGTGCTTTTCGCTGATGGATGCCTGCGTCAAGGCGGTTTCGCCGCAGGTCGGTGTTCTGCCCGCACTTTGGGCGCGCTATGCCGGGCAGATGCTGGTGGTTGTGATCCTCGTGGCGCCGCGCCTGTCGCAGGTGGCGCGGACCCGGCGGCTGGGCACGCAGTTGCTGCGGTCCATTTCGCTGATGTGTGCAACGGCATTCTTTTTCTCGGGCCTGAGTTTTCTGCCCCTGGCTGAAAATGCGACGCTGATGGCGATCAATCCGGTTCTGGTCACTTTGGGGGCGGCGCTGTTTCTGGGGGAGGCTCTGGGGCCGCGACGCATCGCCGGGATTGGGGTTGCGGGCATCGGGGCCGTCATGGTCATGCGCCCCGGCTCCGAGCTGTTTTCGCTGGCAGCAATCCTGCCCCTGATGGCTGCGCTGTGTTATTCGGCCTATGCCTTGCTGACCCGCAAGGTCGGGCGGGATGAGGATGTCTGGACCTCTTTGTTTTACACCGGGCTGGTGGGCACGGTGCTGCTGAGTTGCGTGGTGCCATTCGCCTGGGTCACGCCCGATGCCTGGGGCGCGATGATGATGCTGGGTGTGGCGCTGTTGGGAACTCTGGGGCAATTGGCGCTGATCCGCGCCTTTGCCCAGGGCGAGGCCGCGATGCTGGCCCCGTTTGCTTATGCCGGTTTGATCTTTTCTGCTCTGTGGGGATTGGTGTTTTTTGCCGAGGTGCCGGATATCTGGACGGTGCTGGGCGGTCTTGTGATTGCCGGGGCCGGGATCTATGTCTGGCAACGTGAAACCCGCCAGGCCCGCCGCCTGCCCCGCTAGATCCACTGAACAGTTCAATTCGACCCATCCAGAGGCCGCCATGCCCGCCGTGAAATCCAAGCTAGGCCGCCCGGCCCGCACCGCGTATCACATCGGCAATGCCTGTGCGCAGGGGGTGATCGGGGCGCTGATGCTGTTGCCCTATCGCTGGCGCGTGCCGCTCACCGGCTGGCTGGCGGCGTGGGTGGCGGCGCCATTGGCCGGGTTTCACCGGCGCACGCGGCGCAATCTGGCGCTGGTCTGTCCGGAGATCGCCCCGCCCCAGGCCCGCCGCCTGGCCCGCGCGGTGGCCGATAATGCCGGGCGCACCACGATCGAGCAGCTCAGCACCGCCCCGTTTCTGGCCCGCGCCGGGGCGCTGACGCCAACCGGTCCGGGCTGGCAGGCTGTCACCCAGGCCCGCGCCGAGGGCCGCCCCGTGATCATGTGCAGCGGTCATTTTGGTAATTATTCGGTCATTCCGGTCACCTTTCAGGCCCACGGCCTGCCAATGGGTGTCCTCTATCGGCGCATGGCAAACCCCTATTTCAACCGCTATTACGTGGGCAAGATCCAGGCCCTGGGAGAGCCCTGTTTCGAACAGGGGCTCGAAGGGATGCGTGGCATTGTCCGCCATCTGCGTCAGGGTGGGATGCTGGGCATTCTGACCGATCTGCATGCCCATGGCGGCGAAGAGCTGCGGTTTTTCGGCAAACCCGCCGTCACCGCTCTGTCGACTGCTGAACTGGCCTTGAAATTCAACGCGCTGCTGGTGCCGGGCTATGCCATTCGCCAGCCGGACGGGTTGAATTTCGAGGTCGTGCTGCGGGATCCGATCCCCCATAGTGACCCGGTGACCATGTCTCAGGCGATGAATGACGACCTGGAGCAGATGGTGCGGACGCATATGGATCAATGGTTCTGGGTGCATCGCCGCTGGAAGCCCTGGGTGCACAATGGTGTGGTGCGTGGCATGCCCGATGGCTAGGGGTCACGTCTGGGCAAGCCGCTCTTGTCAAGGGCGCAGAATTGCCTAAGTCGGAGGTTGCTGGCCGCCCTCTGGCGATGTTAAGCGCGAAAGACGAAATTGACAGGAGACGGTGACATGGCAACGCGCGAAGATGTGTTGGAAGTACTCAAGCAGGTGACCGCTCCGGGCACGGGACAGGATATCGTATCCTCTGGCGTGATGCGGGCGCTGAATGTCGATGAAAACGGCGTCAGTTTCGTGCTGGAAATCGCACCGGATCAGGCCACGGCGATGGAGCCTGTGCGCGCCGAGGCCGAGGCGCGGGTGAAGGCGCTGGGCGTGGCGCAGGTCTCGGCGTTGATGACCGCGCATTCGGCCAAGGCACCGCCCCCCGACCTCAAACCGGCCGCGCGCAAGCCGGCCGCGCCGCAGGGACCACAGAAGGTGCCCGGGGTCGATCGGATCGTTGCGGTGGCCAGTGGCAAGGGCGGTGTCGGAAAATCGACCGTTGCGGCCAATCTGGCAGCGGCTCTGGCGGCGCAGGGGCGGCGTGTGGGGCTGCTGGATGCGGATGTCTACGGGCCGTCACAGCCGCGGATGCTGGGGGTTTCGGGGCGGCCTGCCTCGCCCGATGGCAAGGCGATCCTGCCGCTCAAGGCGCATGGGATCACGATGATGTCCATGGGGCTGATGGTTGAGGACGGCAAGGCCGTGGTGTGGCGGGGGCCCATGTTGATGGGCGCGTTGCAGCAGATGATGAACCAGGTGCAATGGGGTGAGTTGGATGTGCTGATCGTGGATCTGCCGCCGGGTACGGGGGATGTGCAGCTCACGCTCAGCCAGAAATTTGCCGTGGATGGCGCGGTGATTGTCTCTACGCCGCAGGATGTTGCCTTGCTGGATGCGCGCAAGGGGATGGATATGTTCCGTCAGCTGAACGTGCCGATCCTGGGCATGATTGAAAACATGTCGACGCATATCTGTTCCAATTGCGGGCATGAAGAGCATGTGTTTGGCCATGGCGGTGTTGCGGCCGAGGCCAAGAAGCTGGGCGTGCCGCTGTTGGCCGAGGTGCCGTTGCATTTGTCGATTCGCTTAGGCGGCGACGGGGGCGCTCCGGTGGTGGTGACCGATCCGGACGGCCCGCAGGCGGACGCCTTTTTTCAGGTTGCGCGCAGTCTGGTGCAGAGCGGGATGGCGTAAGAGCTGTCAGGGCGCGCACGCGGCTGGTGTAGCGTTGTGAGTATTTGATCCAAAAAGAAGCCCTGGGGTGTGACCCTTTGGGTGTCTGGCGGGCCGGAATATGGGCTTTTCAGAGTGGCTCAGCCGCCCAGCAATATGGGGAAATCCTCGCCCCGGAGCCTGTCGCCGTCCTGAAGGGTCACCTTGGGAAAGGGGGGCGATGTGGTCAGCCCCGGGCGCCGGGCAAAGCGGGCGTCGTCGCCGACCAAGCGCAAGGAGAAGGCGCGCCGCTGGTCGCCATTGGGGTTGGCCGGGGCGCCGTGCACGGTGCGATAGTCAAAGGCGATCGCATCGCCCGGGCTGACCGCCCAGCCGATGATGTCGAAGGCCGCGCGGTCGGCTTCGATATCGGGCAGTTCCTCGAGCCCGTCATCGGCATTGAGCGGCGTGCCGTCAAACCTCTGGGGCCGGTAGGATTTGCCCCATTTGTGTGATCCTGCGATAAATTCCAGCGTCGTGGCGCGGGGCACCTCGTCCAGCGGGATCCAGAGGCTCAGCGTTTTCGGCCCCTGCACGCAGTAATAGGGTGCATCCTGATGCCAGGGGGTTGGGAAGGGGCTGGCGGCGGCCTTGACCAGCACATGTTCGTGAAACAGCTGGACCAGTTGGCTTTGCATCAGTTGAGCGCCGATTTCGGCCGCCGGGGAATTGAAAATGAAGTCGCGGTAGTCGGGAATGCGCGCCCAGTTGCAATAGTCGATGAAAAACTCACCACTGCCATCCTCGCTTTTGTAGATGCGGGCGGTTGGGTCCGGGTCGGCCATATTGGCAGCCACGCCGGCGCGCAGCGTGTCGACCCAATCGGCAAAGACGCCGCGCAGGACCGTGGCGCCCAGCCGGTCGAATTCTTGCAGGCGATCGGGGGCGAGTGGCGTGGACATGGCGGGCTCCTCAAACCGGGGTGAGGGTATTAAAGGGGCTATGGCAGCGCTTGCCAAGCGGGTTTGTCCCCGGGCCGGTGAATCCTGGGGACGACATGCAACGGATTGCCGGATCAGGTGGCATTTTGTCAGAGGTGCGCGCGAAGCACTTGCCCAAACCCGGCAACGGCGCATAAACGGTCGTATGAGCACTGAATCTTTGACTGGCCTGCGCGCCCGGGTGGCTGACTTTATGGAGCGGCCCATCGTCAATAACGTCATCATCGGCGTTATTGTTTTCAATGCCATCCTGCTGGGGGTTGAAACCTCGGACAGCCTGATGGCGCGCATCGGCTTTTTGGTCGGGTTTCTGGATGAGGTGTGTCTGGCGATCTTTTGCGCGGAACTCGCGGCCAAGCTTTTTGCCCATCGGTTGCAGTTTTTCAAATCGGGCTGGAACCTGTTTGACTTTTTCATCGTGGGCATTGCCCTGGTGCCGGCGGCGCAATCCATGTCGGTGCTGCGGGCCTTGCGTATTCTGCGGGTGATGCGGTTGATGTCGGCCGCACCCAGTATCCGGCGGGTGATCGAAGGGTTCCTGACCGCCCTGCCCGGCATGGGGTCGGTGTTCATGCTGATGTCGTTGATGTTTTACATCGGCTCGGTGATTTCGACGAAACTCTTTGCCGACAGTTTCCCGCAGTGGTTCGGCTCCATCGGGGCATCGGCCTATTCGCTGTTTCAGATCATGACGCTGGAGAGCTGGTCCATGGGGATCGTGCGCCCGGTCATGGAGATCTATCCTTATGCCTGGGTGTTCTTTGTGCCCTTTATCATGGTCACGACCTTTGCGGTGGTGAACCTGCTGGTGGGTCTGATCGTGAATTCGATGCAGGATGCGGCCTCGGTCGAGAGCAATGCTGAAACCGATGCTTACCGCGACCAGGTGATGGAGCGTTTGGTGGCGATCGAGAAAAAGCTGGACGAGAAAAGCTAGGCGTCCTGCCCGTTTCGGACCCCGCCGCAGGTGCTGCAATCTGGCGTGTGCGGAGACGGCGGGATTTGAGTATTTGGACCAAAAAGAAGCCGGGGTGTCGTAGGTTTTGACCCTGGGGTGCCGGGACAGGAGGCGGATATGCTGTGCAGGATTGGTGAGGTCGAGGTGTGGCGGATCCTGGAGATCCACGCGCCGTTCCTGAAACCGGAGGATCTGTTTCCGACGGCGGGGCCGGATGTGGCAGAGATTGTTGCGGCGCATGTGCCCGGGGGTCTGTGCCCCGAGAGCGGGCGGCTGATCCTGCCGATCCAGGGCTTTTTGCTCAAGACGCCCGCGCATACCATTCTGGTCGACAGCTGTGTGGGCAATGACAAGACCGTGCCGGGTCTGCCCAACTGGCATCAACGCTCGGACAATCGGTTCTTGTCGGCCCTGACCGCGGCCGGGGTTGAAACGGACGATATCGACTATGTTCTGTGCACCCATCTGCACACGGATCACGTCGGCTGGAACACCCGTCTGGAGGATGGCCGCTGGGTGCCGACCTTTGCCAATGCCCGCTATCTGATGCCCACGGCCGACCTGGCGTTTCATCGCCAGCAACAGGGCGACCTCTTTGCCGAGAGCGTCCTGCCGGTGCTGGAGGCCGGACAGGTGGAGCAGGTCGAGGCCGGTCATATGCTGGGCGATCACGTGACCCTTGTGCCAACGCCGGGGCATACGCCCGGGCATGTCTCGGTCCGGATCCGCAGTGGCGATCAGGAGGCGCTGATCACCGGGGATGCGCTGCATTCATCGGTGCAATGTGCCCATCCGCAATGGCATTTCAAATATGATGTGGATGCGCCCCGCGCGGTACAGTCGCGGGTGGCCCTTCTGGAACAGGCGGCCGAGGCCGATTGCCGGGTGCTGGGCAGCCATTTTGCGCTGCCGTCGATCGGGCGCGTGCGGGCCGATGGGGACGGGTTTCACTGGGACGACGACGCGGGCTGATCAGGCGCAAAAAGGGGGCGCCGCCGCAGCGCGCCCCCCGGAATATCACAATGTAACCTGCTGGTGCCGGCAGCCGCCGGGTCAGCCGCCTTTCCGGTTGGCGATCAGATCATCCACCACCGACGGATCCGCCAGCGTCGACGTATCACCAAGCGCGCCAAAGTCATTCTCGGCGATCTTGCGCAGAATACGGCGCATGATCTTGCCAGACCGCGTCTTGGGCAGCCCAGGGGCCCATTGGATCACATCGGGCGAGGCGATCGGCCCAATCTCGGTCCGGACCCAGCCGCGCAGTTCCTTGAGCAGCTCGTCGCTGGGCTCTACCCCGTTCATCAGCGTCACATAGCAGTAAATGCCCTGGCCCTTGATCTCGTGCGGATAACCGACCACGGCGGCCTCGGCCACGGTCGCATGGGCCACCAGGGCGCTTTCCACCTCGGCCGTGCCCATGCGGTGGCCCGAAACGTTGATCACATCATCCACGCGCCCGGTGATCCAGTAGTCGCCATCCTCGTCACGCCGACACCCATCCCCGGAAAAGTAATAGCCGGCATAGTCCGAAAAATACGTCTTCTCGAACCGCTCATGATCGCCCCAGACCGTGCGCATCTGACCGGGCCAACTGTCTTTGATGGCCAGAACACCCTCAACGCCATTGCCCTCGATCTCGACCCCGGTTTGAGGATCCAGAACCACCGGTGCCACACCAAAGAAAGGCCGCTGCGCCGCCCCCGGTTTGGTGGCATGGGCGCCAGGCAGCGGGGTCATCATGTGACCGCCGGTTTCGGTCTGCCACCAGGTGTCGACAATCGGGCATTTGCCCTTTCCCACAACGTCATTGTACCAATTCCAGGCCTCTGGATTGATCGGCTCTCCGACCGTGCCTAGCAGTTTCAAAGACGACAGATCGCACCCGTCGACAAAGCTGGTCCCCTGCCCCATCAGCGCGCGGATCGCCGTGGGCGCGGTGTAGAACTGCGCCACCTTGTGCTTTTCACAGACCTGCCAGAACCGCGAAGCATCCGGATAGGTCGGCACACCCTCGAACATCAGCGTCGTGGCGCCATTGGCCAGCGGTCCGTAGACGATATAGCTGTGGCCCGTGACCCAGCCCACGTCAGCCGTGCACCAATAGATATCACCATCATGATAATCAAAAGTGATCTCATGGGTCATCGAGGCATAAACCAGATAGCCGCCGGTGGTATGCACCACCCCCTTGGGCTGGCCGGTCGAACCAGAGGTATAAAGCACGAACAGCGGATCCTCCGCGTTCATCTCTTCTGCCGGGCAATCCGCCGAGACACTGGCCGCCTCTTCGTGCAGCCAGAAATCCAACCCGTCCCGCCAGGCGATCTGGTCGCCCGTGCGGCGCACGACCAGCGTCTTGACGTCGGCCATAACGTTGATCAGCGCCTGATTGACGTTGTCCTTCAGCTTGGTCACACGTCCACCGCGCGGGGCCGTATCTGCGGTGATCACCAGCTTGGCGTCACAGCCGCTGACCCGCGCCGCCAGCGCATCGGGTGAAAAACCCGCAAACACAATCGAATGGATCGCACCAATGCGCGCACAGGCCAGCATGGCATAGGCCGCCTCGGGCACCATCGGCAGATAGATCACAACCCGGTCGCCCTTGGAGATTCCCAGCTTTTTCAGAACATTGGCAAAGCGCCCAACCTCTTCACTCAACTGATTGTAAGTGATGTGCAGCGCCGGATCAGTCGGCTCGTCCGGTTCCCAGATGATGGCCGTCTGCTCGCCCCGGGTCGCCAGATGCCGGTCAATGCAATTAGCCGCCACGTTCAACGTGCCATCGCCAAACCAGTTGATCGACACGTTGCCCAGCTCGAAACTCACATCCTTGACCTGCGTATAGGGCGTCATCCAGTCGATGCGCTTGCCCTGCTCTCCCCAAAAGGCCACCGGGTCCGTGACCGAGTCGGCATACATCTGATCATATTTGGCTGCATCGACATGGGCATTGGCCACCATGTCGTCCGATGGGGCATAGGTCTTATGTGCGGATTCTGCGGGTGACATGGGCTGGCTCCTCCTCCGATGACGCTCATGATGGCCTGGTCCGGCAGGCCGCACCAGGGTCGGGCCGATCATACGCCTTGTTGCAAATTATGGAACAAGCCCGGGATTTGATTGGATTTCCTTGTCAAAGAACCTAAGTGAACGGTGTAAACTTGTGAAAATATGACCAACCTCCCGGGGTTTAACGTTGATTTTAAACGCTTTTCCAGTAAATTCACCTTTTTACAATCCTCTCACAAGCGACGGGCGACGGGCCCGACCCGCTGTGACATAGTGACCAAGGCAGATGCATCATACCGGGTCAGGCCCCGGCCCCTGAAATGACACAGGCACAAGGCAGCGCAGCGATGCAGATATGGGTGTTCGATTTTAGCAGGCCCCCAGCGCCCCGACCGCGTCGGGCCAGCGCCCATATCCCGGCGTTCATCCCGGCCCTGATCCTGGCGCTGATCCTGGGCCAGATTCCCGGCCAGGCCCCCGCCCAACAGGTCTGCCAGCCGCTGCAAGGGACCTCGGCCCATGCCACCTGCCTCAACGAACAATTGTCGCGCAGCCTGAATTCGGATCACACGGATCCCCCCGCCACGCCCCCCGTTTCACCAGACCTGAACCTCAACCGGCGCGACAGCGCGCCGGTCCCGACCTATGATCCGGGGTTCGCAGCTGCCCAGTCCGCAAACCAACGCCGCCTACAACAAAGCACCCAGGCCCGCCAACGCGCCCTGTCAGGCAGCGTCACACAATCGCTATCACCGCGCATTTCCGTGCCATTCAACCAACGCCCCTGACCTGACCCGACAGCCCTCAGGCCCAGCGCTGTACCGCCTGCACCGAATCTGTCGGTCCGGTGTTGAACACAATATGCGCCTGCGGAGCATGGCGATGCGCCACATTCACCAGCGCCTCGAACAGCTCAAAATGCTCCATCGGAAGCCGCACCCCCGCCCCGATCAGCACCACATCAAACGCCGTGTCGCGCAGCAACCCCTCCAGATCCCCCGGCCCGGCCTCGGCGCTGTAGATATAATGCAGCTGCGTCTCATACCCCAACTCTGTCAGCCGGTCACGATCCGCATTCAACGCCCCTTCCAGCTTTTCAGGCGTCAATCCGGGCTTGTTTGAATAGTCCACGACCGAGGGATGCCACCCAATCATCAAAACCGTTTTGGACATCGCACACACTCCTTTGGTTGCGACGGCACAGCACATGTGCCACTATTGATTACACGATAATTAGTTCCATGGCACTTAATTACACGGACTTACATTACATGGCAAGTAAAACCAGCCTGAAACGCCCCCATGCCATCGGCCGCGCCCTGAACTTTGCAACCGCTGCCACCAATGCCCTGTGCAACGCCCGGCTGGAGCCTCATGACCTCACCCTGCCGCAATGGGTGATTCTGGGCGCGCTGTGGCAACAGGGAGAGGTCAGCGTGACCGAGCTGGCCGCCTACACCGGCAATGCTGGCCCGGCCACCTCGCGCATTCTGGACCGGATGGAGCAAAAAGGCCTGCTCGGCCGTCGCCAGGACCCCAAGGACCGCCGCTCGGCCCGGGTCTTCCTCTTGCCCGGAGGCGAGGCCCTGCGCCACCTGCAAAGCTTTTACCAGGACATCAATGACACGCTGCTCACCGGGCTCTCCGCCCAAGAGGCCGAGCAATTGTTCACCCTGCTCGACAAGGTCACGCAAAACGCACAGGCCGGCAAAACCACCGCGCCCTAGGGCCAGACCCTGCCCTACTTGCCTTGCTTGGCCTGCTTGGCCTGCTTGGCCTGTTTGACAAAACGCGCCAGATCCTGGGCAATCGCAAAGGCCCCCTTGATCTTGTCGCTGTCGCGCTTCCAATCCCGGCGCACGACGATCTTGTTGTCTTTCACCTTGGCCAGCCCATCCTGATCCTGAATGAACTGCACCAGCCCCTGAGGCGAGGCAAATTTGTCATTGTGGAACTGGATCGTCGCCCCCTTGGGCCCGCCATCCAGCTTCGAGATCCCGGCCCGTTTGCACATCGCCTTGATCCGCACGATCAACAACAACGTGTTCACCTCTTTGGGCAACGGCCCAAAGCGGTCAATCAACTCCGCCGCAAACCCTTCCAGCTCCACCTTGGTGGTCAATCCGCTCAAACGCCGGTACAGGCCCAGCCGCACATCCAGATCCGGCACATAAGGCTCTGGAATCAAGACAGGGACGCCCAGGTTGATCTGCGGCGCCCATTGGTCGTCCGCCTCCGACAGCCCCTCCATCTCGCCCGCCCGGATCTTGGCAATCGCCTCTTCCAGCATGGATTGATACAGCTCATACCCCACATCGCGCATCTGACCCGACTGCTCTTCGCCCAGCAGATTGCCCGCCCCGCGAATGTCCAGATCCTGCGACGCCAGCGTAAAACCAGCCCCCAATGTGTCCAAAGACCCCAGCACCCGCAGCCGCTTTTCCGCCGTTGGCGTCAATCGAGTGCGCGGCTTGGTCGTCATATAGGCATAGGCCCGCGTCTTTGACCGGCCAACCCGCCCGCGAATCTGATACAGCTGCGCCAGCCCGAACATATCCGCCCGATGTACGATCATCGTATTGGCCGTCGGAATATCCAGCCCCGATTCCACAATCGTCGTCGCCAACAGCACATCATATTTGCCGTCGTAAAAGGCGTTCATCCGGTCATCCAGCTCTCCGGCAGCCATCTGACCATGCGCCACCACATAGCTCACCTCGGGCACCTGATCACGCAAAAAGGCTTCGATCTCGGGCAAATCCGAAATGCGCGGCACCACGTAAAAACTCTGCCCGCCGCGATAATGTTCGCGCAGCAACGCTTCGCGGACAGTGATCGCATCAAACTCGCTCACATAGGTCCGGATCGCCAAACGATCCACCGGCGGCGTGCCGATAATGCTCAAATCCCGCACCCCGGACAGCGACAATTGCAACGTCCGCGGAATCGGCGTCGCCGTCAGCGTCAACACGTGAATATCCGACCGCATCGCCTTCAGCCGCTCTTTGTGCGACACGCCAAAATGCTGCTCTTCGTCCACGATCAGCAGGCCCAGGTTGTTAAAGCGCACGGATTTGGCCAGCAGCGCATGGGTGCCCACCACAATATCCACCGTCCCGCGCGCCAACCCGTCCCGGGTCTCCTGCGAGTCCTTGGCGCTGACAAACCGGCTCAACTGGCGCACCTCCAAAGGAAACCCGCGAAACCGTTCCTTGAAACCCGCCGCATGCTGACGCGCCAGCAGCGTGGTGGGGGCAATCACCGCCACCTGCACACCGGTCATGGCCGCGACAAAGGCCGCCCGCATGGCAACCTCGGTCTTGCCAAACCCGACATCGCCGCAAATCAGCCGGTCCATCGGCTGACCACTGGTCAGATCATCCACCACCTCGCCAATCGCGCGCAGCTGGTCATCGGTCTCCTGATAGGGAAAGCGCGCGCAAAAGGCATCCCAGCTGCCCGGCGGAGGCTCCAGCACCGGCGCCCGGCGCAGCGCCCGCTCGGCCGCAACCCGAATCAACCGATCGGCCATCTCGCGGATGCGCTCTTTCAGCTTGGCCTTCTTGGCCTGCCACGCGCCCCCGCCCAACCGGTCCAACAGACCTTCTTCATGGCCGTATCTGGACAGCAGCTCGATGTTCTCCACCGGCAGATACAGCTTGGAGGCCTCGGCATATTCCAGCAGCAGACACTCATGCGCCGCGCCCGCCGCCGTGATCACCTCCATACCCTTGTAACGGCCAATGCCGTGATCCACATGCACAACCAGATCACCAGGGCTGAGCGATTGTGCCTCGGTCAGGAAATTCTCGGCCCGCCGCTTGCGCCGTGGCGCCCGGATCAACCGGTCCCCCAGCACATCCTGCTCTGATATCACCGTCAGATCCGGCGTGCGGAACCCATGTTCCAGCGCCCAAACCGCCAGATGCAGGCCGCGTTTGCCAATCCGCGTGCCATCGCGAACCGCAATCACCTCGCCCAGGCCTTCATCCTCGATCAGCCCGGTCAGACGCTCACGCGCGCCGTCCGAGTAGCTGGCAATCACCACCGGCCCTTCTTGCAGCGTTGCCTTGATGTAATCCGCCAACGCCCCAAAAAGGCTGACACTTTCCTGCTGGCGTTCTGGCGCAAAATTGCGCCCGATCCGCCCGCCGGCATCAATCACCCCCGGCCCCGAGGCCTGCGGCAACGGATGAAACGCCAACACCCGGCGCCCCTCGATCGCCGCATCCCAGGCCGCCTCGTCCAGATACAACAACCCCGGCGGACAGGGCTTGTAGATCGTATCGACCCGCGATTTCGCCTCCATCGCCAGCTTCCGGGTCTCGTATTGATCCTCAACCGTTTCCCAACGCGCCAACCGCGCCGGGGTCAGCTGATCGTCCATGGTGACCGTCGCCCCCGGTACAAAGTCAAACAAGGTCTCCAGCCGCTCGTGAAAGAACGGCAGCCAATGTTCGGCACCGGCATGTTTGCGCCCGGCGCTGATCGCCTCATACAAAGGGTCGTCATTGCCCGCCGCGCCAAACTCGATCCGATAATTCTGCCGAAACCGCGTGACCGCCGCCTCGTCCAGAATGACCTCACTCACCGGGGCCAGCTCTACGACCGAGAGTTTCTCGGTCGTGCGTTGGGTCGCCGCATCAAACCGGCGCGCGCCATCCAGCACATCGCCGAACAGATCCAGCCGCACAGGGCCACCCTCTCCGGGTGGAAAGATATCAATGATGCCGCCGCGAATGGCATAATCGCCCGGCTCCATCACCGTCGGCGCCTGCACAAAGCCCATGCGCACCAGGAAATTGCGCAGCGCCGCCTCGTCCACCCGGCCGCCCACCGTGGCCGAAAACGCCGCCTCGCGCAGCACATCCCGCGCCGGCACCCTTTGGGTCGCGGCATTAAGCGTGGTCAGCAGAATGAATTGGGCGGGCATCCCATGCACCAGCCCCGCCAGCGTCGCCATGCGCCGGGCCGAGGTATCCGCATTCGGCGACACCCGGTCAAACGGCAGGCAATCCCACCCCGGAAAGGTGACAACCGGCACATCCGGCGCAAAGAACCGCAGCGCCGCCTGGATCGCGGCCATACGCTTGTCATCGCGCGCCACATGCATCACGGGCGCGCCGCTACGGTCCAGCTCTTGCAGAATCAGGCGGGCGTCAAACCCTTCGGGCGCGCCGCCAACAGAAATATGGGCCAATTCGCTCATCGCAATCTCTTGGGGCCAGCGCCCTCAGCCTCTCTGGGGCCGGGGCCCCGCCATCAACCGCCCAAAACCCCAAGCGAGATGTTCTGATACATGCCCCACAGGGCGGTGACAAAAATCGACACGGCGCCAATCATCTGGATAAAGGTGCGCAACAGCAAAAGCCGCCGGCACAGATCCTGCCCGGCCTCGCCCCGTTCCATAATCTGCTCCGCATTCCACAGGCTCAACCCGCCCACAAAAGACAAGGGAAACGCCAGCAGAAACACCGCCTGCGCAAACTCAATCCCATAGAACCAGCCCAACATGCCCAGCATCGACAGCACAAAACACAACAGCGCCAGAACAACGATCCCGGCCGTCTGCGCAATATAGACCATCCGGGTCGCATTGATCCGCACGATATCCTGCAAATCCAGCATCGACTGCCCACCCAGACGCCGCGCCCGATACACCAGGTCCGAGGGCACGCCCATCACCCAATGGCTGGCCGATGACCACACCACCGCCAAGGCGATCCAGTACCAAAGGTTGGAAAAAGACCGCGTATCGATCAGTTCGAAAATTGAAGTGTACCAGTCCACGCCTGTCTCTTGTACTGTTGGTCCGCTCGTTGGTCCGATGCCCGCCTGTGGCGTCTGACCCCTTGTGAGAGGCCCCATTCCATGCCACCCATCGCAGGATTGTTCAAGGAGATCTGCACCATGCGCCCCACCATTGCGGCTTTTCCGTTCGCTCGCCCCAGACGCGCCCGCCAAACCGGCGCAATTCGTGCCTTGGTGCGCGAAAACACCCTGACCCCGGCTGATTTCATCTGGCCCGTCTTTGTGCGCGACGGCACCGGCATAACCGAGCCCGTGCCCTCAATGCCCGGCGTCATGCGCCATAGCGTCGACCTGATCGGAGCCGCCGCAAAAGAGGCCTGGGACCTGGGCATTCCCGCCATCTGCGTCTTCCCCTATACCTCCATGCAGGCCCGTACCGAAGATTGCGCCATGGCCTGGGACCGCGACAATGTCGCCAACCGCGCCATCCGCGCCATCAAGGACGCCGTGCCCGACATGGCCGTGATGACCGACATCGCGCTGGACCCCTATAACATCAACGGCCATGACGGCTTTGTCGTCGATGGCGAAATCGTCAATGACCGCACCGTCGAGGCGCTGGTCAAAATGGCGCTGGCCCAGGCCGAATGCGGCGCCGACATCCTCGGCCCCTCCGATATGATGGACGGGCGCATCGGCGCCATGCGCGCCGCGCTCGAACAGAACGGCCACCAAAAGGTGATGATTCTCAGCTACGCCGCCAAATTCGCCTCGTCCTTTTACGGCCCCTTCCGCGATGCGGTTGGCGCCACCGCCGCGCTCAGCGGGGACAAGAACACCTATCAGATCGACCCGGCCAACGCCAAAGAGGCCATCCGCATGATCGAACGCGACCTCGCCGAAGGCGCGGATATGGTGATGGTCAAACCGGGGATGCCCTATCTGGACGTCTGCCGTCAGGTCAAAGACACCTTCGGCGCGCCGACCTTTGCCTATCAGGTCTCTGGCGAATACGCGATGTTGCAGGCCGCCGCCCAGAACGGCTGGCTCGACGGACCCAAAGTCATGCTCGAAAGCCTGATGGCCTTCAAACGCGCCGGCTGTGACGGGGTGCTGACCTATTTCGCACCCGAGGCCGCCCGCCTGCTGAACGACTAAAGCACAATGCGCAATACATGATGCGCACCCTATCTCGTAACGCATTGAAATCTTTGATTTCAGGCAGCGTTACGTGATCCAGGTTTGTCGCATCGCACCACACAGCTCACGGCGATCATCTCGGCCACAGGCAGTCACGAAAAGGGGGGCAGACACCGCTGCCCCCTCTGATCCAAATCTATAGCGTCTCGCGTTTCACGAAAGACATCGCCTGTCACTTTTCGCGTTCGACCGTAGAAAGTGGCCGCGAACACATGATCCAGGTAAAACCCGAAACGCCCTAGGCCGCACCGCCGCGCATGGCCCGCGCCATCGCCGCCGCCTCTTCCAGAACCTCCAGATCCAGCCCGGTTTCGCGCCCCATCCCGTGCAAATGCGCCGCAACCGCCTCGGTCGCCACATTGCCCGCCGCGCCCGGCGCATAAGGACAACCGCCCAATCCGCCAACGGCCGCGTCAAACACCCGAACCCCCAACGCCAGCGAGGCGTCGATATTGTCCAGCGCCCGCCCGTTGGTATCATGGTAATGCCCGGCCAGCCGCGTCACCGGCACCGCGTCACGCACCGCCAGCAACATCTGCGCAATACTGTCCGGCGTGCCCTGCCCGATCGTATCCCCCAATGAGATTTCGTAACATCCCATCGCAAACAGCCGATCCGCCACCCGCGCCACCGCATCCGGAGACACCGTCCCGTCATACGGGCAGTCGGTCACACAGCTGACATAGCCCCGCACCGGCAGATCAATATGACGCGCCGCCTCCAGCATCGGCGCAAACCGCTCCAGCGACTCATCAATCGTGGCGTTGATATTGGCCTTGGAAAACCCCTCGCTGGCCGAGGCGAACACGGCGATCTCATCCGCACCCGCCGCCTGCGCATCCTCATAGCCGCGCATATTGGGCGCCAGCGCCGCATACCGCACCCCCGGCGCACGCCGGATCGCCGCCAGAACCTCTCCCGAGCCAGCCATCTGCGGCACCCATTTGGGCGATACAAAACTGGCGCATTCGATCCGGGTGAACCCCGCCCGGCTCAAACAATCCACCAAAGCGACCTTTTCGGCCACAGGGATCTCGCGCGGCTCGTTTTGCAGACCGTCCCGCGGCCCAACCTCAAATATTTCAACCGGCTCTTTCATGCGGATTCATCCTCCCTGTTTCAACGGCGCGAACGTCCCGGCAATCCCGGGCCGCGCCGCCATTGCCTGCCACCATGCCCCAAGACAGGGCAGCCCGACCAGCCTCTCTTGCGCACCGGGCGCACGGGCATAGGCATCCAGCATGGAAAACAGCAGCCAATCCGCCGGGCCACAACCCCCAGAGCCCCCTCCAGAGCCCCCCGTAGGACGCAAAACCAGCCCCTCCGCCGCGATCGCCTCAAAGGCGATCAGCACAGGCCCCGCAGCCGCCTCGCCTGCTGCAACCTCGGCCGCATCACCCGGCTCTCCCATCGCGGGGGCAAAAACCGCCTTGGCATAAACCTGGCGCACCAGCGGCCAATAGGCATAGGCGCTGACCATCCCGGCCACCTGCGCCTCGCGCGCCTGGATCAAAGCGTCAGACGGCGCACCACCGCCCCATTGCGCCCGCAAATAGACCAGAATGGCCCAGGTCTCATAAATCGACACCGCCCCATGCTCCAGAACCGGCACCCGCCCAAAAGGATGACCCGCAACCGGCCCGGCAAACGGATCCGCCTCGACCCAATCACAGGCCAACCCCAGCTCAACCAGACCAATCCGCACCGCGCGCGAATACACGCTGTGACGATACCCGATCACACGCAGACCCGCGTCCACACCACCTGCCATCCCGGCCTCCATCCGCAAAAGGCCCGCCTCACGCCACCTGCCGTCAGTCGGCCTCATCCTCCAACCGGATCAGAGCCGCCCCTTCCTGAACCTGCGCGCCTTCTTCGGACAGGATCTCGGCGACAACCCCATCGCGGGCCGCCAGCAGAGCATGCTCCATCTTCATCGCCTCCAGCACCGCCAGCCGGTCGCCACGCGCCACGGTCTGACCCGCCTGCGCAAACAACGCCTTCACCAGCCCCGGCATGGGCGCCACAATCAGATTGCCACCGCCCTCGGCCTCGCTGAACCGCTCCAGCGGATCCGGCACCGTAAACCGATAGCCATTGCCCCAGAAAACGGTCACCTCTCCACCCGCCTTGTGCAAACGGGCCAGAACCTTGGTGTCATCCACCCACCACAGCCCGCCGCGCCGCGCGACCACATGTTCCACCTCGTCCAGCGTCACCACAAAGGCATCCGGCCCCGTCACCCGCACCTGCACCTCGAACCGCTCGTCCAGATGCACCAGCGTCACGCTGCGCGCCAAAGCCGTCCACATGACAAAGCCACCATCCGCGCCCGTGCCCTGCTCCAGCCCCAGCGCCGTCAACGCCGCCAGCGACCGCGCCTTGGAACAGGCCACAGGCGCCGGCGCCAATTGCTCCAGATTGCGATCAATCAGGCCGGTATCCACCCGGCCAGCCGCAAAATCAGGCTGCGCACACAGGGCGCTCAGGAAAGAGATATTGGTGGTTGTCCCCCCCACATCCGTCCAGCGCAACGCCCGCTCCATCTGCGCCAGCGCCGCGCCGCGCGTGTCACCATGCACCACCAGCTTGGCAATCATCGGATCATACCAGGGGCTGATCGTGTCACCAGTCCGCACGCCGCTATCGGCCCGCGCCCCATCGGCAAACCGCAACTGCGTCAATGTCCCCGTCGCAGGCAAAAACCCTTTGGGCACATCTTCGGCATAAATCCGCGCCTCAAAGGAATGCCCCGTGATCATCAGCTCCTCCTGCGCCACCGGCAGCGCCTCGCCACTGGCCACCCGCAATTGCCAGGCCACCAGATCAACACCGGTGATCATCTCGGTCACCGGATGCTCCACCTGCAACCGGGTGTTCATCTCCATGAACCAGAACCGATCCGCCCGCAAACCGTCCGAGCCATCCACGATGAATTCCACCGTACCCGCCCCGGCATAGCCAATCGCCTCCGCCGCCCGCACAGCGGCATTTCCCATCGCCGCGCGCATCTCGGCCGTCATCCCGGGCGCCGGCGCTTCCTCGATCACCTTCTGATGACGCCGCTGCAACGAACAATCGCGCTCGAACAAATGCACCGCCCGCGTGCCATCCCCAAAAACCTGCACCTCGATATGGCGCGGGCTGGTCACGAATTTCTCCACCAGCACCGCATCATTGCCAAACGCCGTGCGCGCCTCGCTGCGGGCACTCTCCAGCGCCTGGGCAAAATCCTCCGCCCGCTCGACCAGCCGCATACCCTTGCCGCCGCCCCCGGCCACCGCCTTGATCAGAACCGGATAGCCAATCTCAGCCGCCGCCGCCGCCAGCCCCGCATCCGACTGATCCTCACCATGATAGCCCGGCACAACCGGCACGCCCGCCTCTTCCATCAGCGCCTTGGCCGCATCCTTCAAACCCATCGCCCGGATCGCAGGCGCCGAAGGCCCGATGAACACCAGCCCAGCTGCCTCCACCGCCTCCACAAAATCCGGGTTTTCGCTCAGAAACCCATACCCGGGATGGATCGCCTGCGCGCCACTCTCCAAAGCCGCCGCAATGATCACATCACCGCGTAAATAGCTCTCCGCCGGGGCTGCCCCCCCGATATGCACCGCCTTATCGGCCATCGCCACATGCTTGGCCCCCGCATCCGCATCCGAATACACCGCGACCGAGGCCACACCCATCGCCCGCGCCGTCTCCATCACCCGACAGGCAATCTCGCCCCGGTTCGCAATCAGGATCGTGTCAAACACCGTCTCAACCTCCAAATCATTTTGCCGCCAAACGTCTGAGGGTCTTCCCCCTCCAACCGCCCGGCGCTTTGTCCGTTATCCATCACTTGTCGCCGCCCCTGGCCCGCCAGCAACGCCTCTGCCTCGGCCATGACCGAGTCCACAATCTCTCCGGCGCCAGGCCGGTCATGCACCAGTCCGATCGCCTCACCCGCAATGGCCGAGCCTGCCTGCGCATCACCGCGCTGCATGGCCGCCAACCACCCCTCCCGGGCCGCCGCATCCGCGCGCAACCCCTCCAGGTCATCGCCCCAGCGCGCAGTAAACCGGCTGCGCATCACGCGAATGTCAAACCGCGCCGGCCAGTCATAACCGCGTGCCACATCCACCGTTTTGGTCCGCACCGTCGCATCGCCATCCGCCGCAATCGCAGCCTCCACCAACCCCGGCGCCACCAACCCTTCGGCCGAGGCCCAGAACCGCGTGCCCATCAGCACCCCGTCCGCCCCCAGCATCAGCGCCGCCGCCACGCCACGCCCATCAGCAATACCACCCGCCGCCAACACCATCACATCCGGCGCCACCCGCGCCACATGGTCAACCACCTCCGGCACAAAGGCCATCGTGCCGCGCCCGCCACCATGGCCGCCCGCCTCACTGCCCTGCGCCACAATCACCTGCGCCCCCGCCGCCAGCGCCACACGCAGATCCGCCATCGTCTGCACCTGACAGATCACCGGCACCCCCGCCGCCGCCGCCACCGGGGCAACCGAACCCGGATCGCCAAAACTCAGGAACAACGCCCGCGGCGCGCGCGCCAAAACCCCATCCAGCAACGCCGCCCGCTCCGCCTCAGGCGCCTCCAGCAACCGCCAGGTGATCAGCCCGCAACCAACCGCCGCATTGCCCGCCGCCGCAAACTCCTGCGCGATCCAATCCGCATCACCATAGCCGCCCCCAATCAGACCCAGCCCGCCAGCCCGGCTGACCGCCGCCGCCAACGCACCGCCCCCCGCGCCCGCCATAGGCGCCGAGACAATCGGATGGCGCAGGCCAAAGGCCCTGGTCAACCGCGTCTCAATCATGCCGCGCGCCCCCGTCTTCTCTTTGTCCAAATACTCAATTGCGACCCCGCCCCGCCCGGATCACATCCGAAACACGCCAAACCGCGTCTCTTCAATCGGCGCGTTCAACGCCGCCACCAACGACAGATGCAGCACCTCACGGGTGCGGCGCGGATCAACCACCCCGTCATCCCACAACCGCGCCGAGGCATAGAGCGGATGCGACTGCTCCTCGAACATCTCCAGCGTCGGCGCCTTGAACGCAGCCTCTTCCTGCGCCGACCAGCTGCCACCGCTCCGCTCAATCGCATCCCGCTTGACCGTGGCCAACACACCCGCCGCCTGCTCGCCCCCCATCACCGAAATCCGCGAATTCGGCCAGGACCACATGAACCGAGGGCTATAGGCCCGCCCGGACATGCCATAATTCCCCGCACCAAAGGATCCGCCCACCAGCATGGTCACTTTCGGCACCTTGGTGGTCGCCACAGCCGTCACCATCTTGGCCCCATGGCGCGCAATCCCTTCGGCCTCGTATTTCTGCCCCACCATGAAACCGGTGATATTCTGCAAAAACACCAGCGGAATAAACCGCTGCGAACACAGCTCCACAAAATGCGCCGCCTTTGCCGCGCTTTCAGAATACAGCACACCGTTATTGGCGATGATCCCCACCGGACAGCCTTTGACATGGGCAAACCCGCAAATCAGCGTCGTGCCAAACCGCGCCTTGAACTCGTCAAACCGCGATCCATCCACCACCCGCGCAATCACCTCGCGAATGTCATACGGCGTCTTCAGATCACCCGGCACCACACCCAGAATCTCCTCCGGGTCATAAGCAGGGTCTTCAGGGCTCTGCCATTGCACCGTCTGCGGCCTGGAGCGGTTCAGCCCCCGGATCGCCTCGCGCGCCAGCGCCAGCGCATGGGCGTCATCCTCGGCCAGATAATCCGCCACCCCGGACAGACGCGTATGCACGTCCCCCCCGCCCAGATCCTCGGCGCTGACAATCTCACCAATCGCCGCCTTGACCAGCGGCGGACCAGCCAGGAAAATCGTACCCTGCTCTTTGACAATGATCGTCACATCCGACATCGCCGGCACATAGGCCCCCCCAGCCGTGCAGGACCCCATCACGACCGCGATCTGCGCAATGCCCTCGGCACTCATATTCGCCTGATTGTAAAAGATCCGGCCAAAATGCTCGCGGTCCGGAAACACCTCGTCCTGATTGGGCAGATTGGCACCGCCGCTGTCCACCAGATAGACACAAGGCAGCCCGCATTCGCGCGCAATCTCCTGCGCCCGCAAATGCTTCTTCACCGTCATCGGGTAATAGGTGCCGCCTTTCACGGTGGCATCATTGCAAACAACCATGACCTCCTGACCATGCACCTGCCCGATCCCGGTGATCACCCCGGCACAGGGCGCATCGCCCCCATACATGCCATGAGCCGCCGTCGCGCCCACCTCCAAAAAGGACGAGCCCGGATCCAGCAGCCCCGCCACCCGATCACGCGGCAACATCTTGCCCCGGCTCAAATGGCGCGCCCGGCTGCGCTCTCCACCGCCCGAAGCCGCCACCGAGGCCGCCTCGCGCACCTGCTCCAACGCCGCCAGATGGGCGCTGCGATTGGCTTTGAACGTGTCTGACGACGGCAGCGCCATAGAAGAGAGTTTCATGCCACACACTCCGTGGAAATTGAGGTTATCATATTTGTCAAAAGATCCGCCTGTTCTGCGCGGGGGAGGGTTCTGCTCATCATTGCCCCCGCTCGGGGCGCAAACGCGGGCGCAGCGGCGGCGGCGGCCCCGCCCATCCGGCCAGAACCGCCGGCTTGGCCGCCCGCAGATACCGGGCCACCTGCCAGGCCTGAATCGCCAGATTCAACCGCCCATTGGCCTCGCGCGTTTCGCACCAGACCTCCATCACCTCGGGCGAACCGGCACAATCCGGCCCCGCCGAATGGCCATGCGCCAAGGCCCAGACCTGCGGATACAACGCATCCGACACCGTCCCACCGCGCCCGGCCACCGACGACGGTTCGGGCAGCGCTGACAAAACCCGGGCGCGCATGATGTCCTGCTCGATCCGCAGCCGGCGCTGACAGGCCAGCTTCTCGGGCACCTCGTCACACCGCATGATCCCGATGGTGCCGCAGTAGTAAACCAGATCAAAATTGCCGCCATCAAAGGCCGGCACATCACCAGTCTCGGGCATCACCCCATGATCGCGCTCGAAATAGGCAATCTCGGTGGCGATGCACTGCCCAAACTCCGGCAGGCTTTCCGCCACAGCGCCCGAGATCCCCCCCCACCAGGGCCAGATCACGCCCAGCGCCGCACCAGCCCAGATCCGCGCCAGGGTCACTGCGCGCCCTCGCGGGCCGCGCGAGCCTTCAATTCCTTGCGGATCACCTTACCTGTCACCGTCATGGGCAAGGCATCCAGAAAACCGATTTCCCTTGGGTACGAATAGGTTGCCAGCCGTTCCTTAACCCATGTCTGCAACTCTTGCGCACCAACCGCCGCCCCGGGTTTGACCACCACATAGGCCTTCACGATCTCCGTGCGCAGCGCATCCGGCTTGCCCACAACCCCAACTGTCGCCACCGCCGGATGCGTCATCAGACAATCCTCGATCTCGCCCGGGCCAATGCGATAGCCGCCCGAGGTGATCACATCATCCTCTCGCCCGACAAACCGCAGATACGATCCCTCCCAAACACCCCGATCCCCGGTCAACAGCCAGTCACCGCGAAACTTGCGCGCCGTCTCTTCGGGATTGTTCCAGTATTTCAACATCATCGAGGCCGACCCGCGCCGCACGGCCACATCGCCCTCCTGATCGGTCAACGCGCCGCGATCATCAATGACCGCCACATCATGGCCCGGCACCGGACGCCCGATACACCCCGGACGCGCCTCAAACGCCGCCCCGCAACACGAGGCAACCATGTTGCATTCGGTCTGCCCGTAAAACTCGTTGATCGCCAGCCCAAAGGCCCGCTGCCCCCAGGCCAGCATCTCGGCGCCCAAAGGCTCCCCACCCGAAGCAACAGACCGCAACCCCGGCAATTCCTGATCCGCCGCCTTCAGCATCCGCAAGGCCGTGGGTGGGAAAAAGACATTCCGTACAGAGGCTTCACCGACAATCTTCGCGCATCCCTCGACGCTGAATTTCGCCATCCGCGCCGCCACAACCGGCACGCCCAGCGCCAGACCCGGCATCAACACATCAAACAATCCGCCAATCCACGCCCAATCCGCCGGGGTCCACAGGCAATCGCCCGGCTGACCCAGATAGTCGTGACTGACCGAAACCCCGGGCAAATGCCCGGTCAACACCCGATGCCCATGCAGCGCGCCCTTGGGCTTGCCCGTGGTGCCCGAGGTATAAATCAAAACCGCCGGATCCTCCGGCCCCGTATCGGCAAAGGCCACCGGCCGCGGCGCACCGGCCCCGGCCACCTCGGCCGCCATCACCGGCTCGGCCAGATCCCCCAGCAACGCGGCGCCATCCGCATCCGTCAGAACCCGCGTCAAACCACTGTCCGCCACCCGCGACGCCAGGGCGTCACGCTTGAACAACATGAACAAAGGCACTGAAATCGCGCCTATTTTCCAGATTGCCAAATGGGCCGCCGCACAGAGGGGCGATTGGCTGAACAACACGCCAACCCGGTCTCCGGCCTGCACATGTTCCAGCAGATAACCCGCCAGCCGATCCACCATCAAGCGCAGTTCGCCCCGGCTTATATCGCGCCGCGTCTCCCCGGTCAGGTCAATGATCGCCACCGCATCATCCGGGCCCGCCAACGCCTGCCGCGCCATGTTCAACCGCGCAGGCAAGGCCCAGTCGAACCCGTCCCATGCCGGCCGATATCCCTCCGGCCCGTCATCATTTGGCGTCACATGCACAGGCCCCGGCATCATTGCAGCGGCGTATGCTCTAGATACAGCGCCTGCGCCCCGGTCAACCGCAGCAAACAGCTATAGGTCGCAGGCCCGCCACCGGTCCCGCCGCCCCATTGCGCCCGCTCAAAATCACAGGTCGAATCACGCCAAGGGATCCAGGCCCGCTGCATCTCGCGCAGCCCCTGCTCAAGGCTCGGCGCAGAGGACCCCAGCTCGCGCATTTCCGCATCCTGGCTCTTGGCGCGCTTCATCAGCGAACGATAGGCCGTGTTCAGCCGCGCGTCCCAATAGTCCAGCTCATAGCTCAAACATCCGCTCATCCCGACCGTCGTATCCCCCATATCCGAATCCGCCATACACGCATTGGCAGATACCCCGACACAGGCCTGCTGCGCAGCGTGACCCGGCTGCGCATAGACACAGGCCTCGGTCCCGGCATTCGAATAGGTCAGATCCTGCGCATCCACCGAACCACCCCAAAGCCCCGGCACCGCAGCACAGGCCGCAACCAGAGCCCACAGGTTCCCTCCAAACTTTCGCATCAACAGTCCTCCTTGCCTCTACGCCCAGCCTCGACGCCCAGTCTCAACATCAAGTCTCAACAACAAACGTCAGGCCGGTCCGCCAGGGTCACCCCCCAGGCCGCACTCACCCCATCGCATTCATCAATTCGCGCCCGATCAGCATCCGCCGGATCTCCGAGGTCCCGGCCCCGATCTCCATCAACTTCGCATCGCGGAAAATCCGGCCCACCGGGTTGTCATTCAGATAACCGGCCCCGCCCATCGCCTGCACCGCCTGATGCGCCTGGGTCATCGCCACTTCCGAGGCATACAAAACACAGGCCGCCGCATCCTGACGGGTCACCGTCCCGCGATCACAGGCCTTGGCCGCCTCATAGACATAGGCCCGGGCCGAGTTCATCGCAGTATACATATCCGCAATCTTGCCCTGCATCAGTTGGAAATTCCCGATCGGCTCGCCAAACTGCTTGCGGCTGGCCAGATAGGGCATGATTTCGTCCATACAGGCCGCCATGATGCCAGTGCCGATACCCGACAGAACAACACGTTCATAATCCAGACCAGACATCAAAACGGCAACGCCCTTGCCCTCTTCGCCCAGCACATTCTCAAACGGCACTTCGACATCGTCAAAAATCAACTCCGCCGTGTTCGACCCCCGCATCCCCAGCTTGTCAAAATGCGGGCTGGTCGAAAATCCGGTCATCTCCTTTTCGATCAGAAACGCCGTGATCCCGCGCGCCTTGGCCTCTGGGTCGGTCTTGGCATAAACCACCAGCGTATCCGCATCCGGCCCATTGGTGATCCAGTATTTATTGCCGTTCAGCCGATAGTGATCATTGCGCTTTTCCGCCCGCAAAGACATCGAAACCACATCCGAACCAGCGCCGGCCTCGGACATGGCCAAAGCGCCCACATGTTCGCCCGAAACCAGCCGGGGCAGGTATTTCTCTTTTTGCGCCTGGGTGCCGTTCAGGCGAATCTGGTTCACACATAGATTCGAATGCGCCCCATAGCTCAGCGAAACCGAGGCACTCGCCCGCGCCACCTCTTCCACCGCAATCGTATGCGCCAGATAGGTCATGCCAGTGCCGCCAAATTCCTCTTCGACCGTGACGCCCAACAGGCCCAACTCCCCCATCTCGCGCCATAATTCCGCTGGAAATGAGTTGGTCCGGTCAATTTCGGCCGCCATCGGCTTGACCCGCTCCTGCGCCCAGCGATGCACCATATCGCGCAACGCGTTCACATCCTCACCCAGATCAAAAACCATCGACGCTGTGAACATGGGGGGTTCCTCCGTTATTGAACACTTGTTCAGATACTACGCTCAGGACCCCAACCGGTCAAGCGGCATTGACCCCAGACCGCAGCGCCACAGGCCAGCCAGGCACACAGCCCCTGCCTGCCAACAGACCAAATCGGCCCGCTTCTCTTTCTATTATCACAAAAATGCCCCGACAGGCCGCAGGTCACCGCAACAAACCCAAAGCCCGTCGTTCAGCCCATATCCTGCATCCAGGCCGCGCCCGGATCAGCCGCGCCTATAGCGTTTCGCGTTCGACCATAGAGAGCGGCCGCGAACAAGCGATCCAGGTAAAGCCCGAAACGCTCTATTCAGAGGCCTGCCAAACCGCGCCAACCTCGCTCCGGATGATGCGTGCGATCAGGGCACAATCCTCCAGCGAAAAGGTCAGCGGCACCCGCAAGTCCAGAATGCCCCGCAACACCCGGTCACTCTGCGGCAGCGATTGCGGCGGCGCATAGCGCCAGCTGTCATAGCGCGAGGTGAACCCATGCGGCTCGGCCATGCCAAACCACTTCAGCTCAACCCCCCGCGCCGCACAGCGCGCCACCACATCCCGGATCGCCTCTTCGGCCCAATCCAGCAGCAGAAACTGAAACGAAGAGCCCACATACCGCTCTGCCTCCGGGCGCGTCACCACGCCCAGACCGGGCGTCTCGCGCAGCCCGTCCTCCAGCACCCGATAGCGGGCATTCCACCGCTCCACCTGAATCTCCAGCGCGCGCAGTTGCGGGCGCAGAATCGCCGCCCGCAAATTGTCCATGCGCCCCGAAACATTGGGCGTGTCGTATTTCACGCGCTCAAAAACCTCCGGCGCAGGGGCCGCCAGATGCCGCTCGTACAGCATGTAAGACCCCGACAGGATCACCGCCCGCGCCGCGATCTCTTCGTCATCGGTGATCAGCAATCCGCCCTCACCCGAATTCGCATGTTTGTAGGTCTGGGTCGAGTAGCACCCAACCGCCCCCTGCCGCCCCGAGGCCACCCCGTTCCAGGACGCCCCCATCGTATGGGCGCAATCCTCGATCACGATCACCCCGGCCGCATCGCAAATCTGCATCAGGCGATCCATGTCGCACAGATGCCCCCGCATATGCGACAGCATCAAAACACCCGGACGGTCTCCGCCCGCGCCGTCTGCCACCTTGGCTTCCAGATCCTCCAGATCAATGGTCAAAGCCTCGGTCACGCCGACAAAAATCGGCTCCGCGCCCAGGCTGGCAATCGCACCGGGCACCGGCGCCAGGGTAAAGGCATTGGTCAGCACCCGGTCCCCGGCCCGGACCCCAACCGCCCGCAGCGCCGTGGCCAGCGCATATCCCCCCGAGGCCACCGCCAGCGCAAACCGCGCCCCGGTCTGGGCCGCGAACTCCTGTTCCAGCAGCGCCACTTCGCCCAGCTCGCCCGGGCCCGTGTTATAGCGATGCAACCGCCCATGGCGCAGCACATCCATCGCTGCCTCGATTGCGTCGTCAGGAATAGGCTCCTGCTGCGTGAAACTGCCGGTGAAATGCTCTGTCATGTCTCTGGTTTTGGGGCCCGCACCCCGACGCGTCAAGCCTCCGCTCCTGCGACATGTCGCAAACGAGACAGAATCCGCCTCCCACCCGCGCCCTGATACACCCACGCAGGGGGCACGCGCCCGCGCCAATGGCCCCCTTGCCCGCCCCAAAAACGGAAGGACCCGCCCCCGTGACCCCGCTTGCCTTTTTGCACGACATCCAATGGTCTGACCTGCCCGACCCTGTCAAAACGCAAACCAAACTCTGCCTGCTCGACCTCATCGGCATCGCCGCAGGCGCCCATGGGCTGCCGCTCAGCCAGATCATCCGCGACCACGCCGCCGAAACCTTTGGTGGCCCCCTCCCCATGCTGTTTGACCCCCGCCACGCCAGCGCCGCCGGAGTCGCCCTGGCCACCGGCATGACCATCGACGCACTCGACGGCCATGACGGCTACAACCCGGCCAAAGGCCACATCGGCTGCCCGCTCTTCGCCGGCGCCCTCGCCCTGGCCCACCACCCGGACGGGACGACAGACCCCGGCGGAGCGGGTTTCCTGACCACAATCGCCATGGGGTATGAATTTGGCGCCCGCGCCGCCGTCGCCCAACATGAAACCGTCCCCGACTACCACACCTCCGGCAGCTGGGGCGCCGTCACCGTCGCCGCCGCGGGCGCGCGCCTCCTGGGGCTGGATGCAACCGCCACCCGCCACGCGCTCGGCATCGCCGAATACCATGGGCCACGCAGCCAGATGATGCGCTGCATCGACCACCCGACCATGGTCAAAGACGGCTCGGGCTGGGGCGCCATGGCCGGCGTCTCTGCCAGCCTGCTGGCGCAAAAAGGCTTCACCGGCGCCCCCGCCATCACAGTCGAAGAGACCCCCGATCACTGGCAGGGCCTGGGCAGCGACTGGCGGATCCTGGCGCAATATTTCAAACCCTACCCAGTGTGCCGCTGGGCCCAGGCCCCGGTCGAAGCCGTGCTCCACCTGCGCCGCACCCATGGGCTACGCGCCCAAGACGTGGACCACATCCAGGTGCACAGCTTCCACCAGGCCATCCGCCTGGCCACCGCCCAGCCCAAAACCACAGAAGAGGCCCAATACTCCACCTCTTTCCCCTGCGCCGTCGCCCTCGTTCGCGGAGACATCACCCCCCGCGACCTGCACGGCCCGGCCCTGTCAGATCCAGAGGTGCTGCGCCTGTCCAAATCCCTCAAGATGCAAGAAGACGCCGCCTGCAACGCCGCCTTCCCCACCCGGCGCTTCGCAACCGTCACGCTGCATCTCAAGGACGGCCGCCACCTCAGCAGCAAACAGATGGAGCCGCGCTGGGACCATCACGAACCGCCCAGCGCCACCGAACTGCGGGCCAAATTCCACGATCTGGCCGACCCGGTGCTGGGCACAGACCGCGCCGACCAGATCGAAACCGCCCTCGACCGGCTCGAACACACGTCGCTGGCGGCCCTCACCGATCTGCTGTTTCAGCCGGTCAGCTGATCCACCAGATCCGGCAGATCGTGATAGGCATGCAAAAGCGCCTCTGGCGCCAGCGCCGCCATGTCGCCGCCCCCAGGACCAAAAGTCACCAGCACCGAAGGCACCCCCGCCGCGCGCGCCGTGTTGCGGTCGGTGTCCGTATCTCCGATCAGCACCGTGCGCGCCGGGTCGCCGCCCAGCCGCCGGACGGTCTCGATCAACGGGGCCGGATCCGGTTTGCGCACCGGCAATGTATCGGCCCCGACCAGCGCGCCAAACGTGTCCCGCACCCCCAGATCCTGCAACAGCTGATCCGCCAGCCCCTCGGGTTTGTTGGTGCAGATCCCCACGCCCAAACCGCGCCTGCGGATCTCGTCCACCGCCGCCATCGCGCCTTCGTACAAGGTTGTGTGCACCGATAGGGCGGCCCCATAGGCCTCGATCAGGGGCTGAAAATGGGCCTCAACCAGCGGCTCGATCTCCGAGGGCTCAAACCGTCCCAGCCGCCCCAGCCCCGTGCGCAACATCATCCGCGCGCCACGCACCGCAATACCGCCATCGCGTGCAGGGTCCAGGATATCACCCTCACCCATGGCCCGAAAACATACATTCGCCGCCGCAATCAGATCGCCCGACGTATCCGCCAGCGTCCCGTCCAAATCAAAAATCACCGTGCGCATCACACCTGCCCTTTTCACCACTCCAGAGATCGGCCCAGAGATCGTGCCAGAGATCACCCCTGTCCCGAAATCGCGACGCCTGGTCCTAAGCCGGGAAATTAACCGTGCAAATCCGCCCCGGAACGCTCTAAACTGCGAATACAATCCGACTCCGGGCATAATCTGCCCGTCCGCGAAAAACAAAAGCTTTCGCGCGCCCTGTCAGAAAGAGAGCCAATGGCCGAGCAATACGCGCAAATCGAAGACCGCCACCGCAGCTTCATCGAGGCCCAGCACATGTTTTTTGTGGCAACCGCCGGCCCGGATGGCAGGGTCAACCTGTCGCCCAAGGGCCAAGACGCCCTGCGCGTGCTGGGACCCAACCGCATCCTGTGGCTTAACCTGACCGGCAGTGGCAATGAAACAGCAGGGCACCTGCTGGAAAATCCACGCATGACGCTCATGTGGTGCTCCTTCACGCTCAAACCGCTGATTTACCGCACCTATGGCACGGCGCGTGCGGTGCATGTGGGCGATCCCGACTGGGACGCGCTCGCCGCCCATTTCCCCGACATTCCGGGCGCCCGCCAGATCTATGACCTGAGCATTGACCTGACCCAAAGCTCCTGCGGCTACGCGGTGCCCCGCATGGCCTTTGAACAGGATCGGGACACATTGACCAAATGGAGCGAGGATCGCGGTCCCGAAGGGATTGAGACCTATTGGACCGAGCGCAACAGCCAAACCATCGACGGCAAACCCACCCGCGCCTAAACCCTGGCCCCTTCCCACGCCTCACACGCCACGAAAATGCGTCGCATTTTCGCCTCCCGCGCCCAATTTCGATGGACCACATGCACAGCCCATATCTGGAACAACTCCAAGCGCTCGCCGATCCTGCCCGCAGTGTCGAAATGGCCCGCTACCACAAGATTGCGCGCCCCTATCTGGGCCTGAGCAACCCGCAGGTCGACACGCTGACCCGCAGCTGGCGAGCAGAGCTGACAGTGGCAGAGCGGGTCGCCCTGGCCGAGGCGCTCTGGCAGACCGATATCTACGAGGCCCGCCTGGCCGCCGCCAAGCTGCTCACCCAGGCGCGCATCCGTCCCGACACGGCCGCCTGGGCCCTGATCCAAAGCTGGGTGCCCGATTTCGACAGCTGGGCGTTGGCGGATCATGCCTGCATGGCCGGTCAGAAACGCCTCTCTGCTGATCCCTCGCGCCTGGATGATGTCGAACCCTGGACAACCTCAGATCACATCTGGACCCGCCGCGCGGCCCTGGTGATCACCCTGCCCTGGTGCAAGAACCGCAATGCCAAACCCGACGAACTGGCCCAGCGCGAGCGGATCCTGGGCTGGGCCGCCAGCTATGTGCCCGACCGCAACTGGTTCATTCAGAAATCCATCGCCTGGTGGCTGCGCGATCTGTCCAAACGCGACCCGGACCGGGTCCGCGCCTTTCTCGCCACCCATGGCGATCAGATGAAACCTTTTGCCCGCAAGGAAGCCGCCAAATACCTGCACGCGTCAGAGCCCCCGGCGGACGCTCCCCCGCCCGAGACGTAGATCCGCGCCCGATCTATTCGACCTTGACCGCCGCCATCATCTGTCCGGGGCCGGGTTTCTGGATCATCACCACCGCGGGCAGATCGCCGGTCATCTCGATCTCCAGCGACAAGGGCGCACGCCCGTCCCACTGTCCGATCACCTGAATATCCGTCACGATGTTCACGTAATCCAGGCTCTTTCCCGCATTCTCACCCCGGGTGATATGAGTGTTCTGATGCGGGATATAGCGCACCAGCTGCACCTCGCAGGGCGCCGCCCAGCCATCCACGCTCTGCGCCTCGATCACCAGCCGGTCGCCCATACGCTGCGCCTGCAGCTTTGCCTTGGCCGGTGCCGCCCGATGCCGCGCGATCAGGTCTGCCAACTCCATCGAGCGGGCCCCAACCACATCCTCCTGCCCGTTCACAATCATCTGCGGCGTATAAATCATCTTGCGCCCGCCCTCATGGGCATAGCGCTTTTGCCGCTTGGTATAGGCCGGATCCGCAAACTCGTCCTTCCAGCCGATGTAATCCCAGTAGTCCACATGCAGCGCCAGCGCGATCACATCCTCCCGCTGCGCCAATTCCTCCATCAACTGATCCGCCGGCGGACAGGATGAACATCCCTGCGAGGTAAACAGCTCGACCAGAACCGGGTCCGCACGCCCCACCGTCCCCAGCGACAGACTCAGGCACAACGCACCAACCAACGATGTCAAACTCAGTTTCATGATACGGCCCCGTCTCTTTGACCTCGTTCTAATCCCCCACCTCCTGAAAGACCAATCAAGGTTTCTTGAGAGATACGACAGCCCTCCCCCTCCTCAATTGTGTGCAATGGTATACAAAAAATGCCGCACCTGGCCTCTTCGCTATTGATCGACGCCCCAACGTGATGCAGATAGCACCCAGCGAATCCCCGTTTTCACCCATTTTCGAGGGAGGCCATCATGCCCATCACCGTCGGTCAGGACACATCCAAAACCCGCAAGACTCTCACAGTCGGCGACCAATCCGTCAGCTATTACTCCATCCCCGCCGCCACACAGGCCGGTCTGGGCGATTTCTCCAACCTTCCCGCCGCGCTCAAAGTGGTGCTGGAAAACATGCTGCGCTTCGAAGACGGCAAAACCGTCAGCGTCGACGACATCAAGGCCTTCGCCGAATGGGGCGCCAATGGCGGCAAGAACCCACGCGAAATCGCCTACCGCCCGGCCCGCGTGCTGATGCAGGATTTCACCGGCGTGCCCGCCGTTGTTGACCTCGCCGCCATGCGCGACGGCATCGTCGCCCTGGGGGGCGATCCGGAAAAGATCAATCCGCTGAACCCCGTCGACCTGGTCATCGACCACTCGGTCATGATCGACGAATTCGGCAACCCCCGCGCGTTCCAGATGAACGTCGACCGCGAATACGAACGCAACATGGAGCGTTACACATTCCTCAAATGGGGCCAGACCGCATTTGACAACTTCCGCGTCGTCCCTCCGGGCACCGGTATCTGCCACCAGGTCAACCTGGAGTATCTGTCCCAAACCGTCTGGACCGATGTCGACCAGAACGGCGACACCGTGGCCTACCCTGACACATTGGTCGGCACCGACAGCCACACCACCATGGTCAACGGCGCAGCCGTCCTGGGCTGGGGCGTTGGCGGGATCGAGGCCGAAGCCGCCATGCTGGGTCAGCCGATCTCGATGCTGATCCCCGAGGTCATCGGCTTCAAACTGACCGGCGAAATGATGGAAGGCACCACCGGCACCGACCTGGTGCTCAAGGTCGTCGAAATGCTGCGCGCCAAAGGCGTGGTCGGCAAATTCGTCGAATTCTACGGCCCCGGGCTGGACACGCTGCCCCTGGCAGACCGTGCAACCATCGCCAACATGGCACCGGAATACGGCGCCACATGCGGCTTCTTCCCGATTGATGGCGAAACCCTGCGCTACCTCAGAACCACAGGCCGCGACGAAGACCGCATCGCCCTGGTCGAGGCCTACGCAAAGGAAAACGGCTTCTGGCGCGGCGCCGATTACGACCCGGTCTATACCGACACGCTGGAACTGGACATGGGCACCATCGTCCCGGCCATCTCCGGCCCGAAACGGCCACAGGACTATGTCGCACTGAACAACGCCAAAACCGCCTTCGCCTCTGAGATGGAAAACACCTTCAAACGCCCCATGGGCAAAGAAGTGGCCGTCGAAGGCGAAGACTACACAATGGAATCGGGCAAGGTCGTGATCGCCTCGATCACCTCCTGTACCAACACCTCGAACCCCTATGTGATGATCGGCGCGGGCCTCGTCGCCCGCAAGGCGGCGGCCCTGGGCCTCAACCGCAAACCCTGGGTCAAAACCTCGCTCGCCCCCGGCAGCCAGGTGGTCAGCGCCTATCTCGAGGCCGCAGATCTGCAAAAAGACCTGGATGCCCTCGGCTTCAACCTGGTCGGATATGGCTGCACCACCTGTATCGGCAACTCTGGCCCGATCCAGCCTGAACTGTCCAAAGCCATCGCAGACGGCGATCTGGTCGCCACTTCGGTGCTCTCGGGCAACCGCAACTTCGAAGGCCGCATCAGCCCGGATGTCCGCGCCAACTACCTGGCCTCACCGCCACTGGTTGTCGCCTATGCCATCGCCGGGACCATGGACATCGACCTCAGCTCCGATGCGCTGGGTCAGGATCAGGACGGCAATGACGTCTTCCTCAAGGATATCTGGCCCACCAGCCAGGAGGTCGCAGATCTGGTCGCCCAAACCGTGACACGGGCCGCCTTCATGGAAAAATATGCCGAAGTGTTCACAGGCGACGAAAAATGGCAGGGGGTCGAAACCACCGACCAGCTGACATATGACTGGCCCGCCACCTCGACCTATGTCCAGAACCCGCCCTACTTCCAGGGCATCACCATGGACACCAAAAAGATCGAAAACCTCGAAGGCGCCAAGATCCTGGCCCTGCTGGGCGACATGATCACCACCGACCACATCTCGCCAGCGGGCTCCTTCAAGGACACAACCCCCGCCGGCCAGTATCTGATCGACCGTCAGGTGCCCGTCCGCGAATTCAACTCCTACGGATCGCGCCGGGGCAACCACGAAGTCATGATGCGCGGCACATTCGCCAACATCCGCATCAAGAACGAAATGCTGGAGGGCGTCGAAGGTGGCTACACCAAAGGCCCCGATGGCGCTCAGACCTCGATCTATGACGCGGCCATGGCACATCAGGCCGCCGGCACCCCGCTGGTCATCTTTGGCGGTGAACAATACGGCGCAGGCTCCTCGCGCGACTGGGCGGCCAAAGGCACAGCCCTGCTCGGCGTCAAAGCCGTCATCGCCGAAAGCTTCGAGCGTATTCACCGCTCGAACCTGGTTGGCATGGGCGTCATCCCTTTCGAATTCACCGGGGGCGACAGCCGCAAATCGCTGGAACTGACAGGCGAGGAAACGGTCTCCATCCACGGGCTGGACACCGTCACCCCATTGGCCGAGGTCCCCTGCACCATCACCTATCCCGATGGCAGCAGCAAAGAGATCACGCTCAAGTGCCGGATCGATACAGCGGTCGAGATCGAATACATCGAAAACGGCGGCGTGCTGCACTACGTGCTGCGCAACCTGGCCAAAGCGGCCTGATAAACCGGGGCCCGAAAGGGCCCCACAAACAACCGACAAACCCCGTCATTTTGGCGGGGTTTTCGCTTTTCTGGCCTGTGAACAATCCGGATCTAGGCTCCAGACTCATTGTTCTATAGCCAGAACAAGACGGCTGCAGCGAGCGCGATGGCGGAGAGGAAAACCATCGGGCTTCTGTCGTAGAGGGTGGCGACGCGACGCCAGTCCTTCAGGCGTCAGAACATGATCTCGATGCGGTTTCGTCGTTTGTAGCGGCGCTTGTCGTATCGGATGGGCTTGTCGCGTGACTTTCGTCCAGGGGTGCAGGGCTTTATCCCCTCGTCTACAAGGGCTTCACGGAACCAGTCCGCGTCGTATCCGCGATCTCCCAGCAGCCAATCGGCCAGCGGCAGGCTGTTCACCAGAGCTCTGGCACCGGTGTAATCACTGACCTGACCGGCCGTTATGAAGAACCGGATCGGGCGTCCGATGCTGTCGGTAACGGCATGCAGTTTCGTGTTCATGCCGCCCTTCGTTCGCCCAATCAATCGACCTCTCTTGTCGCTGCCCCCCCTTTTTCAGCCGCAGGCTGGAGGCCGTACGGTGTGCCTTGAGGTAGGTCGCATCAATCATGATGGTCTTGCGCTCTATGCCTTCGGCGGCCAGCCCGGCCAGGATGCGGGCAAAGACACCCATAGCTTCCAGCAGCTGTACAGCGTCTTCGGTAGGCCGTACTCCCGAGGCGCATCAGATCACCGCAAACCGTTGTGGTTAATGGAAATAATCCCACTCCGAACCCGTCGGTCATCAACCCTTGGTTTGCCATGGCTCTTTGGAAAGTAAGTCTAAGCCGCGCCATCTGCGCGTCGGTCAACCAGAATAGATTGCTCATCGTCCCCCCCTGTAGCTGAGGGACTTGAATCACGCAGCCCAGTCGGCAGCAACCAAATCAATGGGTCCAGAACCTACGCGCAGAACCAACAATTTATGTATACAGTTTCTGGATCCAATTGGACGTTGACTGACCCTGCAACTGGAAAAGTGGAAACTCAGTACGAAAAAATATAGCCGGGTCTTTTGACACCGCTTGGCGTCCGGCGGCATCGGTGCAGCGTATCCCCAAACGCCGCACGTCAAAACCCAACGAACCAGATGCACCAAAAGATCCGCTTTGACGGCTGCAGCCCCTTGCCCGGAACCTCTCCCGCCACAGGTCCCATTCCCCGCGTGCTGCCCCTCAACAAAACGCCAGCCACAATCGGCCGGTGGCGGTTCCGGCCCCGCCCCTGCGCCGCCACCCGCCGGCGCGCCTTTTCCTGCCCCGCCCAGCATCGCCACGGCTTGACCTTCCCGCCGCCGCGCCTGAACATCCCGCCAGACCGCCCGACCAGAAGGACCCGCAATGCCCGGCCATAGTTTCACCTTTACCCATGCCCTCTGCCGCACCCCGGCCCACAGCGTCACCGCAGGGTTGCGCGCAAAGGATCAGGGCGACCCGGACCCACAGGCCTTCCTGCGCGAACACGAGGGCTATGTCGCAGCCCTGCGCGCCACCGGCGCCGAGGTCACCGTGCTCCCCCCGGACGAAGCCTTCCCCGACAGCGTCTTTATCGAAGACCCGGCCCTGATCCTGAACGGCACCGCCATCGTGCTGCGCCCCGGCGCCGCCACCCGTCTGGGCGAGGCCGCCGCCCTGCGCGCCGATCTGCAAACCCACGTGGGCCAGGTGATCGACCTGCCCCCGGGCGGCACCGTCGACGGCGGAGACATCCTGTGCACCGATACCGAGGTCTTGCTGGGCCTGTCCGCGCGCACCAATGCCGAAGGCGCCGAATCCCTGCGCCCGCTGGTCACCGACCTGGGCTATCGCCTGCGCATCCTCGACACCCCGCCCGAGATCCTGCACTTCAAGACCGACAGCGCCCTGCTGGATGCCGAAACCGTGCTCGCCACTGCGCGCCTGGCCGCCTCCGGCTGTTTCGAAGGCTACAAGGTGGTCGAGGTCCCAACCGGCGAAGACCCCGCCGCCAATGCCATCCGCTTCAACGATCACGTGTTCCTGGCCCAGGGCTTCCCCCGCACGGCCGAGCTGCTGGACAGCCTCGGCTACAGCCTGCGCACGCTGCCCGTCACACAGGCCGCGCTGGTCGACGGCGGGCTCAGCTGCATGTCATTGCGCTATTCCAAAGCCTGACTGGGCAAAACCGGGGCCGACGACAGGGGGGACAACCCCAGCCGCCCCCGGATCTCAGCGCTGCGCCGCGCGCTCCAGCGCCGGGCGCAGCGTTTCGTCGATCACCCGCTGCGTCACCGGACCGGCAAACCGCAGGATCACCGTGCCGTCCCCGGCAATCACATAGGTCTCGGGCACGCCATACAGACCCCAGTCCAGCCCAGTGCGCCCCTGCCCGTCCACACCAATGGCCCGGTAAGGGTCGCCCAGCTGCTCCAGAAATCCGGCCGCATTCTCTGGCACATCCTTGTAGTTGATGCCGTAAATCGGCAGCCCCTCCGCCGCCAGTTTTTCCAGGTTCGGATGTTCCGCCCGACAGGGCGCGCACCAGCTGGCCCAGAAGTTCACCAGCTTCACCTCGCCATCGCGCAGCGTCTCGGCTGTGAAACCGGGCTTGCCCGGCATCTGCGTCACACTCAGCGCCGGCGCCTTCTGCCCCTCGCGCGCCGAAGGCAAAGCATCCGGATCCTCGCGCCACATGCCGATCCCGAACATGACCACAAAGGTCAGAAAGATCGCAGGCGGCAACAGCATCAAAGGCGAAATCCTAGCCACGGCGCCCAACCCTCCGCTCGACCTCGGCCAATTGCGCCCGCACCCGGCGGCCGCGCCACAGGCTGAGCCCGACCAGCACCACCAGCACGGCAATCGACGCACCATAAGCCGACAGAACCGTATCCGCATATTTTCCCAGATCGGGCATCACTCGGCCATCCTCTCCCGCGCTTCCAGCGCAGCCATCCGCCGGACCCGGATCTCGGTTCCGGTCCGGTACAACACCAGCGCCACAAACAGCAGCACAAACCCGGCAATGCACATCAACAGCGGCTGATAATAGACATCCGCCACGTTCTTTTCCTTGTCCAGCGACAGGGACGCCCCCTGATGCAGACCCTGGTTCCAGAAATTCACCGCATACCGGCTGAGCAGCGCAAACACCGACCCCACCAGACACAGATAGGACGTCAGATCCGCCGCCGTATCCGGATTGTCGATCGCCTCCCACAGGGCGACATAGCCCAGATAAAACAGAAACAAGATCAGGAACGAGGTTAACCGAGGATCCCAGGCCCACCAGGTGCCCCACATCGGCTGCCCCCAGATCGCACCGGTAACCAGCGCAATGACCGTCATCGCAATCCCCACCGGCGCCGCCGCACGGGCCGCCAGCGCGCTCACATGATGACGCCGCACCAGCCAGATTAAAGAAGCCACCAGCATCATCATCCACGCATTGATCGCCATGAGCGCAGAGGGCACATGCAGATAGATGATCTTGACGGTCGAGGCGAATTTATCTGCATCCGGGGTCAGAAAGAAGCCCCAGATCAGACCCACAATCAACGCCACTGCCGCCAGCCCCCAGAGCCACGGTAAAACCGCCTCGGAGGTGCGCAGAAACTTGACCGGATTTGCATATTCCCAAAGTGACATACCCGCTATCTAGCGGCTCTGACCCCATCCGACAATTCACAAAGCCTAGCGCAGATTGACGCGCAACACCGCAGCCGCCGCCAGCGGCAACAGGGCAATGGCCCCCAGGGTGATCCCGCCCAGCATCAACAGGGCTGTGCCCGTCTCCATCCCGATGGCGCCACGCCGGGCCACCTCGGCCCCAAACACCAGCGTCGGCACGTAAAGCGGCAGCACCAAGAGCGACAAGAGCAAGCCGCCGCGCTTTAATCCCACGGTCAGCGCCGCGCCGAACATGCCAATCACCGACAGGGCCGGTGTGCCCACTGCCAGCGACAGCACCAGCCAGCCATATCCGGGGCCCGGCAGGCTCAGCAAAACGCCCAGCACCGGCGCTGCCAGCACCAGCGGCAACCCCGTGGTCAGCCAATGCGCCAGCGCCTTGACGCCCAGCACCATCTCAAGTGGCAAAGGCGAGACAGCCAGCAGATCCAGCGTGCCATCCTCCCAATCCAGCGCCAGCATCCGGTCCAGTGACAACAGACAGGCCAACAAGGCCCCCAGCCACAGCACGCCCGGGGCGATCTCTGCCAACAGGGGCGCGCGCGGGCCAACCGACAGGGGCACCATCACCGTCACAATCAGGAAAAACGCCAGCCCCAGGCCAAAGCCACCTCCGGCGCGCATGGCCAGGCGCAGGTCACGCAGCAGCAGCGCCCTCATAAAAAGGCCTCATCAGCAGAGGCCCGGGCGCGAAATTGCGCCACGTCCAGCGTCTCGGCCTTCAGGCCCAGGTCGATATGGGTGGCCATCACCGCCAGCCCTCCGGCCGCCAGATGGCCATGGACCGCCTGAACGAACAGCCCGACCGAGGCCCGGTCCAGCGACACGGTCGGCTCGTCCAGCACCCAGACCGGACGCCCGCTCACCAACAGGCGGGCCAGGCCAAGGCGGCGTTTCTGACCAGCCGAGAGTGCTCCGGCCGGGCGCGCGGACAGGCGGCTCAGCTCGAACCCGGTCAGCGCGGCAGAGATGTCGGTCTGGCCGAACACTTGCGCCCAGAATGTCAGGTTTTCGCGGACGCTCAGCGTGGGTTTGATGCCGTCCAGATGGCCGGCATAGGCCACCCGCTCTTCGGCGCCCTCGATCTGGCCGCGCAACTGCGGTTGCAGGCCCGCAATCGTGCGCAGCAAGGTGGTCTTGCCCGCGCCGTTGGGCCCTTGCAGCACCAATGCCTGTCCGGGGGACACGGTGAATGTCACCCCCTCCAGCACCGGTACGCCCCCCCGCGCCACGCTCAGATCGGTAATTGTCAGATCCATGGCCATGCGCATATCCGATCATGTCGCGGCACAAAAGGCGGGTTGGTCAAAATTGGGGGTTTCACCCCCAAACCCCCAGAGTATTTTTCCCAAAAAGAAGCCAGGGGGGCATGTTGTTCAGACCATCAACATGGCCAGGGCAACGCGCCGCCCTTCGCTGAGCAAGACGTTATAGGTGCGCGCCGCCGCCGGGGAGGACATGACCTCGACCCCGATGCCGGCCTCTTCGAGCAAGGTGCGAAAGCTCTTCGGCAAATGGGCGATTTCGGCCCCGGTGCCGACAAACAGAAAGTCGATATGTGGCGCGAGGGCCAGCAAGGGGTCGGTGTCGTCAAAGCCACCCCACAGCGTGGTGCCTTTGGGGCCGGTCAGGGCGTGGCCCAGCACGACCTCTCCGCCGATCCGGAAGAACCCGGGCCCATAGCCGTCGATCGGCATCGCGTCTGTAAAGGTCACTTCGTTCAGCCGCATGTGCGGGCCTCCTCAATTCCAGATCGGCAACCCGGCCAGCGCCGAGGCCGCAATGATCGTATAGGCGATCCAGCGATAGATGGTCTCCAGCCCCGGGCGGAACAGGGCCGCGCCCAGGATGTTGCCCAGCATGTTGGGCACAATCAGCGCCACGCCCACCAGGGCGGGCGCCAGGGCCAGGTGCCCCATCACCAGCATCGCGCTCAGCAACACCATGTCGTAGAAATAGAGATAGAGCAGGGTCGAGGCGCGGACAACCGTCGCCGGGTGCGGGCTGGCCATATAGAGCAGGATGACCGGCGGCCCCGGCACGCCTGTCAGCCCGCCACAGCCCCCCGCCAGGGCGCCGGTGCCAAACACCAGACCCGGGCTCAGCCGGCCGGTATAGCGCACTCCCGTCGCCAGCACCGCCAGCATCAGCAGGGCAATGCCCGAAACCGCGTAGCGAAACAGATCGGTCTCGATATAGCCCAGCGCCCACAGCCCCATGGGCAGCGCAACCATCGTTCCCGCCAACAGCCGCAGCAGATCCGCCCGGTTGGCGATCTTCAACGCCGCCGGCACATTCGGCAAAGGCCCGAAGACATCCATCAACGCCACGCTCGCCAGGGCCCAGAAGGGCGGCAAGACCTGAGCCGCCACCGGCATATAGATCAGCGCCGTGCCAAACCCGGCAAACCCGCGCACCGTGCCGGACACGAAAGCCGCCGCCGCCAGCCAGCCCAGCCCCGGCAAAGCCAGGACCTGGGCCAGAACGTCAGGCATCTACATTCGCAAACTGGTTTCCGGCCGTCTTGTCCGGCTTGGTCCAATCCCGCTTGACCCCCAGGTACAACAGGATCGCCGAGGCCACAAACACCGACGAATATGTCCCGACAATCACGCCCCAGATCATCGCAAACACAAACCCGCGGATCACATCGCCGCCCAGCACAAACAGCGAAATCAACGCCAGCAACGTGGTCACCGAAGTCATCACCGTCCGGCTCAGCGTCTCGTTGATCGAGATGTTCAGCACCTCGGCCAGCGACTTCTTCTTGTACTTGCGCAGGTTCTCCCGCACCCGGTCAAACACAACAACCGTATCGTTCAGCGAATAGCCCACAATGGTCAGCAAGGCCGCGATGATCGCCAGATCGAACCGGATCTGCAACTCCGAGAAGATGCCGATCGTCAGCAGAACATCATGCACCAGCGCCGCAACGGCCCCCAATGCAAACTGCCACTCGAACCGCAGCCAGATGTAAACCAGCACCGCCCCAATCGCCAGAACCACCGCCATCACCGCCGTCTTGATCAGCTCGCCCGACACTTTCGGCCCCACCGATTCCACCGAGGTGAACACAATATCCGGCACCACGCTCTGCAACGCCTGCTCAACCGCAATAACCATATCCGAGGTCACCGCCTCTTCACCATCCTGCGCCTGAATCCGGATCATCGCCACATGCTGATCCGCATCAAAGGACGGATCGAACACCTCGGTGATCGTCACATCCCCCAGCCCCAGCGTCGCAATCGCCTCGCGATAGGTGGCAATATCCACCGGTGCCGAGCTTTCCGTCCGCAGCGTCGTCCCGCCGCGAAAATCAATGCCATAGTTCAGCCCCTGCATGGAAAAGCTGACAAAGGCCACCACCATCATGACCCCCGAAATCCCCAGCCACAGTTTCCAGCGCTTGAAGAAATCGAACGAAGTTTCAGTCGGGACAAGTTTCAGTCGCATCTCAAACCTCGATTGTTTTAGGACGGCGGCGCGCAAACCAGACAACAATCATCAGCCGCGTGACAAAAATCGCCGTAAAGACCGAGGTCAAGATCCCCAGCCCCAGTGTGATCGCAAAGCCGCGCACCGGACCAGAGCCAATGGCAAACAGGATCACCGCCGTGATGAAGGTGGTCACATTCGCATCCAGAATGGCGCTCAGCGCCTTTTCATAGCCCAGCTCGATCGCCCGCGCAGGGCCCCGGGCTGTCTTCAACTCTTCGCGAATCCGCTCAAAGATCAGCACATTGGCATCCACCGCCATGCCGACCGTCAACACGATCCCGGCAATCCCTGGCAAGGTCAGCGTCGCACCAATCAGGCTCAACAGCCCGAAAATCAGCGCCACGTTCAGGATCAGCGCCGCATTGGCAAACAATCCAAACAGACCATAGCTCAGCCCCATGAACACCAGCACCGCCACAAAGGCGACCATGGTTGCCACGCGCCCGGCCTCGATGCTGTCCTGGCCCAGTTCCGGACCAATCGTGCGCTCTTCCAGAAAGGTCAACCCTGCAGGCAAGGCGCCCGCGCGCAGCAGAACCGCCAGATGCGTGCTCTCTTCGACCGTGAACCGACCCGTGATAATACCGGAACCGCCGGGGATATGCGCCTGAATAACCGGCGCGCTGACCACCTCGTCATCCAGCACAATCGCAAAGGGGCTGCCGATGTTTTCGGCCGTGTAATCGCCAAACTTGCGCGCACCAGACGGGTTAAAGCGGAAATTCACCGCCGGGCGACCATTCTGGTCAAAGGCCGGCTGCGCATCCACCAATTCCTCGCCGGTCACAACCGGCGCATTCTCGATCACGTAATACTGGCCCTCTTCGTCCAGCGACGGCACAACCGAATTGCCGACCCCCGACGCCGTATCCGGATCAGTGGTGCGCCGGATAACCGGATGAAACCCCAGTTGCGCGGTGGTGCCGATGATATCCTTCAGCTCCGACGCGCTGCCAATGCCGGGCACCTGGATCAAGATCCGATCCGCCCCCTGACGCTGAATCGTCGGTTCGCGCGTGCCCACCTCGTCAATCCGGCGCCGGATGATCTCTAGCGCCTGACGCACGGTGCGGTCATCCGTGGCGATCCGCTCCGCCTCGGTCAGCGTCACGATCAAAACATCGCCGTCACCGCGCACCTGAATGTCATTGGACCCGACACCGCTCAGGGTCTGGATCGGCCGCGCCAACCCGCGCACAACCTCCAGCGCCCGCGCCATCCCGGCCTGTTCGCCGATCTTGACCCGCAGTTCGTCATCCGCCGAAGGCTGCAACCGGATCGTCCCGACCGTCTCCCGCTCGGGGCGCAGGGCATCGCGCACTTCAGGCCACAGCGCATCCATACGCGCGGCATAGACATCCTCAACCTGAACCTCGGCCAGCAAATGCGCACCACCGCGCAGATCCAGACCCAAATTCACCAAACCGGACGGCAGGAACCCGGGCCAACCCGCCACATCCGCGGCCAGCTCCGGTGTTTCACCACTCTGTTCTATCGTCACCAGAGCATCATTATGACGCTCCACCTGACCATAAAACGCATTCGGCATGGCCAATAGCAAACCAACCACACAGGTCAGAATGATCAGCACACGTTTCCATAGATCGATCTGCAGCATGGCGCCCGCCTTATCTTAACCGCGGTCTTACTGGCTCGCCGGTTCGGTCTTACTCACAACAGTCGCAATCGTGCTTTTGACGACCTGAATTTTCACGCCTTCCGCGATCTCAACTTCCAGCTCGTTGTCATCCTTGACCTTGACCACCTTGCCGATGATGCCGCCCTGGGTCACAACTTTGTCCCCCCGACGCAGCGCATTCACCATGCCTTGATGCTCTTTTACCTTCTTCTGCTGAGGCCGGATCAACAGGAAATACATGATCCCGAAGATCAGAATCAGCGGAAGAAACTGGCCAATTGCGGCAGTGTCCATTGGGGTATCCTTGCATGCGGGCCCAAAACGGGGCCGGTCTGAAATCTGGGCGATATCTATGGATTCACCGCGCGGTTTGCAAGCCACGGCAGGTGGGGCGTTTTAACCGCGCCCTTCCATTGCCCTCCCCGCGCCAAACATCACGCCCCCAAACGCACCCCAAGCCCCACCCTTGGTCAATCCGACAATTCCCGCCATAGTAGACTCACCCCAGCCACCCGCCCCCCATCCCAGCCGCACCAGGCCAAGGCACCCCATATATGAACGACAACATCATCCTCCCCTTCTCCGGCTCTGACCTGTTCTGGCCAGCCCTCGTTTTGGGCGGCGGGCTGCTCGCATACTTCCTCCTCATCGCCATCCGCCCGGCCAAGGATCCGCTCGTGGAGCCCCTGAAAACCCTTCAGGCCCGCTTCGGCCTCGGCTCCCTCAACCCGGCTCTTTTCCTGATCGCGGCCCTGCTCTGGGGCTGTCTCTTTCTGACCCTCTTCACCGGCCTGCTCTGGATGATCTGGCAGGTCTGGTGGGCCGACTTCCCCGGCAACATCCAATTCAACAGCGCAGAATGGCGCAACTGGCGCTTCTCCCTGGCCAAATTCACCGCCCTCACCGCGGTGCTGGGCGCGGTCCTCGCCTTTCCCATCACTCTCATCCGCCTCAGCCTCTCGCGTCATCAGAATGATCACGCAGACAATGTCCTGTTCAACGAACGCGTCCGCGCCGCCTCGGCTGACCTCTTTGCCACCCGAACCCTCACCAAAACCACTCAGACCGCAGAGGGCACAGACCACCACGACATCCAAGAAGACGACATCACCCGCCGCAACATCGCCATCGACACGCTAGAGGCGCTGGTCGCAGAACACCCAAGCGCAGCCCAACGCATCGCCCGCCTGCTCAGCGCCTATGTGCGGGAAATGTCGCGCGAGCATCCGCCCGAACCTGTCCCAGACGGATTGAACGACGGCCAGCTTCTCGATTGGGTGCTGCAACTCACCGTAAAACGAACAGACATGCAAAGCGCGGTGCAGTCGCTGGGCAGGATCAGACATAAATACCCAGGCCCATCGACCTGAGCGGCGCCAATCTCCAGGCCATGCAGCTCCGGGGGGCCTCTTTCAGCTTTGAAGGCACGCTGTTCACTGATGCACAGATGCAGGGGGTCGACCTCAGCGAAACGAATTTGCGAAAGGCCAACTTTGCGGACGCGCGTATGCAGGGTATCTATCTCTATGATGCTGAATTGCATTCAGCCGTATTCCGATGGAGCCATTTGCCAAGAGCAGCCCTAATTGGCGCAAAAATGCAAAGTGCCAGCCTCATATCCTCAGACTTGCAGAGCGCGAACCTCAGCGGCACAGACTTGCGGGGGGCGATCTTCAGCGACTCATACTTGCGGGGGGCGAACCTTGACAGCGCAATCATGCGGGGGGCAGCCCTCCATGATTCAAACCTGCTCGATACAACCCTAGCCCAATCCCAACTTGAGGATGTTTTCGCGGATGACAGTAAAAAAATCCCTCCCAATCTTGTTTGCCCGCCCCATTGGTCCCAAACGCCTATTTTGAGTCCCGACGCATTCAATACCGCCTGGCGCGCATGGCAAAAGGAAATCGGCTTTGAACCGGACGACCCCAAAACCTGGGAATAGGCGACCACCACCGGCCCCCTAAATCCGGCACCGTCCCAGCCCGTCCCAGTTTTTATGTTAGCGCTATCATAAGCAAAATCAAAACCTTACCCCCATGTCCCAGCTGGGACATCCCACCGTCCCAGCCCCAAACCTCCAAATCCCCTCCCCCTTTGGGTCAGGGTTTGCCATAAGGCGCTCACCGATTCACGAAAGGACCAAGAGATGCACGATATTCGCGCCATTCGCGACAACCCAGATGCCTTTGACGCCGCCCTGGCGCGGCGCGGGGATGCGCCGATGTCGTCGTCTCTGCTCGCCCTGGACGAAGCTCGCCGGGCCAAGATCCTCGCCGCTGAAACCGGCCAGGCCGACCAAAACAAGGCCGCCAAAGCCATCGGCGCCGCCAAGGCCAAGGGGGATGACGCCGAATTCGAACGCCTGCGCGCCGAGGTTGCAGCCCAGAAATCCGCCATCGCCGAAACCCAGGCCGAGGCGAAGGCGCTGGACGAGCAGCTCACCGATATGCTGGCCCGCATCCCCAACCTGCCCGCCGATGACGTGCCCGAAGGCGCGGATGAGGCCGACAATGTCGAGGTCAACACCTGGGGCACCCCGCCCACATTCGACTTCACCCCGGTCGAGCATTTCGAAATCCCCGCCGTCGCGGCGGGCATGGATTTCGAAATGGCCGCCAAACTCTCCGGCAGCCGCTTTGTCGTCCTCAAATCCGGCGTCGCCCGCATTCACCGCGCGCTGGCCCAGTTCATGATCGACACCCATGTGACCGACAACGGGCTGACCGAAATGCAAACCCCCGTTCTGGTGCGTGACGAGGCGATGTATGGCACCGACAAACTGCCGAAATTCGGGGATGACAGCTATCAAACGACCAACGGCTGGTGGCTTGTTCCCACCTCCGAGGTCACGCTGACCTATTCGGTCGCCGGCGATATCCTCGACGCCACCCAGCTGCCGATCCGCATGGCCGCCCACACGCTCTGCTTCCGCTCCGAAGCCGGCAGCGCGGGCAAGGACACCTCCGGCATGCTGCGCCAACACCAGTTCGAAAAAGTCGAAATGGTCTCCGTCACGCACCCCGATTCCAGCGACGCAGAACAAAAACGCATGCTGCGCTGCGCCGAGGATATCCTGGAACGTCTGGGAATCCCCTATCGCACGGTGATCCTATGCACCGGAGACATGGGCTTTGGCGCCCGCCGCACCTATGACATCGAGGCTTGGCTGCCCGGACAGGACACCTACCGAGAGATTTCCTCGGTCTCCACCACCGGCGATTTCCAGGCCCGCCGCATGAACGCCCGCTTCCGCCCCGAGGGCGGCGGCAAGCCAGAGTTTGTCCACACCCTCAACGGTTCGGGCCTGGCCGTGGGCCGCGCCTTGATCGCCGTTTTGGAAAATGGCCAGCAGACTGACGGCACCGTCATCCTTCCTGCGGCGCTGAGCCCTTATCTGGGGGGCAAGCTGACCCTCTCGACGGATGGCACATTGATCTAAAACCGGATCCCCAGATCCGGCCCTATCAGCATAAGGGTCAAGGCCAAAACAACCGGTCTTGACCCCACCCGCAAGTCCAAAATTCACAGCGATGGCTGCCCGTATGGGGCCAGCCGGGCCTATTTGCCCTTCTTCTTGGATTTCTTCTTGGCGCCCTTTTCCTTGGCCGCCTTGGCCTTGGTCTTGCCCTTGTCAGAGTCCGCCTTGGCCTTTTTGGATTTGCCCTTGGTGGCCTTGTCCTTCTTGGCCTCAGCCGGCTTGCTTTTGCCGGATCCCGCCTTTCTCGACTTGTCCTTCGCCGCCTTCGGCTTCTTGACTTTCACCTTGGCAACGCTGGCTTCCGGCACTGGTTCTGCGGCCGCCGCAGGCTGTGACGGAACAGGCGCGGCAGCTGCCTGCGCCACAACCGCAACCGCCTTGGCCGCCGCAATCAGGCGCGGCGCGGTTGCGGCCCCTACTCCGTTTACGGCCAGAAGATCCCCGTTCTTGGCCTTGGCCAGATCCTCTGCATTCGAAAAACCGGACGCCGCCAGGGTCGCGGCCAAAGCCGGACCAACCCCGTGCACATCAGTAAGAGCTGTCATCTCGACTCCTCCTTGGAAATTATGCGCAATATAGGCGCGATTCCTTGAAGGTTACGTCATATGCATATTGTTTGTATATACGTTAGTCGACAGACCCACACCGCGCGACTGCGCCCAATCCACAAAATCTGTGATTGCACGGCAGCACAGACCCATCAAACTGTCCCGCCCCACTGGCCCAATTGGCTGGCCCAATCAGCTGGCCTTCAAAGCGCCTGCCTGTCCGCGCTGCGTCTGCTTGGGAAACCGCACCAAGCGTTTGCTCTCTTCATCCCATAGCTTCAGGCTCAACGCGGCCACAGCCTCGGGAAACTTGATCCGTCGCGGCGCATACTCATCCGGGATGGCATAATGGCAGGCCCGCAAGCGATAGCTCGGAATCCGCGCATTGAAATGGTGGATGTCGTGCAACGTGATGCAGGCGACCGCATGATCGAACCAGGCTCCGAAATCAAGGCAGGACGACCCCTTGAGCGCCGCCAGCTGCGGATCCAGATCCGGGCGGCGGTCCCAGTAGGTGTCCTCGAAGTTATGCTGCAGATACACAAGGAAAACGCCCAGCATCCCACCAAGGAACGAAGCGCCAAGCCAGATCAGAATACCGGTCCAACCCGCCAGCACATACAACAGGCTCAAGGCCGCGCCGATCGCCAGATTGTGCAACAGCACTTGTTTCCACCCGAAACGCAGCGTGTTCTTGGGCCAGCGGTAGCGAATGAAGTATGTGTAGGCGGCCCCGACTGGCATCAAAACCAGCGGATGACGATAGAGGCGATAATACAGCCGCTCCCAGAAACCGGCCGCATTCCATTCCCGCAGGGTCATCGTGTAGATCTCGGTCGTGTCGCGATGATCCAGATTGCCCAAATGCCCGTGGTGCAGGTTGTGATTCTGCTTCATCACCTCAAACGGCGCAAAGGTAAACGGCGACAGGACATCCCCCGCGATCTCGTTTTGGCGGCGTGTTTCGAACAGGGAATGATGCCCGCAATCGTGCTGCAAGACATACAGGCGCACTGCTGAAAACGCGTGCACAATGCACATCGCGGTCAACATCCACCAAGTGCCCACAAAGGCAATCGCCAGAGCCAATGACCCGAAGTAAACGGCAAACGTGCCGAAAAAGCTGAGCGACGCCAGCTTGTTATCTTGATGGGCGTAGGCCCGAGTGTGCGCTCTGATATCCACCGGTCTACCCCCCCGTACAATACCGCGCCAGACGTTGTCGACGGATCTTTATATAGTATGAAACAGGGCTTGGGACAAGTCAGCGCAACCAATCCTGCCCGCACACAGAGACATAATCGCCCCGATGCGCGCCGCACTCAGGACCCATCGCGCTCTGCCTGTAGGGTCAGATGGATCTCAACAGGGAAGGCAACGATGGATTCATTGGGAAACGCCTCGGCCCCGACGCCAAAGGCAACCCGGTTCAGCGCCGCATGTCCGGTGACATAGGCACGCCCATCCTCGATGCGCAGATCAAACTCCAGCGGCAGGGCCGCAGTGACCCCGCGCAAGGACAATTCGCCCTCGGCCCGATATTTTCCCGCGCCCAGCGGCGTCGCGGAGCGGGCGCGATACACCGCCTGCGGGAAGTTGGCGACATCCAGAAAATCCGCCGAGGTGGCCTTGTCCGTCACACCGCCCAGGGTCAGGCTGGCGATGTCGATGGTTACGTCGATTTCTGCTGCCTCTGGCTGCTCTGGGTCAAACAGGATGGTTGCGGACCAGGCGGCAAACGCCCCCTCAACCGTTGCGCCCGATTGCGTCACCGAAATGCCCAGACGGCTGTTTTCGCCATCCACCACCCAGGCGCCTTCCGGTGTCGCCGTGGCGGTGGCACTCACCCCTGCCCCGGCCTGCGGTGCCGGAGCTGTCAGCACATAGGCACTGCCCAACGCCACACAGACCACCGCAGCCGCCAGAACCGGCGCCAGCAGCCCGTCACGGGCCGCCGCTTGGGGCGCCTGCGCGGTTGGCCGCAATCCCGGGATCATCCGGCGCAGCGTGCCGTCCCGATCCAACACAGCATGTTTGAACGCACCCGCCACATGCAACGCAATGGATCCCGCCAGGACCAAGCCCATCGCAAAATGCGCCTGCCCAAACAGATCGGCGATTACCGGGTTTTTCGGGATAATCGCTGCGGTCTGCGGAAATGGCCCCCAGATCGGCGCAAAGCCATCAAGGGCGGCATGATGCAGCCACCCGGTCACCGGCATCAGCACGATCGAGGCATAGAGCAACCAATGCACAACCTTCGCCGCCAGTGTCTCGATCCGCCGCTCGGGGTGCAATGGCGCCGGATGCACCTGCACCAGCGCCCAGAGAATCCGCGCCACGGCAATAATCAAAACCGCCATGCCCAGCGTTTTGTGCAGGGAGTAAAGCTCGAATTTGGCCACGGCTTGGGCCTCGGATTGCGCCGGAAGCTCGTGCATGATCACGCCCATCGGCAGCAGCACCAGGATCAACCCGGCTGTTGCCCAATGAAAGGCCTGCGCCACCAGCCCATAGGTCTCTCGCGTGTTGATCACAATCATATCCCTGTCGGTTCAAATCACCCGGTGCCGGCCATCACGGGATGGCCGGCGCACATGGGACGGAGTTAACCGTCTTTGTTTTGCATCTCGGTGACAATGGTCAACTCGACCGGTCCCGCCGGGAAAGGGCCGATGCCAAAATCCAGGTGGTTTTCAATCACGCCAGTCGCTTCAAACGCAACCCAAGCGCCTGCGTATGCAGGGTTAAAGCCCGCAACCGGGTGCTCACCCTGAAAGGTCAGCGTGGTTTTCAACGTCACCGGCAAGGTCACGCCATGCATGGTCAGATCGCCGGTCACATCAGCCGTCTTGTCGCCTGTCTGAGTCACCGAAGTGCTCTTGAAGGTGATCTCGGGGTAGGTCTCTACCTCAAAGAAGTCTGCGCTCTTGAGGTGGTCGTCCAGCGGGCCAAACCCGGTCGCCAGGCTCGCTGCGGAAACGGTCACCTCCAGCGTCGACTTGGAGATATCGTCTTCGTCCAGCATCAACGTGCCATCCACCTCGGTGAATTCGCCAGTCTGGGTGGACACGCCAAAGTGGCTCCAGCCAAAGTGGACTTCGGTGTGGCCTTGGTCAGTTTTATAGGCGTCCGCAGCCATGGCTGCAAAAGGGGTGGCGGCCAGCAAGCCAATCGTGGCCAGGGTCTTTGCTACTTGGGTGCTCATCAGGGGCGTTCCTTGTTCATCACACAGTCAATAATGCAAAACCGTCATCCGCGTCTTTTGGGACGCACCGGCGATTTCGTCGACACAACCGGGTCAAACTCGCCCGGGCTACGCTTCCCAAATACTGAGCCTCTGAAAAATTACCGCGTCGCAGCATTCAACTGTTATCACGCCAGATCACGGACGCGTGAACACCCCCTGTCCAGCTCTGCCGCAGTGCCGGCATCGCATGGGCGATCAGGCCGCTTCCAAAAAGGGAAACAGCCAAACCTGGCGGCGCTTGTGCCAGCAAGCGTTACTTCAGATGTTTGCGCAGCTTGGACGGCCCAGGCGCCTTGCGCCCCTTGAACGGGTTCTTGTCATTCTGAGACCGCAGGGTCAGCCGGATCGGCGCCCCGGGCATATCAAAATCGGCCCGCAGCCCGTTGACCAGATAGCGTTTGTAGCTCTCGGGCATCTTGTCGGGATGCGAACACATGACCACAAAACCCGGCGGGCGGGTCTTGGCCTGGGTCATATAGCGCAGCTTGATCCGCTTGCCCTGCGGCGCCGGAGGCGGATGCGCCTCCAGCATCTCGGTCAGCCAACGGTTCAGCTGTGCGGTCGGCACCCGCCGGTTCCACACCTCATAAGCCCGCAGGATCGCGGCATGCAGCCGGTCCAGCCCCCGCCCCGTCTTGGACGAGATCGTGACCAACGGCGCCCCGCGCAACTGCGGCAATAATCGCTCGAACGCCTCTTTCAGGTCGCGCAGCTTGGCCTGTTTCTCTTCTTCGACGTCCCATTTGTTGACCGCAACAACCACCGCCCGGCCCTCGCGCTCGGCCAGATCCGCAATCCGCAGGTCCTGCTGCTCGAATGGGATGGCCGCATCCAGCAACACCACAACCACTTCGGCAAATTTCACCGCCCGCAGACCGTCACCGACCGAGAGCTTTTCCAGCTTTTCCTGCACCCGGGCCTTTTTGCGCATCCCGGCCGTGTCCCAGATCCGCATTTCCGTGCCACCCCAATCGGTGGTCAGCGAAATCGCGTCGCGGGTGATTCCGGCCTCTGGCCCGGTCAACAGGCGTTCTTCGCCCAGGATCTTGTTGATCAGGGTGGATTTGCCCGCATTGGGCCGCCCGATAACCGCCACCTGCAACGGCTTGGTGCGCTCGGGGGCCTCTTCGCCTTCGGCAACCTCCACATCCGTTTCAGGCGCCGATTCCAGCGCACGGGCCTCGAATTGTTCGGCAATGGGGGCCAGCAAGGAGTAAAGATCGTCCAGACCCTGCCCATGTTCCGCGCTCAGCGGCACAGGCTCGCCCAGGCCCAGACCAAAGGCCTCTATCACGCCGGCATCCGCAGCATTGCCCTCGGCCTTGTTGGCGCCCAGGATTACATGATCGGCACGGCGACGCAGGATTTCGGCAAAGACTTCATCCGTCGGGGTCACCCCGGCGCGGGCATCAATCATGAACAGGCAGACGTCCGCCATGTCCACCGCCCGTTCGGTCAGACGGCGCATCCGCCCTTGCAGCGAGTCATCCGTCGCCTGTTCTAGCCCGGCCGTGTCGATCACCGTAAACCGCAAAGGGCCCAACCGTGCGTCGCCTTCACGCAGATCACGGGTCACGCCGGGTTGGTCATCGACCAGGGCCAGGCGTTTGCCAACGAGGCGGTTGAAAAGTGTGGACTTGCCCACATTGGGCCGGCCCACAATGGCGAGGGTAAAGGACATCTTGCTGCTGCTTCCGAACGGGGTCAAACGCGGCCTTTACCGCATATGCGGCCTAACGGAAAGCGTGCAATTCACCCTTTTGGCTCACAACGTAAAGAGTCTTGCCCGCAACAACCGGTTGACTGGCCGCGCCATCGGGCAGCTGGACTTCGTATGTCAGCCTGCCATCTTTGGGGTCAAAGAAGCGCAACGCACCATCAGATGAGGCAACAACAACACGCCCGCCGGCCAGCACAGGCCCATAGTGGGCATAGACTGGACCACGCAAACGCGGCTTGTCTTTCTTGTACCCGGGCAGATCCGTCGCCCAGACCCGCGTGCCATCCGATGTCAGAATCCGCGCTACCTGCAACCGATCCGTCACCACAAACAGGCTGTCGCCCGCAGGCCAGATATTGCCCAGCGGCCCTTCCTTGCTGGTCCAGGCCCGCTCGCCCGTTTCCATGTCAAACCCGGCCATCCGGCCAGAGTGGTTGCCAACATAGACCCGGCTGCCCAGGATCATCGGCGGGCCGGTCACGTCCAAAACCTGCGACGACGCCCGTCCAACCCGAGTCCCGGCAACCGAGGCTTCCCACCGGCGCAAACCGCCCCGACGGAACACCGTGATCACATCGCCCGATCCATAGCCAAACACGACGTATTTACCCGATACCGCAGGCGCCGGGGCCCCCAGAACATTGGACAGGCTGGGCGTACCGGCCACCTGCCATGCAATGGTGCCATCGTCGATGTTGATCGCCCAACCGTTATTGTCCCCGGCCACCAGATACAGCAGCCCGTCCACCACGGTCGGCTGACCGCTGCCGGTTGAGGACAGTTTTTGCTGCCACAGCAACTGGCCCGTCTTGGCATTCAGCGCCGAGACCCGCCCGAAGCCGGTCGAAACATAAAGCCGGTCCTTGTAATAGGCCATGCCGCCGCCGGTTGCATCGCCTTCATCCTCTGTCGCAGGCGTCAGGTCAGCGGACCAGACCGTGCCCCCGCCCGTCGACGTCGCAGTGACCCGCGCGCCGGCGTCCAGCGTGTAAATCAGCGATCCGTTTACAATCGGTTCTGCGGTGATGCGCTGTTTGCGCGAATTGCCCTGCCCGATGCTGGCGGTCCAGACCCGCACCGGTGCGCTGCGCAGTGCCGGGTTGGATGTCCGATAAGACGGCGTACCCATGCCCTGGGTCCAGCTGCTATTGGCGCTTTGTGAAGGCAGGCTGATGCCGCGGCTTTGGTTTTCAACCTCGGCCTCGGCCACCACATCCCGCAAATCTTCACGCTCGCCCGGCAAGATGATCTCGCGCTCGCAACCGGCCAGAAACGCCAAGGACGCGGCCGCAAGCCACAATGCAGGTTTCGAATATTGGCTTCGGAACATGGTTGACCCCGTTTCCTGTTATCTGCCCGTTCTTGCTTTCAGCCGGTCCCTGTTTTCATTCAGGCGGCCTCAGCCCTGCGATACCGCCAAAGTTTGCGGCGTTCCGCCCAAAGCCACAATCAACTGGCTTGCGCGGTCTTGCAAGGCCGGCGTTGCCTCTGCATCCTGCAAAATGGCCTGTAAACGCGCCAAAGCAGCCTCTGTTTCGCCTTCAGAGACGTCCATCAGCGCCAACTGCTCTTCGGCCAGCAGGCGCAATACCTTGCCCGGCGTGGCCAAAGCCTCCAGTTGAAGCCGCTTTTCATCCGCTGGCATGCTGTCGCTTTGCAGCAGCAGCGCCTTGAATCCGGCAATCTCGCGATAGATCTCGGGCAGTTCGCCGTCCGAGGCGATCCGGTTCAACCCTTCGATTGCCTGTGCGCTCTGATCCGAGTTTGATTGCGCCGCGGACAACAACAGCTGCAACACCGCCCCATTGCCCGGAGTCGTCGGCGTCACCAGCGCCAGATCCGCCGCCCGCCCGGCCGCGTCATTGGCGCGCAACGCGGAGTTCAACGCGTCACCCATCGCCTCTGCGTTGGCCTGGGACTGAGATTTGCGGTACTCATTCCACCCGGTTCCCGCGACGATCAGTACAATCGCCAAGGCCGGAATCCAGCCATAACGGCGCAAATAACCGTAAAGTTGGTCACGACGGACCTCTTCGGTCACTTCATCGATGAAACTGTCAGTATCGCTCATCCCTGCCCCAGTCTGTCCTATCACACCTGACCCAGCAGGCCAAAAACGTCGGTTATTAAGGCGTTTTGCCCAAATTCCGACCCAGAATTGACCCTCTCTTACAGATATGCACATGGCAAGCCAAGTGCGCTTTCACAACACAGGCAGCTCGACTTGTACCTCTTTTCAAAAAAAAGTAATCTGAACTGGTTAGTTTAGCGTAACAGCTACCTATATGGCACTTGTGCGAATGAAACACGGCCACGGTCGTGCTGTCTGCGCGCGCGTTGGTTTGGTTAGGACGAAACGACTATGCGGTTGATCCCTTTTATCACAGCGATCCTTGTGACGTTGGTTCTGTTTGGATTGGTTATGGAGCGGGATCGTTTGCTGGCTTTTGCCCGCAATGAACCCGTAGCCCCCCAGACGGACGCGACCCCAGCAGATCCGGCCGACACAGCAGCAGCGCAACCGGCCGATACCGATGCGGATGTTGAACGCGTCGCCGCCCAGACCAAGGGGCTGATCGGCGTGGTCGTCAAACAATCCAAGGCCCAGACAATCGACAGCGGCGTTGTCCTGCGCGGTCAGACCGAGGCCAACCGCCAGGTCGAGGTCCGCGCCGAAACGTCTGCTGTTGTCATCTCCGAACCTCTGCGCCGCGGCGTCAGCGTCGAAACCGGCGATATTCTGTGCGAACTCGACCCGGGCACCCGCCAGGCCTCGCTGGCCGAGGCGCGCGCCAATCTCGCCGAAGCCACCAGCCGCGTGCCCGAATCCAAGGCCCGCCTGACCGAGGCAGAGGCCCGCGTCGCTGAAGCCAAGGTGAACTACAACGCCGCGACCAAGCTGATCGAAGGCGGATACGCCTCTGAAACCCGCCTCAAATCCACCGAAGCCTCCGTGCGCGCCGCCGAAGCTTCGGTCGCCTCCGCCACCTCTGGCGTCGAGGCCACACAGTCAGGCATCGAAGCAGCCGCCGCCGGGGTCGCCCTGGCCAAGCGCGAAATTGAACGCCTGACCATCCGCGCGCCCTTTGCCGGGCTGCTGGAAACCGACACCGCCGAACTGGGCAGCCTTATGCAGCCCGGGTCGCTTTGTGGCACAGTCATACAGCTCAACCCGATCAAACTGATCGGCTATGTCCCTGAAATGCACGTAGACCGCGTGCGCGTCGGGGCTGCGGCCGGGGCAACGCTGGCCTCGGGCAGCACAGTCCAGGGGCGTGTGACCTTTGTCAGCCGCTCGGCCGACCCGCTGACCCGCACCTTCGAAATCGAGATTGTGATCGACAACGAGGACTTCAAGATCCGCGATGGCCAGACCGCCGAAATCCTGATCCAGGCCGATGGCGCCAAGGCGCATTTCCTGCCTCAATCCGCCCTGACCCTGGACAATAACGGCACGTTGGGCGTGCGCACCGTCGACCTGTCGGACACGGTGCAATTCTCGCCCATCGAGGTGCTGCGCGATGCGCCCGATGGTATCTGGGTCACCGGTCTGCCGGATGTGTCTGACGTTATTGTCATCGGACAGGAATTTGTCACAGCTGGCGTCAAGGTCAGACCGGTCTACGAGGAGGCCGCCCAATGACCGGTATTGTCGACTGGGCCGCCTCACGGGCCCGCATGGTGATTGCATTTATCGTCCTGTCGATCCTGATCGGCGGGTTTTGCTACGTCAGCCTGCCCAAAGAGGGCGAGCCGGACATTCAGGTTCCGGTCCTCATCGTCAGCGTCAGCTTCCCGGGTATATCCGCCGAAGACAGCGAAAGCCTGCTGGTCAAACCGATGGAAACCGAACTGGCCGATCTGGACGGGCTCGACAAGATGTCGGCAACAGCGGCCGAGAATTACGCCAACGTGATTCTGGAATTCGAATTTGGCTGGGACAAGGCCGCCACCCTGGCCGAAGTGCGCGACGCGATGAACACCGCCGAGGCGAAGTTCCCCGACGGCGCAGAGAAATACTCGCTCGAAGAATTCAACTTTTCGGAATTCCCCATTCTCATCGTCAACCTGACCGGGGATGTGCCCGAGCGCACTTTGGCCCGCGTGGCCAAGAACCTGCAAGACGACCTCGAAGCGCTGGAGCCCGTCCTGGAGGCCGGGATCGCCGGCAGCCGGGATGAAATGGTCGAGGTCATCATCGACCCGCTGCGGCTGGAGGCCTACAACATCACAGCAAGCGAGCTGATCAATGTGGTGGTGAACAACAACCAGCTGATCGCCGCTGGTGAAATCGAGGGGGAACATGGCAGTTTCTCGGTCAAGATCCCCTCGTCCTTCAAAGACGCGCATGACATCTACAACCTGCCGATCAAGACCAATGGCGACAGGGTCATCACGCTGGGCGACCTGGCTCAGATCAACTTTACCTTCGAAGACCGCACCGGCACCGCCCGTTTCAACGGGGACAAGACCGTCGCCCTGCAAGTGGTCAAGCGCAAGGGTTTCAACCTGATCGACACGGTGGATCTGGTCAAGGCGACCCTGGCCGAGAGCCAGAAGAAATGGCCCAAGGAGCTGCAAGCCGCGCTCACAGTCGGCACATCCAACGACCAGAGCCGCGTCGTCGGCTCCATGGTCAGCCAGCTCGAAGGCTCGGTTCTGACAGCCATCGCGCTGGTGATGATCGTGGTGCTCAGCGCCCTTGGGTCGCGCGCCGCCCTGCTGGTCGGCTTTGCCATTCCCACCTCGTTCCTGCTGTGCTTTGCCTTCCTGGCGGTGATGGGGGTGTCCATTTCCAACATCGTCATGTTCGGCCTGATCTTGGCGGTCGGGATGCTGGTGGATGGCGCCATTGTGGTCGTGGAATATGCCGACAACAAGATCAAAGAAGGCGCCGGTCCCATGGCTGCCTTTGTCGAGGCGGCCCAACGCATGTTCTGGCCGGTGGTTTCCTCCACGGCGACAACCCTCTGCGCCTTCCTGCCGATGCTGTTCTGGCCGGGTGTTCCGGGTGAGTTCATGGGCATGTTGCCGGTGACACTGATCTTTGTTCTCAGCGCCTCGCTGGTGGTTGCGCTGGTTTACCTGCCGGTGATGGGCGGCGTGTCTGGCCGCTTGAGCCGGGTGTTTTCCACGCTCTCTGACGCACTGCGGGCGCGGACGCCGTGGATTGTGCGCGCTGCGCTGGTGCCATTCGTGCTCTATGGCATGTTCATTGCCGCCCTTCAGGTGCTGAACCCGCATTACCTTTTGCCGGCGGATGCCCCTGCCATGGGCGGATCCATTCTGGGGGCGGTCCTGTTCATCTTCATGGCCTTCCTGGCCTCTATCACCCTGGGCGCGGCCAAAATCGAACGCCCGGCAAAACGCGTGGTCTCTGGCTATCGCCGCAGCGCCTTTGGCTGGGTGATCCATGCGATTGTCGGCAACCCCATCATGCCGCTCGTCGTGATTGTCGGGGTCGCCTTCGGCGTCGTCACCGTCTTTGACTATTTCGGCAAGAACAACAACGGCGTTGAATTCTTCGTCGAAACCGAACCGGAACAGGCCACCGCCTATGTCCGCGCACGCGGCAACCTGTCCTTGACTGAATCGGACGAGCTGGTCCGCCAGACCGAAGACATCATCCGCGCCCACCCTGCGGTCATCAACGTCTTCTCCTTTGCCGGTGACGGCGGGCTGAACACCGATGCCAGCGGCGCCGGCAACCCGCCCGATACCGTCGGCCAGGTACAGTTCGAAATCATCCCCTGGGAGGATCGCCCCACCGTCTCCGAACCCATCCTCGGCGGACGGCTGGACAAGCATATCTCGGCCCCGGAATTTGACGGCGACCTGGTGATCGACCAACTCAGCGCCGAAATGGACAAGCTGGCCGGTTTCGAAGTCGAAATCAGACCGCTCACCCAGGGCCCTGCCTCGGCCAAACCGGTCCATCTGCGCATCAAGGGAGACAATTGGGACAGCCTGATTGACGCCACACAACAGGCCCATGCCCAATTCCAAAAGACACCGGGGCTCACCCTGATCGAAGACAGCCTGCCCCTGCCCGGCATCGACTGGCAGATCAATGTCGACGTCGAAAAGGCCGGACGCTATGGTGCAGACGTGGCAACGGTCGGTGCGATGGTGCAGCTTGTCACACGCGGCATCCTGCTCGACACCATGCGCGTCGACAGCTCGGACGAAGAGGTCGAGATCCGCGTCCGTCTGCCGGAAAAAGACCGCATCCTTTCGACCCTGGATACGATCAAGGTGCGCACCGCTGACGGGCTGGTGCCCTTGGCAAACTTCATCACCCGTGAACCGGTCAAGCAGCTGGCCTCGATCAGCCGTGTTGACCAATTGCGCTATTTCGACGTCAAGGCAGATGTGCTGCCCGGCCTGTCCAAGATTTCGCTGGGCAATGACGACGGCGGTACCACAACTCTCGCCGTTGTCCAAAAACTGCAGGATGGCGCCCCCGCCGATGGCAGTGTGATCAAGAACGCCGCCGGAGACCGGTTCAACGTCATCGACCTCTCGGCCAATTCTGTCGAAACCGTGCAAAACGCCGTGGATGACAAAAGCGCGTCTTTCTCTCCGATCACCCCGAATGAACGTATCGCAACGCTGACCGAATGGCTCGACACGAACCCGTTTGACCCATCCCTGCTGTGGGAATGGACCGGCGACCAAGAGGAAGAGGCCGAAAGCGCGGCCTTCCTCAGCAATGCCTTTGCCGGTGCCCTGGGGCTGATGTTCATCATCCTGCTGGCCCAGTTCAACAGCGTCTACAATTCGGTGCTGGTGCTGCTGGCCGTGATCCTGTCGACCACGGGCGTGCTGATCGGGATGCTGGTGATGAATCAGGCCTTCTCGATCATCATGACCGGAACGGGGATCGTGGCTCTGGCGGGGATTGTGGTGAACAACAACATTGTTCTGATCGATACCTTTCAGGAATTCTCGCGATACATGCCCCGGATCGAGGCGATCGTGCGCACGGCCGAGGCCCGCATCCGCCCGGTTCTGCTGACCACAATCACCACAATGGCCGGTCTTGCGCCAATGATGTTCGGGCTGTCGCTGGATTTCATCAACGGCGGCTATACCATCGACAGCCCCACGGCGCTGTGGTGGAAACAGCTGGCAACCGCAGTGGTGTTCGGCCTGGGGATTGCAACGGTGCTGACGCTGGTCGTCACGCCCTCGCTGTTGGCCCTTCGGATCTGGTTCTGGACCTATGTGATCGCCCTCTTCCGTTTGATCGCGCGCGTCACTGGTAGCCGTCACAGCCGGATCGCACAGGACTGGGCCGTGCAGCGCGCCGCCCGCAAAATCAAGAATCCAGAGATCATCTGGGACGATATGCAAGGCGACCCAATGCTGCCGACTCCATCAGAACCGGCACCGCAGGCCCACTTGCGCGCGGCCGAATAGGCCCGCGCCTTACCTCGATCCGGCCACGTCTTGCAAAGGCAGCGGGCTCCGCCCAGGGCCCGCTGCAAATGCCGCCTTTGCTGACCTTGTCGCATGGCGCGCAATGGGCCCGAGGGTCCCCAAAAACCATCAGTTCGTAAAAGGTACGGGTCCTCGTGACATCAGTTCAAAACAGCAAGCGCGTGCCCTGGATCGTTGCTCTTGGGATGTTCGTGATCGGTACCACATCGCTGAGCATCATGGGCGTCGGTCCCGCCTTGACCCGCGACCTGGCAATGGACCCGGCCGCCGCGGGGTGGCTGGTCACGGCATTTGCCGTCACTTTCGCAATAGCGGCCCCGCTCACACAGTTCCTCTTTGGGCGTCGGTTTGCCCCACACGTCCTCATCCTCGCCGGAGCGACCATTCTGGCCATCTCGCTGCTTGGGACCGCGCTGGCCACATCCTTTTCGACACTTGTGATTGCGCGCATCGCCTCGGCTATGGGCGGGGCCTTGATCGCGCCGACCAGCGCCGCACTCGCCATCTCCACCGTGCCAGATGACAGGCGGGCCGCCGTCCTGGCGGTTGTTTTTGCCGGGTTCACGATCGCCTCTGTCGGAGGGGTCCCGATCGCCACCTGGCTCACGCTCGCAATCGGCTGGCGTGGCGCAATGGCCGGGATCGCCGCCGGAGCGCTGCTTTTCCTCGTCCTCGCCATCCTGTGGTTGCCACGAGAGACGGCCGCGACCGATGCGCAGGAAAATCCGGGGCCAGCCACCCGGCGCCTCGCAGGCCCCGCAATCCTGCTGCTGGGCACATTGGGGATGCTGGCAACACAATTTGTGGTCTACGCCCTTATGGGGGAATTTCTGGGCCAACAGTTTCACGTCAGCGAGACCGGGCTGCCCATTGCCATTCTCCTCTTTGGCATCCTGGGTGTCGCAGGAAATGCCGCAGCCGGCGCACTGTCAGAGCAGATCCGCGCAGACCGCCTGGTATGGTTCAGTTTCGCCGGACTCGCAGCGTTTCTGGGCCTGATGACGATTGATCTGGGACCATACCTGGGCGCAATCGTGCTGGCAGGGTGCGCCTTCATGGGCACCCTCTTTGCAACCCCTCAGCAAAGCCGCCTGGTTGCCCGCGTCCAACCACAACATCACGCTTTGGCGCTCGGCCTGAATTCCTCGGCCAGCTACCTTGGGATTGCACTTGGTTCAGGACTGGCCAGCGCCGTGGTTGCCCGCATCGGGCTATCCGCCCTGCCTGTCACAGCAATCGGGATGCTGGTGTTGACCGCCATTGCCAACGTCATTGCGACCGCCACAAACAGATAGCCCCAGCACCCGGTGCCGCGCCCGCGCAACGCAACACAAACTTTTGGTAACGCTGCGTCAAAGCCACGCGATGGATACGCCAAGTTGACAACCGTGCTCCGGAGCCAGACTGTCCGATATTACGGGAGAGATTTATTGCAGCTTGCATTATCTGGGAGGAAAAATAATGCGTGTTACTTCACTAGCAGCGTCACTGTGCCTGGCGGCCATGCCGGCCCTGGCCCAAGATGTTGAACTGCCAAAACAATTGATCTGGACAGCCTACGGAACCGGCTCTGCCGGCTACAACCAATCCATTGCCATCGGCGCGGCCCTGCAGGAAGGCATCGACGTTAACCTGCGGGTTCTGCCCGGCAAGAATGACATCGCCAGAACCGAGCCCCTGCGCCAGGGCAAGGCCCAATTCTCGGCCAATGGCGTTGGCGGTTCTTTCATGGCCCAGGAAGGCGTGTTCCAATTTGGCGCTGAAAACTGGGGACCACAGCCCGTGCGCATCCTTGCGGCCAACAATGGCGGCGCGGTCGGCCTGTCCATGGCCGTTGCGGCCGAAGCCTGCGAAAAGGCCGGCAAGCCCGGCTGCGAGGGTTTCACATATGCCGATCTCAAAGGCATGCGTGTCGCCTGGGTCAAAGGTGCACCCGCGCTCAACGTCAACAACCAGGCCTATCTGGCCTATGGCGGTCTGACCTGGGATGATGTGGAACGTGTTGAATTCGGCGGATTTGGCGATTCATGGGCCGGAATGATCGACGGCAGCGTCGATGCCGCTTTTGCCTCGACCAACTCGGGTCGCGCTTACGAGGCCGCCTCCAGCCCACGCGGCGTGTTCTGGCCTCCGATTGATCCCGCCGACACAGCCGGTCTGGAGCGGATGCAGGCAATTGCCCCCTTCTTCCAGCCCATGACTGCAACCGTGGGTGCCACAATCGACGACACGCCCGGCACGCCGACTGCGGGCTACGCCTATCCTGTCCTCATGACCTATGTCGACCAGGACGAAGCGCTGACCTATAACATGACCAAGGCCATGAACGTCTTCTTCGAAGGCTATGCCGGCAACGCGCCCGGCATCAACGGCTGGGCACTGGACAAGCAAAACTTCCAGTGGGTTGCCCCCTACCATGACGGAGCCATCCGCTATTACACGGAAATCGGCGCTTGGAATGACGCCGCTCAGGCGCATAACGACAACCTGATTGCGCGTCAGGCCGCGCTGATGGCCGCTTGGGAAGAGCTCAAGGCCGAAGCCCCCGACAATTGGGCCGAAGCCTGGGACCAGAAACGTCGCGACGCCCTGACCGCTGGTGGTTTCGAAGTCGTCTTCTGATTTTTGCACAAAATGATCCATCGGGCGGGCCAGCAGGCCTGCCCGATTTTCACGTGACATTACGAGCAAAAAGAATGTGGAACAGATGACTGAGACCAACACCCGCGACAGAGGGCAATCCGCAATCGAGGCAGAGCGCAAAGCCGAACGCATGGTGTTCGCCGGCCCCGCCCGCTGGATGATCCTTTTTTGTACTATCGCCGCCATAACCATCGCGATCAATCAACTGTTCAACCTGCGGATTGCTGGCTATTCGATGCTCGAGGGCATGTATCTTTATGTGCTTGCCGCCCTGTTTCTCAGTCTCACCTTCATTACCTTCCGGGCCAATGGCACCAGCTCGGCCACAGTGCCCTGGTATGACTGGATCCTGGCCTTTGCCACCTTGGCGGTATCCGGGTTCTTTGTCTTCACTGCCGACCAAAGCCTTGATTCCGGGTGGGAATACGCCGCACCCGACCAGGCCATCTGGGCCTCTGTCGCGCTCTATCTGCTGATACTGGAAGGCACCCGGCGCGCCGGCGGGATGGTCTTGTTCAGCATCGTGCTGGTGTTCTCGCTCTATCCGACATTCGCCGACAAGGTCCCCGATCCGCTGAACGGCTTCAGCCAGCCCTTTCTGGACGTGGTGCCCTACTTCATGATCTCCTCAGAGGCGTCTTTCGGCATCCCCATGCGGGCCTTTGGAAATCTGGTCATCGGCTTCATCCTGTTTGGCGCGGTCCTGCAATTCACCGGCGGCGGCAAATTCTTCAACAACCTGGCCCTGGCGCTGGTCGGCGGCTATCGCGGCGGCGCGGCCAAGGTTTCGATCTTTGCCTCTGGCTTTATGGGATCCATGTCAGGCTCGGTGATTTCCAACGTTTTGACCACAGGCGCCGTCTCTATCCCCGCGATGAAGAAAACCGGCTTTTCGGCCCGCTATGCTGCCGCGACCGAGGCTTGCGCCTCGACCGGGGGCGTGTTGATGCCGCCGATCATGGGCGCCACCGCCTTTGTCATCGCCTCCTGGCTCAGCCGTCCTTATGTCGAAATCATGCTCGCGGCGGCCATTCCGTCCCTGCTGTATTTCTTCGGTCTGTTCGTCCAGATTGACGCATATTCCGCGCGCCGGGGCCTCAGGGGACTGGCCCGGGCCGAGCGCCCGCTGGTCACCCAGACCCTGCGCGAAGGCTGGTTGTACATCGCCGTGTTTGCCCTGCTCATCTTCCTGATGGTGGCCTTTCGCTGGGAAAAAACCGCGCCGTTTTACGCGGTCTGCCTGCTGCTGATTGTCAACCAATTCAACCCAAAGGACCGGGTGTCCTGGGACGGGTTTTTGAACATCATCGTCTCTGTCGGGCGCACCCTGTCAGAGCTGGTCGCGGTCTTGTTGGGGATCGGAATGATCGTGGGCGCGTTCCAGGCCACCGGATTGACCGGCCCCCTGGCCAACGAACTGGTGCACGCGGCTGGCAGCTCGGTGCCCATGCTGCTCATCATGGGTGCCATCACCTCGTTCATCTTCGGAATGGGGATGACGGTCACCGCCTGCTATATCTTCCTCGCCGTGGTCCTGGCCCCGGCCCTGGTCCAGGCCGGGCTGAACGAGCTGGCAGTGCATTTGTTCATCCTCTACTGGGGCATGGTCAGCTTCATCACCCCACCGGTCGCGCTTGGCGCATTCGCGGCGGCCTCAATGGCCGGTGCAAACGCCTTCACCACGGGTTTTGAGGCCATGAAACTGGGCGGCGTGATCTATGTGGTTCCGTTCTTTTTCGTGCTGAACCCTGCCTTGATCGGCCAGGGTACACCCACCGAGGTTATCTCTGTACTGATCTGCGCCCTGATCGGCGTCTGGTTCATATCCGCCTCGTTTCAGGGCTACATCAGCTTTGTCGGCCCGCTCGCCACGGGCGCGGCAAGCGCGCTGATGCGGGTTGTACTGCTGTTTGCCGGCTTGCTTATCGCGGCACCTGCGGGCGGCATCGCCGGGTTGAGCCATCTGACATTGACCCTGGGCGGCTTTGTCCTGGCCATCGTGCCGCTGGCCTATGCCTGGCGTGCCTCGGCAACTTTCGCCCCACAACCGGACCCACAATAGCGAAAAGGCGGAGACCCCGCCTTTTCCCACCCTGCAATATGCACGGTCTCAGTCAGAGCGCCTGGACGATTTGTAAGCCGCCGACGCCTCGTAATAGGCATCAAAGCCGATCCTTTGCCGCAGCTCGGCGAAATCCATCAACAACGGGCCGCGCGGCGTGTCGTCCTTCAGCGCCTGCAAAGCGGCGGTCATGGCCTGCATCGCCGTCGACATCAATGTCAGCGGATAGGCCGCAATCGAATATCCAATCTCGCGCAATTCCTGATGACTGAGATCCGGCGTATCCCCGCCTTCAACGATATTGGCCATCTTGGGTCCAGGCAGGGCGGCGCAAATCTGGCGCATTTCCTCGACCGAGCGGGGCGCCTCCACAAACAGGATATCCGCCCCCAGTTCGTGAAACATGGCCGCGCGTTCGATCGCCTCGTTCAGGCCCAGCTCGTGGCGGGCATCCGTCCGGGCCAGGATCAGGATATCATCCTCTGCCCGCGCATCCACCGCCGCCTTGATCCGATCAAACGCCTCATCGCGGCCGACAACCTCTTTGCCCGGCGTATGACCGCAGCGTTTCGGCGCCAGTTGATCCTCGATCATCACAGCCCCGCACCCGGCCCGCGCAAACCCGCGAACCGTCCGGCGGACATTCATGGCATTGCCATAGCCGGTATCACCATCCCCGATCAGCGGAATAGACACCGCGTCGCGTATATTGCGCGCACTGTCCAGAACCTCTGAATAAGACATCAAACCCAGATCCGGGGCCCCGATCCGCGATGCAGACGCCGCAAAGCCGGACATAAAGGTCAAATCGAACCCGGCCTGTTCAATCAGCTTGGCTGACAAGGCATCATAACAACAGGGCATCACATGCAGCCTGTCCTTGGCCAGCAAGGCGCGAAGTCTATCGGGTGGTGTCATATCCGGGGCTCACAATTCAAAAGGACAAAGCAAACGAAACGCACCATGCAACGCTCGATCCCTTAAGATCAACACTGTTGCGCAGTTCCGGCCCGCCATGAAGCTTCACCAAACGCAGCGCCGGACCCATACCCGAGCGAAACCCACCCGAGCGTTTGACACAGTGCCTGACACTTCACGCATCAAAAAATGTGGCAAAGACCTCTATCTCAGACCGCTTCGAGACAAGCAGCGGCCGCACATAGCGCTTCAGGCGTCTGCCTCCCACATGTTGCCGCCATAATTTCCGTAAATATCATCGGCCCCGCTCACACCAAAATCGACCTGATCATAAGTGCCCAGCATCCCTGTCCCCCGGGCCGCTCCCTCCACTGTGCTGTAGTAGGGATCATAGTCATACTGGTCCGTTTGATAGTCATAATAATGGGTATGAACGGCTTCTTCATGCTCCAACCGATACGGATTGCCCTCCGTGGAGTCGTAGACGTAATAGTTTGAGGTGAGGCCGTTTTCCATAGTCACATCTACAGAGTAACCAACAGAGAGACCTGAACGGTCACCGTAGTAGTCATAGACGTAGCCATAGTAATAGTCATAGCCGTTCGACCAGACATAGTAATAGGTTGTGCCAGGAGTTTCGATGCCGTCAGCCTCACGGCCGTAAGAACCGTAGGTTCCTAAGTCTATGTTATAACTGCTGGATCCTTCTTCATCGAAAACCACGTAGTCATAGGACGCGATCATGCCAGACCCATAGGCCGCACCATTGGTCGACGTGTATACTGGATCGTAGTCGTACTGCCTGGTTTCATAATCAAAGTAGTATTGGTGATACGCAAAATCGTCTGCGGCCAGGCCATTTGGGTTACCGGCGGCAGACGCGTACACATAGTAGTATCCAGATTGGTCATAGCCTTCTACATCCCAATCAGAGCCCGCAACGGTCCAGACATACCCGGCGTACAGCCCCTGTGAGCCATCACCGTCAAAGGTGTAGCCGTAGTAGTAGTCTTGCCCGTCCCCATCGAGCCAATAGTAGTAATAGGTGGTGCCATACTCATCGGCTTCGTAATAGCCATGGGCGCCGTAGAGGCCGCCTGTGTCGTCCCCGTCCTCAAATTCGACGTAGTCGTATGAGTCCAGCATGCCATACCCGGCGGTATGTCCATCGGTTGTGGTCAGCAGCGGATCAAGGTCAAACAGCCCTGTTTCATAGTCATAATAGTACTGATGCGCGACCAGGTCATCGCCGCCCAGCCCCTCAACGTCCCCATGCTCGGCCGCGTCCACATAGTAGAACCCGGCATAGCCGTTCTCATCCGTCGCATCATACTGATACCCCTCATACAGCCCTTGCGAGCCGTCCAGGTCGAATGTGTAGCCGCGATAGCTGTCATAGCCGTTGGTCCAGTAGTAGTAATATGTGAACCCTTCTTCGACATTCTCGGCTTCGTAATAGCCGTAGTCACCGTAGGTGCCCTCGGTATAGTCGCCGTTGTCAAAATCAACCCGGTCATAAGACCCCAGCATACCCGTGCCATAGGCGTAACCGGCCCCGTCTGAATAATACGGGTCCCAGTCGTAGGTGTCGGTGGCATAGTCGTAATAATAGTCGTGAAAGGCCGCGTCTTCGGTCAGCAGATGGCTGTTCTGATCGGTCGAGCTGTAAACGTAGTAATACCCGCTCAGGCCGTTTTCATCGGTCGTATAGTACAGATAGCCATCATAAAGGCCCTGCGAGCCATCGGAGTCAAAGGTGTACCCGTAGTAGAAATCAAACCCGTTGTACCAGTAGTAGGCATAGGTGGTGCCAGACAGGTTCTGATCATCGGCCTCGAAATATCCGTAGTAGCCATAATCGCCACCCGCATAACCGCCATTGCCGAAATCCACATAATCGAACGACCCCAGCATGCCTGACCCGGCCGCCTGCCCGGCTTCGGTGCTCAGCAGCGGATCATAATCATAAGCCCCTGTTTCACCGTCATAATAGAACAGATGAAAGGCCCCGTCTTCGTCCAGATTGTAGATGTTGTTGAAGGTGGCGCTGTAGACATAGTAATAGCCCCACAGCCCGTTTTCATCCGTAGCCGAATAGGTATAGCCAACCGACAGGCCCTGTGAACCATCATCATCGAACGTATAGCCGTAGTACATGTCGTACCCGTTCGACCAGAAATAGGCATAGGTTACACCGTTGTAAGCCTCGGCTTCGTAATAGCCGTAAGAGCCGAATTCCCCATCCAGCAGGTCGCCATCGCCAAAATCCACATAGTCCAGCGCTTCGAGCATGCCGGCCGTGCCCGCATAGCCATTGAGCGTGGTGTAATAGGGGTCATAATCGTATTGTTCGATTTCACCGTCGTAATAGAAGGTGAAGGCAACGTAGTCGTCCAAAAGCCCTTCTTGATTGCCCAATACGCTTTCGTAAACGTAGTAATAACCCGAAGCCCCGGTTTCATCCGTAGAGGTATAGCGGTACCCCTCGTAGAGGCCTTGAGTTTCGTCCCCGTCATATGTGTATCCGCGAAAAGAATCGGTGCCGTTGTACCAGTAGAAATAATGCGTGTACGCCTGAACATCGCCGGTCTCGGGATCGTCCGCTTCATCGTACCCGTAGCGGCCGAAAAAGCCTTCACCGCTATATGTATTGAAGCCTGTAAAACCATAGTAGGCACGTGCAGAGGCCGCCAACATGGCGTCACTGGAATTGCCCTCATAGTAGTCGTAGGGATAGTAGCGTGACCCATAATAAAAGTACGAAATTGTTACATCGGGCTCGGAGTCGTAATAGCTGGTGAAGCGTACACAATCGTCGGGCAAGTCATTTGGGTCGCCGCTCTCCACGCTGTAAACCGTATAGGTTCCAAGCAACCCGTTCTCGTCCGTCGCAGTATATGTATACCCATCATACAAGCCCTGAGAGGCATCCTCGTCGTAGGTATAACCGTAAAAGTTGTCATACCCGTTGGTCCAATAGAAATAATACGTCGAACCTGACATAACCAATACGCCTCCATTTTCATGCTGAGTCGCCTGAAGTCTAGATAGGCTCGATCCATGGTATCACAATCTTCACGGGAGCCACAGGCCCACAAGAGGCGGCGATTCAAAGGCCTTTGGCGCGCTCTCCAAAAGCCCGGCACAAAACAGGCCCCGCAGATGCGCTCCGACCGGCACAGCGGCGGTGACCACTGCATAATTGCGAGGCAGCCGGCAGGGCAATTCAGACCGGCGCACAGACCCGTTCAAGGGCAAACACCCCGGCACTGTCCTGGCACCCTCGTCCCACACCGGTTAAAAACCCGGCTGTTGCGATCATTTTACCGGCAATAGACCTCACGCAAAAACTCCATAAAAATATGGCCTTACGCCCCCATTGTCGCGACCCCTGCCTTGACTGCAAACCAACCGCCCAACAATCAGGCATCTCTGCACAGGCAGGTCGGGATGATACTTTAGTCTTGAAGGAAGTTCTTGACTCAACGCGTTTTGAGACCAAAGCTGATAGTACACCAACGACTTGCTGCCTGACGGTCGTTGGTTTTGGGGATGACGTATCACAGTCCGGAACACACAAGAGAGGCATGTCTATGGCGTGGTTTGTCACATTTATTCTACTGGCTATCGCAGCCATCCTGATCATCCTTTTCATGAGCCGCTACTATCGCAAGGCGACGCGGGAAATCAGCGTCGTGCGTACCGGTCAGGGGGGACAAAAGGTTATTCTGGACGGCGGCTGTCTGGCGCTTCCATTTCTGCACAAAGTCGCCGAAGTGAACATGCGTACCTCCAAACTGGATATTGAGCGCTCCGGGTCGAAATCCATCATCACAAAGGATCGCCTCCGCGTCGATGTGGCCGCTGAATTCTATGTCCGCGTGCAGGCCACAGTCGAAGGCGTCGCAACCGCGGCGCAGGCGCTGGCCGGAAAATCCTTCCGCTCGGCAGATCTGGAGGACATTCTGGAAGGCAAACTGGTCGACGCCATGCTCTCGGTCGCGGCGCGCTATACGATGGACGAATTGCAGGACAACCGCGCCACCTACGCCAAGGAAGTCAGCGAAATTCTAAGCGACAACCTGGCGCAAAACGGTCTGATGCTCGAATCCATGTCCCTGACCCGGATTGATCAAACACCGTTTCACGCGCTCGACGAAAACAACGCCTTCAACGCCCTGGGGATGCGACGCCTGGCTGAAATCATCGCGGTCAACAAAAAGGAACGCGCCGTGATCGAGGCCGACGCGGATGTGTCCGTGCGCCAAAGCCAGTTGGACGCCACCAAGCAGAAGCTGACGATCACCCGCGAAGAAGAAGAAGCGATGATCACCCAGCAGCGCGAAATCGAAATCGCCCGCTCCCGCTCGGCGGCGGAAACCGCCGAAGAACAGGCCGTTTCGGAAAAACGCCGGGAAACCGCCCGGATCGAGCGCGAACGCGAGGTCCGCCTGTCCGAGATCACACGCGACACAGAACTGCGCCGTCAGACCCTGGAATCCGAGTTGAATTCGGCTCTGAAAAAGTCCGAAAACACGATGACAATGGCGCAAAAACGCAGCCAGGAGGCCAAAGCCGAAGCCGAAGCTATCCTCGCCAAAGGCGACGAGGCTGATGCCGAAGAGCGCGTGCACACCATCCGCCAAACAGCCAAGGCAGAGCGTGAAAAGATGATCGCGCTGATCCGCGCCGCCGAACAGGCCGCCGTGGACGACACCCGTGTGAAGTCCGAAACCGACACCATCACCTCCATGGCTCAGGCCCAGGCCCAGGCGACCCTGGACAAGGCCAAGGCCGAGCGGGATCGACTGCTCTCCGAGGCCGAAGGCCGCGCCGCCCTGATCAGCGCCGAAAACACCCTCACCCCTGAACTGATCGCCATGAAACTGGACGAGGCCCGCCTGCGCACGCTACCACAGGTTGTGGAACGCATGATGAAGCCGGCCGAAAAGATCGAAAGCATCCGCATCAACCAGATCTCGGGCATCGGATCCGGCACAGGCGACTCGGGCGGATCAAACGGGGAAAAATCAACCGTGAACCAGGTGGTCGACTCTGTCCTGGGCATGGCCCTGCAACTGCCCGCTGTGCAGAAACTGGGCGAAGAAGTGGGCATGAACATCGGCGATGGTGTCCGTGGCCTGTCCAATTCTCTCGACATGAAATCAACCGGGGAAAAACCGGGTAAAACGTCAGGCGACTCTTCGTCTGACAATAACGATTGACGCCCGCCAGCGTCTTTCACTCAACGACAGGAGACAACGACAATGACGATTTCCCGCAGGAACTTTGTTCTGGGCACCTCTGCGCTGGCTCTGGCAGCCCCCGCAACAGTGGCGCGCGCCAGCTCGGACAACATCAAGTTCGCCTCCATCCTCGACCTCTCGGGCGGGCTGGATATCTACGGCGCACCCATGGCCGAGACCACAAAGCTGGCCATCGAAGACATCAACGCCGCCGGTGGCCTGCTTGGCCGCGAAGTCGAGCTGAAGATGTATGACGCGCAGTCCACCATCCAGTTCTACACCCAATACGCCACTCAGGCTGCCGCCGGAGACAAGGCGGATACGGTCCATGCCGGCATCACCTCGGCCTCCCGCGAGGCCATCCGCCCGACCCTGTCGCGCTTCAAGACCCTGTATTTCTACAACACCCAGTACGAGGGCGGCGTCTGTGACTACAACAACTTCTGCACCGGCTCGACCCCGGCCCAGACAGTTGCAAAAGTGGTGCCCTACGCCATGAACAAATGGGGTAAAAAGGTCTACATCGTTGCGGCAGACTATAACTACGGTCAGATCACCGCGCAGTGGATGCAGAAATTCGTTGCTGAAAACGGGGGCGAGACGCTGGACGTCGAATTCTTCCCGCTGGACGTCACCAATTTCGGCCCAACCATCAACAAGATCCAGACAGCAAAGCCCGATTTTGTCATCTCCGCCCTGGTCGGCGGGGCGCATGTGTCCTTCTACCGTCAGTATGCGGCCGCCGGCATGATGCAGGACATCCCGATTGCCTCGACCACCTTTGGCGTCGGCAACGAGCAGAAGCTGATTTCAGCCGAAGAAGGCAATGGCATCATCGCCTCCTACGGTTACTTCGAAGGCATCGACTCCCCCGCCAACAAGGCGTTCCTCGAGCGGCTGGAGGCCAAACTGGGCGCCGAACGCCCCGTGATGAACGAACTGGCGATCCGCTCGTACGAAGGCGCGATGCTCTGGGCCGAGGCCGTCAAGGCCGCGGGCACAGCCGACCGCGAACCTGTGATCGAGGCACTGCGCTCGGGGCTCAGCTATGACGGCCCGTCGGGCACCGTGACAATCGATTCACAAACCAACCACTGTTCGATGAACGTCTATATTGGCGAGTTGGGCGCGCAGAAATGGAACATTGTCGAATCCTTTGACAATCAGCCGCCGGCAGATACGCAGCTGGTCTGCGACCTGAATGCAAATCCGAACCAGTCGACCTTCCTGTTTGAAAACGGCCTCGCCGCAGCCGGAATCGACTAAACCAACTGGCCCGGCGTCAACCGCCGGGCCCCGCTCTGCCCTGCCCCTCACTTTCAGGAGTTCACCTTGGATCTTGTCGTCGCCGTTCTGTTTCAGCTGGTCTACGGCATCGCAAATCTCGCGCTCATCAGCCTGGGATTGGCCATCATCTTTGGCATGATGCGGGTGATCAACCTTGCACATGGCGAGTTTCTGATGCTGGGCGGTTATACGGTGGTGGTTGCCACCAATGCCGGCGTGAACATCTGGATCGCCATGCTGATCCTCGCGCCGCTGGTCGTCGGCCTGATCGGCGTCATTGTCGAGCGGCTGCTCATCCGTTGGCTCTATGGCCGCATGGTTGATACATTGCTGGCGACCTGGGGCTTGTCCCTGCTGCTGATCGGCCTTGTTACCTCGATCTTTGGCGCCTCGACCGCCACAACGATCTCGCCTCCGCTGGGGATCATCCGGATCGGCGATTACTCGGCCTCAGGGTACGAGCTCTTCCTGATTGGCGTCACCGTCGCCCTGTTTGCTGCGGTCTGGGCCACGCTGAAACTGACCAAGCTTGGCCTGGTCGCGCGCGGCACCATGCAAAACCCCGAAATGTCATCTGCCCTGGGCGTCTCCAATACACGCATCTACATGATCACCTTTGGCCTGGGGGCTGCGGTCACAGGGCTGGCCGGCGGCCTTTTGGCCCCCGTGACCGGCGTGCTGCCGACCATCGGCGCCACCTATATCGCCAAGGCGTTCATCACTGTCATTTCCGGCGGCGCGTCCATCCTGGCGGGCACGGCGGCCGGTTCGATCCTGCTGGGCGGGATCAATGGCATATTCGCCTTTATCACCGGCCCCACATTGGGCGAAGTCGCCCTGCTGGTTGCCGCCATCATCCTGCTGCGGCTCATGCCACGCGGGATCACGGGGCGGTTCTTCCGTAAATCGCTATGAACTCAAACTCCACCTTGCGCAGCATGCGGCCTGTGATCATCTTTGCCCTGATCGGGCTGGTGTTCATGTTTGTCGCCCCCTACGTGCTGCAACTGTTCACCATCATCAACCTGACCACAGCGATCGCCCTGGCCGTTCTCGCGCTCAGCCTGGCTTTGGTCTGGGGCTATGGTGGCATCCTGTGCTTTGGACAGGTCGCCTTTTTCGGGCTTGGCGCCTATGCCTACACCATCGCTGCCATCAATTTTGGCGGCTCGACCTGGGCCATTCTGGTCGCCATTCTGGTCGCCTCGGCCTTTGCCGCGCTGCTGGGCTATTTCGTGTTCTATGGCCGCGTGTCCGATGTCTATCTGGGCGTCATTACACTGACCGTCACGCTGATCTTCTTTTCCCTGATCCGGCGCACATCCGGGCCAGAGTACAAGATCGGCAATGCCCTGATGGGAGGGTTCAACGGGATCACCTCCCCGCCCCTGAACCTTCCATGGGACAGCTCGTCTTTCCTCTACCCCGAGCACGTCTTTTACGTCGCAATGGCCGCGTTGATCCTGTGCTATGTGTTCTGCGGCTGGTTGGTCACCACCCATTTCGGCCGCGTCTGTGTCGGCATCCGTGAAAACGAACTGCGCACCGAGCTATTGGGCTATGACACCCGGCTGTACAAATTGGGCATCTTCACCATCTCGGCCGGAATCGCCGCGATTGGCGGCGTGCTGTTCTGCAACGGAGTCGGGCGGATCACGCCGGATGTGTTCAACCTCTACAATGCCGCCCTGACCATCATCTGGGTCATTGTCGGCGGACGCGGGACCCTGATCGGCCCCATCGCCGCCACCTTTGGCCTGTTCTATCTGACCTCTGCGCTCGGCGGACAATCGGTCCTGAACAACAATCTGGTCCTTGGCGTGATCCTGATCTTCTTTGTTCTTCTGGTGCCCAAGGGCGTCGCCCCCACATTGACCGACTGGTTCACAAAACGCCGCAAACCGCGCCGCTCGCCCCGGCGCCGTCGCCGCCCACAGGTGGACAAGACATGAGCAGCAAACGCGAAAGACGTGATGTCATCGTCGAAACCCGCAACCTTTCAATGCATTTCGGCGGCGTGCGCGCCGTGGATCAGGTGGATTTCCGCCTTTACGACAATGAACTGCGCTGCCTGATCGGTCCGAATGGCGCGGGTAAGTCGACATTCTTCAAATGCCTGACCGGCCAGCTTAGCCCATCCGCAGGCGAGGTCATCATCCGCGATCAGGACACCACAAGGGCCGAGACCCATGAAATCGCCGGGCTGGGTGTTGGCATCAAGACCCAGGTTCCAAACGTGTTTGACGGGCTCAGCGTTGATGAAAACATCTGGCTGTCGGCCCGGCGCTGGCACAAGCCCAAACGCGCCCGCACGCTGACCGCGGAAACGATCGAGCGGCTGAAGCTGGGCGATATCCGCCGCGAAGTGGTTGGCCAGTTGGCCCATGGACAACGCCAATGGGTCGAACTGGGCATGGTCGTCGCTGCCGAGCCATGGCTGGTGCTGCTGGACGAACCCGCCGCCGGCATGACCCACGAGGAAACCGCCCGCACCGCCGAGCTGATCAAGGAAATCAACACCCAGGCCGCCTTGATCGTGGTGGAACATGATATGCAGTTCATCCGCATGATCTCGCAACAGGTCACCGTATTTCACGAAGGCCAAATTCTGATGGAAGACACGATGGAGGTCATCTCCAACGACAAACGGGTCCGCGAAGTTTATCTGGGGAACCGGGCATGAGCGCGCTGCTAAAGGTTCAGGGCCTGTCCGCCGGCTATGGCCGCGTGCCGGTATTGCATGGCATCAACCTGGAGGTCGCTGACGGCGAAATCCTGGGCATCCTGGGCCACAACGGCATGGGCAAGACAACGCTGCTCAAAACCCTGATGGGCATCGTGCCCGCCACCTCCGGCCAAATGCTCTATGATGGCGAAGATCTTATCGGTCTGCGATCTTCGCGCAGGGCCCGCATGGGGATCGGCTATGTGCCGCAAGGGCGCGGAATCTTTCCGAACCTGACCGTGCGGGACAATCTGCGCATGGGCATCGCCGCCCATGAGATGGACGAAATGGATGCGATCGACCGGGTGCTGGCGGACTTCCCCCGCCTGGAACGGCTGCTTGAACGCGATGGCGGCGCATTGTCAGGCGGCGAACAACAGCTCCTCGCACTTGCCCGCTGCCTGATCTCTGACCCCGACCTGATCCTGCTGGACGAACCAACCGAAGGCATCCAACCCTCGATCATCGACGAAATCATCGAGCTGCTGCAGGACCTGAACCGGCGCACGGGGATCACAGTCATTCTGGTCGAACAAAGCCTCGATTTCATCACCGCCCTGTCAGACCGGGTGCTGCTGATCCAGAAAGGCGCAATCACCGGCGAGATTTCGGGCTCCGAAGCATCCGACCCGGCCCTGATCGAAGAATTCACCGGCTTTGGCGCCTCTGGCGGGCTTGCCCGCAAAACGACACAGCCTGCAACGGCGGCCATATCCGGCGCCGGGATGGGCAAATCCTCTGGCGCCCCACCGCCCCAACGGCATCAGCCGTCAGATCCGGCCCAACCCCATACTGCCCCCCCTCAAGCCGCCTCGTTACTGGAAAGGATGTCTTACATGACCGTCCAACGCCCTACCCTCAGCCAAATGAAAGATGTGGTCGACGAACTGGGCATGAGCATGTCAGACGCCCGCGTGCAGGAATTCCTGGACGTCATGCAGGGCACGCTGGATGCCTATGATGTCGTGGACTCTCTGCCCGACTTCCTGCCCCCCGTGCTCTATCCGCGCACCTCGGGCTACCGCCCGACGGCCGAAGAAAACCCGATGAACGCCTGGTACATCCAGACCGAGATCAAGGGCGCTCCGCGCGGTCCGCTGCTGGGGCGCAGCGTCGCGCTCAAGGACAACGTCTGCCTGGCCGGCGTCCCGATGATGAACGGCGCGTCCACCCTCAAAGGCTATACCCCCGATCTGGACGCCACCGTCGTGACCCGGCTCCTGGACGCGGGCGCGACCATCGCGGGCAAGGCGCATTGCGAATACTTCTGCCTCTCCGGCGGCTCTCATACCAACGCCACCGGGCCGGTTCACAACCCTCATAAGCGCGGCCATTCCGCAGGCGGCTCCTCCTCCGGATCCGGTGCCCTGGTCGGATCAGGCCAGGTCGACATGGCAATCGGCGGCGACCAGGGCGGCTCGATCCGCATGCCCTCATCGTTTTGCGGATGTTACGGCATGAAACCCACACACGGTCTGGTGCCATATTCCGGCATCATGCCCATCGAAAACACCATCGACCACACCGGCCCGATGACCCAGAACGTCATGGACAACGCCCTAATGCTCGAAGTCATTGCAGGCGCCGATGGGCTGGACCCACGCCAGTATGACGTAAAGACCGACCGCTATACCGCCGCCGTCGGGCGCGGCGTGTCCGGTCTGCGCATTGGCCTGATCAAGGAATCCCTGGATCAACCCGGGGCCGAAACCGATGTGAACGACAAGGTGCGCACCGCAGCCGAGACCTTGCGCGGCCTGGGCGCCACAGTTGACGAAATCTCGGTCCCCTGGCACCTGCACGGCGTCGCCATCTGGACGCCCATCGCCCTCGAAGGCCTGACCCAGCAGATGATGCTGGGCAATGGAATGGGCACAGGCTGGGAAGGTCTCTACACCACCTCGCTGCTGGAGTATCATTCCAACTGGCGCACCCGCGCGGACGAGTTGAGCGACTCCCTCAAGATCTCCATGCTGATCGGCCAGTATCACCTGAAACACACACGCGGTCGCTATTACGCCAAGGCCCAGAACCTGTCGCGCCAACTGCGCGAAGAGTTCAACAAGGTCTTTGCCTCATATGATCTGCTGCTGACCCCGACCACAGCCATGAAGGCGCCGCCAATCCCGCCGGCGGATGCGTCGCTGGAACTTTACTGCCACCGCGCCTTCGAAATGATCACCAACACCGCCCCCTTTGACGTCACCGGACACCCGGCCATGTCCGTGCCTTGTGGCATGTCCGACGGGCTGCCCGTGGGTCTTCAGATCGTCGGGCGCCGCTATGATGAAAGCACGATCTACCGCGCTGCAGCCGCCTTTGAACAGGCCGGTGACTGGCGCAACATGTAGGTCCGAAAAGGAGTATCATGACCCATCCGATCAACGGCCTTTCACACGTCAAGGGCAGCACGGCGCGCCCGTTGATCAATGCCACGATACCCGGTTTCATGGCCGAAGTGCGCAGACGTCACGGCGACCGGATGGCGACCGTATTCACCCAATCCGGCGAACGCTGGACCTACAACGACCTCATGCGGCGCGTCGACAGGCTGGCCGCCGGGCTGCTGTCTATCGGCGTCTACAAAGGCGACCGCGTCGGCATCTGGTCGCCCAATCGCTCCGAATGGGTGTTGACGCAATTTGCAACCGCCCGCATCGGCGCCATTCTGGTCAACATAAACCCCTCCTACCAAACCGCCGAACTGGGCTATGCGCTGACCCATGCAGGCGTCAGCACCTTGATCACCGCGCCCAGGTTTCGCGACTCGGATTATCTCGCCAAACTGACCACGCTTGTGCCCGAACTGAACACCGCCCGCCCGGGCCATTTGCACAGTGACGCCCTGCCCGATCTGGCCCGTGTCATCCAGCTGCCCGAGGCACCTGCGCCCGGCCACCCCACACCCAGCCAGGGCGCGCCCGGTGACATTCGCCCCGGCGCGTATTCCTTTGATCAGGTGATGTCGCGCGGCGGCGACGCGCCAAAGGCACGCCTGGACGGCATCACCGACGCGCTCAAACCCGAGGATGCCATAAACATCCAGTTCACCTCTGGCACAACAGGCCGCCCCAAGGGCGCAACGCTCAGCCATCGCAGCATCATCAACAACGCGATTTCCACAGCGCGCGCCATGCATCTGACACCAGATGACGCCCTGTGCATTCCCGTGCCGCTGTATCATTGCTTTGGCATGGTACTGGGCAATCTGGCGGCGGCCTCTTACGGGGCCAAGATGGTGTTTCCCGGCGAAGGCTTTGACCCCCTGACCACGCTCAAGGCCATCGAGGCCGAAACCTGCACCGCAGTGCATGGCGTGCCCACCATGTTCGCCGCAATGCTGGACCATCCAGAGTTCAGCCGCTTTAACCTCAAAAGCCTGCGCACCGGGATCATGGCCGGCTCTCCCTGCCCCGCCCCATTGATGCAGCGCGTCATGCAGGACATGCATTGCGACGGGATCACAATCGGCTATGGCATGACCGAAACCAGCCCGATCTCGTTTCAATCCGCACCCGATGATGCCGCGGACCGGCGGGTCTCGACAGTGGGACAGGTCCAGCCGCATGTGGAATGCCGCGTCGTGGACGAAACGGGCCAGACCGTGCCAACGGGCCAGCAAGGCCAATTGCTGACCCGGGGCTATCTGGTCATGAAAGGCTATTGGAACGACCCCGAGGCAACCGCCAAGGCCATTCAGGACGGTTGGATGCACACCGGAGATCTGGCCACCATCGACAGCCACGGCTATTGCAAAGTCACCGGACGCGCGGGCGATATGCTGATCCGGGGCGGCGAAAACGTCTATCCCGCCGAAATCGAAACCCTTCTGATGACGCATCCCGATATCGCACAGGCTCAGGTCTTTGGCGTTCCCGATCCCCGTCTCGGAGAAGAAGTCGCCGCCTGGATCATCCCGCGCGCTGGCGCCTCGCTGACGGCCGCGACGCTGGTGGACTGGTGCAAGGAACGCATCGCCCGCTTCAAGGTGCCAAAACACATCCATTTCGCACAGGACATGCCGCTGACCGCAACCGGCAAACCGCAGAAATTCAAAATGCGGGAAAGCATGTGCAAAACGCTCGGCATCCCCCCCACACCGTAACCCACGCAAGAGGACGCCATGCACACCCTGACCGCCATCATCCGCGCCAAGCCTGAAGCCCACGAGCAAGTCCGCGCCGCATTGCTGAAAGTCGGCCAATTCGCCAAGCAACACGAACCCGATACAATCGGATTTCACGTCTCCCAGGACCCGGACGATCCCTGCCAGTTCACCACCTACGAAAGGTTCACCGACAAGGCCGCAATGCAACATCACAACGAAGGCGCCGGCTCGCAGGGGTTCTTTGCCGAGGCCGGTGATCTGCTAGACGGCGACGTCACTGTGGTGATGGCGCAGGAGCTTTGGCCCGACTGAGCTTTGACGCCCGCGTTCTTGCCCCTGCGACTGTGACCAGGCCCTGACTATAGCTGCACGCCCTTGGTCAACGCCCCGTCAATCACCAGATTTGTACCCGTGGTGAAACTCGACGCGGGACTGGCCAGAAACACGACACCGCGCGCGATTTCCTGCGGTGTCGCCATCCGGCCCATCGGATTCATTCCCAACGCCTGATCAAACAGCTCCTTGTTGTTCTGCTCGATATTCTGCCAGATGCCGCCCTCGAAATAGGTATTCCCGGGCGACACCGTATTGGCCCGTATGCCCATCGGCGCCAGCTTCATCGCCTGCCCCTGCGCATAATGCACCAAGGCCGCCTTGAACGCGCCATAGGCAGGCCCGGTGAAATCCACCTCCCGCCCGGAGACCGAAGAGATCAGAGTGATCGAGGCCACTGTGGATTTCTCCAGAAACGGCATCGCAGCATTCACCAGCCGAACCGAATGCATCATGTCGACGCCAAACCCAGCCTCCCAGGCGGCCTCGTCATCAGACACAGCCAGAGCCGACACATTGGCCACCACCATATCGATCCCGCCAAGAGCGGCGGCAGAATCCATGACCCAGGATTTCAGCGCATGTTTGTCCGCCACATCCACGCCCCGGCCAATCGCCGTGACACCCTTGGCCTTCAACGCTTCGATGGTTTCCGTCACCCCGGCGCTGTCACGGGCGCAAATGGCAACATTGGCCCCCTCGTCCGCAAAAATCTCGGCGCATTGACGGCCAATGCCCTTGGTGCCGCCGGTGATCAGAACGTTTTTTCCTGTCAGGCCCAGATCCATCACTGATCTCCACTTTGCTGGATGTATTCTTTGAGGATAGAGGCGCCCAGCGTATACTTTGGGTCCACCATATTCCCCACCCGCATCTTTCCCGCCTGCGTGGCCAGAAAATACGCTTCGGACTCCTCAAAGTCGTAATCATCCACCAACCAGCGCACCAGATCGCGATAAGCCATGCGCGCCGCATCCTCCATCGGACGCGCGCTGCCCAAGGCCATGATGAACTCTTCGGTCTCGATCCGCACACCGGGGATCGTCCAATTCTTGATCAGGTCAATCTGGACCGTCACCGTCGCCGGGATCTCGACCGCCACACCGCAGAGTTCACCGTCCCCCTGACGCCCGTGGCAATCGCCGATAAAGAAATGCGCATCTGCCCGCTGCACAGGAAAGTAGATGACAGCGCCAGGTGCAACATCCGGGCAATCCATATTGCCCCCCCAATAATCAGGTTGCAGCGAACTCACCGCCTCAATCTCTGGGCTGACACCCATCGTTCCCACAAACGGCTCATAGGGCAGCGTGACCCGGTCAGAGAATTTGACACCGCCCTCCGGTGTCACCTCCATCTTCTTGACACGCTCGGCGACAGGGGCATTCAACATCAGATTGCTATCCGCAACCAACGCCCCAAAGCCGGGGATCAACGCGGTGGTTCCCGCCGGCTGCGGACCACGCGGCAGCAGCGAATGGATGTAAACCGCCAGAACGTCGCCCTTCTGCGCCCCCTCAACCGCAATCGGGCCGTTCTGAGGGTTCACGAATGGCATATTCAACACCTCAGACGGCAAATCGCTTTCCGAACGGATCGCCCCGCCAAAGGCGTCCAGCGTTTCCACCTCCACAACATCCCCTGGCGCGATACGCATGACCGGCTCTGAATAGGGGCCATAAACATAGTGATACGTGCCCTGTGCCTGCTCGCTCAGATGATGCCTGGAGCCCGGCTGGCCCTTGGCAACCCCTGCCCGTCCCATGATCGAATCATCGGTCCATCCCATTTTTCTCTCCCCTTGATTTGACGTTGTTTTCCATCCGTTTGCGCACAGACCCAGACGCGCTAAACCGCAATATCCGGGCGGCGCGTATGCCAGTCCGTCATGCTTTGATACGCGCAGCCGGCCCGAATGATCGCCGCCTCGCCCAGATGAGGCCCGACAATCTGCATGCTCAACGGCATGCCGGCCCGGTCGATGCCGTTGGGCAGGGTCAGCGTCGGACTGCCGGAAAAATCATACGGCGCGGTAAAGCGCATGATGGCATTCAAAACCTCCGGGTCCGCACCATATTCGACCATTTCATCCAGCCGCGGCGTCACCGATGGCATGGTCGGACACAGCATACAGTCGACGGCCCCGAACATGGTCTCCAGTGCAGCCGAAAACGCAATGCGCAGGTGATGCCCCCGGGCCGCCTCCATCCCGCTTGTTGCACGCCCTTCGTCGATCAGCTGCGCCAAGGCCGGACCGTATTCATCTGCCCGCGCCGGATAGCTGTCCTGATGGGCAACCGCTGTCTCGATCGCGCACATCATGATCCAGGCATCCACCAGCGCATCATAGTCAGGCAAGGTCACTTCTACGATGCGCGCGCCCAGCTGTTCAAAAACCGCCACCGCCTGCTCCAGCGCCGCACCGACCTGCGGATCAACCCCACGCAATGCGTAGTTACGATCAATGCCAATGCGCATATCCCGCACCCCGGCCCCGATCTCGGCCGCATAATCCGGCACCGGAACGTCCAGAGAGGTCGGATCATTCACATCCCACCCCGCAATGGTCTGCAATATCGCCGCGCAATCCGCCGTCGAGCGCGCCATTGGCCCCATATGATCCAGTGACTCCGCCAGCGCGAACACCCCATACCGGCTCACCCGCCCCCAGGTGGGTTTGAGCCCGGTCAACCCACATGTGGCACTGGGATACCGGATCGACCCGCCCGTATCACTGCCAAGAGAGGCGAAACACAAACCCGCCGAAGGCGCCACACCCGACCCGCTGGAAGAGGTGCCCACCCAATGGTCTGGGCTCCACGGGTTGACCGGCACCGGGATCGTGGGGTGATGCCCGGTATAGGCCCCCTCGGTCATCGACAATTTGCCAAGGATCACCGCCCCGGCAGTCTCCAGCCGATCAACAACTGTGGCATTATGCGATGGTACAAAATCCTTGAAAATGGTCGTACCCGCCCGCGTTGGCGCATAAGTGGTATAGCACAGATCCTTGACCGCGATGGGCACACCATGCAGCGGACCCCGGTGAATGCCTGCCGCGATTTCCTCATCCGCCACCCGCGCCTGTTCCAGCGCCCGGTCCCGGCACAAATGGATGTAGCTGTGAAACTGCCGATCCACCGCCTCGATCCGATCAAACAGAGCCGCCGTGACAGCTACCGCCGTCGTATCCCCACGCGCAATCCGCGCAGAGACGTCCCAAAGGCCCTGAAAATGCAATGGCTGTGACGTCATAAAAAGCTCCTTTCAAAGATGCCCCAAACGTGTCCAGACAAATCCAGTGTTTCAGAAGCTAGCCCAGTTTGACAGGATTTGCAGCGAAACCCGCGCATTTCGTCAATTGTTCGCGCCATCTGTCCTCACAATGCCCGCAATCATACCGCCCGGCGCAACCGGCAACTGCTAGCGTCGGCTGCAAAACCTCCCAAAACCGCTAGAGGATGCTGCGAATAACCTGAGATATCCAAACATCACTTTGCACTTTGAAATCTTCGATTTCAGGCAGCGTAAAGTGATTCAGATATTTCGCCGCGTGCTTTAGGCTGGGCACCGAACCCCCTTGCTCGCAATCGGAATAGCCCCATGCCCGCTCTCAAACCGCCGATCTACCTGTCCGACAACCACCTGGAGTCTCTGGGCATCCAACCGCGCGACATTGCCGATGCGATCGAAACAACCTTGGACGCCCAGGCAAAGGGTCGGTTTCACCCCTCCCCCAAAACCGCCATCCGCCCCGGCGACGGGCGCTATGCCATGTCGACCCTGGCGATGGGGGACGATGGGTTCATCGTGATCAAGCAAGTAACGGTCTGCCCCGAAAACCCCGGCAAGGGGCTTGCCGCCATCAACGGCGCAATCATGGTTCTGGACGCGCAGACAGGTATCCTGCGTGCCGTGCTGGACGCCAACTGGATCACAGCCGTCAGAACGGCCGCCCTCTCCGTCGTGGCCGCCCGTCGGCTGGCCGACCCGACCGCGCAATCTGTCGCCTTTGTCGGCACCGGTGTTCAGGCGAGGTCTCATCTCAACGCATTGGCAGATGAATTCCCGCTCGAACACATCCATGTGGTCGGGCGCGGCAAACCCAATATCGACCTGCTCTGCGACCGGGCGCAGGCGCTTGGCCTGCACAGCACCGTCCACCGCGATCCGCAAGAGGCGCTGCAACAGGCAGATCTGATCGTCACATCTGTCACCCTGGACAACACGATCACACCATTCCTGAATGCCCGCTGGCTGAAACCAAACGCCTTTGCCGCCATCACCGATGCCTGCGTGCCCTGGATACCAGAGAGCCTGACCGCCTTCAAAACCCTGATCGTGGATGACCGGATTCAGGAAAAACAAAACCCCCAGCCCATGCTGCCATATGACCACATCACCGGTGACCTGGCCGAGCTTGTCACCGCCCAGGACACGGGCCAGAACACGGGCCAGAAAACGGCCCAATCCACCCAGACGCCCAAGGCCTTTGCCTTCCGGGGCATGGCCCTGGGCGACTATGCCGCCGCCGTTCTAGCCGTGAAACGCGCCGCCGAATCCGGCCTGTCGCCAACATTCCCGACCTGACGGCGGCCCTTACCCGTTCGTGACAACCCGCAGATCATAACCGGGTGGCAAAACCGTGTTCAACCACGCCACATACATGGCGCCAAAGTCCTCAAGCCGGTCCAGACGCTCTGGCGTGTCGATCATCCAGTAAACAGCCTCACCCGCGCCAGTCGTGCCGATATCCGCAAACAGATAGGCACAGCCCACATAGCCCTCGGCCTCGGTCCGGATCGCCCAGGCAAAGGACCGCCTGGCCGTAAACTCGCGGTGATGCCAATGCAGATCCGTTTCGTTCGCCGCCAGCGTCAACCCCTCAGGCCAGACAGCATCAAACACCCCCTGCAATACAGGCACCGAGGACATGACAGCCGCATAATCCTCGGCCAGATCCTCGGCCGTCAACATCTCCATCCGGAACCGGCCGAATGCCAGCGCCTGCGGAATGTCGAGCGATGCGAAATCCGGATGCGGAGTCATTCCGCCGCCGGTTTGGCCACCCTCTTGAACGGGTTTTCGTCCGGCACCTCATAGTCCAGCACCAATTCGCCCTTCTCACGCGCATCCGCAAGATACCGAAACCCATTCACCGTCATCCGCATCAAATGCTCACCGGCCTTGATCGGCGGGTATTTCGCGATGGTCTCGGGCGTGCGGAACTTCTCCAGCGGCTCGACCACCGCATGATAATCCAACCCGAAAAACAACGGAAAGGAATAACGCTCGCGTCCGATGTTGTTGACGCGATGCTGGGTCGACTTGAATTGCCCGCCGGACCACGTCTCAAAGATATCCCCGATATTGACGATAAAGCAGCCAGGGATCGGCGGCGCCTCGATCCAGACATCATCCGCATTCATCACCTGCAACCCCGGCCCACCCTGCAACAGGATCGTGAAACACTCGAAATCGGAATGGGCATCAATGCCCACAACATCCTTGGTCGCATCCATGTCATTGGCCACATAGCGCAGCATCCGCAATTGCGAGGTCGGATGGGTGATGTGCTGGGTCAATTCCGATGAATCGACCCCCAGCTCCAACGCCAGCGCATCCAGCAGGTTCAGACCCAGATCAAACACCGCATCATAGTAGGTCGAAACCGTGTCCTTCCAGCCCGGGATATCCGGCCAGATGTTCGGCCCCGTCATCCGCCATTTGGCCAGATAGTCCGGATGGTCCGCAGGTGCCTCGTATGACATATCCCACGCCTCGTTAAAGTTGATGCGCTTGGGAAAGGACGCTCCGTTTTCCTCCAACGGCACATAGCCGCGATGATGCGTCGAGAAACCAGCCCAGTATTTCATTTTGAAGCTGCGCGGTTTTTCGTGGAAACTCTTTGAGGCCGCCATCAGATCCTGAAGCAGCCCGGCATCAATTCCGTGATTTGTGATATAGAAAAACCCGGACGTCCGTGCCGCCTCGCCCAGCGCCTGCGCGACCTGCGCCTTGTCCGCCGGATCCCCGGTCCTCAGACCCGACAGGTCGATCACCGGCAGATTTGCCTCTTCAATGGTCAGGACCTGCATCTCTGCGTCGGCGCTCTCTCTCATGGCTTTGCTCCCACATAAGTGCAGCCACGTTCCGGCAAACCCGCTCGCAGAACCAAGCAACTTCTGTGGATTTGACTGGTTCTGTCGGGTTTGCACAAAAACTGCCCTCAACCGCAAATTCTACGATGTCGATTTAGGCAAACGTCGAATGTTTGCGCTTTGCAGGGCGCATCAATTGACTCCGATCCGTTCGGCTTTGTCCAGTTTTCAACAGCGATTTGCACAATCCGCCGTTGTCGCGGCGGCCATAACTGGGGATGACCATGACCAACATCAACCGACGCACAGTTCTGAAATCCACCGTCAGCGCAGGCGGGCTGGCCCTGGCCGGCAGCGTTCTGGGCACCCCCCTGATCGCACAGGAACGCACGCTCAAAGTGGGCTCTTATGGCGGCTACTTCGAAGACAGCTTCAAATCCTACGTCTACCCGGCCTTCACCGAAGCCACCGGAATCGCCATCGAAAGCGTGACACAGCCCAACTCCTCGGACTGGCTGGTGACCATGCAGCAAGCGACCCAGGCCGGCACCGTGCCCGCCGACGTGTCGCTCTATGCCCGTGACGCCCTGATCAAAGCCTCCCGGATCGGCGGCCTGCTCGCCCCGCTGGACCCCAAGAATATGGCCAACAGCAGCAACCTGGATGGCTATTTCGTATTTGAGGACAAAACCGGCATCATCGGCGTCGGCGCAATGTCCTGGTTCACCTCGATGGTGGTCAACCCGGACTACGTCACCACACCTCCCGACAGCTGGGCCGCCTTCTGGGACAGCGGTCAGTTCGAGGCCAGCCTGGGCCTGTCCAAACTGCACAACTCCAACCTGCTCGACATCGTCGCGGCGACATTCTTTGACGGCGAAGCCACCTTTGCCACCAATGACGGCATCGTCGCCCTGGTTGAAAAAGCCAGCGAGCTCAAACCCAACACCGCAATCTGGTGGTCCGCCGAAAGCCAGATGGAACAGGCCATGAAAAACGGCGACGTGATCGGCGGCATGTATTACCACGACGTGTCGCAGCTGATGGCGGCTGACGGCTTCCCGATCCGGTCGCTCTTCCCGAAAGAGGGCAACCCACAGGGCTACGGCTCCTGGTGCCTGTCCGCTCTCTCCGAGAAAAAACCCGAGGCCGAAGAGTTCATAAACTTCTCCTCCGACCCGGCAACACAGGCCCTTATGTCCCGCAAGATCGGAACCGCACCGCTGGTCGACAAATCCAAAACAGATCTGACAGACGAAGAATTCTCCTTTGTCTCGGGCACACCGGCGATCCAGCCCGCATACGAGGCCTATCTGGACAACGAAACCTTCATCAAGGAAACCTGGGACACAATGCTGGGAACGGCTTGATCGCCATGCATGATCTGGTTCTGACCGGTATCCAGAAACACTATGGTCAGGTCCGCGCCGTCAAGGGCGTGGACCTCTCCTTTGCCAACGGAGAGCTGACAGCCCTCCTCGGACCCTCCGGCTGTGGCAAGACAACATTGCTGCGCATGATTGCCGGACTGGAGGATCCGACCCACGGCAAGATCGTCCTGGGCCCGACAGACCTGACGGATGTTCCCGCCCACAAACGCAAATTCGGCATGGTGTTTCAAAACTTTGCCCTGTTTCCGCACCTCAATGTCCGCGAAAACGTATGTTACGCGCTGACCATCGACGGCATGCCCAAGGCCCAGGCCCACGCCAAGGCCGGCGAATTGCTGGATCTGGTCCAGCTCAGCGCCTTTGGCGACCGTCGCATCGGCGCCCTGTCTGGCGGCCAACGCCAAAGGGTCGCGATTGCCCGGGCGCTGGCGCAAGAGCCCGAAATCTTTCTGCTGGACGAACCCATGTCAGCGCTGGACGCCAACCTGCGCGAAGCCATGCAGGTCGAACTGCGTCTGCTCCAGCAGCGGTTGGGCATCACAACCATCGTCGTGACCCATGACCAACGCGAAGCCATGACCATGGCCGACAAGATCGTCGTCATGTCCAATGGGCGCGTCGAACAATTCGGTCCACCTCAGGACATCTATCACAAACCACAAAACGCCTTTGTCGCCGACTTTATCGGGCGGGCCAATTTCTTTGATGGCACACTGACAGGCGGCAAAATCCTGTCCGGCGGGATCGCGCTGGAGGCCGGGCCGCTGAATTTCACCGAAAACGCGCCTCTGCGCATCGCCATCCGACCGGAAAAAGTCTCGCTGGAGGCGGATATGCCCAAAGACAATCAGATCCCCGCTACCGTCACATTCGTGCGCGATGTCGGCTCCACACGGGATATTCACCTGAGCACGCCACTGGGCCAGATCATCGTCGAATATGCCATTGGCGAAACCACCCGCGTGATCAACCTGGGCGACACGATCCGCGCGCATCTGCCGGCGTCGGCGCTCTATGTTTATCCCCGGGACGAACCGGTCGGGCAGGCCGCATGAGCAGCGCCGAGACGATATCACCGCCGGACTCCGCCTCTGCGCCCTACGCCGCCGCCGGGCCGGGGCGGGTCCGGCGGGCGCTGCCTCTGCCGCAAATCCTGTTGTGGGCGGTGATCCTCACCTTCTGCGTCGTGCCCTTTGTTTTGGTTCTGGCCATTTCATTCGGGCAGAAAATCGAAGGCGCCTCTTGGGAGTGGTCCTTTACCGGGGCCAATTACCTGCGTTTCTTTGTCGGCGCGGATTGGCCTGAAACCACGACCACATTGTATCTGAACCGGCTGTACTATTCGCTCAACTACGCTGTCATCGCCTCGGTCATCGCGGTGATCACGGCGTTTCCCTTCACCTATTTCATGACCCGCATGTCCCGCGCCGCCCAAAGCCGCTGGCTGGTCTTCCTGCTGGCCACCATGTCGCTGTCCGAAGTGTTCATCGTCATGGGCTGGGACATCCTGCTGTCCAACAGATCCGGCCTGCCAATGGTGCTGCGCGAAATCGGAGTGACCCAATGGCTCAAGGATATCGGCTGGTTCACCCAGCTGCGCGAATGGGGGCTGGCCAATCCACGTGACATCAAATTCAAGACCTCCGTGGTCGCCACCGTGCTGACCATGTCCTACCTGGTCTGGCCCTATGCGGTGATCCTGATGTACCCGGCTCTGTCCCGCCTCGATCAATCCCTTGTCGAAGCGGCACGCACCATGGGCGCCGGCCCGGTCACCGTTGTGCGCACAGTCGTGTTGCCCAACATTCGCATGCCATTGATCGGCACCCTCTTCCTGCTCTTCGTGTTCCTGCTGGGCACCTATGTCAGCGTAACGGTCTTCGCCGATCCGTCAAAACAGACCCTCGCCATTTCCGTCTACGAAGCCGTGCGCGGTTCCACCCTGAACGCGCCCTTTGGCGCGGCCCAGGCCATCATATTGCTGATCACCGGCGCAATCTGCCTCTGGCTGGGTCAGCTGTTGGTCAACGCAGGCAGTACAAACAAATGAAGGTTTTGATCCATATCTTCATGGGGCTGGTGGCCATCGTTGTGGCGCTGCCAATCGTTGTGGTCAGCGCCGCCGCGCTGAACGGCGGACGGTCCATGCTGTTCCCGCCCCAGGACCCAACGCTCAGCCGCTTTGGCGAGTTCTTCTTTCAAGAGCCGGTCTGGCGCAACGCCATGCTGAACTCTGTGATCATCGCCACAGCCAGCGCCGCGCTGGCCGTGCTGCTGGCCTGGCCGCTGGCCTATGGCATCTGGAAACAAGGCGGCAAGGCGTCCCAGATCCTCGCCGGGCTGGGCGCCATGCCCTTTGCCCTGCCCCCGATTGTCTTTGGGGTCGGGCTGGGGTTTTTCTGGGGCTTCAGCGGTGGTCTGGGGCATATGTGGTCCGGCATCATCAGCCATGCCGTGCTCTTCCTGGCGCTGCCACTGGTGACCATCTCAATCGGCCTGCAATCCATCGACAAGGCCCACCTGGATGCCGCCGCAACCATGGGCGCCACCCAGAAAATCGCCTTCCGCACGATCATACTGCCACAGATGGTGCCCTACACCGCCTCAGGGTTCTTCTTTGCCTTTGTGCTCAGCTTCAATGAATTCATCGTCATGTTCTTTGTCTCCAGCTCGGCCTACGCCACCGTGACGCTCCAGATCTTCAACTCCCTGCGCAATGGCTTCACCCCCACCATGGCCGTGGCCGCCATCACCTTCATCCTTGTGTCCGTTGCCATTTTCTCGCTGATCGCCCGGTTCGGCGATCTGCCGCGCCTGATGGGCGCCGATCAATCGAAAACCTGAAACAACCCAGGAGGCTCCCATGCCCCGTCAACCCACCCTTGTTGGAAACACAGTCCTGCTTGTCATCGACATCCAGGCCTCTGCCTTCATGGAGTCCAACCCCGGTCAGGAAGGCGGCATTCCTCACGTCCCCGACTACTCCGACCGCATGCGCCGCGCCCTGGAGGTCATCCAGGCCGCCCGCGACGTCAATATGCCCACCGTCTACATCCAGGAAATCCACCGCAAGGACAACATCGACTACGGCCGCGAACTGGACGGATCCGAAGGCATCCACTGCCGCGAAGATCACCCCGGCACCGCCATGCCCAAAGAGATCACCGGCCAGCGCGACGAAGACTACTTCGTCCCCAAACGCCGCTACTCCGCCTTCTTCGGAACCGATCTGGAAATCCTGCTCAAAGGGCTCAAGGCGCAAACCCTGATCCTGATCGGCGGCATGACAGATGTCTGCGTGCACTACACCTTTGTCGACGGCCACCAGAACGACTATTTCTGCCGCGTCATCGCCGACAGCTGCGGCGGCACATCCCAAGACGCGCATCAGGCCGCACTCAACGCGATGGAGTACCTGCAAGAGGGCGCCGTGCTCAGCAACGAACAGATCATCTCTGAAATCAAAGGCATGGCCCAAGCCGCAGAATGATAACTGGCGCCGATCTCCAAGGCCACTGGCGGCGCGACTGGATCAAGGCCCCGGGTTTCGAGGATCACACCACCCGTGTCCACTGGATGCAGGCTGGCGCGCTCTTTGCCGACATCCGCGTCCCGCTGAACCGCCCTGACCTGACCGGCCACAGCTGCCTGGCGGACCTGCCCGCCACAGCATTGGAACGCTTGCTGCACAGCGAAGGGTTTGCAGGGACGATTGACGTGACCGACAACACATGCACCTGGCACCGCGAAACCAACTGGCACGGGCCACCCGAGGCTGACGACATCGGGCTGATGTCCTTTGACGGCGCGGCCCTTTTCGAAGACGGCCTGCACGCCAAATACCGCGAACGCTGGCTGCGTGTCCCAACACCCCCCTTGCGCGGCCACCGCATCACGCTGCACGACATGTCAGGCGTGTTGATCGAAAACGACACGGTCTTCCTGATCGCAATCGGCCCCGCACCCGAAACCCATGCCAAACCGGACCCGCACATCCCCGACCGCTCCGCCATAAAGGCGCATTTTGCCAGCACCTATTGCATGGGCCACTGGCAAGAGACCGACCAGGGCATCGCCACTTTATCCACCAACCCATTTTGCGAAGGCCAGACCGTCCTGACCCGCAAGGACGGCTTCACCTGGCAGGCCCCCGCCTTCGACGGCTCCGCAACGCCCCAACACCTCAGCCTTGCCTAGGCAAAGGAGATACAAAATGCCCCTCGACACCAGCATAGCCCGGACCAAACACCTCCAGCCCACGTGGCTTCAAAAATGGCGCAGGCGCGGGCAGGATCACAACGGCAACCTGTTGACCCACATGATAGTCCGGGTTCTGAATCGGCTGTCCCAGCTGCGTATCAAACAAACAGATCAGGTCGGGAATGGTGGCATGCACCCGCCCGTCACACCAACCCACCAGGTTTTCGTTCTTAACCGCAATTCTGTATCGGCTGCCGTGATGCTCCGCACGCCCGGCAATTTCGACGAAACCTAGGGTAAACCCGCCTTCGGTCCGCCAGTCGCAGGCTGCGATCTCGCCCTGAAACATCACCGCCCCGCCGCCCACCTGCGCCACAGTGGCCACCGGATCCCGTCCCGCCTCCAGCGCGTCACGATGCGCCCGACCCAGATGCAAGGCCTTGCTCAGCGTGCCGGGAATGATCGCCTCGCGCAATTGCGCGGCAGGCAAAGCATGATCAATCGCCGCAATGTCATTGGCGCTGACCATGGACAGGGCCCGCACCAATGTCTCGGCACGCAAATCATCCATCACATTTTCCAGCACCATGACCTCGCCAAAGGCATTGGCCAGCACCAGCGGAGCAGCAGGCAGCCCGGCAAAATAATAGGTCGAATGCGTGATCTCGGGCACCGCGCGCCCGGCCGGATCCGCATCGACAATCTTTTGCCCCGCCATCGCAGCCGCGTAAAAGGCGACAGCCGTATTCGACCCGCCCAATTCACAGGGCACCGCGCCGAAAAACCTCTGCCCCAACACCTGCTGAAACCGCTCATAGGCCAACAGGATCGGCGGCCGTTCGATCCGCGGCAACCGCGCATAGGCCGCCTCTTCCTCCGCCGGCAACTGAGAAATCGCCCCCAACATATAAGGCGTACAGATGATGGCCTGATCCGGCACATCCTCTAGCGCCACCAAATCAAACACCTTGCCAGCCGCCAGGGCTGCGTCGATCAGGTCAACCCCCTCGGCCAGATCACCGCCCCCGCCCGTGCCCAGGATCGTGGCACCGGACAAAAGATCCATCAGATCCCGACGGGTCAGCAGCGCCATGTCAAAGCGCCCATTTCGTCAAATAGGCCTCCACAATCTCATCCATCCGGCTTTTGTCGAACCGGGGATCATGCCCACCATGCACCAAACGGATCGGCAAATCGCGCAACCTGCGCAGCGTTGCGGCATAATCCTCCAGGCTCATCCCCGGCCCGTCATAGATCAGCGGACCATCGTAAATCGCATCGGCACCGAACAAGGTGCCGCTGTCATGATGCAGCAACCCCACCTGCCCCGGCGAATGGCCGGGCAAATGCAAAACCTCGGCCTGCCAGTCGCCCAGATCAATGCTGTCCCCCTCGACCACCAATGCCGTCGCCGGGGCCCCCTGCAACCGGTAGGCCTCTACGTCATACCCTTCATACGGCAGCGCATCGATCAGCAGAGGCCACAAGGGCGGATAACCAGCCTCCAGAAACAGGCGGCGAAACCCGTCCGATATCCCATCCGTGCGCAGCTCATAGGGCGCGGGCGCAGCCAGCTCGGCTGCTTCGATCGGATGGACAAGCCGGTGATCAAACTCATGCACAGCGCCGATATGATCCACATGTGTATGGGTCGACAAACACATCAACGGACGCGCCGGATCCGGCCGGATCGCGTCCACAACCGGACGCAAAGGCGCAATCCCCATGCCGCTGTCAATCAGCAGATCCATGTCACGCCCCAACACCAAATGCATATTGGCCGAGAAAATGGGATGCACCCTGGGTTCCGTAATCAACCACAGGCGCGCATCAATCTGCTCGCTCTGATACCATTTGCTTTCAACTGGCAGCTCTTGCATCCGCTCCTGGCCTCACTTCACCTGTTCCTCAGATCCTCCGCCCCTGCGCTCTGCCGTGATCCAGCCGACACACCAAAGACCCTTGCCCCAGCAGCAAAATCAGAGCCGCCCCCCCGCGCAACCCTTTTCCCCCGACAGCGTCGGAAAACCCCGCATATCCAGAGGTCCGCCACTGTTTTAGACGCTCACGATACGCTCTGGTTGCATCCCGCGCACCCACCTGCCCCCCCTGGTACACTCCCCCGCCAGGGCGAACTGTCCGCACCCTCACTTTTTGATATATTCTAATATAGGAATGTGTATAATACTTGAATGACCCTGACTCGTAGAACGCTCCTGACGCATAGCGCCGCCGCCGCCGCACTCACCACGATGTGCCCGCAACTTGTGACCGCCAATATCGCGATTGGCACCGCCACGTTGACCACCGTCAGCGATGGCAACCTAACCCTCCCTGGCGGGTTCATCTTTGACCAGATGCCCCAGGACGCCCTGGCCGAAATCCTGCAGGACTATGGCTTGGACCGGAACCAGGTCACACCCGAATGCAACCTCGCCCTCTACCGGGACGGCACGAACACCGTGCTGTTCGATGTCGGCTCTGGCCCCGATTTCATGCCAACCGCCGGCACTGTGCTCGACAGCCTCGACGCGCTGGATCTGACACCCGACGATGTGACCCACGTGCTTTTCACCCATGCCCACCCCGACCACATCTGGGGCCTGCTGGACGATTTTGACGAACCGGCCTTTGCCAATGCCACCTACATGATGGGACGGGCTGAATGGGACTATTGGTGGAACCCCGAAACCGTAAACACAATCGGAGACGCCCGCGCCGCATTTGCCGTTGGCGCGCGCCGCCGCATGGAAACGATCGAAGACGCCGTTGTCCTCTTTGATGACGGGGCCGAGCTTCTCCCCGGGATAGCAGCCGTCGCCTCGCCCGGGCATACACCCGGCCACATGGCCTTTGAGGTGCGCAATGGCACAAACGCCGCGCTGATCGGCGGCGACGCCATCGGCAATCACCACGTCGCCTTCCGCAAGCCGACCTGGCACAGCGGTTCGGATCAGGACGCCGAAATGGCGGCACAAACCCGCGTTCAACTGTTTGACCGGCTGATTCAGGACGATATGGCGCTTGTCGGTTTTCACCTGCCGGATGGCGGCATGGGCCGGGTCGAGCGTGATCAGGACAGCTATCGCTTTGTACCGGGGGCCGGATGATGCAGATATCACCCCTGTTCCGGCGTAGCATCAGCGCCCTGATCTGCGGCCTCCTTCCAGCCATCACCGCCGCATCCGAAGATATCCCGGATCAATACCCCGCCTCGCCGCTCTATTCCAAACCCGTCGAAGTCATCCCGCATGTCTGGTCCGCCATCGGCGCGACCGCCCCGCCAACCTATGAAAACAGCGGGCACAACAACAACCTCAGCTTCATCGTGACCGGCGACGGGGTCATCGTCATCAACGGCGGCGCGGCCTATATTCTGGCCCAGGCCCTGCACGCCGAAATCCGCGTCGTCACCGATCAGCCCGTCAAACTGGTGATCGACGAAAACGGCCAGGGTCATGCCATGTTGGGCAATTCCTATTGGGCCGAACAGGGCGTGCCAATCCTGGCCCATGTGGATGCCGCCCATGAAATCGAGGAACGCGGCAATCTCATCCTCGAAGGCATGAAGCGCTACAATCGGGACAAGGCCGAAGGCACATTCGTCGCCCCACCTACCGAAACCTTCGAAGACAGCCATATCATCGAAATGGGCGATTTCCGGATCGAGGTCCTGCACCTCGGCCCCGCACATGGCCCCGGTGACACGCAGGTCTGGCTGCCCGAACAGGGCATGGTCATTGCCGGCGACATGGCCTTTCATGAACGCATGCTGCCCATTTTCGAAGACACCATCGTGCTCGACTGGATCGAAACCTGGGATTGCTGCTTTGAGGCGCTGAACGCCACCTACGTCATTCCCGGCCACGGCCACCCGACCAACATGGATCAGGTCCGCCGCTATACCCGAGACTATCTGGTGCACCTGCGCCGCGTCGTCGGCGAACATCTGGAGGCAGATGGCGGCCTGGCCGAGGCCTATTATGTCGACCAATCCGCCTATGCGAACCTGGACACATTCGAAGAACTCGCCACCCGCAACGCGGGCCGGGTCTACGAGCAGATGGAATTCGAGTGACCCACCCGGCCCACACCCCGCAAACGGGCAGCCCCGAATAGAACAAGGCGATAAACCCGCCTTACCCAAGGCCGCCTGAAATCCTGGGTTTCAACGGGTTTGGGTTTCAAGACCTTCGCAATATGCCCTATTGCGCCGCCATCGGACGCCGCGCCAGTTCGCATTGCGTCCACAGCTGCCCCAGCGCGCCCACCAGATGATCCACATCGGCCAGGCTGTGAACCGGTGACGGCGTAATCCGCAACCGCTCGGTGCCTTTGGGAACCGTCGGATAGTTGATCGGCTGAATATAGACCCCATGATCGCGCAACAGCATATCCGACAGGAACTTGCACTTGTTCGGATCGCCAACGCTCACCGGAATGATATGGCTCGGATTGTCGATATGCGGCAATCCAATCGCATCCAGACGCCGACGCACCTCGGCCACCCGGGCCTGATGCGCCAACCGCTCCACATTGCTGACCTTCAAATGACGCACGGACGCCGCAGCCCCGGCGGCCACACAGGGCGGCAGGGCCGTGGTGAAGATGAACCCAGACGCAAAAGAGCGCACAAAATCACACAGCTGCGCCGAGGCCGCAATATAGCCCCCCATGACACCAAAGGCCTTGCCCAAGGTCCCCTCGATGACCGTCACCCGATCCATCAGACCTTCCCGTTCGGCAATCCCACCACCGCGCGGACCATACAGACCAACCGCATGCACCTCGTCCAGATAGGTCATCGCGCCATAGCGATCCGCCAGATCACAGATCTCTGCAATCGGCGCGATGTCTCCATCCATCGAATAAACGCTCTCAAAGGCTATCAACTTGGGCTGATCAACGGGCAAAGCCGCCAGCTTCGCCTCCAGATCTGCCATGTCGTTATGCGCCCAAATCACCTTTTGGGCCCGCGAATGGCGGATCCCTTCGATCATAGACGCATGGTTCAACGCATCAGACAACACCACACAATCCGGAATTCGCGCGGCCAAAGTGCCCAGCCCGGCCCAGTTCGACACATAGCCCGAGGTAAACAGCAACGCCGCCTCCTTGCCATGCAGATCAGCCAGCTCAGCCTCCAGCACAACGTGATCATGGGTCGTTCCAGAGATATTCCGCGTGCCCCCCGCGCCCGCACCGGTGCGCTGCAACGCATCCTGCATCGCCTCCAGAACCGCAGGATGCTGCCCCATGCCCAGATAGTCATTGGAGCACCAAACCGTCACCGATCCCGTCACCGACCCCGTCACCGACCCCGATCCCGACCCATTGTGCCACTTCGCCCGCGGAAAAGCCCCCCGCGCCCGCTCCAACTCGGCAAATTCGCGGTAATTCCCGCTGGCCCGCAGATCATCCAGCTCGGCCTGAAAAAACGATTGGTAGTCCATCAAAAAGCTCCAGCCTCTGCCACGATCTCTGCCAACAGGTTCTCAACGGGCTGCATCGACCCATCCGGATAATCGCGATGCCCGATGATGACCGAGCCGTCGCGCTGCGCCACAAAGATGGAATAAGGACAATGCACCAGGTTCATCGGATCCGCCTCCATCACCTGGCGCGACACCACCGCCGAGCAGAAAATGTAGATATCCGCAGCCTCAAAAATCTGTATCTCGCTGCCCACATCCGCACCGGTCCGGTTCAGCATGTCGCCCACGTGGCTCACATGTTCGATCACCAGACCCCGATCCAAAATGGCGCTTTCCACGGCAAACCGCGCATCGTCAAATGATCCGTCATAAACCGTGACCAGGACATCCTGTGCACAGACCGGTGTCATTCCCAGACACAATCCCAGCCCCATCAACATGGATCGCATAGCGCCCCTTTCGAACCCCCGGGACAACCGCCCCGGGGGCATTTGAGTTTAGCCGAACATGTCAGCCGTGATGCCGGCGTACCAGCCTTCGGATTCCTCATAGGTGGCTTTCCGCAGATCGGCGCTTTCACCGGTCTTTGAAATGAACCCGTCAACCTTGGCGATCTTCTCGTCCGTGGCCTCATAGGTGGCCCCGACTTTCACGCCGTTATCCGTGTCAATCAGCGACCAGCACGTGTTCGAGAACTTGGCCGGGAACACCTTGGATCCGGTCAGCGCGCCACGCACCGCATTGGCACAGACCTTGGCCTGGCTATTGGCCGAGAACCCGGATTTCGGCATGTCACCCTGCTGGCTGGCATCGCCCAGAACATGAACATCCGCATCCATCTTGGAGGACATGTCAGCCGCATTCACCGGCGCCCAATTGCCATCCGTCACACCGGCAATCTCCGCAATCCGTCCCGCCTTCATCGCCGGGATCACGTTGCAAACGTCCACTTTGGTTTCTTCGCCATCAATCGTCAGCGTCATCGCTGCCGGATCGACAGAGACATCGCCCCCGCCAAAATCCGCACCGATCCAATCAACCATCCCGGCATAATTGTCGGCCCATCCCTCCTGGAACAACGCCATCTTCGAAAACTTCGGCTTGGGGTCCGCGACAATGATCTTGGCCGTCGGATTGTTGTTCTTCAGATAATGCGCGACCATCGACACCCGCTCATAAGGCCCCGGAGGACAACGATACGGGTTCGGAGGTGCGACCATCGCAAATGTCCCGCCCTCTGGCATGGCCATCAACTGCGCCTTGAGCAGTTCCGTCTGCGAGCCCGCCTTATAGGCATGGGGCATCGCATTCTGCGCATTCAGATCCCAACCCGCCACAGCGCCTTCGACAAAATCGATGCCAGGGCTCAGGATCAATTTGTCATACGACAGCGACCCGCCTCCGGCCAGCGTCACAACCTTGGCGGCGCGATCAACACCAACCGCCCAGTCATGCACCACATTCACGCCACCTGCGGCCAGGTTGCCATAGGTGTGACCGATATCATCAATGGTCTTGAACCCGCCCAGATACAGGTTGGAGAAAAAGCAGGTATAATAGGTGCGCGTCGGCTCAACCAACGTCACATCTATCGCACCCTTGCTATCCTTGGTCAGATAACGTGCCGCAGTCGCACCGCCGGCACCGCCGCCGATCACCACAACCCGTGGCTTGCCATGACCATCCGCCAGCACCCTGGGCGCTGTCAAAGCAACCGAAGCCGCCACAGATGACCCCAGGAACGTTCTTCTGTTCACACTCATTATTCATTCCTCCCTTGAACCGCCTCAGTTGCCGAGGCTTTTAAAATAGGCCGCCAAAGCGGCTATTTCGTCATTGGCCAACCGGCCGGTGACCATCTGCATGACCGGGTTGGCCCGGTGCCCTTCTTTGTATGCGTGCATCGCGGTTACGAAATCATCGGTCTCCCAGCCGACGATCCCCGGGATGCCAGCATTGCCCCCATCTTGCTGGTGGCAAGTCGTGCATTCACTGCCCAAATACGCCCCGTATTCCACATCCCCCTCAATCGACAGGATCTCGTCAGAGACAGCAAAACCAGCCGCAACAGGCACCTCCTCCTGCGCAGCGCTCCCTGTCCCCGCCTGCGAAAACGTCGCCAGATAGGCGATCACATCCGCCCGATCCGCCGCATCCTTCAGGCCGCGAAAACTCATCTTGGTCTTGGGCACAAAGCCACGCGGATCCGCCAGAAAGGCATCCAGCGCCTCCTCGGTCCAGGTCAGCCCCGCGTCACCGCGCGCCCGCATGGCGTCCGAATATCTGAACCCCTCCACATGCCCGGCGCGCGCCGACAACAGATCGTTCAGGGGCGGCCCAACCCGGTTTCGCGCCTCTGGCCCAACCATATGACAGGCCATACATTTCTTATAGACTTTCGCCCCGCGCTCCGGATCTGCCGAGGGTTGCGCCGCCAAAACGCCCGCAAACCCCACCAGTCCCAGGCTTATCCCGCCAACCCTCTGAAACATCCAACCCACCTGTCCCAAGGCCTCATTGTCCAAACGACTTGAGATAAACGGTGATGGCATCCAGATCCGCCTGCTTCTTCAGCCCGGAAAAGGACATCTTGGTGCCCTTGATGTACGATTTCGGCTTGGACAGGAACGCCGCCAGCTCGGCCTCGTCCCAAACCCGGCCTTCCTCTTTGGCGGCCACAAATCCCTTGGAATATCTGAACCCCTCCGAAGACCCCATCACACGCCCCATCAGCGCATTCAGCTGCGGACCACTCTTGTTCTCGGCCCCGTCGCCCACCTGATGACAGGCCTTGCATTTCTTAAAGACCTTCTCACCCGCCGCGATCATCGCCGGATCCAGCGCACCCGAGGCCGCCGTCTCCTCCGCTGCGGCGTCAGCCCCCTCTGTCGCAGCCGCGGTAAAGGATGGCGCATCTTCCGCCGAGGCGTGATTCATCACCGACTCTTCGCCATTCTCCGGCGTCACATCCAGAAACGTCGCCCGCATGGTGATCTCGACACGCTCCTTGCAATTCTCCATGCAAGGCTCTGTCTGCCACTGGCTGTATTCCAGCTCCGGGCGGTCGTCGACGACAAACCCGGCCGCATTATGCATCTCGACTTCGGTGAAATTCTCGTGGCTCAGCTCGAATTCATCATCCACCAGGTCGTTCGAATACAGAATATACGCAACGATGGCATAGGTTTCATCCGCGCTCAGCGTCTGCGCCTCGCCAAATGGCATAGAGCGGTGGACATAGTCCCAAACCGTCGAAAGATAGGGCCAGTACGACCCGACCGTCTTGACCGGATCCTTATCCGCCAAGGTATCAAACCCACCGGCCAGCACAGGCCAGTTGTCGACGCCCTCGGCAAAATCCCCGTGGCAGGACGCACATTTATCCGCGAACACCTCTTCCCCGGTAAACACATCCCCCCGCCCTTCAGGCAGGCCCCGCCCATCCGGCAGAACATCCACATCCCAGGCCGCAATTTCCTCGGGCAACGCCGCGCGCCCAAGCCCCAGACGCCCCTCGGGCAAAGGCGCCGGCGCGGTCAGGTTCACGCTCATCGCCGCGCGCTCTTGCGCCGCTGCCTGAACTGCGGCCACCTGCTCTTGCAACTCAGCAACCCGCGCAGCCTCCGTTTTGGCGGCATCCAGAGCGTTCTGCTCATGCGCTTCGACCTGCGCAATCCGGTCATTCAACAGGCTGATCTGCGCCGCGCCCGCATCCCGCTGAGACCAGCCATAAGCCACACCCAAAACCAGGGTGGCCCCACCCAGCGCCGGAAGAAAAATGTTAGGAGACTTCGACATTCTCTGCGACCCCTTCCGCATTCACAAACCACGTTTGGATGCAATTGTTGTGATAGACTGAATTCTCGCCGCGCATCTCGCGCAGCTGTGTCTTGGTTGGTTGCACATAGCCGGTCTCGTCCATGGCCCGGGCCTGCAACAACATCGGTTCACCGTCCCAATCGGTATCCAGATAGAACCGGGTCAGCGCCTTGGTATCGCCCTGACGCCCCAGCCGCGCAGTTTCCCAACTGATCCCGCCATTCTTTGACACATCCACGCGCGTGATCTGACCGTGTCCCGACCAGGCCAGACCGGAAATCACCATCGGCCCGGGCCCATGCTGGATCGGCGATTGAGGACTAGGAGAGGTGATCACCGATTTCGCATCCATGACCCAGGTCCACTTGCGCGCGGTCCCATCCTCATAGACATCCGTGTACTTAGAGGTCTCCTCACGGCTCTCCACCGCCCGATCGACCACCTCGATCCGGCGCAGCCACTTGATCCACATGTTGCCTTCCCAGCCCGGAACAACCAGACGCACGGGATAGCCATGCTCCATCCTCAGCGCCTCGCCATTGGCCTTGAAGGCAACCAACACATCGTCCAGCGCCTTCTCCATCGGGATCGAACGCCCATTCGAAGACGCATCCGCCCCCTCGACATAGACCCATTTGTCCGCTGAAATATCGGCACCCGCCTCGGCCAGCAGGCTGCGCAACGGCACGCCTGTGTATTCCATGTTGTGAATCATGCCGTGGGTGAATTGCACACCATTCAACTGCGCCCCGGCCCATTCCATGCCGGTATTGGCCGCGCATTCACAGAAATAGACATGGTTCTCGCGCGGGAACCGCTCTAGATCCTGATAGCTCAGCACCAAAGGCTCATCGACCAACCCGTTGATCATCAACCGGAAGTCCTGTTTGGACAGCTCGATCGCGCCCGAATGATGACGCTCGAACGCACAGCCCTGCGGCGTGATCGTGCCATCCAGCGCATGAATAGGCGTAAAGTTGATCGAGGAAATCGGCGAGGCCGTCAGCCACTCCACATTGCGCCGCACCACGTCCTTTTCGAAATGAATCGGCAGCCCATAAGGCGTCTCATCCACGCCGACGCCGGTATATGACGCCCAATCCTGAACATCGGTGATCAGCGGATCAGGCCCGCTCGCCCCTGCTCCGGTTGCCATCGTCCCGGTCGCAACGGTCCCGGCAGCCACCGCGGCGCTGCTTCTCAGAAACGCGCGGCGGGAGGGTTTGAATGTATCATCCATATCTCGTGCTCCACGAAATCCAGTTAGAGTCCAACAATTTCAACGCTTGTGTTCGGCTCCACCGTAATGGTGCCCACCTTGCGCACATGGCTCTCCACCACGTCCCAGATCTGCGGGCCTTCGGTGTCTTCGTTGACCGAGGCCCACCCGGCCACAACATAGGCCCGCGCCGGATCAATCGGCTCACCGGTCTCCAGCAATGTCATGTTGCTGATCCGCTGCCCCTGTGGCTTGGACACATCAATCCGATAGCCCAGACCACCCGTCCGCACCATGTCACCGCCCTGCTGATAGTAAGGGTCCGGGTTAAAGATGTTGTCGGCCACATCCTCCAGAACCACCTTCAGGAACTCGCCCGTCATCTCGGTGCGATAGGCCTTGCCGTAGCTCATCGAGGTCACCCCAAACAGGTCCTCCCGCGTGATGTCCTGGCCCGGAACCACCGTCGGCCCCCACCGCACACCGGGGCTCAACGCAATCTCGGCGTCCCGTTCAGACAACAAGGCATCACAGATCAGATCATCCCAGGTGCCGTTGAAATTGCCGCGCCGGTACAACAGGCTGTCAGTCTGCCCGATCACCTCGGACATCTCCTCCAGATACGGTGCGCGCTGCGTGTCGATCAACGCCGCCACCTCGGCGTCCGGCTCGATCACATCCGCAAAGATCGGGATCAGCTTGGTCCGATACCCCATCATCTGACCATCGCGAATGTCCAGATCCACCCGGCTGACAAACTTGCCATTTGACCCCGAGGGCAGAATGACCGTCTTGCCCACCAATACCGGCTCGGGCAGCGCGTCATGTGTGTGCCCCGACAGGATCACATCAATCCCGGGCACCACACTGGCCATCTTCTTGTCCACGTCAAAGCCATTGTGGCTCAGCACCACGACACATTGCGCGCCCTCGGCCCGGACCTGCTCCACCATGGCCGCCATGTTCTGATCCCGAATGCCAAAGGCATATTCGGGGAACATCCAGCCCGGATTGGCAATCGGCATATAAGGGAACGCCTGCCCGATCACCGCAATCTTGGTGCCGCCGCGTTCGAACATCTTGTAAGGCGGGAACAACTCCGCCGGCTCATCCCATTCCGCATCGAAAATGTTTTGCCCAAGGGCCGCAAACGGCAACCCTTCGACCAGTTCCTGCACCCGATCACTGCCCAGCGTGAACTCCCAATGAAAGGTCATCGCATCCGGTGCCAGCGCATTCATCACATTCACCATGTCCTGACCCTGGGTCTTGAGGCAGGTATAAGACCCATGCCACGTATCCCCACCGTCCAACAGAATGGCGTCCGGGCGATCTGCGCGGATGGCCTTGATGACCGTCGCCATCCGGTCCAGCCCTCCGACCCGGCCATAGGTCTGCGCCAGAGCCGAAAAGTCACCAGAACTCAGCGCGTAATGAGACGGGCTCTGATCCTCGATCCCATAAAGCGCGCGAAAATCCGCGCCGGTCACATGCGGCACCGCCCCCTTGTTGGCCCCCACCCCGATGTTCACCGAAGGCTCTCTGAAATAGAGCGGTTTCAACTGCCCATGGATATCCGTGACATGGATCAGCGAGACATTCCCAAAGGTGTCAAACTCCAGCAACTGATCCTGCGTCAATCGCTGCTGCGCCGCCAGACGCGACCAGTTGCCAAACCCGGACCCACCGACAATTGCCGACGCCGCCATACCAACCTGCAAAAAGTCACGCCGCGAGATCATGATGCATACACCCGTTTATATTCGAATATTTGAATTTATTAGATAAGAGCGTGACCCCGCAGCCCAAACTGCGGGGTCACGCTTAACTCAGTTGCGAACTGACGGTGTCTCGACCGACAGGCCAGCCCCGCGTGATGCCAGATATAGCTCCAACGCCTTGAACTCGTCGCCACCTTCCTTGAAGGGGGTCGCGCGGATGTTCTTCATGCACCCCTTGAAACGCCCATGAATGGAATTCAGCTTGGCATTCTTCAAACGATAGGTCGGAAACCCGTTGATCTGCCCCTGTGACAGGTGATCCGCACGGATCATGACACCATAGTTGTCCTCGTGGCAGTTCGAACAGGCCATATCCAACTGACCGACGCGCGTATAATACAGCTCTTTGCCCTTCTCCCAGAACGGTGCCGCCGCGCCATCAATGGCGACATTCATCGCCATCCCGCGCGATTGCAGACCGATCAGGGCGGTCATGCTGGTCATCTGCCCGCCCGACCACTTCCAGGGCTCTGCGCCCATGCGCTCGGTCCGGCATTCGTTGACCAGGTTCTCCATCGAGACCAGCGTGCCATCCTCGACCCGCGGCAGCTGGGTCCGCAACCCGGCAAAATCAGCCACATCTTCATGGCAGGATCCACAGGATTTCCCCTCCGATCCATCTGCCGTATCCCACAGGTCAACCGCCTGTTCGACAAAGACAAAACCGGGATTGTCGAAATCATCCAGCTCCAGCGCCTGTGTCTCGGACGCCCGGAAACGCCACCCCGAATACAAAGTGTCGACGTTCTCCATATGCGCCGGCGCAGCCACTTCGGTCACCATGGTCTGCCCATCGATAACTAAGGTGGCGTCGTCCTGGGCAAAGGCCCCGCCGGCCAGCACCGTCAAGGCAGCCGTAATCCACGGTTTGATGGTCATTCTGTTCCTCCCGCTTGCGATCCCGCGTTTTCTTACGAAACGGTGATCTTCTTGCTTGTGTCGTAAACCGACCCGTCATCATCATACCAGGTGAAGGTAAACTCACCGGTTTCCGGCACGATCGCCTCAAACTGAAAATACGGATTGGTCGAAATCGCAGGCTCCAATGTCACATCAATGACATTCTGGCCGTTAAAACCCGCCGTGAACCGGTTGATGATCGAGCGCGGAATGAGATTTCCGTCGTCGCCCTTGCGCTGACCGCTTTCCATCTTGTGGCTGATCAACGTTTTGATCGTAATGATATCTCCGGCCGCAGCCGTCTTTGGAACCTTGACGCGAGGTTTCACACCCGATGCCATTGTTGTTCTCCTCGTATTGTTTGGATCAGCCGCCGCAGCCGCCAATGGTCACTTTGACATTCGCCTTGGCCATCTGGAACGAACCGTCTTCCATCTGGGCCACCGCCACGACATTCTGTGTCGTCGCCAGTCGAATGCGCGTCGACGCACTGCGCGAACCGCTCAGCGGGCCAAATTTGAAGGTCGCCACATTCGGCACCGGGTTGCCATCCGCATAGATCGTGATCGCAACCGCACCGGGCGCGCTCACCTTGATTGGTACCGTATTGCCATTCTCTGCGATCTCTGGCGCTGTCAGGTCAATTGCCCCCTCGCCCAGATCCGCACCCCCTGTGAGTTCCGCGATTGCATCATCCGTCAGGCTCGCAAAGGCAGGCAGGCCGATCATACTCGCGCCTGCGAATGCGCCCCCGCCAATGACCAGCAATTTGCGCCGTGTCAGGTCCATGTCATGCTCCAGTTCAAACGTTAGTCTTCTTTCAGCGTCATCAGATAGGCGATCACATCCTCGACCTGCTGCGCAGTCAGAATGCTTTTGCCCGCGAAATCGTCCAATGGCCGTTCATAGCCACTGTCAATGTAAAACGCCGGCATGATCGTGCCCTCAAACATCTGCTTGGAATTGGTGACAATGCCGCGCAGTTCCGCCTCACTCCAGCGATCAGCCACACCATCCATGGGCGGCCCGACCTCTCCGTGAAAGCTTTCTTCGCTCAGGTCCGCATTGGTGTGACAAGCCAGGCAATTGCCCTGTTTTCGATTGGCAAACACCGCCCGACCAGCAACCGGATCACCGGCAACCCCGGTCAGCGACGCTGCAACCGTTCCGTCGACATAGGCCACCTCTGTCGGTTTGACCATCTCCGCCCAGCCTGCTGTCGCGCTCAACGCGGCCACAGCGACCAGTCCCATAGCGTATTTCATGTATCCTCCCCTGGACGATTCTTGCGTCTCGGATTTGATCACCCTAGCGCAGGAATCCGTAAAATCGCAACAACAAATTCGATTAATTGAATTTTTGTATTTGTTCGAAAAATGCTGCCATCACGCATCTTTTGTTTGCAGGCGCAGCATTTTCAGCCATTTTGTTCTGAGAACTTGCGCGCGTGGTACTTCTGAAACGGCTCATCGCTGTCATAGCCCTTCTCAACCACCCAGGTCAGCATGTTCAACGTCGTCCACTGACCAAACGCACCAGGCATATGCGCCACCGCCGCCTGAACGGCGCTCTGGCCATCCTCCACCTGTTCCGGCAGGAAATAAATGCTCGGCGTGAACAAGGCGCCCCAGCGTTTGACCATCTGCTTTTCAGTCAGAACAGTTCCGTCGAAATCGGTCATCTCGACATCACCAAACATGTTGATCTGCACCACAAAATAGTTGTCCGTGATGTACTGGGCGATCTCCGGAACCACAAAAACCTCTTCGTGCATCTTCTTGCAATAGGTGCATCCACGCTGCTCGACCAATAGCATCAGCCGCTTGCCCTCTGCATTGGCCTCGGCCAGATCCTCGGACAGATCCTTGAACGTGTCCCGCATCCACGGCTCTTTGTGCAGACCGTCATCGCCCAGCTCGGCCGCAAAGCCCGCGCCGGCAAACAGCACGGTCATCACCAAAATCATTCTACGCAGCATCAGAAATCCTCCCTATTACCCAATCGCGCCAAACCACGAAAAGTTCTCCAGCATCCATTGCGCAATCACGTTGATAGAGTTTGTGGCAATCAACACCCCAAACACGATCAACAGCACGCCCATCCCTTTCTCGATCACCCCCAGATGCCTGCGAAACCGGCTCATCCAGGACATGAACGGCCCGATGAAAAACGCGGCCAGAATAAATGGCAGGGTCATTCCCAGCCCATAAGCCACCAGCAAGGCGGCCCCCTGCCCGGCGCTCTCCTGCCCCGCCGCAGTAAACAAAATCGCCGCCAGAACCGGCCCCACACAGGGCGTCCACCCAAAGGCAAAGGCAAACCCGATCACATAGGCCCCCAACAGGCCAACATTCGAGGTATCCCCCGCATCCGCCCGAAACTGCCGGTACAGGAACCCGATGCGCACCACCCCAAGGAAGTGCAGACCCATCGCAATGATCAAAGCCGCCGCCAGCCATCGCAGCACGTCGAAATATTCCCGCAACAGCTGCCCGAACAAGGTCGCCGTCACCCCCAGCCCGACAAAGACCGTCAGAACCCCCAGCGAAAACAAGCACGCCGCCAGAACGGCCCGCACCCGAACCGCCCGCGAAATCTCGGCCTCCGCCGAAATCTGGTTCATCCCGACCCCGGCCAGATAACTCAGGTAAAACGGAACAATCGGCAGGATACAGGGCGACAGAAAGGACAAAAGCCCGGCCAGATACGCCCCCAGAAACGTGACATCAAACATGGCAATCCCAGCCCTGGCGCGTCGCCTCAGGCAATACAGGCCAAGGCAACAGCGCCCTTGACCTCAAAACATTCATAAATTAGATTATGAGAAGGTGTAACATCTGTCAATTGAAGCGCGCAATGCATTTCGTGAAATCTCTGGCCTGCCTGCTGATGCTCAGCCTGCCGGTGCCCGCATGGGCCCAGGCCTATCTGCTCATGGCCGAGGAAAACGGCTGCTATTGGTGCGCCCGATGGAACGACGAAATCGCGCCGATCTACCCCAAAACCGCCGAAGGCCGCACGCTACCGCTCAAACGCTATGACCTTCACGGGCAAAGCCCCGATGTGATTTTCGCCAAACCGGTCCACTACACCCCCACCTTCATAGTCATTCAGGACGGAAAAGAGGCAGGCCGCATAGAAGGCTACCCCGGCGAAGACTTTTTTTGGGGCATGCTCCTCATGCTCATACAACGCGCCAACATACCCTTGGATCAGCAAAGCTAACCCTTTATGAACATCCCCGTGACGTCTGAAACATCCCCCCCCGAGTCGACCAAGTCCCGACTGCCCGTGTTCGACAAGAACATGTGCGCAGAGGATATGGAAAAAATGATGCTGAACGCACAGCGGGCCTCCAACTTCCTCAAGGCGATCAGCCACGAAGGTCGGCTGATGATCCTGTGCCAGCTCGCATCCGGCGAAAAATCCGTCACCGAACTCGAAGAATTGCTCTCCGCGCGCCAGGCGGCCGTGTCCCAACAGCTCACCCGCTTGCGGCTCGAAGGGCTGGTCACACCCCGGCGCGAAGGCAAAACAATATTCTATAGCTTGACAGACAACCGTCCGAACCAAATCATCGAGGTGGTATACGACCTGTTTTGCAGGGAAGATTGACCGGGCGATAATCCCACCGGGCGATCTCAGGGAGGAGCGGGATGTTGGATGCGATTGGCGACGCCAACGCAGCGGCCCTGATCGGGCTGTTGGGTGGCATCGCGCTTGGCCTTGCAGCACGGATCGGTCGGTTTTGCACCCTTGGCGCGATCGAAGACTACCTCTATGGGGCCGATGACCTCAGATTGCGCATGTGGGGCGTTGCCCTGGGCGTTGCCATCATCGGCACCCATCTGGCGCAGGCCACAGGGCATTTCGACATCGCGCAAACCGCCTACCTGGACCGCATATGGGCGCCGCTGGGCACCATCATCGGCGGGCTGATGTTCGGCTATGGCATGGCCCTCAGCGGCAATTGCGGCTACGGCGCCCTGGCCCGCCTTGGCGGAGGCGACCTGCGCTCGTTCCTGATCGTGCTGGTGATGGGCCTGTCCGCCTATTTCGTCATGTCCGGCCCCCTCGCCCTGCTGCGGGTCCGCCTGATACCGGCAGACACAGGCGCCCAAACCCCACAGGGGCTGTCCCAGCTTCTGGCCAATCACGGCATCGCGCCACTGACAACCGCGCTGGTCGTGGGCGGCGCTATCCTGCTGCTCTCGCTTTGGAAATCCGAAATGCGCCGCGCGCCCGGTCATATCTTCTGGGGCTTTATCGTCGGCTTGGCCATCGTCTCGGGCTGGGTCGGAACCTATTGGGTCGCCACCACCGGCTTTGACGCAGAGCCGGTGCGCACCCATACCTTCGCCGTCCCGATCGGCGACACGCTGTTTTACTCCATGACCGCCTCAGGCAACACACTCTCCTTCAGCGTCGGCTCCATTGTCGGCGTCGTCCTGGGCGCAACCTTGGGATCCTACTCAAAAGGACACTTCCGCTGGGAGGCCTGCGATGACCCCCGCGAACTCGGCCGCCAGATCTTTGGCGCGGCCCTGATGGGGCCCGGCGCCGTGCTGGCCGTCGGCTGTAGTGTCGGCCAGGGCCTGTCCGCGTTCTCAGTGCTCGCCTTCAGCGCCCCGATTGCCATGCTCGCCATCTTTGCCGGAGCCGCCATCGGCCTGCGCCAGCTCATTCTGGGGCTGGTCTCCCCTCACTGACAACCGCACAACCGGCCTGCCGCAAAATTCGAAAACCCGCGCCGCTCAAGGCGGTTTCACGGGTTTCGCACTATGCGTTAGTCCTCCAGATGGACATAGACCCGCCGGTTCACCTTGCCCTTCTTCTCGACCTTGCCCAGCCGGATTCGCCCGATCTCAGAGGTCCGGGCCACATGGGTGCCACCACAGGGCTGCAAATCAACCTGGCTTTCCCCCTCTCCGATCCGCACCAGCCGCACACGACCAGCCCCGCTCGGCGGCGCCACCGACATGGTCTTCACCAGTCCGGGATTGGCCGCCAGCTCTTCATCCGTGATCCAGCTTTCGCTGATCTCCAGATCCCGGTCGATCAGCGCCTGCAAAGCCGCCTCAAGCGCGGGCTTGTCTGACGGAGGCTCCGGCATCGCAAAATCCAACCGGCCTTTCTCAGCCCCAACAGCCCCGCCCGACACCGGCAGCGGAATCACGACCGAGAGCAAATGCAAACAGCTGTGCATCCGCATATGACCATACCGCCGCTCCCAATCCAGCTCCTGCGCGACCTCGTCACCAACAGCCGGCACCGCCGCGCCCTCTGCCGGCACCAGCACCACCTGCCCCGCCTCGCCCTTGACCGCAGTGGCAATCGGCGTCTCACCGCCATCCCAGCACAACAGGCCCCCGTCACCGGGTTGCCCCCCGCCAGTGGCGTAAAACAAACTGCGATCCAAAACGACACCGCCCTCATCCGTAAGCGCCACAACTCTGGCCGTGGCCTCACGCACATAGGCGTCCTGCGCGTATAGCAATTCAGTGCTCATCTGGACCCTCTCCATCATCGTCTCCGGGCAATTGCATCTCTCGCGGCATCGGACGCCCGGCATCGCCGGACATGGACCCCTTTGGCGCCTTGGGATGCAATGTTTCCGGATTGCGCAGCCAGACATCGCGCTGCGCAAACGGAATCTCGATACCCGCCTCGGCAAAACGGGCATAGACCTGATGGTTCATTTCCGAACGCACCGACATGACCCAATTGATATCCCGCAAAATCGCCCGCACCTCAAAGTTCAGGCTGTCAGCGCCAAACTCCTTGAACACGATGAAAGGCGCAGGGTTGGCCAACACCATTGGGTGCGCCTCCGCAATCTCGCGCAAGATCCGCTCGACCTCCTGCGTGTCACTGCCATAGGCCACGCCCACCGGCAGGATCAGCCGCCCGATCGTATTGCCACGGGTGTAATTGGTGACTGTCCCGCTCACCAGATCCGAGTTCGGCAGGATCACATCCGACCGGTCAAAGGTTTCAATCCGGGTCGAGCGCACCGAGATATCGCGCACGATCCCCATGTTGCCACTGACCTCGATCCAATCCCCCTCGGCCACCGGACGTTCGATCAACAGGATGATCCCGCTGACAAAGTTCGACACGATATTCTGCAAACCAAAACCAATGCCGACCGACAAGGCACCAGCCACAATCGCCAGAGACGACAGGTCAATCCCCGCCGTCGACACCGCAACCAGCGCCGCCAGAAAAACCCCGACATACCCGGTGCCCGAAACAACCGCATTCTGCCCCCCCTGATCCAGGGACGTGCGCGGCAAAAGGCTGTTTTTCAACGCCGACTGGAACATCCGGGTCAGCGTGTAGCCAATCACAAACACAACCGCAAAAGCCAGAAAATCCGCCGGAGAAATCCGGTTATTGCCAACCTGAACGCCTTGCAGGAACCGGTCCAGGATCTCGGTCAGGTCAGATGTCCGCGCGCCCCAGAACAACGCCATGATCGGCAAAGCCCCAAGCGCCAGCGCAAACCCCAACAGGATCGGCACAACGCTGTTCTCTGCCGCTTCGGTATCCTGCCCCGAAATCCAGACGAATATGTCCCGCAGAAAGATCTGCAAAACCATCAGCAAACCATAAAGCCCAAGCGTCTTGATAAACGGAAACAGGATCGCCTCGGCCATCGCGCTATATCCCGCCACCGCCAGAACCGGCGTCAGCAGCGCAACCAGCCCCGCGCTCAACCGAAACAGCTTGCCCGGCCCGATCCAGATCACGCCCGAACCGCGCACCGGCTCTGCGCCCTCAACCGCACGCTCCCGCGCCTCCCACACGCCCAGCATCCGCAGCCGCAGCACAACCAGCGCCCCGATCAAAATCACCGGCAAAGTGATCACCGCCCGCGTGTCTGGCGTGATCGTTTCGATCTGCTCAAACAGATCCACCATGTCATACAGCGTCAGGACAACGCCCAGCCACAGCACGTTGCGCCGCGCCGCTGGCCGGATTTGGGCGCTCACCCCAAAGACGTTATTGACCTCAAGACGCGGATAGATCCGCTCGCCCAGCCACTGAAACCCAAAGACCAAAGCGGTCCAATAGGGCAACGAGCTCAGCACACGCTCCCCCCGGAAGCCCAGCACATTGCTGACCGAAATGCCCTGAATGATGATGTACACACCCGCCAGCGGCAACAGGATCCGCCCCAGCGAAATCAGAAACCCCCAGACCCCCAGACCGCTGCTGGCAAACGACCGCATATAGGCCCCGGCCTGCTCGGCCCAACGCCGGCCCCGCAGCAGCAGCATCAGACCGATGCCCAGATAAAACAGCGCCTGAGGCAAGGTTGCCCGCAACAGCCTGGCCCGGGTCTGGTTGACCCAGTTGATCCGCGTCTCATTGGCCAGATCGGCCGCCGTCTCGCGCATACTGGACCAGGCTTCCGGCCACAGCGCCGGCTCCAAAGGAGACTCTGTCCGTTTCAGCAACGCCTGCCGCTGACGCTCGCGGATGATCCGGTCAATCTCGCGGATAATCCCGTTGGCCCGGCTATACGCCTGCGACGATACCACAACCGGCACCCGCAAGGTGGTGACCTGATCGTTCAGATTGCTGCGCAGTTGGGCCAGCTCCTCAGGCTCGCTCGCCCCTTCTTCGGGGGCCGGGCCCAGCGCCTCCAACTGCGACTGCAACGTCGCGATACGCGCAGAATTCTGCGTGCGCGCATTCTCGAAATCGTCGCGATATCTGACAATATCCGCGCGCACAGCCTCAAGCGCCAGCGTCGAGGCCCGCCCCGCTTCGATCGCGCTTTCCGCGCGCTTGGCTGTTTTCAGCCATTCGTCAAAGTATTTCTGCTGCTCTGTGGTGATGATCTGGGCATCCGCCCCGCCCGGGCCGGCCAACACTGCGGCCAGCACCAGGGTCACCATCACAATCACGCCACAGACATACCGGCGCAACCTGGCTTCCAACCCGTCAATCCTCGCGAACCCGAAACCAGATCTGCCTGTCATGTCTCCACAAAGACCCCCGGTATGCTCGCCGGAGCGGCCTCCATCCAATCCGGCACCGGCAGGTTCTTGGACCGCAAGAAATCCGGATTGTACAATTTGGACTGATACCGCGTGCCATAGTCACACAAGATCGTCACAATCGTATGCCCCGGTCCCAGTTCGCGCGCCAGACGCACGGCCCCGGCAATATTGATCCCGGTCGAGCCGCCCATGCACAGGCCCTCGTCCTTCAACAGGTCAAATACATAAGGCAGCGCTTCTTCGTCCGGGATCTGATACATCATGTCCGGCCTGAACCCCTCCAGGTTCGCCGTGATCCGGCCCTGCCCGATTCCTTCGGTGATCGACCCGCCCTCGGGCTTCGCCTCTCCTTCGGAATACAGACCATACACCCCGGACCCCATCGGATCCGCCAGGGCAATCTTCACCCCCTTGGGCTGCAATGCCATGCCAACACCCGCCAGCGTGCCGCCAGATCCGACAGCGGCGACAAACCCGTCAACCTTGCCCCCAGTCTGCTCCCAGATCTCGGGCCCGGTCGTTTCGATATGCGCCTGACGGTTGGCCACATTGTCAAACTGATTGGCCCAGATCGCCCCATTGGGCTCGCTTTGCGCCAATTCTGCGGCCAGCCGCTCGGAATAGCGGACATAGTTGTTGGGGTTGCGATAAGGCGCTGCCGGCACCTGCACCAACCGTGCCCCCGCCAGTCGCAGCATATCCTTCTTTTCCTGGCTCTGCGTTTCCGGGATGACAATCACCGTCTTGAACCCCATCGAGGCCCCAACCAACGCCAGCCCGATCCCGGTGTTGCCGGCCGTGCCCTCCACAATCGTGCCGCCCGGCTTCAAATCACCACGCGCAATCGCATCCTTGATGATATACAAAGCTGCCCGGTCCTTGACCGACTGACCCGGATTCATGAACTCGGCCTTGCCGAGGATCTCGCAACCGGTTTCTTCACTGGCTTTGACCAGGCGGATCAAAGGGGTATGGCCGACCGCATCGGCCAGATCGCGTGCAATGCGCATGATGTCTCCCAACATTTTGGCTCTGTCAGATGTAGCCTCGCTCCGATCTGACCTCAAGCGCTTCGCACCGCTTCACCCGATAGCGCGCAGCCGATCCCGATGCCGCGCCAGCCAAAGCCCCATCGCAATCAACGGCAAAGCCCGGAACTTCTGGCTGTCGATCCCCTCCAAAAAGGCGTCAAACGACATCACTTCACGCCGGATATCCTCGCCCTCGCTCACCAGCCCCCCGGCCTCCACCATCTGCGACATATCCGTCAGGCCAACATATAAAAACAACCGGTCACACATGCAGCCGGGGCTGGAATAGCCCGACGCCAACGGCTCCAGATGGCGCAGCGTCAACCCCGCCTCCTCCATCGCCTCTCGATGCGCGGTCTCCTCCGGAGTCTCGCCCACATCCACCATCCCCGCGACCGCCTCCCAGATCCAGGGCGAACGCGATCCCCCCATATAGACCGAGGCGCGAAACTGCTCGATCAACAGAACCGTATCCGCCACCGGATCATAAGGCAGCACCGCCGATGCCTCGCCAATCTGCAAAGCGCCCCGGTTGATCACCTCGCTCATCGTGCCATCCTGACGGCGATACTGCAGATCCAGCTCCTGCACGGTAAAGAAGTTGAGATAGGGTCGATGCACTTGCCGAACGACCACATCGCGGTCCAGATCATGCGCCGGATCCCCCGGTTCGGCCCGCTGATTGACCCACAGCTGCGCCCGAGACCGGATCACCGGCAGGCGCTTCGCCATCTCAGCGGGGGTATAAACATCATGATACCCCATGATTTCACCCGCCACCCGGCACATGTAGTCGCTGAACCTTGTACTCCCGACCGCATCCGGCCAGCCCCCCGAGGCACGCGCGCCCTCCTCAGACCGCACCGACACCCAGACCGCCAGCCCTGCCGCCTCCACAGACCACAGCCGCGCCCCAAACACCGCCAGGAAATAGGCCAGCCGCGCCCGGGTCTGCTCTGAAACCCCTGTCGCCAAAAGCCCCGTAACCGAGGCCCCCTCCTGCGCCTCTACCGCGCCCATCGGACAGGCGGCCTCCACCACAACCCTGTGATCCGGCAAAACCGCATCCGAAAACCCCTCGGGCGCCAGATCCAGAACCACAGACGCAAGCCGGCGATCACCGAGCGCCCCGCACAAAAAGAGGTCGGACAAATCAAAATTCCCGTGTTCAGATTACCGAAATCGTTTTGCCGCGAATTCCCCGGCGAAGCCAGCGCAAATCCCACCGACCAACAACGTAATCAACACGTTGGGCACCAAAATATCAGTTGCGTATTTTACCGCCAATTCAAAGATCGCAATAACCGCTTCAAACGGGCCATCATACCGGCGATCCATCGCCCGATCGAACATCTTGATCATGCCGTAGATAAACAGACAACAGAACACCATCGACAGCATCCCGGTCAGACCATTGGTCAGCCCCGCAGCGAATCCCCGTCCGGTGCGCGGCCCCATGACCACCCATCCCACTACGAGTCCCACGCCCATATTGATCAGGGTGAAATAGCCAAAATCCGTGCCCTCTGGCATCAAGGGCATCACCTGCCCCGACACGATAAACGCCAGTATGGCCAGCGCGACACCACTAAAAAGACGCGCTCCTGTTGGCATCAGACCGGCCTTTGAACTGTGATTTGAGTGACATCCACATTGCCATTGTCAAACGCCGCGGCGCAGGAGGTCAAATAGAAATTCCACATCCTGCGGAACCGCTCGTCAAATCCCAGGGCATGGACCTGATCCCATTTGGCATTGAACGTATCGTGCCAGCGGCGCAGCGTCAGATCATAGCTCGCGCCAAACTCGACCGAGCGTACAAACCCCAGCCCGGCCGTATCCACCTGCTCGCGCAGCACTTTCGGGCTGGGCAACATCCCGCCGGGGAAAATGTATTTCTGGATGAAATCCACGCTGCGCCGATACACATCCCACCGCCGGTCCGCGACCGTGATGATCTGCAACGTCGCATTTTTCCCGGGCTTCAGACACTCGCGTAACGTCTTGAAATAGACCGGCCAGTACCGCTCGCCCACCGCCTCGAACATCTCGATACTGGCAATGCCATCATAGCTGCCCCGCTCGTCCCGATAATCCTGAAGCTTCAGTTCAACTCGGTCGGAAAGTCCCGCCTTTTCAATCCGCTGCTGCGCATAATTGAATTGTTCCTGACTGATCGTCAGCCCGGTCACCTTCAACCCGCGCTCGCGCGCTGCGTATTCGGCAAAACCGCCCCAGCCACAGCCGATTTCCAGAATGTGATCTCCGGGCTGCGCCCCCATCTGGTCCACCATAGAGGCATATTTCGCCGTCTGCGCCGCCTCCATGCTCTCCTGACCGGTCTCGAACAAGCCACTGGAATAGGTCATCGTCTCGTCCAGCCACACTCCGTAAAAATCATTGCCCAGATCATAGTGATAACTGATGTTCTTGCGCGCCTGGGTCCGGCTGTTGCGTTGCAGCCAGAACCGCACCCGCTCCACGGCCCGCGCAATCGCCTGCCCCGGTATGTTGTCATAGATCGTGTCGTCATCCATATGCACCAGATCCATCAACGCCTGCAGGTCCGGTGTACTCCACCAGCCATCCAGATAAGCGTCGCAAAAACCCAACTCACCCTCTCGAACCAAACGTGCAAATGTGTCGACATTATGAAATTCAATCTCGGCCGCAGGCCCCGGATTGGACCCTTGTATCCGAAACACCCGCCCATCCGGCAATATGGCGTCCAGCCGCCCATTATCCATTTTCCTGGCCATTTCGAAAGCTTGCGAAAAATAGCGCGGCAGGTCTTTTTGTCCTTTGATCGACGTCAGGATCATCTGTCACCCCTGTTTTTTAGTGCCCTAAGGCTAGTTTGGTCGGTTCATTCAGGCAAGAGATCTTGCCACCGCCCCGCCAGCGCGCAAATTTTCGTATGCCATCAACGCAGATTTCCGCCCCTGATCCAGCGGCACAACAGGCGCGGGATAGGGTGCGTTCGGACTCAGCCCCCAGTGTCGCGGCACGGCTTCGAAATAGCTCAACGCCGTCGCGCTCGGCTCTGCCTGCCCCTCCGCCAGCCATCGCCGCCGATAGACACCGCCCGGGTCAAACTTCTCGGCCTGTGTGTTCGGATTGAAAACGCGGAAAAAAGGCGCCGCATCCGGGCCGCTGCCCGCCACCCATTGCCACCCCATCGCATTGCTCGCAATGTCCCAGTCGGTCAGACAATCGGCGAACCAGTCCCGCCCGATTTTCCAATGCCCCATCAGATGCTTAGTCAGATAACTTGCCACGACCATCCGCACCCGATTGTGCATCTTGCCGGTCACATACATCTCGCGCAGCCCCGCATCGACCAGCTCGATCCCCGTGCGCGCCTGCTGCCAGGCCCGGATCTCGGGCCGGGTGTCGTCCTCGTTCCAGGCAAAGGCCTCCCACTCCGGCCGCCAGTTGCGCGTCAGGATTTCAGGCGCGTGATGCATCAGATGATAGGCAAATTCGCGCCACACCACCTCTTTCAGAAAATGCTCTGCACCCGGCTTGCCCATCGACAACGCCACCTGCCCCGCAGCCCACATCTGATGCGGGCTGATCTCGCCATAGGTCAGATTCTCGGACAGACCCGAGGTCGAATCCTCCGCCGGAAAATCCCGCCGCGCCTTGTAATCGTCGATCGCCGAATCTGTGAACCAATCCAGACGTTCCAAGGCCGCCAGTTCCCCAACCCGCTGATGAGGCGCGGCAATGGCCCCCCCACGCTGCATCGCCGCCCCCATGTCCCAATCGGCCAGATGCGCGCTCTCTGGCCACGTCCGGGGCGCCGCAATCCGGCCGGGTGGCGGCACGGGGGCCTCCACAGGACGGTTGCGCACCGCCCGCCACATCGGGGAATACACCTTGTAATATCCGCCCTGCCCGGTCTGCACTGTCCAGGGCTCAAACAGCAAATGCCCGCCAAAGGACCGCGCCGCAACGCCATCCGCCCTAAGCGCCGCCTTGATCTGCGTGTCGCGCGCCACTGCTTCGGGATCATAGGCGCGCGTCCACCAGACATCGCCAGCCCCGGTCTGCGTGACCAGATCCCGCAACACGCTCAGCCCGGCCCCCCGGCGCAGAACCAACCGCGACCCGGCTTGCTCCAACGCCTGAGAAAACACCTCCAACCCAAGGCCCAGCCGCCATTTCGGCGCCGCGCCCAGCCCCTCGGCCAATGGGTCCAGCACAAACACCGGAATAACCGGTCGCCCGGTCGCACAGGCCGCCGCAAGCGCCGGATGATCCGACAGCCGCAAGTCACGACGAAACCACAGCAAAATTGGGGAATTGGCCATCACATACACTCTTATTTTAAAGGTGTACGTATGGCCCTCCCGTTCAGATCACAAAACGGCGTCAAGCGCCTGCAAAAGCTGCTGAATTTCGTCCTGAGTGGTGTAATGCACAAAACTCAGCCGCAAAACGCCGGTCTGCGGGTTCACCCCCATCGCCTCCAACGGGCGCTGCGCATAGAAATCGCCGCCCCCCGCCATCACGCCATGCGCCGCCAGCTTCTCGGCTGCCGCTTCGCCGGGGCCGTTCACCACCAGCGCCACGGTCGGCGCCCGCTCTTCGGCCTGGGACGGGCCAATCAGGCGAATGTCGTTGCGATCCGACAGCGCGTCCAGCAACGGTTGCAGCAACGCCACCTCATGGGCGCGCATCAGATCATGCACAAACCCGGCCCGCTCCGCCGCCGTCCCGCCCGGCCCGCCATGATGGTCGTGCAAGGCCTCAATGTAATCCGCCATCCCCGCAGCCGCAGCCACCTGCGCATGGTCCGGACCAGCCGGCGTAAACCGTTTGTACAAACAGTCCCCGTTGAACACATGGCCCTGGTTCGGCAAATGCTGGCCCAGCGCCTTGCGGATCACCATGACCCCCTGGTGCGGGCCATAGGTTTTATAGGCCGAAAACAGATAGATATCCGGCCCCATCTGCCCCACATCCGGCAGACCATGCGGCGCATAAGACACCCCATCCACACAGACAAAGGCCCCGGCCGCATGGGCAATCGCCGTAATCTCGGTCACCGGGTTGATCTGGCCCACAACATTCGAACAATGCGGGAAACAAACCAGCCGCACCTTCTCGTCCAGCAAATTCGCCAGATCCTGTGGGTTGAGCTGCCCGGTGGTCGGATCAATCCGCCATTCCCGCACCTCGATCCCATCCGCAGCCAACCGCCGCCAGGGGCCGGAATTGGCTTCGTGATCCTGATTTGTCACCACAATCGCCTCGCCCGGCGACATCCACTGCCGAAACGCCTGCGCCAGCACATAGGTATTCTGCGTCGTCGACGGACCAAAGCTCAGCTCGTCGGTTTCAACCCCCATGATCGCCGCCAGACGGCTGCGCGCCTCGTCCATCTCTTCGCCGCCCAAACGGCTCGCCTCATAGGGCGCATAGGGCTGAACCTTGCGTTCTGTGTAAAACCGATGCAGCCGGTCAATCACCTGCTGACACGCATAAGACCCACCGGCATTCTCGAAAAACGCCTGCCCCTGCAAGGCCGGCTGCGCAAAGGCCGGAAACTGCGCACGCACGAAATCTGTATCAAGGGTCCGCATTGGCACCACACTCCCAAACTAACATATGTGACATAGGCTGGCTGACGCCCGGACTACCAGCCCGAACAAATTTTGATCACATTTTTTAGGCGATACTCAGGCCGCCCGCCCAAATAATACGCGCATTGCGCACAGAAAGCGTCGCTTTTGACGCGAATTACACGGCGCCAATATGTCACACCCATAGGTAGCACGCCTCAGACGCTGGTCGGATGTCCACCCGGCCCGGTTCTGAATCTGCATGCGCCGGGTCCGCCCGGGCATATGACATATGTAGGGAGGACAGCATGTCAGTCAAACAACCATTCACAGATCTACAGATCAAAAAGGCCGATGGCGGCTTTTATCATGGCAACAGCCTGCCCATCGCGGTGATCTCCAAGGGCATCATGGTCGCCCTGGTGATCTGGGCGCTGGTCTGGCCCGCCAACGCCAATGCCACATTGGGCAGCTGGAACTGGCGCCTGCTGGAAAGCTTTAACGGCTTCTACATTGTCATAACCGGCGCCTTCTTCTTCTTCCTCGCCGTGATCGCGCTCCTCCCCTCAACCGGGCGACGCGTCATGGGGCGGCCGGGCCAGGGAACCGAGTTTTCCAACTTCTCCTGGTTCTCCATGATGTTCGGCGCCGGTCTGGGCGTCGGGCTGATGGTCTTTGCCACGGCCGAACCTTTGGGCCTCTGGGGCTCCAACCCGGTGATCCTGGCAGGCGACGTCGCCCCGAATACCCAGGAAAGCCTGCAATCGGGCTATCGCTATACCTTCCTCCACTACGGCTTCCACGCCTGGGCCATCTACGTCGTCACCGGCCTCAGCCTGGCCTATTACGCCTATACCCGCGATATGCCCCTGACGATCCGCGCCGCACTCACCCCCCTGTTTGGCAAGCTGCTGAACGGCATCCTGGGCCATGTGGTCGACATCCTCGGCGTCGTCGCCACCATCCTCGGCGTATCCGTCACAATCGGCTTTGGCGTCAGCCAGTTCATCGACGGTCTCTATGCCGTCACAGGCATGAACTGGATGATGGACCTCACCGGAGACACCCCCTCCCCCAGCAAGGTCGGGCTGATCGCAGGCCTGTTGGTGATCATGGGTCTCTCTATCATCTCAGCCGTCTCCGGCGTGGGACGTGGCGTGAAATACCTGTCCAACCTCAACCTCGTCCTCTCGCTGATCCTGCTGCTGACCTTCGTGATCTTCGGCTCGTTCCTCTTTGCGATGACAACCTACGCCACCGCCATGGTCGACTATCTGCTGAACTTCGTCTCCATGTCCTTCGGCGCCTTCAGCCCCCAGTCCGGAGCGGACTTCACAACCGCCCTCCCAGCCGAGGCCACCGCTCTCGCCGACAGCCTCAAGGCCGGCGCAACCAATCCCTGGGGCTCCTTTGATGGCTTCAAAACAGGCCTCGAAGGCGAGGCAGCAGCCCTCTCCGACGACGTCCTGCGCCAAGTCTACGCCGCAGGAGAGCCAGGACGCCAATTCGCCTGGCAGGCCGGTTGGACAACCTTCTACTGGGCCTGGTGGATCGCCTTCTCGCCGTTTGTCGGCCTGTTTCTGGCCCGCATCTCGCGCGGACGGTCCGTGCGTGAATTCATCCTGGGCTGCGTCTTTGCACCTGCACTCGTCTGCTTTGCCTGGATGACCATCCTGGGCGGCACCGCGATCAGCCTGGAACTCAGCGGAGAGGCCGACGGCGTCATCATCGGCGCTTCCAACACGGCGAAACTCTTCGTCACCCTCAGCCAGATGCTCAGCGGCGGCCTGCTCTCGGCCCTGACAATCATGTGCGTGGTGCTAATCATGACCTTCCTGGTCACCTCAGCCGATTCCGGCATCCTTGTGATGAACACCATCATGTCCGGCGGCGCCGAGGAAACCAGCATCAAGCACCGCATCGTCTGGGGCCTCATCCTGACAGCGGTCATCGGCACGCTGCTGCTGGCCGCGGGCAAGGAAAACCCCCTGACCGCCTTGCAAAACGCCATGATCATCGGCGCCTTGCCCTTCACAATGGTCATGGGGCTGATGTGCGTATCGCTGGCCAAGGCCTTGTACCGCGACAGCCAGCGCGACAAACACGCCGCGCAATAAGGCCCAGCGTTCAGCACCAGCAACCATCAAAGCAAAAGGGCGCCGACATTCCGGCGCCCTTTCGTATTTTCAAACCAATATCGGCTCAGGCGTTGACGTCCACAACCACACGCCCCTTGACCTGACCCTTCAGAATGTCAGAGCCCAGCCCGGGCAGATCGCTCAGCACAGCCGGCTGAATCATCGCCTCCAGCTTGTCCATCGGCAGATCCTTCGCGATCCGCGCCCAGGCCCGCACACGGTTCTCATAAGGCTGCATCACACTGTCGATCCCCAACAGGTTCACGCCCCGCAACAGGAACGGAATAACCGTCGCAGGCAGGGCCGCCCCGCCCGCCAGACCAACCGCCGACACCGAGGCGCCGTATTTCATCTGGCCCAGAACACGACCCAGCATCGCACCGCCAACAGCATCGACACAGCCGCCCCAGGTCTCGGCTTCCATCGGCCGCTTGACCGTCTCGTTGATCTCTTCGCGCGCCACGATCTGGGTCGCCCCCAGCTCCCGCAGATACGCCTCGGTCTCTGGCCGTCCGGTCACAGCCGCAACCTCATACCCCAGCTTCGCCAGGATCGCCGTCGCCACAGATCCAACACCCCCGGCAGCCCCGGTCACCAGAACCGGACCATCCTTGATGCCATGATCCTCCAACGCCATCACCGCCAGCATCGAGGTAAACCCAGCCGTCCCGACCGCCATCGCCATGCGCGTGTCCAGACCTTCGGGCAGAGGCACCAGCCAATCGGCACTCACCCGTGCCTTTTGCGCATACCCCCCCCAATGCATCTCGCCGACACGCCAACCGGTCAGCACAACCTTGTCACCCGGCGCATAGCGCGCATCATCCGAGGCTTCGACCGTCCCGGCAAAATCAATCCCGGGCACATGCGGATAGTTCCGCACCAAACCGCCACCCGGCCCAATGCACAGACCATCCTTGTAGTTCACCGTGGAATATTCGACCGCAACCGTCACATCACCCGCCGGCAGCTGGTCTTCGCCAATCTGCTGCACCCCGGCCGAGGTCTTGCCTTCGTCATTTTTCTCTACAACCAATGCGTTGAACATCTCTTACTCCTGTCTCAGCAGAGCCAACCTCTGCCTATTCCGTTTCCATTCCGCGCGCCCCCGGTCAGCCCCCCAGTCAGCCCCCCAGTCAGCCCCCAGTTCCGCCCGGTTCACCTACCGCCAGAACGAGGCTTGCACCTCTGCCTCGCGCGGCCCGTCCGGTGTGTCCACCATCAACCGCGTGCCCGGATCCCAATGGGTCATCCGCACCATGCCAATCGCCACATTCGTCTCAAAATCCGGTGACCAGGCCGCCGAGGTCACCTGCCCAACGCGGGCCTTGCCCCCGATCAGGGGCCAGGGCCGATCACAGGGACCAACCGGCGCCCCCAGAATAGAAATCGGCCGGATCTGCTGCACCGGCCCCTCCTTGGCCACCCGCAACAACGCGTCCCGCCCGATACAGCCAATGGCTGTCTGCGTATCACAAAACCGCGCCAGACCACATTCATGCGGCGTGTTGTCGTCGGTCATGTCATTGCCATAACTCAACAAACCACTTTCGATCCGCTCAATCAGGTTCGGGCAGCCCGCCCGCACATTCAAATCTTCACCCGCCTGAAACAACCGGTCCCACAGCGGCATGCCAATCTCAGTGCCATCCACGTAAATCTCGAATCCGCCTTGCTTGGAATACCCCGACCGCGCAATCGGAAACGTCCGCCCCTCGAACTCGAACATGTCAAACCGAAAGAACCGGATATCGCGCACGCGATCCCCGAACACCCGCGCCAGCAACTCTTCGGCCTTGGGTCCCTGCACCGCCAGCGGCGACACATCCGGCTCGTCCACCAGCACATCCAGCCGGTAACCGTTCGCGATCCCTTTTACCCAAAGCAACAGGTCACTGTCCGCAATCGAGATCCAGAACTGCTCTTCCGACAGTTTCACCCCAACCGGATCGTTCAGCATCCCGCCGGTCTCATCCACAATCGGCAGGTAAAAACACTGCCCCGGCAGCATCCCGCGCAAATCACGAGGCGTCAGCATCTGCATCAACCGCCCCGCATCCGGGCCGCGCAGCTCCACCTGGCGCTCGCATGACACGTCCCAGACCTGCACATGTGATTTCAAATGATGGTAATCCGCCTCGACACTCTCGAAAACGGTCGGCAGCAACATACGGTTATAAACCGTAAACGCCTTGACCCCAGCGGCCTCTACCCCCTGGCTGAACGGCGTGCGCCGCAACCGACGTGACAACGATATCTGAGCCATCCCTAAATCCCCGGCATAAATACAAGGTCACTCGAAGGCCCCCCAGACCCGACCGCGCCGCGCTCCCTACTGCGGCCGTCGGATGTGAACACGCAGGCTCACATGCAGGCACCCTTGTCCCAACACCTCCAGAACGGAGCTAAACGTCCCGCGGATCCGGGATCACCCGGTCGCGGGCCGCATCTCAACTCAGCAGAACACCCGCCCGGCGCAGCACGCAATCCCGCGTGCCAGCGCCCGGCCAATGCCGTGCCTGATCACTTTTTCGGACCCTTCCAGTCGATCGCACAAATCTCGGCCGACCGTCCGCTCAGATCCCAGATCTTGCCATAGTCGCGCACCTTGGATTTCAAGCCACGGGCCGCGATGATGTTTGGCCCCATCCAGTATTCCGTGTTCGAGATCATGATCGGCTCGTCCGGGTTGGACCCCTCCAGCATCTCAATCTCACCCTGGATCTTGCGTCCGATATACAGGCCGCGCTTCTTGCCTTCGCGCACGATTTGCACCTTTTCGCGCTCAGCACCGACAATATCCGACACCAACATGGTAAACAGACCCGTCGTCCCGCCGGCAACACCGCTAAAGATGTCCAGAATCCCGTTATACGCCTTGCCGCTGGCCCGCTCGTCCACATATGCGGCGACTTTCCAGCCACCTTCCGCCATGCGGCCCGGAATTTCGACCATCAGGCCCACATTCAGCCCGCTCAGGTCCTCGCCCTCGAAATGGCCCTCATCAATCGCAATCGCCATCCACGCCTTGCAATCGCCTTCGGTCGGCGGGTGCTGCCCCAAAGAGATCACGCAAGGGCACCACACATGGCACGAACAGTTCAGAAACAATTCGCCCTTGATGGCCCATTCCGTCGGCCGCGACTGGCGCCGCTTCGGATTCTCCATCCGGCTGTCAATCCGCTGGCTGACGGGCAGCCGGTCCGCATCAGGACGTTTCTTGAGAGTCATGGTTTATCCTCCAGTGACCTGAGCCGCACCAATCAACGCACCACCTGCGAGGACCAGCACAAACCCAATTGGTTTCGATACATGTTTTCCGATATCCGGCAGCTTCTCGACCACCATGAACACAGTGGCCAGGCCCATCCACAGCAGGCTCATCACACCACCGACAAACCCCAGCGCCATGATGGCCCAGCAACAGCCGACACAATACGCGCCCAGCCCCAGCCCCATCCGGACGCCGCCGCCAAACCCGGTGCGCCAATTGCCCAGGAAATAGTTCATCGGCGCCATACAGACATTCTGGCAGTTTTCCTTGATGGCCGAGAATTGATACACCCCCGCCAGGATCAGGAACACGCCCGCGTAAACCGGGCTGCGGGCCGTGCCCAGCACATCCACCACCCCGAACCGCATCAACCCCAGCTGACCCAAGGCAAAAGCCGCCGCGCCAAAGGTCCAGACCACCGCATATCCGCCGACCAGCCCCACCCAGCCCGCCGGCGTCGCATCCGCGCTGCGCATCAGCTGCTCGTAAATCCGCAACGACGGCACCAAAGTCGGCAACATCATCGCCGCCATCATGATCGACCACATGGCAAACAGCGGCCCAAAGGCGGGCACCGGCCGACACAGCTCCAAAATCCGCCCCATCAGCGTCAGCCCACCCGCATCCGGACGCCCGGTCAGGCCCAGGTCCTGCTGCATCGCCATCTGAAACATCACCCACCACGCCAGCAGGATCAGCCCGAAAAAGGCCAGCCACAAAAAATTACGGATCATGGTATGCGTCTGCATGATGTCTGCGAATCTCCTCTTGCATAATTAAATGTCAGACTTTTAAATGTCAGACAAATGAAAATTGATCCAAACTCCTCCACAGACCTCTCGGTCCAGATCGCTGACGCCATCCGCGATGCCATCATTTCCGGTGCGCTCATCGTGGACGAACGCCTGCCATCCGAAAGCGAACTGGCCGATCAGCTCAACGTATCGCGCCCCACCGTGCGCGAGGCGCTGAAACGTCTGGGCGCCCAATCCCTGATCCGCACCCAGCGCGGCGCCACCGGCGGGGCCTTTGTCAATCGCCTCAGCTATACCGACGCCTACGAACAGCAGGTCACAACAGCCACGCTGCTGCTCTCCATGAACGCGGTCAGCTTTGAAACCGCTTGCGAGGCCCGCTACGCCCTGGAACGCGCCTGTGCGCCGCTCTCGGCGCTGCGCCGCACCTCGGACCACATCGCCACCATGCGCACCGAGATTTTCCGCCAGGGTCAGCCGGGCCTCACGGACGAGGCCTTCTGCGCCTCCGACGTCGCCTTTCACCGCGCTCTGGTGGATGGCGCGGGCAACCCTGTCCTGTCCTACCAGCTCGCCGGCGCGGTCGAGGCGATGCAGCCGCTGATGAACATGATCACCTTCACCGCCCGCTCCCGCGAGGCGATCATCGCGCTGCACACCACAATTGCCGACGCGATCGAGGCCAGCGATCCCCAGGCCGCCGTCATCGGCCTCAACGATCTGGAAACAGAAACACTCAAACTGGCGGCCAATGTGTTCGAGGCCCGCAAGAAAAAATCGCCCCCCGCCCCGGAAACCGACCCGGGCGCGCCACAGGCAACCGCCTGAAACGCATGAACCCCGGCCTTTCAGCCAGGGTTCATCCATGTCGTCAAATCAAAAGCGCGGCAATCAGCTGCCCCGCGCCACCCTATCCGTTAGCGACTTTGCGCGGAAAGGCCAGCACCTGCGCATCCCGCCCACGCAGCTCTTTGCGCGCCGCGTCATAGGCAAACGCCTCGCCTGCGCGCAGCTCGGGAAAGATCTCCATCAACTCGTCGCGCTGCGGAGAGCTCAGACCAGAAACAGTCCGCTCCGCCGGATGGAAGCTCTCAGCCTCCAGACCATTGGCATAGACCACCTCATGGCGATCAAACGCCATATGCAGATAGGTGACGGGCGCATCTGGGCGCTCCTCCACAATCGTGCTGTCATTGCACAGCGAAAACGCCGGTACCAACACCCCGTCAGGGTCGCCAAACAGCAGATCCGCGCGCCAGTCCCGCACCAGAATACGATGCTGGCGCGATACCCGCAGATCCCGATCCGGCACACCTTTGCTCATCGCGTCCTTGCGGATCACAACCGGGCGCAAATGCGCATTGTTGGCCACATAACGCCCCGGAAAGGTCGTCGAGCCGATCCAACTGATTCTTTGCATCCCATGGTCCCGGGTGATCACCCGATCCCCCACTTCCAGGGTCTCGATCGCCACCTGCCCGTCCGGGGTCGAAATCATTGTCCCGGCGACAAAACACACAACGACACTCAAACTATGTTCCGTTGTGACCACCTGCTCGCCGCTGCCCGGATCTGCGGGATCCTCGGCAAAGATGGCATTCACAGTCACATTGAGGTTCGATCCAACCTGGAATTCTTCGCTGACCTGCAAATTGCTGAAAGACCAGCCAGACGGCGTCTGAATCACCTCAGGATCGCCTTCGTTCAGAGTGATGATCTGCGTCAACGGATCCCCGTTTTCATCAACCCCCTCGATCTCAATCTCAAACCGCTCGAAATCCGCCTGGGTCAACGGCTTGACAATCGCACCCGTCAGCCCCGCGCCGGTCAAAACCTTCTGCGCGCCGTCTGTATTGTCCAACAGGTTCAACGCATTCAGGCTCGACCCGGGGCCGATCCCGATCCCTGAAATCTGGGCGCCGAAATCATCTTCCAGCGTGTTCACCTCAGAGGTAAAATTCGTGCCACCCCGGGTCGGAAACCCGTCAGACATGAACACAACGATGTTTGTATCGGTTTCATCCGTGCCGATGTCCTGAAAGGCATCAATCGACCTGTCCAGCGCAGCGTCGAAATTTGTCGCCCCATTGGGGCCGTCATCCGCAATGTCCTGCAGGGCCTGCGTATAGGCTGCCCCGTCATCCAGATTATACGTCCCGATCACAGTCGCACCGGTACTGTAGTCAACCAATGAAATCGTGACATCAGCCGGATCATATCCCGCCGCCACATAGGCATCAAACAGATCCTGCGCCCCGATCAGCTCGGCTTCCAGAATGGTTTCATCCGTCCCATCCCCGTTGAAATCCGTATTGGAACTGTTCGCCGTCGAACCGGATGTATCAATCGCAATAACAACGTTGATCTTTTCCGATTCACCCGACACATTTAGCGACCCTGACAGCTCAAAACCATCGCGATCAACGCCACCGCCATCTGTCGTGGACAGTGTCGAGGTCAGCTGGACCGATTGAGGGTTCGAGGAATCCGGGTCGATGACAACATTGGGGGAGGTCTGTACATCTGTAGTGCCGCTTGTACCCGCCATCATAAGCTCTCCAACACATACCAACCCCACATGGGGCAAGAGAATAAAATACCAAAAATTCACATAGGCACGCTAAGCACTGCCTGCAAATCACCGTTTCGTCAAACCCTCTGTCTGGTTTTTGGTTTCGACGGCGTTATCACCTCATATTGTTCCCATTTCCGCACAGAAACTTGGGAAATCGCAGAAACAATCGCCCAAAATCCCACTTATTGTCCACGGCGGGCATGACCTCATCAGCCCGAATCACCATCGCCCTATCTGTTGCGCCCCGAAAATCAACCTAAATCACCCCAACAAAGCACCGGCACAGCGATTGCAACCCGGTCGGGCAGCGCCTATATTATCTCTGTCCTTCGGGACTATGGACATAAACGCGCCCGCAATAAGCGGTTCGGACCCGGGGGCGGTACCCGGCGACTCCACCAAAAATCCTTCATTTGGGGACCATGGGGTCGAAATAGGATCGACGAACGTCTAAAGGGGTTAGCTTTGTTTCGGCGGGGTGCCACCGTATCGGCCCGAAAAGTACAATTGCAAATGACAATCGTGCTCCGGTAGCAGTTGCTGCGTAAGCAGTAACCAAACCGAAACTTAAGTCCTTGCGCCTAGCAGTGTAAGGCGGGGTTCGCAGGCACCTGGCAACAGAAGCCTGCACTTTCCCCCCCCCACACACCACAGAACCACAAAGCCGGAACTTCCGGCCTGCGCGAAACCCCGGCAATTGGCCGCAGGGCCACCCGCTATGCCCCCCTTTACCGATGGGCCGGCGCTGGTCACAAAGAAGCCCAGGACTGGCCCGGGGACCGCCCATGACGACGCCCTCATATTCCGAAATGACCCGTGTTTTTGGCCGCATCGGCCTGCTCAGCTTCGGGGGACCCGCCGCCCAGATCGCGCTGATGCACCGCGAACTGGTCGAACAGCGCCCCTGGCTGGACGAGCCGACCTATCTGCGCGCGCTCTCGCTCTCCATGTTGCTGCCCGGCCCCGAGGCGATGCAACTGGCCACCTACGCCGGCTGGCGCTTGCGCGGCATTCCCGGAGGGCTGTTGGCGGGGACATTGTTCGTGCTGCCCGGCGCGCTGGTGATCGCCCTCCTTGTGGCGCTCTACACCAGCTATGGCACGCTGCCACTGGTGCAGGCGGCGTTTACGGGGGTCAAGGCGGCGGTGATTGTCATTGTCCTGCAGGCCCTGCTGAAACTGATGAACCGGGCGCTGACCGGGCCGCGCGCCTACGGGTTGGCGGCGCTGTCCTTTGTTGCGATCTTTGCGTTCAACCTGCCGTTTCCCGCCATCATCGCCGTAGCAGGGCTGATCGGCGCCTGGGGCGCCCAGCCCCCCGATCCAACGCAGCCGCCACTCCAAACCGCAACCGTCACCGCCCGCCCCCTGCGCACCCTCGCCATCTGGCTGCCACTCTGGCTGGGGCCGCTGGCCCTGCTCAGCCTCTCAGGCGCACAGCTGCTGGCCAGTCTGGGCTGGTTCTTTGCCTGGCTGGCCGTCGTGACCTTCGGCGGCGCCTACGCCGTCCTCGCCTATATGACCCAAACCGTCGTCGAAACATATGGCTGGATCAGCACCCCACAGATGATCGACGCGCTCGGCCTGGCAGAGACCACACCGGGGCCGCTGATCCTGGTGACCCAATTCGTGGCCATGCTCGCCGGACAGCTGCAAGGCGGCCCATGGCTCGCGGTGGCGGCGGGGCTGGTGGCGCTCTGGGCAACATTCGTGCCCTGTTTTCTCTGGATCTTCCTGGCAGGCCCCTACCTGGACCAAATCGCCACCCGCCCGCGCCTCTCCGCAGCGCTACAGGGCATCTCGGCCGCTGTTGTGGGCGTCATCTTCAACCTCTCGGTCTGGTTCGCGCTCCACGTTCTGTTTGAGCAGGTCCAGCCCATGTCGCAGGGACCGCTGCGCATCCCGGTTCCCCAGCTCAACAGCCTCGATCCAATCGCATTGGGGCTCACAGCGCTGGCAGGGGTGCTGATGATGGGGCTGAAACTGGGGATCGTGCCAGCGCTGTTGCTGCTGGCCAGCGCGGGCTGTGCAACGCTGCTGATCTGATCACGCTGCAACGGGGGCAACCCGTCACCAGGCGATCTTGCCCTCCGCGTCATGCACAATTGCATCAACATCAATTTCGACCACCATGCCCGGCTGCGTCAGCCCGGCCGCCACACCGGTCAGCACAGGGTCGATGCCCTTGAAAACCTCACCATGCGCCCGCACAAACCCGCCCGTATGGCTCATGTCCGTCACATAGGCCCGCACACGCATGACATGGCTCAACTGCGCCCCGACATCCTGCAAGGCCTGCTCGATGCGGCCCAGAATATACAAGGTCTGCGCATAGGAATCCCCCGGCGCATGCAGCTTGCCCGACGGCTCAATCGCCGTGGTCCCGGCCACATAGACAAAAGGCCCCACCCGCTTGGCGCGGCTGTAACTGCCAATCTCTTCGAACCGTCCGCCACCTGATGCTTTGCGGATCATGTCACAAACCCAACCTTTCCCGGATCGCCTCAGCCGCCGAACGCAAGGCCGCCAGCTCGTCAGAGGTCAAACGCAGCTCTTCCACCGCAACCAGTCCAGACGCCCCCAGATGCGCCGGAACCCCCAGCACCACGCCCGAAACGCCATATTCTCCCTGCAACTCGACCGAGACAGGCACCGGACCCAATCGCGCCCCGCGCAAATGATCCAGCAATTCCATCGTCGCATGGGCCGGCGCCACAGTGGCCGACCCCATCTTCTTCAACGCCACCACCTGACCACCGCCAGTGACCGCATCCTGAACCGCCGCTTCCACCTGCTCGGCACTCAGGAACACATCCAGCGCCCGGCCCTTGATCCGCGCCAGCGACGGGATCGGCGCCATTTCCTCTCCGTGACTGCCCAGCGTGATCGCCTGCACATCCCCCGGTCCGACACCGGCCAACCGGGCCAGCGCATGGCGAAACCGCGAACTGTCCAGCGTCCCGGCCATCCCCAGCACCCGCTCGCGCGGGAAACCCGTGGCCCGCAACATCTCGACCGTCATTTCATCCAGCGGATTCGTCACCACGATCACAATCGCATCCGGCGCCGCACTGCGGATCGCCTCTGCCGCCGCCCCGATCACCCGCGCATTCACCCCGATCAGATCCGCCCGCGTCATCCCCGGACCACGGGCCCGTCCCGCCGTCACCACAACCACATCCGCTCCGGCCACCAGGGCCAGATCCTCGCCACCGACACAGCGCGTGCGCGTGCCGGTGATACCGCTGGCATGGTTCAGATCCAAAGCGACCGAGGCCGCCAGCCCCGGCACAATGTCAATCAGCGCCAGTTCCTGCGCCACACCCGCATTGGCGGCCAGATGCGCGGCCGTTCCGCCAACACCGCCGGCGCCGACAAAGGCAATCTTGGTAAACTTGCGCACCGTTTGTGCCGTGGCCGCCCGCGGCGCCACCCATTTCGGGGATCGACGATGCAACCCCCGCCGCAACGCGGTCGCGCCATCACTGCGCTGCACCGCAGGCGCCTCCAAAGGCCCCTCAACCAGCCGGATGCCAATCCGCACCGCCGTCTCGCGTGCAACATCCGTAACAATGTCGCCCGGCAACAGCTCAAAAACCACCCGGCCCCTCTGGCGGGCCTCTTCGATCAGATCACTGCCAACAACCCGCGCCATCAGCCGGGCTGCCCGTCCACCGCCTCAATCGCCCGCACCGCCGCGTCGACAGCCGTCGCAACCGAGTTTTCGCTCCCCGAAATGAACAACCGCCCAAACCGGCCCACGGCCCGTACCTCGACAATGTCAATCTCTGCGGCCTTTTCGGCCTCATTGGTCGCAATCGAAATATAGGCCGCCGGCGCGCACTCAACAATGCCCAGCGTCTGCCCGGGCACCAGCAACGACCCCTTGCGCCACTTGTTCAGCAACTGCGCCTGATGCGGCTCAACGCTGGTGATGATCTGCGTCGAGGCGATCTGCGGCTTGATCCGATCCGACAGCTCCGCCCCCAACTCCGACAGGATCGCCTCGCGCGCCATGGTCACCTCCGCATTCGAAGACGAACGCAGGATGAAAAAGCCGAACTCGCGCTCAACCATCTGCGTCGTGGCCTCAACGCTTGACGCCTTCAACGCCCGGTCAATCAGCTGGAACACACCATTGCCGGGGGCCAGCTCTCCGATCAGCACCGTATCGCCCGACAAAGGGATAGACCCCTGAATCGTGGCCCCGTTATAGGCGGCAAACTTGGGTTGCAGATTGTCGATCTGCATCAGGGCCCGGATGGTTATATCACTCATTTACATCTCCTCTGCCGCATGGCCGGGCCTGTGATGGCACAGGCCATCACCGCTCACGCGCCGTATTCTTCGTTGATGTCACGCCAAGGGCGGTTCGCATAAGCCACCCGCTTGATATTGATCAAATGCAACGCCGTCACATTGTCCGACGTGATCGACCCTGACCATGTGCCGGTGCCCAGCATAAAGGACGGCTCCAGATCCGTGGCATAGCCCGCGCCCCCATGAATGGCCGGTACATTGACCAGAACCCGGCCCGTCGGCACCGTCGCAAACTTGGCCACAATCTCGGGGTCGTTGGAATGCACCACAGACGAATGGCCCCAGCCCTCGAACCGCGCAATCGAGTGGGCCAGCTCAATACCGTGCTCGCTGTCGCGCGCCTCCATGAAACATAAAACCGGGTTCAGCTTCTCAGCCGTCAAAGGCCGGTGCCAGCCGATTTCGCTCTCTTCACTGACCAGCACCTTGGTGCGCGGCGGCACAGAGAACCCGGCCAGCTCGGCCAGCACCTCAGGCGCCTGCCCCACACGGTCCGGGTTCATCGCCTGACGCCGCAGGAAAATCACCTTGGCCAGACGATCCGCCTCGGCAGGCGTGCAGAAATACGCACCCGCCAGCTTCAGCGCCTGCCGCATCTCGCGCGCAATCTGCGGATCCGCAATCACCGCCTGCTCGCTGACACAGGCCGTGCCATAGTCAAAACTCTTGGAGGCGATGATCATCTCCGCCACCTCGTCCAGCTCCTTGGCCATGGACTTGTGCACGTAACACGGCACATTGCCCGCCCCGACCGCCAGCGTCGGCTTGCCACTGGAATAGGCCGCCCGCACCATGCCGGGCCCGCCGGTGGCCATCACGACCGAGGTCCGCCGGTGCTTCATCAACTCCGCCGTGCCCTGAATGGTGACCTCTTCCAGACACTGGATCAAACCCTTGGGCGCGCCCATCTGCTCGGCCACCCGCGCCATGATGCGCACCACTTCGTTGCCGCATTTCACCCCGCGCGGATGCGGCGCACAGACAATCGCATTGCCCGCCTTCACCGCCGAAAGCACCTTGAAAATCACGGTCGAGGTCGGGTTGGTCACCGGGATCAGCGCCGCAACAACCCCCATCGGCTCGCCAAAGGCGGCAATCCGCGTGGCATCATCGCGCCACAACAAACCCAAAGTGGTCACATCGCGCAGCCAATCCGCCGTGCCGCGCGCATTCATCAAATCCTTCATGCGCTTGTGCTCGGCATTGCCATAGCCGGTCTCTTCGACCGCCATGCGCCCCAGCCGGGCCGCCTCTGGCTCTATGGCATCCGCCATGGCCTGCACAATCGCATCCACATGGGCCGGATCCGTGCCCAGAAACTGCTGATACGCCTCAAACGCCCGTTCGGCACAGCGACGCGCCGCGGCAATCGACTTCAGATCCGCATCCATCAAACGCCCCCTTGCGCAAACCGCCCAGCCGCGATCCGATCCATCGCCTGGCGCGCGCCGTCAATATCACTGGCCTCAATGCCAATCGTCTGCAACTTGCGCCCCGCAGCCGCCACATCCGCGCCCAGAACCGCCGAGGCCAGAGTGATCATCGCCTGCGTCACCGGCACATCGACCCCCGCCAACCGCGCCGCCGAACACAACGGCACGAGAGAGCCGACAACCCCGTCACGCAACAAACCCCTGGCGTCATCCGGCCCGGGCACCGGGCGCATCTCTGCCCCCTTGGCCGCACCGGCATGCGTGTCGATCCACGCCTGCGTCTCCGGCAATCCCCGGACGCCAAACCGCGTGGCCACCATCCGCCGCTCCTGCGCCAGCTGGTCAACGACCCGCGCCTGCTCCGGCCCGATCAAGGCCGCAAAACTCTGGTTCTGCGGCAGCGGAACACCCCCCATCGGCACCGGCACCGCGCCAGAGCCCAGAGCAGGACCGCTCATCAACAGGGCCGGAAACTCGACCAGAGCCGAACCATCGGCAAACCCCGACCCCAGAACGCTGTCACAGGCCACCAGATTGGGCAAAATCCGCGCCAGCCCGTCCAGAACCGGACCCCGGCCAGACGGCAAGGTCGCCGCCGCCACCGGCGCCGCCTCGGTCAGGGTCAAAATCGCGCCCTGCGCCGAAATCCAATAGGGCAGCCCCTGACACTCCACCAGCGTCACATCCGCCCGCGCGCCGCCAATCCGCAGGAACCACGCCGTCTCCAGCGCCCCCAATGACCGGCCTTGCGGCAAAACCAACACCTGACCATCGCTCAGATGATCCGCCAGAACCATCGCATAGGTGCGCTGCTTGTGCACCGGACCGGTCAGAAAAATCACCTCGGCACCGCGCACCGCACTGTCCAGCTCGGCCGTCAACCGCACCGAGGGCGACGCCGGCCGATCCACCTGATACGACCCGACAGGCCCCGCCCCGCGCAGCCCGATGCCAGACCCGGCGCGCAAAGTCTCAAGCTCCTGACCATAGGCCGAGAACAAGGTCACCTCACACCCCGCCGCCAGGGACAAAGCCGCAATCAGCCGCGCATCCGCGCCGCCACCCAATACGGCAATCTTGCCATACTCAGGCCGCGCCCCAATCGGCGCCGACCCCGATGGCCGGCTCGCCGCATCGGCAAAATCAGCGAAAGCGTTCGACATGTCAGGCCTCCCGTCCCTCTCGGATCACACAGGCGTTTTACGCAAACCCCCGCCAAAATTCCGTCATGGAATTTTGCCCGCCTTCAGCGTAGCTCAGGCCGCAGAGCCCGCGCCCAAACCTTCGATGATCGCTTCCAGTTCATCATGTGGACGCGCGATGACATGCACCGACACAACCTCGCCCACCTTGTTCGCCGCAGTCGCGCCCGCATCCGTTGCCGCCTTGACCGCGCCAACCTCGCCGCGCACCAGCGTCGACACCAGGCCGCCACCGGCCTTGGTCTGGCACACGATGGTCACGCTGGCCGCCTTGACCATCGCATCCGCCGCTTCGATCGCCGCCACCAGGCCACGTGTTTCAATCATACCCAGGGCCGCTTGACCCGCTGCTGGTTTCGCCATTCTCAATCCTCCGCCAAAGCTTTTATTTACCGGTCGAAACGGTGTCGATGATCGCCACAATGGCAGCATCAACAGGCGTCCCGGCCAAACCGGCCGGCAAACGCGCTGCCGACCCTTCCGCAATCAAAACCTGATCACCAATCCCGGCGCCGCAGGTATCCGCCGCAACGCAGGCGGGCGTCAGCAGCCCACCGGACCCATCCACGATATCCACCACCAACAAGCTCCGCCCGGTCAACTGAGCATCCTTGATCGTGGCATTCACCGTGCCTGTCACCCGCCCGAGCCGCATCAGAAGTTCACCAGATAGCGCTGCACCTCAACCGGCGTCACCTGCGCCGCCATGAACTCCAGCTCGCGCTCGGCCTGCTGCAAATAGATCTCATAGTTGTAGTCCCCCATGACATCCTTCAGCCAGTCAGAGCCGCGCGCCAAAGCAACAGCCGTCTGCGCATCCAGCGGCAAAGGCTCTGCCGTGGCATCCTCATACCCGTTGCCCTCGCAGATCGGAGTCGGCTCCATCGCCTGCTCGATCCCGTCCAGGCCAGCCGCAATATCCGCCGCCAACAGGTAATAAGGGTTCGCATCCGCGCCACCGTCGCGTTTCTCGACCCGCACCGCACTGTCCGCGCCCTCGATCACACGCAACCCAACCGTCCGGTCATCCACACCCCAGGAGGTGTTGATCGGACAGAAGGAATAAGGCTGACGCCGCCGATAGCCATTTGGTGTCGGAGAGGCACAGATCGACGTCTCGCACATGCGCTTTTGCATGCCCGCCAGAAACTGACGGCCCAGATCGTTCAGCTTGCCACCCTCGGCAAAGGCGTTCTTGCCATCTTTCCACAGCGAATAATGCGCATGGAACCCATTGCCGGATTCCTCAAAGAACGGCTTGGCCATGAAGGTCGCACGATAGCCATGGGCAATCGCCAGCTGCTTGACCAGACTGCGGAACATGACCAGACGATCCGCAGCCACCAGCGCGTCGTCATAGCGAATGTTCACCTCAACCTGCCCCGCCGCATACTCGGGGTTCGATTGCTCGATCGGAATGCCGCATTCGTTGATCTGCCGGCGAATCGGGCCCAGAACATGCTCCAGCTCGGCCGCGCGATCCAGACCATACACCCCGATCCCACTGTCCTTGGGCTTGTTGGTCTCCGGATCCAGCAGATAAAACTCCACCTCTGTCCCGGCCAGAACGTCAAAGCCCATCGCCTTGGCGCGCTCGATCTGGCGCACCAGCGCCTGACGCGGATCAATCGGCACCGGCTTGTGATCCATGCCCTCCGCCCGCGCGAAACAGATCGCAACACCTGGCTCCCAGGGAATCGGAACCGGCTTGGTCATCGGGAAAATATGCATATCCGGATACCCGTTGCCAAAGTTGGCATAGGGCGTATCCCAAACATCGCAGGTCATATCGATCGCAAAAGTCGCAATCGACATCGCATTGCCACCCTTGCAGATGGTGTCCCAATGGCTCGCCGGAAAGCGTTTGCCGCGCATGATACCATTGGCATCCCCCAGGCCCATCACAACAGTGTGCGTCCCTTCGGGAAGTGAAAAATCGGATCCGGTCATCGTGTCTCCCTGTTCTTTTTCCGGTTCTTGCCAGAGGACCGTATTCTGTATACAGTATCCACAAATACAGTACCCGGCAAGAGGTTTCTCAGAATGCCCATCATGTTCGCATCCAGAAAATGCACAACCCACCGCGAACGCTTTGGCCACATCCGGACGACCTTGACCCGGGGCGCGACCCCAAAACCGGCAAAGGCGCAAAACTGATGCCCAGATCGAATATTATCGTCGTTGGCGGCGGCATCGCCGGCGCAATGACCGCCCTGCACCTGCAACGGCGCGGCGAACAGGTCACGCTCATCGACCGGTGGGAGCCGGGCCACCCCCGCGCCGCCTCCAGCGACTACAACCGCGTCATCCGCGCCATCTCCGGGCGGGACGAATTCTACACACGCTGGGTCCGCGAAAGCCGCCAGCGCTGGCTCGAAATGATGGCCGAAACCGGCCAGAACCTCATGTATGAATGTGGCGCCCTGATCCTGGCCACCGAAGGCCACTGCCATTGGGAGGACGCCACCGCCGAAACCTTCGACAAGGTCGGCGTGCCCTACTACAAATTCTCCCCGGCCGAGGTCGCCGCGCGCTTCCCGCAATTCAAAGTCGACGACATCTCCTACGCCCTCTACGAACCCGAGGCCGGGCTGCTCATGGCCCATCGCTGCGTCATCACCACGGTGGACCTGTTCAAAAAGGCCGGCGGCACCGTCAAACGCGGCAAGGTCACAACCGATTCAAACGAAAAACCGATGCTCGACGGCAATCCGCTCGAGGCAGACGTCATCGTCATCGCCACCGGCGCCTGGATGGCCGAGATGTTCCCGCGCACCATCAAACCAATCAGCGCCATCATGGGCATCAATGTGCTCTATACCTCCACCCCCGACGGCTCTGACGCCTTCGACATGGAAAACATGCCCTGCTGGATCGACCACGGCCAGGGCAGCTTTGGCATCCCCTCCTCCGAAGGCTCAGGCGTCAAGGCCGCAGTGGTCATCCCGAACGTCCCCATCGACATCAACAACGACGAACGCCTGATCGAACGCCAGTCCCTCAACAAGACCCGCCAGTACATCCGGCACCGGCTGCCGGGGCTGATCGACCAGCGCGTTGTGGATTCCAAATTCAATCAGGTCATCCTGACGCCCGACACCCATTTCATCGTCGACTGGCACCCGGAACATGACAATGTCCTGCTCGCCGGCGGCTGCTCGGGCCACCTCTTCAAACACGGCCCCGCTTTTGGCGATTTCACCGCCGGGGTGGCCGTGCGCGACTATGGCACCGCCGACCGGTTCAAGATCGCAGGCCGGCGCAAACTCTCCCCCAAGGAAAGCCCCAGCGGCCGCTGACCCCCTGCCGACAACGCCCGCCGCGCCTCAGTCCTTCCGTGGCAACTCCAGATAGCGCGCCACCAGCTCGACCGACTGGGCCACAAACGCCTCGTCATCCAGCGCGTTCAACGCCGCCTTGCGCATCGACGGATCCAGATAAACACGCGCCATGGCAGAAAGCTGGTCAATGGCAAACCCCGCCGCCGCCTCTGTATCCGGGTGCCCGATTTCATCGCGCCGCTCCATCACCAGCGCAAACAAGGCCTTGCGTGTGTTGCCCTGAATTTCAGAGTAATGCGCCGCCAGCTCCGGAAAATCCGCAATCACCGCCGAGACAGCCGCCTTCGCAGCCCCGTTTTCCCGGGCCGAGGACAGGACAATCTCCAGATACCCGCGAAACAGATCCGCAATCGTCGCCCCCTCCCACAACGCAGGGTCCGCCGCCCGCTTGTTCAGCGCTTCGTAGGTTTCCGTCATCCGATGAAACAGCGCATAATATAACGCCGTCTTGTCCTTGAAGTGGTGATAAACCGCCCCGACCGAAGACCCCGCACGCTTGGCGATATCCGCAATCGACGTCGCATCCGTGCCCTTCTCCAGAATCAACGCCTCTGCGGCGTCCATCAAGGCAGATTGCGTCCGTTCACTTCGGCTCTGCTGACCGGTGCGCCGCCAATGCAGCTCCGATTTCCAACGACTCTCGCTCAACACAAACCTCATAACAGAATTTATATTCTGGTTTCTTGACAGAAGAGGGGCAGACTGTCAAAACAGAATCAGAATTCTTGTTCTGATCATGGCCAGCCCGTCATGGTCCCAGATGCCCCCGCAAACGCAGGAACGGAGCAGCCGATGAAGACCACGATTACCGTCAATGGAACCCAACACGACATCGACACCGACCCGTCGAAACCGCTCTTGTGGGTGATCCGCGAGGACCTGGCCATGACAGGGACAAAATTTGGCTGCGGCGTGGCCCAATGCGGCGCCTGCACCGTCATGGTGGACGGCGTGGCCACCCGCACCTGCGTCACCCCGGTCGAAGCCGTCGAAGGCCAGAGCATCACCACCATCGAAGGTCTCGCCGATCGCAATGGCAACCTGCACGCGCTGCAACAGGCCTGGATCAAACATCAGGTCCCGCAATGCGGCTATTGTCAGTCCGGCCAGTTGATGTCCGCAGCCGCGCTCCTGCAAGACAGCCCAAACCCCACCGACGCAGAGATCGACGACGCGATGGACGGCAATATCTGCCGCTGCGGCATGTATGACCGTATCCGCGCCGCAATCAAAACCGCTGCTCTCGAAAAAGGACAGACCAATGAATAAATGGACACGTCGCGCGTTCATCTCGGCCGGTGTTGTCGCTGGCGGTGGTCTTCTTGTCGGGGTCGCCATGCGCCCGGGCCATCGGGTGGCAGGCCTTCAGGATATCGTCGCCTCGGACGGGGAAACGCTGGTACACGCCTATATCAAGATTGATCAGAACAATGTGGTCACCGTCCTGTCCCCCCATTCCGAAATGGGCCAGGGCGCACAAACCGCCCTGGCCCAGATGGCGGCCGAGGAACTGGACGCCGATTGGGACAAGGTCAAGATCCAGGAGGCCCCGCCCATCGGCGATTATGCGACCTATGGCATGGGGCGCGGCTACCTGCTCAAGGATGTCGACCTCCCCGGCGCCATTGTGCCCACAGTCGACGGCGTGATGATGCGCATCGCCGATTCCATGGACCTGCAAATCACCGGCGGCAGCCTCAGCATCCGCGCAACCGGCCAATACAGCATGCGCGTCGCCGGCGCCGCCACCAAGGACATGTTGAAACAGGCCGCCGCGGATGCCTGGGGCGTGCCCGGTTCTGAGGTCGAAACCGAAAAGAGCATGCTGCTGCACCGCGCCTCGTCCCGCTCCGAACCCTACGCGCGCTTTGCCACCGCCGCCGCCGCCATGACCCCGTCCTACACGCCCAGGCTCAAACCGATGGAGGCATTCTCCATCATGGGCCAATCGGTGCCACGCCAGGACATCCCCTCAAAGGTCGATGGCACAGCCCCCTTTGCCATTGATACCCGCCTGCCCGGCATGGTCTACGCAACGCCCCTGCGCTCCCCCGTCTTTGGCGGCAAGGTCAAACGCCTGGACGACAGCGCCGCCAGGGCCGTCGCAGGCGTGATTGCTGTCATCACCCTGCCCGCCCTGCAATCCGAGGCCTCCGTCGGCGGCTATGGCGCAACCGGCGAAAGCGTTGCCGTGGTCGCCGACAGCTACTGGTCCGCACAACAGGCACTGGAACGCCTCGACGTGGAATGGGACACCGGCCCAAATGCAGCCGTCTCCAGCGAAACGATCTTTGCCCAACACGCACGCGACCTTTCGGGCGGCGAAGGGCGCGAAAGCGACCGCTCCGAGGGCGACATAGACGCCGCCTTTGAAACCGCAACGCGCCTGGTCGAGGCCGAATACCGGGTCCCCTACCTGGCCCATACCTGTATGGAACCGCTCAACGCCACCGTGCAGGTGACCGGCACCAAAGCCGAGGTTTGGGTCGGATGCCAGAACCCATTGGGTTTCCGCCGCCAGATCGCCAAAGCGCTCGACCTCAAAGAAGAAAACGTCACCCTGCACAACACCTTCATGGGCGGCGGCTTCGGACGCAAAAGTGTCTCCGACTGGGCCATCCAGGCCGCCCTCGTCGCCAAGGCCGTGGGCAAACCGGTCCAGCTCATCTGGTCCCGCGAAGAGGACGTCAGACAAGACTTCTACCGCCCGGCCTCCACCAGCCGTTTCCGCGCCGCCCTGGACGCCCAGGGCATGCCACAGGGCTGGCAGAACACCTATGTCAACAAACAGGAACCGGTCGAAGCCCCCCTCATCCCCTACGCCGTAGCCGCCCAGGACATCGGCTATATCCAAAGCCCCAGCCACGTGCCCTGGGGTGCATGGCGCAGCGTCGATGAATCCCAACAAGGCTTCTTCACCGAAAGCTTCATCGACGAATGCGCCCATGCCGCTCAACAGGATCCCTACGCCTACCGCGCCGCCCTCCTGTCCAATCACCCCCGGATGAAGGCCGTCCTGGACAAAGCCGCCACAGAAGCCGGCTGGGGCACCCCCCTGGGCAAAGGACGCGGACGCGGCATTGCGGTCAAGGAATCCTTCGGCTCCATCGTCGCCGAGGTGATCGAAGTCACCATGACCGGCAACAGCGTTCAGGTCGACCGCGTCGTGGCCGCCATTGATCCCGGCGTGGCCGTCACCCCCGACGGTCTGACCGCACAGATCGAATCCGGCATCATCTTCGGCCTCACCGCCGCAATCCACGGAGAGATCACGATTCAGGATGGCGCCGTCGAGCAAAGCAACTTCTACGACTACGAAATGCTGCGCATGTCCACCGTGCCCAGGATCGAAACCCACATCATCAACAGCGGCCAGGCCATCGGCGGCGCCGGAGAACCCGGCACTCCACCGGCCGCCGCCGCGCTCGCCAATGCAATCTTCGCCGCCACCGGCCAACGGGTGCGGCAACTGCCACTGGCCAAAGACCCCGGGTTCTCGGTCTGACCCCCACCCCCAACCGCCCCGCATCCCACCCCTGGGATGCGGACCACCCCTTGCGGCCCAACGCACCGATCCCCGTGCCCGGGGCCAATGAGCTGGCGTGAACCAATACGCCAGCTGCAACCCAACAATCGACATTCGCCAATCGACAAAATCCGGACAACGACCAGGTTGCGGACTTTCCGGTTATTCGCCGCATGTGCATTGTGAATAGCGTTTAACGACGGCTACGCGCAGATAGTGGCGTTTGCAAAGCCGAGGCCGCAAAAAAACTTGAACCTGCGCCAATCTTTGGCGATTTTGCAGTAACATGACGGGAAAAATTTTTGGGGAGTTTCGGCCCATCTAGCCGTCATAAACATAGATCTAAAACCATTGGTTGGGAAAATGGGACATGCATCTCCAAGGAAAAGAACTGGTCTCATTGTCCACACAGAGATCAGCGCGAGCATTGACGGTCACTGCTTTGGTGATCATATTGGCGAAACAATATGAAGTCCTTCCCGCTGATCTTGAGCTCGTCGGTGTGAGCATTAGGGTCAGGATTCATAGCCAGAACATGACCACGGCAGCCAGTGCGCATGCCGACAGGAAGACTTTGGGACACCTGTCGTAGCGGGTTGCAACGCGCCGCCAATCCTTGAGCCGGGCGAAGCTGTTC
>JAXMOA010000010.1:0-199038 GCA_034670145.1 Marinibacterium sp.
ATAACGTCCGATCCATCAGACCAGGATACGGCCTGAACCCAAAATACCTCCCCAAAATCACTCAAAACAATATCGCCACAAAAAACATCAAAAAAGGCGAACCAATCACTTGGACAAACATTCAATCATTCGATGACGAATAGGGCGAACAGCGCACAACAGGATCCCAAAAAACGTGCAAGACGATGATATCATCATTGGCGCCGGGCTGACCGGACTGGCCACCGCGATGGGTCTGCTTTCGGCGGGCGGCGCGCGGCGTGTCCGGGTGATTGGCGGCCCCCAGGACGGCGAGACCCGCACCTATACAACAGGTGGCGGGACGCCGGCCGCACATGTGGGCATGGGCGGTCTGGGCCAGTTCTGGCATGGGGTGATTCCGTTGAGTGCACGGCATCGGTTGGGGGCCAGCGACGCGGTGTTTGCCAGGGTGATGGAGCAGTTTTATCCGCGACTGGACCAGAGTGGGTTGGGTCAGGACAAATTGTTGGTGCCCTGGCGACCGATCCGCCCGAAAGCTGCGTTTCAGGCCCTGGCCGAGGCGCATGACGGCCTGACCCTGGACACCCGTCTGGTGACGCAGGCGCGAAGCGATGGAACGGTTGTGCTAAACGATGGGACCGAGTTGGCCGGGGCGCGGATCTGGCTGGCGGCGGGCACCCTGGGAACACCGGAACTGGTCGAGAGTTTGCTGGAAGAGCCGGTTCGGGATCGCAAGGTCTCGGATCATGTGATTGGCTATCTGGGTCAGATTACATCGGATGATCCGGCTGTCGCGGCCTTGCGCAGGCTGCACCGGGAGCGTGACGGGCTGGTGATTCCGGCCTATTACAGCGCCGATGGGCGCGTGTTGTACACGTTGCGCCCGGCGCGTTTTGATTTCGCGCGGCTGGACGAGGGGTTCGAAAAGCGCGCGGTCTTTGGGCTGCCCACATCGCGGGCCGTGGCCGGGATTGCGGGCAAGCTTTCGCCCGGTCTGGTCGCTGAGGCCTTGTTCAACAAGGTCGGGATAGGGGCCCGGTCGCGGATCTACAGCGTTTACTATCAGACGGTTGCAAAGGATGCTTACGGCGTTGACCCTGCCGGCAACCTGAGCGCACCGGACCTGACCGCCATACGCGCCGCCGCGGATCATGCGCGCAGCGAACATCCATTTGACGATTTGACCCTATCCAAAGCCCCGGACCTGTTTTTGCCCGGTGTGCATTTGCATGGGTCGGTCACATCGGAAGAACGTTCGGCTTTGAACAGCCTGGAACGTGTCACTTTGGTCGATCCAAGCGGGATTGACGATTTAGGCCCGGAGCATCACAGCTTCAAATTGATGGCTCTGGCCTTCGATCTTGCACAGAGGACGTAAATGACTGAACCGACTGAGCCCTTGAGCGCTGCCACAGACGATCCTGTGGGAACAGCCACGGGCAAAAGCCCCAAAGTGACGATTGTCACCCCGGTCTATAATGGCGGGCCTTATATTGAGGCGACGATCGCTGCGATTCAGGCGCAGACTTTTGGCGATTTCGAATATCTGGTGGTCGATGATTGTTCCAAGGACAATACCGTTGACCTGGTCGAAGCCATGGCAGCCACCGATCCGCGTATCCGACTGATCCGGGCGCCGTCCAATTTTGGAGGCCCTGCCGGACCGCGCAACATGGGCGCCGCCGAGGCGCGGGGCGCCTGGATTGCCTTTTGTGACGCGGACGACCTGTGGGTGCCGGACAAGCTGGAACAACAGCTGGCAATGGCGGATCGGGTGGATGGTGCGTTCTATTGCGTGGGCATCCAGGATTTTCCGGATGGAATCACCCCCCAGGTTCCGGACCCGATCCAGGGCACACCACCGTGGGAGCAGATTCCGCTGACCCGGATGCGGGTGAAGAATCAGGTGGCGATGTCGGGTGTCATGATTGCGCGGGAAACCCTGCAATCGGTTGATCCATTTAACACAGATCGCGCCTTTGTCGCAGTAGAAGACTACGACATGTGGTTTCGTGTTATGGAACATACTGGTAAGCCCGCAATTCGGATTGACCGTCCTTTGGTGTTGTATCGCCGGGTGGCGCAGTCGATCTCGGCGGGGAAGTGGAAGATGGTGAAGAAGGCCTTGAACGTTCAGGCAAACCATTTTGATCGCATTGGACGCAGCGGGTGGTTTAAGATCACCCGGCCATTTCGGGTGTTGCGCTATATCCTGGTATCTATTTGGGTGCGCCGCATTCAGGGCAAGCTTTGATTTAAGGACTTTGACATGAGCTACTTTGCAAAACGCATTATGGTGACCGGCGGGGCCGGGTTTCTGGGCAGCCATTTGTGCGAGCGCCTGGTGGGCGAAGGACATGAAGTCCTGTGCGTTGACAACTATTTCACAGGCCGTCGCGCCAATGTGGCCCATCTGTTGGGTCAGCCGAATTTCGAACTGATGCGTCATGATGTGACCATGCCGCTGGTGATCGAGGTGGACGAGATCTACAACCTCGCCTGCCCTGCGTCCCCGGTGCATTATCAGTATGATCCGGTGCAGACGATCAAGACCTGTGTGCATGGGGCGATCAACATGCTGGGGCTGGCCAAACGGACCGGTGCCAAGATTCTGCAGGCGTCGACCTCGGAGGTTTATGGCAACCCGAATGTGCATCCGCAGGTCGAGGAATACTGGGGCAACGTCAACCCGATCGGGATCCGCTCCTGCTATGACGAAGGCAAACGCTGTGCCGAGACGCTGTTTTTTGACTATCATCGCCAGCATGATGTGAACATCCGGGTGATGCGTATCTTCAACACCTATGGGCCCAACATGCACCCCGAAGATGGGCGCGTTGTGTCCAACTTCATCATGCAGGCGCTACAGGGTGAGCCGATCACGATTTACGGCGACGGCAGCCAGACGCGGTCTTTCTGTTTTGTTTCGGACATGATCAACGGAATGTATGCGTTGATGAACGCACCTGATGGCACCTCGGGGCCGATCAACATTGGCAATCCGGATGAATTCACCATCCGCGCGCTGGCAGAGAAGGTTGTCGCGATGACCGGCAGCCGATCCGAGATCGTGTATCATGACCTGCCTCAGGATGACCCGCTGCAGCGGCGGCCCGACATTTCCCGCGCCAAGGAGCAGCTGGATTGGGAGCCCAAGGTCGCCCTGGACGAAGGGCTGGAAAAGACAATTGAATATTTCCGCCAGCATGCCAACGCCTCTTGATATCCCGGCGGTTCCGCCGCGTGACACCTGGGACCAGCTCTCGGTTTCTGAGCTGCTGGATTGCGATTGGGCGCATCTGTCGGCCTATGCGGGCCATGCCCGCAAGCGTCGGATGCGCGATTCGCTGAACTTTCGGTTTTTACCGGTGGTGTTGATACGGCGCGCGCATGCCTGGCAGAAATCCGGGGGCCTGTTGGCGCGGATCGCGTCGAAACTGGCCTGTATGCTGTTGTTCCTGATGTTTGGTCTGGAATACACGGCCCGGCTGAGCATTGGTCCGGGGCTGGTGATTTTACACCCGCAAGGGTCCGTGCTGGGCGCTGGGTCGATCGGCGCGAATGTGACGATTTATCAGCAGGTCACAATGGGATCTACGGTGCCGGACTTTGTCTTTGATCCGGCGCTTCGCCCACAGGTGGGGGACAATGTTGCGCTCACATCCGGGGCCAAGGTGATTGGCGGGGTCAAGATCGGCGATGATGTGATCGTGGGGGCCAATGCCGTCGTCCTGCAGGATGTGCCAGCAAATTCACTGGCTGTTGGCGTTCCGGCCCGCATCATTTCGCGGGACAAATCAAACGACACGGCAGCGGACACCTGACCCTGGGCCGTCTGGTGATCATAGGGCGTAACGCCAAGATCTGGGCGCAGTTGGCGACCTATCCGGCGTTGCAGGGTGCGATTGCGCTGGGTCACAAGGATGTCGCCTCGTTTGAAGGTGCGCCGGGCGATGTGGTCTGGATCTTGTCCTATGCGCGCGAACCGGCGCAGAACAGTGCCCTGTTTGAGACGCTGAAAGAACGCCTGGCTGCTGGCACGCGGGTTGTCTATGTCTCGACCGCGACCGCGAATGTCGCGCAGATGACCGGGTGTTACACCTATCCGCGCGTCAAACGGCTGGCCGAAGAGGACGCGACCAAAATTCTGGACGCCCGAATTGTCCGCATCGGTCTGGTGCATGAAACACCCGAGGAATTGCCCGCGGGCCACTCGGCTGTGACCTCTGTCGCGCAGCTGGCCGAGGCGATGGCGGCCCCACCCTCACAAGAGGCCCTGTTGCGTCTGTATGAGATGCAAAGCAGGCCCTTTGGTTCCGGTCTGGAATCGACCGCTTACAGCGTCTATGGCGCGCTACAACGGCTAGTCGGGCGCCACCCATGCCTGTTGCGTCCGGTGGACGTGCTGCTGCGGGCCCTGGGCTGGCGGTGGTACGGGTATCTCTATCTGTCCAACCGCATGATCGAGGCCGAGGGCTAACGGGCCTCTTGGCCGCGCAGGTTGGGTTGGGCCAGCCATGATCGCAAACACTGCAAACCGATGCTTTGGATCTATCTGCCTGCTATGGCCTTTTTGATTGCCTGTGTTGGGGATGGGATACGATGCCAAACGGCTCTGCTTGCGTCCCAGAATCAATAAAGCCCGGCCAAGCCGGGCTTTATCAAAATTTCTGTATTCATCCGACCTGTTGAAATGAACAGGAATGGATGAAACGACGACCTTAGTTGGTGGTCGTTGTTGTTGTTGTCGAGGACGAACCGTCGTCATCGTCGCTGATAATGACTCCGACAACGCCAATGACGCCAAGACCGATTGCAGCGGCAGCAAGAGGAGCTGCGGCAATGGTTGCGCCCAGACCGCCGGCCGCGGCGCCGAGACCAGTTGGTGCGGCAGCGGCGGTACCAGCAGCTGGTGCAGGTACGGCTTGAGCGTAGCCAATGGCAGGAGCCAATGTAAGGGAAAGCGCGATGGCACTAGCGAAGTATTTCATCTGGAACCTCTTTGGTTTTTTTACCGATTAGCACGGAATTACCACATGTTGAAGTCTAAATCTACGCCGTCAGACAGGATCTGAACAGCGCATGTTTGAATGTAACCCGCTTACCATACCGCAAACAGCATGTGAATTGTCCATACGTCAAGGGGGTTTAGAATGACTCTGTGCCAAAATTCAGTTGATTTGCAGGGAATGGGGGGTGTTTACGCTGTTTTCTGACGCAAAACGGCAATCCGATGCGGCAGCATACCGCCCAGCGTGGTTCCATGCCGTTGCGGAAAAGTCGAACGGCCAATCAACTTTTTTCATTTCGGCCATGCAGGGTGGGTTTTGGCGGCCCGATTTGGCGGCGGTCACAGAATCACTTTGGTTCTACGCCGCGCTCTGCCCTAACGCGCTTTGACACCAATCCAGGATCGACTCGATCCGGGCGGGCAGCCGTTGGCCAAGGGGCCCCACAAAATCCTGAAACGCTGGCAACTGACCCGGAGCCACCGAGACCAGCACCGGAATGTCACGCAACAATGCCTCGCCAATCAGCGGGCGGAACCCGCGACCGTCGGCCTCCTGTTTCCCGAACTTGTTGATAATCAACAGATCTGCGCCGCGGTCCAACGCCACTGCGGTCAGACCTGCGGCGCGCTCCAGCCCGTCTGGGTCCAGACGACAGCCCTGTGCGCCACCGCCCAGATCCTGCGAAATACGCACAACCTCGGCACCCGGCAACAAATGCAGATCCATGTGAGACCGGCGCGCCTCTGTGCCCTGCTGTGGATCAGGCGGGATGTCACCGTCGGGCGTGCCGTCAGGATTGACCTGCATGGCCCCCGCAACGGCCACACCCTGAGCCCGCAGTGGCGCAACCACCGCACGAATCAGCGCGTCCGCAGTTGCGCGCTGTTCTGGCACCACATATCCCAGCATCGGGTCTGGTTCTCCTTTGGCTATCGTCAGGTCATAGCGCAAACCCCGCTGATCAGCCAGCGCGCAAGAACCTAGCCCGCCCTGGTGTGCTGACCCGGCGCCGCTTTGCGTTGCAGTTCGCTCAGCTTTTCCTTAGATTTCTCGGTCTCGCGGAAGGCCTGCATCGCGCCAGGAATATAGGGCAGCGCCCAGGCTTTTTCGTTGCGTGCGCCGTACCAGGCAGCGGCCTGATGGGTGAAATACGGATTCCACATATGCGGGCGTCCGATGGCCACCAGATCTGCGCGGCGTGTGTGCAGGATGGTATTGACCTGCGCCGGTTCGGTAATGGCCCCCACGGCCATGGAGGCAATCCGGGGCACATTGCGCACCGCTTCGGCCAGATGTGTCTGGAACATGCGGCCATAGACCGGCTCTTGATCCGGGACGGTCTGACCGGCGGAGACATCAATCAGATCGCAGCCCGCAGCCGAGAATGCCTCGGAGATCGTGATCAGCTCGGCTTCGCTCAGCCCGCCTTCTTTCCAATCGGTGCCAGACACCCGCACGGCCATGGGCCGATCCGCAGGCCAGACCGCACGCATGGCGGCGAAGACTTCCAGCGGATAGCGCAGGCGGTTTTCAACCGGGCCGCCATAGGCGTCATCGCGTTGGTTGGTGAGCGGGGACAGGAACGACGCCAACAGATAGCCATGGGCGCAATGCAGCTCGATCATATCGAATCCGGCGCGGGCGGCACGTTCGGTCGCCTGGACAAAGTCATCCCTGACGCGGTCCATCTGGGCGCGATCCATGGCGACCGGCACTTCGGATACGCCCGGTTCCCACGGCAGCGACGAGGCGGACATCAGCGGCCAGCGTTTTTCTGTGTCGACAATCGGCACATCCGCCTGTTCCCAGCCGAGTTGCGTTGCGCCCTTGCGGCCCGAATGCCCCAATTGCAGGGCGACCTTTGCCTTGCTGTTGGCGTGGATAAAGGAGACGACCTCGCCCCATTGGGCCTCATGTGCATCCGTCCAAAGGCCCGGACAGCCCAGAGTGATGCGGGCGTCGGGGCTGGGACAGGTCATTTCGGTATAGATCAGCCCCATGCCCCCGGTTGCGCGACTGCCGTAGTGAACATTGTGCCAATCGGTCAGGTTGCCGTCCTGATCGGCCGAATATTGCGCCATCGGGGACATCACAACGCGGTTCATCAATTTCATGTCGCGCAGCTGGAAAGAGGAAAACATCGGTGTCGGCCGGGACTTGGCCAGATCCTCGCCGGTTTCGCGCAGATGGCGGGCGTACCATTCGTCATCAACACGGCGCACGAAATCTGCGTCCCGTACAATCAGATTGTCATAAGTGATGGATTTGGCCCGGCACATGACCACCATGGCAAACTGATAGGGCTCCATATCCCAGGAGCGTTTCATATGCTCGAACCAGCCGAGCGAGACATCCGCGTTGTGCTGTGTGATCTCGACAGGGGTGCGACGGGCGTCATCGTAGGCCTGAAAGGCGGTTTGTACGTCGTCCTCGGCATGGGCCAGCAGGGCATCCGCCAGCGCGATGCCGCATTCCATTGCCAGCTTGGTCCCCGATCCGATCGAGAAATGGGCCGAGGCCTTGGCGTCGCCCAGGATGACGACATTGTCGAAATACCAATTTTCGCAGAAAATTCGTGGGAAATTGCGCCAGGCAGAGCGATTCAACAGCAGCGGGTGGCCGTCCAGTTCTTCTGCGAAGATCGCTTCGAGTTTGGCCTTGGAGCCTTCTTCGTCGAATTCTTCAAAGCCATGCCCTTGCCATGTGTCTTCGTCCATTTCCAGAACCCAGGTCGAATGCTCGGCATCATATTGATAGCAATGGGCGACCATCTGCCCATGCTCAGTTTCCTTGAAGAAATAGTTGAATTCGCCCATGGGACGGGTCGAACCCATCCAGCAAAAGCGGTTGGACTTCCAGGTGAGCGAAGGTTTGAATTTATCCTCATGGGCCGCCCGGATGGCGGAATTGACCCCATCAGAGGCGATGATCACATCGGAATCGGAAAACTGCGTCTGTATATTGGCGCCGTCAATTTCGACCCCGAAATGCAAACCAACGCCCAGTTCTGCGCAACGGTCCTGCAGGACCCGCAGCAGCGTGTGGCGTTTGGTGCCGCAGAACCCGTTGCCGCCGATCCGCATTTCCTTGCCTTTGAAATGGATCGCTACATCGTCCCAATAGGCGAACTCTTTGCGAATATTACGAAACAGAACGTCATCCCGGCTCAGGAATTCGTCCAGTGTTTCATCCGAAAACACCACCCCAAAGCCGAATGTGTCGTCGGCCTGGTTACGCTCGTAAACATCGACCTGCCAATCGGGGCGCGCCTTTTTGGTCAAGAGCGCCGTGAACAGGCCGCCAGGGCCCCCGCCAACTACCGAGATTTTCATCCGATCCGCCTTTTCGAGTGTATGTGCTTAATACGTGCTATAGCACATATAGAGCATTTGACCCGCCTTTGCCAATGTGTTTTGGTCGCTCGCATGACTGAATCCGCCTCTCGACAACCGCACAGCCTGGATCTGGATGCCTTTGAGCCGCCGGAGTTCTTGCTGGCGACGCTGAACAGCCGAATCCGTGATCTGATGAACACGACTCTGCGCCAGCATGGGTTGAAGCTGGTGGAGTGGCGGGTGCTGCAATGTCTGAGCGAGGCGGACGGGCCGCGCACGGTGGCGGAATTGGCCGAACTGACGGTGATTGACCGGACCGTGGCCAGCCGTCTGGTCGACAAGATGGCAGCACGGGGACTGGTGCACAAACAGGCAATGGCACAGGACCGGCGGTTTGTAAGCATCACCGCCAGCCAGGCCGGGCGTGACCTGTATCAGATCAGCGACGAAGCCGCGCAAGACGCGCGTCGGCGGCTGTTTGATGGGATGACTGACGCGGATGTGCAAACCCTGCTGGATCTGCTCTCACGGATGCATACCAACGCCGCGAGCCCGGTGCGGCAAGTCCAGCCTGCCCATCGCACCCGGCGGATGGCTGGCCGTTGAAGCGGGCGTGTTTACGCCGCGCTCCAATCCTGGTCGGGGTCGGGCAGCGGGATCGCGTCCAGTAATTCGCGGGTATACGCCGCCTGCGGCGCGTCGAATACACCGGCCACATCGCCCATTTCCTCGATCTGGCCTTCGCGCATGACCATCACACGATCGCAAAGCCGCCGGATCACCGACAGGTCGTGACTCACAAAGCCCAGCGTCAGGTTCAATTCGGCCACCAGACGTTCCAGCAAAGACAGGATCTGCGCCTGATTCGAGACGTCGAGCCCGGACACGATCTCGTCCGCGAGGATGAAATCCGGCTCCATGGCGATGGCGCGGGCGATGCCGATGCGCTGGCGTTGGCCGCCGGACATTTCATGCGGGAAACGGCTGCGGAAACTGTCTGGCAGGCCCACATGCTCCAGCGCGCGGCTGACACGTCCCGAGACGTCATCAAACCCGTGCAGCAACAGCGGCGCAGCGATAATCCCGCGCACATTGTGGCGCGGGTTCAGCGACGACAGGGGATCCTGAAAGATCATCTGAAACCGTCGCCGGTATGGGCGTAGCGCTGCCGCGCCCATATGTGTGATATCGGTGCCATCAAACACCACCCGGCCCGCGGTTGGTTCCAGCAAGCGCACGAGGGCGCGTCCAGTGGTCGATTTACCCGATCCTGACCCGCCGACGATGCCCAGCACCTCGCCCTTGCGGATCTCGAAGGTCAGCCCGCGCAGGATCTGCAACATGGGTGCCACGCCAAAGACCGGTTTTCGCGCCCGATCCGGCAAGGCCAGCTCCATATGCTCGACCTGATACAGCAGCTCAGTCATAGCCATGCTCCTTGTCCCAGGCCGCCACGTCTGCGTCCAGACCTGCGGTTACCTCGGCCGAGACCGGGGTCAGGCTGCCCTGAGGATCAGTGTATTTCGGCGTCGCGGCCAGCAATGCGCGCGAATAAGGGTGCTGAGGCGCCGCGAAGAAGGGTCGCATGTCGGCGGTCTCCATGATCCGGCCGGCATAGAGCACGGACAGGCTTTGCACTGTTTTCGAAATCACCCCCAGATCATGGGTGACAAACAACAACGCGCTGCCATGCCGGTCCTGCATGCCCCGGATCAGTTTCAGGATGCGTTTTTGTACTGTGACGTCCAGGGCGGTTGTCGGTTCGTCCGCAACAATCAGTTTGGGTTCGGCTGCAAAGGCTGATGCGATCAGAATCCGCTGGCGCATCCCGCCAGAGAGTTCATGCGGATAGCTGTGCATCACGCGATCCGGGTCTGGGATATTGACCTCGTTCAGCAACTCCAGCGCGCGGGTTTGGGCATTGCCCTTGGTCCAGCCCAGAATATCGACCAACCGCCGGGTGATCTGAGGCCCGATGCGGCGCACCGGGTTGAGCGCGGTCAGCGGATCCTGTGGGATCAGGGCGGCGCTGGCACCAATGAGTTCGCGCCGCGCCCTTGGGGTCATGGCCTGCAGGTCCTGTCCGCCCAGCCGGATCGCGCCGCGCCGCACGCTCAGCGCGTCGGGCAGAATGCCCAGGACCGATTTGCCAATCAGGCTTTTGCCTGCGCCGCTTTCGCCGACCAGCCCATGTACCTTGCCCGCCTGCACGGACATGGTCACGCCGCGCAGAATAGGTGTGCGGCGGCCCAGCTCGACCGTCAGGTCGTCAATCTCCAGAAAGTCGCTCATCGCAGCACCGGATCAAAGCGGTCCTTCACGCCTTCGCCCAATTGGCTAAAGCTGAGGACAGTGAGGAACAGGGTAATCAACGGAAACACCAGCACCCACCAGGCCTGATAGATGGATATGCGCCCTTCGGCGATCATCCCGCCCCATGTGGGATCATCAGTTGAAATGGAGAGGTTCACAAAGGACAAGATCGCCTCGACGATCACGGCAATGCCCATTTCCAATGTCACCAGAACCCCCAGCGTCGGCAGCACGTTTGGCAAAATCTCGCGTGCGAGAATGCGCAGCCGCCCCGCGCCCGCGACGGTGGCCGCGTCGACATAGTCCATGGTGGCCTGTGTCATCGCCTCGATCCGGATGACCCGGGCAAAGCGGGTCCAGTCGATGATCACAATGGCCAGCACGATGGAATAGAGGCCGGTGCCCATCACCGCGATCAACAGGATGGCAAACAACACCGGAGGAAAGGCCATCCATATGTCGATGATGCGGGTGACAATGATATCGACCCAGCCCCGGTAGTAGCCCGCGGCCAGCCCAATGGTTGCCCCGAGCACCCCGGCCAGCACAGCCGCCATCACCGCCACGCCCAGCGCGACGCGGGCGCCGTAGATGATGCGCGACAACACATCCCGGCCCAGATTATCTGTGCCCAGCCAATATCCCGGCTCTGCCCCCTCCTGCCAGAAAGGCGGCAAGCGGGATGTAAACAGATCCTGATACAAAGGGTCATGCGGCGCGATCAGAGGCGCAAACACAGCCGCAACAGTCAACACGGTCAGCCAGCCGCCTGCCAGCCAAAGCCGCGCACCGGCCCGGCGCTTTACCTGAGAACGCCCGTCACGCATGTCGCAACCTCGGATTCAGAACAACATAGAGCAGGTCCACAGCCAGGTTGATCAGCGTGAACAGCAGCGCAAACAGGATGACGATGCCCTGGATCAATGGCAGGTCGCGGTTGATCACCGCGTCGATGGCCATATTGCCCAGGCCTTCGTAGGAAAACAGCCGCTCGACGATCACGGTTCCGCCCAGCACATGGGTAAACTGCACCCCGATAAAGGTCAGCGTCGGCAGCACCGCGTTTGGCAGCGCCTCGTTCACGATGACGTGGGATTCGCCATAGCCTTTGGTGCGGCTGAGCGTGACATAATCCAGATGCATGGTTTCCTTGAGCGATTGTTTGAGCAGTTGCGACAGCATCGCCGCCAGCGGCAGCGCCAGGGCGACGGCTGGCATCAGCATATGCGCCATCAGGTCTGCCGTGATGTCAAAACGCAGGCGCAGGATCGATTCCAGCAGGTAGAAATTGGATGAAAACGGCAGATCCAGCGAAGGTGTGACCCGCCCCGAAATATGAAACACCGGCCACAGCACGCCCAACAGCAGAATCAGGATCAGGCCCCACATGAAATCGGGCATCGACAGGCCAATGCCGTTGGCGACATCTACTCCGGCCTCGGTTCGGGTGCCGCGGTAGCGTGTGCCGATCAAGGCCAGCGATGTGCCCAGGATCACCGCCAGCAGCAGGGCGAAAAACGCCAGTTCCAGCGTTGCGGGCAAGCGGCCCAGCACCAGATCCAGGACCGGCTGGCGCAAAGAGATCGACGTGCCGAAATCCCCCTGCAACACGCCGCCAAACCAGATCAAGAATTGCTCGGGAATGGATTTGTCCAACCCGTAGAGTTCCGTCAGACGTTCCAGGTCGGCCTGGGTGGCATTGGGTGGCAGCATCATGGCCACCGGATTTCCGGGGACAACGCGAATCAGCACAAAGACAACGACAGAAGCGCCAAAGAGCGTGACCGCCATCGTCAGAAAACGGGCGAATATCGTTTGCAAAAGGATCATGGGGCGTCTTTAAAATTGGCAGGGCGGCACCTGGCCGCCCTGCCTGGGTTGGATCAGGACGGGGACCAGAGCGCGGGCAAGACAGAGCCGGACGCGTGCTGAACCACTTTGATCTTGTCGGAATGCAGGATCGGCTGAACATATTGCATCAGCGGGATCACCAGCGCGTGTTCGGCAATATAAGCATTGACATCACGATAGGCCGCCATGCGCTTTTCTTCATCTGCCTCGACCCAAAGCGGGCCGATCTGCTGGATCATGTCTTCGCCATCCCAGACCGAATGGGGCGATGGCCCGAACATGGCAAACGCCACCGAGGACGCCGGATCGCCAACCGAGTTGCCCCAGTTGTAAAACGCCATTTCGGCCAGTTGGTCTGCTGCGCGCAATTCGAAATGCTTGGCGACTTCATAGACCTCGATCTCGGCCTCGATGCCGACACGGCGCCACAGGCCGACAATGGCCTGAATCACTTCGTAATCCTTGGGTTTGAATCCGCGCGTTGTCTGGATCTTGAGCTTGGCTGGGTTGTCCGTGGAATAGCCAGATTTTGCCAGCAGCTCTTTGGCCAGATCAGGGTCATAGGGCACGGTGATCGAGGCGTCATAGGCGTCGTAGTCAGGCGTCAGCAATGTGTCGATGGGAACGCCGTAACCGGACAAGAGGCGCTCTACGATGGTCGCTTTGTCGATGGCATGGGCCGCAGCCTTGCGCACGTTTTCGTCCAGCATGACACCGATGTCATTGATAAAGATCATGCCCACATCAGACACGGGCAGATCCGTTCCGCTGATGCCGTTTTTGCCTTTGAGGCGGTCATATTCCTCGTATGGCATTTCGACTGCGACATGGGCATTGCCCGATTCAATTTCCGCCACGCGGCTGGCGGCATCGGTCACAAACTTGATCGTGACCGTCTTGAACGCGGGCTCGCCGCCCCAATAATCCGGGTTCGCCTTGAGCCGCACAAAGGCGTTGCGTTCGTATTTGTCCACCATATAGGGGCCTGTGCCGATGGGCGCGGCCTCAAAACCTTCGGGGCCAACGGCCTCCATATAGTTTTTGGGCAGACAATAGCCGGTCAGGAAATACATCCATTTCAACATCATCGGGTCGAACTGACCCATTTTGGCAGTGATCCGGTTACCGTCGACCTTGATGTCCTGCAAATTGCCCCAGACCTGCGCCAGAGGGCTGCCGTTTTCGGGATTGCCGGTACGCTGCCATGTGTAGACCACGTCTTCGGGGCCGAAATCGTCGCCATTGTGCCATTTGACACCTTCGCGACAGTCAACCCAAATGCCCGTCTTGTCCTCGTTAAAGCCCCAGTCCGTCAGCAAACCGGGGGCCGGCGAAAGGTCGGGGTTTTGGTGGATATACATGTCAAACACCGACTGATAGATCCCCTGGATCGTCGGGTTCACGGCCGAAAGCCCGACGGTCGGATCCCAGCTGGGCAGATTGACGTTGTTGGCGATGACCAGTTCGTCAATCCCCTCGGCCATCAGGGCCAAGGGCGCGCCACCAAGGACAAGCCCGGTGCCCGCCGCGGCGCTTTTCATCAAGTTTCGTCTTGAAATCAGTGTCATTCCTGGCACTCCCTGTGTTGTTGTGCGTTTATTATGTCTTTATTTTCCGGCCAATTTCTGGGCCAGCATCCATCCCGGCCCGGCACCCGTCCCGGCCCCTGGCCAGACTGCGGCACCGGTGAGGTGGAGTTTCTTGATCGGGGTGGAACCATCCGCATATCCACGCGCGGGGCGGAACAGGAAATGCTGGCTGAGGTGGTGGCTGCCGCAGACCTGATCTCCGCCCACAAGGTTCGGATTGTCCGCTTGCAGGTCAGCAGGCGTCACGATGGTACGGCTGATCACCTGGTTCCGTAAGCCCGGCGCATAGCGTTCGATCAGATCAAAGACGCGTTCGGCCATGGGTTCGCCCGCCTCGGCCCAATCGGTGGCCGAGATGCTGCCGGATGCATCGCCCTGGATCTGTCCCGGCACCATGCGCACCTGTAGCCACAGGATGTGTTTGCCTTCGGGCGCGCGGGTCGGGTCGATGGCGGTGGGCTGGCCAACCACGACCACCGGTTCGTCCGGCAATTGCCCGGCCTTGGCCTGCGCATAGGTGCGCGCCATCTGATCAAGCGAGGGCGCAAGGTGGATATAGGCAAAATCGGCCAGTTCGGCGCCAGCGGTCCATTGCAACGGCCCATCCAGCGCCACATGGATCATCATCGTGCCCGGTGCATGGGCAAAGCGTTGCATCTTGCGATCAAACCCGTCATCGCCAGAGCCACCAGTCAATGTGGTCAGGGCCGAGGGCGCCAGATTGGCGATGACCGCCTTGCGTGCGGTGATCTCTTCGCCGCTTTCCAGGCGGATGCCGGTGGCCTTGCCCTTTTGGTGCAGGATCTCGCTCACCCTGGCATTGCAATGTACGGTGCCGCCCTTGGACTGGATCTGGGCGATCAAGGCATCGGTGACGCCCCCTGCCCCGCCCTGAACCAGCGCCATGCCAAAGGCCTGATTGGCCATGGCCTCCAGATAGGGAAACAAGGCACCGCCTGCGATATCCGGGGCAAAGTCCAGATGCATGCCCCAGGTGGCCAGCATCGCCTTGACCTTGTCGCTTTCAAAGGTTTCATCCAGCCAGGCGCGGGGCGACATGGTCAGGAACCGGCCCAGATCAGAGACGCCCCCTGGCTTGAGTTTGCGCAACAGCTTCCAGAACAGGCCGCCCAGGCTGCCTGCTCCCATGGGTGATCCGAGCAGCGCAAAGAGCGACTCGGCCTGGGTGCCGAAATCTTCGGTCAGGTCCCGCCATGTCTGTGCATCCGCGGCGCTGAGTCGGGCGATGGCGGCGGCATTCACATCCGCATCATTGGTGACCCCCAGCCAGGTGCCATCAGGAAAGGCCGATGCAAAGGGTTTGGCGACCGGCGCGAATTCCAGCCCATGTCCGGCCAGTGCGGCGGCATTGACTTGATGAAAGGCCGATCCGGCAAAGAGCGACATGTTCATTGCCGCCCAATCGTGGCGAAAGCCCGGTTCGGTCAGCTCCAGCGTCTTGACGGCGCCACCCGGCGTGGCGGCTGCCTCGTAAATCGCAACGGACCAGCCTTTGTGGAGCATGTGAACAGCTGCCACCAGAGAATTGATGCCCGACCCGATGATAACTGCGTCGGTCATGCGGCTGCCTCATTGGTAAAGGAGGCAATCGTCATCAATGCACCATCCAGAGCCTTGCCTTGCTCGTCCTGCAGCGCGGCTTCGCGTAGGCGGCGGATCCAATCGGCCGCATCCGGACGCCGCTTGAGCGTGGCCACCGCACCGATCACCTTGTCAAACTTGGACTGACCGCGCGCATGGGTGTCCGAGTATCCCTTGATCAGGCGGCGGCAGCGGATCACCTCGACCGCAAGCGCATAGTCGCGGCGGGCACAATCTGTGGCCACGGCCAGCCAGGTCTGCAAATGGGCCTGTTCCTGAGCATGGCGCAGCGTGCGCAGACGCCAGCCGCGCAAACCGCCCAGCAGATACAGCATCACAAAACCGCTGAGACTGTCGGAACGCACCCGGCGCCCTTTGTTAAAGAGCTTGTCCACGAGCGCCATGCGCTTGGGGTTTGCCTCCCACCGGGCGCCCATGCGGGCCGGCAGCAGACCAACGATTTCTTCGGCGCGGGGGTGCATGAACTCGGTCACTTTCATGATAGAGCCATCGGCGGGCTGCACATCGTCGCGCACCCGTTGCGACCGTGTGCTGCGCGTTTTCAGATCAGCCACCCGGATCACATCGTCATAGGCCATGGCCTTGGCGATGTATTTGGCGGCCTCGCGGGTCAGTTCCCAATCCTGCTCGGCGCTGTCGAGGGCCTGAATCGTGGCCAGATGGTCCAGATACTCTGCCCCATATGCAACACCCTGGTAATCGACCACGGCATGGACCCCCGCCGCCGCCATTTCGCGTGCGGCAGCCGGAAGTGCAGCGGCGCGGCGGTTCAGTTCTTCCCACTCGTACCGCAGGTGTGCCGGTCCCTGAACCGCTGGCGTCGGGGACGCCTCGGCCAGTTCCGCGCCCGCCCCGGTGTCGGGTTGCGCAGCGGGCGCAGCCCCGTTTTGCGCCAGATCATAGCCGGCAGCAAAGGCGCGCAGGCTCGGCTCGACACCTTTGCCGCTGCGCCGGATCGCATCCTCGAAAGCCGCGCGGGGGAAGGGCAAAGCGCCTGAACCGGCCAGAGCTCCAAACAATGATGCCGAAATGACCGAGCCGTTTTCATGGGCGACTTTTTCGAGGTCATGCAGAACAAGCTTTTGCGCTGCAACCTCGGCGGCGGCGATCACCTCCTGGGGGGGGATCTCTCCGTTGCCAGGCACCATTTTTTCGGCAATCGAGATCACTCGGTGCGTCGATCCGATGAGCGTCGTGCGGTCGGGTGTCACAAAACCACGCATGATCGCGCGACCGGTCTCCATCATCTCGGCGGCAACAACGATATCAACGTCACCCTGCGACGGCATCAGGGAAAAGATCGGCATTGTGTCGCCCAGCGGCGCCATCTCAAGGTAATACACCGTAGAGCCGGTCCGCTGCGCCACGCCTGCCACCGAGGTGGCCTGACAGGCATAGCCCTGCGCGCGCGCTGTATCTTCGATCCAGTTGCCCAGAACACCGCCGCCCTGCCCGCCTACGGCGAGACAAGCCAGCTTGATCACGGTCCCTTGGGTGGTGTCGTCACCGACCGCTGTCAGAGGGCTGAGGTCGTTCATGATGCACCTCCGGTGAATTGCAGGCGCCGTCCAGAGCGCCGTCCTTGCAGCCATGTGATCATCCGGCCGCGCATGGATGCCTTCCACCGGTCCCAACCCGTGGGGTTGTGAATCACATCAGCGCGGAAGAATGACGGGCACAGCACAGCGGCATCCGCCACCTCGCCGCAATTGCCACAGCCCACACAGCTTTGGTCGATCGAGGCGACCGGATCGTCGCGCAGCGGATCGTCCAGGTGTTTCAGTGACAGACTGGGGCAGCCGGACAGGCGCATACAGGCGTGGTCCCCGGTGCAAACATCCTCGTCCACGCCAAAGCGCGGCACCTCAACCCGGTCCCCGCCTTTGATGGCCGCATTGCGTTTGGGTTTCTCGCGTCGTTGACGGTTCAGCATACATTCCGAGGACATGACGATCACTTTGGGGCCGTCGTAATCCGTGGTCAGGGCCTCGCGCATGGTGTCGCGCACCTTGCCGACATCATAGGTGCGATCAATCTGGCGCACCCATTTCACGCCGATGCCCTTGAGCGCATCGGTGATCGGATTGTTTGTCGCCTTGGTTTCATTCATGGCCCGTGACGACAACAGATCCTGTCCGCCCGTGGCGGCAGAATAATAGTTGTCCACGATCACCGCGACGGAATCCGATTTGTTGTAAACCATATTCCCGATCGAAGAGCTGAGCCCGTTGTGCCAGAACCCGCCATCCCCAAGGATGGAGATCGCGCGCCGCTCGCCGCCGCCATCGAATGCCGCATTGGATGCAGGGCCCAGACCATAGCCCATTGTCGCCCCGCCCACCTCGAACGGTGGCAATGACGCGAACAGGTGGCACCCGATATCGCCGGAAATCTGATGTTCGCCCAATTCTGCCTGAACCAGCTTGATACCGGCAAAGATCGGACGTTCCGGGCAGCCGGTGCAAAAGCTGGGCGGGCGCACCGGCACCACTTTGGACAGATCGGGCACGTCGGTTTCGGGCGTATTGGGTGCCCGGCTGCGCCCCGGGAGCAAATCCGGCGCGGCCTGTTTCAGATAGCCGGTGACCGAGTCCAGCATGACCTGCCCGGTCAGCTCGCCTGCCTGGGGGAAGACGTTCTTGCCAAAAATCTTGATGTCGGTCCCGTTGCGATAGACCATCGTCGACAGGGTCTGTTCAATGAATTCCGGCGCGCCCTCTTCGACCACGAGAACTGAATCCTTGCCGGCGCAGAAATCCATAAACTCGGCCTCGACCACCGGGTAGGTCACGTTCAGGCAATAGATCGGCACCTGGGTGTTGCCATAGATATCGGCCAGGCCCAGCCGCTGGAGAGATCGGATCACGCCGTTATACATCCCACCCTGGCAGATAATGCCAAGAGAGGCTTTTTGCGGGCCAAAAAATTCATTCAACTTGTTTTCGGTGATGAATTTTTCGGCCGCGGGCCACCGGTTTTTGACCTTGTCCTGTTCGTGGGCGAACGACCATGGCGGCAGCACGACCCGCTGAAAATCCTTGCGCGGATTGGACAGCGCCTCGCGCACGCTCAGCTCGGGCTTTTTGTTGTCGCGGGTTTCGAAACTGCCGGTGACATGGCAGGCGCGGATGCGCACCATCATCATAACGGGGGTGTTGGACGCTTCGGAGAGCTCAAAACCATCGCCGACCGCCTTGACGATCGACGGCAGATTGGGGCGTGGATCCATCAGCCAGAACTGGGATTTCATCGCAAAAGGATGCGTGCGCTCTTGCATGATCGAAGAGCCTTCGCCGTAATCCTCGCCCACAATGATCAGCGCGCCGCCATTGACCCCCGAAGACGACAGGTTCGCCAAAGCGTCCGACGCCACGTTGACACCAACCGCGCCTTTGAAGGTGACTGCGCCGCGGATCGGATAGTGTACCGAGGCAGCCAACATCGCGGCGGCGGCGGCCTCGGAGGCATTGGCCTCGAAACGGACATCCAGTTCGCCCAGCAGATCCTGCGCGTCAGACAGCACATCCATCAAATGAGAAATCGGCGCACCCTGATACCCGCCGACATAGCCAACGCCATTTTCCAGCAGCGCTTTGGTGATTGCCAGGATACCTTCGCCGGTGAAGACATCGCCGTCGCCTTTGCGGAGGTGCTCCACCTCTTTCTTGAATGATCTCTCAGCCATTTTCCTCGGTCCCCTTTGGGTCCTTGATCGTTAAATTTTATTCTTGCGTATGTTCAGCAGCATCGTCTTGAGCGTGCGCAAGAAAACCGCCCGATCCTCGGGCGCAACACCGCGAAACATGTCTTCGTAGGCCTGTGCCATGCTGGGCCAGAGTTGCTCGAACGCGGCACGGCCCGCATCCGAGAGGAAAACCCGGGTCGCGCGGGCATCCTGGTCGTCAGCCTCGCGGCGGATATGACCGTCGTGCTCCATCGCATCCAGCGCGCGGCTGAGGGTCGATTGCTCGATCACTGCGTAGACGGACAATTCACGGATCAACGGCCCGTTGATCACCGATAGCACCGCCAGGGCGCGCATTTTTGCAGTCGTCAGCCCCTTGAGCGCCACGTCTTCGCGCAGGGTCGCGTTGTAGCGGCCCATGATGCGGTTCATCAGGTAGGGCTCGAAGTTTTCGAGGCCGATGGTGCCCAGCAGCGGCGTGTCGGTGGCCTCATCTTCTTCGGGCAGGTCAATATCCTTGCTCATGCGCCCAGCCCCTTGGCCAGGTTGAAGCCGGACCCACCGCCCAACCCCGGCCCCGGATGTGTCGAGGCACCGATATGATGCAGATTGCGCAGCGGCGTGTCGCCATTGATCGAGCTGGCAAACGGGCGCCAGAGGAAGAACTGGTCGATTGAACAGATCCCACCATAGGGATCGCCGCCCACCAGATTGATGTTCATCGATTCCAGATCTGCCGGTGAATAGGCCCGACGGGCCAGCTTGATCTGGTCAAAATTTGCGATGTGCTGGCGTAGGATGTCTTCCAGACGGTCTGCAAAAGCCTCGCGGGTGGGCTCGGACCAGGTGCCATCCACCGCAATCTGACCGGCCGCGTCGCCCTTCAGTACGCGCGGGGCATCCGGGATCTGCAGCCACAGAATCGCCTTGCCCTCGGGGCAGCGGCCCGCATCCATCCGGTTCGGCTGACCAACACAGATCGTGGGCGTGGCAGGTAGCATGCCGCGCTCGGCCTCGTTCGCGGATTTGGAGACGGAATCGACCCCATCAGCCAGGTGGATCAGGGCGACGTCCTCTAGCCCCGGGGTTTTCCATTCGGGGGCGGCGTCCAGCGCGTAATGCAATTGGAAATTGCCGCGCCCATGGCGGAAAGTCCGGGCCTGCTCTGCCTCTGGCGAAGGCGTGCCTGCGAGCAGGCGGCCATAGAGCTGACCGGGGGCCACGGATGCGATCACATTGCGGGCCTGAATTTGACTGCCATCGCTCAGCTCGACCCCCGTCGCAGCCCCGTTTTGCGACGTGATGCGCACCACATCGGCGCCTGTGCGAAAGCTGCCGCCCTGGGATTCGATCAGGCTTTGGAATGCGGCGACAGCCTGGGCTGCGCCGCCTTTGACAACGGGGGCGCCTGCGACCTCCAGAGCAAAGGCAATGACCTTGCCCATATGTCCCGAAAAGGCCGCATCGGGCGTCAGCCCCGCATGCAGCGGCCAGGGCGCGAACAAGGCCCGCGCATCATCCGATTTGAAACCGGTTTCCAGCCAGCCGCGCGCAGGCAGCAGGGCCTCTCCGAACCAGCGTTTCAGCCCGCTCAGCCCCTTTTTGCGCCATTGCCCGAACAGCAGTTTGGCCATTTGCCAGGACCACAACCGCCCGCCCAGGAGGGCAAACAGAAAGTCCGCATCCGCGCCGATACCGCCCACGACCGCGTCCAGCGCCGCGCCGTCACCCGGCGCGCAGGCATCAAAGGCAGCGATATTGGCCGCGTGATCCATGCTCAGCACCAAAGACGCGCCATTGGGGCGCAGCACGCCCGTCGGCTTGTCAGTATGACAAAACTCCAGCCCGTGCTGCGTCAGCGATTCTCCCAGCGCGCCATAGGCCGGTGAGGTCAGGAACAGCACAAACGTGGCCGCCATCACGTCGTGATGGAACCCTGGCAGGGTGATCTCTTGGGTCTTCATGCATCCGCCGAGTGTGGCTTCGCGTTCGAGCACCAATACGGAATCGCCCTTGCGCGTTAACAACGCAGCGGCGACCAGAGCGTTGATGCCCGAGCCGATAATCACATGATCGACGGATGCCATGGCTCAGCCCTTGGGGACCAGCGCCATCGCCCGGATCGGGCTGCCTGTACCGTTTTCGATTTTCAACGGCGCGGCGATCAGAATGGCCCCTTTGGGCGGCAGCTGGTCCAGGTTGGCCAGGGACGCGAGGCCGAACAAACCATTCAGGTGCAGCAGGTTATGGGCCGGAAAGACCGGATCCATCGCACCGGCACTGCCGGCATCGGTGCCGATACATTGTGTGCCCCAACCGGTGATGCCTTTGTCGATCAGATATTGCACGGCCTCTGCGGTTGGACCGGGCGAATGAGGCGCTTCATCATAGAAGTTCAGGAATGCGGCCTCGTCCCCGGCGCGCTTATCCCAGTCGGTGCGCATGACAACCCATTCGCCTGCGCCAATCTCGCCGTGTTCGGCCTCCCAGGCCTGAATGTGGTCTACCGTCAGCAGGAAATCCACGTCTTCGGCCGCCTGGGCCGAGCAATCAATGCAATTCACCGGTGCGACAACCTTTTGCAAGCTCAGCGAGTCGGTGGAATTGTCGGGCAAATCCTTGCCTGTGAACCAATGTTTGGGCGCATCGAAATGCGTACCCGAATGTTCACCCAGAACCATCCAGTTCCAGGCGCAGACTGGCCCGTCTTCGTCATATTCCGAGATCTTGTTTATCTCGACCTTGGGCGACGGTTTGAACGGCGGTGGCAGCTGGATGATGGGTGTATCCGGCCCCAGAACGCCGCTGCAATCGACGACCTCGACATCACCGCTCAACAGCGCCGCGCCCAAATCCTGTAGAATGTTCGTCATAGTGGTCCTCCGCAGTACCTTGCGTTTCGAATCCGATTTCGAAAGGCTGCACCAAATAAATATGCAATTGCAAGTAAAATGGAGGCAACCATAACTAACGGCCTAATTTTCGCGCGGCTTTGTATGTAATTTCATGCTCTCTCAGCGCCACCCTCCAACAGACCGCCCATTGGGCCACCAAACTCACATCACTGGACCGAACGTCGCGGGAGGTAAAAACACCTCTGGTCAATGCCGGGCCAAGCTGCGACGTTCACCGCATTAGTCCTGAGGAGCGTAGAGGATGATCGATCTGTGGGAGGGGATCCGACAGGCCGTTTGGTTGATGCTTACCCTAGACCCGGAATTGCTGGAGATCGCCACGCGCAGTCTGCGGGTGACGTTCACTGCGCTGTTCATCGCGTCGGCCATTGCCATGCCGCTGGCGGCATTTCTGGCGGTGCGCCGGTTTCGCTGGAGACGGTTGATCATCGCGCTGATGAATGCGCTGATCGGCTTGCCACCCGTGGTGGTGGGGCTGTTGGTTTACATCCTGCTGTCACGCTCGGGGCCGCTGGGCGTGCTGGGCCTGCTGTTTACGCCCACGGCAATGATCATTGCCCAGGTCATCATCATTGTGCCGTTGATCGCCAGTATCGCGCATCAGTCGCTGCGCGATCTGTGGCAGGATTATCATGACCTGCTGATCTCTATGAATGTCACGCAATGGCAAAAAATCTGCACATTGCTGTGGGACGCCCGCCGGGCACTGCTGACGGCTGCACTGGCCGGGTTCGGGCGTGGCATTGGCGAAGTCGGCGCAATCATGATCGTTGGCGGCAATATCGACCATGCAACCCGGGTGCTGACCACCGCCATTGCACTGGAAACCGGCAAGGGCGATTTTGCCCTGGCGCTGGCGTTGGGGTTCATCCTGATCGGGCTGGCGGTGGCGGTGAACCTGACGATCCATTGGCTGAGCCGTACCGAAAGCGAGGGCCGGTGGTGAGCGCATTGTTCCCTCTTGTCGTGCAACAGGCGCAATCCGCGCGCCGGGGTCAGGTGCTGGTTGGGCCAATCGACCTGACCTGGAACGGAGAAGGCACCTGTGTGGTCATCGGGCCCAACGGGTCGGGCAAAACCTCCTTGCTCAGACTGCTGCATGGCACAGCCCGGCTAAGCCGGGGACAGATCAACTGGGCCTGCCCCATGGCTCAGGCCCGCCAGCATCAGGCCTTTGTGTTTCAGTCGCCCATCATGCTGCGCCGCTCGGTTCTGGACAATATCGCCTACCCGTTGCGGATGCGCGGCGTTGCCCGGGCCGAGTCCCGCGCCCGGGCCCGGGACTGGGCCGCCCGGGTGGGGTTGAGCCAGCTGCTGGACCGCCATGCGCCGGTTTTGTCGGGCGGAGAACAACAAAAACTGGCCCTTGCCCGGGCAATGATCACCAAACCGGACCTGTTGTTCCTGGATGAACCCTGTGCGGCCTTGGACGGGCGGGCCATGCGCGAGATCGAAGAGATCCTGACCACCGCCGCCGCCTCTGGCACCCGGCTCATCCTTTCCACTCATGACATGGGTCAGGCCCGGCGCATGGCAGACACTGTGGTGTTCCTGCTGAATGGCCGCGTGCACGAACACGGCCCGGCCACCGCGTTTTTCAACCGGCCCGAAACGCCGCAGGCAAGGGCCTTCCTCAAAGGAGACATAGTCGAATGATCCGTTTTTTGCTGATTGGCTTGACCGCGATCGCCCTCTCTTCGGCGGCGCAGGCCAAGGACGCGATGCGCCTGGCGGTCACCACATCCTTCCATAACTCCGGGCTGGCGGACGTGCTGCTGCCACAGATCGCAGAGGATCTGGATCTAGAAGTGCAACTGCTGGTCGTTGGCACGGGCCAGGCACTCAAGCTGGGGCGCGCCGGTGATGTGGACGCCATTCTGGTGCATTCCAAAGCCGCCGAGGAGGCCTTTGTCAGCGAAGGATATGGCACCCACCGCCGCGAGATCATGTACAATGACTTTGTGCTGATCGGGCCCTCGGAAGATCCCGCGCGGCTGTCGATTGCAAATCTGGCCACCGAAGCTTTGCAGCAAATCTCCGGAGCACAATTGCCTTTTGTCAGTCGCGGCGATGACAGCGGTACCCACAAGAAAGAGCTAAGCCTGTGGCGCGAGGCCGGTCTCGATCCATCGCAGTTCAGTGCTTGGTACAAATCGGTCGGCGCAGGCATGGGCGCGGCGCTGAACGCGGCTTCGGGGATGAATGCCTACATCCTGTCTGATCGGGCCAGCTGGCTGAATTTTGGCAACAAGGGTGATCTGGCACTGCTGTTTTCCGGGGATCCCGAATTGTTCAACCAATACGCCTATCTGCCGGTCAACCCGGAACGGCATCCGCATGTAAAGGCCGATCTGGTGGCAAAGCTGGAAACCTGGTTGACCTCGGATACAGCCAAAGACCTGATCAACGGTTACACAATTGAGGGTGAAACGTTGTTTACCTTCAACGCCAAACCCTGATCCGGATTTTCCGGGCGCCGTTTCAGTCCTGCGTGAATGGGTCGATCGAGACACGCGCGGCCTCTTACTTTGTGATGCAAGAGGCCGATGCGCTGATGGACGCGGGCCGGAACGCCTAATTTTTCATCGCAGCCCAAGGCAATGGCCATCACAAAAGCGCTGTTGTTCCTGCGAATGGACCGGCACAGTTCTGCCATGCCGGTCCTGGCCAATCAAACCACTTCCTCCGACGCCATCCAGCTACTGGCCGGACACAAGATCAACATGGGCGAAACCTGGCCTGGTGCGCCGAAACCTTGGTCCAGTGGCTGTGAAATCACGCGATATTCATGGCCTGCGTTGACGCCCGTGCCCATGTTCCGGTACCGAACGCGTTGGTCGAGTGCGACATCGCGCTATACAACCTAAAAGCCCAAACTCTCCGCTTGACAGTAAAACCTCTGATCAGGCTTAGTTCTAAACGCTTGCGTCAGCATTGGTGACAGCGTAACCGATGCGAACATCCACTTGAGGACACAACGAAACGTGCTCAAACGTGCCGATTCATCTGTGTTGTGATTAACCCATCCGTTGGTCGAATTTTGGTATACATTTTGTTTCGCGCTAAAAGGTTGTTGGTTATTCACAAACGAGTTTGTTAGTAGGTTTTTGGGACAAGAAGGCGGAGTGACTAAGGAAGTGGTGGGCGACTAATGAACGATGGCAATCCCAGGGGGACCGTTTCCTCGGGGCCTATTCAAACCGTATCGCCTGTTCAGGGCGAACCGGACGATCAGATCGACCTGATGCAGCTTTTCGCAACCTTGTGGCGCGGAAAATGGCTTATTTTGTTCTGCACGATAATTGCGAGTGTTCTGGGCCTGTATTACACGGTGGTTGTTGCTGAACCCAGATATGCGGCAACAACACGTCTGGCACTTCAGGCGGACAATCAACAAGTCGTAGACATCCAAAGCGTTGTGTCGGGCGTTTCCACCGATGATCAGGCAATCAACACGGAATTGCAGATCATCAAATCGCGGACGCTGATCCTGGATCTGATACGTGACATGGACCTTACCAAAGATCCCGAGTTTAATGCGCGCTTGCAGGATCCGCCATTGATCTCGATCCGCATGATACTTGATTGGATTGGCAGCTATCTCAACCTTCCCCGCCCCGCGCCAGAGGCCCCTACAGACCAGGAAATAGAGATTGAAGTCGCTAAAGCAGTCAATAGTGCACTTTCAACCTTGGCCCAACCTGACACCTTTCTGATTGATATCCGCTTCAGAACAGGCGATCCGGACAAATCAGCTGAGATGGCGAACCGCTTGGCCAAAATTTATTTGGACGATCAGATCCGGGTGAAGTTTGACGAGACAGAATTTGCTGTCGATTGGCTGTCAGAGCGGGTCAAGCAGCTGGAACTGGAACTGAACGACAAAGAAGAAGCCATCAAGGATCTGCGCGCCGAAACGGAATTGGTCAGCCTTGAGGCCCTGGAAGCTCTGAATGTCCGGGCCAAGGATATCCGAGAGCGTCTGGACAATGCGAGCCAGATCGCAATCAATATTGCCGCCAACAGCGAGCGGATTGCGACGTTGTCCGTCGAGGGTGATTTTGCGGCAATCGCGCAAGAGTACGGGCAGCCTGTGCTGACCCGCTTGGCGACCAAGGCTTTGGAACAAGGTGGCAGCGCCGAAGTTGCTTTTTTTGCCGAGCTGGAAAGGTTGCAGGCCGAGGACGCAAACAACCTGGTTCGTATCGTCTCGCAACGGGATGCTTTGAGGACGTCTCTTGAGCTGATTCAACAAGAGATCAAAGATCAGAACGCCGATTTGGTTCGATTAAACCAAATGGTCCGCGAAGCCGAGGCTGTTCGCGTTTTATACGAAACCTTCCTGACCCGGCTCAAGGAAACCACCGTCCAAATCGGGCTGCAACGGTCCGATAGTCGGATTCTATCTGAGGCAGTTCCTGGCGAGAAAGTGGCCCCTCGAAGCTCTTTGATTCTTGCGATGGCCATTGTTTTCGGCGGGCTTATTGGGGTGGGAATTGTCCTGCTGCGTGCAATGACGCAGCAGGGTTTCCGCTCGGCAGACGACCTCGAACAGGCCACAGGATACACCGTAATGGGGCAGATCCCCATTATGTTGTTCCGGCGTCGAATGGGCCTTCTGGACCATCTGCGCAACAAACCCACCTCGGCGGCGAGCGAGGCGATCCGCAACTTGCGCACCTCTATCTTGCTGTCCAACATCGACACACCTCCCAAAGTCATTATGTCAACATCGTCAATCCCAGGAGAGGGCAAGACCACGCATAGTATCGCGCTGGCGCACAACCTGTCCGGTTTGGGCAAGAAGGTGCTTTTGATCGAGGGCGATATTCGGCGGCGTACGTTTGATATGTATTTCAACGGCAAACCCAAGGGGAACCTGGTCTCTGTCGTGTCCGAGGGTATGGAGATTTCAGAGGCGCTTTTGTCCGACGAAGAGCTGGGAATTGATATTCTCATGGGCGGGAAATCGGCCATCAACGCCGCGGATTTCTTTTCCTCTGACAAATTCAAAGTCTTCGTGGAACGCGTGCGCGAGGCCTATGATTTCATCATAATCGACACCCCTCCGGTTCTTGTGGTGCCCGATGCGCGCGTGATTGGCCACCATGCCGACGCGATTGTCTATTCGGTGAAATGGGATTTCACGAGCCAGTATCAGGTCATAGACGGCCTGCGCCAGCTGAGCTCTGTCGGCCTCAAGGTTTCCGGCCTTGTTCTGTCCCAAATAAGCCCACGTGGCATGAAACGATACGGATATGGCGGCCGGTATGGCGCCTACGCAGGATATGGCAGAGGGTATTACGACACTTAACTCAGAGACAACTCTGCCAAAACACAGACGCCGACCAAGAGCTGAGTGAAAGGCGGGTCACATCGACCGCTGATGCCAAAACCGACCGGCCACGTCGCTGAAAGAAAGACGCTTAAGAGCGGTCTTTACCCTTTTTGTATCACGACTGGGCCGCAATAACTGACGCTTTACTCACCTTGTCCAGCGCAGTGAGCGTGGTCAGCACCGCCCTCAAATTATCGAGGCGGACCATGTTGGGTCCGTCACTTGGGGCGTTATCAGGATCCTGGTGGACCTCCATAAACAGTGCAGCCGTGCCAACAGCCACCGCCGCACGCGCCAAAACGGGCACCATCTCGCGTTGACCACCGCTAGAGCCCCCCTTGCCGCCGGGTTGCTGCACCGAATGCGTCGCGTCAAAGACCACAGGATAGCCAGTTTCGGCCATCACAGGCAGACCACGAAAGTCGCTGACCAGCGTGTTATAGCCAAACGAGGTGCCACGCTCGCAGAGCATCACGTTTTCATTGCCTGTAGAGACAACCTTGCTCAGCACATTGACCATGTCCCAGGGCGCCAGAAACTGACCCTTTTTGACATTGATCGCCCGTCCGGTTTCGCCTGCGGCCAGCAACAGATCGGTCTGGCGGCACAGAAACGCCGGGATTTGCAGGACATCCACAACTTCTGCGGCCCGCTGAACCTGAGGAATGTCATGGACATCCGTCACCACCGGACATCCGAACTCATCGCGGATGGCGGCCAGCACCTCCAGCCCCTTTTCGATCCCAAGCCCGCGTTCGCCCGACAGGGACGTCCGGTTGGCTTTGTCGTAGCTGGCCTTGAAAATAAAGGGAATGTTCAAGTCGCTGGCGATCTGGCCAATCTCAGAAGCCAGCATGCGCGCATGATCCAGGCTTTCGAGTTGGCATGGCCCGGCCAAAAGAGCGAAGGGCAAGGTGTTAGAGATGTTGATCTCGCGGACAGAGACAGTCTTCATGGGTGTGACTCACTTCGCAATACGGTTTTCATAGGCCGGCCTTTGTCGAGCACGAACATCCAGCCCGGTTTCTTTGTTTCTGTGTGTTTGATGATCCGGCCATTTCAAAAAATGCGCAAATGTTCCGGCTGCTGTCGTGCTGCTGGCGTTCATTCAAAAGTGGTGAAGTGGCCCACCACAGGATGTGTCCCCCGATCCACAAAGCAGGCATCCTTCAAGCCACCCCCGCGCGCAAACAATCGTGGATATGCAGGACGCCAACCACTTTTTCATCTGTATCCAGCACAAAAAGTGCACTGATTTTCGCCGTATTCATTATGTTGAGCGCCTCCGAGGCCAGCGCGTTGCTAAACACTGTCTTGGGGTTCTTCGTCGCCACATCCCCCGCAGTGTATGACATCAAATCCGCCATATTTCTGCGCAAGTCACCGTCTGTGACCACTCCGACAAGGCGGTCATTTGCGATCACACCGGTCATTCCGAACCCTTTGGAGGTCATTTCGAGCAGCACGTCGCTCATCGGCATATCCTGCGTCACTGTCGGAACCGCATTCCCCGAGTGCATCAACGCTTCGATGCGCACCAGCTGCGCGCCGAGTTTGCCACCTGGGTGGAAGACCTGGAAATCCTCGCGCTTGAACTCGCGCCGTTCCATGAGCGCCACAGCCAGCGCATCGCCCAACGCAAGGGTAGCGGTGGTCGATGTGGTCGGTGCCACGCCGTTTACGCAAGCCTCTGGCGCGTCTGGCAGCAAAAGCGTGACATCCGCTTCGACATCCACTGTACTGCCCTTTTTGCCGGTGATTGCCAGCATAGGGATGCCAAAGCGTCGCGAATAGGTAATCAGATCCACCAACTCTTTGGTCTCGCCGGAATTCGAAATCACCAGGCAAACATCATTCGGGGTAATCATGCCAAGGTCACCGTGACTGGCCTCGGTCGGATGCACGAATTGGGCCGGCGTGCCCGTCGACGCAAATGTTGCCGCCATCTTGCGGCCAATATGCCCAGATTTGCCGACCCCGCTGACGATGATGCGGCCCTTGGCCTTGGCCAGCATATCCACCGCCGCCCCGTGAGAGCCGTCAATCGTATCGGACATCAACCTCAGCGCATCCGCCTCGATTCGCAATACGCGCTGCATTTGTTCCAGGACCGGATCGTCGTTTGATGTCAAAATCTTGTTCTCTCTATTTCTATGAGCAGACGGAAAACCGACACCTGGCATCCAAGATCATGCAGTGTTTACGAGTTATGTCACATGCATCAAAGTGGAAAATATCGGCCATGGCACGCCACTTCAGACATGAGCGGTTCTTTGCCCTTTGGACGGTATGATGACCGCAGAGAGGCGGATGTGCCTGAAACTCATACCATTGCAGGCGCCGATGGCATCAATATTCGCAGGTCATGAAGACCACGTTTTTACGATTGCGCCAAGAGAGTTTGGTGGAGCCTAGGGGAGTCGAACCCCTGACCTCTTGCATGCCATGCAAGCGCTCTCCCAACTGAGCTAAGGCCCCAAACTGTGCGCCGGTGAATAGGCGCAGAAACGGGCGGGATCAAGAGAAAAACGCCGCCCGCCGAGATTAGTCTTCGTCTTCGGACGAAACGTCTGCGATTTCTTCCAGAGAAACGTTGTCGTCATCGTCATCTTCCAGAAGATCGTCGTTGATATCCACATCAACATCATCGTCATCATCCAGGACGACTTCTTCTTCGGCCTTGGCCGCAGCCTTGGCTTTCACCGCTTCGGCATCCTCTGCGTCCGCAGCGATCATGCGGTTCTTGCCGACATCAATTTCCACAACCTCACCGGTGTAGGGGCTGACGATCGGGTTCTTGTTCAGGTCGTAAAAGCGTTTGCCGGTAGTGGGGCAAACCCGCTTCACACCCCATTCTTCTTTGGGCATGCTGATCCCTCAATTCATAGCTGAGTCTTATCGACGATTCTGGCCAACTGCCATAAGAGGTTGTGACTGTCAAAGCCTTATCAAAAGGTCAACCTACATGCCACAGGTCACATTGCCCGGTGAACCGCCCGTTTCTGTCCTTTTGCGCCGCTCCAAACGGGCGCGTCGATTGAGCCTGCGGGTTTCTCAGCTGGACGGTCGGGTGACGCTCACTTTGCCGACTTATGCCAACGAGTCCGAGGCGGTGGAGTTTGTACATGCCAAGGCGGACTGGATCCGATCACATCTGGCGCGCAGGCCAGATGACCAGATCGTTGGCATCGGATCTCGGCTGCCGGTGGAGGGCGTGGAGCGTTTGATCGTGCCCAGTGCGAACCGGCGGGTCGCGTTGACGCCGACCGAATTGCACGCCCCGGCCGAATCGACCAACCGGCGCGTGCGGGCGTTCTTGGTTGAATTGGCGCGGGATCGTTTGGTCGATGCCTCGGACCGTTATGCGGACCGATTGGGACGCGGATACTCCAGCATCACGTTGCGCGATACCCGATCGCGCTGGGGGTCCTGCTCGGATCAGGGACGGTTGATGTTTTCCTGGCGTCTGGTGATGGCCCCACCCGACATTCTGACCTATGTCGCGGCCCATGAAGTGGCCCATCTGAAAGAGATGAACCACAGCGCAAGGTTTTGGGACGAGGTCGCACGCCTTTATGGGCCCTGCGATCATCAGCGCCGATGGCTGCGCGAGAATGCCGGTCAGTTGCACAAGTATCAGTTTTGATAGCTACGGTCCGGACCAGTTTCTGTCGCGCGTCGAAAATTCTGCGAATTTTCTGATGGTTGGCCCCTCGAGGTTGACAGGACCCATTGCCGTGATCACAAAAGGTCATGCTTGCGAACAGCCGCCCTGGAGATGCTTCTTCTGTTGCTCATGACCGGATTTACCGGACTCTGCGCAGCCGCATCATGCATGGGGAATTGCCGCCCGGTCATGCGCTGACCCTGCGGGGGATTGGGCGTGAATTTGACGTCTCCATGACCCCGGCACGCGAGGCGATTCGCCGTTTGGTCGCAGAGGGTGCATTACAATTGTCCAGTTCGGGCCGGGTGTCCACGCCCGAGCTCAGTCCGGACCGGATTGAAGAGCTGGCGTCGATCAGAGCCCTGTTGGAGGTCGAACTGGCCAGCCGCGCCCTGCCGCGGGCTCACTTTGCATTGATCGAACGGTTGCAGGCAATCAACGCGACCATTGCCCAGATGATCGTGGCGCGTGATTCGGTGGGTTACATCCGTTCGAACCTGGAGTTTCACCGCACCTTGTATTTGCGTGCGCAGGCTCCGGCGATGCTCGCGCTGGCAGAGACCGTTTGGCTGCAACTGGGTCCAACGATGCGCACCCTTTATGGGCGGCTCAATCGCACCGAGTCGCCACAGTTTCATCGGCTGATTCTGGCGGCGCTCAAGGCCGGGGACGAGCCCGGTTTGCGTCTGGCCGTGCGTTCGGATGTGACCCAGGGTTTGCGGATGCTGTCCCGCTGAGGGGACAGCGCGTCGTTTTCAGGCCGCCAGGCCCTGTTTGCCCAGAGACAGAAATTTTTCGCGCCGGTGAGCCACAAGTTTTTTGGGCGACTTATTCTTGAGCCCAGCCAGCATTTCATGAATCGCTTTACCGACCGCCTCGATCGTCGCCTCCGGGTCGCGGTGCGCGCCCCCGACCGGTTCGGGAATAACCCGATCCGTAACGCCCAATTGCTGCAAATCCTGCGCCGTCAGACGCAGCGCCTGTGCAGCCTCGCGCATTTTCTCGGCGTCCTTCCACAGGATCGAGGCGCAGCCCTCGGGGGTGATCACCGAATAGACGGAATGTTCCAGCATCGCCACACGGTTGGCTGTGGCAAAGGCCACGGCCCCGCCGGAACCGCCTTCGCCAATGATGACACTGATCAGAGGGACACCGATACGCAAACACGCCTCGGTCGAGCGGGCAATCGCCTCGGACTGACCGCGTTCTTCGGCGCCTTTGCCCGGATAGGCGCCTGGCGTATCCACCAGCGTGATAACCGGCAGGCCGAACTTGTCAGCCAGCTCCATCAGGCGGATCGCCTTGCGATAGCCTTCGGGGCGGGCCATGCCAAAGTTCCGCTCGATCCGAGAGGTGGTGTCTGACCCTTTTTCCTGTCCGATCACCATCACAGGCTGGCTGCGGAATCGGGCCAGACCGCCCATGATCGCATGGTCATCGGCAAAGTTCCGATCCCCTGCGAGCGGTGTGAATTCATCAAACAGCGCCTCGATATAGTCTCGGCAATGGGGACGGTCCGGGTGGCGCGCGACCTGGCATTTGCGCCAGGGGGTCAGGCCTTGGTACAGGTCTTCCAGCAGGGTCTGGGCCTTTTGGTCCAGGGCCGCGGCCTCTTCGGCGACGTCCATCTCTGCGTTGGACCGGGCCAATGCCCGCAGTTCTTCAGCTTTGCCTTCAATCTCAGCCAGCGGCTTTTCGAAATCCAGATACTGGGTCATCGTCTCTCTCACGCAGGGAACCTCGCTGTTATATGGCGGGGCGGCGGCCAAGATGCAACTCAGCAAGATTTGTTCCATGTGTGCATGCCAGTGTGTCGGTATCGAAACAAACGGAGTGTGTGGTGTCTCAGCGTTACGAAGACCGGTTGCGGCGGGTCGTCCGGTATATTCACGACAACCCGGCTGGCGATTTGTCACTGGATCGGTTGGCCGAAGTGGCGGCGATGTCGCGGTTTCACTGGCATCGCGTGTATCATGCCATGACCGGCGAAACCTGCGCCGATACCGTGCGCCGGATACGGCTGCATCGGGCGTCCCATTGGTTGGTGCATACGGATGCCACGGTTGAACAGGTGGCCGCACGGGCCGGATACGACAACGTCAAAAGCTTTGCCCGCGCCTTTCGTGCGGCCTATGGCGCGACGCCTTTGGCGTTTCGCAAGGCCGGGCTGACAGGCGACACGCCTCTGTTGCTCAGAAAGGGAACCAAATCCATGTATACTGTCACAATTCAGGATCTGCCTGCTCAACGTCTGGCCGGCATCAAACATAGCGGTCCTTTTGCCCAGATCGGAGCCGCCTACGAGCAGCTGTCCGCCGTATTCACGTCGCGGGGGCTGTGGCCACAGGCGCGCGGCATGGTGGCGGTCTATTATGACGATCCCAATGCCACCCCCGAGGCCCAGTTGCGCAGCCTGGCCGCTCTGCGTGTCAGTGATTCGTTCGACAGCCCCGATGATCTGACCACATCCACATTGGCCAGCGGACGTCATGCGGTCCTGCGCTTGCAGGGGCCATACACAGGGCTGCCAGCGGCCTATCAGTACCTTTATGGTGCCTGGCTGGGCGAAACAGGCGAAGAGCCTGCTGATGCGCCTTCGTTCGAATCCTATCTCAACTCACCCACCGACACGGCCCCGGCGGATTTGCTGACTGACATCTGTATGCCGCTCGGTCCGTCATCCAACTGAAGCAATCACCGCAAGGACAGCTGGCAAAACCACCGGGGCCATAGACAGCACCAGCAGCCCCGCCATCGTCCAGTTGAAAACGGTCAGATGGCGGGGCTTTGTCAAAATCCGCGCCATCTGTTGGCCAAGCATGACCCAGGACGCAATGCACGGCAGGTTCACAGCACTGAAAACACCCGCCACCGCCAACAAGGCCCACAGCGGCGCGTCCGTCTCTTGGTTCAGCGCCGGTCCGGGCAGATAGACGGTGGTGGCTGTCAGCGTCATCGCCCAGGCCTTGGGGTTCACCCATTGGAATGCCGCCGCCTGAAGAAAGCTAAAGGGCCGCCCCTGAATTTGACCCTCGCCCTGCCCCTGCTCTGCCGAGCCCTCCTCTGATCGCGCCGGCCCTGCCGTGGCAATTTTCCACGCCAGATACAGCAGATAGACCACCGAGACCGCTGTCAGCACCGTGTTCGCCACCGGGTAGAGCTGAAACAACTGCGCCAGCCCCGCGCCGACAACCAGAATCATGACCGCGAAACCACCCGAAACCCCCAACATATGCGGAACAGACCGCCGCAGGCCGAAATTGGCCCCCGACGCCATCAACATCAGATTGTTTGGCCCCGGTGTGATCGAGGATACAAAAGCGAAAAGCGCAAGCGCCGTGATCATATCATAAGTCATGCGCCGCAGATTGCCTCTTACCACACCAAATGAAATTGCAAAGCAGAGCGTAAATGATCTAACTTCGCAACAAATGACCCAGATTGACCAAAAGAACCGTCAGATATTGCGTGAACTCTCCCAGGATGGGCGGATCAGCAATCTGGCCCTTGCAGACCGGGTCGGCCTGTCACCTTCGGCCTGTCTGCGCCGCGTTCAGGATCTGGAAAAGGCCGGCGTCATCTCGGGCTATCGGGCGGTGCTGAACCCTGCGGCCATGGGCATCGGCTTTGTCGCCTATATGGGCGTTGGCCTGTCGGAACATACCAAGGCCGCACAGCAGGCCTTTGAACGGGCTGTTGCCGCCTCGCCCGAAGTGAGCGAGTGCCACAACATCACCGGCACGATCGAATATCTGTTGCGTGTCGAATGCGCCGATCTGCCCAGCTACAAAGTGTTTCACACCGACGTTCTGGGCCAGTTGCCGCATGTGAACTCTATCACCACCTATGTGGTCATGGGTTCGCCCAAGGACACGCGCGCCTGACACACCCCTCGCCACATGCTCTTTCAGCGATATGGCAAGGGGCAGGGTGATATGGACAACAGGCTTCAGCCAGCCGTGATCATCTCGTACTGGCGTACAATCACTTCGGCCTGCTTGATCGACGCGATGTCGACCAGACGCCCTTTGTATACGGTCGCGCCTTCGCCCTTGGCCTTGGCCTCTTCCATCGCAGCCAGGATTTCGCGCGCTTCGCCAACGGCGGCCTCGGATGGCGTGAACACCTCATTGGCCAGGGTCACCTGTTTGGGGTGGATCGCCCATTTGCCCACCATCCCCAACGTGGCCGAACGCAGCGCCTGCGCCCGGAACCCTTCGTCATCGCTGAAATCGCCAAACGGGCCATCAACCGGCAAAACGCCATGGGTGCGGCAGGCCGCGACAATTGCCGCCTGCGCCCAATGCCAGGGGTCTGACCAATATTTTGCCCCGTCGCGCAGCATATAGTAATTTTCCTGCGTGCCACCGATCCCGGTCGTTGCCATGCCCATGCTGGCCGCAAAATCCGCCGCACCCAGGCTCATCGCCTCCAACCGGGGCGAACTCGCCGCGATCTCTTCGACATGGGCGATACCCGCCGCACTTTCGATGATCACCTCAAAGCTGATTTTCTTGCTCCGCCCCTTGGCGGTTTCAATCGCCGTGACCAATGCATCCACGGCATAGACATCCGCCGCACAGCCAACCTTGGGGATCATGATCTGATCCAGACGCTCCCCCGCCTGCTCCATAAGGTCGACCACATCCTTGTACCAATAGGGCGTATCCAGCCCGTTGATCCGCACGGACAGGGTCTTGCTCCCCCAGTCGACATCGCTGATCGCGGCGATGATATTGGCCCGCGCGCTGTCCTTGTCGCTGGGCGCCACCGAATCCTCCAGATCCAGGTTGATCACATCCGCTGCGCTGGCCGCCATCTTCTCAAAGATGGCCGGGCGGGACCCGGGGCCAAACAATTGACAGCGGTTCGGACGAGCGGGTGCGGTCGGCTGGATGCGGAAGGACATTGGGCAGGCTCCAAGCAATGAAGTTACGTATTTTGTGCCCGAGGAGATAGATAATTGCGCGCCATGCCGCAAGCGCATTTTGCAAGTGCAGAAAGATTCTGACGCGTCGTCTGATCTTGCTCCAATCGTCGTTGCAGGCGTAACTTCGATGGCCCCGCAGAATTGCCTGGCCATACACCCCGGACAGAACGACAAAAGACACCTGTGCGCCCCTCCAACGCTGCAAAAAACTTGTGCGAATTTTGGGTTTGTTCGAATGATCTTGCAAATAATCCAACTACCTCGCTGGACTCGGCAAAGGTTTCCACATGACAAGCAGTAAGATCACCCGGTCACGCGCGCGGAGAAATAACATGATTCAGACCCCTTATCTTTTGTTCCTGGGCGATGCGCCCGATCAGTTGGCGGCCAAGGTTGCTCAGGGTATCAAAGATTGGCGGCCCGAAAACGCCGTCGGCCAGTTCCGGATGGACGGGTGCAAGGCCGACCTGGGCCTGACCGATATGACTCTGGTCGAGGCCCGCGAAGCCGGGGCAAAAACCCTGGTGATCGGCGTGGCCAATCGCGGTGGTGTTATCTCTGCGGAATGGAAAAAGGTTCTGATCGCCGCATTGGAAGAAGGCTTCGACCTGGCCAGCGGGCTGCATAACCTGCTGCGCGATGAGCCCGATCTGGTCGCCGTGGCCAAGGCCACCGGCCGCGAACTGCACGATGTGCGCGTGCCCGAGGTCGATTATCCCATCGCAAACGGCAAACGCCGGACCGGCAAGCGCATGCTCGCCGTTGGCACCGATTGTTCCTGTGGCAAGATGTATACCGCGCTGGCCACCGATCAGTCGATGCGCGAAGCCGGGCTCAAGAGCAGCTTTCGCGCAACCGGTCAGACCGGCATCCTCATCACCGGAGACGGCGTGCCCCTGGATGCCGTCATCGCGGACTTCATGGCCGGCTCTGTCGAGTATCTGACACCGGACAACGATGCAGATCACTGGGACATCATCGAAGGCCAGGGTTCCCTGTTCCATGTGTCCTATTCAGGTGTCACCATGGCCCTGATCCACGGCGGCCAGCCAGATGCGCTGGTGATCTGTCACGAGCCGACCCGCACCCATATGCGTGGCCTGCCACATTTTGACCTGCCCACCATCGAACAGGTCCGCGATCTGGCCCTGACACTGGCAAAGGTCGGAAATCCGGACTGTCAGGTGGTTGGCATTTCGATCAACACCCAGCACATGTCCGACGACGAAGCGGTGGCCTATATGGCCGAAATCGAAGACCGTCTGGGCCTGCCCACCATCGACCCCTTCCGCCAAGGCGCTGCCCGATTGGCCGAAGCTTTGGCCGCAATCACCTGAACCACGCGTTTTTCAAAGGAAACGACATGATCCTCACTGTTACGCGGGATGTCTTTGCCTTGGCCCAGGTGTTCACCATCAGCCGCGGTTCCCGGACCGAGGCCAAGGTGCTGTCGGTCACGGTCCAGGACGGTGACCATCAGGGCCGGGGCGAATGTGTGCCCTATGCCCGGTATGGTGAAACCCTCGAGTCCGTCCAGGCCCAGATGGAGAGCCTGCCAGACACCTTCGATCGCACCACCCTGATGGACCTGCTGCCCGCCGGTGCCGCGCGAAACGCCGTGGATTGCGCGCTCTGGGACTTGGAGAGCAAAAAGGCCGGTCTGCGGGCCTGGGAACTCGCAGGACTTCCCAAACCCGGGCCAGAGATCACGGCCTATACCCTGTCTCTGGACACCCCCGAGGCGATGCTGGCGCAAGCGGCCAAGAATGCCCACCGGCCCTTGCTCAAGATCAAGCTGGGCACGCCCGACGATATGCCCAGACTCGAAGCTGTGCGCGCCGGTGCACCAAAGTCGACGATCATCGTCGACGCCAACGAAGGCTGGAGCGCCGAGGTCTACGCCGACCTGGCCCCCCATCTGGTCCGGCTGGGAGTGACGCTGGTCGAGCAACCCCTGCCCGCAGGGGATGACGACGCCCTGATCGGCATGGACCGGCCCGTGCCGGTCTGCGCTGACGAAAGCTGCCATGATCGCGCCAGCCTGCCCGGGCTTAAGGGCAAATATGACGTGGTGAACATCAAGCTCGACAAGACCGGCGGCCTGACCGAGGCCCTGGCCCTGCGCCAGGCCGCGCTGGCCGAGGGCTATGGCGTGATGGTCGGCTGCATGGTCGGCTCGTCTCTTGCCATGGCCCCGGCCGTCTTGCTCGCCCAGGGCGCCCAGGTGGTTGATCTGGACGGACCACTGCTGCTGGCCGAAGACCGCGACCCGCCGCTTGACTATGACGCAGCTGGCGTGCATCCGCCTGCCGCAAACCTTTGGGGATAATGATATGCGCACTGTTTATGTGAATGGCGAATACCTGCCAGAGAATGAAGCCAAGGTTTCGATCTTTGACCGTGGATTTCTGATGGCCGACGGGGTGTACGAAGTGACCTCGGTCCTGGGTGGCAAGCTGATCGATTTCGACGGTCACACCCGCCGCCTGCAACGGTCCCTGAACGAACTCGACATGGCCAACCCGGTCGACAGCGACACCCTGTTGCAAATCCACCGAGAGCTGGTTTCCCGCAACGAGATCGGAGACGGGCTTGTCTACCTCCAGATCACCCGCGGCGCGCCAGGCGATCGGGATTTCGCATTTCCCGATCCCGAGGAAACACCCTCCACAATCGTCCTGTTCACCCAATCCAAACCAGGCCTGGCCGACAGCCCGGCAGCGAAAACCGGCATCAAGGTCGTCAGCATCGAAGACATCCGCTGGGGCCGGCGCGACATCAAGACCGTCCAGCTGCTGTACCCATCCATGGGCAAGATGATGGCCAAGAAAGCAGGCTGCGACGACGCCTGGATGGTCGAGGATGGAAAGGTGACCGAAGGCACCTCGAACAACGCCTATATCGTCAAGGATGGCAAGATCATCACGCGTGGCCTGTCCAATGACATCCTGCACGGGATCACCCGGGCGGCTGTTCTGCGGTTCGCCCAAGAGGCGCAGATGGAAATCGAAGAGCGTGAATTCACCATCGAAGAGGCGCAGACAGCGCAAGAGGCCTTTATCACCTCTGCCTCGTCCTTTGTGATGCCAGTGGTCGAGATTGACGGCACCGCCCTGGGGACAGGAACGCCGGGTCCGGTGGCCTCTCGTTTGCGCGAAATCTATCTGGATGAAAGCCTGAAAACAGCGATCTGAGCCAATGTCCCAGCTGGGACACTATGCTAACCCACTGATATAATTAATATATCAGAAAATTACACCCTGGGACAGGCAGATCCCGGCAGGCCCGCAAATCGCCCGGGCCTGTCCGGCCCAGGCGCCGAAAATTCGCAGAATTTTCGTATCCGACAGATCCGGTCGTCACTCGGTCGAGGGCCCGCGTCCCTTCAACGGGACCTCCTCCAGGCGCAGGGCAACCAATACGGCCAGCACGGCAAACACCGCACAAATGACAAAGATCGGCTGCACCGCATGGGTCAGCGCATCGGCAACCTGAACCCGCACGCCCTCGGGCAAATGCGCCAGGGTCTGCGGCCCAAGCTCTGCGATATTGCCCACATCCACCCCGCCCAGAGACTGCGTCATCCGCGCCGTGAACAGCGCCCCAAACGCCGCCACAGCAACAGATCCGCCAATCTGGCGAAACATCAGCCCGGCCGCCGTCGCCGTGCCCATCTGTTCATGCGGCACCGCATTCTGCACCGAGGCAGTCAGCACCGGAAACACCGAGCCCATGCCACAGCCCACACCCAACAACCCCAGCCAAAACAACGGCATCGGGGTCTGGGCCGTGATCTGAGTCAAGGCCGCGAACGACAGGCTGGCCGTGCACAAACCGATCAGAGGCGGCAACCGATAGCGGCCCGTGCGCCCCATGTACCGGCCCGACAGATTTGCCGAAACCAGGATACCAATGGTCAACGGGATCAACTGCAACCCCGATTGCGTTGGCGAAAACCCACGTGCCACCTGCAGATAAATCGGCAGAAACGTCAGCCCGCCAAACAACATCGCTCCCACCATAAAGGCAATCACCGAGGTGCGCGAAAACACATTCAACCGAAACAGGCTGAGCGGCAGGATCGGCTCGGGCGAGCGCGACTCGATCCACACGAACCCGACCAGCGAAACAATGGACAAGACCACCAGCGCAAAAGTCGCCGGATCAGTCCAGGACAATGTGCGCCCTCCCAAAGAGGTCACAATCACCAGCGCAGCCAGCCCGACCGACAGGGTGATCGCCCCGCCAAAGTCAATCTGACGTTTCATCCGCACCCCGCGCGGCTGGAACCCCATGACAAAACCGATCGCCGCGATCAGCCCCAGCGGCAGGTTGATGATAAAGATCCAGTGCCAGGTCAACACATCCACAAACCACCCGCCCAGCAACGGCCCCGCCACGGCGGACGTCCCGAACACAACGGCAAACAGACCCTGAATCTTGACCCGCTCTTTTGGCGGCACCACATCGCCGATGATGGCAAAGGCCAGCACGAACAGACCACCACCGCCGATCCCCTGCAACACCCGGGCCGCGATCAGGCTGGGCATGGAGGTGGCCAGACCACAGGCCAGCGACCCGATCAGAAAGATGGCAACCGCCGACAGCACCACGTTGCGCCGGCCATAAAGATCCCCCAGCTTGCCATAGAGCGGCGAAACCACCGTCGACGCCAGAATATAAGAGGTCACCACCCAGCTCAGGTGATCCAGCCCGCCCAGATCGGCGACGATGGTTGGCAAGGCTGTCGCCACAATCGTTTGTTCCAGCGACGCCAGCAACAAGAGCAACGCCACCGAGGATATCACCACAACCTTGCGTTCAGAGGCGCCCGGGGCGCGGTCAGCCGTGGAAGTCGAAGCATCGGACATGAGGGGACCTGTTTAATTCCGTATTGCCAAAGTAATCCGTATTACCCAAGGAATCCAACGTTTTCCGACCTCTGACAGGCAGTAGTGAATTATTTTTCAGCATGTTAATGAGGCCAAAGGCGGTGGATTATGGATCACCCAAAGGGTGCAAGCAAAACCGGTGATATCAGGCTTGGTTTTGACCGTCGGGTGCGATTAGAATTCCATGGTTCTAGGATCAGTTCGGATGGTGGTCTGCTGCTTTTCCGGGAACTGGATGAGGTGCTCGGCCTGCACGACATTGCAAGTGAATTGCTGAGAGACAGGCGAACTGGCCACAATCGCGTGCATTCATTGGTCGGGCTGTTGCGTCAGTCGGTCTTCGGGCGATTGGCCGGATATGATGATGTGAATGACGCGGATCGTCTGGCGCTCGATCCGGTAGTGCGGCAGGTGGTTGGCGGTCGGGCTGCAGATACCAAGGCCGCGTCCGCAAGCCAGATGGGACGGTTCGAGACCGAGGTGCTGGCAACTTCGTACAATCGCACTGCGCTGGCGGACCTGTCATGGCAATGGATCGACCGGGTTCACGAGCGCAAACCGCGCAAGTGGATCACGCTGGACATGGATAGTTCTGTCAGCCCGACCTACGGAGCGCAGCAGGGCACCGCCTGGAACGGTGATTTTGGCTGTACGTGTTATCACCCGCTCTTCATCTTCGACCAGTTTGGGCACCTCGAACGCTGCGCTGTGCGTCCCGGCAATGTTCATAGCGCGGATGGGTGGGAAGAGGTTCTGAAGCCGGTCATAGCGCGATATGCGGACCGTCACATGATGCGGTTCTTCCGCGGCAATGCTGCCTTCGCCATCCCGAAGCTAGGCGATATTTTTGCTGTCAAATTCGATCATATTGCACAAAAGGCGTGTGCTGATTTTGTGGTCTCTGTCGGTTAAGAGATTATCATATGCGTTATAGAGCAAAGCGTTCACGAGCTTGCATTGCAACGCAGAAAGATCGGCCACAGCATGAATCGCAGAGACATGCTTTTTCAGGATGTGCTTGTCATTGCTGACTTTTTTGAGCGTTCGATTCATAAGGTGATTTGCAAGATGATATTCAGGCTCCATTGTATGCATCACCTGTAGAAATCAAGTTTTTTGCCCTGAAAGCTCAGAGCCTCATGCAAGACCGGAGATTTGATGCGCGAAACGCCACATATCCCATCACCTTTCGCCCCATATCCTATCACCCAACATCTCGTATCTTCCCGTTTATAAGCCATTTTTCGGACCCTAAAACAGTTCCAGCTTTTGTTGAATCGAAGGGGATTCCCAAGAGGCGAGTTTTCTGCTTCATCCTGTTCAGGAGGATCAGTTCATGCCCAACCCGCTTTCTGCCGACATTCGCACCCGTTTTGAGGCACTTTTTAACGAAGGCCTGACGGGCCGCGAGATTGGTCGTCGCCCGATGATTTCGGCGGCCTCCGCTTCGCGCCTGTTTCAAAAGCTCAAACGCGGATCGCGCCTGTCGCCCGCCGACAATCCGCGCAATACCGGACATGGCAGGCTGGCCCCGTATCACGATTTCTCATCGAGTTGATCCATCAAGACCCGGACATCACGCTCAGGGAATTGCAGGGGGCCTTGGCCGACGCACATGACGTGTCTGCGTCAGTCTCTGGTATCGATCAAGCGCTCAAGCGGCTTGGATACATGTGCAAAAAAAGAGTCTCATTGCGGATGGGCGCAAGCGCTCAAGGGTAAGACGCGCAAGGGCCGATTGGTTCGATCATCGCGTTTCAGCGATCAGCGCCATGCCTGAACGGGTTGTCTTCCTTGACGAAACCTCTGTTAAAACAAACCTGACACGCCTTCGGGGGCGGTTCTTACGCGGGACAAGACTGACGGCATCTGCGCCGTTTGGGTCATGGGGAACCCAGACCTTGATCGCAGGCCTGGGGCCATCCGACTTGATCGTGCCTTGGGTCATTAAAGGCGCAATGGAAGGGTCCGCATTTGTCGCCTACATCCGCGACGCGCGGATCCCCGAGATCGAACCCGGCACCGCCGTGATCCTCCCCTCCCATCGCATTGCTTCGCAATACGACTGCCGGGCAGTGGACAACCTGGCAACGCACCGCAAAAAAGAGGCCGAGGCACTCCTGCAAGAACACGGCTGTTGGTTCCTTTTTCTGCCGCCCTACAGCCCAGACCTGAACCCGATAGAAATGGCGTTCTCGAAATTCAAAGCCAACCTGAGGCGCATTGGAGCGCGATCGCTGGAGGCGCCTCAGCAGCAGGCGGTTGCGCCACAGGCACTCCAGCCGTTGCTGGCGGGTTCAATGGAAAGAGAAACGCTCCGGAGTCCCGCGACCACAGACCCCTCTTCTTCAGCTCATGCGGCCACTTGTAAATCTGCTGCCGTGTCACCTCGCGGCGTTGCGCCACCTGAGGCACTGTCGCCACGCCAATCCCAACCGACAGGACAATCTCGAGCTTGTCCCCATCAGACCAAAGTCGCCGCCGCTCCACCCCAAGAATTTCCCCACGCATCCCAGACCCAGCATAAGATATGTCGCTAACGACATCGTTAAACACGTGTCTTAGATCCAAGACCCATAGTCAGGCAGGCGGTGCCAATGGCGCGGTTAATGTCATTCTGCCCTCAGACGTAACAGACCTCCAAAACCCATGCCAAGCTCATCCGAAACGTCGTCGTCCGTCAAATCTATAGAGTTCTTGCGGGTGTTCAGCCAATCGCGCGCCAGTTCGAAACCAGTAGACAGACAATCATGCGCGTCAGAGATCACACATAATCCCGGGGGCTTTACGTACTTTCTTGTGATGAACCCATCGAGCAGCTGCGACCTTGGCTGAAGCCAAAATTATTGGCACGGGATGCAACTCAAATATCAGTTGCGTCAAGCCTACCAAAATCAAAGCTATAATTCCAGGCTGAGATGCGCGCCCACTCCAGATCATTGCCAATGCCGTGAAGATCAACAGAAAACCTAAAAGACCAAAGCTCAGGATGATGAATACGGGGGTGGCGTCAGTGTATAGGCCTGTCTGGACGGCCAAAGAATTGCTGCCGGTGCCCAATCCTTGACCCAGTAAAATCGTCGCTAGATCTGAGTTGGAATATGTATCCAACGCACGCCCCCATACAGTCCACCGCGCATCGCTTAGGACACCGCCGACTGTGCCTGAGCGCCCAGAGATTAGGGGATGGGATACGATAAATTGGCCTCCGAACAGCAGCAGAGGAGCAAGGATGATTGCCAGATAACGACGATATCCCGCCAAAGAAATATACCGCATTGCAATCACACTTAGGCCAACCATTGCCAAGATCATTCCCGCGCGACCGCCGGTTAAAAGCGCGACCATCAAGCCGGCTAGGACCCAAACCAGGCTTGTCCGTTGACACGCGAATACAACAACAGCACTACCGGCAACGATCGAAAGATGGATGGGTTGAGGCATTGTGCCAAAGGTCCGCGGTCCCAAGAAGGTCCGACCAAAATAGGTCGGAAGCGTCGCGGCTTGGAAAATGCAAAGCGCCAGCTGAATCAAAATGATCCACTTCAACACCACAACCATGCGATCAATTAATTTTGGCTCTTTTATCAGGATAAAGGGAATCACCCCAGCAGCAAAAATGCTTAGCAATGACCGTAAGCCAGCCAAAAGTAGCCAATCATCGCCTAAGATCACAGTACGGACCGCCAAGAACAATCCATACCCCAACAGAAGAAGGCACCCCCATTTTGTAGAGCGCTGAACAGAACCGTCTGCCATAATCATCAAAAAACAAATCAGGGTCATCAGTATAAAACAGACTTCTCGTAAAATCAGAATTGCACCGATGCGGCGGGCTTCAGGCAAGTAATTTCCGTAAGTAACAATCAGCGCCGGATGGGTAAAAACTGAGGCCAGAAGGTATAACGCCAGTAGCCAGCCCAATATTTGGACCAACATGGGACGGTTAGAAGAATGCTGCATACGTTCTAGTCTCTCAATATTCCAGTATATGGGAGGGAATTGGGCATCATAACCCCAAGACGGCGTTTGGGTCAGTCTGCTTCAAGTTCGAGTGCTGTCTGGCTCGGTAACAGAGCGCCAAACGGATTACTAATTTTCCACGCCAAAGAGTTGCAAAAAATTGTAAGAGATCAATCAGCTCATCCGATCTGCTATTGTTTAACAATGATATTTGCTCTCGTGGCTGAGAGTGCAATGCAGGCTGAAACTTATTATCGTTCATTAATTCTACCCACCAGTCGGTCAATTGTGAGCCCGCTGCCCCTCTAGAAAACGGTTTCGCCAATGATCAACAAAAGGTGTGATCGACCAAGGCACTTTCGATTTCGGATGGCGGGTGACGACTTGGACGTCATACTAGAGAATCGCTCTGTTGCCACCTGTAAAAATGGAGCTGGACACCCGCAAAAACCCCATAGATTTGGCGGAGACGACGTATTGTATGGGCTGGGCATTGGTTTTTGGCCCGATCAATTTGATCCGTGGTGGATTTCCGCCCTTTTGGACAGAGTCAACCCGTGGCGTTTCGGCGTGCCTGAAAGACAAGGCGGTCAAAGTTGTAGGCGAGGTTCGCGAGGGTGAGCTTGGCTTCTGCGCGGGCCAGTCCGATTGTTCGGATGAGTGAGCCTTTTGCGCCATTGGTTCGAGCGCAATGGAGAACCAGAAGCGATTTTTCTGATGAGCAAAGTGCACGCTACCCCTGCCTTCTCATGCATGCAAGGTCATGCATGAGAAGGCAGGGGCGAACTTGCGAAAAGCCGCGGACGACGTGCTCGCAGGCCGAAGACAAGATTGACGGCAAGGTGCATATTTCTCAGGGCCCCAAGGCGGCTGACACCCGCGCCGAGTGTTGTCATTGAGAGAGTGGTCTCGTAATCTGCAAGGCCAATCGCCGGCTCTTGGTGCTGTATAAGCGCAAGACGCGTCTCACGATCATGACCCGTCTTACAAGCAAATCCGCCACTGAAACCGTCAGTGCAATCGCCGATATTCTGACCCACCTGGACCCATCGACGCGCAGGTCATTCGGCGGGCAATCGGTCCACTTGACCGACCGCCAACCAACTTCATGCCATCTGCGGTGCGGTGTGCCTTCAGGTATGTCGCGTCGATCATCATGTTCAATCCCGGCATCTGGTGGATCGGATTTAGGATGAATCGCTCTGGCTCTGATGTCCAGATTTTGCAGATGTATTTGTAGGGCGTGAGACCGTTCAGTGTCTTGAGCCGCCGCGCAAAGTTGTAGGCCCCGGGGAAGTCGCTGAGATGGCTTTCGTAGTGATACCGTTTGACGGTCGCGTCCTTGATCGTGCGGTTCATCCGCTCGACCTGCCCGTTGGTCCACAGATGGTTGGGCTTAGTCAGCCGGTGTTCTATACCATTCGTCTCACAGATCAGATCAAACCTCATCTTGCCGAACGTCACGCTGTCACGATTGCGGGGCTGCTCTGCGAACTGGATGCCTTTATCAGTGAGAATAGTGTGGATCTTGTAAGGCACCGCCTCAAGTAAATGTCCAAGGAACTCCCAGGCTGTCTTGCGGTCGGTTTTCTCTACCAATTGGGCGACCGCGAACTTGCTGGTTCGGTCAATGGCGACAAAGAGATAGAGCTTGCCTTCTTCTGTCCTGACCTCAGCGATATCGATGTGGAAATAGCCAATAGGGTAGCGTTTGAACTCCTGGCGCTTGGGCTTGTCGCCTTCAACGTCTGGCAAGCGAGATATTCCATGTCGCTGAAGACAGCGATGCAGTGACGAGCGCGTCAGATTCGGCATCGATGGCTGCAAAGCGTAGAGGCAGTCATCCAATGGCAGCAAAGTATGCCGCTGGAACGCAACGACCATGGCCTCTTCTTCTTCGCTCAGAACAGTTGATCGCAGGTCTTTAAGCCCAGTCTTCTGAACTTCAACCGATTGACGCTTGCGCCACTTGGCAACCGTCTTGGGATTGATCCCCAGCTCCCGGCTAAGCTCCGAGATCGAAGCTTGCGCCTCTTAGCGATTGCAGGCAATCGCCTGTCGGCCGGTGGATCGCTGTATTGCTGCTCTGACCGCGTGCGTGCCCTCTGGCATCTTTTCTTTCAGAAAAGAGCCTGCCGGGTCATAGTACGTGGCGCTCCCGTGACGAACTTGTCCCATAATGCCTCCTTCCATTCCAACGAAAGGATCACACCATCAAAACGTCGGATCAAACACCTAGGCGACGAAGAGATCCATGACACCGCCATGACATTCAACCTCACTCCGCGAAAATGCCTCGGCTTCCGGTCACCCGCCGAAGCTTTCCTAATCGAGCTTGGAAAATCCCTCACGATCCGCTTCAATACCCGCGTTGCGCCTCGCGCCCGAATCCACCTCGTTCATGTCCAAGCCAACAAAGAGAGGCAAGTCTCGTAAGGCAGGTCAGTTTCCCAATGCCTAAAATTTCATCGCTCCCCTTGCTATCTGCACCCAACCGCAAATATCCTGTGAAATTTTGCTGAATGACGCCGAAAAGATTGACCTACCTCAAGGTTTCGTCACTAAAGCTGCTTTAGTTTTGATCAAACCGACGCTAGGACCTGTGGCGATATCTGCACGCGATTTTGAGAGCTACTGGGCAAACGATATGACACATGTGAATTTTGCCACCTACGGCAGCGGAAATGAGGGTGATGCACCTCATAGAAACTGCACGATTTCTAATTTTTACAAGGTGATAGGCCACCCTGCGGCCGTCTCGGCAAGCGCTTTTTCTGACATCGCTCTTGCGATTTCCGTCCTGCCGTTGATTGCGCCTGCTGTTGCTATTCTCTGACTGTCTAAACGATACTGGCCAATCAGTCTTGGTGCATAAAATTATCTTGAAAGGTATATGATAAATGCGTGTACTGGTCGTCTGCATAAATTACGCGCCAGAGTTTATTTCTACTGGCGTATATACAACCGGCATGGCTGAATATCTGGCGAAGAACTGTGACAGGGTAGATGTTGTAACGGCCCGACCTTATTATCCGGCTTGGCGCACCTTCGAAGGGTGGCGGCGCCCTTGGTGGACAAGCAGGGTAAGTGAAAATGGGGTGAATATTGTCCATTGTCCCATTTACGTTCCGAGAGTTCCCACTGGTGCGCTGCGGATTTTGCACTATCTGAGCTTCGCTTTCACGGCATTTCCTGTCCTGCTTTGGAAAGCCTTGGTTCACAAGCCCGATGTTGTAATGCTGGTCGCGCCATCCATGATCAGCTCTTTTGGTGTGTTGACCGCCGCACGTCTCGCCCGGGCAAAGAGCTGGCTTCATATTCAGGACTATGAGGTGGAGGCAGCATTTGCCACGGGTCTTCTGAAAGAAAAAAGCCTGATCGGCCGCATGGCAAAATCTTTTGAGACCTGGGTGTTGAAACGGTTCTCCCGTATCAGCTCTATCTCAGACCCCATGTTGGATAAGCTGCGTCACAAAGGTGTCGCCGAAGAGCACATTGTGGAATTCCGCAACTGGGCCGACCTTGCCAAAGTGAAGCCACTTGATGGCCCGTCCCCATTGAAAACTGAACTGAAGATCGAGACCAAATATGTTGCGCTTTATTCGGGCAACATTGCCAATAAGCAGGGGCTGGAAATCCTGCCCGAAATGGCGCGTCACTTGGGGCAGCGGGATGATCTGACGATTGCAATCTGCGGTGATGGCCCTATGCGAGAACGTCTAGAAGCCATGGCAGACGACCTGCCGATGGTGCGCTTTTTCCCGCTTCAGCCCATTGAACGACTGAGTGATCTATTGGGGATGGCCGATGTGCATCTGCTTCCCCAAATTGCAGGAGCGGCCGATTTGGTGTTGCCCTCCAAGCTGACGAATATACTGGCCTCGGCGCGCCCGGTTATTGCAACCGCCGACCCTGATACCGCATTGGGCCGAGAAGTGGAGGGAGTTGGGCTTTTGGTGCCTCCGGGGGATGCGGCATCTCTGGCCAAAGCGCTTGACAGCCTGTTGGCAGAACCGGAAAAACGTGCGGAATTTGGCCAAGCGGCACGCGACCGAGCCCTTGAACGTTGGGATATGGATTCGATCCTGTCCCAACTGAAAATGCAGCTTACGTCGCTGACAAAACCTGGCTCCCCCATCATAGAGCCTACTTTCAGTGCAATGAAGACTAAGGAATAAATAATGAAAAAAGCGCTTGTTACCGGGATTACCGGCCAAGATGGCTCCTACTTGGCCGAGTTTCTGCTTGAAAAAGGATATGAAGTTCACGGCATCAAACGTCGTGCATCGCAATTCAACACCCAACGCGTGGATCACATCTATGAAGATCCCCATACAGAGAAGCCAAGATTCAAGCTGCATTATGGTGATTTGACGGATTCGTCGAACCTGACCCGGATTCTGTCTGAAATCGAGCCCGACGAAGTCTATAACCTAGGCGCACAGTCTCATGTGGCTGTCAGCTTTGAAGCCCCCGAGTACACGGCTGATGTGGATGGCATTGGCACTCTGCGCATGCTGGAAGCGATCCGCTTTCTCGGCCTTGAGAAAAAAACGCGCTTTTATCAGGCCTCCACGTCAGAGCTTTACGGGCTGGTGCAGGAGATTCCGCAGCGTGAAACCACGCCTTTCTATCCGCGTTCCCCCTATGCGGTTGCCAAGATGTACGCCTATTGGATCGCGGTGAACTATCGCGAAGCCTATGGAATGTATGCCTGCAATGGCATTCTCTTCAACCACGAGTCGCCAAGACGGGGTGAAACATTCGTGACCCGAAAAATCACACGGGGCGTCGCGAATATCGCAATTGGTCTGGAATCCTGTCTCTATATGGGCAACATCGACAGCCTGCGGGACTGGGGCCATGCAAAGGACTACGTCCGTATGCAATGGATGATGTTGCAGCAGGAAGAGGCCGAGGATTTTGTGATCGCCACAGGCAAGCAATATTCGGTGCGCGAGTTCATCTCATGGGCTGCCGCTGAACTGTCCATTGAACTGGAATTCTCCGGTTCCGGTGTTGATGAGATTGCTACAGTAAAGTCCGTAGATAACAATATGGCACCTGCGGTAAAGTCAGGGGATGTGATCATGCGCATCGATCAGCGCTATTTCCGCCCTGCGGAGGTTGAGACCTTGCTGGGCGATCCGACCAAGGCCAAGGAAAAGCTAGGCTGGGTGCCGAAAATCACCGCGCAGGAAATGTGTTCCGAGATGGTGCGCGAAGACCTCAAGACCGCCCAGCGTCACGCACTGTTGAAAGAACACGGTCTGGAACTGCCCGTTAGCATTGAAAGCTAGGGCGCAAGGAGGAGGCATTAGATGAGAAGCAAAACTCCGGTGCAGCTTGGCCTGAAAAAGCGTATGATGCGCCTCGCCAAAGAGGTCGTCAACCATCTGCCGACCCGCGCAGATGCCATTGTCATCACCAGCTTTGGTCGGGCAGGCAGCACCCTGGTCTTCGACGCGGTGACCGAAGCTCTGGCCCGTGCCCGTTTCGGGACGGATGCTTCCTTCGCGCAGCGTATCACCCGAGATCCGGCATTTGCTGACGATCTTGGCCACTTGCATCCCGGTGTTGTCTACAAATCTCACCGCTACCCAAATGTTCTGGAAGGCAGGGAGCGGGTGCGAGCGGTCTTCCTATTCGGATCGACCATGGATGCGGCGTTGTCTGTGCATGCCCAGAAAAGCCTGCGCGGCGAGGGTTGGGTAAAGCAGCATTTTGAGCACCTGCAACGCCCCTATCGCTATGACGCGCTTCTGAGCGAGGATGTACTGGGATTTCGCGAGCAATGCATCGCCTGGATGGGGTATCAGAAAGCACCGGTTCTGTGCATGCGCTATGAAGGCCTTTGGGACAATCAGGACAAATTGTCCAAATTCTGCGGTCTCGATATTTCCCTGCCCCCCCGAAGGGAGCGGGACAAAAAGCAGGTGGATGCAACATTGCTTGATGCAGCCAAAGGGATCTATGGGCCGATTGATGACGATCTGGCGCGCCTACCCGATTGTTTCGAAGCTGCTCCCGAGTATGCCGATATGATGCGCGGCGCTATGTAAAATGATTTGTCTGCGGGCGATAGCAGACAAGCTCGATGCGCGGCGCAGCGGTCTCAAGCCTCTTTTTCGCGCGCCCTGAATTTGAAGCGTAGACTGCCATGTAAAGCAGTACGGAGAAATGAGACATGACATATAATTTGACTGGAAAACGAGTCTGGGTCGCAGGTCATCGCGGCATGGTGGGCGGCGCAGTTGTGCGCCGTCTGGTAGACGAGGACTGCGAGGTCATCACCGCGGGTCGCGATGTGGTCGATCTGGTCGATCAAGCAGCCGTGAAAGCCTGGATGATAGACACCCGACCTGATGCCATCGTAATGGCCGCTGCCAAGGTGGGCGGCATCAAGGCAAATAACGATTATCCTGTAGATTTCCTTTATCAGAACCTGATGATCGAGGCCAATATCTGCCAGGCCGCCCATGAAGCAGATGTGAACCGGTTCCTGTTTCTGGGCTCTTCTTGCATCTATCCAAAATTTGCGCCTCAGCCGATCCCCGAAGACAGCCTGCTAACCGGTGCGCTTGAACCGACCAATGAATGGTATGCGATCGCCAAGATCACTGGGATCAAGCTGGCTCAGGCTTACCGCAAACAATATGGCCGCGACTGGATCTCGGCCATGCCCACCAACCTTTATGGGCCTGGCGATAATTACGATCTGCAAACGAGCCATGTGCTGCCCGCACTGTTACGCAAATTCCACGAGGCCAAGGAGGCGGGCGCGCCTGCGGTCGAACTATGGGGATCGGGCAAACCTTTGCGGGAATTTTTGCATTGTGACGATCTGGCCGATGCTTTGGTGTTCCTGCTCAAAAATTATTCAGGTTTCGATCATGTGAATGTCGGCTCCGGTGTCGAAGTCACCATTCGCGAGCTGGCCGAAACAATTGCCCGCGTCGTGGGCTATGAGGCGGAATTGACGTTTGATGCGACCAAACCGGACGGCACCCCGCGCAAGCTTATGGACAGTTCGAAGCTAAATGCGATGGGTTGGAACAAGGCCCGCAGTCTGGAAGACGGTATTACGGATACATATCGCCATTTGAAATTGTCACGGACTGGTTCTGACCTCTTTTGAGCTATAGTAGGCTTCAGTGATAATCGCGGCGAGGCCATGTCACACTTTCACGGTCTATTTCGAAGATCTCGCGTAAGTATCCACCACCGTCCGAAGAGAATGCCATGACGCTTTCATCATTGAAATTGTAGACGGGATGCTCCCAGAAACGGTAGGGTCACCCGACCTGACGCTGCCAATTGGTCGAAAAATGGGCCACCACTAACAACACTGATGACGAGCTATCGTTGAATAACGCCGAAGCGGAGAATTTGAACTTTGACCAACCATTTTCATAACACACAGACAGTTTGTCGAATTTTGGTGTGGAACATCGGGTGGGCAATGTGAAGTTCGACCGTTCCATTCTTGTTTCGGGGGCCGCAAGTTTTGGGTTGAAAGCCGGTGGTATGGTCTTGGGGTTAGCCACTTCAATTATACTGGCTAGGTCATTGGGCGTTGCCGGGTTTGGTGAATATTCTTTCATTTTTGCGTTGGTGACACTTGTCGCATTACCAAGCCAAATCGGCTTGCCAGTTCTTATTGTGCGCGAAACGGCATTGGCGCATCAAGAGAATAAAACTGGCCGCATCCTTGCCATTTGGCGTTGGGCCGGAAAGGTAGTTGTGACAACCTCATTCGTTTGCGCAGCACTTTTGCTACTTGTGTTCTGGATCGCCTCACCAACAAATTATTCATTAAAATCTTTGTTGTGGTCTCTTCCTCTTTTGCCGCTGATCGCAATTGGAAACGTGCGGGGGGCTGCGCTTCGGGGCCTAGGAAACGTTATCATAGGTCAGTTGCCTGAAGTCTTGTTAAGACCGCTATTTTTCCTACTGTGTCTGGGAGTTTTTGTTCTATTCGCCAACCAGACCGTCCCGATGTCTCCAGCCAGAGCTCTCCAAATCCAGGCACTTGGCTCAGCAGTCGCATTCGGTATTGGCCTTTACTTTCTTTGGCACTTAAGTCCAAAAGAAAAACTTTCTAACGTGCCCACATTGGCCGCGACAGAGCGCAATTCATTTCTGGTTTCATCCGCAGTGCTTGGTCTAGCAGCTGGGTTACAAATGCTAAATGCGGTCACCGACCTGCTTATGCTTGGCATTCTAAGCACACCGGAAACGGTCGGAATCTACAAAGCAGCAGTCAATATCTCCGGGGTGCTGGCGTTTGGATCCTTAAGTTTGATCGCGGTAATTATGCCGCGAATAGCGCGGCTTTATTCCGAAAAATCTACGGTCAAGCTGCAATCCCTTCTGCAACAGTCTGCACGTATGATGCTGCTATTTACATGCAGTGGCGCCTTGGTTCTTTTTACCGCAGGCGAACTGATCTTCCAGATGTTATATGGTGACGGTTTTGCGAACGCCGCGTTTTATGCCAAAATTTTATCGATCGGGCATGTAATTATCGCCTTCTTTGGGCCCTTGGCCGCTACGTTGAATATGACCGGATTTGAAAAATTGACCATTCGTTGTAGTGGGGCAGGCTTTGCGGTAAATGTTCTTCTTAACCTTCTACTCATCCCTCAGTATGGGGCTACAGGTGCAGCGCTTGCAACTTTGTGCTCAACGATTACTTGGAACATCTTGATGTTTGCGGCTTTGAAAAAAACGACCTCGCTGAGGTCAACTGCTTTATGAACGTCTACTAGGAAAGAATTTGTAATGCCGGCCCGGATCACAATTGTCATTGCAACTTATAACTGTGCTGAATATCTTCAAAAATGTTTCGACAGCATCGCTTCACAAACATTGTCAGAGATAGAGGTACTCGTCTCTGACGGGGGATCGACAGATCGCACGGTCGATGTCATCAAATCAAACTCATCCCTGGTCACAGATTGGATTTCTGGTCCAGATCAGGGTATTTACGACGCTTGGAACAAAGTGCTCCATAAAGTGACCGGGGATTGGGTCTATTTCATTGGTGCGGACGACGTTCTTCATACTACGGACTGTTTGGAGCGTGTGTCCAAAAAATTAGAAGACCTTCCAAAGGACATATTGGTGGCTTACGGTCAAGTCCGTTTTGTGCGCCTAGATGGCAGTTTTCGAACATTGGGGCGCCCCTGGCAAGAATGTAAGTCTCTGATGAGCGTGAAAATGGTGCTGCCTCATCAAGGAGTGTTCCATTCAAAGATGTTGTTTGACCAGTATGGTTCGTTCGACAATGAGTTTCAGATAGCTGGAGATTACAAGTTGATCATGCAGTCTCTTAAATTCGCTGATCCGGTATTTCTGGGCGAAATTACTGTTGCTGATCAATTGGCTGGTGGAAAATCAGGGCTTCGTAAGAACCGAACGGAGACACTCATGGAGTTTCGAAAAGTACAAAAAGTGCTAGGCTTGCCTCTGCATCCAGCTTGGCTCTTGGAATACAGTAAAAGCTTAGTTTGGAAGGTATTGTCGCGCTTCATCAACGTTGGAACCGGCGCGTGACAAGATTGCTTTTTGTTGCCCCTTTTCCACCACGTTTTAGTGGGCAGACAATCTCTTCCCAGAATTTGGCACAGCGTTTGGAGCGAAACGGCTTTGAGATACAGCGCTGTGATACTGGGCTTCGGAATATCTCGGGCAAGCGCCATAAATTAGCCCGCATTGTTCGGCTCATCCGGACGGCCGCTGTTTGTTTGATATCACGTTCTCCCGTGGCGTATATTTCTGTGAGCGCTAATCGCGGCATGTGGGTTACAGGCTTTTTAGCGGGGCTCGCCCGGGTAAACGGAAAACACCTGTTTCTGCATCATCATACAAATGCGCATCTTAACACTCCGCGCCGCAGTATGCGTTGGCTACTCAAGATGGCAGGAAAGGAGGCAACGCATATCGTGATTTGCGATATCATGGCATCCCAGTTGGTTGCACAATATGGAAATGATATTAAGTGGATGTCCCTCAGCAACATCGGCGTTGTTGCCGAGGAGGATGAAGGCTCAGCCACGCGCCGTATTGGATCCGCACCCTTTATTATGGGGCACCTCAGCAACCTGTCCGAAGAAAAAGGCTGCCTTCGGGTTATTGACGCGTTCTATGCAGCTCAATCTGCAGGGTTAGCACGCTTCCTAGTCTTGGCTGGCCCAATAGCCAAGCCCGCACTCCGCCTCAAGATTGAAGAATCTGTCAATAAGAGTAATGGAGCAATTAAATATCTTGGTCCCGTTTATGGGAATGAAAAAGTAGACTTTTTTAATGAAATTGATGTCTTTTTATTCCCAACACGCTACCCTAACGAAACTCAAGGGATCGTCAATCTGGAAGCTTTGGCCTCAGGAGTACCCGTTGCAGGGTATGCCATGTGCTGTATGCAGAGTGACCTTGATGACCCAAGTTGCGCGTTGGTCTCGCTCAACGAGGATTTTACGGGTCCATTTCTGTCATTTCTAGAACGTCTTGCAGATGCACCCGAGCAGATGTCGCTCAATGCACGAGCTCGCTTCGACACTCTTGTAAGCGCAGGCGAAGCGGAATTTTTTGCACTATGCCAGAAGCTAAGAGAGTAGCCTCTTAAAGGCTGATCAATCGTCAAAAATCTCAGGCATCATTTCTTTTAGTAACGCTACATTCTCATCACTCATTTCCTTACGCCAACGCCCAGTTCCGCCCTTGTTAAAGGTGTGTGATTTTCCTGGGTCAATCGCCTTAATCATTTGTTGCTGCAATTCATCGCGATCGTCTATTTTCCCGCCTAAAGTTTCAAAGCGATCCATTATTCGTTCAAGGGCAGCAAGAAGACGATTTTGGTTGGTCAGCTCTTCGTAGGAAAAGCTCAAACAGCCTGGCGCATCGCGCCAGTGCATATAAGCATTGATCCGATCTTTGGCACATCTGTAACGATCCGTCCCATCCCCATTGATCGCTAGTTTTATACGGTCCTGTGGATCTTTAAGCGCAGCAAAGCTCTGATGCATGGCATGCCACCGGTTCATCTCTGCCAGGTAATGTGCTTCGGAAACAATGACATCTCGAGGGTCCCGCCAAATGAATAGATGCAAAGCATTACGCCTGCTCAGTGCATTTTGGGTTTCAACGCTGTAGTGTAAATGTGCTCCAAGAACCTCACCTGGGACGATCGCATCAATCATACTGCTAAGCTGATCTTGGCTTCGTTCTCGAAGAGAAAGCGACGGTGATTGGGCAATAAAACTCCCATAGTATCGAGCCCCCGGAAGAGTTTGGGCGATTTGCATCAAAAGATGAGTCCCGCTTTTGGGCAGAGAGTTTACAACAATCGGCGGCGAGGCATGGTAGTCATTGGATCTGGCTTGAATCCACGCTATTCGACGTGGTATTCGGTTGAACAGTGTCCGCCCTTTACGAACAGGCGCTGATTTCAAGAGACTTCGCGATTTTAACATTTAGATATACCACCGAACCTTTTGAATTAGGGGATTTTCGGACGCGTGATGGTTCATAGGAGCGCGCTCCGATAGATCCAAGAAATTTGCTACATCTCTAAATGAGAAACACCCTGTTTGCTAGAGGTCCCAAGGGGCTCGAAGCTGCATATTCGGGCTTTTTTGTTAACGTGTATCCGTCCGGTGATGTCGGTTTTGCCATGTGAACTTCGCCCCTAGAACCCGACGGTTTAGTTATTGACCTTAGGCGGCCGTTTGCCAAGTCATATTTTTGAATGCCTGTTGAGGCGTTTGATATCCGACTCCGGAGTGGCGTCGCTGTGGGTTGTAAAAGACCTCAATCTACTCGAAGATTGCAGCCTTGTCATGGTTGAGCATCTGCAAGCTGTTCATGGACGAAACCACGGCACCAGTGCTGGATCCGAGCCGAGGTCGTCTTTTTCTACGCCACGGATCGGCGTGTCGACAACGCGGGGAAATTCCTGACCAGCTTTGATGGAACGCTCCAGATCGACGGTTGCGCTGGTTACAATCAGTTGACGAAACGCTTGCACCTCTCCGCCAAGTCACGCCTCAGCGAGAAACTGGCCTACATCCTCCGCCACTGGGCCGGATTGAATACTTTCCTGACCGACGGCCGCGTCGAGATCGACAGCAACCACGTGGAAAATCCATTCCGCCCGCTTGTCCTCAATCGCAAGAACGCGCTGTTTACTGGCCACGACGAAGGCGGCAAGGCCTGGGGCCGCATCTTTTTCCTTGATGGAGACTTGCAAGATCAACGGCGTGGAGCCATTCGCCTACCTGAAATCTACACCTGAAGCCATCGCCGCAGGCCATCCGAAAATCCGCATCGACGACTTGTTCCTCCGGAACGTCCAACCGTCAACCCCAAAACCATGTGCCCTCCAGTCGCCGCATGCGAAACAATAAACTTGATTTTCTGATGAGCTCTTACGTTGGTATGATGGTTGCCATGCCGTCGGCAGTGTACCATGGACTATTGGGCGTGCTGCCACCTGCCACCACTAGGCGTGAACTCGTTTCATCAAATACAACTTTACCTTTTCTTTTATTTACCAAATTCATTTCAGAAGAAATGTTATTAAGATCTGATTCCACCGCGCATTTTACTGGCAATGGCTCCGTTCTAGATATCTCATACCATTTTCCTTTTACATGATTGTACATGAGTGTCAGATGATTTTTTGCGTTGCCTTGCAGCGTGTATTCTTGAGCACCATCTGAAAACTCAATAGGGCCAACAGCATCGCTCCTAAGGCGCACATTCCCTGTGCCTGCGGCATAAAGTGTGACGATCATCCCATCATCAATCTCACGCCCCTTATACGTATCAATATTAATATTGGTCACTGATACCAAGCCAATACCATTTCCACCGACATTGAAAAGAGCAAGGCGCTGATGATTAGTTACGTCCGTTTCTTTATTGGATCGACGACCAATAAAATACCTAGATATCCCATACTGGTCTGTGATGGTTTCTTGGCTTGCATCAAACGCTTGATAGCTCACATTGCCGCCGTGGTATCGGCCTGTATAGGTTTGGAGCATATCAGTCACAGTGATATGATCTAGGCTGTTTGTCGCTCCCTGACGATAGACGATCGGTTCACGAAAGTCGGTATTATTCCTGGCCGCAGTCAACGTAACTTCGAACAATCCGGTATCCGATTCATTGCCATGTCGACCAATGTAATGCTGATGACCCCCTTGCCGTGCGATCGGATCCTCAGTAAGGCGTATATGGCATCGATCAGCACTGCACTCTATTACATGACCATATTGCGACGAAAAGAACGCTGAAACACGTAGGGAATGCACCAAGAATTGGTTGTTTGCACCATTGAGTAGAACTGGGTGACGGAAACCGCCCTCAACAAAAAGATGAGAAACTACCACACTTGAAAATGACCCTAATACCAGACCGTCTTTGGTATTGTGCTCAACCACACCACTTTGCGTTTCGTCTACATCTTCCACGCCGAACAAAAAGTAGCTGTCGATAACCGCATCAGCATTCAAAAAACTTTGACCCCGATCACGAATTGTACCAAACCGCAGATCATCTTGATTGATTTCCATTCGGAATGCGCCACAGCCATAAGTGTCAACATGGGCGATGTTCCCACCCGTAAAAGACCCGGGTATTGGCGTCGTGGTTCCTTGTCCAAAAAAAACATACTCAAACCCCTGGGCGCTAACTTGTGTTATCATGTCGAACCGAGGCTGATACGTATGGGTGGAAAGCCGTTCCGCCGCCCAGAACACCAAATTTGTCCTACCGCTGGTGTTGATACGGCAAGATAAAGAACCAGTAAAAGAGCAGAATGTGCATCCAGACTCAGCCTGACCAAGAGAAGCCACGACGTCAAATCCCGTGTTCGCGTCACTTCCGAAGGTACGGACTGATTTGAACCCTTCTCCCGGGATAATTGCAATCTTCGTATTTGGGAAGTGAAAATTGCGTCGCGATCCCACAAAGTTCATGGTGCGGGACACCGCAAAAAATCTTGGAAATACAAGGTCATATTCGGTAGACATCGCTGCTGAAATAATGTCAGAAATATCTGTAGTCAGATCATTGGGCACCCCAAAGGCACAGATATCAATTGCGCCATTATTTCCGGGCAAGACATGAAGCCCGACTCCACCTTTGGTAGTCAAATGTGCATTCGGTGAATTCTCTTGCGTCACCTCATAAGAATAACCACTAGCAGAGACCATAATAATATCGCCAGGTAGAACCTTATACTGGCCCACCTCGCTCTCATAGGACAACAGAGTGTCTGCCTTCAATTCATCCACAGTTTGAAATTCGACTGCCGCGCCAAAGTTTTGAGACGATCGAACAGGAACAGAATCAATGATGTGCAATTCTTTCCCAAGGCCATCAGAGAAACAAACGTTATAATTCGCATCAGCTAAGTAAACTATCGGAAAAGTACCACTAGCATCAATCCGCACAGGATTTTCACGGGTTTTATTTAGGCGTGGGTCATTGAACAAAGGTGCCAACTGATCACTACTGATTGCACGGACACTTGCTGTTAAATTTTCGACCTCATTGAGGAACAAAGGCAATACATTGTTCAGATTTAAGATACCCATTTCGAACTCCTGGAATGTGTTGCACTTAGTGCAAGCGCCACAGTAAAGCGGTCGGCAGATATAGCCGAGCCGCGTGCCACAGAGGGCCGCGTTAAAGGCCTGATGCGGAAAACAACTTGGAAGCCATTGTCGATTCCGCACACTAAGATTTCGTGAGGCATGCGTACGCAGAGGAGCTGGACACCCGCATGAACCTCTTCCCTGTTCCCGGACTTTGGGGTGAAATCTTCGGGTTGACCTCGTGCTTCACAGTTCGACAAACGAACGGTTAATATGTCTTGTTGATTTCCACTGAGAACTGACCCCGTGTTTTCACCGAGATTTGACCCACCTTTTTTAAACCTCAGCGGTCATGTCGTGGTCAATGCAGGCGTTTCCTTTCTCTCTTTCTTCGCGGCTTCCGAGCTTGCCTTGTAGCGGTAGCTGTCGTTGCCTGTTTCCAGGATGTGGCAGCGGTGCGTGAGCCTGTCGAGAAGCGCGGCGGTCATCTTTGCATCACCGAAGACCTGGGCCCATTCAGAGAAGCTGAGGTTGGCGGTGATCATTGCCCGGCAGTGCATTGCGCAGCCATGTCACGAGAGGGAGCACGCTGGTGCTCTCTTACAGTTTGCTCAGGAGGTAGAAGAGCAGCGCGCCGCCGGATGAACTGAACGGCAGGTCGCCCAGTTCATCCATTGCCCGGCAGGCGATTTTGCAAGCAAAATCTTCCGAGAGGAGAGGATAACCAAATCGATCTTGGTCAGCATTTCAGCCAATTTGCCGGCCTTGCCGAGCGCCTTCTCCGGTTCCAGTGCGTTGACGAGTTCTACGGTTGAGTAGAATCGCACCTTGCATCTGTGATGCTCGATGGCCCGGACGCCGAGGGCCGTGGCCCCTCCCGGCAGATTGCTTCGCAATCGCCTGCCGGGCAGTGGATGTGGCTTTTGCCCGTGCCGGGGCCGCAGATCAGGACAACATTTTCGGCATTCTCCATAAACTCACCACGGTGCAACTGCCGGACAGTGGCTTCGTTGATCTCGCTGGATTTGAAGTCGAAGCCTGCGAGGTCCTTGTAAGACGGAAAGCGCGCCACCTTGGTTTGATTGGCGATGGACCGGACTTCACGTTCGGCCATTTCCGCCTTGAGAATTTGGGACAACATCTGCGTTGCTGCTTCGAAGGCTGGTGCGCCCTGGGCAATCAGATCATCGATCGCCTGTGCCATGACATGCAGCTTCAGGCTGCGGAGCACGATCACAATGGAGGCGCCTGCAGGACCATGACGCATGGCGCTTCTCCCCGGCTTGCCTCAGAGCATCATAGCGAGCGACATTAGCCTTCGGCGCCGTATCCAAGGGCCAGAGCCTCCGGCGGATCGATCTCTGGATGATCGGTCTGTTTCTTGTCGAACAGCCTGTGCAGGAGGTTCAGGACATGCGTCTTGGTTGGCACGCCTGCTTCCAGCGCCAGTTCTACAGCACACAGAACGGCATCTTCATCGTGATGCAGAACCAGGGACAGGATATCGACCATCTCCCGGTCACCGCCCTCCTTGCGCAACATGTGATCCTGCAGGCGGCGGAAGGCGGCGGGCATCTCGATGAACGGTGCACCATTGCGCAGGGCACCAGGTTTGCGCTGAACGACAGCCTGATAATGTCGCCAATCATAGATCACCCTGCCTGGCTTGTGGTGTGACCGCTCGATGATGCGGTCATGAGCACAAACGGTTTGGCCTTCCGCCACAACAACCAGCCGCTCGGGATAGACATGCAAGCTGACGCGGCGATTGGCAAAACTGGCCGGTACGCTGTAGCGATTGCGCTCGAAGGTGATCAGGCATGTCGGTGACACCCGTTTACTGTGCTCCACAAACCCATCAAAGGCCGGTGGCTGCGCCATTAGCGTAGGCTTCTCGGCGTCACACACATCGGCGATAGAACCGGGCAAGTCCCAATGTTTCGTCTCGGCCCACAAGGCAAGACAGCGATCTTCCAGCCACTGATTGAGCTCGGCCAGATCGCTGAAGACCGGCATGACCTGCCACAGGCGATTACGCGCATCCTGGACGTTCTTCTCGACCTGCCCCTTCTCCCATCCGGCCGCTGGGTTGCAGAACTCAGGCTCAAACACGTAGTGACTGGCCCCTCTCGGCAGAATTGCTTTGCAATTCGCCTGCCGGGCAATGCATGGATTTGAAGCGGGAATTGATATCGCGCTGTTTGCCTTTGCCAACACGATCCACCGCCGTCTTCGCTCGTCCATTGTTCTTGAACCAATGGCGAACAGGACCTCGCTGTCATAGATCCCGCGACCGGGAACGCCGCCGAACACGCGGAACGCGTGCCAATGGGCAGCAAACAGCATCTCATGCGTTTGCAGCGGGCGAGCCCGCACCAGGAACGCCCGGCTATGTGACAGCTTGATATGTGCCACCTGGAGCTTGACCCGCTCGCCGCCGATATTGGCCCAGCCTTCGCTCCAGTCGAACTGGAACGCCTAGCCGGGCTCGAACACCAATGGCACATACGTGCCGCGCCCAGTCGTCTGTTCCGCCCGGTGCCTGTCGGCACGCCAAGCCCGCGCAAAGGCCGCCACGCGTCCGTAGGAGCCGTCATAGCCGAGCTTGACCAGATCGGCGTGCATTTACTTCACGGTGCGGCGTTCCTTGCGCGACTTGCGCGTCTGCACCAGCAACCAGGCGGACAGACGATCCGCATACGGGTCAAGCTTGCTCGGTCGTGCAGGCGTCTTGAACTTCGCCTAAACCGCACCCTCGCACAGATAATTTCTGATGGTGTTGCGAGACAGGCCTGTGCGCCTTGGTTTCTCGCGATTGGCATTTTGTCACGCAATGCCCCCTCTCGGCAGATTTGCCATGCAAATAGCCTGTTTGGCAGTGAGCGTCGGATGATACTCAAAATTCCATGTCGATCACTCCAAAACTCCCCGACCAACTCCGTCAGGGCAACGTGTTCATATGGGTCAATTCTCAGTGAAAATTTGGCAGACCACCGGGTCAGTTTTCAGCGGAAATCAACAGTTATGGCATCTAGGTTTATAGGTTAACTGTTTACTAGATTAACATTACCCGATAAGGTTGCGCCAATGTCTGGACCGGATCGCGGGGACCCTTATGAAACACACGCTGCAAAGCGCTGACGCAGAGACGGAACCTTCGGATCTGGAGGATCACGTCGGGTACAACCTGAAACGGGCTTATCTGATCATTCAAGGCGGATTTCGGGCCGCGTTGGGCGAAGACGGGCTTTCGCCGCGGTCCTATTCGGCGCTGTCGCTGGTTGTGCAATATCCCAACATCTCGCAAAGCGAGGTGGCGCGGACGCTGGGGATCGAACGCTCGGGTCTGGTGGCGATCGTGGACGATCTGGAAAAGCGCGGTTATCTGATCCGCTCGACCGTGCCGGGGGATCGGCGTGTTCACGCGCTGGTGCCGACAAAGGATGGGATGCACGCCTATGCGACGGCCAGCACGGCGGTGCGCAATCGTGAAAAACGGCTGATGTCTCATCTGAGTGAACAGGAACAGCAGACATTGGTTGATTTGCTTAAGAAAATCAGAGCGCGAGAGGAATGACCATGGACGATTTGGCGGTCAAGGCGGACGCGGCGGAGACTTTGGATTTCTGGGATCCGGAGTTCACATATGAAGAACGCGAGGATGGGTCGATTGTGATGCAGCAGGTCGGGGATCTGCCCGATCACCTGCCCACATTGGCGGCTTATCTGGACAAATGGGCCGATGCCACGCCGGACCAGCCGTGGATTTTGCGGCGGGCGGCTGGCGGTGGGGACTGGCAACAGATCACCTATGGTCAGGCGCGCGATCAGGCGCGGGCCATTGGCGGCGCCTTGTTGGCACTGGGGCTGGGGCCGGATCGTCCGCTGTTGATTCTGTCGGAAAACTCTTTGGAGCATGCGATCCTGGGGGCGGCGTGTTTTTATGTGGGTATTCCCTATGCGCCGGTGTCGCCGGCCTATTCGCTGGTGTCCAAGGACCATGCCAAGCTGCGCGATATCGCGGCGACATTGACCCCCGGCGCGGTGTTTGCCGACAAGGGCGATGATTTTGCGCCCGCGTTTGCGGCCATTGCGGCGGAGGACACGCAGATCATCACTCTGACCGGCGGGCCAGAGGGCGCCGTGGCGTTTGAGGCGCTGCTGGACGGCGATGTGGCCGCTGGCGATGCGGCGCGTGCGGCGTTGCAGCCCGAGACGGTGGTGAAATATCTGTTCACCTCTGGATCGACCGGATCGCCCAAGGCGGTGATCAACACCAACCGCATGATCTGTGCGATGGAGGCGATGGTGCGCGATTGTTATCGCTTCATGACCCGCACGCCGCCTGTGGTGCTGGACTGGGCCCCGTGGAATCACACGGCGGCGGGCAACAAGGTGTCTTATATGGTGCTGACCAATGGCGGCACCTATTACATTGATGACGGCAAGCCGGTTCCCGGCAAATTTGACGAAACGGTCCGCAACCTGCGCGAGGTTCCGTGTTCGTGGTATTTCAACGTGCCGGTCGGCTGGGATATGTTGATCGACCATCTGGAAAATCACCCAGAGCTGGCGCGGACGTTCTTTGGCGACCTGAAGATGATGTTTTATGCCGGGGCCGGAATGGCCCAGCTGACCTGGGACCGGCTGCGCGCGATCGGGCGCAAGACGACGGGCCATGAGGTTTTGCTGACATCCAGCCTGGGTGCGACGGAAACCGCGCCTTTTGCGCTGACCATCACCGTCCCGCAAGAGCAGGCCGGCAATGTCGGTGTGCCAAGCCGTGGGCTGTTGATGAAGCTGGTCCCGAATGGCGGCAAGATGGAGGTGCGCCTGAAGGGCCCGACCATCACGCCGGGATATCTGGGCGATCCGGCCAAGACAGCCGAAGCGTTTGACGATGAGGGCTATTATTGCATGGGCGATGCCCTGCGGCCCGTGGACCCCGAGGATCTGTCAAAGGGGTTCTATTTTGATGGGCGCGTGGCCGAGAACTTCAAACTGAACACCGGAACCTGGGTTTCGGTGGGCACTGTGCGGGCGAAGCTGGTGGATGCCATGGGCGGGCTGGTGCGCGATGCGGTGATCGTGGGCGAAAACGAGCGCGAGCTGGGCGCCTTGTTGCTGTTGTCCCAGACCGGGCAGGCGATGCCGGAGGCAGAGCTGCGCGCGGCGTTGAGCGACCATCTGAGTTCGGCGGCCAAGGAGGCCACCGGCTCTGCTGCGCGGGTGCGACGGGCGGTTGTGCTGGCGCAGCAGCCCAGTTTCGACAAGGGCGAGGTGACGGAAAAAGGGTCCCTGAACCAGCGCGCAATGCGGACCCATCATGCGGATCTGGTGCAGGCGATGTTTGCGGGCGAGGGCGAGATCCTGACCGCATAAGCGGGGTGTCAGGCAATCGGCAAAGATGACCGGCGGGCAGGCGCGTGTTTCAGCCCGCGTCTGCGGCATAGAGACAGCCCGTGCCGCCGGTCGATCCCAGTTTGCCAGTCAGACGATAACCCAGCAGGCCGACCCATTCGCGCAGCGCAACATCGACGTTTTCAAGGTTGAACGCAAAATAGCGTGGAGCGGGCCAGACCACCCGGTGGTCCACGGGCCAGGGCACCAGATTGGTCCAGCCTGCCTTGCAAAAGACCCCGACGGCGCGTGGCATATGAAAGCCGCTGGTCACCAGAATCCATTGTCCGGTCAGCTCTGATGGGGCCAATGCACGCGAAAAATTGGCGTTTTCGATGGTATTGCGCGAACGGCCCTCGGTCAGCAGACGATCCGGGTTCAGCCCGGCGTCCAACAGGATGCGTTGGCCCGGGTTGGCGGCGCTGTCAGAGGCCGGTTTCACGGTGACCGTGCCGCCGGACCACAGGACCGTGGCCTGGGGATAGGCGTTGGCGAGGCCAAGGGTGGCGAGGAACCTGTCTCCGGCGGAATTGACCTGCGGGGCACCTTTGCTGAAGTTTGCGTTGCGGTATTCGGCCCCGCCCAGCAGGATGATGCCCTGAACATCGCTCAGGTCCGGGGTGGCCGGGTAGGCGCGTTCGAGCGGGCGCAGCAGCAGATTGCCGACCGGCCAGATCCAGACGGCGAGGATGATGCTGACCACCATGGCGATACAGGTGGCGGCCCGGCGCGGGCGGCCACGCCAGAGGCCGAGCAGCGCCAGCAGCAACAGGATCAGCAGCAGCGTTTCCAGCCGAAACAGCAAGCCGACCAGTTTGGTCAGCAGGAAGAAGGCGGTGCTGACCACGGGGATGCCCCTAGCTGCGCAGGTGTTTCAGCAGCCCGGCAGAGGCGATGCCGTCCACCGTCAGCCCATTGGCGGCCTGATAGGCCTTGATCGCGCTGATGGATTTGGAGCCGATCACGCCATCTGCGCCTTCGGTGTCATAGCCTGCGCGGGTCAGGCGGGATTGCAGCTCTTTCCGGTCGGCCAGCGTCAGGCCCTGGGCGTCTGGCGGGAAGGTCCCTTTGATCGCGGGGCCTCCGGCGATGCGGTCGGCCAGGTGGCCGACACCGATGACGTATTTTTCAGAGTTGTTATAGCGGGTGATGACGGTGAAGTTGCGGAAGGTCATGAAGGCCGGGCCGGATGCCCCTGCCGGCAGGATGACAGAGGCTGCGCCATAGTCGGGCACTGTGCCGCCGCGCGCGTCGCGCACCCCCATGGAGGCCCAGGACGCGGTGCTGCGGGTAGAGCCGCGCCCGGCCAGACCGGTGTTGAAACCGGCGGGCAGGCGGACCTCGACCCCCCATGGCTGCCCATGGGTCCAGCCCGAGCGTTTGAGGTAGGCCGCCGCAGAGGCCAGCGCGTCGGTGGGATCCTCGGACCAGATATCGCGCCGCCCGTCGCCGGTGAAATCCACCGCATAGGCCAGGTAAGAGGTTGGGATGAACTGGGTGTGCCCCATGGCTCCGGCCCAGCTGCCGGTCATGTTGGAGGCACTGGTATCGCCGTTTTGCAGGATACGCAGGGCGGCGATGAGCTGGGATTCAAAGAATTCACCGCGTCGCCCGTCATAGGCCAGAGTTGACAGGGCCGAGACCACCGGGACATTGCCCCGCCGGGCGCCATAGCGGCTCTCCAGCCCCCAGATCGCGGTGACGATCTTGGGTTCGACGCGGTAGGTCGCTTCGATTTTGGACAGGGTCGCGCTGTGGCGGCTGAGCATGGTTTTGCCGGTCGAGATACGGTCATCCGAGGCGGCGATGGCCAGGTAGTCCTGAAGGGTGCGGGTGAATTCGGTCTGGTTGCGGTCCCGTTCGATCACATCGGGCAGATAGCCAGCGCCGCGAAAGGCCTGATCGAGGGTGGATTGGGAGATCCCCTTGCCCGCTGCCCGGGCACGGAAGGACACGACCCATTTGTCATAGCCCGCGTTGGGGACCGCCTTCATCTGGGTTTCGCGCGACGGCGTGGTGACCGCCCCGCCGCTACAGGCGCCCAGCAGCGCAGCCGAAGCCCCCAAAAGCACAGTTCGCCTGTCGACCTGCATCACTTGCCTCATTCTTTTTCTGCTCGGCCCGACTCTATCCAATCGGGCCGCTTTTGGCAAAGCTGTACTGGTCTGCGGGTTGGCGTTTTGCCGCCTAGATCAGCAGTAGCCCTCTGGCCCGATCATCTGCGCCCGGCTGTAGCGTTCGCCATGCGCCCAGCCGACGGGCAGGATGGTGTCAATCCGGGCCAAAACCTCGTCCGTCAGCTCAAAGCTGGAGGCGGCGGCCAGTTCGGTCAGATGTTCGGCCGTGCGGGTGCCGGGAATCGGGATCAGGTGAGGGCCCTGGGCCAGGACCCAGGCCATGCACAGCACGATCGACGTGGTCCCCAGTTCGCGGGCAAAGCTTTGGAACTCGGCCACCTTCGCCATGTTGTAGCTGAAGTTCGGCTCGACAAACCGCGGGTTGTTCTTGCGGAAGTCATTGGGCCCAAAGCCGGAGATATCCGGGGCGGTTGCGCCCATGATGCCGCGACAGACCGGAGAGAAGGGAACAAAGCTGACGCCCAGTTCGGCGCAGGCCTGAATCATGCCCATTTCCGGCAGGCGGGTCCAGATCGAGTATTCGCTTTGCACTGCGTCAACCGGCCCGACGGCGGCGGCGCGGCGCAGGCTGGCGGGGGAGATTTCAGAGAACCCGATGCCGCCGATCTTGCCCTCGGCCTTGAGCGCCAGGAGCGTTTGCATGACCTCTTCGATTTCCACCGAGGTGTCGCGGCGGTGGATATAGAACAGGTCCACCCGGTCGATCCCCAGCCGCTTGAGCGAGGCGTCCAGTTCGGCGCGCAGGTGGTCAGGCCGGTTGTTGAAGCCACGCTCGCCCGTGTCCGGGTCGCGCGAAATGGAGGCTTTGGTGGCGATGCGAAACAGGTCACCGTTGCCTTTGATGTAGGATCCGATCACCTGCTCGGACAGGCCCATGCCATAGACATTGGCCGTATCGAGGAAATCAATGCCCAGATCGCGGGCGCGGTCCAGGGTGGCGTGCGATTCGGCCTCGGTGGTGGCGCCATAGAAGCCGGCAAAGCTCATGCAGCCAACCCCGACTTCGGACACTTTGGTTCCGTCACTCAATAATTTGCGCTGTTTCATAAGGCCCCCTGATCAACCTGCACCAGCCTAGCGGCGCTTCCCGTCTGTGCCAACTGCTTGCATTCCGCGCGCGGCTGCTTTCCAGTGCCATCAACCACCACGAAAGGACCGCATATGACCCTGATGCAAGGCTTCCCCCCCGCCGAAGCAGACCGCGCAACTCTGGGCAACTGGCGCACGCCGCCCTATTGCCACTGGGCCTTTCATCATGTGCGCGAGATTGTGCCCTCTGCCGAGATTGCCAATGACCCCGACAATGTCTGGGCGCTGGAACCCGGAGAGCTGGACCTGAGCGGTGCGGATCTGGAGGCCGGGCTGTCGCCGCTGGACACCGATGGTCTGGTGATCCTGCACAAGGGCAAGCTGGTGCACGAGCAATATGGCAACGGCATGACGGCACAGGATCCGCATATCCTGATGTCCGTGTCCAAATCCATGCTGGGCCTGCTGGCGGGCACCCTGGTCGAACGCGGAGAGCTGGATGTCTCGGCCCTGTTGACCGTCTATCTGCCCGAGCTGGCCGGAACCGCCTATGAGGGGGCGACGGTGCGCGATGCGCTGGATATGCGCGTCGGGCTGGAGTTCAACGAAGACTACATGATCACCGAGGGGCCGATCATCGACTATCGCTATGCGGCCAACTGGAACCCGGCGCCAGACGCGGGGACGGCGCTGGATCTGCGGTCATTCCAGTTGACGCTGACCGGGCGTGACGGCGAGCACAACGGGCGGTTTCACTATGTCTCGCCCGCCACGGATCTGCTGGCCTGGGTGTTGGAACGCGCCAGCGGGCAGCGATACGCGGATCTGTTTTCGGACCGGATCTGGAAACCTCTGGGCGCAGAGCGGCCCGGCTATATCACAGTCGACCGGATCGGCGCGCCGCGCGCCGCTGGCGGCAAATGTTTCACGACGCGCGATCTGGCGCGGGTCGGGCAGCTGATTGTGCAGGGGGGCGCGCGCGATGGCGTTCAGATCCTGCCCGAGTCCTGGTTGCGCGACATTGCCGAAAATGGCGACCGGCAGGCCTGGCGCGATGGGGATTTCTACGAGGATTTCGGCAAGCTGGACATGTGCTATCGGTCCAAGTGGTATGTGCGCGAGGCTGACAATCCGATGATCCACGGGTTGGGGATTCACGGGCAGTATCTGTTTGTTGATCCTGTGCGCGAGTTGGTGATTGCCTTGTTCTCGTCCGAGGGCAAGCCGATGGATGACGCCCATACGCTGCATGTCTTCAACATGGTTGACCGGATCCGACGCGCCGCCGATTAGGCCCCTGGCCGGCCCCCTGACTGGCCGGCAGACGCGAATTCAGTTGCTAGACTCCTCTCTGCCCCCGTAGCCTGAGCACAGGGAAAACGGGAGGATACCATGCGCCACTATGACTGGCTTGCGCATCACGCGCATCTGACGGCGTCCAAAACATGCTGGACCGACTTGCATTCTGGCCGCAGCTATACTTTTGGCGCAGCGAATGACCGGGTGCGGCGGCTGGCCGCGCATCTGGCGCGCGCCTGCGGGGTGGGCAAGGGCGACCGGGTGGCGGTGCTGACGATGAATTCCACCGATATGATGGAGCTTCATTCCGCCTGCGCCAAGCTTGGGGCGATCTTTGTGCCGCTGAACTGGCGGCTGGCCGCGCCCGAGCTGGATTACATCGTCACGGATTCGGCGCCGCAGGTTCTGGTCTATGATACGGCCAATGCCGAAACCGCCGCGGCCCTGACCGCCTCTATCCCGCATCGGATTGAGACCACCGGTGGCGGCGGCGATACCGCCTATGAGGCCTATATCGCAGACAGCGATGGCGACCACCCCACGCCTGACGTCTGGCTGGAGGATATCTGGACCCTGCTTTACACCTCTGGCACAACCGGACGCCCCAAGGGCGCGCCCAACACCTTTGGCATGGCCTTTATCAATTCGGTGAACTGTGCCGTGGCCATGGGCATCACCAAGAACAGCAAGGGCCTGACGGTTTTGCCGCTGTTCCATACCGGGGGACTCAATTGTTACGCTGTGCCGCTGTTGCATGGGGGTGGGTCCTCTTTGATCATGCGTGCGTTTGATCCGGGCCAGACGCTGGAGTTGATTTCGGATCCTGCGCAGGGGGTGACGTCGATGCTGGGGGTTCCGGCCAACTGGCTGTTCCTGTCGCAACATCCGTTGTTCGAGACGGCCGATTTTTCGCGGATGGAAAATTGTGCTGTGGGCGGCGCGCCTACTCCGGTGCCGCTGGTCAAGACCTATATCGCCAAGGGTGTGAGCCTGATCCAGGGGTTTGGCATGTCCGAAACCAGCCCTCTGGTCTGCTATCAGACGCCCGAGCTGGGTCTGCTGAAACCCGGCAGCGCCGGGCGATGCGGTTTGCATTCGGAACTGAAGGTGATGATCGAGGGCGAAGAGGGCGGTTTTGCACAGGCCGGCCCGGATGAAGTGGGCGAGCTGTGGGTGCGCGGGCCCAATATCATCACCGAATACTGGAACCGCCCCGAAACCAAGGCCACCGACTGGCATGAGGATTGGTTCCGCACCGGAGACGCCGCCCGGATTGATCCGGATGGCGATGTCTGGATCGTGGATCGCTGGAAGGACATGTATATCTCGGGCGGTGAAAACGTGTACCCCGCCGAGGTGGAAAACACCCTGTTCGCTCTGGACGGCGTGGCCGATGGCGCCATTGTCGGCGCGCCCGATGACCGCTGGGGCGAGGTCGGCGTTGCCTTTGTCGTGCGCGGGCCGGGGGATTCGGCTGCGGCTCTGACCGAGGACGACGTCATCGGCTGGTTCCAGGGCAAGGTCGCGCGGTTCAAAATTCCCACACGGGTGATCTTTGTTGATGAATTACCGCGCAATGCCACCGGCAAGGTGCTGAAACGGACATTGCGGGATTGGCTTTGAGCGCAAGCTGGATCTAATTTGTTCGCGATCTGGCCCTAACGAAATGCAGCGCTCTGGGCTTTGGTTTTTTCTATCAGCCCGTCCCGGACGGGCGTTTTCCTGTTTACTCACACCAAAGGACCACTGTCATGGACGGCACGTTCAACGAAAACGATATCAGTCATGTCGTCGAAACCGACAAGGCCCGTGTCTGGCATCATCTGAGCCAGCATAAGCCCTATGAAACCTCGGATCCCCGGATCATCATCGAGGGCAAGGGCATGCGGGTCTGGGACCAGAAGGGCAAAGAGCATCTGGACGCGGTTTCCGGCGGCGTATGGACCGTCAATGTCGGCTATGGCCGTGAAAGCATCGCCAACGCGATTCGCGATCAGCTGGTCAAGCTCAACTATTTCGCTGGCTCTGCCGGGTCGATCCCAGGGGCGTTGTTCGCTGAAAAGCTGATCGACAAGATGCCCGGGATGAGCCGCGTCTACTACCTCAACACCGGGTCAGAGGCGAACGAAAAGGCGTTCAAGATGGTGCGCCAGATCGCGCACAAACGCTATGGCGGCAAAAAGCACAAAGTGCTGTATCGTGACCGCGATTATCATGGCACGACCATCTCCTGCCTGTCAGCGGGCGGCCAGGACGAGCGCAATGTGCAATACGGCCCCTTTACCCCCGGGTTTGTCCGCGTCCCCCATTGCCTGGAATATCGCAAGCACGAACTGGACGGCGCACCGACCAAGAATTTCGGCCTCTGGGCCGCCGAGCAGATCGAACAGGTGGTCCTGCGCGAAGGCCCTGACACGGTGGGCGCCCTCTGCCTGGAGCCGGTCACAGCCGGCGGCGGTGTGATCCTGCCGCCCGAGGGCTACTGGCAGAAGGTGCAGGAGATCTGTGACAAATACGATATCCTGCTGCATATCGACGAGGTCGTCTGCGGCGTCGGCCGCACAGGCACATGGTTTGGCTATCAGCACTACGGGGTCAAACCCGACATGGTGACAATGGCCAAGGGCGTGGCCTCGGGCTATGCGGCAATCGCCTGCCTGGTCACAACCGAGGAAATCTTTGACATGTTCAAGGATGACCCGACCGACAAACTGAACCACTTCCGCGATATCTCGACCTTTGGCGGCTGTACTTCCGGGCCGGTGGCGGCGCTGGAAAACATGCGCATCATCGAAGACGAAGCGCTGTTGGCCAACACCAACGCAATGGGGGACCGGATGATGGACAACCTCAGCGCGCTGATGGACAAACATGCCGTGGTCGGTGACGTGCGCGGCAAGGGCCTGTTCCTGGGCATGGAACTGGTCAGTGACCGCGACAGCAAGGAACCGGTTTCCGAAGCGCAGGTTGGCGCAGTGGTCGCCGATTGTGCGGCGCAGGGTGTGATCATCGGCGCGTCAAACCGCTCCATCCCCGGGCGCAACAACTGCCTGTGCTTCTCGCCAGCCCTGATCGCAACCGCAGACGACATCGACGAAATCACCACCGCCGTCGACAACGCGCTCGGCAAAGTGTTCGGCTGACCCGAAAATTCGCAGAATTTTCGCAGACCGCTGCGATGTTCAGAACCAACACAAAAGGCGCGCCACCCAGGCGCGCCTTTTTCCTTTCACCGCATCCGACCTCAGACAACCGCCTGAAAGATCACCCCGGTCAAAATCGCACCCGTCACGCCCAGCGCCAGATAGGTGGCAAAGACCCGGGGCTTGACCAGCGACCAGACCGCCGCCATCGCCGGGATCGAACTGACCGCGCCTGCGATCATAAAGGACATGGCCGCACCGGCGCTCATCCCCTGATTCATCAGACCCGACAACATGGGCGGCGCGATGTAAGAGTTCAGATAAGCCGGCATCCCAACCACAGCCGCCGTGGCAATCGGCACGATGCCTTCCCCACCGACAACCGTGGCGATCAGATCCGCGGGCACATAATGCACCAGCAAAGCCTCCAGCGTATAGGCAAGGGCCAGCCACTTGAGCAGGAACAAACCGTTCGAGGTAAACTCGACCCGAAACTGCTGGCGCCGCTCCGCAAAAGCCCAGACCCGCCACTGTGGCTTGCCATTCAGATCCGGACCGCAGCCGCAACAGCCAGACTGCTTATACTGGCGCAGCGGCGCCGCAAAGGCCCCGCGCAGCATCAGCCCGCGCACCACAAAACCGCCAAACAGCCCCAATCCCACCGCGGCCACCGCCTTGCCAATCGCAAACGGCCAGCCCAGCGCGCCCGCCGTGATCAACAGCGTTGGCGGATCAATCAGAGGCGAGCTCAACCAGAACGCCATCACCGCCGAGAGCGGCGCGCCCAGTGCCAGCAGCCCGGCGATAAAAGGGATCACCTCGCAAGAGCAAAACGGCGCCAGCCCGCCAAACAGCGCCGCCAGAAAGATCATCTGCGTCTCGCGTCCCTGAAACGCCCGGCTGACCATCACCTCGGCCCCCGAGGCCTTGAGATACGCTAGCAACAGGACCGCAAACAGAATGTAAGGCGCCGTATGCAACAGGGCCGCCACGGCAAATTGTATCGTCCCCCACAGGTTCCCGGGATCCAGAATCGCCACCGCGATCAGGATGCCCACGATCAGCGCCCAGGGCGTCTTGAGGTGTTCTGTCCAGCCTTTGAAGGGCCCGCCCAGAGGTTGCGTTGTATCAGCCATCGTTTGCCGCCTTTCGCGAAGTATCCGCACAGCATTCGTCCAGAATGAAATCTGCCAGCCTGTGCAAAACGTCAAATTGCGCCCGGTTCCAGGTGGTGCGCCCAACCTTCTGCTGGCTCACCAGCCCTGCTCCGGCCATGAATTTCAGATGATGCGCCAGGGTCGACGGCGCGATCCCGGTCCGGTCCTGTATATCGCCCACGGTCAGGCCAGGTTCACCCGCCCGCACCAGCACGCGCAGAACCTGCAACCGCGCCTCAGAGCCCATGGCGGCAAACCCTTGCGCCGCTGTTTCCCACATGATCAGTCCTCCGAATCTATTAAACTAGGTTTATAGATATATTTCGCGCTGGCAAGCCCCCGCGCCGCATGTAACCATCAACGAAAGGGTCCGGAGGACGACGATGAAGACTGACACCCCCGCTGCCAGCCAGCATTCGACGGTTGTCGATGCGGCAAACCAATTGCTGCCATTGCTGGCAGAGCTGGACCAACAGCAGAACCGCTACACGGAATATCAGCGCAAGGCCCATAAGATCATTGAACGCACGCTTATTCTGGCGCGTCAGCAGAGTCGCAGCTGGTCTGACAGTCGTCAGATTGAAATTGACCGGCTGGATGCAAACTCCAACAGTCTGCAACTGAAAATTGGCGCCACGATGCGCAATATGCAACGCCTGCGCCGCCAGTTCGAGGCCGCCCTGACCAAGTTTCGCTCAGCCTTTGTACAACATGATGTGCAGCTGGCGAATCTGCAGATCGGGACGGGTCGCATTTACCGCCAGAACGCGGCGTTGGACCGTTGTTTGCGCTATCTGATCCGGCACATGTCGCACAAACTGTTGCCCGACCCCGACGAAGACGCCTTTGAAGTCCCCGAAGACAGCCACCCCTACATCGCCATCGGGCTTGTCTATTTCACCGAGATGCTGATCCGGATGGACAGCCTGCTGACCCTGGATGCGGCCTATACCCATCCGACCCTACGCTATCGCCCTGTGTCCTTTCTGGAGGTCGGCTCTGGCAGCGGGCGGAACATGATGATCGTCAAGGGCTCTGAAACCTTGCTCTGCGATCGGATCCTGGGGTTTGATATCAACCCGGATCAGATCGCAGAGGGCGAAGAGTTATTCGGGCTGCAGGGTGCGCTCGAGGTCGCGGATGCGATGACCTATGACTATGGCGGTCATGACGTCATTTTCTCTTATCGCCCCTTTTCGGATCTGACGATGCAACGCAAGCTGGAAGAAGTCATTGTAAACAGCATGTCGCCCTCGGCCTATCTGGTTGCGCCGCTGGCCTATGATCTGAGCCTTTATCCCAACATGACCCCTGTCGATAGCCAGGGGGATATCTGGCAAAAGACCGGCTAAAGCACAAAGCGGGAGGCTTGAAACATCGCCTATCACCTGGCGCGTTGGAAGCTGTGAGTTCGGGCTGCGCTACCGGATACAGAGGTTGCGGATGTAAGTCCAGATTGCAGAGCGGATAGATCCAGACTATGGTGGCGCATGGCCATTCCCGTGGAAACATTCTTTCTCAGTCAGGACACCCAAGGCACGCTTCAGGCGCGGATTCAGCAGATGATCGCCGAGGGCATCCTTTCGGGCCAGTTTCATCGCGGTGAAAAGCTGCCATCGACGCGCAAGCTGGCCGAGCATCTGGGCGTCAGCCGGATCACCGTGACGCTGGCCTACACAGAGCTGTTGGCCAACGATTATCTGACGTCTCGGGGACGCTCGGGCTATTTTGTGTCAGAGAATGCGCCGGTGCCGCCGGTCTATTCGCCAACCGGCGCCAGCAGTGACAAGGTGGATTGGCAAAAGGCAATTCAGAACAGCTATCTCGGGGGGGACACGCCGTCCAAGCCGGTGAACTGGCAGAGCTATCGGTATCCGTTTGTCTATGGCCAGGCGGATCCGGAATTATTTGACCATGCCAATTGGCGGCAATGTGCGCTGCGGGCGCTTGGGCAAAAGGATTTTGTTGCGCTGACCACCGACTATTACGACACGGACGATCCGTTGTTGATAGAGTTCATCGCCCGCCATACCCTGCCGCGCCGCGGGATCAGCGCCCGACCGCAGGAAATCCTGATCACCATGGGGGCGCAGAATGCGCTGTGGCTGGCGACTCAGCTGCTGTTGGGGCGCGGGCGCAAGGCCAGTATCGAGGAGCCCTGCTATCACGCCCTGCGCGATATTCTGACCGGATCGCGCTGTGATCTGAACATGATTGATGTGGATGGCGACGGTTTGCCCCCCGAACAGATCCCGGACGGGACGGATGTGATTTTTGTCACGCCCAGCCACCAAAGCCCGACCAATGCCACCATGCCTCTGTCCCGGCGCAAGGCCCTGCTGCGGCGCGCGGATGCCATTGACGCGCTGATCGTCGAGGATGACTATGAGTTCGAGATGTCGTTTCTCAAGGCGCCCTCGCCCGCGCTCAAATCACTGGATCGCGACGGGCGGGTGATCTATCTGGGCAGCTTTTCCAAATCCCTGTTTCCAGGTCTGCGGCTGGGCTATCTGGTCGGCTCTGAGGCGTTCATTCGCGAGGCCCGGGCGCTGCGCGCCTCGGTTCTGCGCCACCCGCCGGGACATATTCAGCGGACCACGGCCTATTTCCTGTCACTGGGCCATTATGATGCCCAGATCCGGCGCATGGCGGGTATCCTGCATGAGCGGCGCAAGGCGATGGAGCAATCCATCCACGATCTGGGCCTGACGATTGCCGGACGCAGTTCTTATGGCGGGTCCTCATTCTGGATGCGGGCGCCGGAGGGCACCAACACGGCCGAGGTTGCGGCCGAGCTGGAAAATGCCGGTGTCCTGATCGAACCGGGCGCGCCGTTTTTCTCGGGGCCGGATCGTCCGGGGGGGCATTATCGGCTGGCCTATTCCTCGATCCCGGCCGAGCGGATTGCCCCCGGACTGGAGCTGGTGGCGCGGGCCATGCGCGGGTGACCCGGGCGATCGGGTTCATCTGGCTATAGCCGGGTGGCCACACTGGCCCTAACTGCATTTCTGGCAACCGCCTAAATCAAGGTTGACCTGTCGGCGACTGTGCCGGCTTTGTTGTGTTTCAGGGGAAATGTCTCAGATGAAAATGACCACCGAAGAAGCTTTCGTTAAAACCCTGCAACAGCACGGGATTGAGCATGCGTTCGGGATCATCGGATCCGCGTTCATGCCGATTTCCGACCTGTTCCCAAAGGCCGGGATCCAGTTCTGGGACTGCGCCCACGAAGGGTCCGGCGGCATGATGGCCGACGGTTATACCCGCGCCACCGGCAAGATGAGCATGATGATCGCTCAGAACGGGCCGGGAATCACCAATTTCGTGACCGCCGTGAAAACCGCCTATTGGAACCACACACCGCTGTTGCTGGTCACGCCACAGGCCGCGAACAAGACCATTGGTCAGGGCGGGTTCCAGGAAGTGGAGCAGATGGCCGCGTTCAAGGACATGGTCGCCTATCAGGAAGAGCTGCGCGATCCGTCGCGGGTGGCCGAGGTTCTGAACCGCGTGATCATCAACGCCCGGCGCGCCAGCGCGCCTGCGCAGATCAACGTGCCGCGCGATGTCTGGACCCAGGTTGTTGACATCGAGATTCCCAAGATCGTCGAATTCGAGCGCCCCTCGGGCGGGGAGATGGCCCTGCAAGAGGCGGCGGACCTGCTGTCTTCGGCGAAATCCCCGGTGATCCTGAATGGGGCCGGTGTGGTTCTGGCCGGTGGTATCCCGGCAACCATGGCCCTGGCCGAACGTTTGGACGCGCCGGTTTGTGTTGGCTATCAGCACAATGATGCCTTCCCCGGGTCGCACCCTCTGTTTGCCGGACCGTTGGGGTACAACGGATCCAAGGCCGCGATGGAGCTGATCTCGAAGGCGGATGTTGTCCTGGCCCTGGGCACGCGCCTGAACCCGTTTTCGACTCTGCCCGGGTATGGGATTGACTATTGGCCCAAGGACGCGGCGATCATTCAGGTTGATATCAACCCGGACCGTATCGGTCTGACCAAGAAGGTCACTGTCGGTGTCGTCGGTGACGCCAAAAAGGTTGCGACATCGCTGCTGGAGAAACTCTCGGGCACAGCCGGTGACGAGGGCCGCGCCGAGCGCAAGGCGCTGATCGCGGATACCAAGTCGCGTTGGGCGCAGCAGCTGAGCAGCATGGATCACGAAGACGACGATCCGGGCACCACCTGGAACCAGCGCGCCCGCGCGGCCAAGCCAGACTGGCTGAGCCCTCGCAAAGCCTGGCGTGCGATCCAGTCGGCGCTGCCGCGCGAGGCGATCATCTCGTCCGATATCGGCAACAACTGTGCCATCGGCAACGCCTATCCTTCGTTTGATGAAGGCCGCAAGTATCTGGCCCCCGGCCTGTTTGGCCCCTGTGGTTATGGCCTGCCTTCGATTGTTGGCGCCAAGATCGGCTGTCCTGACGTGCCGGTTGTCGGCTTTTCCGGCGATGGCGCCTTTGGCATCGCGGTGACCGAACTGACCGCCATCGGGCGCAAAGAGTGGCCGGCCATCACCATGGTTGTGTTCCGCAACTATCAGTGGGGCGCTGAAAAGCGGAACTCGACCCTGTGGTATGACGACAACTTTGTCGGCACTGAACTGGACGATGGCGTATCTTATGCCGGTATCGCGCAGGCCTGTGGTTTGCAGGGTGTTGTTGCCAGCTCGATGGAGGATCTGACGGCCGCTTTGAACAAGGCGATCGAGGATCAGATGCAGCACGGCAAGACCACGTTGATCGAGGCGATGATCAACCAGGAATTGGGCGAGCCATTCCGCCGCGACGCCATGAAGAACCCCGTCGAAGTTGCCGGGATTGACGCGGCTGACATGCGGCCTCAGCAGCCGGCCTGAGCTGGCAGCCTAACACGCCACTGATCCAGCCGTTCCGGTCAATATCGGGTTCGGCTGGATATCCGGGCGGGGGTTCGGTGTGAAACCTCAGCGCCCGGTGCGATGCGGGATAATGTCCGAATAGGGTGAAATATTTGCGAGATGCACAGTTTGACGCCTGATGTGATCTGCCATGCCTTTGGGCGCCCGGCGGGTATGGACTGGGGCGTCAAACCCGCCTGTGGCGCTTATGACAGCGCCACGGCGACGGCAGTGGCGGCGACGATGTCGTCGACCGATGCGCCGCGCGACAGATCGCAGACCGGCTTGCGAAAGCCCTGCAGGAACGGGCCCAGCGCCTGTGCGCCAGCCAGTTCCTGGGCCAGTTTGTATCCGATGTTACCTGCGTTCAGATCCGGAAAGATCAGCACATTGGCATCCCCTGCCCCCAGGCCCTTTTTGGCGGCAATGGTCGGGTTCAGCGCGGCATCGGCCTGGATCGGGCCGATGAATCCCGTGGCCTCGACCGCTTCGCGGACCAGATCCACGCTGTCACCCTGCCCGCTGGCACCCGTCGAGAAGGACAGCATCGCCACCCGGGCCGGACCCAGCAATGCGGTGCAGGAGGCCACAGAGGCGCGGGCGATATCCGCCAGCTCGGACGCGGTTGGGGTCACATTGACGGCGCAATCCGACCAGATCATCTGCCGCCCGTCGGGAAACAGCATCAAAAAGAACGAAGACGGGGTGGCAACGCCATCCGCCAGGCCGATGGCGATAGAGGCCGCCTCGATCACGCGGCGCGTCGGGCTGTCGGCGCCGGCCACCATGGCGTCCGCCTCTCCGGCGGCGACCATGGCCGCGGCACGGTATAGCGGGCGCGACAACATGCGCCGCGCCAGGGCCTCTTTCATGCCACGGGCGCGCACCAGCGCCTGGACCTGCGGCTCGGTAATCTCGCCCAGCGCCACGGGCACGCACAGCCCTTCGGCGTCCAGACGGCGGGCCGCCTCGGCGACCCGTGGGTCGTCCATCTCGGGCAGAACAACCCGGGCGCGCCGCTGTTTCGCGGTCGCAAAGATATTTTCCAGAACAGACATCACAGCCTCCGCGATTACACGGGGAAGGAGCCAGCTATGACCGACAACGTCAAGATCAACCGTGGCCTGAAAGGCATCTATTTCGAACGGTCCGGGGTCAGCCACATTGATGGCGCCAAGGGCGAGCTGTTGTATCGGGGCTATTCGATTGACGATCTGGCCACCAAATCGACCTTCGAAGAGGTCTGTTATCTGCTGATCCACGGAGAGCTGCCGACCGCTGATGAACTGGCGAACTTCGATCAGGCGCTCAAGGCGGGGCGGCATTTGCCCGATGCGGTTTATGACGTGATTGCCGCCTGCAAGGACGGGCATCCGATGGATGTGCTGCGCACGGCTGTGTCAGCCCTGGCCGCGCTGGAGCCTGCCAGTCAGGACACCGGCGAGGAGGCGTTTCTGGCCAACGGTCTGCGGCTGACGGCGCAGGTGCCGATGATCATTGCCGCCCATGAGGCGATCCGCAATGGCCGCACACCCGTGGCCGCCGACCCCGAGTTGAGCCACGCCGCGAACTGGCTGTGGATGCTGAAGGGTGAAAAACCCTCGGAGGATGCGGCGCGGCTGGCGGATGTGGATTTCATTCTGCACGCAGAACATGGGGCGAATGCCTCGTCCTTTGCGGCGCGGGTGACCGTGGGCACCGAGGCCAACCTGCACGGGGCCATCGTCACCGCCCTGTCAACGCTGGCCGGGCCGGCCCATGGGGGCGCGGCCGAGGATGTGATGAAGATGGTGAATGACATTGGCACTCCGGACAATGCCGCCGCCTATGTCAAAGCCAAACGCGCCGCCAAAGAGCCGGTGACCGGTTTTGGCCATCGCGTCTATCGCGCCGAAGATCCGCGCGCGCGCCATATGCGCGATGGTGTGCGGATGCTGGGCGAGGAAATGGGCGCGCCGGAATGGTATGAGATTCTGCAAGGCGTGGTCGAGGCCATGAAACCCTATGCTCGCCACGGTCTGAATGTGAATGTCGATTTCTATTCCGGGGTGATCTATCAGCTGCACGGCATTGCGATGGATCTGTATGTGCCGATCTTTGCCATTGGCCGCATGCCCGGCTGGATCGTGCAATGCGTCGAACAACAGCGCAGCAATATCCTGATCCGCCCGCTGACATTGTACAATGGCCCCGAACTGCGCCCCTATGTGCCCGTATCTCTGCGTTGACATGACCTCTGACGCGGGCAACTCTTTGGCTCTGACGTCCAACTTTTGGGAGGAATAAGTGATGCCGGGTAAGCGTATTTTGATGTTGATCGGGGAATACTCCGAAGAATACGAGATTTTTGTGGTCCAGCAGGCCATGGAAGCGGTGGGGCACACTGTCGATATCATCTGTCCAGAGACGAAAAAGGGCGCGCGGGTCACCACCAGTGTGCATGATTTTGGCCCCGGGGTGATGACCTGGACCGAACATAAGGGCCACGCCATCGAGGTGACGCAGGATTTCGACGGGGTGGACACGGCTGATTACGACAGCGTCTATGTCGCCGGTGGCCGTGGACCGGAGTATATCCGCACCTATCCGCGCGTGCGTGAAATCGTGCGCGAATTTCACCGCGACGACAAACCCATTGCCTCGATCTGTCACGGTTTGCAGGTTTTGGTCGCCGTGCCCGAAGTGATTGCGGGCAAACGTGTTGCGGGTCTGTTCACCACAGAGCCAGAGGTCGCGCTGACCGATGCGACCTATGTTCCGATCGGGCCCAAGGACGCATTGCGAGACGGGAATCTGGTCACGGCCGAAGGCTGGACCGCCCTGGCCGCATTCATCCGGGAGTATATGGCGGTGCTGGGCACCGAGATAGTTCATCACGAGATCGGCGCGCTGACGCGAGCGGCAGAGTAAGGCGAGCCGGGAACATGGCATTTTTTTCTGTTATTTGTCATGTTTCCGGAACGTTGTTGCCCTGGAGCGCTTGCGGCTAGACGATCTTTTTGTTCGAGTGGCGCAAGCCAAGAGAGGGGCATATGACCCAGCCGAAATTGAATACATCTCCGCCGGTGTCGGACGAAGTCCGTCAGACCACCTGTTACATGTGTGCCTGCCGCTGTGGCATCAATGTGCATATGAAGGAGGGCAAGGTCGCCTATATCGAGGGCAACCGCGACCATCCCGTAAACAAGGGTGTGCTATGCGCCAAGGGCAGCGCGGGCATCATGCAGCACAACGCGCCGTCGCGCCTGCGCACGCCTTTGAAACGGGTGGGTCCGCGCGGATCCGGCCAGTTCGAAGAGATCAGCTGGGACGAGGCGCTGCAACTGGCCACCGACTGGCTGGAGCCTCTGCGGGATGATCCCGAAAAGCTGGCGTTTTTCACCGGGCGCGACCAATCGCAAAGCTTTACCAGCTTTTGGGCCCAGAATTTCGGCACGCCGAATTATGCGGCGCACGGGGGGTTCTGCTCGGTCAATATGGCGGCGGCGGGCATCTATACGATGGGCGGCGCGTTCTGGGAGTTCGGGCAACCGGATTGGGATCATACCAAGCTGTTCATGCTGTTTGGTGTGGCCGAGGACCATGACAGCAATCCGATCAAGATGGGCATTGGCAAGATCAAGGCGCGCGGCGCACGGGTGATCGGCGTCAACCCGATCCGGACCGGGTATAATGCGGTGGCGGATGACTGGGTCGGGATCACCCCCGGCACGGATGGGTTGTTCATCCTGTCGCTGATCCATCTGCTGATGAAGGCCGGCAAGATCGACCTGGATTACCTGGCGCGCTACACCAATGCGCCGGTTCTGGTGAATGGCGATCCCAAAAGCCCCGAGCATGGCCTGTTTCTGCGTGATGCGGACGGCAAGCCACTGGTCATTGATCGCAAGACCGGCAAGCTGACCGCGTTTGACGAACCCGGCGTGCGCCCCGATCTGTCGGGCACGCACCGCCATGCGGGTGTGACCCATCGCCCGGTCTTTCACATGATGGCCGAGCGGTATCTGAGCGATGAATACGCCCCCGAGGCTGTCGCCGAGCGCTGTGGGATAGAGGCGGGCAAGATCCGCAGGATTGCCGCCGAACTGGCCCGGGTCGCCTTTGACGAGGCCTTTGAGCTGGAGCAGGAATGGACCGATTTCCGGGGCGAGACGCATAAGACCATGACCGGGCGCCCCGTGAGTTTCCACGCCATGCGCGGGATCTCGGCCCATGCCAACGGGTTTCAGACGTGCCGGGCGCTGCATGTGCTGCAAATCCTGCTGGGCACGGTCGAGGCCCCCGGCGGGTTCCGGTTCAAGCCGCCCTATCCCAAACCGGTGGAGGCCCACCCCAAGCCGCATTTTGGCGTCACCCCCGGTGCGCCTTTGAACGGGCCGCATCTGGGATTTGTGCGCGGCCCCGAGGATCTGGCGATCAAGGAAGACGGCAGCGCCGCGCGTATCGACAAGGCGTTCACCTGGGAAAACCCGATGAGCGCGCATGGGTTGATGCATATGGTGATCTCGAACGCCCATGCCGGCGATCCTTACAAGATCGACACGCTGTTCATGTATATGGCGAACATGGCCTGGAACTCGTCCATGAACACCCGTGGCGTGATGGAGATGCTGACGGATACGGATGAAAACGGCGAATATGTGATCCCGCGCATCATCTATTCCGATGCCTATTCATCCGAGATGGTGGCCTATGCCGATCTGATCCTGCCGGATACCACCTATCTGGAGCGGCATGACTGTATTTCCCTGCTGGATCGCCCGATCTGCGAGGCGGACGCCGCTGCGGATGCGATCCGCTGGCCGGTGGTGGAACCGGACCGCAATGTGCGCGGGTTCCAGACGGTTCTGGTGCAATTGGCCAACAAGATGAAGCTGCCCGGCTTTACCAACGAAGATGGCAGCGCCAAGTATCAGGATTACGCCGATTACATCACCAACCACGAACGCCGCCCCGGTGTCGGGCCTCTGGCCGGTTGGCGGATGAGCGAAACCGGCCTGACCGAGGGGCGCGGCAGCCCCAACGAAGGTCAGCTGGACAGCTATATCAAGAACGGCGGCTTCTGGAGCGGGCATATCCCCGAAGATGCGCTGTACTACAAACCCTGGAACAAGGGCTATCAGGACTGGGCCGTCAAGATCGGCCTGTTTGACAGCGCGCAACCCTATCTGTTCCAGCTTTATGTCGAACCGATGCGCAAATTTCAGCTGGCCGCCGAGGGCCATGGGGCGCATCAGCCGCCGGATCATCTGCGTGATCATCTGCGCAGGCATCTGGACCCGCTGCCGTTCTGGTATGAAACCGATCAGGCCGGGAATGACGGGTTTACCATCACCGCGCTGACCCAGCGGCCCATGGCGATGTATCACAGCTGGGGCACTCAGAACGCCTGGCTGCGGCAGATCCACGGGCGCAACCCGCTGTATGTGCCGACCAAGCTGATGCGTCAGCACGGGCTGGAGGATGGCGACTGGGCAAAGGTGACCTCTCCGCATGGGGAAATCACCGTGCCGGTGATGGAGATGGCCGCGTTGAACGACAACACGGTCTGGACCTGGAACGCGATCGGCAAGCGCAAGGGCGCCTGGGCGCTGGACAAGGACGCACCCGAGGCGACCAAAGGGTTCCTGCTGAACCATTTGATTCACGAGCTGCTGCCGCCCAAGGGCGACGGGCTGCGCTGGGCCAATTCGGACCCTATCACCGGACAGGCCGCCTGGTTCGACCTGAAGGTACGGATCGAAAAGGCCGCGCCGCAGGCCGAATCTTTGCCCGGCTTTGATCCGCTCGCCACGGCGGTGCCGCCCGGCCCGGATGCGCTGGCATGGAAGGTGGGCAAATGAGCGCTGACCGGACGCCCCGAAACATTTCCGTGCAAGGCGCCTGTCATGGCCTTGCCTCTGCCCGCACCGATAGGAGCCTGCCATGACAACATTGCCTGATCGCACTGAAAAGAAGCTGGGCCTGGTCATTGATCTGGACACATGTGTGGGATGCCATGCCTGTGTGATCTCTTGCAAAGGCTGGAACACCGAGAATTACGGCGCGCCGCTGTCGGATCAGGACCCTTACGGGGCTGACCCCTCTGGCACCTTTCTGAACCGGGTGCACAGCTATGAGATCACCCCGGCCGAGGGCCCTGCGCAGCTGATCCATTTCCCGAAATCCTGCCTGCATTGCGATGACGCGCCCTGCGTTACCGTCTGTCCAACCGGGGCGAGCTACAAGCGCACCGAAGATGGCATCGTTCTGGTCAACGAAAGCGATTGTATCGGCTGCGGCCTGTGCGCCTGGGCCTGTCCCTATGGCGCGCGCGAGATGGACGCGGCGGCCGGCGTGATGAAGAAATGCACCCTGTGCGTCGACCGGATCTACAACGAAAACCTGCCCGAAGCAGACCGCGAACCCGCCTGCGTGCGCACCTGCCCGGCAGGCGCGCGCCACTTTGGCGATCTGGGCGACCCGGACAGCCCCGTCAGCCAATTGGTCGCCGAGCGTGGCGGCATGGATCTGATGCCCGAGCAAGGCACCAAACCCGTCAACAAATACCTGCCGCCCCGGCCCAAGGATACGCTGAACCAGGAGATCGACATATTGGCCCCACTGCTGGCCCCTGTCGCCGAGGAAGCGCACGGTTTCTTTAGCTGGCTCGACAAGGTTCTGGAGAAAGTCTGATGCATCCAGCCCCCTCTGTTATCGTTTTCACCTCGCTCTCTGGCCTTGGATTTGGGCTTTTGGCGTGGCTTGGCCTTGGCTTTCCGGCGGTGACCGGCTGGGTTGCCTTCACCTTTTTCGCCATTGCCTATCTGTTGGCGGTTGGCGGGCTGATGGCCTCGACCTTTCATCTGGGCCACCCTGAACGCGCGCTCAAGGCGTTCACCCAATGGCGGTCAAGCTGGCTGTCGCGCGAAGGCATCTGCGCGGTCGCGGCGCTGCTTGTAATGGCGCTTTATGGGGCCGGGTTGGTTTTTTATGCGCAAAGCTGGACTCCGCTGGGCCTGATCGGAGCGGTCCTGTCGGTTGCCACGGTGTTCACGACCTCGATGATTTACAGTCAGCTGAAAACCGTGCCGCGCTGGCACTCTCCGCTGACGCCGGTCCTGTTTCTGGCGATATCCCTGGGCGGTGGCGCGCTGATGACCGGCCAGATATCGGCCGCCATTGTGCTGTTGATCGTGGTTGGGGCGGTGCAGGTTGCCTATTGGATCGCGGGCGACAAGGCGCTGGCGCAATCGGGGTCGTCGCTGGCCTCGGCCACCGGGTTGGGCCCGGGCAGCGTGCGCGCCTTTGAGGCGCCCCATACCGGCACAAATTACCTGCTCAAGGAGTTCGCCTATGTCGTCGGGCGGCGCCATAGCGTCAAGCTGCGGGCAATCGGCCTGGGGCTGATGTGTGTGGTGCCGGTGCTGTGCCTGCTGCTGCCGTTTTCGCACGCCCTGGCCGGGCTGGCGGTATTGGCGCATATTGCCGGCGTGCTGGCCGTGCGCTGGCTGTTTTTTGCAGAGGCGGAACATGTCGTCGGGCTCTACTATGGGGTACGCGGCTAGCGATGGCTCACAAGGCTGTTTGCGCAGTGTGATCCAACTGCGACTGGAATTTTCCGCGCAACCTGCTTATGTCTTATAGCAGACATGAAATGTCGGTAATGTGCTAGTCGGATATCAAGTGGCGGTGTTGCATCATGCGATGCCGGACGACGGCGCAGAACCACACAAGGGGCACTGCATCGTTTGATTGGCATGACGATTGAGGTCCGAAAAAGGCAAGCGAAGATGTACGCAAGCGCGCTCGAACTTCCGGACCAGCCTTGACACGCCAAGAATGCGGCAGGCACAAATGAGCAATATTTGCGCGGCAGAGAGTCCGCGCAATATCAACATAGGGGAGTTATATGACCTTTTATTCAAGGACCGGTAAACCGCTGCCGGCAGTCATCACAGATCAGGCGCCTAAAATCGGCAATGATGCCGTCAATCGCCGCGAATTTCTGGCGATGGCCAGCACTTATGGCGCGACCGCAGCAACCGCTTATGCGATGCTCGGCATGCCGGCCCCGGCCGAGGCCGCAGGTCACGAACAGATGGGTGGCACCGTTCGCATTCAGCAGGAAGTGCGCGCCCTCAAAGATCCACGCACCTATGACTGGTCGCAGATCGCCAACTTCTCGCGCGGGTGGCTGGAGTATCTGGTGACCTATGAAAACGATGGTACGTTCAAGCCATCGCTGCTGGAAAGCTGGGAAGTCAACGACGACGCCACAGAGTATACTCTGGTGGTGCGCAAGGGCGTGACCTGGAACAATGGCGACGAATTCAACGCCGACGATGTTGCGCGCAACATCGGCATGTGGTGCGAAAAAGAAGTCGAAGGCAACTCCATGGCGGGCCGCTGGGCGACTTTGATCGACGCGGATTCCAACAAGGCCATTGATGGCAGCATCGAGGTCGTGGACAGCCACACCGTCAAGCTGAACCTGCCCAAGCCGGACATTTCGCTGATTGCGGGTATGGCCGATTATCCAGCGGCGATTGTGCACAGCTCGCACGATCCCGAGAAGATGCTGGAAAACCCGATCGGGACCGGTCCTTATCTGCCCGAGTCGCTGTCGGTTGGCGAAAAGGCCGTTCTGGCACGCAACGAAAACCACACCTGGTGGAATGCCGGCAACGGCGCATGGATGGACCGGATCGAATTCATCGATTACGGCACGGATCCATCCGCATGGGTTGCGGCTGCGGAAGCAGACGAAGTCGACATGCTCTACTCGGTCGATGGTGATTTCATCGATATCATGGCCGTTCAGGATGGCTGGTTGCAGCACGAGATCGTGACCGCCGCGACCATCGTCATTCGGACCAACCAGTTGGCCGAAGTGGATGGCAAGACGCCTTATGCAGACATCAAGGTCCGCAAGGCGATCCAGATGGCTGTCGACAACAACGTATTGCTGGAGCTGGGCTATGGCGGCCGCGGTCAAAAGGCCGAAAACCACCATGTTGGTCCGATGCACCCTGAATACGCGCCACTGCCTGCTCAGACGGTTGATCCGGCTGCCGCTCAGGCCCTGATGGCCGAAGCGGGAATGGCCGATTACGAGCACGAGCTGCTTTCGATCGACGATGGCTATCGCAAGGACACCACAGACGCCGTGGCCGCACAGCTGCGCGACGCTGGCATCCCAGTGAAACGCGCGGTTCTGCCTGGCAACACCTTCTGGAACGACTGGGCGAAGTACCCGTTCAGCTCGACCAACTGGAACCACCGTCCGCTGGGCGTTCAGATCTGGGCTCTGGCCTATCGCTCGGGCGAGGCCTGGAACGAGTTCGGCTACTCCAACGCGGATTTTGACGCCAATCTGGAAGTGGCCCTGGCCACTGCGGATGTTGAAAAACGCCGCGAGCTGATGGCGATTGGTGAAAAGATCCTGCAGGACGATGCTGTGACCATTCAGCCTTATTGGCGGTCGCTGTTCAACAACACCAAGGAAAACCTGGTGGGCGGCGCGCATCACATCTCGTTCGAGATCCGCCCGGCCAACCTGGCCTGGACCTGATCCGGAACATACCGATGGGGCCGCTGGAAACAGCGGCCCTTTTTTTGTGCCAATTTTGCGCATAGGACTTTGGCTGGATCCGCTGACCGGCAGAGGTTGGCACAGCAAACGGTTTTGAAACAATGTATGATATTGTGATCCTGATCTGCCAGACCGTCATGCTGGCGGGCGCTGCGGCCTGGATGCTCACCGGTGTGTGGGACAACATCATGATCCCCGTCAACAACGAACAATTCACCACCCAGGTCATGGAGATGCAGCGGATGCGCGACTCCAGCCCGGCGGAATACGCGCGGGTGTCGCATCGGGCGATCCGCAACCGGACCACTCAGATGCTGGCCTTCCGCCTGGTTGTGCTGGTCGAAGCTCTGGCGGCGCTGGTGATGTGCGTCGGTGTTGTGCTGATGGCCCTGGCGATTTTCGGAGCAGTCGCCCCCGAAACCGCGAAATCCGTGGCCTTGATCGGCACATGCCTCTTTACCTCGGTCTGGTGCGGGTTTTTGGTTGTCGGCAACTATTTCTGCTATTGGTTCGCACATGAAGCGGCCCAGAACACCCACTATCAAATGACCCTCTGGGGTATGGCGCTGATGATTTTTCTGGCCGTGGCCTGACCGAAAAGGACCCGCATATGTCGCAACACGGATACAACAGCGGACGGCTGAACCTGCCGTTCGTGGGCATCTGCACTTTTGGCAAATACCCCTATGTCGAGGATTGGGACAAGATCGAGGCCGATGTCGCCGTGATGGGTGCGCCGTTCGATTTTGGCGCCCAGTGGCGGTCAGGTGCGCGCATGGGGCCGCGCGCGATCCGCGAGGCCTCGACCCTGTTCGCATTCGGCCATGCCGGGGCCTATGATCACGAAGACGATGTGACCTATCTGGACCCTGCGCATGTCACCATTGTCGATATCGGCGATGGCGACATCATCCATACGGACACGATGCAAAGCCACGCCAATATTGAATACGGCGTCCGCCAGATCCTCAAGGCCGGGGCGTTGCCGGTGGTGCTGGGCGGGGATCACTCGATCAACATTCCTTGCATCAACGCCTTTGACGATCAGGAGCCGATCCATGTTGTGCAGATCGACGCGCATCTGGATTTTGTCGATGAACGCCACGGGGTGCGCTATGGCCATGGCAATCCGATGCGTCGCGCGGCGGAAAAGCCCTATGTCACGGGCCTGAGCCAGATCGGCATCCGCAATGTGTCATCCACCGCCCGCGAAGGGTATGAGGACGCGCGGCGCATGGGCTCGGACATCCTGTCGGTCCGTCAGTTGCGCAAACTGGGCGTCGATGGGGTGCTGGAGCGTATTCCGGCCGGCAAGCGGTATTACCTGACAATTGATATCGACGCCTTTGACCCCTCGATCGCGCCGGGTACGGGCACGCCCAGCCATGGTGGGTTTCAATATTATGAGGTGCTGGAGCTGATCGACGGGCTGGCCCGGCGGGGTCAGATTGTCGGCGTTGACCTTGTCGAGGTTGCACCGGATTATGACCAGACCGGCACCACCGCCATTCTGGCCGCTCAGATCCTGCTGAACACCATCGGCCGCATATTGCACCACAAAGAAACATCATGACCCAAATCACCGGATATCACGCCCATGTCTATTTCGACGCCGACACGGTCGATCAGGCCCGCGCCCTGTGCCAGAAGGCGAACGAGCTGTTTGATCTGGTCATGGGCCGGGTGCATGAAAAATGTGTCGGCCCGCACCCGATGTGGAGCTGCCAGTTGGCCTTTGCCCCCGCGCAGCTGGATCAGATCCTGCCGTGGCTGGCGCTGAACCGCGATGGTTTGATTGTTTTCACCCACCCCGAGACCGGCGACGACCTGAAAGATCACCGTGATCACGGCATTTGGCTGGGCACCGGCCTGACGCTCAAGCTCGACATCTTCGAAGATAAACTATCTTGACGTAAGGGTTGACGAAACGGCGTGCCTTCGTCCCCATGACTGGGGGGGGGAAATTAGGTGAGATGAATGAATTTCGAGGGTAAATTGGCCGTGATCACCGGTGCCGGGTCGGGCATTGGCGCTGCTTTGGCGAAAAATCTGGCAAACCGTGGCACGCATCTGGCGCTGGTGGATGTGGACGCTGAGGGGCTGGACGAAACACGGCGCGCTCTGAAACAGAATGTCCGCGTTTCGCTGCACCCGATGGATGTGCGCGATCATGATGCGGTCGCGGCCCTGCCCGGCGCGGTCCAGGCGGAACATGGCGCGCCCGCCGACATGCTGGTCAACAATGCCGGCGTTGCGCTGGAAGGCAGCTTTGCCCAGGTGTCAGAGGATGATTTCGACTGGCTGCTGGACATCAACCTGAATGCGCCCATCCGCCTGACCCGCGCCTTTCTGCCGGGGCTGTGCGAACGCCCGCAAGCGCAGATCGTCAATGTGTCGAGCGTCTTTGGCCTGATCGGCCCGCCCGGACAGACGGCCTATTCCACCGCCAAATTCGGCATTCGCGGATTTACCGAGGCGCTGCGCCACGAGATGGAGCGCTCTCACCCGAATGTCACGGTCACGCAGGTCCATCCCGGCGGCATCAATACCTCCATCGCACGCAATTCGCGGCTGACCACGACGTTCACATCGCAGCAGTCCGAAGAGCGGCTGAAGGCGGTCCAGTCGCTTTTGAAAATGCCACCCGATCAGGCGGCCGAGATCATCGCCTCGGGGCTGGCCAAGGGCAAGACGCGCATCTTGATCGGCGGGGACGCGCGCGCCGTCGACATCATTCAACGTTTGATGCCGTCAGGCTACTGGTCGGTTCTGAAAAAGAAGTTCGGGTCCTGATGTCAGAACGCTCAGTGGACATTTTGATTATCGGGTCCGGGTTTTCGGGTCTGACTATGGCAATGGAGGCCCGCCGGTGCGGGTTTGAGGATATTGCCATCCTCGAAAAGGCCGATGATGTGGGCGGCACCTGGCGGGACAATACCTATCCTGGGGTGGCCTGTGATGTGCCGTCGCATCTTTATTGTTTTGCCCGGCATCTGAACCCGGATTGGTCCATGTCCTATGCCGGTGGCAGCGAGATCTGGATCTACATGCGCCAGATCGCGCGCGACGAAGGGCTGTATGATCTGTGCCACTTCGGCCAGACGATGGCCTCGGCCCGGTGGGATGGCAGCCGCTGGCAGGTGCAGACTGAGCAGGGCCAGAGCTGGTCGGCGCGGGTGCTGGTTTCGGGGATTGGCGCGCTGCATGTGCCGCTGATTCCGGATGTGCCGGGGTTCTTCAGCTTTCCGGGGCCGTCATTTCATTCGGCCAACTGGGAACATGATCTGGATCTGACGGGCAAGCGTGTGGCGGTGATCGGCACCGGGGCCTCGGCCATTCAGTTTGTGCCCGAGATCGCCAAGACCGCCGCCCATGTGACGATTTTTCAGCGCACCGCCGCCTATGTCTTGCCCCGGCCGGATGGGCCATTCCGCAGCTGGACCCGGCGCCTGCAACATATGTTTCCGTTTTTGACGCGCATCCGGCGCAATGTCATTTTCAACGTCTTTGAATTGCGCCACGCCATGTTTCGGGGCAAGCCCTGGGCGGTGAATGGCGCGATGAAGATGTGGCGCAAGTCCATGAATGACGCCATCGAAGACCCGGATCTGCGCGAGATCCTGACGCCGCCCTACCGCATCGGATGCAAGCGGGTGCTGAGTTCGAATGAATGGTATCCGGCCCTGGCGCGCAGCAATGTCGAAGTCCGCCCCACGGGGCTCAAATCCGTGTCCTATCGGACGTTGACCGGCGCGGATGGGTCCGAGACGGATGTGGATGTGGTGATCTGGGGCACCGGGTTTCATGTGACGGATTCGCTGGCAAATGTAGAGTTTGTCGGCGCAGACGGGCTGGCCCTGCAAGAGGCCTGGCAGGACGGCATGCATGCACATCTGGGCACGACAACGGCCGGCTTTCCCAATCTGTTTTTTCTGCTGGGTCCGAATACCGGTCTGGGCCACAACTCGGTCGTGTTGATGATCGAGGCGCAGGTGGCCCATGTCTGTCGTCTGCTGGAAACCATGCGGGAGGAGGGCCTGCACGCCATCGCGCCGCGCCCAGAGGCCCAGGCCAGCTATGAGGCTGAAATCGACGCGCGTCTGTCAGAATCGGTCTGGCAGACGGGGGGCTGTGTGTCCTGGTATCAGGATGCCAATGGGCGCAACACGACCCTGTGGCCGGGAACGGTGCGGGAATTTCAAAAACGCATGGCCCACGCTGGCATAGAACACTATCAACCGGTCCCGCCTGTGTCTGCGGCGCCAGAGACTCCGAGCTGAACGAGGCTGATCATGATCCTGCTGTCCATTCTCTTTGCCGTGGTGCTGGTTGTGGCCGCATTGCTGTTGATGGCCCATCTGAAAACCCGGCGCATTGCCGCCGAGGCGGTGCGTCTGGTGCCGCAACTGGGCCAGAAACTATCGGTGGATGGAGGAGAGATCCACTATCACATCGCCGGCCCCGAGGATGGCCGGCCCATGGTGATGCTGCACGGCCTGTCCGGGCAGTTGCAGCATTATACCTATGCGCTCAGCTCTGAGCTGGACGGAGAGTATCGCCTGATCATGGTGGACCGGCCCGGCTGCGGGTATTCGAGCCGCGAAACGGTGCAGCATGGTCGCCTGCCGGAACAGGCCCGGATGATCTGGGAAGCGCTGGATCAGCTGGGGGTGGAGCGGCCGGTGCTGGTGGGCCATTCCCTGGGCGGCGCTGTGGCGCTGGCCATGGCGTTGCAGCGTCCGCAGGCCGTTGCCGGGCTGGCCCTGCTGTGCCCGGCCACGACACCGCAAAACGATGTGCCGCCGGTGTTCAAGGGGCTGGAGATCCGCTCTGACTGGTTGCGGCGTCTGATCAGCCAGACCATCGCCGTGCCCGGCGCGGTGGCCACGCGTGACAAGGTCCTGGGGATGGCCGCTGCGCCGGAACCGGTGCCCGAGGGGTTCATGATCCGTGGCGGAGCGCAATTGGGGTTTCGCCCAGAGGCGTTTGTCACCGCCTCCGAGGATCTGTTGGGATATGAGGCGAGCATGCCCGCCCTGGCCCCGCGCTATGGGGAATTGACCATGCCGCGGGCGGTGCTGTTTGGGGACAAGGACGCAGTGCTGGACCCCAACGACCATGGTCGCAGCCTGGAGAGCTTTGGTTTTGTCTATGAGGAATTGCCGGATCTGGGCCATTTGTTTCCGCTGACCACGCCGGGGCCGACGGCCAGCTTTATTCGTCGTCTTGCCCTGCGGGCGCATCAGGAGGCCGGGTCGGGCGACTGATCGGGCGGGTCAATCAGTCCTCTGGGGGCGGTGAGGTCTCTTTGGGAATTTCAAAGCGGAAATCGCAATGGGAGGCGCCCTGCATGATTGTCTGGGTGCGGGTCAGTTCGATATCGGGGTTGTAACCGACACAGAGGTCTGCGTCGCGGTTGCAGGACAGCAAATGGCCGATATCGCGCAGGCCCATCTGTTCATAGAGTTCGGCGTATCGGCAACGGGTCACATTGAAGGAGAGTTTGCTCGGGGCTGATTGGACCTCTTCCAGTTTCAGCGCGTCGCCGGCTGTCCAGGCCGGGAGCAGGGCGTAGAAATCTTCGAGGGTTGGATCGTGATCGACCTGTGCCGCCAGTTGCTGGCCCTGTTCGATCGCAGAGCGCGAGCAGGCGGTGCCCAGCACGGCCTCGGCCTCTGGTCGGCCGCTGCGTTCGCTGATGACTTCAAAAACGTGGCGCATCAGCATCGCTTCGATCTTGCGACGCAAGATCACCGGCACGTCCTGAATTGTCTGTATCTGCGTCTGATCCATTGCGCTGCACCCCTTTTATGGATGCGCGCAGCCTGCGCTGATCATTTTCAAAAGTAAACGCAGCCGCTGGCGCTACAGATTTTCTGCGAAAATCTGAGACCACCGAGAGGTTGGCTGCTGCCGGATCAGTAAAAGGCGCTCATATTGTTATACAGGATGGTTTGCAGCGCATAGATCGCCACCAGCGCCACCAGCGGGGCCAGGTCGATCCCCTGGATGGGCGGCAGGATGCGGCGCAGCGGTCTGTAAATCGGCTCGACCAGGCGCTGGAGCATATACCAGACCTGTGCAACCAGCTGCTGATGCAGATTCAGGATCTGGAAATTGATCAGCCAGCTCATGATCACGTGGGCGATGATGAAGAACCAGACGATATTCAGAATCATCAGAAGAATTTGAATCAACGACAGCATGCGGCACCTTTTCCTTGCGCTCTTTCACCTAAGGTTTCGAACCTCAAAGGGCAAGAAGACAAGGCTTGCTTAATTCGCCTTTGACGGGCCATAACCGCATAAACAGGGGGGCCATTGATGGCAGAGATCTCGACCCGCAAGAAAATCTGGGGCTGGTACTTCTTTGATTGGGCCAGTCAGCCTTATCACACCCTGATCGTCACATTTGTTTTTGGCCCCTATTTCGCCAGCGTTGCGGCCAGTCACTATCTGGCGCAGGGGATGGACAGCGAGGCGGCCAATGCGGCCGCGCAGACCACCTGGGCCTGGGGGTTGGGCATTGCCGGCATCCTGATTGCATTGGGCGCACCTGTGATGGGCGCGCTGGCCGATAGTGCGGGCAAGCGCAAGACCTGGATCATGGGGTTTTCCATCATGTATGCGGTGGGCGCCTACATGCTTTGGTTTACGCTGCCGGATGGGTCCAACATGGTGATGGCGCTGGCCTTTTTTGCGCTTGGGTTTATCGGGGCCGAATATGCGTTGATCTTTATCAATGCGCAGCTGCCCGACTTGGGCAGTGACGAGGAAATCGGAGAGATTTCCGGCACCGGGTTTGCCTTTGGCTATCTGGGCGGTCTGGTGTCGCTGATTCTGATGCTGTTGCTGTTTGTGGAACAGAGCAACGGCAAGACGTTGATCGGGATGGACCCTGTTCTGGGTCTGGACGCGGCGCAACGGGAGGGGTCACGCTCGGTCGGGCCGTTTTCGGCCATCTGGTTTGTGGTGTTCATGATTCCCTATTTCCTGTGGACCACCGAAACAGCGCGCAGCGGTCAGCGAATCGGGTTTGGCAAGGCAATCGGCAAGGTCATTCAATCGTTGCGGGCCCTGCCGCTGAAACCCAGCCTGTTTGCCTATCTTGGGTCTTCGATGTTTTATCGCGACGCGTTGAATGGCCTGTACAGTTTCGGCGGTGTTTATGCAGGGCTGGTCCTGGGCTGGGAGATTGTTCAGATCGGCATTTTCGGCATTGTCGCGCTGATCTCTTCGGCCATATTTTCCTGGGTGGGTGGCAAGTTTGACAAGCGGATCGGGCCGAAACCGGTGATCATTGCGGCCATTCTGGTGCTGATCGCGGTCTGCGTCATCGTTGTCAGCATGTCGCGCGAGACGATCTTTGGCATTGCCCTGCCCGCCGGATCGGGCCTGCCGGATATCATCTTTTTCGGCTGTGGTGTTCTGATTGGTGGCATGGGTGGTGTGCTGCAATCGTGCAGCCGGTCTTTGATGGTGCGCCATTGTCCGCCCGAGGCCCCGACCGAGAGTTTTGGCCTGTATGGGCTGTCTGGCCGCGCGACGGCGTTTATTGCACCGATGTTGGTCGCCATTGCCACCACAGTCACCGGCAGTGCGCGGTTGGGTGTTTCCCCGGTTGTCGTGCTCTTTCTTATTGGGCTGGTCCTGCTAGTCTGGGTCAAAGCTGAGGGTGAACGCTGAGGTGATGCGCATGTTCCGGATATTGGGAGTTCTGGTTTTAGGCCTGTTGGCCAATACGGCGGTGGCGCAACCTCTGGCCAAGCAGTTGTTTGGTGCAGAGTCTTCCGCGTCCAAACAAAAGCCTGCCGCCTTTGGCAGCTATGCCAAGGGCTGTGCCGCCGGGGCGGTGGAATTGCCCGAGACAGGCAGCACCTGGCAAGCGATGCGGTTGAGCCGGAACCGCAATTGGGGCCACCCGCAGACTGTGGATTTCGTGCAAAAGCTCAGCGCCTTTGCGGCCACGCAAAAGGGGTGGAAGGGGTTGTATATCGGCGACATGAGCCAGCCACGTGGCGGGCCGATGTTGTCGGGGCATCGCAGCCATCAGATCGGGCTGGACATTGATATCTGGATGCTGCCGCCCAAATCGCTCAAGCTCAGCCGGCAAAAGCGTGAGAACATTTCCTCCATTTCCCTGCGGCGTGCAAACGGGGCTTATGTCAATGCAAACTGGACGTCCCAACATCACCGGATCATTCGTGCCGCGGCCAAGGACAAACGCACGGCGCGGATTTTCGTGTTTCCCGGCGCCAAGGTCAAAATGTGCAATGACGAAAAGGGCAACCGGCGATATCTGCGCAAGATCCGGCCATGGTGGGGCCATCACTATCATTTCCACGTGCGCCTGAAGTGCCCCAAAGGCTCCAAAGGGTGTGTGAACCAGGCCGCCCCGCCCAAGGGAGATGGCTGTGCCGAGGCGCAGGAATGGGTGGATCGGATCCTCAAACCGCAAAAGCCCGTGCCAGTGGACCCGAACGCGCCCAAGGTCAAACCCAAGCCCAAGCGCGAATATGTGCTGGCTGATCTGCCACAACAATGCGTCTCAGTTCTACAGTCGCCTTAGTCCTCATCCTGTTGATTCCCGCGAGCGTGCCCGCTGTCGATTTGCCGTGGCAGGCGCGGTTTTTGGGGTCGGTACGGTGGGAGGTCAAATCGCCCTGGTTTGGCGGGTTTTCGGCCATTGATCTGGCGCCCGATGGGCTGTCTTTTGTGGCTTTGACCGATCAGGGGTCTCTGATCCGGGCGCGGATGGAGCGTGACAAGGACAAGATTGCCACCGTCCATCTGCAATCGCGGCACAAATTGCGCGACCAGAACAATGCGCCGCTGGAGGGGCGTTCCTCGGATGCCGAGGGTGTGGTCCTGCGTCCGGATGGCGGGGTCTGTGTCTCGTTCGAATTCACCAATCAAACCTGGTGCATGCGCAGCCCAAAGGATCTGCCGCAGGTTTTCCCGCCGCATCCGGATTTCAGGAAACTGCACCCCAACCGATCGCTGGAGGCGCTGGCCATTGACCCTCAGGGGCGTTTGGTCGTGATACCGGAAAGCACGAAACCCCGGAACCGACCCTTTCGCGTGTATCGGCTGGAGCAGGGCACGTGGCATCAGGCGTTCACCCTGCCGCGTATGGGCGGCTTTCTACCGGTGGGTGCCGACTTTGGACCGGACGGGCGGCTCTATCTGCTGGAGCGCGAGGCCTCCATCATCGGGTTTCGCGCGCGGGTGCGCAGCTGGGACATCCAGGGGCGCCATCCGACGGACGAGCGCCACCATCTGGAGACCTTCTACATGCGCCATGGCAACCTCGAAGGGTTGTCGGTCTGGCAGGACGCAGAGGGCCGGATCCGGCTGACCATGGTATCGGATAACAACTTTCTGGACATTTTGCGCACTGAAATTGTCGAATATGCCATCCCGGCGGTTGCAGCCACCGGCCAAACGCACTAAGCGCCGCGGGTCCGCATTCTGCGGGCCAAGTCGCCGCAACCTTGATAAAACGGGCATCTAGATATGAAAAATACTCCTCTGCCGGGCATCCTGGCGATGGCTACCATTGTGGTGGTCTCGAACATTCTGGTTCAATTCCTGCTGTTGGACGGGCTTTTGACCTGGGGCGCCTTTACCTATCCGTTCGCCTTTCTGGTCACCGATGTGATGAACCGCGTCTATGGAACTGCCGCCGCGCGCCGCGTGGTGCTGGCCGGGTTCCTGGTGGGCGTGACCTGTTCGTTGATCGGCAGTCAGATCATGCTGCAAGGCGACGGTTATGAATATGCCGCCGTTCCGCTGCGCGTGGCCGTTGGTTCGGGCATCGCGTTTCTGGCCGCCCAGATGCTGGACGTGCGGATCTTTGACCGCCTGCGCGAGGGCACATGGTGGCGCGCGCCGCTGGTGTCGACCATTGTCGGGTCGATCGTGGACACAGCGCTGTTCTTTACCATCGCCTTTGCCGCCTTTGTGCCGTTTTCGGCCACTGCAAACGAGGCGATCAGCTGGGCCTGGGATCCTGCACCCTTCCTGACCGTTGGGCCCATGGTGCCGCTTTGGGTAACGCTCGCCGTGGCCGACTGGCTGGTCAAGCTGACCATCGCTTTGGTGGCTTTGGTGCCTTTTCGGGCAATCGTGGGCCAATTGCGCAGCGCCTGACGATTTTTCTTGCTGTGTGATGGCTTCGGTGCAAACCTGAAGACGAGTTCAACAACGGAAAAGGAGGTGATCCAGTGTCAAGAAAGGTATTGGAGCGAGGTGTCGGAACTATTCGGGAGGTCGCCCGCTAGGGCAGCCCCAGGCGGTGTTTGACCGTCCGAATGACCGCAGTGGTCTAACCGATCCTGCCTCCGAAAACTTTCGAAGGGCCGCCTACCGGGCGGCCCTTTTTGTGTGAAAAGCGGCTTGGTCTGAATATCTGTACAGGTCACATCACCTGCCCTGAACGCTTATGGATCTGCCGCCGCCAGCGCATCGACAAACCGCCGTGTCAGATGCTTTTGCGGGCCCGTTTCCGGCCAGACGGCATAGATGCTCATCATCGGCAAACTCCAGTCCGGCACGACCTGCACCAATGCGCCGGATTGCAGCTCTGACTCGACCTCGCTGACGGGCATGTGTTGCACCCCCAGCCCGGCCAGCAAGGCGGATTTTGCCGCTGTCACTGCATTGACCTGCACCTGCGCCTGTTCGTGCTGGATCTCGACCACCTCGCCATGGCGCAACATTGAAAACCGGTCCGGCAACATCGCCAGCGACACAAAGTTGCAGCGCGGCAGATCCTCGATCCCGGTGATCGGAGGGTCCACACTGGCCAGATAGTCTGGGGATGCCACCAAAACGCGGTGGAACTCTCCGACTTTGCGAGATTTCAATGAGCTGTCGCGCAATCGGCCCAGCCGGATGGCGACGTCATAGCCCTCTTTGATCAGATCCAGGGTTTCATCGCTGCTGAACAATGTGATCGAGACCATCGGGTGCGCTCTGGCAAAGGACCAGACCGCGCGGTGCAGGAAACTGCCCACACCAAAGGCGGGCATGGTCACGCGCAGGCGGCCCACGGGCTGGTCGCTGATCTGGGTGAGGGCGTCCAGGGCCTCTTCTCCGGCCGCGGCCATACGGCGGGCGGCGGGCAGAATGCGTTGGCCTTCGGGGGTCAGCGACAAAGAGCGGGTGGAGCGGTAGAACAAGGTCGCGCCCAGCCGGTTTTCCAACCGCCCCAGATGGTGACTGACGACCGACGTCGACAGCCGCAGTTGCCGGCCTGCGCCACTCAGGCTGCCGGTGTCGGCTATGGTCACAAAGACGGCCAGACCTTTGTAGTCATCAATCATCTTTCTAATTCTTCAAATAATCAAACCAACATTACCTATCTAATCGAAATAAGGATCACCGTCTATCCTACCCCTTGTCCGCATTTTGCGCGAACAGGCCGGCCCGCTGGCCTTTGCCTCTTTTCCTGCCGGTCATGGCGACCGGCCCATTCAAAGGACTGAAATGATGATGATCCGAACCCTCGCGACCGCCGCCGTGCTGGCGGTTGGCTGTGGCGCTGCGCTGGCCGATGTTGCCGCGAACAAGGCAACCGCCATTGCCGCAATGAATGACGTGCTGGTCGCGGCAGATGCCAGCAAGATCCCCGACTATTTTGCCGATCCCTACATCCAGCATAACCCGATGGCCGGGTCGGGCACGGCGGCCCTGGGTGACATTGTGGCCTTTATCGAACAGGGCCCCGGGCTGAAACTGGAGACAGCCCGCGTGATCGGTCAGGGCGATCTGGTGGCGATGCACAATGTCTGGACCGGCCTGGGCCCTGTGCCGCTGGTGGCCTTTGACGTCTTCCGCTTTGACGACAACGGCAAGATTGTCGAACATTGGGACAACCTGGCGCCATTGGCCGAGACCCCAAACCCCGCAGGCCGTACCCAGATCGACGGGGACACGGCGATCACGGATCTGGATCAGACAGAGGCCAATGCCGCCCTGGTGCTGGAGCTGATCAATCGCGGCTTCATCAAGGGTGAAAAGCTGGATTTCACCCAATACATCAACCCCGCCAAATACCTGCAGCACAACACCATGGCCGGTGACGGGCTGGAAGGGCTGGGTGCCTTGATGAAAGAGATGGCCGCACAGGGTATCACGATGGTCTATACCCAGGTCGGGCTGGTTGTGGCCGAGGGCAACTTTGTTCTGACCGGGGCCGAGGGCACATTGGGCGGCACCCCCACAGCGTTCTATGATCTGTTCCGCCTGGAGGATGGCAAAATCGTCGAACATTGGGATGTCATCGCCGACATCCAGACCAGCGACCTGCCCGCAGGTTATCCGGGCAAGTTCTGATCAGGTCCCAAGATACGGCAAGGTGCGGCTCTGTTTCAGAGCCGCGCCAGCAATTCCGACTTCTTGGCGGCAAATTCTTCCTCTGACAGGATGCCCTTGTCCCGCAGGCTGCCAAGCTTTTCGAGCATGTCAAAGATCATCTCGCTATTGCCCGACGGATCCGCGTTTGACACGGCAGGCGCGCCGTCATTTGGCGTCTGAGCCGCAAATTCCGGCCCGGCGTCCGGTGTGTTGAGATCCGGTGCCATTTCGGGTGCGGGCATCTGCTCCTGCGGGGCGGCAGGCTGATTGCCGGTCACTCCCTGATCCTGCTGCAACGCTGGCGTGACGACCGGCAAATCAGCGACACGGACCAGCCCGAACTGGCTGGTGAAGTTCAACGACTGGTCACCGCTTTGCTGTTGACCAAAGCCTCCGATCTGATGCTGGCCGGTGTCATAGACCGTGACCTGCCCGTTCAGCAGTATCGCCAGCCGCGCGGCCATCGGGAAATAGGCATACTTCAGATCGTTCTGCGCCCCGGTTGATCCCGGCTGGCCCAGATCCTCGGGCCACCACGCGCCCTGGCCGGGGCCGGGGACAAACAGGCTGGTCTGGCCAAATCCACCATTGCCCTGCATCTGCATCTGACCGCCGCCCTGCTGTTGACCCTGAAACGAGCCGGACTGGACCTGCCGCGCCACCGGCTGAAACACCGGAGCACGGGCCAGCGCATTGGACAGATCCGAACACAGGCCGTCGACCCGGGCCTTCAGCCCGTTGTTGAACATATCGCCGATCATGGTCATGCCACCCATCGACCATTGGCCCATGCCGCCCAGCTCGAAATGGTTGAACTGGGCCTGACTGCCGCCTCCCTGATCCAGCGCGATCAGAACATGGGTCACCGCGTCAGGGCTGAACCCGTGACGTGCGGCGACATCGTTTACGACAGTTTGGCCTTCGGCACTGAGTGCAGACATCGGGTCTTCCCATTCAATTGGAGTTTCGATCCAGGGTCCGCGATATGCACTATCCGTGACCGATCCCCCGGCGCCTAACACAGTTATCGCCCTGCCAACAGCGGATTCGCAGGCCAGATTGCCCACCCAGACCCGACCAGCGACAACCGGCCCACTCAATGGGTCCAGAGGCGGGGAAACGGCGTTCAATCCATCACCTCAGCGCAAACTGCCCGCGAATTGATCGCCACAGCCCCGTCAAAGGGCGCGGAGGACGGATTCTGACGTCGGGTGACATCCTCTGACGACGATGGTCTTGTTGACCTGGCAACAAACCGGCTCTCTACTAAGCCCGCTGGCCGCGCCATCTGGTCATGCCCCCTTTTGCAAAACGAGGATTACGACACATGGGACGCGCCTGGCCGATCCTGATTCTCCTCGCCTTTTGTCTGTTTTGCAGCAGCTGGGGGTCACTGGTCATCATCCCGATTCAGCTGGAAATGCGCCAGGGTCTGGGCATCTCGGGCGAGGCGCTGGCGGCCCTGATCTGGGTGTTTTCCTTTTCCGTCGCTCTGGGCGCGCCGCTGGCGCAGGCGTTTGTCGGGCACTGGCCCCGGCGGATGCTGCTGATCGCTTCGTTGATCGTGATGGGCACCGCAGCCATTGGCCTGGCGCTGGCCGAGACCTGGGGACAGGCCATGGCGGCCCGGGTGTTCATGGCGCTTGGGGCCGCCTCGGTCATGCCGACCACGGCGGTCATTGCCAGTTCGCAAGTCACCCCCGAACAGCGCCCGGCCGCGCTGTCGATTGTCTTTGTCGGATTGACGCTGTCGCTGGTGCTCGCACTGCCATTGTCCAGCGCAATCGCTGATCTCGCCGGCTGGCGGGCAGCCTGGTATGTTGCGGGCGGAGCGGCCTATGCGGCGGCCATCGGCGTGGCGATTGGCGTCTCTGCAGAGATACGCGGCACAAGGGCGTCGCTGCGCTCTATGATATCGGTATTGGGCAATCCATCGCTTGGCCTGACCATAGCCACCACCGGCCTGCTGATCGCTGGCGGGTTCATGACCTATTCAATGATCTCTTTCTGGTTTGTCGAAGTCGGCGGCGCGCCGCGCTCTGCGCTGACATTTGCGTTGCTGGCCAGCGGGCTTGCCTCGATGATGGGCAACGGGGTTTCTTCGGTTCTGGTCCGACAGATGGGGCCGGATCAGGCCATTCTGGGCGGGTTGCTGGCGACAGCGGGCTGTTTCCTTGTCCTGTGGGTCGCGCCGCATACCTATGTGCTGTCTTATCCGGCGTTTGTATTCTTCTCTATGGGTTGGGCCATGTGCATGGCTCCGCTACAGGCGCGGCTGGTTGGCAGGGCAGGCGAACAGGCGCAATTGGCCCTGGCACTCAACGCTTCGGCGTTGTTTGCCGGACAGGGCCTGGGCGCCGTCTTTGGCGGCGCGGTTTACGAGCGCCTGGGCCCGGCCATGCTGCCCCCCGCCTCGATGCTGGTGATGGGGCTGGCGGCGCTGGTCTTTACCCTCGCCCGCCGGGCGGGCCGGACGGGCCAGCCCAGCGCGACCTGAACGGTTTTTGCCCGGTTGCCTCCTGGCATCCACCACAGTAAACTCGGCTCCAATGGTCACGATCTTGCAAAAGATTTCACAACAGGAGGGCACGAGCTGAACATGCGTATCACGCGCCGACTTCAGCATGGTCCCCGTTTCGCCCTGTAAATCCGTTTACAGGGCTGACCCGTCACAACATCCACGTGCTGGTCTGCCTGTTGCCGCGTAGCGGCCCCTCTTCTTTTTGAACCGAGATCGAAATGACTATTCTCAACATCAATGCGCTGGGTGTGACCCTGGGCGACCCATTGTTCAGCGACCTGACCTTTTCCTTGTCCAAGGGCGACCGTGTCGGCCTGGTGGCGGCCAATGGTCGGGGCAAATCCACCCTGCTGGGCTGTATCGCCGGCGAAACCGAACCGACAACAGGCGACATCACCCGCGTCCGGGGCGCCCGCGTGGGCCTGGTGCGCCAGCATGTACCCGAAGACGCGATGGCGCTGACGCTCTATGATTTTGTCCTCACCGGGCTGCCCCCGGAACAGGCCGACTATGAAAGCTGGCGGGTCGATGTGGCGCTGGACGAATTATCCGTCCCTTACGATATTCAGCACACGGCCCTGAACGCGCTGAGCGGCGGTTGGCAACGCACCGCGATGCTGGCCGCGGTCTGGGTGGGAGAGCCGGACGTGCTGTTGCTGGATGAACCGACCAACCACCTGGATCTGCACCGCATCGCCATGCTTCAGGCCTGGTTAGAGGCGCTGCCGCGTGATGTTCCGGCGATGATCTGTTCACACGACCGCGCCTTTCTGGACAGTGTGACCAACCGCACGCTGTTCCTGCGCGCCGAACGCTCGCGGGCCTTTCCGCTGCCGTTTTCTCCGGCCCGTATCGCGCTGGACGAGGCAGATGCCGCCGATGAACGCCATTTTGCCAATGAGCTGAACAAGGCCCAGGCCCTGCGCAAACAGGCGGCCAAGCTCAAGAATGTCGGGATCAACTCGGGCTCGGACCTGTTGCTGACCAAGACCAAGCAATTGACCGAACGCGCCGCCCGGATCGAAGCGGCGGCGCGCCCGGCGCATTCGGAACGCGGCGCGGGCGATATCCGTCTGGTCAACAGCGGCACCCATGCCAAGGCGCTGATCACGCTGGACGATGTGCCGGTGGAAACGCCGGATGGGCGCGTGCTGTATTCCACCGGGCAAAAATGGATTTCGCGTGGGGATCGGGTGGTGCTGCTGGGCGCCAATGGCACCGGCAAGACGCGGCTGGTGCACATGATCCAGAAGGCGCTCGGCGAAGAGGGCGGGGTGGTGAAATGCGCGCCAACCGTGGTTGCGGGCTATTCCGATCAGCATCTGAGCCAATTGTCCGACACCGATACGCCCATGCATGCCATCACCCGGGCCTTTGACATCGGCGACCAGCGCGCGCGCGGCGTTTTGGCCGGGGCGGGTGTTGCGATTGGGATGCAGGACACGCGGATCGGCGCTCTGTCCGGCGGCCAGCGGGCGCGATTGGCCATGTTGGTGCTGCGCCTGAAGAACCCCAATTTCTATCTGTTGGACGAACCCACCAACCATCTGGATATCGAAGGCCAGGAGGCCCTGGAGCACGAGCTGATCGCCCATGGCGCCTCTTGCCTGCTGGTCAGCCACGATCGCAGCTTTCTGCGCAATGTGGGCAACCGGTTCTGGTGGATCCGTGGCAAGAAACTGGTCGAGGTCGACAGCCCCGAACCGTTTCTGAGTGGCGAAATGCAGGCAAAGACAGACTGAGACGAAAGCACCATGCGAAACACCTGATGTCCGGCGGCGTTGGGCCGGTCAGGCTTTTCGCATGGTGCAATGGCCTTGCCTTCTGGCGCGCGGCGTTCTCTGATTGTGCGGGACCCGTTCCAGCACAAGGCGCCCAGGCATGTCCATGTTCACCACCCGGCTCGACCAATTGCGCGCCCGGCTTACCCAGGCCGGGCTGGACGTTGCGCTCATCACCGACGAAGACAACGTGTATTATCTGACCGGCTATTACGACTACCTGCATATGGAGTTTGGCCGCCCCACCATCCTGGTGGTGCCCCGCGATGGAGACAGCCTGCTGATCACCCCGTCCATCGACCTGAACACCGCACGCAGTGCCGCCCGGGTTGACCGGATTGCGGCCTGGAATGACGGGATGGGCGCGGAATGGCGCGCCGAGTTGCCCGCCGCGCTGTTGGGCGCGGGGGCGGGGCCGACAGCGGGTGATCTGCAACGTGCTCGCTCTGTCGGGATCGAAACCAACCATATGCCGCAAGTGGTGCGCCAGGCGGTTGATGCCCTGCTGGGCGGGGCGCAGGTGCAGGATATCACTCCGATTCTGGCCCAGATGCGCATGATCAAATCCGCCCATGATCTGCAACTGGCCCGCCATGCCGGACAGGTGGCCGGGGCCATGATGCAGGCCGGACGCGAAACCATCGCAGACGGGGTGCCCGAATATGAGGTCGCGCTGGCCACCGCTCAGGCCGGCACCCGAACCGCCGCCGCCCTGCTGGACGCCCACTATGCGGATGCCGACATGTCGCCCAACACGCATTTCCTGCAAATCATGGCCTCGGGCGAGGCGATCACCAAAACCCACCACCGCGCCAGCACCCGCATCATGCGCCGGGGCGAACCGGTGTTTCTGTGTTTTTGCGGCATGACCAATTTTCACCGGTTCAAACTGGGCTTCGACCGGACCTTCTGGATCGGGGACATCGCCGACAGCACCCAGGCCGAGGTCTATCAGGTTGCATTGGCCAGCCAGCAAGCGGCGTTAGAGGCGCTGAAGCCCGGCGTAACGGCCGAAAGCGTCCATGCCGCCTATGCCGAGGTGATCCAGGCCGCCGGTCACGACTATCCGTTCCGTTGCGGGCGGGCGACCGGCTACAGCTTTCTGGAGCATCCGCAACTGGTGACCGGCGACACCACCCGCCTGCAACCGGGCATGGTGCTGGCGGTGGACGGATCCGTCACCGTCGACACTTTCCGCGCCCAGGTCGGTGACAGTGTCATCCTGACCGACACCGGATATGAGGCCGTGACGTCACATCCAAAGGCGCTGGAGGATGTGATCCTCTGATCCGCTTTCGAACCGCCCGGATCTGTGGCAAAGACCGTGACAGGCGCCATGTTACACATCACCAACGATATCATCATCCAGGACTGGGAACTGACCGAGCACTTCATGCGGGCCTCGGGCCCGGGCGGTCAGAATGTGAACAAGGTGGCCACCGCCGTCGAATTGCGCTTCGAGGCGGAACGCTCTCCGGCCCTGACACCGGCGGTCAAGGCGCGGCTGAAACGGCTGGCGGGGCGGCGCTGGACCAGCGAAGGCGCGTTGGTGCTGCAATGTGACGAAACCCGCAGCCAGGCCCGCAACCGCGAAATCGTGCGCGACCGCCTGGCCGAGCTGATCCGCCAGGCTCTGGTGGCCCCCAAACGCCGGATCAAGACACGCCCGACCAAAGGTTCCATCCGCCGCCGGCTGGACACGAAAAAGGCCCGCGGCGCGGTCAAATCTCTGCGCGGCCGGGTCGACGGCGACGACTGAGCCACCCCGGCACAATCCCAGCCAGACCGATGCCCGCCAGCGGCAGCAGGGTTTTCCATTGTGGTTGACAGTGGGAAAGGACCAGGTGCCTGATTGACACAATATCGAGAGCAGACCCCACCCACTGTGCGGTCAATGGCGGCAGTGAGCCCAATGTCACCAATGCTGCACTGTGCGCGAGTGTCTGCTATCAGAAGAAAGGCCAAAAACGTGACAAAGGCAGTTTTGCCAAGATTTATCTATGATGGCCTCCTGAATTTGTCGCTTGGCCAGCATCTCGGTGCTGAGTTCTCATTTACGCCAGGGAGGACCGTTTCAGTGTTCAAGCATCAGCTGTGGCAGGCATACAAGTAACTTTTGGCATAGTTCATAAATCAAATGCAGGTCCCTGCGCACCCAACTCAATCTGGTCGCGACTCGTGGAGAACTACTTCAGTGCTCTGATCAAGCTCGCCCGATCTTTACCGATCTTTTTCAACAAGGCCTGGACGATTTTGAGGTTGCGCTTATCTCCAACGCCAGTGCCCGCATACCGATCAAGCAATTGGAGGGCTTTTTCAATGTCATCAAACTTTTTTTTCAGCTTCGCCGTGTCTTTATCTGAGGATTTCTTGCGACCCAAAACCATCAAACGTCCTCCACGATTTGATTAAGAAAATAGAAGCGAGAATCTGAATGTGGATCAATCACCGGCCAATGTCCCCTTCGTGTCGTCAACATCAATGCCCTCATCAACGCCGTACAGTCTCTCCATAGCATAGGCGATCTTTTCCATCGTATCGCCTGCCTTGGCACATTGCTTGGCGAGATTTTCGATTTCATCCATCGGCCCGCCAAGATTGTCGAGCAACTGCCAGGAGCGCTTGAAATCCCCTTTGTCGAATGATTTGCGCGCATCCTTAAAGTATCTTTTGAACGTCTTTATCTCGGCATTGATCTGCTCAGTTGTGGCATCATATTGTTCCTCGGCCAGTTTCATCCGGCCTTCTGCGTTTACCATTTGCGTATGAGCCTTTAGGAGCTCTTTGGCTTGATTTGATTTTGACCCGATTTTCTTCACTTTGGACGCAATTTTGGTTTTGGCGCTTATCGTCTTCCTCTTGAACGCGTCAGTTTTTTTTCCCATCCGTTGTCCTCTTATCCGACTTCCCTGGTTAAGTACCCCTTCCGGAATGTTGCCGATTTTCTGCGCATCAATCAAGCCATCCAGCAACGATAGACGGCAGATTGGGTATGCGGTGCGAGATATGACCCAGACTTCGGCTTCTGCGACGGGGCGGACCCGTAAGTCGCGCCATTCGACACTCGTATTGGACAACACCGACCAATCCACTTTCGTTCAGGTGTTCTCGCGGACACCTTCATGTTGAAACCGAAGAAGCGCCAGGGCGTGACGGACGACTTGGGGAATACAAAGGTGAAGCTCCTAAGTGTTCCACTGGAGTTGGATGACCGCTACGATACCCCAAGCCGGGGAGAGACGCTCCGAACGATCAAGGCGAGGTCCCATCCATCGCAAACACCTGGGTGTCAGGGACAAGGCCCGGGTCATCAGACTTTCGTCTGGTTTCTGCCTCTGGCCTGCTTGCTGACGGTGGAGAGTGGGCCTACTCTCGCCCCGTGCTAGTGAGGGAACGCTGATGAGACTGGACGGAAAAACCGCAATCGTGACGGGGGGTGCCTCGGGCTTTGGTGCTGGAATCGTGCGTAAATTCGTGGACGAAGGCGCCCGGGTTATGATCGCCGACATCAATGGCGACGCCGCCAGTGCCATGGCCGCCCAGATCGGCAACGCCGCGTCGGCGCAGACGGTGGATGTGGCCAGGGGCGACTCGGTCGCGCAGATGGCTCAGGCCGCGCTGGACGCCTTTGGGCATGTGGATATCCTGATCAACAACGCCGGTATCACCCATCTGCCCAAACCGATGGAAACCGTCGAAGAGGACGAGTTTGACCGCGTGAATGCGGTCAACATGAAATCTGTCTATCTGACGGCCCGCAATCTGGTACCCCATATGAAAAGCCGCAAGATCGGCGCGATCCTGAATGTCGCTTCGACGGCGGGCCTGTCTCCGCGCCCCAACCTCAGCTGGTACAACGCCTCCAAGGGCTGGATGATCACCGCGACCAAGGCGATGGCGGTCGAACTGGCCCCCTTTGGCGTGCGGGTCAACGCCTTGTGCCCGGTGGCGGGTGAAACCCCTCTGCTGGCCAGCTTTCTGGGCGAAGACACCCCCGAAATGCGCGCCAAATTCCTGTCGACCATCCCGATCGGGCGCTTTTCGCAGCCCGAGGACATGGGCAACGCCGCCTGCTATCTGTGCTCGGACGAGGCCAGCATGATCACCGGCGTGGCGATGGAAGTTGACGGGGGTCGCTGCATCTGATGACCCATGTGAACCTGGCCCAGAAACTGGCGATGTTTTCCACCCATTGGGATCCGCATGTGGTTGCTCAATACAACGGAAATGATGTCATGGTGGTCAAATTCCAGGGCGCGTTTCCCTTTCACAGCCATGCGGACACGGATGACTTCTTTCTGGTGCTACAGGGCGAAATGGTGATGGATGTCGGCGACAGCGCGACCACCGTGCGCGCCGGAGAGCTGTTTGTCGTGCCGCGCGGGCAAACGCACCGGCCCCGCGCCGAGGAAGAGTGCCAGGTTCTGCTGATCGAACCCAAGGGCGAGCCGAACACCGGCGATCCGGCCACGGCCGCCTCCAAACCCAGGATCTGACCAATGCTTACCCCAGGACCACTCAACCTGATCACCGATGTGCCGGGTGTGCGCGTCGGCAATGCCTCGGACGACCGGCTGAAATCCGGCACCACCGTTTTCACGGCGGATCAGAGTTTCACTGCCTCTGTCATGGTGATGGGGGGCGCCCCGGGATCCAAGGAAACCGATCTGCTGGCCCCGGATAAATCCGTGGCGCAGATTGACGCTCTGGTCCTGTCGGGCGGTTCGGCCTTTGGTCTGGATGCCTGTTCGGGGGTCATGGATCATCTGCGCAGCCAGGGGCGGGGATATCGGGCCGGGCCTGCAATCATCCCGATTGTTCCGGGCGCGATCATCTTTGATCTGTTGAATGGCGGGGACAAGGATTGGGGCGAAAACCCCTATCGCGCCCTGGGCCGCATCGCGCTGGAGGCAGCGGGGACAGATTTTGAGCTGGGCAGCGTGGGGGCCGGCACCGGCGCGCTGACGGCGATGGTCAAGGGCGGGCTGGGATCAGCCTCTTTGGTGCTGCCCGATGGCACAACGGTCGGCGCCCTTGTGGCGGCCAACCCGGTCGGCAGCGTCACAACGCCCGGAGACCGGCATTTCTGGGCCGCCCCCTTTGAAATCGAGGGCGAGTTTGGCGGGCAAGGCCCCGATCCGGCCGCCGGGCTGGGCCGCAATCTGGACAGCCGCAAGCGCGACGCGATGATGCAGGCCGCAACCGAGCGGACCAATACAACCATCGCCATCGTCGCCACCGATGCCACATTGACCAAGGCCCAGTGCCAGCGCATGGCCACCGCCGCCCATGACGGCATCGGACGCGCCTGTATGCCGGCCCATACCCCCGCCGATGGCGATCTGATCTTCGCCGCCTCTCTTGGCGCGCGCCCACCAACATCCGAGGCCGAAATGGCCCTGATCGGCCATGCCAGCGCCCTGTGCCTCAGCCGGGCCATCGCCCGTGCCGCCTATCTGGCCCGCCCGGCGCCCGGCGATCTGTTGCCCTGCTGGAGCGATCTGAACACCTAGGCCATGATGCGACATACTTGAGCGTATTGTTCCAGCTGCACCCCCCCCCGCAAACCGAAAAGGCCGCCCCCAACGGAGCGGCCCATAGTCGCGCGATAGCGCAGTCGGCTCAGTTGTTGTCCGCTTCGCCCTCGGCTGGCGCGGGTGCGACGCTGACCAGATAGGCATAAATATCGTCGCCACCCTTTTTCAGCTTGTAGGACATTTTCGACTTGGCCGAGGTCTGGTCCAGCGTTTCCTGCAACCAGCCCTTGGGATCCATCACATAGGCCGTGAAATTGTCGAACCCCCAAACGGCGCCGGTCTCTCCGACGGCGGCAAGGGATGCGCCGTATTTGAAATCCTCCGAGGCAATCGTGCGACCGATCACACCATACAGGTTCGGGCCGGTCCGACCGCCTTTTACAATCTTGTTGCCCTCGCCATCTTCGATCATGTGGCAGGACTTGCACTTGTTAAATGCCTTTTTCCCCTTGTCCGCATCCCCGGTCTCATGGCCATCGGCCAGGACCGGCCCGGCAAGCAAACCGGCAATCGCGGCAGTGATCAGATACTTCATCGTCTGGCTCCACATTGGTAATTAGCTACTGTAATAATGACGCGTCTATCTCGCGTGGCAAACGGAAACGCCCGCGACCAAAGTACACAAGCGCGCCACCAAACACGATCACGCCCGGATCACGTTGCCATGAGCCCCGGGGGCGGGACCCGCGCCCTCCTCTGGCGCGTAGAATTTCCGCAGCTTGCCCGGCACCGGCCCACCTGACTGCACAAAGGGGCTTGCCTGTCCGCCAATCTCGGCCAAGACTGCGGCCGACAGATCGGCCCTGCCGGCCAAAAGGAGACCATCACATGAAATCGTTTTCGAAACTGATCGCTGCCAGCGCCCTGGCGCTGAGCGCCGGGTTGGGCGCCGCACAGGCGGACGAGAGCATCATTATCGCCATGCAGCTGGAGCCTCCGCACCTGGACCCGACCTCGGCTGCCGCGCAGGCCATCGATTCGGTTGTCTACACCAACATCTTCGAAGGGCTGACCCGGTTCATGGGCGATGGCTCTGTCGTGCCCGGCCTGGCCAAAAGCTGGGAAATTTCCGAAGACGGGCTGACCTATACGTTCACCCTGCAGGACGGCGTCACCTTTCATGATGGCACCACCATGGACGCCGAAGACGTCAAGTTCAGCCTGGACCGCGCCCGTGGCGAAGAATCGACAAACGCGCAAAAGGCCCTTTATGCCGCCATTGACTCGGTCGAGGTGGTCGACCCTTTGACCGTCAAACTGACGCTGTCTGAACCCAACGGCAACATGCTGTTCAACCTCGCCTGGGGTGATGCCGTGATCGTCGCCCCCGAGAGCATCGAGACGATCAAGACCAACCCGGTCGGCACCGGCCCCTATGAATTCAGCAATTGGGTGCAGGGCGACAAGATCGAGCTGACCCGCAACCCCGACTATTGGGGGGCAGAGCCGCAGATCGACAACGCCACGTTCAAATTCATCTCTGACCCCACCGCCGCCTTTGCCGCGATGATGGCCGAAGATGTTGACGTCTTCTCGGGCTTTCCGGCCCCTGAGAACGTGCCGCAGTTCGCGGCTGACCCTCGCTTTCAGGTCCTGATCGGCTCGACCGAGGGCGAAACCATCCTCTCGACCAACAACAAACAGCCGCCCTTTGACAATGTGAAGGTGCGCGAGGCCCTGGCCCATGCGATTGACCGTCAGGCCATCATCGACGGCGCCATGTTTGGCTATGGCACGCCGATCGGTACCCATTTTGCGCCGCACAATCCGGCCTATGTGGATCTGACCGCGCAATCCGCGTTTGACCCGGAAAAGGCCAAGGCCCTGCTGGCCGAGGCAGGCTATCCCGACGGGTTCACCACCACCCTGCATCTGCCACCGCCCTCTTATGCCCGTCGCGGCGGCGAAATCATTGCCGCGCAGCTGGCCGCCGTTGGCATCCGCGCAGAGATCACCAACGTGGAATGGGCCCAATGGCTGGAAACCGTATTCCGCGGCAAGAACTTTGGCCTGACCATCGTCAGCCACACCGAACCGATGGACATCGGCATCTATGCGCGGCCGGACTACTATTTTCAGTATGACAACCCCGCATTCCAAGAGCTGATGACAACCCTGAACGCCACCACCGACCCGGACAAACGGACCGAGCTGCTGGGCCAGGCGCAAAAGATCATCGCGGATGACTACGTCAACGGCTATCTGTTTCAGCTGGCGGCCATCACCATCGCCAAGGCCGGGATCAACGGATTGTGGGCCAATGCCCCCGTTGCCGCCAATGACCTGACCGGCATTACGCTGGACTGATACGACACGGGGATTGCCCCAGGGGCCTCGCCATTGGCGGGGCCCTTTGTCTGCCTGAACCGGCCAGGCGGAATGCCCGGTTCGGTTGATGCCTTTTCCAGCAAGATCAAAGGGCTGTACACATTTTTTCCGGTTTCGGTGACGTTCCGCTCTGGACCCTCCTATGGCCCGCGCCTAATGTCCGCCCATGCTGCGCTATGCCCTGAAAAGATTGCTGTCCCTGTTCATCAGCCTGTTTGTGGCATCGCTGATCATTTTCTTTGTGATCGAGATCGCCCCCGGCGATCCGGCCTCTTTCATGCTGGGGATCAACGCCCAGCCCGAGACGATCGCCAATCTGCGCGCCGAGCTGGGGCTGGATGTGCCCAAGCTGCAACGCTACCTGAACTGGGTCGGCGGTATGCTGTCGGGCGATTTCGGCACCTCATACACCTATCGCACGCCTGTGGCGCAAATGATCATGGACCGGCTGTCCGTTTCGCTGCCGCTGGCGGTCTATGGGCTGATCCTGTCGGTGCTGATCGGCCTGCCCGCCGGGATCTATGCCGCAACCCGCCGTGGGCGCATCGGCGACATGGCCGTGATGGGCGCGACCCAGCTGGGCGTGGCCGTGCCGAATTTCTGGTTTGCCATGATGCTGGTCCTGCTGTTCGCAATCCGCCTGCAATGGTTCAGCGCCGGCGGCTTTCCGGGCTGGGAAAAGGGGCTTTGGGTCTCGCTCCACGCGCTGACCCTGCCCGCCATCTGCCTGGCCCTACCGCAGGCGGCCATTCTGGCGCGGGTCATGCGCTCGGCCCTGCTGGATGTGCTGGGAGAAGACTTCATGCGCACGGCCCGGGCCAAGGGCCTCAGCCGCAGTCAGGCGGTCTGGCGCCATGGGGTGCGCAACGCTTTTATTCCGGTGCTGACCATTATCGGGCTGCAAATCGCGTTCTTGCTGGCCGGGGCGATCATCATCGAACAAGTCTTTTACCTGCCGGGCCTGGGGCGGCTCATCTTTCAATCCATCCAGGCCCGCGACCTGATCGTGGTGGAATCCGTTGTCATGTTGTTGGTGTTTTCCGTGATCATGGTGAATTTTCTTGTTGATCTGGCCTATGCGCTGATCGACCCAAGGCTGAGGTCGCGCGAATGAGCCGGTCCATGATCCTGGGTGGGGCGCTCAGCCTACTGCTGATTGGCGCCGCGCTGCTGTCGCTGCTCTGGACGCCCTATAACTTCGAGCTGCTGGACATCCCGAACAAGCTGCAGACCCCCAGCGCCGCCCATTGGCTGGGCACTGATCATCTGGGCCGCGATATCCTGAGCATGATCATGGCCGGCGCGCGCACCTCTTTGGGCGTTGCCATGCTGGCGGTTGTGATCGGTCTGGTGTTTGGAATCCCGCTGGGCCTGCTGGCGGCGGCCCGCAGCGGCTCTTGGCTGGACGAGCTGATCATGCGGGGCAATGACGTGGTTTTTGCCTTTCCGCTGCTGGCCATGGCCATCCTGATCACTGCGGTTGTCGGCCCCTCGGCCATGAACGCCATTGTCGCCTTCGGGATCTTCAACATCCCCGTGTTCGCCCGCACCGTGCGCGGCGGAGCGCTCAGCCTGTGGGAGCGGGAATTCATTCTGGCCGCGCGGGTTTCGGGCAAATCATCGCTGCGCATCAGCTTTGAGCATGTGCTGCCCAACCTCATCAACCTGCTGATCGTACAGGGCACGATCCAGTTCGCCCTGGGCATCCAGGTCGAGGCGGCACTGTCCTTTGTCGGTCTGGGGGTGCAACCGCCCGTGCCATCGCTGGGCCGGATGCTGGCGGATTCCCAGACTCTGGTCACCCTCGCCCCCCATCTGGCGATCTTCCCCGGGCTGGCGATCATCCTGATCGTGCTGGGGCTGAACCTGTTCGGCGACGGTCTGCGCGACTGGCTGGACCCACGACTGAGGGCCAAACGACCATGAGCCTGCTGTCCATCCAAAACCTGAGCTTATCAATCAACGGGGCTGACATCCTGGATGATGTATCCCTGCTGATCCAACCCGGCGAAATCGTGGCCGTCACGGGCGAAAGCGGCTCGGGCAAATCCATGACCGCACTGGCCACGATGCAGCTGTTGCCCCCCGGCAGCCAGACCAGCGGCCAGATCACTCTGGACGAGCTGGAGGTGCTGGACGCCAGCGAAGAGCGCCTGTGCAAAATGCGCGGCCATCAGGTGGGCATGGTTTTCCAGGAGCCAATGACCGCCCTGAACCCGGTCAAGACCATCGGCGACCAGGTGGCCGAAACCATCCTGATCCATGACGCCATGCCCCCGGATGCCGCCATGGATCGCGCCCGAGAGGTGCTGGACCGCGTCGGCCTGCCCGAAGAGCGCTTCGCGCTGAGCCGCTACCCGCACGAGCTGAGCGGGGGCCAGCGGCAGCGCGTGGTGATCGCCATGGCCATCGCCCTGCAACCCAAGCTGCTGATCGCGGACGAACCGACCACGGCGCTCGATGTGACGACGCAGGCCCAGATCCTGGATCTGTTGCAGGGGCTGGTGCGCGAATATGACATGGGCATGTTGATGATCACCCATGATCTGGCCGTGGTCTCGGATATGGCGGACCGCATCGTCGTCATGCGCAAAGGTCAGGTGGTCGAAGAGGGCCCGACACGGGACCTGTTCGCCAACATGAGCCACCCCTATACCAAGATGCTGTTCGCGGCCTCTGGCCATCAGGTGTCGCTGCCACCGGCCCCCGCGCCCGAACCCCTGCTGGAACTGCACGAGGTCGTCCGCGACTATCGCCTGCCCCGGACCAAGCTTTTCACCGCCCCCGGACAGATGCGGGCCGTCAATCACGTCAGCTTTACCATCAACCGTGGGGAACGGGTCGGCCTGGTCGGTGAAAGCGGCTGTGGCAAATCCACATTGACCCGCGCGGTCCTGGGGTTGGAACAGATCCAAAGCGGCCAGATCCTGCTGGGCGGCGCGCCGGTCTTTAGCGGACATCGCCCCAATCCGGCCGTGCGACGACAGATGCAGGTGGTGTTTCAGGACCCATTCGGCTCGTTCAACCCGCGCCACCGGGTCGACCGCCTGATCACGGAACCGTTCCACCTGTATGAAAAGCCCCCCACCGGCGCGGCCCGACGCGACGCCATCGCCGAGGCGCTGACCGCCGTGGGCATGCGCCCCGAGGACGGTCAGAAATTCATCCACGAATTTTCCGGCGGCCAGCGCCAGCGCATCGCCATCGCCCGGGCCCTGATCACCCGCCCGTCGCTGATCTTGTTTGACGAGGCGGTCTCGGCGCTGGATGTCTCGGTGCGGGCGCAGGTGCTGGACCTGCTGGCAGACCTGTGCCGCACCTATGACCTGACCTATCTGTTCATCAGCCACGACCTGAGCGTTGTGCGCACGGTCACAGACCGGGTGCTGGTCATGCAATCAGGGCAGATCGTCGAAGAGGGCGAGACCGAAGCAGTCTTTACCGATCCGGCCCATCCCTATACGCGGGAACTGATCGCCGCAGCGCCGGTGCTGCCGCAGGTGGCTCAGGACGTGTAAGGTCACCGGACCCGCCGCGCGCATGTTTTGAAAGACGATAGAAGGAACGTTTGCATGTCTGTCTGGTTTGATCCTGAATTGTGTTTGATTGGCGGGCAATGGGTGGCTCCGGCGGGCCAGCAAACGCTCAGCCTGGTCAACCCTTCGGACGGGCAACCGATTTGCCGGATCGCGCGGGGCGAGGCCGTCGATATCGACGCCGCAGTGGCCGCAGCCCATGCGGCGCTGGACGGCGAATGGGGCGGGATGAGCGCGCTGGAACGCGGGCGTATTCTGACCCGGCTGGGCCAGCTGGTTCTGGAACGGGTCGATGATCTGGCCGCGCTTGAGGCCGCAGATGTCGGCAAACCCCTGACCCAGGCCCGCGCCGACGCGGTGGCCTTGGCGCGGTATTGCGAATTTTACGGCGGCGCCGCCGACAAGGTCATGGGCGAAACCATCCCCTATCTGGACGGCTACACGGTCTATACCCTGCGTGAACCGCATGGGGTCACAGGCCATATCGTGCCCTGGAACTACCCGATGCAGATCATCGGACGGTCCGTCGGCGCGGCGCTGGCCATGGGCAATGCCTGTGTGCTCAAACCCGCCGAAGAGGCCTGCCTGACCGCGCTCGCCTTTGCCCATCTTGCGCAAGAGGCGGGATTGCCCGCAGGCGCGCTGAACGTGGTTCCGGGCCTGGGCGCCGAGGCCGGCGCCGCCCTGTCCGGCCATTCAGGCATCCAACATGTCAGCTTCACCGGCTCGGTCGCGACCGGCGCGCTGGTGCAGGCGGCTGCCGCGCGCAACGTGGTGCCGGTGACGCTGGAACTGGGCGGCAAATCCCCGCAACTGGTGTTTGACGATGCCGATCTGGACGCGGCCCTGCCCTTCCTGGTGAACGCAGGCATTCAGAACGCTGGCCAAACCTGCTCTGCCTCCTCGCGGATTCTGGTCCAGCGGGGCGTTTATGACGCGGTCAAATCCCGCATGGCCGAGGCCTATGCCGCCCTCACCGTCGGCCCCGCAGTCGAGGATCTGCGCCTTGGGCCGCTCATCTCGGCCCGCCAGAAAGAGATCGTCACCGGCTTTCTGGACAAGGGCAGCGATCTGCAGATCGCCGGTCAGGGCGTCATTGTCGACAACGCCCCCGAGGCCGGCGCCTATGTGCGCCCGACGCTTTTCGCCGATGTCCCGGCCGATCACCCGCTGGCACGCGATGAAATCTTTGGCCCGGTTCAGGTCATGATCCCCTTTGACACCGAAGCAGACGCGCTGCGCATCGCCAACAGCACCGACTATGGGCTGGTCGCCAGCATCTGGACCCGCGATGGCGCGCGCCAGATGCGGCTGGCAAAGGCGCTGCGCTCGGGGCAGGTGTTCATCAACAACTACGGCGCGGGGGGCGGGGTCGAGCTGCCATTCGGCGGCATCGGCAAATCCGGCCACGGGCGCGAAAAAGGGTTCGAGGCCCTCTACGGGTTTTCTGCACTGAAAACCGTCGCCGCCTATCATGGTTAGGCAAGGGGATAACGTCCTCCTTGCCATACTCCTATCACTATTGGCCCTGACCCTTTTTGATTTCATGGGGCTGATCATCAAACACCTGACCCAGGACTACCGGGCCGCCGAACTGTCGGCCTATCGCAACCTCTTTGGTCTGATTCCCAGCCTGATTGCATTGGGCTGGTCCCGCAACTGGCGCAAACAGGGGCGCCCGTTGCGGCTGCGGCAATGGTGGCTTCCCATGATCCGCGGCTTTGTCGTCACCGTGGCGCAGATGATGTTTTACTATTCGCTCGCCCATCTGGCCTTTGCCACCGCCTCGACGCTGTCCTATTCGAACGCGATCTTCATGACCTTGCTGGCCATTCCGATCCTGGGGGAAAAAGTGGGCTGGTTCCGCTGGTCTGCCGTGCTGATCGGATTTGCCGGGGTGGTCTGGATCATGCGGCCCGGCTCTGACGTGTTCAGCCTGGCCGCTCTGGCGCCGGTGGGCGCGGGGTTCTGCTATGCGCTGGCCGGTGTGATGTCCCGCTTGTTTGACGAAGACGTGCCCAGCCCGCTGATCAATCTGCATTCGGCCTTTTATGCCCTGATCGGCGGCTTTGCCCTGGCTATGGCCACGGGCGGGTTTTCGCCGCTGGTCCACGGCACAGACCTGTTGTGGATCATCGCCATGGGCGGGTTTGGCGGCTGCGCGGTGCTGACCATCATTGTCGCCTACCGTATGACCGAACAGGCCAACCTGGCCCCGTTTTCCTATTTCGGCATCCCCATCGCCTTTGTTCTGGGCTGGGTGTTCTACGACGAAGCCCCGTTCAGCGACCTGTTTCCGGGCGCAATCCTGATCGCGGGCGGCGGGTTGCTGGTCGTCTGGCGCGAAAGCAAACGCAAAGCCGCCTAGAATTTACGGGACGAGCGGCTTAGGTAAGGCGCCAAACCATAGACAAGGAACATCCGATGGCCACCCATCTCTATCAAAACGATCTGCCGGACGGGCTCGACATGGGGCCTGTGGTGGCGATTGATTGCGAAACCATGGGGCTGAACCCGCACCGCGACCGGCTGTGCGTGGTGCAGATGTCCGGCGGCGATGGCAACGCCCATCTGGTGCAGGTGGCCAAAGGCCAGACCCAGGCCCCCAACCTCTGCGCCATGCTGACCAATCCGGATGTGCTCAAACTGTTCCATTTCGGCCGTTTTGACATTGCCGCCCTGTACAACGCCTTTGGTGCGCTGACCGCTCCGGTCTATTGCACCAAGATCGCCAGCCGCCTGATCCGCACCTATACGGACCGCCACGGGCTCAAGAACCTGACCCAGGAACTGCTGGGCATCGACATTTCAAAACAACAACAGATGAGCGATTGGGGTGCCGAAAAGCTGACCAATGCGCAGCTGGATTATGCCGCCTCTGACGTGCTCTACCTGCACCAGATGCGCGACAAACTGGATGCGCGCCTGGCCCGCGAAGGGCGCACAGAGCTGGCCCAGGCCTGCTTTGACTTCCTGCCGACCCGGGCCCAGCTGGACCTGGCAGGCTGGCCCGAAACCGACATCTTTGCACATTCCTGAGCCGCGCCATGTTCCGCGACACCGTCAGACAGACCTAGCCTAGCCGATGGACCGATATTCACGCTGGGTCACGTTTTTCAAGGTGCTGCTGCCACTGGCGGCGGTCGGGTTGCTGTCGACCCTCTTCCTGTTGTCGCGCAAGGTTGACCCCGACGCCTCGATCCCCTTTGCCGATCGCGACATCGAAGAGCGCCTGCGCAACCAACAGATCACCGCCCCCACATATACCGGCGTCTCAAAGAACGGCGATGACCTCTATATCACCGCCACAACCGTCAGCCCCCCCATCGGAGACATGCCCGCCAAGGCCAGAAATCTGGTCGCCCGGCTGCAAGGTCAGGACGGGCAGACCATTCACATGCGCGCCAGCCAGGGCACCCTCGAAGACAAGATCGGCCGCGCCACCTTTATTGAGGATGTCGTGATCGAAACCTCCTCGGGCTATATCCTGCGCACCGATCTGTTGACCGCCAAGCTTGATCAATCCTCGGCCCATGCGCCCCAGGATGTCCATGGAACGGGGCCATTTGGCGTTTTTCAGGCCGGTTCGATGGAAATTGCGCCCAAAAATGGCACTGACCAGCTGCATATCCTTTTCACAAATGGTGTCAGGCTGTTATACGAACCCAAACAGACAGAAAGATAACCTGTGGCCAAATTTCGTTTTTTAGTTCTGTGCCTGTCGCTGATATGCGGCGCGGGCATCGCACTGGCGCAGGGGACAAATGTCGGCTTTGGCACGGTTCAGCCAGACCCGGACGCCCCGGTAGAGGTCACGGCAGACACGCTCGACCTGGATCAGGAAACCGGCCAGGCGGTGTTTGCGGGTAACGTTCTGGTCAGCCAGGGGCTGATGCGCCTCACCGCACCCAGACTGCTGGTCGTTTACCGCTCCGAAGGCGGGATAGAGCGGCTCGAAGCCACCGGTGGCGGCGTCATCCTGGTCAGCGGCGAAGACGCGGCCGAGGCGGACCGGGCCGAATACACCATCGACAACGGGCTGGTGGTGATGACCGGCAATGTGCTGCTGACCCAGGGGCCCAACGTGCTGACCGCCCAGCAGATGACCGTCAATCTGGTCACAGGCACGGCCCAGATGAACGGGCGGGTCAAAACAATTCTCAACCCAAAGAGCGAATAATGTCCAAGCCGACCCTGACAGTGGAAGAGGGCTCAGCCGGGCTGCGCGTCGAACGCATTCGCAAATCGTTCCGCAAACGCACCGTGATCCGTGATGTGACCCTGCAACTGGACCGCGGCGAGGTTGTCGCGCTGCTGGGCCCCAACGGATCCGGCAAAACCACATCGTTTTATGCCATCGCCGGTCTGGTCTTTCCCGAGGCAGGCCGCGTCACCATCGACGGCCAGAACGTCACCACATTGCCCATGTACCGCCGCGCCCGGCTGGGAATCGGCTATCTGCCCCAGGAAATGTCAATCTTTCGCGGCCTCAGCGTCGAGGATAACATCTCGGCCGTTCTGGACATCACCCATTCGGACCGTTTGAAACGACGCGAACGCCTGGAAGAGCTGCTGTCGGATTTTTCCATCGAGCACCTGCGCCGCGCCCCGGCTCTGGCCCTGTCAGGCGGCGAACGCCGGCGGGTCGAGATTGCCCGTTGCCTGGCCGCCGATCCAAAATACCTGCTGCTGGATGAACCCTTTGCCGGGGTCGACCCCATTTCAGTCGGAGACATCCGCAATCTGGTTGCCGACCTGAAAAAGCGCGGAATTGGCGTGCTGATCACCGATCACAATGTCCGCGAAACGCTGGAAATCGTAGACCGGGCCTACATCCTGCATGACGGGCAGGTGCTGATGTCAGGCACCCCCGAAGATGTGGTCGAAAACGAAAACGTCCGCCGGGTCTACCTGGGCGACAGTTTCCGAATCTCCTGACCGAATCTGCGTAGAAACGCCCGTTTTTCGACTCCACGTCCGGTTAGGATTGACAGACCACCCCGGCTTCGCCTCAAATGGACCCATGGCAAGTCGTACCTACCCAACTGCCTCGTCTCCAATCCGGAGACCCGCAAGAGCGCCGGCAATCGGGCACGATTTGTTGTATTCTCGCATCGCTTCTTAACCCATGGCTGTCATTCAAACAGCCAGGCAAGAGTGATGTAAAAAGAAAGAGGGCTCTATATGAACTACCAGATCAGCGGAAAACAAATGGATGTTGGCGACGCACTTCAGGCGCATGTCCAGGCCGAACTAGGTGCAATTATTGAGAAATATGCGCAGCGACCTACCGACGCGAATATTGTTTTTTCCCGATCCGGCCATGAATTTGTCTGCGACGCCACCGTTCACCTTTCGACCGGGCTGACCGCGCAGGCCAGTGCACGCGGCACCGAAGTCTATGGAACCTTCGATGCCTGCTCCGAGAAAATGGACAAGCAATTGCGCCGTTATAAGCGGCGTTTGAAAAACCATCACCGTGACCGCAGCGAACCGGTTGAACTCTTCGGAGCACCCACATATATCCTCGCTTCTGAAAATCAGGCCGACGACGCCGAGCCAGAGACGCTCCAGCCCATCATTGTCGCCGAGATGGAGACGCGCATTCAGCGCCTGTCCGTTGGCGAAGCCGTGATGCAAATGGAGCTGGCCGGCGCGCCGGTCTTGGTTTTCAAGAACGAGGGCAACGACGCCCTGAATGTGGTCTACCGCCGCGAAGATGGAAACATCGGCTGGATTGATCCGTAAACAACTAACGGGTTGCCCACTCTGGGCCGCGTTGAACTGGAGCGTGTGTGAATGGAACTTTCGTCGATTCTGCGGCCCGAAGCCGTGCGCGTAATGTCCGCGGCCTCCAGCAAGAAACGGCTGTTTCAGGAGATTGGGGAAATGGCGCGCGGGGCGTTCCAGCTGGACCCGGGCGAAATCGTGGATGCCCTGATGGAGCGTGAAAGCCTGGGGCCGACCGGAGTCGGCCACGGGGTCGCTCTGCCACATGCACGGCTGGCCGACCTGGACCGCGTTGTGGGCGGCTGCGTTCTGCTTGAAAAACCGCTCGATTTCGGAGCTGTCGACCGGCAACCGGTCGACATCGCCTTTGCGCTGTTTGCCCCACTCGAAGCCGGGGTGGATCACCTCAAGGCATTGGCCCGTGTGTCCCGCACCCTGCGCGACAGCGCCATTTGCGCCAAATTGCGGGCCAACCCTGATCCGGCAACAATGTACACCATCCTGACAGAGACCTCTCCGGTCAAAGCCGCCTGATCAGGCCTCAACCGGCTTCCAGCAATCAAATCCGAACATCATGTAGTCGCGGTGATAGGCCTCTGCGACCAGTTGTTCCAACGCGTCATCATAGATGTCGTCCAGACCATAGGGTGATGCAGCAGCCTGCGCCGCTGGCACCGCCGCCTCCTGGCCCCCCATGCGCAAGGCCAGCGCTGGCAGCATCTCGCCAATCTCGTCTTCGCGGAACACATAGTCCGGCAGCGCCAATTCGCCGAATCCTGACAGCGCCTGCGCCTGGGTGCCCCAATGCGCATCCACCCGAATCCCCGTCTGCCCCGCCAGATTTGCCCGCACAAACCGCAAATACCCCTCGAACGCCTCGCGATGCATCGCGCGCGTATAGGCCTTGTTGTTCACATCTTGCGGCAAAGGCAGCTTGAACTGCTTTTTCAACGTTTCACGGATCCGACCAAACCCATCCGGCCCGGTTGACAGGATGCGGCTGCAAAATACTTCATGCGCCCGCAAAACCGGATGGCGCAACACGGTAAAGCTGCGGTGATTGCCATGGCCCTTTTTCCACTGACGCAGGTTTTTCTGGTTGGCCCGTGTGATCAGCTGCCCGGGCTGAACCCCATCCACATCCGCCAGCCACTGGCAAATCTCGTCCTCGGGCCCGCCACGGATCGGCAGATACAGCAAAGGGCAAACCGCCGCCGCCACATAGCTGGGCACCGCAGGCCCCCGGCGCGGCTCAAAGTTCGGGGTCCGGTTCAGGTTGAAGCGATCCAGATCCGCCAGCCCCGCCATCATCTGATCCGGATTCGCAACCTTGGAGGTCACCGGCGCCGGATTCTGCGGCTTGAGGCTCTGATCCAGCCCCTCCAGCTGCTCTGTCACGCCCAGCCACCGGGCCAGCCCGTTCATCACAGCCACATCCTGCAGATCCTCATAGGCCAGATAAAAGGCCGTCTGCCCCGAACATTGCAGCCTGTTCAACAAATGGACCTGAAAATCCTGCAACGCCTCCACATGGCGCACAAATTCCTGCTGTTCAAACTGCGCCTTGGCCTCTTTGCGCCGCTTTACATCGGTCAGCTTCCACTGACCTGTTGCACGCGCGATCTTCCAGCTCACATAGCTTTCCAGCGGGTTGCGGGTCAGGATGATCTTGGCACAGCGCGGATCGTCAAGAACCGTGTTCAACACCCGCGGATCATGGTCGTGGAAAAACCGAAACCCCGCAATGCGCCCCTCGTCCGCCCGGATCGCCTGGATCAGCGCGTCCGGGTTTTCATCCCGATGGGCCTGCGACAGCCCCAACAGATCCGTGCGGTTCGGGTAGCCGATGAAATGCGGATTGAACGCCTCGCCATGACACACCAGCCCGTCAAAGGCGTTCAGGTTCGTTTCCAGAAAATTCGAACCGGTCCGCATCTCGGCGAAAATCACAAAATAATCAAAAGCAGAGGCCATAGAGAGTTATTGAACCAAATAAGGTTTGCGCGGAGGTTTCGGCATATTGACCGGTCCTTTTTCCACCGGAAAATCGCCCATCAGATAGGGGTGCATCCCCTGGTTCTTCAGGTTTTGCAGGAACTGCCCGAATCCTTCCAGATCCACCAATGTCGGCGCTTCGGTCAGGCGGCGGTGTTTAGAGGGGCCAATCTCGTCAATAATCGACTGCAACGGCTCCATCGGCGCCTCGATGAATTCTGCCATGGTCCAGATCCGGATGCGCGCCTTGGCATAGGTCGAGCGTAGCTCGTCCAGATGCTTGCTCTCAATCTTTTGCAGATCCGCCGCCTCTGCCCGCAGATCGGCGAAATTCTTGTTGGAGCGGAACAAAGGCACGGCCCAGGCCCCTGTCACAACCGAGATCTGCGCATTCGGGTCACGTGCGATTTGCCACCCGACCTTTTGATTGTCCCGCGGGCCGAACTGAAAACACTGCCGTTCCCCCCGCGTGTTCCAGATCAGACTGGTCAGAAAGGCGCGCGGGTCATAATCGCGCTTGATGGCGCTGTCGCTCAGCGCGCCATTGATCATCCGCTGACCGCCCGCAAAGGCCACACGGTCCGGGGCGAACAGATGCCCGTGCACGCGGCTGCCCGTTGCCTTGCCCAGCCAGGTTTCGAAATTCTCAAACAGTTCCGAGAATCCCTCAAACACGGAATACTGGTTGCTGGTCACACCGTTTTCCCAATCCACATTGGGAAACCTGCTCTGCATATACAGCCCGGCCCGCCCGCGCGTCCGCCGCTCAACCGCCTTGGCAAAAATGCGGTCAATCTTGCCCGGGTTCGGCTCGGTCCGTTTCATCGCGGCGGCGCTATCGGTCAGAAACGCCTGATAGAGACGGTCCGCATGCGGCCAGATCTTGCGCGCGACAAAACAATCGGACCGGCGCAGCAATTGCAGGTGATCATCGTAAAAGATGTGTGGCTTGCCCTGAAAATCGAATTTGGACAGCGTCAGCGACCGGCTCTCGATCCGGGTAGAATACACCCGCGCCAGAGACTGGTAATAGCTTTCGTCAGGAATCCACACCCGTTTGAAATAGGTGTCATATCTTTCGCGCTCGGGATCCTGCAAAATCGCCGACAGGGTGCGCCGCGTCAGGCACCACCACTGGCTGCCCATATGCGGGATCAACCCCCCCGGAATCCGGCGCCGCAAACGCAGGAACCGCTGTAGCTCTACCGCCCGGTCAAACAGATAGCGGTGGCGTTTCCAGGCAAAGGGAAACCGCAGGGTGAACCGTTCTTCATCCAGCCCGCCAACGGTCCAGGGCACCTCGGCCGTTGTCGCGCTTTCGATGAAATCAGTGCGGGGATGTGCGGCCAGATAGTCGTTCAGCTCTTCGACCGGGCGCAGCGGCAGACAAGAGCCGGACGCCAGATAGACATGCGTTACCTCTGGAAACCGCTCCAGTATCTGTTCCGAGGCCGATTGCGACGCGGCCACAATCCCCCAGGTGCCCCACTCACAGCGGTGACGGGCGCTGAACTGTATCCTCGGATCATCGGACATCCGGCGCTCGAACGCCTTGTAGGTTGCGCGTGGCACGTTCTTGTCCACATGGATCACAACCGGACAACCCGCCGAGGTCCAATGCCGCGCCACCTGCTCGGCCCGGCCCAGCGCCGTGTGCACCAGCATCACGATGCCGACAGTCACGGGTTTCTGGTTCACCGCGCTCACGCCCAGTTCCCCTTGGACATCAGCCCCAGAATTTCCAGCTGACGCCAGTTTATGTACTTCTCAGACCACTTGCACCAAAGCTCCGGATTGTCCGACAGCATTTCGGCATAAGCCTTATACTCCAGCGACGCCGCATAATGTTCGTTGCGCGACAACTCCTCTGCCGCCTTGGCGGCAAAAGTGTCGATGAATTTGGCGTGCAGCAAAATGCCCGACGCTTTTTCACCGCCCCATTCGTCGTAAACCTGGTTCAGACCGCGCGGCAACAGCATATGGGTCGAACTGACATAGGCATTGCGCCGATCCCACCGCACCAGCGGAATCTTGTTCAGCGCGGGCGCCTTTGCCGGTTCATCCGCAAAAAACACCCGGCTGCGCGGACCGCCCTGGATCCACAAATTGCCGTATTTCTTGTTCTTGCGCATCGTGTAGTTGCCGCTGTCGAACCAGCTGGCAATCTCAAGCGGATTGCGCCCCTCTTCATAAGGCTGCTCGTCCATGCGGCCCTTGGGGTACATATCCAGCAACATCGCGCTGAACGATTTGATTGACGATGCATCCAGCCAGTCGGTCAACGCGCGCAACGGGCGCGTGTCGCAAAACGGGTAAATCAGAAACTCGTCCGGATCGACCGTCAGGCACCAATGCCCATGGGCATATCTGCGCTGCAACCAGTTGAGCCAATCCACCCCGAACCGTGACCGTTTATAGCTGAATTTAGAGGACCACACAGACACATCCGGCTGCGCCGCCAGAAACTCCATCGACCCGTCCGAGCTGTCGTTGTCGACAAACACGAAATGGCCCACCCCCATATCCCGATAGTAATCCAGGAAAAACGGCAGCCGTATCCGTTCATTGCGGATGGTCGAGAACAGCAGGATATCTTCGCCCCGGATCTGGCTGGTCCGGTTGACAACAGAACGCAACTCTCGCCGCTTGCGCATTGCACGCAAACGCCAGCGCTTCCGCTGAAGCCTCAGGCGATAAGACTGCCACAGGCCCAAATGGCCCCTCCTCCGCACTCAATACCAACGATCCGCCCGCACCCTATCAGGTTAGCTTTAAGACGATGTTGAAATGATCCGCCCATGTCGGGGAAACAAACACCTGCTGACTCGCCATCCTGGCATCTGGGTTCGAAAATTGGATCAGACGCTCTATTCGTTGGCGCCATTGATACCCGTCTGTGCCGTCCACGTAAACTGGAATGTCACCCAGAAACTCCTTATAAACAGGAAGGTTTTGGCACATAACAGGCGTGTTGAGCGCCACCGCTTCAACCACAGGCAGGCCAAAGCCTTCGGCATCACTGGGAAAGAGAGAGGCCGTCGCGCCCTGAACAAGCGCCGCAATCGCCCCATCCGACAGGCCCGGCAACTCGTGCACAGGCGCGTCATACGACAGGGCATCCAGCCGCTGAAACACCGCATCATTCTGCCAGCCGCGCGATCCGCAGATGAACAAGGGCGCCGGTTCGGGCAGGGTTTGCCACAGGTCCAACAGCAGGTCATGGCGCTTGCGCGGCTCGATCGTGCCGACGGTCACAAAATAAGGGCCCTCCAGGTCGCCCACCGCCACCTCCGCATCGCATAGCGCCTCTGCCAGGGCATCCGGGTCCGGCGGCACCAGGTCCAGCCCCAGATGCGCCACAACCGTGTCCGGGCAGCGCAGGTCTGGCGCGGCGTGGTGCAAAAACCCTGTTTGCGTATGCGCCGAGTTGCAGATGACCAGATCGGCCCACGTTTGAACCCGCCGCATCATCGCGCCAAAACGCTCGGGCGTGCCGGGGCGCTGATACTGCGGGTAATCCAGCGGGATCGTATCATGCAACAAAACCGAAATCCGTGCGCCCAGCGCCGATTTCACCGTGCCCAGCATCCGCTCTGTCAGGTTGCTGTGACCCACGTTCAGATAGGCCGCGCCCGGCGGCACATGACGCGCCAACAAACCCGCCAGCCGCATCGGCATGGCGCGACCCAGGGCCAAACGGCGCAAATCCGCCTCGGCCCGCCGCACCATCTGCGATTTGCCCCGCGCCAGCGGCGCGCGCCAGTCCGCCGGTCCCCAGGGCACCCGGCCAGTCACCCGCGCCTCAACACCGGACAAACCGGCCGCATCCAACAGAATATAGCCCAGATGCGTGCGCACGACCCCATAGGCCGCAACGGCCTCGGACTGCGCCACCAGTTGACGCAGATAGGCCAGCTCGACCCGATCAACACCCGTGGGCAAACGCCCGGCCCGACTGACCAGCCGAGTCAGATCCAACAGCCGCGCCGCAGGCGGTCTATTTGTCGTAATGTCCAGTTTGGTGCCATCTCCAGGCATCGCCGATCATCAGATCCAGCGTAGACCGTTTCGGCGACCAACCCAACTCTTCTTCGGCGCGCACCGATCCCGACACCAGCTTGGTGCAATCCCCGGCCCGTCGCGGCCCTTCGTTGTAAGGCACCGCGCGATTTGTCACCGCATGCGAATGATCAATCACCTCGCGCACGGAAAACCCGCTGCCCGTGCCCAGGTTGAACACCCGCGGAGGCTTGCCCTCCTGCAACCAGTTCAGACCCAGAATATGCGCATCGACCAGATCACAGACATGCACGTAATCCCGAATGCAGGTGCCATCCGGCGTGTCATAATCCGTCCCAAACACCGTCAAAGCATCCCGCTTGCCATCAATCGCGTCCAGCATCAGCGGGATCAAATGTGTCTCGGGGCGGTGGAATTCGCCCACCTCGCCGTCTGGATCCGCGCCCGCAACGTTGAAATAGCGGAAGATCACAGATTGCAGATCATCGGACGCCTCAAAGTCGCGCAGGATATCCTCGATCGCACGTTTGGAGTTGCCGTAGGCGTTCAGCGGATGCTGCGATGTGTTTTCATCCAACACCACATTGTCATGATCGCCATAGGTGGCGCAGGTCGACGAGAACACGAACTTCTTGCACCCGTTCGCCACCGCCGCCTCGATCAATGTCAAAGAGCCGCCCACATTGTTGTGCCAATACAGACCCGGCTTGGACATCGCCTCGCCCACCTGGCTCAGCGCTGCGAAATGCATGACAGCAACCGGCTCATACGTGCGAAACACCTCGTCCAGCCGCGCCCGATCCATCAGATCGCCCTGCTCGAACGGGCCGAATTTGACCGCGTCCTGCCAACCCGTCACCAGGTTGTCAAAGGTCACCGGCACATAGCCAGCCGCCTTCAATGCCTTGCATGCATGCGAGCCGATATAGCCGGCACCGCCAGTCACCAAGACGTTTTCCATGTCGCTCACCTCAGTTTTCGCCGCTTATTGCGCCGCTTTGTCCGTGGACATCAATTCTCGCAGGTAACCGGCCAGATCATCGCGCAAATCCGGGCGCGACAGACCAAAGGCCACCGTCGCCTGCAGGAAACCCGCCTTGGACCCACAATCAAACCGCTGTCCCCGGAACCGATAGCCATAGACCGGCGTATCACCCTTGATGTCTTCGGCAATCGCATCGGTCAGCTGGATTTCACCGCCGGACCCCTGCTTGAGCTTGTTCAGGTTCTTCATCACCGAGGGCTGCAGGATATAGCGCCCGATCACCGCCAGGTTCGACGGCGCCTCTTCGGCCTTTGGCTTTTCAACCATGCCCTTGACCCGAACAACCGCCTCATGATCCTCGGACACATCCAGCATACCATAAGAGCTGGCTTTTTCCGGGGCCACCTCCATCGCGGCAACCATATTGCCCCCAAACTCCGCATGCGCTTCGACCATCTGCGCCAGACAGGAGGTCTCGGCCGCGATCACGTCATCCGGCAGCATGACGGCAAAGGGTTCGTTCCCCACCAGACGCCGCGCGCACCAGACCGCATGCCCCAGACCCAGCGCCTTGTGCTGCCGGATATAGGCAATCGCACCCGATTCCATATCCGTCTCTTTCAGCGTCTCCAGCAGCTCGGTCTTGCCCTTCTTGCGCAATTCCTGCTCCAGGATCGGAGAGTGGTCAAAATAATCTTCCAACGCAGACTTGCCCCGGCTGGTCACAAAGATGAACTCCTTGATCCCAGCGGCCCGGGCTTCGTCAATTGCGTATTGAACCAAAGGGCGATCTACCAGCGTCATGATCTCCTTTGGCACCGACTTGGTCGCCGGCAGAAACCTTGTGCCCATTCCCGCAACGGGGAAAATTGCTTTGGTTACTTTCTTGGCCATTGGTAATCACTCGCCTCTATTCATAGTATATCTATATGCTCCAGTCGTTTTGCACTATTAACGCCAGTTCTTACAGCAGGAAAGTGAAGTTATCCTGACAAGGCCCCGCCACGCACCCGCAAAACGGCGCTCAAACCAGCTACGCCCAAAAAACAGGCCCAACCGATACACCACGGCATACGCGAACCATCGCACAGGTCGAAAAATCCGGTTCACCCCAGATACCGATAGCGCTAGAAGCAGGGCGAGCAGTCAAACAACAGGGGGCAGACATGCCCATACCAAAACCGGTGGTCCTGTGTATTCTGGATGGATGGGGCCTGTCCGAAACGCGCGAGGGCAATGCGCCCGCGCTGGCACAGACGCCCGTGTTCGACACGATCCTGGCGAATGAACCCAATGCAACGCTGATCACGCACGGTCCCGACGCAGGCCTGCCACGCGGCCAGATGGGCAATTCCGAGGTCGGGCATATGAACATCGGCGCCGGTCGCGTCGTGGCCATGGATCTGGGCAAGATTGACCTGGCGCTGGACGACAACAGCTTTGCCACCCGCCCGGCCCTGACCGAGTTTATCGCCACGCTTCAGAAAACCGGAGGATGCGCGCACCTGATGGGGCTTTGCTCTCCTGGTGGGGTCCATGCCCACCAAAGACATGTCATCGCCACGGCGCAGGCGCTCAACGATGCGGGCATTCCGGTGCAAATCCACGCCATCACCGACGGGCGCGACGTTGCGCCGCGCTCTGCGGCGGAAACCATTGCACAGCTCACCGCCGAACTGCCCGCCAACACCCGGATCGGCACTCTGATCGGGCGCTATTTCGCCATGGACCGCGACACGCGCTGGGACAGGGTGCAGCAGGCCTTTGATCTGGTGGTCAATGGCACCGGGCGGCAGGCGCCGGATGCGGTGACGGCCGTCACCTCAGCCTATACCGAGCATGACGAAAGCGACGAATTCATCCAGGCCACCGTTCTGGACGGCTATCAGCAGCCCATGGATGGCGACGGTCTGATCTTTGCCAATTTCCGCGCCGACCGCGCCCGCGAAATCCTCGCCGCGCTGGCAGATCCCGACTTTGACGGCTTTGCCACCGGGCCCCGCCCGGACTGGTCCGCTGTCTGCGGCATGGTCGAATACTCCGACAACCACACCACCTATATGAGCGCAATTTTCCCCGCCGAAGAGATCCGCAACACGCTCGGCGAATGGGTCTCGGCACAGGGCCTGCGGCAATTCCGTCTGGCTGAGACCGAAAAATACCCGCATGTGACCTTCTTCCTCAACGGCGGCGAAGAAACCCCCGCCCAGGGCGAAGACCGCTTCATGCCCAAATCGCCCAACGTGGCCACCTATGACCTGCAACCCGAAATGTCTTCGGCCCAGGTGACCGACACATTCGTCCAGGCGATCGAGCAAGGCTATGACCTGATCGTCACCAATTACGCCAACCCTGACATGGTCGGCCATACCGGAGACCTGGCCGCAGCCATGGCCGCCTGCGAGGCGGTCGATACAGGCCTGGGCCGCGTGCTCCAGGCCCTGCGCGCCGCCGGTGGCGCCATGATCGTCACCGCAGATCACGGCAATTGCGAACAGATGATCGACCCTGAAACCGGCGGGCCGCATACGGCGCATACGCTGAACCCCGTGCCCGTCGCGCTGGTCGGCGGCCCCGAGGGCGCAACACTGCGCAACGGGCGGCTGGCCGATCTGGCCCCGACATTGCTAGAGCTGATGGGCCTGCCACAACCCCCTGAAATGACTGGCGAAAGCCTGATCATATGACCCTGCGACGCGCTCTCTTGCTGACGGCCCTTTGCCTGCCCGGCCTTTGCCTGGCGGCTGTGACGGCCCCGGCCTGGGCGCAATCCTCTGCCTCCCCTTCGGGCCAGGCCACCGACCCGGCAGACGCCGCCCGCGCCGCCGCCGAGCAGCTGGACGCCGCCGCCATCGCCCTGCAAGAAGCCGACAGCGCCCGCGACCGTGTGCGCGCGCTGACCGAAACCGTCGGCGCCTACGAGGCCGGCCTGACCGCAATGCGCATCGGCCTGCGCCGCGCCGCCACCCGCGAGGCGCAGCTGTCGCGCCAGCTGGAAGTGCGCGAAACCGAAATCGCCGAGCTGATCGCGACCCTGCAAACCATCGCCGGCGCGCCGCCACCGGTGTTGATGCTGCACCCGATGGGCCCCATGGGCAGCGCCCGCTCTGGCATGTTGCTGGCCGAGGTGACACCAGCCCTCAACGCCCGCGCCGAACAGTTGCGCCAGGATCTGGACGAGGTCCGCACCCTGCGCACCCTGCAACAAAACGCCGCCGGTATCCTCGAAAACGGCCTGACCGGCGTGCAAAAGGCCCGCACCGAACTGAGCAAGGCCATGGCCGACCGCACCGACCTGCCGCGCCGCTTTACCGAGGATCCGGTCAAGACCGCCATTCTCATCTCGTCCAGTGAAACGCTGGACGGCTTTGCCAGCGGCCTGTCCGAGATGGTCCAGGGCGAAGACCCCGGCACCGCCGCCGATATCAGCGCCCTCAAGGGCCGGATTGACCTGCCGGTGCAGGGTGTCCTGCTGCACCGGGCCGGTGATACCGATGCCGCAGGCGTCACCCGCGACGGCATCATCATCGCCACCCGCCCCCGGTCGCTGGTCATCAGCCCCACCTCTGCCACGATCCGCTATCGCGGCCCGCTGCTGGACCTGGGCAATGTGCTGATCCTGGAACCACAGGCCGACACGTTGTTTGTCTTCTCAGGGCTGGATCAGGTCTTTGGCGACGCAGGTCAGGTGCTGCCAGCGGGTGCTCCGGTGGGCCTTATGGGCGGCGCAGACCCCGAAGTTGGGGCGATTTTGTCACTTACAGGTGATGGGGCTGGAACTGATCGCTCAGAAACGCTCTATATAGAAGTCAGAGAAGGCGGAGACCCGGTGGACCCCGAAACGTGGTTCCGAACCGAAAAGGATGGATAACAAATATGAGACAACTCCTCTTGGCCGCGGCCGCAGGCACATTTGCGGGCGTGATCGCAACGACGCAGTTTGCCGGCCCCCTGCTGGCCCAGGAATCCGCAAAGGTCACCAATGTCTATGAACAGCTGGACCTTTTCGGTGATATCTTCGAGCGGATCCGCTCCCAATATGTCGAAGAAGTCGACGAATCCAAACTGATCGAAGCGGCCATTGACGGCATGCTGACATCGCTGGACCCTCATTCCAGCTACCTGTCGCCCGATGACGCCGCCGCAATGCGCGTACAGACCCGTGGCGAATTTGGCGGGCTGGGCATCGAAGTCACCCAGGAAGAAGGCTTTGTCAAAGTCGTCTCGCCCATCGACGGCACCCCCGCCGACGAAGCCGGGATCGAAGCCGGAGATTTCATCACCCACGTCGATGGCGAAAGCCTGCTGGGTCTGACACTGGATGACGCGGTTGACCTGATGCGCGGACCGGTGGGCTCTGAAATCCTGATCACCGTTGTGCGCGAAGGCGAAGACGAACCTTTCGACGTCTCGATCATCCGCGACACGATCAAGCTGACAGCAGTGCGCACCCGCATCCAGGGCAATACCCCGGTTCTGCGGATCACCACATTCAACGACCAGACCTACCCCAACCTCAAGGAAGGGCTGGAAAAGCAGATCGAGGCCGCCGGTGGCATCGACAACGTCAACGGCATCGTGCTGGACCTGCGCAACAACCCCGGCGGGCTGCTGACCCAGGCGATCAAAGTGTCCGACGCCTTCCTCGACAAGGGCGAAATCGTCTCTACCCGGGGCCGCAACCCCGAGGACGGCGAACGCTTCAACGCCACGGCTGGCGACCTGGCTCAGGGCAAACCGATTGTCGTGCTGATCAACGGTGGCTCGGCCTCGGCCTCTGAAATCGTTGCAGGCGCCTTGCAGGACCACCGCCGCGCCATCGTCATCGGCACCAAAAGCTTCGGCAAAGGCTCGGTCCAGACGGTGATGCCACTGCGCAGCGATGGCGCCATGCGCCTGACCACCGCGCGCTACTACACCCCTTCGGGCCGCTCGATCCAGGCCTTGGGTGTCTCACCGGATATCGTCGTCGAACAGCCACGCCGCCGTGCCAACGAAGACGAGACGGAAGAGGACGAATCAGCCGCAAGACGCACCCGCTCCGAGGCGGATCTGCGTGGCCGCCTGTCCAATGACAGCCTCAGCGAGGATGAAATCCGCCAGATCGAAGCAGACCGCGAAAAGGCCGAGGCCTCTGCCCGTCTGCGCGAAGAGGATTACCAGCTGGCCTATGCCATCGACATCCTCAAGGGTCTGTCGGCTTTGGGGCCCAAGGACTAGGATCAAACAGGCGGTGCATACCCTGACAACGGGCATGCGCAGCCGTGATCGCAACAAACAAACGGCTGACCGGACCCCCGGTCAGCCGTTTTTCTTTACGCTCCGTTCACCCCACCGTCAGGACGCCATCCAGGCCAATGTGTCCTCTGTCCGGCGGCTGGGGGTGTATTCGGCACTGACCCAACCGTCATATCCCCCCTGATCCAACATCCGGAAAAACGCCGGAAAATCGACCGCGCCGGGTCCCGGCTCTGACCGGTTCGGAGGGTTGCCCAGCTGCACATGCGTCGACCGCGCCCCATGCCGCTGCCAAACCTCTATCGCATCGCCGTGAATCAGCGCGGCGTGATAGGTGTCATACTGCAACCCGACCCGGTCGCTGCCCACCTGGTCTAGCACCCGCGCCGCCAGATCATAATCGTTCAGGAAGTAATCCGGCCGGTCCCTCGGGTTCAGCGGCTCGATCGTGAACCGCTGCTGCGGTGCCACCTCTGCCAGCCAGCGCAGATTGCCCACAAAGGCCGCCTCGGCCGCTGGCCCCGTGCCATTGCCCGACATGATATGCATCAATCCGGGCCGCAATCGCGCCGCCTGTGCCAGCAACCCCTCCATTTCAGAGCGAAACGCTGCCTCTGCCCCCGCTGTCGCCGCCAACCCCAACTGCCCGGCCCCCGGATCCGCCCCGGGCATCGGGCGCGGGGCGTTCATCAGCACCAGATCCATGCCCTGCGCCGCCAGCCCGGCCAGCGTCGCCTCTATCTCGTCATAGGGAAACAAAACCTCGACCGCCTGAAATCCGGCCTGCGCCGCTGCAGCGAAACGCTCCGCATAGGGCCGCTCGGTAAACAAATGGCTCAGGTTCGCTGCAAATTTGGGCATAGGGTCAACTCCGGCAACAGATCCAGCGCCCAGCAAAGCCTGAAAACGACATGCTGTCGAGTTCTGACCAGACCCACGAGCAGAATCAGATCAGATAAGACGCAGCACCGGTATCAATTGCGGGTGCTCTACCGACAATGTGAGAGTTCGAATATGGCCTTCAGCCCTAGTCCGGCTCGCCCTGCCGGGGCGGGCGGCATCGCGCCTTTGCCCGAGCACCCGCCGGTGCTGGCCGGAAACCTGCTGGGCGTCGCCTCCATGATGACCTGGGCGGCCGCCTTTCCGGCTGCGGATCTGCTGTTGCAAACCTGGTCTCCGCTGGCTCTCATCCTTGCACGCCTGATGATCGCCGTGGCGTTCCTCATGCCCATCTGGATGCTGATGGACGGCCCACAGGCGATCCTGCGGGCGCGCTGGCCCCAGGGGCTTATGGTGGGCGGCATCGGCTTTGGGTTCGGCGCCTACCTAATCCTCGTCGCCCAGGACCTGACAGACCCGGTGACCGTCGCCCTGATCGCCTCTTGCGCGCCGCTGGCCGGCTTCATGCTCGAAATCACCTCACGCCGGCGCAAACTGACCAGACGCTTTGTGGTGGGCATATGCGCCTCTATCTTCGGCGGCATCATCGCCACAAACTCAAGCGGTCTGTCGCATATTGGCCCGGGCGCGGGTTTGGCCGTGCTCTCTGTCTTCCTGTTTTCCTGGGGCAGCGACCGCGCCGTGCGCGACTTTCCAGACCTCAGCCCCATCGGACGCACCACACTGACCCTCACCGGCGCCCTCTGCATGGTCACGCTGATCTGTATCGGAGCCTTCGTGCTGGGCTTTGACACCGCGCTCTCTGCCGACCCGGCGCCCGCAGATCTCCTGCCCCTGCTGCTCTATGCCATCATCAGCATGGCCCTCAGCCAGGCCCTGTGGATCGCCTGCGTCGGGCGGATCGGCGTTGCACTCGCCTCTTTCCACCTCAACGTCGCCCCGTTTTACGTGATGCTGATCATGCTCGCCCTCGGCGATGGCTGGGACTGGAACAAGGCGGCAGGCGCGGCGCTGGTCGGCATCGGCGCCATCATCGCCCAAAGCCGCCCGCGCAGTAGCAAACAAACACTCCCCGCCTGACGCGAACCCCGAAACGGGGTTCAGCCATCCTCCAACTCGGCCGAGGGGATCATCGGGAAAAACACGCCCCCCGACCACAGGCCGAACCATCCGTCCCGGTGCACGCCCAAATCGACCATGCGATAGAAACTCTTGCGATCAATCAACGCCTCCAGCCCGCGCCGGATCATCACATAGGGCGCCGGCTCGCCGCTCTGCGCCGCGCGCTCAACCCGAATCGGATGCGCCGCACCAGCCGGGGCAAAATCCCCCACCTTCGTCTCGAACATCAGGTTTTGGCCCTCCCCCTCCCCCTCAACCTCGAAATCCACCGCCACAAACGGCGCGTCATCCACCGTGATGCCAACCTTTTCAACCGGCGTGACCAAAAAGTATCGGTCCCCTTCCCGCTTCAGAATCGACGAAAACAGCCGCACCAGTTCCGGGCGCTGAATGACCGAGCCCAGGTAAAACCACTGCCCATCCCGCGCAATACGGATGTCCAGATCGCCAGAGAACGGCGGATTCCACAACTCGACCGGCGGCAACCCGCGCGGTTTGATTGCCTTTACAGAGGCAGCAAGCCCCTCAACCGTCGGGGTAACAGACTTTTGTGCGCTCATGGCGGTGGTCATTTCCGTTCTGCACTATACACTTTATGCAAGTCATATATCTCCCGCGAAAGGAATGTCATGTCCGAGTCCCAGACCGCGCCCGAAGATCTTGTCGCCGAGATCGAGGCGCTGGAAGAAAAACTGGCCAAAGCGCGGGCGTCTATCACCCGCCGTTTCATCGGCCAGACACGGGTCGTGGACCTGACCCTGACCGCCCTGCTCTGTGGCGGACACGGGTTGCTGATCGGCCTGCCAGGCCTGGGCAAAACCCGCCTCGTCGAAACCCTCAGCACGGTCATGGGGCTCAACGGCAACCGCGTGCAATTCACCCCAGACCTGATGCCCGCCGACATCCTCGGCTCCGAAGTGCTGGACCAGAACGAAGACGGCTCCCGCGGTTTCAAATTTATTCCTGGCCCGATCTTCTGCCAGCTGCTGATGGCCGATGAAATCAACCGCGCCAGCCCGCGCACCCAATCTGCCCTGCTGCAAGCCATGCAGGAACGCGTCGTCACCGTCGCGGGCGAAACCCGTCCGCTGGACGCGCCGTTCCATGTGCTCGCCACGCAAAACCCGATCGAACAAGAGGGCACCTATCCCCTGCCAGAGGCACAGCTGGACCGCTTCCTGGTCCAGATCGACGTCAACTACCCAGACCGCGACACAGAACGCGACATCCTGCTGGCCACCACAGGCACCTCCGAGGCGGAATCCACCCAGGTCTTTTCGGATGGAGAGCTGCTGGCCGCCCAGAAACTGCTGCGCCGTATGCCCGTGGGCGACAGCGTGATCGAAGCGATCCTCGACCTCGTGCGCGCCTTCCGCCCCGAAGAACCCGACGTCTCGGACCAGGTCCGCGATACAGTGGCCTGGGGGCCAGGCCCCCGCGCGGCACAGGCGCTGATGCTGACGGTGCGCGCGCGCGCCTTGCTGCAAGGGCGGCTCGCCCCCAGCACCGAGGATGTCTACGACATGGCCCTGCCCGTCCTGTCACACCGCATGGCGCTCAACTTTGCCGCCCGTGCCCGTGGCGACAGCCTGGCCGAACTGATCAGCACAACCGCCGCCAGCCTCACCCGGACCGAGGCCGCCGCATGAACACCCCGCTCGCTCTGCGCGCCCGGGCCGAAGCCGAGGCGGGCCAGCTCCCGCCGCTGCTGGCCCGGGCCGACAGGCTGGCGGGCACCGTCATACTGGGCGATCACGGCCGCCGCCGCGCTGGCATCGGCGATGATTTCTGGCAATACCGGCCCGTGCGCGAAGGCGACAGCCGCCACATGATCGACCATCGCCGCTCGGCCCGGGGTGACGTACAATTCGTGCGCGAACGGGAATGGCAGGTCGCTCAGACCGTGATGCTCTGGGTCGATCAGGGCGCCAGCATGCGCTACAGTTCCGACCCGTCAACCGAGTCCAAGATCGAACGCGCCCGCCTGTTGGGCCTGGCCATGTCCATCCTGCTGGTGCGAGGCGGCGAACGCGTGGGCCTGACCGGCACCAGCCTGCCCCCCCGCCGGGGCAACGCCCAGATCATCCGCCTGGCCGAAATGTTCACCCGGGACGACCCCGAGGATTACGCCAAACCCGAACACCGCGCCATGGTTCCCCATGCCCGCGCCCTGTTCATCTCGGACTTCCTGAATGATTTCGACGAGGTCAGCCTGGCCCTCACCAAGGCCGCAGACCGGGGCGTGCGCGGCGCGGTCTATCAGGTGCTGGACCCCAGCGAAGAATCCTTTCCCTATCAGGGCCGCACGATCTTTCGCAGCAGCGGCGGCACGGTCAGCCACGAAACGCTCAAGGCCGGCGATCTGCGCAGCCGCTATCAGGATCGCCTGGCCGCCCGCCGCGACGCGCTACAGGACCTGTGCCGCGCGACCGGCTGGCAATTCGGCGTCCACCACACATCAGAGCCCGCGCAAAAGGCGCTGATCTGGCTCTACCATGCCCTCGATGGGAGCAGGCGATGACCCAGCTGGCCGGACTCGGCTTTTCCGCCCCATGGCTGCTGCTGGCATTGCTGGCGCTGCCGATCCTGTGGATCATCCTGCGCGCCGTGCCCCCGGCCCCGACCCGGCGCATCTTTCCGGGCGTTGTGCTGCTGCTGGGGCTCAAGGATGACGACAATGTCACCGACCGCACCCCCTGGTGGCTGCTGCTGCTGCGCGTTCTGGCCGTCGCCGCCGTCATCATCGGCCTCGCCGGACCCATCCTCAACCCGCAACGCGGACCAACCGGCTCTAACCCTGTGCTGCTGGTGATGGATGCCAGCTGGGCCGGCGCCGAGGACTGGTCCCAGCGCCTCGACCTGCTGGAGACGCAGGCGACCGAGATTGGCCGCGCGGGCCGCTCTTTGGCGCTGCTGCGCCTCAGCGACCCTCAGGATATTACCTTTCAGGCCGCCGACGCCTTCCAGAACCGCCTGCCAGGGCTGACCCCGTCCCCCTGGGCGCCCAACCCGGCGCTGATCCAATCCGCCCTCGCCCGGATCGACGCCGTCGACGGCGCGTTTGATACACTCTGGCTCAGCGACGGGCTGGAGTATGACCAACGCGACGCCCTGCTCAGCCGCCTGCAAAGCCGCGGCAGCGTGACCGTCTTCCAATCGCCCACCCCCCGCATCGGCCTGCGCCCGGCCAGCTTCCAGGACGGCGCCCTGCAAATCTCGGCCACCCGCTCGGAACCGGGCCAGGCCCGCGACATGCGCGTGCTGGCCATGGGCCCCGACCCGGCCGGCATCCTGCGCCAGCTCGACCAGATCGACCTGCGTTTCGAGGACAACGCCACCACCGCACAAACCGCGATCGAGATGCCCTCCGAACTGCGCGCCCGCGTCACCCGTTTCGAACTCGAAGGCATCCGTTCGGCAGGCGGCGTCGCGCTCAGCGATGACAGCCTGCGCCGCCGCGAAATCGCAATGATCGCCAGCCAGCAAAGCAGCGAAGGGCTCGACCTGCTTTCGCCGCTGCACTACCTGACCCAGGTTCTGATCCCCACATCCGAATTCGTCGAAGGCCCCCTGCTGACGGTGATCCCCGCCAACCCGGATGTGATCATCCTGGCCGACGTGGTGGCCCTGACCGACTTCGAAAAGGCCGAGCTGACCAAATGGATCGAAAAGGGCGGCCTCTTGCTGCGTTTTGCCGGCCCCCATATGGCCGCCAGCCAGCTGGGCCGCGACGCCGAGGACCCCCTGCTGCCGGTCCGCCTGCGCGGCGGCGGGCGCAGCATCGGCGGCGCCATGAGCTGGGATCAGGCCAAAACCCTTGCCCCCTTCACCGAAGGCTCCCCTTTCTACGGGCTCGAGGTCAACGACGAGATCACCGTCTCCAGCCAGGTCATGGCCCAGCCCGACCCAGAGCTGGCCGACCGCGTGATCGCATCACTCGAAGACGGCACAGCGCTGGTCACCCGTAAACCCATCGGACTGGGACAGGTTGTGCTGTTTCACGTGACCGCCAATGCCGAATGGTCCACCCTGCCCCTGTCCGGGCTGTTTGTCGGCATGCTGGACCGCCTCGCCGTGTCCTCGGCCGCCAAGGCAGCAACCGCCGTCAACCTTGATGGCACAACATGGAGTCCAACACAGGTGATGAACGGGTTCGGCACCCTGCGCAACGCAGACACATTGGCCGGCATCCCGGGCGAAGAGCTGCTCTCGACCCCCTTGGGGCCAGATGTGCAACCGGGGGTCTACTCCAGCGACAATCGCCGCATCGCACTCAACGTGCTGCCCGCTGACGCCGAGCTGACACCGGCGACATGGCCGCTCACCGTGCCTGTAATCGGGCTCACCATCATCCCCGAACAACCCCTCGCGGGCCTGTTCCTGGGCCTGGCCCTGCTGCTGCTGGCCATCGACATCCTTGCCACGCTCGCCCTGGCCGGACGCCTCTTGCCCATGCGCGTTTCGGCGCCGGTGGTGCTGGCGGGGCTGCTGCTCGCCCTGCCGCAACCGGGCAGCGCGCAAACCTCCGAAACAGACGCCATCGCCTTTTCCAGCGAGCTGGTGCTGGCCCATGTGCTGACCGGTGACAAAACCGTCGACGACATTGCCCAGGCCGGGTTGCAGGGGCTCTCGGACACGCTGTTCTTCCGAACCTCGGTTGAACCCTCCAACCCGACGGGCGTCGATCTGGAACGGGACGAGCTCGCCTTTTTCCCGCTGCTTTACTGGCCCATCACCCCGGATCAGCCGATCCCGTCGGATCTGGCTTATGCCAAGCTGAACGCCTACCTACATTCAGGCGGTATGATCCTGTTTGATACCCGCGACGCCGATATCGCGCGCTTTGGCGGCGCCAGCCCCAATGGACGCAAATTGCTGCGCCTGGCCAGATCGCTGGACATTCCACCGCTGGAACCCTTGCCCAATGACCACGTCCTGACCCGCACCTTCTATCTGCTTCAGGATTTCCCGGGCCGTCACGATGGCCGCGACATCTGGGTCGAGGCCGCCCCCCCGGACGCCGAACAAATCGAAGGCATGCCGTTTCGCAACCTCAATGACGGGGTGACGCCAGTGGTCATCGGCGGCAACGACTGGGCGGCGGCCTGGGCGACCAACCGGGATGGCTCGGCCCTGCTGCCGGTGGGACGCGGATTTTCCGGCGAACGCCAACGCGAACTGGCCTACCGGTTTGGCGTCAACCTTGTGATGCATGTGCTCACCGGGAATTACAAATCTGACCAGGTCCACGTGCCAGCCTTGCTGGACCGGCTGGGACAGTAGGGGAAACAAAGTGACCGGAACGCTGCTCTTTGACCCGCTTCTGCCGCTGCCGCTGATCGTGGTTCTGGCCGTGATTGCCGCCCTTGGCATCGCCCTGGCACTGTGGCGCGGAATGGCCGGCTGGCCGCTACGCCTGCTGGCCGCGCTTGTGGTCATCGCGGCCCTCGCCAGCCCGATCTACCAACGCGAAGAACGCGCCCTCCTCAGCGATATCGTCATCCTGCTGGACGACCGCAGCGCCAGCCAGCGGCTGTCGGACCGGCCCGACCAGATGGAAACGGCCCTGGAACAGATCGAGGCCGCCATCGCCAGCCTCCCCAACATGGAATTGCGCAAAGTCCGCATCGACGATGGCGAGGATGACACCGGCACGCTGATGATGGGCGCTCTCTCCGAGGTGCTGGCCGAAGAGCCCAGCGCGCGCATTGCCGGTATCATCGCCCTCAGCGACGGGCGCCTGCACGATATCGGCGTCGCCCCCGCGCTGCCAGCCCCCCTGCATCTGCTGATGACCGGCCATGAAACGGATTGGGACCGCCGCCTGATCGTGCACAATGCCCCCTCGTTCGCAATCATCGGTGAACCCGTCACACTCACCCTGCGGGTAGAGGATCAGGGCGCCGCCCCGCCCGATGCCACCACCGTGGAACTGGAGCTTTCCGTCGATGGCGGTGACCCGGAAACCGTCACTGTCCCCATTGGACAGGACATCGAAATCCCGGTCGCCCTGCCACATGCCGGGCGCAATGTGCTGCAATTCACCGTTGCACAAGAGCCCGGCGAAATCACCGACCGCAACAACTCTGCCCTGATCCAGATCAACGGCATCCGCGACCGCCTGCGCGTTCTGCTGGTCTCGGGCGAACCCCATGCCGGGGGGCGAACCTGGCGCAACCTGCTGAAATCTGACAGCTCAGTCGACCTGGTGCATTTCACCATCCTGCGCCCACCGGAAAAGCAGGACGGCGTGCCCGTGGACGAACTCAGCCTGATCGCCTTTCCAACGCGGGAACTGTTTCTGGAAAAGATCAGCGATTTCGACCTGATCATCTTTGACAGATACAAACGCCGCGGCATCCTTCCGGCCATCTACCTGGACAACGTCGCGCGCTACGTGACCGAGGGCGGCGCCGTGCTGATCGCGGCCGGCCCGGATTTTGCCGGCGCCGACAGCATCTTTCGCTCGCCCCTGTCCACCGTTGTGCCCGCCGAACCCACAGCCCGGGTCATAGAAGAGCGGTATCGTCCGAAAATCACCGATCTGGGCAAACGCCACCCGGTCACCACCGGCCTGTCCGGCTCGGAAACCTGGGGATCCTGGCTGCGCCAGATCGAAGTCACCGAAACCTCGGGCCAACAGGTGATGTCCGGCTATGACGAGGCGCCGCTGCTGATCCTGGACCGCGTCGGAGAGGGGCGCGTTGCCTTGCTCGCCTCGGATCACGCCTGGCTGTGGAGCCGGGGGTACGAGGGCGGCGGGCCGCAACTGGAACTCCTGCGCCGTCTGGCCCATTGGATGATGAAAGAACCCGACCTGGAGGAAGAGGCGCTCTGGGCCGAGGCCACCGGGCAACAGATCAAGATCATTCGCCAGACCCTGTCAGAAGAAACCGGGCCGGTCACGCTGACCCAACCGGATGGAACCACAGGTGAACTTGTCCTGGAGCAGGAACGCCCGGGCCGGTTCATCGCAGAAGTGGAGGGGCAGGATATGGGGCTTTATCATATCAAACAGGGGGATCTGGCGGCGGTCATCGGGCTGGGTCCGGCAGCGCCCCGAGAATTTGAGGAAACGGTTGCCTCAGGTGACATGCTAGAGCCGATTATCAACGCGCAACGGGGCGGGATCCTGCGGTTGGAGAACGGCGTGCCCTCGATCCGGACAGTGCGCGCAGGGCGGCCTGCGGCCGGGCGCAACTGGATCGGGCTCACCCCCCGTGCAGCCTATGAAACCCGCAGCGTCAGCCAGACTGCTTTGCTGCCACCCTGGCTGGTCCTGCTGCTGGCCGCCTCGTTCATCACTGCCGCCTGGTTGCGGGAAGGCCGCCGCTAAAACACAATGCAATAGACGTGCACCTCGCCGATCACTTGATGCAGTGCACCATGCGCAGAGCCCAGAAAATTCGCAGAATTTTCGTGGCCGATCGCACAAAACGAAACGCGATGGGTCGCATGTTTTACCGCAGTTCAACCGTAACGCGGTCCGACTGGCCAGCGGCGTCGATCACCACAAATGTGGCAAAGCCCAGACCCGGCGCGTCGATCTGAATATCCCGTGTGCGCAGCCCTGTTGCCAGCGGGCGCCCATCGGCCAGGACAGCAAATGGTGTCTGCCCGCCTCGCAGCTTCAGCGTCACCACGCCGTCCTCCACAGGCAATCGCGCACCCGGCGGAGGGAACACCAGATCCGGCGCGCCCTCGGGTCGCCCTTGCAATGCATCGCGCGGGCGGAACCGTTGCAAGGGTCGCGGCAACTGCGCCGAGCTGACGATCAACGTCGCCGGCGGCGGCGGCGGCAAAGGCTCAAACCCTTCTGACAATCTGCCAAACACCTCGAACAACACCGGCGCGGCCAGATCACCGCCAAAGGCGCCCGGGACCGGGGTTCCATCTGCCCGGCCAATCCACACGCCCGCCACGTGCTGCCCGTCAAATCCGACGGCCCAGGCGTCGCGATGCCCATAGCTGGTCCCGGTCTTGTAAGCCAACACGTCCCCCGGCGCGCCTGGGGGCGGCGCCAGACCGCGCAGGATGTTCATCACCTGCCACGCAGCCACCTCAGACATCATGCGGCGGGCTGGTGACGGGGCCTCTTCGGCCCCCGTCCGCAACAGAGGCCCCTGACCGCCCTGTGCCAGCCCTGCGTATAGCTGCACCAGATCCCGCAATGTCACCCCAACGCCGCCCAGCGCAATGGCAAGCCCCGGCTTGCCCCCCGGCAAACGCGGATCGGCCCCGCCCTTGCGCATCGCGGTCATCAGCCGCGCGGGCCCCAGCTCGCGCGTCAGCTGAACCACCGGCGTATTCAACGACAATTGCAACGCACGCGCGACGCGAATCTCGCCACGAAACACGCCATCGAAATTCTGCGGCGCATAGCCGTCATATTGCACCGGCCCGTCATGAATCAGCGTCTGGGGATGCGCCAGCCCCTGATCAAACGCCAGACCATACACGAACGGCTTGAGCGTCGATCCCGGCGACCGCACGGCCCGCGTCATATCCACAAACCCCTGCCGTCGCCCGACACCCGAATAATCCGGCGACCCGACCGAAGCCAGGATCTCTCCGCTCTTATGATCCGCCAGAACCAGTGCAACCGAAACGCGCTGGCCAATGCGGTCCGCCGCGCGCCGCGCCACGGTCTCCAGCTGGCGCTGCAATTCGGCATCCAGCGTCAGGTGATGCACGCGCTGGTCACGTTCCTGCTGGCGGACCCGGTCCGCCTCATGTGCCGCCAGCCGGGCAAACCCCTGCATCTGCGCAGGCACCGGTGCGGCCCGCGCCACGGCGGCCGTCTCTGCATCCAGATGGGTCATCCGCGCCAGCACCCGATCCCGCGCCGCCCGGCCAACGCTGGCATGGCGATCGGTCCGCCGAGTCTCAGGGCTCTGCGGCAGGGCCACCAACAGCGCCGCCTGAGACGGGGTCAAACGACGCGGCTCTTTTCCGAACCAGCCCAATGTCGCAGCCCGGATACCCTCCAGATTGCCGCCAAACGGCGCATGCGTCAGATACAGGCGCAGGATCTCGTCCTTGCTCAACACCCGCTCCAGCGCCAGGGCCAGCCGGATCTGGCGCAGCTTGCCCGGCCATTGCCCGGTGCCGCTGTTTTCCATCAAACGCGCCACCTGCATGGTCAGGGTCGAGCCCCCCGACACAGCCCGCCCATGCCAGACAGCCTGCCCAACGGCCCGGCTCAACGCCCAGAGGTCAACGCCGGAATGGCTCCAGAATCGCTTGTCTTCGTAACGCACCAGCATGTCGATGTAATCCGGGTCAACCACGCCGGGCCGCATACGCCAGCGGCCATCCTCTACCGGAAAAACCCGCAACAGCCGGCCATGCCGGTCGCGCACCTCGACCGAGGTTTCTGCCAGAACCGGGGGCAATTGCGCCCGCGCGACCCAGTCATCCACCCAATCGCGCGCGCCAGCACCGGCCAGCAAGACCGCAGCACACAGGAAAAACGGCCAGGCCCTCATTCCACGACAGTCACCTGACCCGTCTCACCCCGCGCCCGATAGGTGGGGCGGTACATGTCCTCGACCGAGGCCGCCGGGCTGTGAAACACCCCCGGCGAAACCGCCCGCGCCACATAGGCCAGCGTCACAGGCCTGCGCTTCCAAAGGTTCACAGCCGACAGGAACCGGTCTGCGCGAAACTCCGAATGCTCCGCCTCGCTCAGGTTCAGCCACTCCAGCGCGCCCACATCGCCCGACCGCAACAGCGACGGATTGTCGATCTCAATTCCCGCAGGCAACGGATCGTCAATCATCAGACGTGCCTGGCTGTCTTCGAATGGAGTCACCGTCAGAACGGTCACAAACCGGTCTCCAACCGCAAAGACATCGCCGGCCAGCTCTGTGCCATCCATGCTGAAATACTGCCGCTTGATGGCATAGCCTGTCCCGCCCGCCTCGGGTGCCACTTCGGGCACACCCAGGGTGGTCAGCGTGATCGCCGTCTCGCGCCCGGATTCGGACGATATGGTGATCGGGCGATGTCCGGCACGATCTTCCAGCACCCGCACAAACGGGCCCTCGACCGATGCGCCATCCACCAGCAAACCAGAGGATTCAGGGTTCTTCAGCAACGCCTGCGCCGCCAGCAAAGACCAGGCCGCCTCTTGCGTCGACATATGCGACCGGCCCAGGCTGACCCGCGTCAACAGCGCGTCCGTATCCACCGCCATGCTGCCCGCCTCTGTCGCCAGCGCCAGAACCCCGGCCGCATCGCGCAGGTTGGTGCCATAATCCACCCGCCACAACGGCGCCTCGGCCCCGCTCCGCCCGGCAATCATCGCCGCAGACCGCGCGAACATCGCATCCGCTCGCGTCTGATCACCATAGGCCGCCAGGGCCGCGCCCAACTGGGCCGCCGCCATCGGCGTGGTAAAGGCATCGCCTTTGATATCCGCATAATACCGCAGATCCCCCATCGAGGCCGCGCCTTCGCGTGCCAGGACCAGCAGGGCATAGGCAATGTCACCCCCACCCTCATCAAAGTCCGGCGCATAGCTGATCCGGTTGCGCAGATTGTCCATCGCCGTGCGGAACGCCCGGTCCGGCACAACATAGCCCTCGGCCCGCGCCCGCCCCAGGAAATCGGACACATAGGCGTCCAGCCAGAAATCGCCAGAGCTGGGCCGCCAAAGCCCAAAGGCCCCGTTCGCGGCCTGCCGGCTCAACACCCGGTCAATCGCCGCATCGACCCGCCTTTGCACATCCGGCGCCGTGCCCAGCCCGCTCGCCTCTGCGACCGAGGACAGATACAACAACGGCAAAGCCCGCGAGGTCACCTGCTCGGTACAGCCATAGGGATAACGATCCAGCGCCATCAGCAGCCCGGGCGCATCAAATCGCGCAATCGGCCCGGCCGACATCAGGGCCGAGGCCGTCCCCCCCCGCAACCCGTCAAAGACATCCCGGCTAAAGGTGAAACTGTCGCCCGCGCCCAGGGTAAACCGCCGGGTCGTCGACACGACCGGGTCATTCACCCGCACCGGCAACACCAGGCTCTGGCGCAACTCGCGCCCGTCCGGTGTGGTCAAAACCACGTCAAACGTCGGATCACCCACCGCCGAGGCCGACACCGGCACCGCAAACACGGCCTTTGCCTTTTCGGTCAGCGCAAAGCCACCCGGCGCAGCGCCCACCGTCAGGCCCGCCCCGACATTCTCCAGCGCCAGTTGCATTTGCCCTGCGGGACCATCCGCATGAACCACCTGCAACAACACCCGGCTGCGATCCCCCGGCGACAGGAAACGCGGAACCGTCGCCGTCACCACCACCGGATCGCGCACGATCATGTCCCGCTGGGCCTGGCCGACACCGGCCCGTGTCCAGGCCACCGCCATCAGGCGCACGGTTCCGTTAAAGGCCGGCAGGTCGATATTCACAAAGGCCTCGCCATTGGCGCCCACCTTCACCAGACCCGAAAACTTCGCCATCAATTCCTGCGTTGGTGGCGGCGATTGCCGCTGCGATCCACGCGCCGCATCCCCGCCCGAACGCACCGTGCCCATCGCACCGTTCATGCCGTCAATCAGACGTCCATAAACATCACGCATCTCGACACCCAGACGGCGCTGGCCAAAGTAGTAGTCCGACGGATCCGGGCTCTCGAACCCGGTCAGGTTCAAGATCCCCACATCCACGGCCGCCACGGTCAGCCAGATATCGCTGCCCTCCGCAGCGCCGTCGACGCGCACGCCCACCCGCTGGCTTTGTCGCGGATCGGCCACCTCTGGCGCCTCGATCGCCACACGCAGCGCGCGCCCAACCGGGTCCACCTTGGCATAGGCGAGCCCCAGCGCCCGCGCCGGATTCTGGCCCGCCGGCACATCCATCGGCCGGATCACGGTGGCGGTCACATAGGCACCAATGCCCCATTCCGCCGTCACCTCCATCGGGATCACGTTTTCCCCCGCCGTCACATCAATGGCCTGACGCGAAATCACCTTGTCCGCCATCACCGTCACCAAAGCGACGCCATCAAACTGCGGCACAATCCGCAACCGCGCCGTATCGCCAGCCGTATAGGATTCGCTGTCCAGCGACAGCTCCAGCTGGTCCGGCGTGTCCGAACTGTCCGCCGGAGCGTACCACCCGGCATAAAAATCGACCGACGAGGCCGTATACGTGCCGTCCTGACGCTCGACCACCAGCTCATAGCGCCCCCAGTCAACCGGGCGGGACACCGTCAAAGGCCCATCGCCCAACACACCGGTCCCGCGCGCAATGCGCTTGCGCCGGGTCGTCGGCTCCCAGTTCCAGCTGCCATATTGCTGATACCACTGATACCGCGTGGTCACCCGGTTCAGCGTCCATTCAACCTGCATCGGTTGCGGCGTCAGATCCTGGGTCAGCCCGATCACCTCAAACGCGGCCTCCGTGCCCTCGGCAACCACATCCTCAAACAACGGCTTGATCCCGATCAACGGGCCATCCGGACGCACAAAAGCGGTGATATCCCGCTCTACCGGACGCGCTGCGCCATCCGACACCCGTGCAATGACCGACACCTCCATCGGCATCCCTTCGGCCTCGGACTGAGGCACGTCGATCGTCACCACCGCACGCCCCTGCGCATCGGTCCGATCCACCCCAAAGAAGCTGCTCTGACGCCCATAGCGCGCGTCATACCGGCCAAACTGATAGCCCGGCAGATCCGCAATCTCGCGCACCGGGCGCAGGGTCACATCCCCCTCAACCGCCAGATCCGCACCCGGCGCGCCAAACAGATAGCGCGCCTCCACCGTCAGAGGCGGCGCATCCCCAGGACGCAACGGCGCATTCGGCAGGCTCAGATCGAAATCAATCCGCTCCGGCATGAAATCCTCAACCAGCACCGTCTGCGTGGCCAGCGCCAATCCATCCGGATCGCTCTTGATATCCAACCGCCAGGACCCGCGCGGCGCGCTCGACCCAACCGGCAGCGCAAACACATGGCCCCCGGCCCGTCCACCATCCGAGATGTGGCGGCTGTATTCCACCCCATCCGGGCGCGTCAGCACGGCGATCACCGGCAAACCCTCAATCGCTTCCACCTCGGGATCCCGGGTCAGCACAGTGGCATGAATCGTCTCACCCGCCCGATACGCCCCCCGATCCGTGGTCAAAAAGACATCAACCGGCCCGGCCGGCGCCCGCCCCTCGACTCCGCGATCCGACAGGTCAAACGCCGGGTCCGTCAGCGACAGAAACCCGATATCCGCCTCCCCTTGCTGGGCAAAGACAACCGCCGGGGCCGAACCACCCGTACCCCGCGTCAGACCCGCCTCGAACAGGGCCGCCCCGCTGGCATCCGTCACCGCCTCGCCCAGAATCGCATTGGCCCGCGAAACCAGGGTCAGCGTGATCCCACCCCGAGGCGCCGCATCCGACAATCCGCGCACCAGCACATGCAGCCCGTCATTGCCCTCCATCGTGGTCAAACCCAGATCCGACAACACAAACCATTGCGTTGCCCCCGGATCGTCATAAGGATCACCGCCCGGAATACTCGCCGTCAGCGCATAAATCCCGGCCGGCAAATCCCTGATCGCCTCGCCCATCGGCAACCGCGTGGTGACATCCTGGTTCAACGTCTCGCCCACTTCGGCGGTCCCAGCCCAGACATCCTCCGCAATCTCGCTCGCAAACGCGCTTTCCTGATATTGCGACAGCGGACGCCCGAAATACTGATCCTGAATCGCCCGCAGCAAATTGCGGTCCGACACCCGCCGCAGCTTCAGCTCCAGCGTGCTCAGATTGACCGTCTCTACAGGCAGCGCCGCATCCGCGCTTTTGGGCAGGACATAAGACCGCCCCGGAAACCGCACCGCCGCACTGCGATCGCGCACATACAACGTCAGCGGCGTGTCCTTGTACAACGTCTCGCCACTGGCGGCGGGCAATCCCTCGCGCAGCGTGAACGTATACCGCTTGCCGTGCTCCACCCCTTCGATACAAATCTGCGATTCGTCCGATTGCACTGACAAGCCAGACTCAGGCAATTGCACAAACGGCTCATAATCCGTCCCAACCCGAATCAAAGGCTCATTGAACCTGGCACAGACCCGCGGCGCCGCCACATCGCTCTCGACCGAGGTATCAGACACCCGGAATCCGTATTTCGCCACAGCACCATCCAGCGCCGCCACCACATCCTCGCGCGGTTGGATAGATTGCGCCAGCCGCAGCGCCGGAATCATGTCGCGCCCGCGCCCCAACCGGTCCAAAGCCTCGCTCAGCGTCACCAGCGCCGAGACCCGCGCCCCATCATTAGGCGCCCGCATATAGGCATTGATCGCCGCACTGCGCGCCCGGTTTTCATACCGCCTCCGGTCGCTGCTCTTTTCCGTCTTGATCATGAGGTTCAGCCGCGCGTAATCCGCCCACAGATCCGCCCGGTCACTGGCCGAAATCGCACCACCAACCCAGCGCATCGCCGACAGGATCTTGCCCTCCGCCTCGCGCGCCCGCGCCGTGTCAATCATCTGTTGCAGACTATAGGCCCCGGCCCGATGCCAGAACCCGATGTCCACACCCGCAACCCGCGCCGCTCTCAGCGTGCTTTGCCCCAAATAGGCCAGATCCGCCTCTCGTGCCTGCGCCTGACGCAAGACCGCCGGCGCCGTCGGACGCTTTTCAGCCGACACAGCGCCCTCATAGGCCGTGCGCTCTGAAACATTCGATTTCGGAAAACAAGAGTTCGACCGCGTGTTGAACGTGAACGCCTGACAGGCCTTGTTCGCACTGCACGCCCGCTCGCAGGAATCCAGATCCGTATCAAACAAGGCGTCCAGGTCGGATCCGTAAAAATCCATGTCCTGAGACACAAAATACCGGTGCTCCGGCACCACAGTCTGTCCAAAGGCCGTCAAAGTCGAAATAAACAAAATAACGGCGGAAACGAAAATGCTGCGCATGGAATCCTCCTGTTTCAATATGCCAAGGGTGACATGGCAAGGGGCCGTTTGACAACATGTAGGTCATCGCCCTTAAACACTTGTAAACCGTCAAGCGGATAATCCTGTGCCACTGTTCAGCCCGGAACCCCTAGACGGAGGCAGCATGAATCTTTCAGAGAGACTGACGCAAGAGCGGCGCGCTCGCCTTGCGGCGGAACATCTGCTGGCAAGAAAACAGGCGGAACTCTCCGAGGCCAACAAGAAACTGGGCCGCCACGCCGTGGCCCTGACCCGCCGAATCGGCGAAACCCAGGCCGAGGTTGATACCGTCCGTATCGAGAACGAGCGTTTTCGCAGCGATCTCTCCGAAGCCAACGAAAAGATCGAAATCGCCGAAAGGCGGCTCTGGCTGTCGATCCAGACCATCCGCGACGGTTTTGCCTTTTTCAACGCTGACAGCCGCCTGATCATCGCCAATGACGCCTACCTCAACTTCTTTGATGGTCTGGAAGAGGTCGGGCCGGGCGTCACCTACGGGCGCATCCTCGAACTGATGACCGAAGAGGGGCTGATCAACCCAGGAGAGCTCAGCCCGGCAGAATGGCGCATCATGATGATGGAACGCTGGTTTTCACCGGCCCCCAAACCCGTCACGCTGAAATTCTGGAACGGTCAGTACATCCGCCTGTTTGATCAACGCGGCCATGGCGGCGACGTGGTCAGCCTGTGCCACAACATCACCTCGACCGTGCATAATGAAATGGAGCTGACCGCAGCCCGCCACAAGGCCGAGGCCGCAAACCGCGCCAAATCCGCCTTCCTCGCCAACATGAGCCATGAAATTCGCACGCCCATGAATGGCGTCGTCGGCATGGCCGAATTGCTGGCCGAGACTCAGCTGGACGATGAACAGCGCCTCTATGCCCAGACCATCCACAACTCTGGCGAGGCTTTGCTGGTCATCATCAACGACGTCCTGGATTACTCCAAGATCGAAGCGGACAAACTCGTCCTGCACCCCGAACCCTTTGACCTGGAACGCTGTATTCATGAGGTGGTGATGCTGTTGCAGCCACCCGCGCGCGACAAGGGGCTGGAACTGATGGTCGACTACGACATGTTCCTGCCCAATACCTTTATCGGTGACCCCGGACGCCTGCGCCAGATCCTCACCAACCTGATGGGCAACGCGGTGAAATTCACGCAAAAAGGCCATGTGCTGGTCCGCGTCACCGGGTTTGATGCAACCGATTCCGGCACCTACGCCCTCCACGTCACTGTCCAGGACACCGGCATCGGCATCCCTCCGGACCAACGCGATGACGTCTTTGGCGAATTCAACCAGGTCGACAATGAACGCAGCCGCGAATTCGAGGGCACCGGCCTCGGGCTCGCCATCACCAAACGCCTGATCAAGCTGATGGGTGGCGATGTCTGGCTCGACTCAGAGGTCGGCGTCGGCTCCTGCTTCGGGTTCAGCCTGCCGCTCCCCGTTGCCGAAACCCAGGTTGAAAATCGGGCCGAAACCCAAGTCGAAACCCAGACCGAAATTCGGGCCGAATCTCAGGCCGAAACCACCCCCATTCCACCGGCGGCCAACGGCCCGGAACAGATCGGCACGCTGAAACGGGCGCTCTGTGCCTGTAACTCACCCGAGGCGATGGGTATCTTGCGCAAACAGCTTCAGTCCTTCGGCATCGCCACCGTCGATTGCAACAGCGCCGCGCAGGCGTTGAGCGAAATGGACCCGGACATCGACCTGATCGTCACCGATTGCGTGCTGGCGGACCAGTCCGGTCTGGATCTGGCGCTGGCATTGCGACAGGCCGGATGGGCCGATACGCCAATCTTTCTGCTGACCCCGTCCACCTCGCCGCAACGCGACCATCCGGCCATGGCCCAGATCACAGCCGTCCTGCACAAACCACTCCACCGCAGCACCCTGGCGACCCGTCTGCACGCCCTTGCCGCCCCCCTCGATCCGGCGCCATCCACCGAAACCGTTGCACAGCCAACCCCCGACGCGCCCGCCCCCACCGCCAGCACGGCGCGGCCCATGCGCGTCCTCGTCGCTGAGGACAACAAGACCAACCAGCTGGTGTTCCGCAAAATGGTCAAAGCCCTGGACCTGGACCTCACATTCGCCAAAAACGGCGAAGAGGCGCTGGCCGCCTATCCAGAGTTTCAGCCCGACCTGATCTTCATGGATATCTCCATGCCCAAGATGGACGGCAAAACCGCCACCCGCGAGATTCGCAAACTCGAAGCCGACAGCCCGCTCCACACCCCGATCGTCGCCCTGACCGCCCACGCCATGAGCGGCGACAAAGAGGCGATCCTCGCCGCAGGTCTGGATTTCTACCTCACCAAACCCCTGCGCAAACCAGAGATCCTGGCCCAGATCGAACAACATTGCCCCGCAGACGCCCGCACCGGCGCCCCCGTTCAACCCACCGCAGAGGACACCGTCTGACAAGGCAAACCGACAAACACTTACCAGTTAAACCTTTGATTTCAAACAGCATAAAATGAGTCAGGCGTTTTACGCTTTGCTATAGGGCCGCGCAAACACAGGGGCCTCGGGTGTGCTGACATCGGGCTGATAGGCGTAGCCACCCAGATCAAAATCCCGCAGCCCCTCCGCATCGCTCAGCCGGTTCTGCACCACGAACCGCGCCATCGCACCTCTGGCGCGCTTGGCAAAGAAACTGACCATCTTGCGCTCGCCATCCTTGTCTTCCAGAAAACTGGGCGTGATGACCCGCAGCCGCAGCGCCTTGGTCTGGGCCGCGCTGAAATACTCGGTGCTGGCGCAATTCACCAAAGTATCCGTTCCCACCGCCTCTGCCTGCGCAACCAACGCCTTGGCCAACTGATCGCGCCAATAATCATACAGCGATTTGCCCCGCCGCGTCTTCAACCGGCTGCCCATTTCCAACCGATAGGGCTGGATCGCATCCAGCGGCCGCAACACCCCGTAAAGACCCGACAAAATGCGCAAATGATCCTGCGCCCAGGCCATTTCATCCGCATCCAGCGTGCCAGCCTCCAGACCCAGATAGGTGTCACCCGCAAAGGCCAGCGCCGCGGGCCGCGTCGCCTCGGCCTCGGGCTCTTCTGCGAAGGCCCGGAACCGATCCCGGTTCAGCCGCGCCAAATCCGGGCTCAGGCTCATCAGACCCTGCAAATCCCGCAAACTCAGGTTCCGCGCGGTCTTGGCCAACCGGTTGGCATCTTCCAGAAAGTCCGGATCGGTCATCGCAACATCGCGCGCCGCCCAATCCAGCCGTTTCGCCGGCGAAATCACCACCAACATACCCATGCCTCCAACAGATCCTGCCCGATATGACCTAGCTCGCCCGACGCAGAACGTCCAGAAACGCATGACCAAAACGCGCGGCTTTGGCCTCTCCCATGCCATTGATCCGTTGAAGACTGTCCAGATCCACGGGCTTGCGCTCTGCAATCTGGCGCAGGGTCGACTGGGTACAGCTCAGATACTTGCCCGTCCCGTCCTCGCCCCGCATCAGCGGCGTCTGCGCCTCCTGCAACTGATCGAACAAATCGCCGGCCTGGGTTCCCGCCAGCCGTCGGCGCGTGGGATGCACCGCCTCCGCCTGCCCGTTGATCACCGCCAGAAAGATCTGCCCGTACCGCTCCAGCTTCTTGCTGCCCACGCCCGAAATCCGCGCCATCTGATCCAGATTGTCGGGCCGGGTTTCGGCCATCTCGATCAGGGTGCGGTCGTTGAAAATCACATAGGCCGGCACCTTGCCCGCCTCTGCCAACGCCCGCCGCTGCGCCTTGAGCGCCGACAAAAGCGGCGCATCCTCGTCCGAGACCAAAGTCCGCGCCTGCGGCCGCCCCGCTGCCTTTTTCAAACTGTCCTTGCGCAGCTGAATACCTTGCTCGCCCCGCAAAATCGGACGCGCCGCCTCGGTCATGCGCAACGCCCCGTGACGTTCGGGGTCCGGGCGCACCAGATCCCGGCCCATCATCTGACGAAACACCGCCTGCCACTCGGCCCGGTTGAACTCCTTGCCCACCCCAAAGGTCGGCAAACCGTCATGCCCGCGCGCGCGCACCTTTTCGGTCGCCGTGCCGGTCAGAATGTCAATCAAATGCATCGTGCCAAAATACTCGCCCGTCCGCAGCATCGCCGACAGCGCCTTTTGCACCGAGACCGAACCATCCATCACCTCGGGCGGGCGATCACATAGATCGCAATGACCACAAGGCTCTGATGTTTCACCGAAATACCCCAACAGCACCTGCCGCCGACACCCCAGCGACTCGGCCAGACCCAACAAGGCATTCAACCGCGCATGATCCGCGCTGCGCCGTTCGGGCGGGGCCAGCCCCTCGTCAATCTGCGTGCGGCGCAGGCGGATGTCATCCGGGCCGAACAACGTCAGCGTCTCTGCCGCGGCGCCATCCCGGCCCGCTCGACCAATCTCCTGGTAATAGGCCTCGATGCTCTTGGGCAGATCCGCATGTGCAACCCAGCGGATGTCCGGCTTGTCCACACCCATGCCAAAGGCCACGGTGGCCACCACGATCAACCCGTCCTCGCGCGAAAACCGCGTTTCCACGATCCGGCGATCCTCTGCCTCCATGCCGCCGTGATAATGGCAGGCGCTGTGCCCATCCTGCCGCAACGCCTGCGACAACGCCTCGGTCTTGGCCCGGGTGCCGCAATACACGATCCCCGATTGCCCCCGCCGCGCCCCGGCAAAGGTCAAAATCTGCTGTCGCGGGCCGGATTTCGGCGCAAAGGCCAGATGGATATTTGGCCGGTCAAACCCCCGCAAAAAGCTGCGCGGCGCGGCACCATCAAACAGCTTTTGAACAATCTCCTCGCGGGTCTCGGCATCCGCCGTGGCGGTAAACGCCGCCAGAGGCACGCCCAGCGCCTGCCGCAAGGCCCCGATCCGCAGGTAATCCGGGCGAAAATCATGACCCCACTGGCTGACGCAATGCGCCTCGTCCACGGCAATCCGGCGCACATCGACCCGCCGCAACAGGCCCAGCACACCGCCCGCCGCCAACCGCTCTGGCGCCATGTACAACAGCTTCAGCCGCCGCTCCTCCAGCGCCTCAAAAACCGCATCCGTCTCTTGCTCGGTATTGCCCGAGGTCAACGCCCCCGCACAGACCCCGGCCTCCTGCAACGCCCGCACCTGATCGCGCATCAACGCAATCAGCGGAGAAATGACCACAGTCACCCCATCCTCCAACAGCGCAGGCAGCTGGAAACACAGTGATTTCCCACCGCCAGTCGGCATGATCGCCAAAACGTTTTCGCCATGGGCGACGGCCTCGACGATCTCGGCCTGTCCTGGCCGAAACCCCTCGAATCCGAACACCTCGCGCAACATCGCCTGCGCGTCGGACATTCCTGCCCCCTTAGTTCTTACCTGCTCTTAAAAGGCACTCTGTCAGGTTAAGAATCCGTGAACAAGGGTGATCCCGTCACCGCAGGACTTTGCCATCAGGCCAGGCCATTTCCGTTTCGATCCGATTGGTCCAAACCTCGCCCGGCGCCAGGTCAAAGTCCCAACGCAGAATGCCGGGCTCTCCGTCCACATCCTCCAGCGTCGGAGGATGCGTGGTGCGCCAGTCAATGGTCAGACTGTCATGCTCTGACCGGGGCCGCGCACCAGTCAATTCCACCGGCCAAACCTCGCCAGTCAGGTTGCGCAACTCCACTTCTTCCACTCTGCGCATGCTGTCAGAGCGTGAAATCAACCCCCGATCCCCATCAGAACGCGCCACCTGCCGCACTTTGACCTGCAAACCATCAATTGGGCCAAACGCCAGTTCGCCCTCATCGCCAGGCACCAGACCCGCAAAACCCAACTGCCCGACAAACGTTCCGTCGACAAACCGTGCCGTGACGTTGGACCCCAACAGTTCCTCCTGCCCGCTATTGGTAAACCGTGCCATCAGGTACGCCGTGCCGTCGGTGGTATCCGAGGCCGCTGCATAAACCTCGACCGGAAACTCCATCTGGTCCAACCGCAGACGCAAAAGATCCGCGTTCGTGCTCAGGCTTACCAGATCGTCATAGGCATAAGACACCGCCAAACCCGCCGGGACGGACTGATACGAGCCGCCATAAGTCGAAGGCGCCTCTTCGGCGATGACCGGCGCCTCTATGAGAGGCTCGTTCATCATTCTGGGCGATGCAACCGGCGCTGGGTCCTCCAGCGCATAACTCCGCGACCAGACCAAGGGCGGCTCCAGCTCTTCGCTGGGGTTCAATGTCGACAGTTGCAACGCCACATCGGTCCAGTTTTCGCCCGTCTCCTGCCCCACCAACACGCTGCGTTCGATGCGCAGCATCGGGGTCTCTCCACGGATCAGCGTCATGTCATAAACCGGCGCCCAGCCCGCGGAATACGGGCTCCGGTAGGTCAGGTTCACCTGCCCGTTGGTCACCTCTTGCGCGGACTCGATCCCCAAAACCAGACGATGCCGGTCGCGGTCGTCAAACGCGACCATATTCAGGGCCGCTTCTGCCTTTCTGACCTCCAGCTCCATCCATTCCAACTGGCGATCCACCAGCCGGGCCTGTGCCTCTGCCTCCAGGGCGCTCTGCCGCGCCCGCCGGGTCTCGGCCCCGATCATTTGCGCCACAGACCGCAAAGCCTCCGGATCACCACCCGCCAGATCGCCATTGTCCCCCAATTGCGCCAAAAAGGTCACCTCGGCCTCAGCCGCATCAGAGGCCAGCCGCAGGCTGCGCGCCTCTTGCTCCAGGGCGGCAACCCGGTCCTGCACCTCTTCCAGCGCCTTCAACGCCTCGATCGCCTCTTCGGGCGGGTCGGCGGGCAGCTGCGGACCGCCCTGATGGATCTTGGAATACAACAATTGCGCCCCGTCGATCTCAATGCGCAAAGAGGACAGTTCCGCAGTTTCCGGTATACCCTCCAACACCAGCTCATGACGCCCCGCAGGCGCGGCAAAGGAGCCCGAACGCACGATCTCTGCGCCCTCAGGATATACGATGGCCTCAACAACCCGGTTGGACACCAGAATGGAATCGGCCTTGATCTGTTGGGAAATAGCGGTTTGGGCGGCAACAAATTGCGTCGTCGCGACAAGGACCAAAGCAGGTAAAATCCGCATCACAAAACTCCTGAAAACCTGACTGCAGCCTGCCCGCCGCTCCACCAAAAGGCAAGGGGCGCCCAAGGCGCCCCCGTCCGTTCCACAATGTCACGTCCCTTGCGGCCCGTGTCAGCCCTTTTGCAGGACTTCACGACCCAAAAGCTCTGCAATCTGAACCGCATTCAACGCCGCACCCTTGCGCAGGTTGTCCGAAACGCACCACAGGTTCAAACCGTTCTCAATGGTCGAATCCTGACGAATGCGGCTGATGAACGTGGCAAAATCGCCAACACATTCCTTGGGCGTCACATAGCCACCCGGCTCGCGCTTATCGATCACCATGATCCCGGGGCTTTCGCGCAGGATGTCGCGAGCCTCGTCTTCGTCCAGGAAATCCTCAAACTCGATGTTGATCGCTTCGGAATGGCCCACAAACACCGGCACCCGCACACAGGTGGCCGTGACCTTGATCGCCGGATCGACGATCTTCTTGGTCTCTGCCACCATCTTCCATTCTTCCTTGGTGGTCCCGTCTTCCATGAACACGTCGATCTGAGGGATCACGTTGAACGCAATCTCCTTTTGAAACGCCTTCGGAGGCACATCCACCGTCGGGTTGTAAACCGCCTTGGTCTGATCCCACAGCTCGTCCAGACCGCCCTTGCCAGCGCCCGAAACAGATTGATAGGTCGACACGACAACCCGCTTGATCCGCGCCCGGTCATGCAGCGGCTTCAACGCCACAACCATCTGCGCGGTCGAGCAGTTGGGGTTCGCGATGATGTTCTTTGCGCTGTACATATGGATGTCCTGCGGATTGCACTCGGGCACAATCAGCGGAATCGCCGGGTCATAGCGATAGAGCGAACTGTTATCAATCACGATACATCCCGCCCCGGCCGCGCGCGGCCCATAGGTCTTGGTTGCATCCGACCCGATCGCAAACAACGCCATGTCCCAGCCGGTGAAATCAAACGTATCCAGGTCCTGCGTCTTCAACGTTTTGTCGCCGAAGGAAACTTCGGTACCCAATGATTTCCGGCTCGCCAAAGCGACAACCTTATCAATCGGAAACTGACGCTCGGCCAGTATGTTCAACATTTCGCGGCCCACATTGCCTGTGGCGCCGGCGACAACGACGCGATAACCCATATTATTTCTCCAGATTCTGCCGGTCGGTTGACCAGCAGCGGTCTCATATAGGTTCAGCCAGCGCAGGGAAAGGGGCTGCTCTGCCCCAACACGGCGTTTTGTGCACCGTTTTGTGACCACAGTGAATGGTACCGGGCCGGCTCCGTGTTATGTCCAGCACATCACTTATCTGACAGAGCACGCAAACCATGGTCAAAAATGGCCTTGTTGCATGGCTCCCCGCTCAGCTGATATCGGGTGCGGTCCTTTCCGTTCAGGATGCTGTAGATGCCGCACAAGTTCAACGCTGATCGCCGAGACAAGATCGCCGAGCAAAAGCATCGGGTGACGAATTGGGCTGAGTACAACGAAAGCTTGCGGCGGCGAGGGGATCTGACTGTTTGGATTAGCGAAGAGGCGCTCGCTTTGTGGTCGGCGCCTCGCAGGACGAAGCCGGGTGGACAGCCTGTCTATTCAGATCTGGCGATTGAGACCTGCCTGACCCTGGGCATGGTGTTCCGGCAACCGTTGCGTCAAACGCAAGGCTTGATGTGTTCGATTGCCAAGCTGCTGGGGGTCGAAATCGCGGTGCCCAGTTTCTCCACCTTGTCGCGCCGGAGCCACGGCCTGACATTGCGCGCTCAACCGCAGGCCGGCCGCCAAGCGGGAATCCAGTTGGTCGTCCCCTCTCATCGCTGCAAGCAGCGATTGCCGGTCAAGGGATAGCACCGGGTTGAAGATCCACGATGCGGGCGAGTGGCTAGAGGAGAAGCATAAAACCAAGCGCAAACGGCGGGCCTGGCGCAAGCTGCACCTCGGTCTCGATCTTGTCAGCGGCGAGATCGTCTGCTCCGATTTGACCACCGATGGCGTCGGAGATTCCACCGCGCTGCCAGGTCTGGTGGATCAAATTGATGGCCCCGCCGACCTGTTTCTAGCGGATGGTGCCTACGACGACGACCCAACGTGCGATCTTCTGCTCGAGCGCTTTGGCGAAGGCATTGAGATTGCGATCCCACCACCCAAAACCGCAATGCTGAGCTCGGACGCCGCCCGGAATCTGACGATCCGCGATCGCCAAATTACCGAAATTAGAGCGTACGGACGCATAGCTTGGCAGAAGACATCGGGCTACAATCAGCGCAGTCGAGGTGAAGCTTTGATGGGTCGTTGCAAGGCCGTCATCGGGTCGAAGCTAAAAGCGCGCAGCTTTGAGAACCAGAAAATGGAGGCCAGGATTGGTGTCCGCGTGCTGAACCGGATGACCGAACTTGGTCGCCCCAGTTTCGAACGCACCGTGTCTCAGATTTAAGGGTAACGCGACAGCAAGAGAGAAAGGGCGATGCAGGGGTATCGGTCGCCGGGTACTCTGCAACGGTTCGTATCAATCCATTCCACTATTCGAAATTGCTTGTCCGTCGCCGCCTTCGCGCAAACCCACCGGCTCGTCGTGCTGGACCCGCGTGGCCATGGCAAATCCAGCACAACAAATTCAAATAACACGTATGATCAAGTGGGGCGCGACATTCATGCGCTGCTTGAGCATCTGGGAATTGATCGGTGCATTCTGGGTGGGTGGTCTGCAGGCGTGTCTGCCTGCTACGGCTATTTCAAAGCCGTAGGTACGGATCGGGTAAGTCACTTGATCGCAATCGACCAGCCCCCGAAACCCTTTAGCGCCGACGAACGAAAATGGTGTGTAGGTGATCACGAAGTTTGGAAAGGTCTCTACCACACCATCGTTTACGATCGCCACGCTTCCACGAACGGGTTTTGCGATTGGCTCACTATCGGGGAAACAAACCCAAACGATTTGGAGTGGATGGTGAACCAGTCAATGAGTTGCGAAGCCGGCGCGGCAACGAATTTCATCACTGATCTTCAAATGAGAGACGATACGGAAATTGCGAAGATGGTTGGCCAGAAGGTCAAGTTGCTGAACGTGGTTCGCGCTGACATGGCCGAGGTCGCGAAATTGACACTGGCCGAAGAAGGCATTCAGAGTGAATTACATGTCCTTGGCGCACACATGATGTTCTGGGAAGAACACGAAGCTTTCAACGAAGTCATGAGTGCCTTTATCGACATGACCTGAGACCCGTTTCCTCCTCCATTTTGAGGTAGAGTCTGTCCCAACGAAGGAGACGGACAGAATGAAGAGATCACGGTTCAACAAAGAGCAGATCATCACGATCTTGAAGCAGCAGGAGAGCGGCGTTTCAACGGCTGAAGTTTGCCGCGAGCATGGGATCAGCGCGGCGACGTTTTTCAAGGGGTAGATTCCGGCTGAGTGCAGAATAGTAAGTTAAGCACCGAGCACGCGTTTTCCGTAATCGCGTATATTGCTGTTGGGATCGACGTATCGGTAGAGAGTGACTGGTTTCACGCCGAGCTCTTTGCACAGTTCGGAAACGGATGTGTCTCTGTTGGCCATTGCGGCTTGTGCCATACGAACTTGGGCTTTGGTGAGTGCGAATTTGCGACCGCCTGCACGGGCGGCCTGTAGTCCAGCCATTGTACGTTCCCGGATTGGACCTGTTACGATTTGACGCCGCAGCGCTCCGGTCAGGAAATAACACGGTTTTTTGCGCCAAGCAGGTCCGACCGAAAGTCATAAGGTTAAAACTGGCAAGTGGATACCAATCTCGTTTCCGGCAAGTTTACAGATGTGGCCGATGCCGACCGCACACTAATCCGTTGTCACTTGAGGGAAACAATGCTCTTTTCGTGGACAGCGTGCGGAGACAGTCGGAGGTGGGTTTGGCCGTGATAAAACTTGAGCAGCTCAAAACCTTTCTCACAGTCGTCCGCGCTGGCGGTATGCGCAAAGCCACGGAGGTTCTTAATCTCACTCAGCCAGCGATCACTTCCCGGATTCGGAATCTGGAAGAATCTCTATCTTCTGAGCTTTTTGATAGAACAAGCAGTGGCGTGAAGTTGACAAAGAAAGGTGAGCTCCTGCTCGCTCACGCCGAGAAGTTCGAGCATATGACGGCAATGCTCGAACAAGATATGATTAGTCCTTGGGACCTGGAAGGACGTTTGCACATCGGCGTTTCCGAAACTATTGCGCAAAGTTGGCTGCCTGACATGATAACCAAGCTGCATCGCACATACCCAAATCTGAAAATCGATTTAGACGTAGATATTTCGGTCCACCTGAGGAGCGCCCTGATGTCTAATTCAATTGATCTTGCCATCATGATGGGACCTGTTTCCGAGTATTCGGTCAACAACATGGAACTTCCAGCGTTAGAACTAGCCTGGTACTTGTCCAGTAAGGCATTGATACCCTCAGATCCGGTATCGCTGTTGTCCCGTCCTATATGGACCTATGCGCGCAACACGCGACCTTATCGAGAACTCGAAGATTTGCTCTTCGAAAAAGTTGGACCAGGTGTGTCACTTTTTCCCTCCTCATCCATTTCAGCCTGTTTTCGTTTGGTTGAAGCCGATCAAGGTATCGCAGTGCTTCCGCGTGCTCTGGCGCGAGAGTTTCTGGAGGCTGGAACTATAAGGGAATTCGAACCTGGCTGGGTGCCAAGCCCGCTTCGCTTCACTGCATCATATCTGGGACGACCTCGGAATCACGTTACGGAAAATGCAGCGCAGATTGCCGTGGAGGTCGCAACGGAGTTTATGGGCCGATAAATATTCCTGCCGGATTTTGACAGAACCTTTAAATTTGGTTTTTTTGTCCGGGAAGGTTGGCCTCCGATGGGACTGTTGCATTATTCGGTGTGTTTGACCACATTCTGGGCCTTTGAGGTGCACAATGCCACGGGGACTGTTGCGTTAGTTTGCGTCGGTCAGAACGTTGCCGAGACAGCCTTACAAATCAAGCTGCTTCGAACATCTGGCTGATGCACTGGATCTCGCCTTTGACCCCTGGTTTCTTGTTATGGACATGTCCGCGTTTGATGCTGTCGAAATGCGGATCGTATCGATGGTTTATGTCTCGGATGACTCGGCGATAGGTCGGCGCTTTGTCCGTGACGATTGTGACCGGACGATGCAGGCGTACTCGTTCAATGGCTTTGTTGAGAATAGACTTTGCTGCCTTTGCATCCCGCCGAGCGGTGAGGCGAAAGTCGATCATGTGGCCACTTGCCACCAACGCGGACATAAGGTTCGTCCACGTGCCAATCGAGGCTGGCGCGGCGCAGATATTTCTCTGTGCGTTTGGTGAGTTCGGGCCCAAACTTGACCACCCAGCGATACACGGTTGATCGATCAACATTAATCCAACGCTCGACGAGCAAATCGACCACGTCTTGATAGGATAGCGGGTAGCGCAAATACCACCGCACCGCTCACAGAATGATCACCTGTGGAAAACGATGGTGCTCAAATGGGGACTTGCGTGGCATGCTTCACCTCAAAAGGACAAAACTGACCAAGCCTGCTGATTAATGCTACTGTCCCGTTTCGAGCTTACCTGGATCACCTGTTCGCGGCCTCTCCCGACGGTCGGACGCGAAAAGGGATAGGCGATGTCTCTGGTTGCACTCGAAACGGTACAGGTCAGACCTCCTCGTCAATCACCGTGTTGACCAGCGCGCCAATCCCCTCGGCCGCCACCTCGATGACATCCCCGGGCACCAGGAACCGTGGCGGATCAAACCGCGCTCCGGCACCTGTCGGCGTGCCCGTCACGATGATGTCACCCGGCGCCAATGTGGTGAAGGTCGAGATATATTCGATCTGGCGCCGGATCGGGAACAACATGCGGCTGGTGCGATCCTCCTGGCGCAGCTCGCCGTTCACATGGGTGGTCAGGCGGATGTCATCCAGCTGCGCCGCCGCCGTAAAGGGCACTAACCAGGGGCCCATCGCGCCCGAATTGTCCCAGTTCTTGCCCTGCGTCACGTTGAACTTGGCATGACGCACCCAATCGCGCAGCGTGCCCTCGTTGCACAGGGTCAGCGCCGCAATGTGATCATAGGCATCCGCCTGCGCAATGCGCCGACCACCCTTGCCGATCACAATCGCCACTTCGCCCTCATAATCCAGCTGAGGCGTCTCGGGGGGCCGCACCAACGGACGGTTGTGCCCGGTAAACGATCCCGGAAAGCGAATGAACAGCGACATGTTCGGCGGCGCGTCCTTGCCATCCTTGTACTCGGCATTGCGATCGGGGAAATTGACGCCGACGCAGATGATCTTTTGCGGCGATGGCAAAGGGATCTCATAGTCGAACGCCCCATGGGCATGGGTCACCTCCCGGCCCTGCGCCGCCAGCGCCAGAGCATGCAGCCCATCCGCCGCAACCACATCAGACAGGCTGGGCCATTGGGGAAAATCCATCGACAGCGCAATTGCGCCCGCCTCGGTCACAACCCCGTAAAACGGCTCACCCTGCGCTGAAAAACTCGCTATCCGCATCAATCCAAACCTCTTGCAATCTCTGTCACAACGTCATGAACCATCATCACGTCCTCTTCGGTGCAATCAAACTGCCCGGCCTGAAACCGGATCACCATTGCACCATCCACCCGTGTCTGCGTCAGATAGATGCGACCATCGTCATTGATCGCCGTCACCAGCCGCAGATTCAACGCATCCAGATCCACGCCTTCGCGCAGATACCGAAACGAAAACAGCGACCATATCGGCGCCGTCACACATTCAAAATCCGGCTCTGCCACCAGCCGGTCACACAGAGCGTGGCTCCACTTCACATGATTGCGCAGCCGGGTGCGCAACCCCTCCAGCCCATAGGTCCGCAACACAAACCAGACCTTCAACGCCCGGAACCGCCGCCCCAATGGGATCGACCATTCTGAATAGTTGATCACCCCCTCGGCCCCATAGGTCTTCAGAAACTCCGGGCTGATCGCCAGAGTTTTCACCAGGTTGCCGGGATCCTTCAGAAAATGGGCTGAACAGTCAAACTGAACGCCCAGCCACTTGTGCGGGTTGAAAACAATGCTGTCCGCCCGCTCGGTGCCGGCCCACATCGGGCGAAACTCGGGGCAGATCATCGCCGAACCGGCCCAGGCGGCATCGACATGGGTGTATAATCCATGGCGCTGCGCCACATCCATGCAGGCATCAATCGGATCCGTTGCCCCCGTGCCGGTCCCGCCCACGCACAGGATCAGACCCGCAGGCGTCAGACCCGCCGCCTTATCGGCCTGAATGGCCGCCTCCAACGCCACAGGATCCATACCGCGCCACGCGCCGGTCGTCGGAATCCGCACCAGATTGTCCTGCCCCACCCCCGAGATCCAGATCGCCCGGTCAATCGACGTATGCACCTCGCTGGAGGCATAAATCCGCAACCGAGGCTGCCCGGACAGCCCCTGCTGATTGCCCTGCCAATCCAACGTCCGCTCGCGCATGGTCAAAACCGCCGCCAGCGTGGCCGAGGAGGCCGAATCCTGAATCACCCCCTGATAGCCGCCCGGCAAACCCAGCGACTGACGCAGCCAATCCATCACCCGCGTCTCCAGCTCGGTCGCCGCCGGAGAGGTCTGCCACAACATGCATTGAGGCGCCAATACCGTCGCCAGAAACTCTGCCAGAACCGAGGCCGGCGCCGCATTGGCCGAGAAATACGCGAAAAACCGGGGGTGCTGCCAATGGGTCATGCCCGGCATGACGATCTCTTCGAAATCGCGAAACACATCCTCCAGCGCCTCCGGCTGTTCGGGCGGGCTGGCGGGCAGCGCATTCAGGATCTCGCCGGGCTGGGTCTGGGCCCGCACCGGCCGGTCACGCAAACTCTGATGATAGCTTTGCGCCCATTCGGACACTTTGGTTCCCCAGGGTGCGAATTCATCCCAGTTCATGGCAGGCGTCTCCTTGCTTGGGCTGGCACAGCCTAGACTGGCACAGCTGTTCGAAACAGGGGCGAAACCAGCCCGAACCAAGAGTCCATGTTACAGAATTTCCTCCACACCCTCAGCGCGATGTTTTGATCATGCGCCATCAGGGCGATGTTTTGATCATGCGCCATCAGGGCGATGTTTTGATCATGCGCCATCAGGGCGCAATAATCGGCTGGGCCGTGAGGGCGCTATCCGTCAGCTCTGCACCGTCAAAGACAGAGCCCTCCTCGAACCAGGATCGTGGCGCAGGGGCGCCCCACAGGGTCTGGCGCTGCGGATCTTTCAGATCCCATTTGATCGGCTCCAGATCCGGATCGACGGTCTGATAGTCCGAGCAATAAATCTCGATCCGGTTCAGGTCCGGGTCACGCACATACAGGAAAAACGCGTTCGAAATCCCATGGCGGCCCGGGCCGCGCTCGATGCTGTCGACCCAGCCGGTTGTCGACATCAGATCCAGCAGGTCAATGATGTTGAGCGGTGTCGGCACCCAGAAGGCCGAATGATGCAGGCGCGGGCCGCGTCCGTTGGTAAAGGCCACGTCATGCACGCCCCCCTTGCGATGCATCCAGGCGGCCCAGCATTTCCCGGTCTCGGCGTCTTCGGTGTATTCGGTCGTGCGGAAACCCAGTTCGGAGTAAAAGGCGACCGAGGCATCCACGTCCTGGCTGAACATGTTGAAATGGTCGATCCGCAGGGGCTTTACCCCGTTATAGAGCCTGTATTGCTGGTGAATCGTCGGCAAACGATCCATTTTGACATAAAATTCCAGCGGGATACCGTGCAGATCCCGGGTGCGCAGGGTCTTGCCCTGATAGGGACGTTCGACCCATTCGGTGGGCAGGCCCTTGGACTGGAACCACTGTTCGGCTTTTTCCAGATCGGGTTCGTCGAACAGTTTGAACGCCAGGGTTCTGACGGAGGCCGCGCGCGCCTGGCGCAGGATCATGCAATGATGGCCCCGCTCTTCCATGGCGCGCAGGTAGACTGTGTCCTGGTCTTCGTCCGTGACCTGCAAGCCGAGGATATCCACATAAAAGGCGCGGGACTTGGCCAGATCCGTGACCCAATATTCGACATGGCTCAGGCGAACGATGTTAAATGGCGGATAAAGTACCGGAGACGGGACGGGCATTTCAGTGCTCCTTTAGCAGGCGTGGTCATATGCGGAGAGCGGGTTTGGGGGCGCTGCCCCCTGGCCCCCCGGAGTATTTGGAACCAAAAAGAAGGATGGGGGTGTGATCACATCAGGCCCCGAGCCGCGGGATCCGATGTTGGCCCGTGGCAAAGCCGATGTGTTTTTGCTCCATGTAGAAGTCGAACGACCAGTCCCCGCCGTCGCGACCTATGCCGCTGGCTTTGACGCCGCCAAACGGGGTGGGCAGGTGGCGGACATTCTCGGAGTTGACCCAGATCATCCCCGCCTCCAGTTCATTGGTGAAGCGCATCGCGCGGGTGAGATCGTTGGTCCAGACGTATCCGGTCAGCCCGTAGGCCGTGTCATTGGCGATTTGCAGCGCCTCTTCTTCGGTTGAGAAGCGGATTGAGGTCAGGACCGGGCCAAAGATCTCTTCCTGGGCGATTTTCATGTCGTTGCGGGCGCCGGTAAACAGGGTTGGGTTCACGAACCAGCCCTGATCCCCGTTGCGGGTGCCGCCCGCAGCGATGGTGGCGCCATCTGATCTGGCGGTTTCGAAATAGGAGGTGACCTTGTCGAAATGGGTTTTGTGGATCAGCGGGCCGACTTCGGTGCCCGGATCCAGCGGATGGCCGACCTTGATCCGGTTCACACGCTCGCTCAGTTTGGCTTCGAAGGTATCCGCGATGCTGTCCTGGATCAGCAGGCGCGACGAGGAGGTGCAGCGCTCTCCGTTCAGGGAATAGATCATGAAGATCGCCGCATCCAGCGCCCGGTCCAGGTCAGCGTCGTCAAACACCACGACCGGGTTTTTGCCGCCCAGTTCGAAATGCACGCGTTTGAGTGTCTCGGCCCCCTGTTTCATGATCATGGAGCCTGTACGGCTTTCTCCGACAAAGGCGATTGCCTTGATGTCGGGATGTTCGGTCAGCGCCTTGCCGGCCTCTTCGCCCAGGCCGTTGACCAGGTTCCAGACCCCGGGCGGCAAACCGGCCTCCTGCGCGATCTCGGCCAGGATCGAGGCCGTCACGGGCGAAAACTCGGCCGGTTTGTGCACCACGGTACATCCTGCGGCCAGGGCCGGGGCGATTTTCCAGGTCGACAGCATGAAGGGGGTGTTCCAGGGCGTGATCACCCCAACCGGCCCGATCGGCACGCGGGTGGTCACGTTCATCAGCGTTGCAGAGGGCAGCATCTGCCCATCGCGCGCCGCCGGTGCCCGATCTGCGAAGAAACGGAAGTTGTCGGCCCCGCGCAGCGCCGCCTTGGACATGAAGCGCAACGCCTGGCCCGTGTCCCAGCATTCGCACAGCGCGATCTCTTCGGCGCGGGCCACGATGCCATCCGCAATCCGGTGCAGGATCCGCTTGCGCTCTTCGCCGGGCATGTCGCGCCACTCCGCAAACGCTGCCCGCGCGGCCTGTGCCGCCCTGTCGATATCCGCAGCACCGCCGCGGGCGACCGTAGAAATCAGGCTCTCGTCCACCGGCGAATGCGTCTCAAAGGTTTCGCCCGATGCCGCCGCGCAAAGCTCTCCGGCGATCCGGTTCTGCACACCGCCTTCGCGAAACCGCGCCAGATATGAATCCAGTTTGACCAGATTGCCCGCCAGATCGCTCATGTCGACTCCACTCCTTCAGATGACAAAATCAGGTGATCCCGGATCGACCCCGCCTTGGGCGACAAATCCGGATCAATATCGCGCATTTCCAGCGACAGCGCGATGGAATGCACCGCCATCGCTGGCGCCAGCCAGGCCTGCGCCGCCTGAAAAACATGTTGGGTGGCTGCCGCCTTGACGTCATCCGGGCGCCCGCCGCGCAACCGGACCGAGATGTCGACGTAGCCATGCACGTCACGCCCATCCGCAATCGCCACGTGATCCGCGCGCAGGGCCCGCACCCGCACACCCGGCATCGGAAACACGCCCGTTTCGACCGCAGCAACCCGCAAAGCTTCGCACAGGCCCGCCATATCCACCCGCGACTCCATGTTCGCAGAGTAATCGACGATGATATGTGGCACCGCGCCCTCCCCCTCTATTTACTTAACAAGTTAATACATGACATTCCGGACACAGTCAATCCATCGCGACACTCTGACATTGATCTGCACGCCAGTCTCAGCGAAAATCCATCATGACTCAAACACTCCCATCCACCTCCCGCTCGCTCCCAATCGCATTATTGCGCGCCCGAGAGCGCCTCATGGGCCCGATTCGCAACATGCTCAGCTCGGTTGGTATCACCGAACAGCAATGGCGCGTCCTGCGCGTCTTACAGGAAAACGGGCCAATGGAACCCACCCGCATCGCCGAAGAGGCCTGCCTCCTCCTGCCCAGCCTCACCCGCATCCTCCAAAAACTCGAAGAAAAAGCCATGATCGCCCGCGAAACCGACACCAGGGATCGGCGCCGCCAAATCGTCCGGATTGCCCCAAGGGGCGACGAAATCATCCTCGACAACCTGGATAAAAGCGTCCAGCTCGCCGATGGCATCCGCAATCGCATGGGCCCACAGGAATATGACACCCTGCTCGACCTGCTGACCAAACTCGAAGAAACCGAGGCCGGGCACCACAGCTGAAATGTGATGAAACGCCCCTTGACCTTCCAGTAGATGGAACCCCTATCTAGAGCCCGAGACGCGCTCAGGGATCCAACCACATCATGTCAAACCAAATCCGCATCCAGGTGCAAGGGCTCAGCTGCGCGGCCTGCGCCGGTCGCGCTGAACAGGCGTTGCTGGCCGTCGAGGGCGTGCAATCGGCGACCGTCAATGTGGCCGACCATTCGGCCCTGATCGCGCTGGACGGGGCAAATGCAACGGCAATTCACGACGCGCTGGACGCCGCAGGCTATCCGGCCCAGACCGAAACCACAGAGCTGAGCCTTGACGGCATGACATGCGCCGGATGCGCCGCGCGGGTTGAACGCACGCTGAGCGACCTGCCCGGCATAACCCGGGCGCAGGTCAATTTTGCCGACCGGTCCGCCCGCCTCACCGGGTTGAGCGGCGCAACCAGCCCACAGGCCGCCATCGCCGCCGTCCGGGCGGCGGGCTATGACGCCGCGCCGCGCCAGTCCGCACATGCGCCCGACGCGCCCCACCAGGCCCAAAACGACCCCGCCGCGCGCGAAATCGCTGAAAACCGCCGCCGGGCACTGGTTGCCGGGGCGCTGACGCTGCCGGTCTTTGTCCTTGAAATGGGCGGCCACCTGGTTCCGGGGTTTCACCACTGGATCGCGCAGACGCTGGGCCAGACCCAATCCTGGCTGCTTCAGTTCGTGCTGATCACCCTGGTCCTGATCGGCCCGGGCCGCCCCTTCCTGCAACGCGGCGTGCCAGACCTGCTGCGCGGCCACCCCGATATGAACAGCCTTGTCGCCATCGGCACCCTCGCCGCCTGGACCTATTCGACCGTCGCCCTCTTTGCCCCCGGCCTGCTGCCGCAAACCGCACAGGCCGTGTATTTCGAGGCCGCAGGCGTCATCATCACCCTCATCCTTTTGGGCCGCTGGCTCGAGGCGCGCGCCCGCGGGCAGGCGGGCACCGCCATCCGCGCCCTGATCGGGCTGCAACCGCGCACCGCCCGCGTCGAATCCCCCGACGGCACGCTCACAGATACCGACCTCAGCCAGATCGCCGTCGGCGACCTTCTGCACCTGCGCCCGGGCGAACGGGTGGCCGTGGATGGCACCCTTCACGACGGCACCACGCATCTGGATGAAAGCATGCTGACTGGCGAACCCATGCCCGTGCCCAAAGCCCCCGGAGACACAGTCTCCGCCGGCACCGTCAATGGCCCCGGTTCGGTCCGCTACGTCGCCCAGCGCGTTGGTAGTGAAACCACATTGGCACAGATCATCGACATGGTGCGCCAGGCCCAGGGCGGGCGGCTGCCCATCCAATCGCTCGCGGATCACGTCGTTTCCCGGTTTGTCCCGGCCGTGCTGGTGATTGCCGCGCTCACCGTGCTGGGATGGCTGCTGCTCGGGCCGGACCCGGCGCTCAGCAATGCCCTGGTGGCCGGTGTCTCTGTGCTGATCATCGCCTGCCCCTGCGCCATGGGGCTGGCCACGCCCGTCTCGGTCATGGTCGCCACCGGACGCGGCGCCCAGCTTGGGATTCTGCTGCGCCAGGGCGAGGCCCTGCAACGGCTTCAGGAAACCCGCGTTGTCGCCTTTGACAAAACCGGCACGCTGACTCAGGGCACGCCCCGGCTGATCCAGACCCACAGGCTGGGCGACTGGAGCGAGGATCACGTGCTCCGCCTTGTCGCCGCCGCCGAATCCCGCTCTGAACATCCGCTGGCCCGCGCGCTCACCGATGCGGCCAAATCCGTCCCGGAAACCGCGCAGGTCAGCGACGTGCAGGCGCTGTCGGGCCTTGGCCTGCGTGCCCAGGTTCAGGACAATGGCCAAAGCTACGCGCTGCTCATCGGCTCTGCCCGCCTGCTGGGCGACCACGGGCTGGACCTGTCACAGGTGGACGCGCAGATCGAAACCGCCGAATCCGCCGGTCACAGCATCGTATTGGCCGCCATCGACAACAGACCCGCCGCGCTGTTTACCATCGCCGACACCCTCCGCCCCGAGGCTCAGAGCCTCATCGCCGCCCTCCATGCGCGTGGCCTGAAAACCGCCATGATCACCGGCGATTCCGAGCGTGCCGCGCGCCATATCGGGGACCGGCTGGGGGTCAGCCATGTGGTCGCCGGCGTCCTGCCAGATGGCAAGGCGCGCGAAATCGAGCGCCTGCGCGCCACCTACGGGCCGGTCGCCTTTGTGGGTGACGGCATCAATGACGCCCCCGCACTGGCCGCCGCAAATGTCGGGCTGGCCATGGGCACCGGCACCGATGTCGCCATCCAGAGCGCGCAGGTCGTGCTCGCCGGGGCCCGGCTCGGCACGGTTCTGACCGCACTCGACCTGTCCAAGCGCACCATGCGCAACATCCGCCAGAACCTCGTCTGGGCCTTTGGCTACAACACGCTGCTGATCCCGGTCGCGGCTGGCGCGCTCTATCCGTTCACCGGCCTGCTGCTCTCTCCGATGCTCGCGGCCGGGGCGATGGCGCTCAGCTCGGTCTTTGTGGTCACCAACGCCCTGCGTCTGCACCGCTTTGCCGCGCCCGAAACCACCCCGGCCACCCGGGGCCCACATCCCTCAAAGGCAACCCTGGCTCATGAACATTAAAGACGTCTCGGACCGCACCGGCCTGCCGGCCAAAACCATCCGCTATTACGAAGACATCGACCTGATCCACCCGGCCCGCCGCAACAATGGCTACCGCGACTTCTCGGACGCCGATTGTCACAAGCTCGCCTTCCTCAGCCGCGCCCGCACCCTTGGCTTTTCCATCGAAGACTGCCGCACCCTGCTGGGTCTGTATCAGGACGAATCCCGCGCCAGCGCCGATGTCCGCGCCGTTGCCGCCCATCACCTGGACCGCATCGACACCAAACTGCGCGAGTTGCAGGAACTGCGCGACACCCTCAGCGGCCTCGTCTCGGCCTGCGCCGGAGACAACCGGCCCGATTGCCCGATCCTGCGCGACCTCGCCAAAAACCCAGAGCCCGGCTAAACTGTCGTGAACGTCCCGGTGGCAGGGTCAAAACACTCCAGCCCGCCCTCACCGATATCCGTCCACAACCCATGCAGCGTCAACGACTCGTCCTTGACCGCCGACTCGATGAACGGAAAGGTCATCAGGTTCTCAAGCGACCGCATCACCGCCTGCTTCTCCAGCTGACGCGCCTGCTCTTCCGGGTCTTCGATATTGGCCACAACCTCGTAATTGGGCCGCAGAATATCCATCCACCGCCCGACAAAGCTCTCCGGCCGCTCCAGCTCGGGCGCATGACCCTCGCACATCTCGATACAGCCGCGCACACCGCCACATTGCGAATGCCCCAACACGATCAAATGCGCCACATTCAACGCCGTCACCGCATATTCCACCGCCGCACTCGTCCCGTGATGATCCCCATCCGGCTCATAAGGCGGCACCAGATTCGCAATATTGCGATGGATAAAGAACTCCCCCTGATCCGCCCCGAAAATCGACGTCACATGCACCCGGCTGTCACAGCACGAAATCACCATCGCCCTGGGCCGCTGCCCCTCGGTCGCCAAACGCCGATACCACGTTCGGTTCTCGGCATAGCCGGTCGCCTTCCAACCATGGTACCGCTGGATCAGATATGAGGGCAAAGGTTTCGCCAATTTCATGGTCTCGTCCGCTCTTTGCTAAGGTCCGTTACAGGCTAACTAGCCGCGATTTGCCTCGAATTATAGGCAGATGAGCACGCGGCAGAAAGAATTTGCAAAATATTTCGGCTCAGATTGCCATCAGCCGTGGGGGCACAACATAACATCGGACGATGACGGTGGGACTAATGACAGAACTACGATTTAAGGAAAACGTGCGCTTGGACAGCGATCGACTGAACCAGTTGATCCGAAATCTCAGCCAGGCCGACGCCGAAGACATCATCTGCCGCACCGTGGCCGAACTCGGCAGCCTGATCAACAAATGCGAACAGGCCTACCAACAACACGACAGCACCAGCCTGTCCCGCCAGGTCGCAGCAGTCGCCAGAACCGCAGGCCAATTGGGCATGACAAAACTGCAACGCATCGCCATGCATGTCACACAAACCCTGGCCCAGGGCGACCCAACCGCAACCGCCGCAACGCTGGCGCGGCTGGTCCGGGTCGGTGACCTCTCGCTCTGCGCCGTCTGGGATGTCGAAGGCCTCTCTGTCTGACACCAAACCACATCCACAACCCGGACCCCCAACCGTCCGGGCGCAGGCAATTGGCCTTGCGGCCACATGACCAATCCGGCAACCTCCGCCCTGTCCCTCAGACCGGAGCGCCCAAATGCCGCTGACTTTTGCCTCAACCCCAGACCCATCCGCAAATCCCGCAATCGACTTGCATGTGATCGAAAGCGCAAAGCTGGAAAACTGGTTGAGCCTGGCCGACTCACGCACCCAAAACTGGGTCGCCAACAGCAGCTTCACCGGCGCCCTGGGCCAATCCCTCGTCGTGCCAGACGCGCAGGGCGGCATCGCCTGCGCGCTCGCCGGATATGGCTCTGCCGCAACGCGGGCGCGCACGCGCTTTGCGCTGGCCACCGCTGGCGCACAGCTGCCCGCCGGCCCATACCGCATCGCCTCGGGCCTCGATCAGGACACCGAATCACAAACCCTCGAAACCGAATGCCTCGGCTGGCTGCTCGCCGGATACCGCTTTGACCGCTACAAATCCGCCAACCCCCCGATGCCCGGCCTGATCGCCCCAACCGGCATCGACCCGGCCAAAGTCGAAGCCATCGCCAACGGAGAGGCCCTGACCCGCGACCTCATCAACACACCGGCCTCTGACATGGGCCCGGGCGAGCTTGAAACCGCCGCCCGCGACCTCGCCCAGCGCCACGGCGCCACCTGCGCCGTTACCACCGGCGACACGCTGCTCACCGCCAACTTTCCAATGATCCACGCCGTCGGACGCGCCTCTACCCGCGCCCCGCGCCTGATCGACATGCATTGGGGCACCAGCGGCCCAACCCTCACCCTCGTCGGCAAAGGCGTCTGCTTTGACACCGGCGGGCTGGACCTGAAACCAGCAGCCTCCATGGGGCTGATGAAAAAGGACATGGGCGGCTCGGCCGCCGTCCTGGGCCTGGCCCATATGATCATGGCGCTCAACATGCCCCTGCGCCTGCGCGTTCTGATCCCGGCCGTCGAAAACGCCGTCAGCGGCAATGCCTTCCGCCCGCAGGATATCCTGACCTCCCGCAAGGGCCTCACCGTCGAAATCAACAACACCGACGCCGAGGGCCGGCTGGTCCTGGCCGATGCGCTCGCCCTCGCGGACGAAGCCGCGCCAGACCTGATCCTCTCCATGGCCACGCTGACCGGCGCCGCCCGCGTCGCCGTCGGGCCTGACCTCGCGCCCTTCTATGCCACAGACGCGGGCCACGCCGCCGCCATCACACAAGGCGGGCAAACCGCCGCCGACCCGGTCTGGCAAATGCCCTTTCATGACCCATACGAACCCATGATCGAACCGGGCATCGCCGACCTCGACAACGCGCCCAAGGGCGGCTTTGCCGGCTCGATCACCGCCGCCCTGTTCCTGCGCCGCTTTGTCGACCAGACCCCATATGTCCATTTCGACATCTACGGCTGGCAACCCGACAATACACCAGCCCGCCCCCGCGGCGGCACCGGTCAGGGCGCCCGCGCCATCCTCGCCGCCCTGCCAGATCTGCTGGACCTATGAGCGACCGCCGCAGCCTGCGCGCAAATCAACGGGTCGCACATGTCTCACTGCGCGGCCAGACCGGCATCACCCAACTGGTCGAGGGCGAAACCTTTCGCATCGCCCGTGACGTGACCGATCTGTGCAACAACCCCCACGGTGACCGAGACCGGCAATTGGTCCGCGGCGAAGACTTCTGCATGCTCGACGCCCAGGACGGCTGGGCCTTCGGCTTTGCCGAACGTGACGGCTATGTCGGCTGGATCGAAACCGCACATTTCATGCCGCAATCGGTTGCCCCTACCCATATGGTCACCGCGCCGCGCAGCTATTGCAAAACCTCCCCGGGGCTCAAGGACATGGGCCGCGTCACGCCGCTCTCTTTCGGATCGCGCCTGTCCGTGGTGCGTGAAATCGACGGCTGGGCCGAAATCGACTGGAGCCGGGGGCTGGTCGATATCCGCCGCTACGTCCCCCTGACACATCTGACCAGCCTGCCGCTGACTCTCCGCGATCCGGTAAGCGTGGCACAGAAATTCCTGGGCACGCCCTATCTCTGGGGCGGCAATTCCGCCTTCGGCATTGATTGCTCGGGCCTCATACAGGCCGCCTTCCTCGCCTGCGGCATCCCCTGCCCGGGCGACAGTGACCAGCAAGAGGCCGCGCTTGGCTCAAAAATTGAGCACTCAGACCCCCTCCAGCGCGGCGATCTGCTGTTTTGGCGCGGGCACGTGGCCATGGTCGTGGACGATCAGCAGCTGATTCACGCCAATGCCCACCATATGGCCGTCACCTACGAAGGGATCAACGCCGCCATTGAACGGATAGAGGCCAGCGCAGACGGCCCCGTCACATCGCGCCGCCGGGTCAGGCTCTAGACAGGGCTTTGCTCGGCCCATGACAGCGCAAAACGCGCCGTGTCCCGGGCATGTATTTTCCGATAATCTTTTTATATCAAGTGCTTAACCCAATGTCCCAGCTGGGACATTTCCGGTTCAATCGACCGCGCGGATCAATTTACGCTCCAAAACCCGCAAAACCGTCTTCAAATCCTGCCCCCGTTTCAGAATCTGACCATCCATCCCGGTCACAGAGTACATACCCTGCCGATTGCGCAGCTTGGGGGTCTTTTCAATCCGATACAAAGGCGTCTCAGCGGTCCGGCGAAACACTGAAAACACCGCCCGATCGCTCAAACAAGAGATCCCATAATCGCGCCATTCACCGGCGGCGACCATGCGGCCATATAGGGACAGGATGACAGACAGCTCTTTTCGGTCAAACGCAACTTGTTGCGGGGTAGAGCCATGGGAGAAGGGCACAGTATTTTGAAAACTCATACCCCAGCCTTGCGCCATTTTTCGCCCAGATCAAGCCTTTGCGCGCATCCCAAATCTATTTACCACCGCTTCATCCGCCCCCGGCAGGCCCGACCCGCCCCCACAGGGCGCGTCCAACCAGGTCTCCGCAGGGCCCACCAGCGCCGCATAAGCCCGCGCCACGGCCGCACGAGGGTCGGCCAGCGGGGCATCCAGCGGCAGCAATTCCGCCAACGGCTCGGGATAACGCAGCACAATCCGGCGCCAGCGATGGATCAGCAGCAACCGCGCCGCCGCCGCATCCAGCGGGTCCGTGATCGAGGGCAGCACCAACAGATCCCCCGCCAGCGCCGCCAACGCCGCCCGATAGGACGGCTCCAGAAACGCCGCGCGATAGGCATCCGACAACCGGCTCAACTGGCCTGTCACCGCGACATCACCCTCGCCCGTCATCTGATCTGCCGGAACCAGACTGATCCGCGGCACCCCGCCATCACCCAGCGTGACCGACAGCCCCCAACGTTCCACCGGGGCGGCGCGCGGCGGCGCATAAATCGCCGAAGTGGCCGGTTCAAATTGCGCCAGCCCCTCCCGGCTCAGCCGACAGATACTGCTGCGCCCGCTCCGCTCCCGCTGAATCCAGCCATCGCTGTCCAGGCGGGACAAGGCGGTGCGCAAGGCCCCCGGCTCCACCCCGACCCGCCCCAACAACAGGTTCAGGCGAGTGGTTGAAATCGCGCCACCCCGGTGCTGCACCAGATCACCAAAAGCGGTGATCACCAGCGACCAGACACGCAGTCTTCCTTCGGCGCGCAATGACGCGATGAGTGGGGCAATCGGATCCATCCGTCCCCTTTAGCGCGCGTAGCTCACCATCGTCAAAAGCTCATAACGCGCCACCTGATCGCCATCCTGATTGGTCAGGGTCACGTTCCAGGCCACTTCACCATACTCATCCGTCCGGCGGGTCTTGCGTTTACAGGTCAGCCGCACCGAAATGCTGTCGCCCGCGCTGACCGGTTTTTGAAAGCTCAGATCATTCAGCCCGGTATTGGCCAGCACCGGGCCCGGATCGGGCTGAACGAACAGACCAGCGGCAAAACTCAGCAGCAGATAGCCATGGGCAACGCGACCGGGGAAAAACGGGTTCGCCTTGGCCGCCTCTTCGTCCATATGCGCGTAAAATGTGTCCCCCGTGAATTCCGCGAAATGCTCGATATCCTGCATCGTCACGGTGCGGGCGGGGGTGCGGATCGTCTCGCCGATCTGGATTTCTGTAAAGGTCCGCTGAAACGGATGCGCCGAACCATCCGTTTCGGCCGCACCAGGGGTCCATTGACCGGTGATCGCGGCAATCACGTCGGGGCTGCCCTGGATCGCGGTGCGCTGCATATAATGGAGCACCCCCCGAACGCCGCCCAACTCTTCGCCGCCACCTGCCCGGCCCGGGCCGCCATGCACCATATGCGGCAAGGGCGCACCATGGCCCGTCGCCTCTTTGGCGCTGCTCGTGCCGGTGATGTACAGCCGCCCATGCCAGGCCGCCGCGTTCAGGGTCACATCGCGGGCGACCTGAGGATCATCCGTCACCAGAGAGGCCACAAGCGAACCGCCGCCGCGGTTGGCCAGAGCGCTGGCATGGCCCAGATCCCGGTAGGGCATCAGGGTCGACACCGGACCGAACGCCTCAACCTCATGCACATGGACAGCGGCGTCCGGGTCATCGCAGCGCAGCAACGTCGGTTTGAGGAAGGCACCCTCGGGGCCTGCACCGATCAGCTCCAGCGCCTCGGGATCACCCGTGAGCGAGACCGTTTCTGATGCCAGCGTCTGCACCCTGGCCAAAACATCCGCCTTTTGCGCAGCCGACGCCAGCGCCCCCATCCGCACGCCCTCTGCCGCCGGATCGCCCACGGTCGTCTTGGACAACCGCGCCTGCAAGGCACCCGACACTTCGCCCATCAGCGCATCCGGGACTATGATGCGACGGATCGCGGTACATTTCTGACCGGCCTTTGTGGTGATTTCATTGGCCGCCTCTTTGATGAACTGATCAAAAGCAGGCGTGCCTGCGACAACATCCGGCCCCAGGATCGTGGCGTTCAAACTGTCCTGTTCTGAATGGAAGCGCACCGAATTGCGCATCAATTTTGGATTGGCCCGCAAATGCAGCGCGGTATCCGCTGACCCTGTGAAGGCGACAACATCCTGCGCGCCCAGATGGTCCAGCATGTCCGCGACCCCGCCGACCACCAGTTGCACAGCCCCCGGCGGCAGGATGCCGCTTTCGATGATCATGCGAAAGCAGGCTTCGGTGAGATAGCTGGTCTGGGTCGCCGGTTTGACGATTGCAGGCACACCCGCCAGCAGAGTCGGAGCCAGCTTCTCGAGCATGCCCCAGATTGGAAAGTTGAAGGCGTTGATATGCACGGCCACGCCCTGCAAGGGCACAGCGATATGTTGACCGATGAAGGATCCACCACGGCTGAGGCCTTCGATATCGCCATCAACATAGACCTTCCCATCCGGCATTTCGCGCCGCCCTTTGGAGGCGATCGCGAACATCGTGCCAATGCCGCCATCGATATCTACGGCCCCATCGCGCCGCGTTGCGCCGGTCAGCGGGTTCAGCGCGTACAGCTCTTCCTTGCGCCCGTTCAGATAGGTGCCGATCGCCTTGACCAGACGCGCCCTGTCGTGGAACCCCATCTCTCGCAGGGCCGGACCGCCGGTGTTGCGCGCCCAGTCCAGCATGCCCTGCACATCCAGGGGGGCGCCGCCGGCAACTGCGATCTTGTCGCCCGTCACCGGCCCGTACACCGCGCGGGCGTCTTCCCCCGGTTCGATCCATTGGGCCATTGCGTAGCTGGCAGGTCTGAGCATCATCCGTCTCCTCCAAATTCAGCGACAGGATGACCGCAACCACGGCGGAAATCAACACTATTGACCACGCGGTCGGCTTTGTGCAGTTTAGTGCCAGTCGGGGAGGACATGCCATGACACCACAAGAGCGCGCCGAGCGCAGTGCAACGGCCATGATGGCAAATGACCGGGCGTCGCCTTGGTTGGGAATTACGTTGGATGCAATCGGGCCGGGCACTGCGACGATGTCATTTGTGGTGCAGGATCATCACCTGAACGGGCATGATGTTTGCCATGGCGGGTATATCTTCACCCTGGCCGACAGCGCCTTTGCCTTTGCCTGCAACAGCTACAATCAGGCCACGCTGGCACAGCAGAATTCCATCACCTATGTCAGCCCCGGCAAAGGGGCGGAACGGTTGACGGCCGCGGCCATTGAGGTGTCCAAAACCGGGCGCTCTGGCGTTTACGACGTTACGGTCACCGGAGAGGACGGCCGTGTCGTGGCGCTGTTTCGTGGCCTTTCACGCACAATCAAGGGCCAGAATTTCGAGGAAACACCATGACTCGGGCCTATCTTTGCGATGGGACCCGCACGCCGATTGGCCGGTATGGCGGGGCCTTGTCCTCGGTTCGGCCAGACGATTTGCTGGCGCATGTGATCAAGGCGCTGATGGATCGCTATCCCGGCCTGGACATCGACGATGTCTTTGCCGGATGCGCCAATCAGGCCGGAGAGGACAACCGCAACGTGGCCCGGATGGCGACATTGCTGGCGGGTCTGCCCGATACGGTGCCTGGCATGACGCTGAACCGGTTGTGCGGGTCGGGCCTGGATGCGGTTGGCACGGCTGCGCGGGCCGTGCGGTCTGGCGAGGCGGATGTCATTATCGCCTGCGGCGTTGAAAGCATGAGCCGTGCGCCATTGGTGATGCCCAAAGCCGACAGCGCCTTTTCGCGCAAGGCCGAGATCTATGACACCACCATCGGCTGGCGATTTGTGAACCGCGAGATGCACAAACACTACGGCACCGATTCGATGCCAGAAACAGCCGAGAATGTTGCATCGGACTATCAGATCAGCCGCGAGGATCAGGACGCCTTTGCCTATCGGTCGCAGATGCGGGCCATCGCGGCGCGGGCGAATGGGCGACTGGCGCAAGAGATTTCGCCCGTCACCATTCCGCAACGGCGCGGCGATGCAATTGTGGTCGAGCAGGACGAACATCCCCGCGAAACGACACCCGAAAAGCTGGCCAAACTGCCGACGCCCTTCCGCGAGGGCGGCTCGGTCACGGCGGGGAATGCCTCTGGGGTGAACGACGGGGCGGCGGCGGTGATTGTGGCCTCGGAGGCCGCTATTGCAAAATACGGCCTGACGCCACGGGCGCGGATCACCGGAATGGCAACCGTTGGCGTGCCGCCCCGGATCATGGGGATCGGGCCGGCGCCTGCGACGGAACAGTTGCTGGCGCGCGCCGGTCTGGGGATCGGGGACATCGACACGATCGAACTGAACGAAGCCTTTGCGGCGCAGGGTCTGGCGGTAACCCGGCAACTGGGGCTGCCCGACGACGCGGATCATGTGAACCCGAATGGCGGGGCCATTGCCCTGGGGCACCCTCTGGGCATGTCTGGCACGCGGCTGGCCCTGACCGCATCGCAAACCATGACGAACCAGGACATGGCCCGCGCCATTTGCACCATGTGCATCGGTGTTGGCCAGGGAATTGCCCTGATGTTGGAGAAAGCCTGATGAAAGACCTTACGCCACCACGCGACAGTCTGAACCCGATCGAGATTGCATCACGCGATGAAATCGCCACCTTGCAGCTAAAGCGCATGGCCTGGTCGCTGAACCACGCCTACCAGAATGTGCCCCACTACAAGGCCAGCTTTGATGCCGCTGGCGTACATCCCGATGACCTGAAATCGCTGGAGGATCTGGCAAAGTTCCCCTTCACCGTAAAGCAGGATCTGCGCGACAACTACCCGTTCGGCATGTTTGCCGTTCCAAGAGGAGACGTAAAGCGGATCCATGCGTCATCGGGCACCACCGGGCAACCAACGGTCGTAGGGTATACGGTGAACGACCTGGCGGTGTGGGGCGAGGTTGTTGCAAGGTCCCTGCGCGCCTCTGGCCTGCGGCCGGGCGACATTTTGCACAATGCTTATGGGTATGGCCTGTTTACTGGCGGGCTGGGCATCCACCTGGGCGCTGATGCACTGGGGTTGAGCACGGTTCCCGTCTCTGGCGGAATGACACAACGGCAGGTGCGCCTGATCGAAGATTTCGGCGCCAAGGGGATCACCGTCACGCCATCCTATGCCCTGTCGATTCTGGATGAATACGCGGCCCAGGGGCTGGACCCGCGCAAATCCCCGCTGGAGGTTGGCATCTTTGGGGCCGAGCCCTGGACCAATGCGATGCGCAAGGAGGTCGAGGACGCCTTTGACATGCATGCGGTAGATATCTACGGCCTGTCCGAGGTGATGGGCCCCGGCGTGGCCAATGAATGTGTAGAGACCAAGGACGGCCTGTATATCTGGGAAGACCACTTTTACCCCGAAGTGATCGACCCGCAAACAGGGGCTGTCTTGCCCGACGGGGAACCGGGCGAGCTGGTCTTCACCTCACTCTCCAAAGAGGCATTCCCGATCATCCGCTACCGAACACGAGACTTGACCCGATTGCTGCCTGGCACAGCTCGGTCCATGCGACGGATGGAGAAGGTGACGGGGCGCACCGACGACATGATCATTCTGCGCGGCGTGAACGTGTTTCCAACCCAGATCGAAGAGCAACTGATGACCGTTGATGGTCTGGCCCCGCACTTTCAGATCGAACTGTCCCGACCCGATCGCATGGATGAGATGACGGTTCTGACCGAAGCCTCGGAAAGCGGTCAGCGCGATGGGGCCGCGGCAGAATTGCGGCAAAAAATCAAAGACAGCGTGGGTGTCTCGGTCAAGGTGATCGTCGCCGATCCGGGCGGCGTAGCGCGCAGCCAGGGCAAGGCCGTGCGGATCGTCGACAATCGCCCCAAGAGCTGATGCCGCGCGGAATTGCCAGAAACCATGACGAAAAGCGGGCGGCCCTGCGCAAAGGGGCCGCCGCCTATTTCGCGCGGCATGGCTATGACCGGGCCTCGATGAATGGCGCCGCATCAGAGTGCGGTGTGTCCAAAGCGTTGATTTATCACTACTACGACAGCAAGGAAGCGCTGCTGTTTGATATTCTGCATGCGCATTTGTCCGAATTGGTGGACCGGGTCGAAGAGGTTTGCAGCGATGGCATTCATGCGCTGATCCGCGAAATCCTGGCGGTATACGAAGACGCGGATGCAGAGCACAAATTGCAGATCGATGCCCTGACAACCCTGCCGCCGGATATCCAGGCCCCCTTGTTGGCGCTGCAACGACGGCTTGTCACTGTCATGTCAGATGTCTTGGTCAAACATCGCCCCGATTTGCAGGGGGATCGTTTGCGGGCCGTAACAATGTCAGTTTTCGGTATCCTGAACTGGTTCTACATGTGGCATCGCCCCGGCAAAGGGCTCGACCGCAATGAATACGCTGCGCTGGCCGCAACCTTTGTCACCGGCGGGCTTGCCGCCCTGTGAGGCGCCCCTGAGCAACCAAGCGCCGCCCCTGCCTTCTTTTGCTTGAAAATACCTCGGGGTCTGGGGCAGCGCCCCAGCACGGTGCCCGCCTCTGGCACAACGCGAAAAACCTGAATCCGATCCTCCAGATGCCGGGACGGAACACCTAGCCAAATCGTCCGTGGCAGAACCAGCCCGGTGACATCGTTCCACCATGACCAAAGTACAGCCAAAGCCTGTCACCTTCGCGCGTGGTCACCTCCCGGTAATCCCGAACACCCGTGCGCCAATCCGGCTCATCCAGCCACCACTCAGGCGAAATCCGCTCCGCACCCACCGCAGAGGCCAGCGCCCAATCCCGACCGCGCCAGCGAAAGGCCACAGGCAGTTCTGCATCCTCTGGCGCAAAGACCGGCTCGGGACGCCACAAGGTCAGCGGGCGCGGTATAGCGGGTTTAGGCCACGCACGGGCCGGTTCAGACCACGCTGCAGCCAATGTGAGGGCTGATTTCTCGGGAACATGGCTGGATGCGGGATGGCGGCGCGTGATGGCCTCCAGCCCGATCCGGGCCCCCAAACGACCGATCAAATCATCCAGCGCGGAACTCTGCGCCAGCCGCGCGCGCACCGCTTTGCCGGCCCCCAGGTGTCCTGTCTTGGTCCGTTTGTGCAGCGGCTCGGTCTGCACCGCCTCCAACCGCAGCATGTCGATGCCAAAACCCGCGTCGATTTGGCCAAGCTTCATACGCACAAGAGGGCCGATGCGGTGCTGGTCATGCGACGGACGGGCAAGCCCGATCTCGATCACCTCTGCTGTCTGATCCGTGCGATGCGCCTCCAGCCGCAAACAACGCAGACCACGCCCCTTTTCTTCCAGTTTCAGACAGAGCCGGGGCAGCATCCGCTCGACCCCGGCCATCAAATCCTCCTCCAATCCGATGGGATCGGGCAACGTCAGGCGCACCGCAAAATGATCTGGCGGGCTGGCCGGTGAAACCGGTTCGGGCGCGCTGCCCATGGCCTGATCCAACCGCAGCACCAACCCCTTGCCGAACCGCCGTGCCAAAGCGGCTCTGGGTTGACCCAAAAGCTCGCCAATCCGGCGCAGGCCCAGACGATTGAGTTGTGCGACAGCGTCCGGCTCCAACCTGAGCGCGGCAATTGGCAACGGGCTAAGCGCCCCATAGCACTGCCCCGGAGCAGCAATTCGACCAGCCTGAGCCCGGGTCACCACCTGAGGCGCCGCGCCGCCCTTGGTCCAATGCCGCTTGCCCGCCCGGGAGCGCGTCGCGCGGGCCTCCTGGTCAATCGCATCCCCGCTGCGCTGTGATCCGGCCTCGGCCCCGGCATAGCGCGCCAGGGCCCAGGCCGCCCCCAGCGTATCCGCAATCCCCGCCTGTACCGTCAGGGCCATATCCGCACAATCCGCCTCAATAACCGCCAAAAGCTGTGCCTCGCCCCCAAAAAGATGCGCGCACCCTGTCAGATCAATGATCAGCCCATCTGGCGCCTCTTCGGCCACCCAGGGCGAGAATTTGCCCGCCCAGCGCCGCAACACAGTCAGAAACCGCGCTTCGGCCGAGGCGTTACGCGTCCGCGACAGCAGGGCACCGCACATGGCATGGGCATCGCGGACCGGTTGACCCACATGCACCCCTGCCGCAGATGCGGCCGCATTCACCGAAGCGACGACCTGCATATTGCGCTGCTCATCCACCACACACAGCGGTCCGATTTCGCGCCCCCGATCCTGGCGCAAAAGCCGTTCCGCCCCAAGACGCGGAAACCAGAGAGAGAGGATACGTCGACTGTGCATGGCTTTTTGTTCACTTTATGTTCTCTTTCGTAAAGTGAGTCGGTGCCGCAGATCAAGCCCACGCCGCCCTATATGCTGATGTTATACGCCCTGGTCAGATCGAGCCTGCCTCGACCATGTAATTGTTGGCACTGCACATCGCAGCATCGTCAGAGGCCAGAAACAGCACCATGAGCGCCACATAGACCGGGTCAATCAGATCGGGCAGACACTGGCGTTCCCGATGTTTTTCGAGAGCCTCGGGTGTGGCCCACAACTCTTTTTGGCGCTCGGTCATGATCCATCCCGGCACCACCGTATTGACGCGGATGCGGTGACGGCCCAGATCACGCGCCATTGTGCGGGTCAGGCCATGCACTGCGGATTTAGCCGTCGCATAGGCCGGGAAACCACCGCCGGCCTCCCACCACGAGTTGGAGCCCATATTGATGATGGAGCCACCGCCAGCCTCGATCATATCCGGGGCTACAGCCTGAATGGCAAAAAACATGTGGCGCATGTTTGTGGCCATCCGTTCATCCCAATACTCCGGGGTCACATCCTGCCAATCATGCCGGTCGTCCCGGGCCGCGTTGTTGACCAGAACCGACGCCCCACCCAACCGCGAGCGCAGAGCGCCGATGGCCGCGCGCAGGGCATCAATGTCGCGCAGGTCGCAAATCTCAAAACTGACGTCCCCGTCAATTTCTGCGCACAGCCGTGCGCTGGCATCGGCGTCGAGATCCAGAAACCCGACTCGCGCGCCCTGGGCGGCAAAGGCGCGGACAATCCGGGCACCGATCCCCGACGCGCCGCCGGTGACAAGCACCGTTTTCTGGTTGAGACTGGGATAGGTGGCAAAACTCATGATCAGGACATCCCCAAATGCAAAGGCGACGCGAAAACCCCGTCGCCGATTGAGTGCATTTGTCTACGTTTATCGCCGCGCGTCCAGACCTGCTGTTTGACACCTTAGCGCCAATAGCGCCTCAGCCCCCCGTTTTATTGCCCCGTCATCTGGTCCGTGATCGCCACGGGCCGTGCCTGAGCCAATGACATATTTGCCGCTTCGGCCAGGGCCAGCGCATTCACCCCATCCTGAACCGTGGCCGGAACCGGCGCGCCATCAACCACAGCATCGACAAAGGCGGACCATTCGTTGGTATAGGCCCGCATATACCGTTCCAGAAAGAAATGAACCGGTTTGGCCGAGACAACCCCGTTGGATGTGGATTTGATCAACGTGTTTTCAGTTTCGTTTTCGGCGGCCAGAGTGCCCAATGCCCCCAGAACCTCGACGCGTTGATCGTAGCCATAGCGCGCCCGGCGGGAATTGCGGATCGTGGCGAGCCGCCCATCCGCATAGGTCAGCACAACCACGGCTGTATCCACATCACCTGCGGCCCCGATTTCCGGATCCACCAGACATGATCCGTGCGCCATCACCGTTTCGGGCATCCCGAACAGAAACGAACACATGTCAAAATCATGGATCATCATATCCCGATAAAGCCCGCCCGAAACCTTGATATAGCTCACCGGAGGCGGTGCCGGGTCATAAGAGGTAACGGTCAGGAGTTCGCTTTTGCCGACCTCTCCACCCTCCAGGGCGGCCTTGAGCGCTGCGAAATTCGGATCAAACCGGCGATTGAACCCCATCATGACCGGTTTATCGTGGGTCGCCGTGACCTGGCGCACCTGCAAGGCGCGCTCAAGCGACAGGTCGATCGGCTTTTCGCAGAAGATCGCCTTGCCCGCCGCGACCCCTGCCGCGATCAGATCGGCATGTGTGTTGGTGGATGACGCGATGAGAACCGCATCAATCGTATCATCGGCCAAAATCGCTTCTGGCGTGTTTACTGCTGCACCGTGCGCATCGGCCAGCGCGCTTGCTGCCTCTTGCATCACGTCGGTTACGTAAACCAGCTCTGTGCGGGGATCTGCCTTGATCGACTCGGCATGCACCTTGCCAATCCGTCCCGCGCCAAAAAGCGCAACTTTCATATTGTGGTCCTTTTCAAACAGAGGGACCGATCAGCCCCATTGATCGGTCGGATACGGGTTTGAACCGCTTGAAAAAACTGGGCATATCTTGCGGCCAATGCTTTGCGGAAAACACCCCGAAGTTTAGCAAAAACGCGTAACCTCGGAATTTTTGTTCCGCGATGGCATGATCTGTATTAAGATCCATGTCAATACAGGAGGCGGCCATGACCGAACAAACCCTCATTCAAACCGCGCCGGACAATGTGTCCGAGTTGCTGGAAAAACTGGACGCCTCGGTCGAGAATCTGCCCAAGCGCCTGAAACAATGCGCCGTTTTTACCCGCCGCCATCTGCATTTGATCGCCGTTTCAACCGTTTCTGAAATGGCGGAATCCGCTGGTGTCGCGCCATCGGTCTACATGCGATTCTGCCAAGCACTTGGATTCTCGGGATACTCCACCATGCAGGCCCTGTTTCGCGCGCAATTCACAGAGTTTCGCCCAAACTATCAAGAACGCATGGCCCTGCTGCACAAAGAGGGCAATGTTCAAACCGGCCGCCTGTTGGCAGATTTTGTGGAGTCCGGGCATAGGTCATTGTTAACAATATCAAATACCATAACAAGCGACCATTTGGAACAGATCGCCAGCGCTCTGTCCAGGGCCCGGGTCGTGCATCTGGTCGGCTTGCGGCGGGCCTTTTGTGTGGTCAGCAATATGGCGTATTTGTTCGAGAAACTGGGGATTCCGACCCATCTGCATTATGGGACGGGCATGCTGGATTCCACGGGCAGCATATTTGACGGTGACGTGCTGTTTGCGGTCACATTCTCTCCGTTTTCCGAGGAAACAATTCGCCTGACAGAGGCGACATCCAAACGGGGTATTCCGGTTTATGGGCTGACCGATTCTGAACGATGCCCCATGTCCGAATGGGCCAAGGAAATGTTGATCGCGCAAGAAGATGAACTGGCGGGGTTCCGGGTTCCGAATGCGGCGATCACCCTGACAACGGCTCTGGTCGTCGCTGTAAAGGCGATGAAGGATCAGAGTTGACAGGTCGGCCAAAACACCGAATAATGGAACATACATTCCATTTTGCTTTGCCAGGATGGAACGTGCACCCGAGCCAATCGGGACACAAGGAAAGACATTGATAAGGTCTAGGGAGGAACCATGACCAAACTATTCAAAACAACCGCGCTTGCAGCGGCTGTGCTTTCACTTGCCAGCATGGCAACCGCAGAACGCTATGTCATGATCACACACACTCAGGGCACCGATCCGTTCTGGCCTGTGGTCGAAAAAGGCGGCCGTGACGCAGCCAAGGCCGTGGGCGCAGAGCTGGAGTACAACTTTGACGCCTCTGGCGACATGGCAGGTATGGCCAAGCTGATCGAAGCCGCCGCCGCGTCACAACCCGATGGCATCATCGTATCCCTGCCCGACGCTGCCGCCCTGGGCCCTGCGATCAAATCAGCGGTCGATTCCGGCATTCCGGTTGTGACCATGAACTCGGGTCTGGAATCTTCGGCCGAGCTGGGTGCTTTGATGCACGTCGGTCAGCCAGAGCGCCTGGCCGGTGAAAAAGCGGGCGAGCGCGCCAAGAGCGAAGGCGTGACCAAGGGTCTCTGCCTGAACCAAGAGGCGTATAACACGGCTCTGGTTGATCGTTGCTCGGGCTATTTCGATGCGATGGGTTCTGATTTGAACATGATCGACGTGTCCAATGACCCACAGCAGATCGAAACCCGCACAGCGGCCGCGCTTCAGGCCGATCCGGAGATTGATGGCGTTCTGGCCGTCGGCCCGCATGTTTGCGAAGCCGCCAACCGTGCCATCAAGGACGTAGGAGCCGACGTGCACCTGGCCTGTTTCGACCTGAGCCCAGGTGTGATGGATATGTTGGAAGCAGGCGACGCCTCTTTCACGATCGACCAGCAGCAGCGCCTGCAAGGGTATATGCCGGTCATCGTACTGCACCTCTACAACACCAATGCCGGCCTGTTGCCAGGTGCAAACATTCCATCGGGCCCCGGCTTTGTGGATGCGTCCAACGCGGCCAGCGTCAAAGCACTGGCAGGCATCGACCGCTAAGGTCCAACACAGCAAAAATGACCGGACCAGGCAAACCACAGTGTTGCCTGGTCCGGTTACAGATTTGAACTTCGATACGGAGTAGCAACATGGCCGGGCGCAGCGAAGCTGACAGAATTGTAAAAGAAACCCCGCTTCAGCGGGTGGTGCGACGGCCAGAGATCGGCTCGTTCATAGTGATGATTATCATTATTGTAGGCTTGTCCATTGCCTCGGATGGCAAGGCGTTCAACGCCCTGGGCCTTAAGAACAACATCGCGATCATTGCACAGTACGGCATCATTGCGACAGGCGCCGCCATGCTGATGATCGCAGGGGAATTTGATCTGTCGATTGGTTCGATGATCGGGTTTGCCGGCATGTCGATGGCGATGATGCTGAAATGGGGATTGCCCTTTGGTCTGGGAGAGGCGACGCCGTTTCTGGCCTTTGTCATCACATTGATCATGACACTCGGCATTGGCTGGTTCATTGGTTTTGTTGTTGTACGCTCGGGCCTGTCCAGTTTTATCGTGACACTTGCGTTTCTGTTTTTCCTGCGCGGTGTGACAGAGGTTTCGTTTCGCCTGATCAACAAATCGACGCAGATTTCAGGTCTTCAGGACTTCAAGGAAACCAGCTGGTTTGCGGATATTCTGGGTGGTGAGGTTTTCGGTTGGTTCTATGATCTTTGGTTCATGTTGGGTGGCAACCTGAACCGCAAAGGCGAACAGTGGGTTAGCGGGTTTGACGCGCGCTTCCTTTGGTGGATTGCCATTGCCGGGTTTGCCTACTTCGTGCTGAGCCGCACCCAGCTGGGCAATTGGATCTATGCCACAGGCGACAACAAAGAGGCCGCGCGCGCGAATGGTGTGCCGGTCAACCGGGTCAAGATTGGCCTGTTCATGTTTACCGCCTTTTGCGCAACCATGTTCGCCGCCTGTCAGGTGTTTGACACCAACACCTCGGATGCCGCCAAAGGCAACCTGATGGAGTTGTTCGCCATCGCCATCGCAGTTGTTGGCGGCACCTTGATGACTGGCGGTTTCGGGTCAGTGATCGGGGTCATTTTTGGCGCGGTCACGGTTGGCCTGGTGGCGAATGCCGTGTTCTTCATTCCATGGCTGGATGGCGCATGGTTCCGGGTCTTTGTTGGCACGATCCTGTTGGCCGCCGTGTTCGCAAACGAACGCATCCGCAAACGTATCACCGGGGGGATATGATCCATGGCACAGCCATATCTGAAAGTTGAAAACCTGGTGAAAAAGTTTGGCCCTTTCACCGCATTGAACGGCGTCAACCTGGAGGTCTTTCCCGGCGAAGTGCATGCTTTGCTGGGCGACAACGGCGCCGGAAAATCCACCCTGATCAAGACATTGGCAGGTGTGCACCAACCCACGTCCGGTCAGATCCTGATCGAGGGCAAACCGGTCACGTTCCGCTCGCCCCGGAATGCATCAGCCGCAGGGATCGGCACGGTCTATCAGGACTTGGCGCTGAACCAGCTCATGTCGGTCACGCGCAACTTTTTCATGGGTCGCGAGCTGAAATCCAGCCTTGGCCGTATGCGCATGGATGAGATGAACCAGATCGCGCATGATGAAATGCTCAAGATCGGGATCGACTTTTCGGATCCAACTCAGGCTGTTGGCACCATGTCAGGCGGGCAACGCCAGACGCTGGCGATTGCCCGGGCGATCTATTTTGGCGCCAAGGTGCTGATTTTGGACGAGCCGACCTCGGCCCTGGGACAAAAGCAGCAGATGGGCGTGCTCAAAACGATGATGAAGGTGCGCGCTCGTGGCGACATCGCCATCATCTTTATCACCCACAACGAGATCCATTCGCAATTGGTGGCCGATCGCTACACCTTCCTTGCCCTGGGCGAGGTGATCGGAGCCGGTGCCAAGGACGAGCTGGAGCATGATGAAATCCGCCGCCTGATGGCCGGTGGTGCCGATCTGGGTGATCTGGCCAAAGAGCTTCAGGATGTGCAGTCGGGCGCCGCAGGCTGACCCGATTCCTGGACCTTTGGTCTTTTTGTAAAACCTGTGACACTTCTCTTGAGGGCCGCTATGTCCAAACCTCTTGATCTTATTACCATCGGCCGAAGCTCGGTTGACCTATATGGCGCCCAGATTGGTGGCCGGCTGGAAGACATGGGCGGGTTCGATAAGTATATCGGAGGATCCCCGACCAACATCGCCTGTGGCACGGCTCGGTTGGGGATGCGTTCAGCTGTGATCACCGCCGTTGGTGATGAACATATGGGCCGGTTCATCCGCGAACAATTGCAGCGCGAAGGCGTTGATACCCGCGGGGTCAAAACCGACCCGGATCGTTTGACGGCGCTGGTTTTGTTGGGAATTCGCGATCAGGAACAGTTTCCGCTGATTTTCTATCGGGAAAACTGTGCGGACATGGGTCTGACCGAGGCAGATATTGACCCTGCTTTTATCAAAGAGGCCAAGGCCGTCGTCGCGACGGGCACCCATCTGAGCCATCCACAGGTCGAGGCCGCCACGTTGCGTGCGCTCAACATCGCACGTGAGGCCGGGATGCAGACGGCCTTGGACATCGACTATCGCCCAAACCTATGGGGGGTCGCCGGGCACGGTGATGGCGAAAGCCGATTTGTCAAAAGCGATCACGTGACACAGAAATTGCAATCAACCCTGCATCTGTTCGATCTGATCGTTGGAACAGAAGAAGAATTTCACATCGCAGGCGGCACAGATGACACGGTAGAGGCCTTGCGCGCCGTGCGGGCCACAACCTCTGCTACGCTGGTGTGTAAACGTGGCGCCATGGGCGCGGTGGCCTTCACGGACGAGATTCCCGACAATCTGGATGATGGCCTGTCCGGTCCCGGGTTTCCGATCGAAGTCTTCAACGTCCTCGGGGCAGGCGACGGGTTTATGTCTGGTCTGCTGAAAGGTTGGCTGGATGGCGAAGATTGGCCAACGGCCTTGAAATACGCAAATGCCTGTGGTGCCTTTGCTGTTTCGCGTCACGGCTGCACCCCCGCCTATCCCAGCTGGACAGAATTGCAGTTCTTTCTGGAGCGTGGAATCCAACGCCCGGATCTGCGCAACGACGCCCAACTGGAGCAGATTCACTGGGCCACCAATCGGGCCGGGGATTGGTCCGACGTCAAAGTCTTTGCCTTTGATCATCGCGTTCAACTGGAAAAAATGGACGGCTACACGCCCGAAAAAGGTCAGGCGTTCAAATCGCTTTGCCTGGATGCAGCTTTGCAGGTGCAAGACGGGCGACCGGGGTATGGCATCCTGTGTGACAACCGGATCGGGCGATCCGCTTTGCATCGGGCCTCGGGCACCGGTTTGTGGATCGGACGTCCAACAGAAAAACCGGGGTCGCGCCCAATACAGTTTGAACCGGAAATGGGCGAGGACCTGGGCCAGTTCAAAGAATGGGCCCGCGAAAATGTTGTGAAACTGCTGGTGTTTTGTCATCCCGATGATGATGAGCAGACCCGCGCCCTGCAAGAGCAGCGTGTCAAAACGCTGTTTACCGCCGCCAGACGCAACAATCTGGAATTCCTGCTGGAGCTGATCCCTTCGGAAGTCGGGCCCGTGAATGACACCACAACCGCCGTTCTCATCCAGCAATTTTATGATGCCGGTGTCTATCCGGATTGGTGGAAGCTGGAGCCGTTCCGCACGGAAGCGGCCTGGGCCCATACCGTGCAAGCCATTGAGCGCAATGACCCGCATACACGGGGCATTGTTGTTCTGGGGCTGAATGCACCCGAAGCGGAACTGGCCGAGGGCCTCGCCTTGGCCGCCCGGCAGCCGCTGGTCCGGGGGTTTGCCGTTGGACGCACGATTTTTGGCGACTCGGCCCGCGCCTGGCTAAAGGGTGACATCAGCGATGCGCAGGCCGTCGAGGCCATGGCCACCCGCTATCGCCGGCTTTGTGGCATTTGGGAAAAGGCGCGCGCAGCATGTGCCGCGCCGCAAACCTGAACGGAAGGACAGCACATGAGTTCGACAATTCGCCTGACCGCTGCGCAGGCCATGGTCAAATGGCTCTCGGTTCAGATGACCGAAGAGGGTGACAGGTTCATCGAAGGGGTCTGGGCGATTTTCGGCCATGGCAATGTGGCCGGGATCGGCGAGGCATTGCATGGCATCGGGGATGCTTTGCCCACCTGGCGCGGGCAGAACGAACAGACCATGGCGCATACCGCCATAGCCTATGCCAAGGCAAACAAGCGACGTCGGGCAATGGCAGTCACCTCGTCCATCGGCCCCGGTGCGACCAATATGGTCACAGCCGCCGCACTGGCCCATGTGAACCGTTTGCCTTTGCTGCTGATCCCTGGTGACATATTTGCCAACCGCGCGCCGGACCCCGTGTTGCAACAAATCGAAGATTTCGACGACGGCACAATCAGCGCGAATGACTGCTTTCGGCCCGTATCGCGTTACTTTGACCGGATCATGCGGCCCGAACAGCTGCTGACCGCTCTGCCGCGCGCATTGCAAACCATGACCGACCCGGCCAAATGCGGGCCCGTGACCCTGGCCTTCTGTCAGGATGTTCAGGTCGAGGCGTTTGATTGGCCTCAAAGCTTTTTTGAACCTCAGGTCTGGCGTATTCGTCGCCCTGAACCGGATGCCACAGAGCTGGCCCAGGTCGTCGATTTGCTGAAAGCGGCCAAGCGGCCGGTTATCGTCTCGGGTGGCGGTGTCATCTATTCCGAGGCCGAGCAGACCTTGTTGGACTTTGCCCGCCTTCACAACATTCCGCTGGCGGAAACCCAGGCCGGTAAGGGCGCGATTGATTGGCAAGAGCCGATGAACCTGGGCGCGCCCGGTGTGACCGGCAGCGATGCGGCAAATGCCGCGTTGGCTCAGGCGGATCTGGCCTTAGGCGTCGGCACCCGTCTACAGGATTTTACCACCGGTTCTTGGACCGTGTTTGCGAACCCCCAGTGCAAGCTGGTGTCCGTCAATGTGGCTGGCTATGACGCGCTCAAACATGGGGCTATCGGCCTGACCGCAGATGCAAAGGTTGCACTGGAGAAGATCAGCGCCGCCTTGGGCGCGCAGAGCTGGCCAGATCATGACGCCGAGGCGCGCACCGCCTGGTATCAGGCCACTGACGCGGTCATGGCTGCACCAAACACCTCTGGTCTGCCGACAGACGCACAGGTGATCGGCGCGGTTCAGCGCCAGGCCCTGCCAGACACGATTGCCATGTGCGCCGCAGGCACCATGCCGGGCGCCTTGCATACGCTGTGGCGCTCGGCGCAGGGCGGATATCACATGGAATATGGTTTCAGCTGTATGGGCTACGAAATTGCCGGCGCCATGGGTATCAAACTGGCCCGTCCGGACGCTGACGTCGTGTGTTTTGTCGGGGATGGCAGCTATATGATGGCGAATTCGGAATTGGCCACCGCCGTGATGCGTCGCGTGCCCTTTGTTGTGGTGTTGACAGACAATCGCGGCTTTGGCTGTATTAACCGCCTGCAAAAGGCGACAGGCGGGGCAGAGTTCAACAATCTCTATGCCTCGTCCGAGGTTGAGGTGCAGCCAGAGATCGATTTTGTGGCCCATGCCGCCGCGATGGGCGCCCATGCCGAAAAGGCCCAGGATATCACCGATCTGGAGGCCAAGATCGTCGCAGCCCGCAGCCGGGATATACCCTCGGTCATCGTGATCGACACTGATCCTTATCCGGGCACGGGCGCTGGCGGCCATTGGTGGGATGTGGCAGTGCCCGAAGTCTCGGTTCGCGAGTCCGTGCGCGCGGCACGGGAAGACTACGAACACCAAACCTCGCTTCAACGCGCTGACTAAGGACAGGATCCATGAGCGTCAAAATTGGCATTTCCCCCATTGCCTGGCAAAACGATGACCTGCCGGACCTGACCGCGGACTACACTATGGAACAGGCGCTGCGTGAATCGGCGCAGATTGGCTATACCGGTATAGAGCGTGGTCAGCGCATGCCGCAGGAAACCGAGGCTTTGCGGGCCTATCTGGACGAACATGAACTGGCCCTGTGTGGCGGGTGGTGTTCTGGCAATCTGCTGGTCAATACTGTGGCCGAAGAACAGGCCGCCGTGCGCCAGCAGGTCGAGCAATTCGCAGCGCTCGGGTCGCCGTGTATTGTGTATGCCGAGTGTTCCAACACGGTTCAGGGCGATATCTCGACCCCGCTCAGCCAGCGGCCCCGGCTGGATCGGGATGACATGAAAGCTTATGCGCGCAAGCTGGGCGAATTGGCCAAATGGATGGCCGATATGGGCCAACCGCTGGCCTATCACCACCATATGGGCAGCATCATCGAAAGCCAGGACGATCTGAACTGGCTGATGGAAGACACGCCAGCCGACGTACATCTGCTGTTCGATACCGGTCATCTGTGGTTTGGCGGTGGCGATGTGATGGAGACCCTGCGGACCTGGCGCGAGCGGGTGCTGCATGTACATTTCAAGGATGTGCGCCCAGACGTTATCGAGGACGTGCGCGCCGGAAACAAAAGCTTTCTGGATGCAGTTATTGCAGGTGCCTTTACCGTGCCAGGCGATGGCGCCATTGATTTTCAGGCCGTCACGGACGAATTGAAGGCAATGGACTATACTGGCTGGATTGTCGTCGAAGCCGAACAGGACCCGGCCAAAGCCGCCCCATTTGAGTATTCGAAATCAGGCTTCGACCATATCGTTCAGGTTTGCAGCCAAGCGGGACTAGAAATCGCATCCAGCCACTGAACTGTCTAGACCGGGCAAGGCGTGCAAACCGCCTCTGCCCGGCTTAGTCCGGCGCCAACATATATCCAGCGCCACGCACCGTCTGTAGATAGCGCGGTTGTTTTGGGTTCGCCTCGATCTTGCGCCGCAAACGGGTGATCTGGACGTCAACGGCACGCTCCTGTGCCTGGCCTCGGTCGCGCCCCAGATCTTCGACCAGCTTGGCCCGGTTAACGGCCTCGCCCGGGCAGGCCGAGAAGATCTTCATCAAAAGACTTTCGGTCGCGGTCAGGCGCACTATCTGGTCACCCTGCCACATCTCTCCGCGGTCGATATCGTATCGGATGGGTCCCAGATGCAGGATCTTTGGCACGGTTTGCTCTGGCGGGGTTTCGGGCATGCGTCGCAGGATCGAGTTGATGCGCAACAATAACTCGCGCGGCTCGAACGGTTTGACCAGATAATCATCCGCGCCCGCCTCTAGCCCGGCGATACGGTTTTCCGGTTCACCCTTGGCCGTCAGCAACAAGATCGGGGTCTGATGTGTTTCGCGCAATGTGCGCGTCAGGCTGACCCCATCTTCGCCGGGCATCATCACATCCAGCACGATCAGGTCAAAATCCAGGCCCGTCAGGATACGTCTGGCATGAGCCGCATCGCGGGCGGATGTCACCAGAAATCCATGCCGCTTCAGAAACTTCTTGAGCAGATCACGGATTCGTTCATCGTCATCGACGATCAAGAGATGAGTATCGAGCGCTGTCATACCGGTATGTCCTTTAACCCGGAATAAGCGCCGCGCATGTCCGTGTCCATCATTGCTTCCAACACTTGGCGAAACCCGGCAACAGCCTCGGGGCCCGCAACCTTGTACGCCGCCCGCATTCGTGCCCGCTGCGCATCGCTAAGCTGGGCCTCCAATTGCGATCCCGCCTCGGTCAGATGCAGATGCCGTTCCCGTTTGTCCTGGGTTCCTATCCTGCTTTCAACCAGACCATCCGCAATCAATCGGCGCAGGACCCGGTTCAGGGATTGCTTGGTCACGCCGAGTATATTCAACAGGTTGTTCACCGTCGTCCCCGGCGCGCGATTGATAAAGTGGATCGCCCGGTGATGCGCCCGACCGTAATCCATTTCGGCCAGGATGCGATCCGGGTCCGCTGTAAACCCCCGATAGGCAAAAAACATCGCCTCGATGCCTTGCCGCAATTGTTCATCGGTCAAAAACAACAGGGACTCACTCGTCTGAGCCCGATGCGAGGCACCATCGATCATGTCAGCATCCTTTTTGGCTTCCCTATTCTTTTAAGTCAGTCTTGTTGACATTCCAAGGGTCAAGAGGTATCGAATCGCAGCCGAAACGAAATATTATGTCCGTTACGGCCCATGCTAACGAAAGATTTGTAAACAATACGCCTCTGAGGAGAAACACGATGTCAGGCTACGATGATATGGACGGCCAGATCTGGATCGATGGTAAACTGGTGCCTTGGCGGGATGCGAACGTCCACATTCTGAGCCATGCCATGCATTACGCCAGCTCGGTCTTTGAAGGCGAGCGCGCGTATGGTGGCAAAATCTTCAAGTCACGCGAACATTCGGAACGGCTGCGGGCCTCCGCCCAGATGATTGATTTTGAGATCCCCTGGACTGTGGACGAGATCGAAGCAGCGAAACAGGAAGTTCTGGCCGCCAACGGACAAACGGATGCTTACGTGCGCGCCGTCGCCTGGCGCGGTGCCGGCGAAGACATGGGTGTCGCCTCTGCACGGAACCCTGTTCGTCTGGCCGTGGCCTCTTGGGAGTGGGGCGCATACTACGGCGATGCCAAGATGAAGGGTGCCAAACTCGACATCTCAAAGTGGAAGCGGCCATCGCCTGAAACGATTCCGGTGCACGCCAAAGCCGCTGGGCTCTACATGATCTGCACTATGTCCAAACACGCGGCAGAGGCCAAAGGCTGTTCCGACGCGCTGTTCATGGATTACCGGGGCTACGTGGCCGAGGCGACCGGAGCGAATATCTTCTTTGTCAAAGACGGAGAAGTGCACACGCCAAAAGCCGACTGTTTCCTTAATGGGATCACACGTCAAACCGTGATTCAGATGTTGAAGGATCGACAGGTCAAAGTGCACGAACGGCATATGGATCCGGGCGAGTTGGAAGATATGCAGCAATGCTGGCTAACGGGCACCGCAGCCGAAGTCACACCTGTTGGTCAGATCGGTGACTACAACTTCGAAGTTGGCGAACTGACCCGTGACGTCGCCCAAGGTTACGAAACCCTGGTTCGGGAATAACCACTGGCGCCTTTTGGCGCCAGACCACCCTTTGCCTGTTGCGCCGACAGACGGGGAAACAACATCGGCTTCGAGCTCAGACCTTCCTTGGATCTAGTTGCGGTGGGTGACCAGCTTGTTGCGGGCCAGGCAGACCTAGACGCCAAGCAATCCATCGATCCATCGGCGGGCTTTCACATAGAGCGCGACGACCGGCGATGTGGAACAAGCCACTGCGTAGATCATGGGCCCGATTGCGGAGATGATGCGGGTACCAACAACGACCAAAGCAGCCACCCAGATAGGCGCTTGCCCGTCCATCGCAAGAGAATTGATTGCGTTCCAGACCAAAGCCGCATTGGCGTTCGTCATCTGTATTAAAGGGCCGCGCGATAAAAGGCGCGTTTACCGCCGCTCAGATGAACGGGTCGCACTTCGAACTCTTTGACAGCTAACGCCGATTTGAACGCCAGCCAAAGCAGGTGGGCCGCGCTGATGTATATGTTTTGTATGTGATTGATTATGTATTGAGAGATATTAGAGGCTTTACTAGGTCTGGCGGCGACCTACTCTCCCACGTCTTAAGACGCAGTACCATCGGCGCTACAGTGCTTAACTTCCGGGTTCGGG
>JAXMOA010000011.1:0-183195 GCA_034670145.1 Marinibacterium sp.
AGGTTCAATCACCGACCACTCGAAGTCCGTCAAATCAAAACGCGCCATTTCTGCCTCCTGCTCTTTGCAAGTAGTGAGTCAGAAGTCGCTAAAATCAGCAAGACATTTATGGGTATGTGGCCTAGCGACAGGGCCTTACAGTGGCGGGGCTTGCGTTGGTGCGGTCTTGCAGCGGCGGGGCTTGCGTTGGTGCGGTCTTGCAGCGGCGGGGCTTGCGTTGGTGCGGTCTTGCAGCGGCGGGGCTTGCGTTGGTGCGGTCTTGCAGCGGCGTGGCTTGCGTTGGTGCGGTCTTGCAGCGGCGGGGCTTGCGTTGGAGCGGTCTTACAGCGGCGGGGCTTGCGTTGGTGCGGTCTTGCAGCGGCGGGGCTTGCGTTGGTGCGGTCTTACAGCGGCATGGCTTGCGTTGGTGCGGTCTTACAGCGGCATGGCTTGCGTTGGTGTGGCATTACAGTGGCGGGGCTTGCGTTGGTGCGGCCTTACAGTGGCGGGGCTTGCGTTGGAGCGGTCTTACAGCGGCGGGGCTTGCGTTGGTGCGGCCTTACAGCGGCGTGGCTTGCAGTGGTGTGGCCTTACAGCGCCGTGGCTTGCAGTGGTGTGGCCTTACAGCGGCGGGGCTTGCAATGGTGCGACCTACAGCGGTGGGGCTTGCAGTGGTGCGGTCTACTGCGGCGGGGCCTAGGGCGGTGGAGGCTTGCGGCGACTGGGGCTGAGTGTCTGTCCCTGCTACCAAACACGGGCGGTTTGTGGGCAGGCCGCTCGCATCGACATCAAGAAACGGAGGTTGCAGATGAGCCGTACACGTTGACAAAATTGGGTGAGCTTGCGCCGGGCTGCGTGCAAGGTGCGCCTGCCCGCGACGCCGGGGATGAGGAAGGGATCAACGGTCAGCAGAAGGGCGCGCAGTGAGAGAAGGCGGGTGAGCGGAACAAAGCTCGGGGCAAGGAGTGGGACGATAAGGACCAACTGGGGATTTTATGTCGCCAATCCGCGTTTTCGGATTTCCGATCCGGCGTGTGCCGGATCCGGATAGATACCTGCGACGCCGATGGCTGGATGCCGCAGGGGATCTATGGGGTAAACCTCTTGCCCTTTTGGTTTGAAACAGGGACGGCCGGGGGACTGTGTCTTTTGCACGGCCGCGCCATGTTGGGATGGCACGGTCGATGATCCGGATTTAGCTGACTTGTTCCAGGCGCGGGCGCAACCCGTCGAGTTGGTAGCCGGCGGCGGATGTTTTGGCGAGGATCTCGTCCGGGCTGAGCGTGCCGACCTGGCCGAGCGCCCAGATGACAGAGCAGCGCGTGCCGGAAGCGCAATAGGCCAGAACCGGCCCGTCTGACCCGGAGATCATGGCGGATTGCGCTGCAATGTTTTCGGGAGTCATGGTTTGGTGGGTCAGCTCCAGCACCTCAAAACGCAGGCCGGCGGCCTGGGCGGCGGTGGCGATGGTGTCGGACTGGTGACTGGAGGGGACCTCGGCGTTTGGGCGGTTGCAGATCACGGTGGTGAAGCCGGCGGCTGCGATCGCGGGCAGGTCTTCGGCGGCGATTTGGGGGGAAACAAAGTACTGATCGGTGATCTGACGGATATCCATGCTGTGCTCTTTTGTGGCCTGTGATTGGCTGGGATGGTTCGATTGGCTTTGTTTAGGCGGGTTGGACGGTGCGATCCAGCGTTTCGGCCAGTTTGGGGGCGGCGAACATGCCGATCAGCATGGAGGCCAGGAAGACGAGGCCGCCTATGCCGCCAAAGCCGATGGAGGCGATGGAGGGGCCGGGGCAGAGACCGGACAGCCCCCAGCCCATGCCAAACAGGACGGAGCCCACGACCAGGCGGTGTCCGAGGCGGGGTTCTGGTGGGGTTGGGAATTGGCCTCCGGCCAGCGGTTGGCGGCCTCGGGTGAGCTGCCAGGCCAGGACCATGGGCAGGATCGCGCCGCCCATGACAAAGGCGAGTGTTGGGTCCCAATTGCCGAAAACGTCAAGCCAGCCCTGGACCTTTCTGGTGTCTGTCATGCCCGAGAGGAACAGCCCGGCGCCAAACAGGGCGCCTGCGATGAGAGCGAAGAGGATGCGCATCAGATGACTCCCAGTGCGTGGCGGAAGAGGGCGACGGTCAGCCCGCCGGCGAGGATGTAAAAGACGGTGGCGACAATGCCGCGCAGGGACAGGCGGGAGATGCCGCAGACGCCATGGCCGGAGGTGCAGCCATTGCCGATTCGGGTGCCGATGCCGACGAGCAGTCCGGAGGCGATGATCACCAGCCAGTTGGAGGTCAGATAGGTTGCGGCGGCCTTTGTGTCGCTGAGGGCGATCAGCACCATGGGCGTGAGCGCGACCGCGGCGAGGAAGGTCAGGCGCTCGGCGGCGGTGGAGCGGCCGGTGCCGTCGACCAGCCCGCCGATGATGCCGCTGGCGCCCATGATCCTGCCGTTGCCGAGGAGATAAACGAGTCCGCCCAATCCGATCAGCACGCCGCCGATCAGGCCCATAATCCAATCTGTTTGCATTTTGGTCTGTCTAGCCTTCTAGATTTTGTTGATGGGAACTTTGAGGAACACATCGCCCTGTTCGTCCGGCGCCGGCATTTGGCCTGCGCGCATGTTCACCTGGAGCGAGGGCAGGATCAGCCGGGGCATTCCCAGCGTTGCATCCCTGGCGTCGCGCATTGCGACGAAGTCCTCGATTTTGCGGCCCTGGCCGATGTGGATGTTCAGGGCCTTTTGTTCGCCGACGGTGGTTTCCCAGGCGAATTCATCCCGACCCGGCGCCTTGTAATCGTGGCCGACGAAGATTCGGGTTTCGTCGGGCAAGGCGAGGATTTTCTGGATCGAGTTGTAGAGCAGTTCGGAGGAGCCGCCGGGGAAGTCGCAGCGTGCTGTGCCGAAATCGGGCATGAACAGCGTGTCGCCGACAAAGGCGGCGTCGCCGATGACATAGGTCATGCAGGCCGGGGTATGGCCCGGGGTTTGCAGCACATCGCCGCGCATTTGGCCGATGTGGAAGCTGTCGCCTTCGGTGAAGAGGGCGTCGAACTGGCTGCCGTCGCGCTGAAACTCGGTGCCTTCGTTGAAGATCTTGCCGAATGTGTCCTGGACCTCGGTGATCTTGGCGCCGATGCCGATGCGCCCGCCCAGTTCCTGCTGGAGGTAGGGGGCGGCGGAGAGGTGGTCGGCGTGGACGTGGGTTTCGAGGATCCACTGTGTGTCGAGGTTGTGCTCCTGGATGTGAGCGATGATCCTGTCGGCGCTTTGGGTGTCTGTGCGCCCTGCGGCCTGATCATAGTCCAGGACGCTGTCGATGATGGCGCAGGCCCGGCCCTGGGGCTCTGTCACAACAAAAGACACAGTGTTGGTGGCGGTGTCGAAGAAGGCTTTGACGTTTGGAGTCATCACGGATCTCTCTTTTGGTTGCGGACGCGGTTTGGGTAGCCCGGAGATTTCGGGCGTTTGGGGCCGCGTCTGACCTTGGATCCATAACATATTCTAAAATTCAGATATGTAAAGAGGGGACGTCAGCCCAGGAAAATCCCGACGATGACAATCATGAGGCCGATCACGGATAAAAACAAGGCTGCGAGGTTAATGGGCATCACCGCCTGGACGACATCGCGCAGGGCGTCGTCGGTCAAACCGGACCGTCGGGCGCGGGCAACGCGGAAGATGCACCAGAACAGCCCGAGCAGTCCCATTACAGAGAGGGCGGCGCCGCCCCAGACCATCATTTCAAACATTATGTGTCTCCTGAGTTCTGTGGTGTGCGGGTAGATGACCCGCGCGCGGGGTGCAAGGCATCTGGCTGGGATGTGTCGGGGCACTTGCATCCGGGATGGGGGGCGCGTATCCGGCAGGACGCCTGATTTATGGCTCCTTGCGGGGTCAGAACAGGGGCCAGATGATTATCCCGATGGAGCGCCCAGATGGACGATAGCAAAAGCGACGAAACCTACCGTGTCACGGCCAATGAACTGCGTCAGTTTATAGAGCGGTTCGAACGCCTGGAGATCGAAAAGAAGGATCTGGCGGATCAGCAGAAAGAGATCATGGCCGAGGCGAAATCGCGTGGCTATGACACCAAGGTGATCCGCAAGGTTATTGCGCTGCGCAAGCGGGACAAGGATGACATTGCCGAAGAAGAGGCGGTGTTGGAAATGTACAAGGAAGCGCTGGGCATGTGACGCCTGGCCGGTGGGGCGGGTCTAACCCCGGCCCACATCCACCGGATCGACCGAGACCGATTTGATCACGGCAAAGACCTGCCGCCCCGGTTGCAGGTCGAGGGCCTGTGCCGAGCGGCGCGTGATGCGCGCCAGCAGCAGGTCCTGGCCAAAGCGCAGCTGACAGATGACGCCGGGCCCTTCTCCGGGTTTGAGCGACAGGACGGTTGCGGGCAGGATGTTGAGCGCCGACAGCCCCTGAGGCGGTTGGGTGGCCAGCATGACATCCTGTGCCAGGATGCGCACCCGGGTGCGTGCGCCCGCGGGCAGATCCATGCGCGGCAGGAACAGGCGACCGGCAGAGATTTCAAGTTCGCTCAGCCCGTCTGCGTGGTGTTGGATGACATGGGCCGGCACCAGCGCGCCGGCCTGCCGCACGCCCAGTTGGCGCACCATTTGCGGGTCTGACAAAACCGTTTCAGCCGCGCCCGCCTGCACCACGCGCCCCTGATCCAGCACGATGACCGTTGTGGCAAGCCGGGCGATCTCGGCCACAGAGTGGCTGACGTAGAGCATGGGCAGGCCCAGCTGGTCGCGCAGGCGTTCCAGATAGGGCAGGATCTCGGTCTTGCGGTGGGTATCGAGCGCGGCGAGCGGTTCGTCCAGCAGCAGCAGGCGCGGCCGGGCGAGCAGGGCGCGTCCGATGGCGACGCGTTGTTGTTCGCCACCCGAAAGCGTGGCGGGCCGACGGTTGAGCAGGGGGGTGATGTCGAGCAGGGTGCAGACGTCCTCGGTCGAGGGGCCGGGGCGGGATTGGGCGAATCTGGTGCCATAGGTCAGATTGGCGCGCACGCTGAGATGCGGGAACAGGCGGGCGTCCTGAAACACATAGCCCAGCCCGCGTTTATGGGTTGGCAGGTCGATGCCTTTGGCGCTGTCAAACAGGCTGTGGCCATTGACCGAGATTTGCCCTGACTGGGGCCGCAGCAGCCCGGCGACGGCGTTGACGACGCTGGTTTTACCCGCGCCGGACCGACCAAACAGCGCGGTTACGCCCTCGGGGGCCTGGACCTGAACGTCGAGCGTGAAGGCGTCGCGTTGGTGGCGGATGTCGAGGGACAGGGTCATTTATGGGCGGTCCGGCGGGCCAGGATTTCGGACAGGAGGAGGGCTGTCATCGAGACGAGGACCGAGACGAGCACCAGGCGCAATGCGGCCGGTTCGCCGCCCGGCACTTGCAGGAAGGCGTAGACGGCTGAGGGCAGGGTTTGCGTTTGGCCGGGGATGTTGGAGACAAAGGTGATTGTGGCGCCGAATTCGCCCATGGCCTTGGCAAAGGCGAGGATGGCGCCTGCGATCAGTCCCGGCAGGATCAGGGGCAGGGTGACGGTGACAAAGACCCAGGCGCGCGGGGCACCGAGGGTGGAGGCGGCCTGCTCTAACCGGGGGTCGACGGCGTCTATGGCAAGGCGGATGGCGCGCACCATCAGCGGGAAGGCCATGATGGCGGCGGCCAGCACCGCGCCGGTCCAGCGGAAGGCGAGGGAGAGGCCAAAGAGGTTGTCCAGCAGGCGTCCGCCCGGGCCCTGTGGGCCGAAGGTGATGAGCAGCAGGTAGCCGGTGACCACCGGTGGCAGCACCAGCGGCAGGTGGATGAGCCCGTTGAGCAGTTGTTTGCCGGGGAATTGCCAGCGGGCCAGCGCATAGCCCGCCAGCACGCCCAGCGGCAGGCTGAGCAGGGTGGCCACCACGGCCACGCGCAAAGAGAGGGCGATGGCCTGCCATTCTGCTGGTCCGAACCAGTCGGCGATGCCCAGGGTCATTGGGGCGTCCCTGCGGGCAGAAACCCGTGGTCCAGGAAGATGTGCAGGGCCGCGTCGCTGGTCAGCCAGCTCCAGAAGGCCCCGGCCTCTGGGCTGGCCTGGGTCAGCAGGGCGGCGGGGTAGGTGATGGGGCTGTGGCTGTTGGCGGGAAAGGTGGCGAGGATGGCGACGTTCGGATCGGCCAGGGCATCGGTGCGATAGACGATGCCCATGGGGGTCGCCCCCGTCGAGACCAGCCGCAGAGCCGCGCGCACGTTGTCGGTTTGGGCCACATGGGGCGCCACCTGATCCCAGAGCCCGAGCGAGGTCAGCGCCTGATGACCGTAGATGCCTGCCGGGACGGCCTGGACCAGCGCCATGGCCAGCCGCCCGCCCTGAAGGCGTGAGATCAGATCCAGCTGTGGCGTGAGCGTCAGGGGCGCGGCGTCGGGGGCGCCAACCAGGACCAGCTGGTTCGACAGCAGGTTCTGGCGGGCGGCGACGTGCCCTTGCTGGCTGGTTTGCTCCATCCAGGCCAGGTTTGCCGACAGGAACAGGTCAGCCGGCGCGCCGTAACGGATCTGGCGGGCCAGGATCGAGCTGCCGGCGTAGGTGAGGGTGAGGGTCTGGCCAGTTTGCTGTGTATAGGCGGCGGCCACATCATCCAGCGCGGTTTTCAGGCTGGCCGCGGCAAAGACCCGGATCTGGGCCGAGGCGGCGCCTGTCAGGATCACCCAGACCAGCAGGCAGAGTGCGGTTTGGTGCAGGTGTTTGATGATGGCGGTCCTGATCATCCCATTGATATGCCGCCCCCAAGCCGCAAGGGCAAGCGGGGCCTTGGTCAGGGTTCGATGAATTGAACGCCCGGGATGCGTTGAATGCGGAACACGTCTTCGTCGTAGATTTCGGTGAGCTCGTCGACCAGCGCCTCGTCCCAGCCTTCGAGGTCGAGCTCTTCTTCCAGTTCCTCTTCGATCGCGAATTTGTCGAGGAAGGCCGAGATGACCCGGCGCATCTGCATTTCGCTGAGCGTGTCGTGATTGGCGATATAGGCGTTCAGGCGCTGCATGCCCTCGGCGCTCATGATTTCGCTGAGCAGGTCAAAGCGGCCCTGGATCGGGGTGCCGGGGGCGAGCCCGGCGATTTCACGCACGATCTGTTCCCAGATCAGCGGCGTGTCTTCGTTGCACCAGACGGTGACAGAGACGTTCGGCGCCTCGGTGCGGACGCGTTCGATGGTTTCGGACCAGCGAATGTGGCGCGGGTCGATCCCGCCCGAGAAGGCCTCGAAGTCTTCCTGGGGGGAGCGGGCGAAAAGCTCGGGCAGGAAGCTGGCGGTGTTGCGGATGCCGATGAACATTTCGATCTGGTCATGGGGGAAGAGGGCGCTCATGCCGACCATGCGCGTGCCGGCCATCGGATAGATGAGGCCCTGGCGCATGGACGCCCGGGGCGCGCCGAAGAAGTTCGTATTGGACAGGACGATCCGATCGGCGTCCGCGTCATCGAGGATCGCGTCGAGCAGCACCTCGCGGGCATCGGGAGAGGGGGTGGCGTTCTTGAGGGCGTTCAGCGTCTTTTTCAGCAGGCTGCGATACCGCCCGGGACCGGGCACAGCGACCCCCATGCCGGAGAATTCCGAGGTGTTGCGCATCAGCGTTTTCAGGAGACGTTCTTCGTCCGTAAAATGTGCGCCGGTATGGATTGCGATCTGCATGGGCCTGCGATTGCCTGAAGTTTTTGCTCGGTTGCCAATCAATCAGGTTTGCGCCCTGGATACAACGTTGGGACGGACTGCATTTTGGATGATTTTCACTCTTGCAGTTCGTGCGGTGATTCCTTATGCGGTCTCCCGGGCGCCCCTATAGCTCAGCTGGTAGAGCAACTGATTTGTAATCAGTAGGTCCGCGGTTCGAGTCCGTGTGGGGGCACCATTTAACTCAACCACTTATAGTGTTTTCGGGTGACGCAAGAAATTGCCTTGTCAGTCTTATGTCAGTCAGAACAGTTTCGACATTCGATTTTCAGCTATCGCGTGAAACTATCCCTAGTTAGGAATATGAATCAGTGGGTTGGCACTGTCTGCCCAGCGCTTCCTTCACTACTTTTTATAAACTTTATCGATTCCAATGTCGGCAAAACCATAGGTGGCTACAGCCGCTACATCATCTCGTGGAAACTCTGCACAAATATGAGGGCTGAGGATGTGACTGACACGCTGGACTTGGCACTGCAGGCACCGGATCAAGCGATAAACGGTCTGCATCATTTACATCCTCATACCCGGCTAGCCGCCCGAATACAGATTGCCGCAAAAGCCCGACCAGGGTGTTCAACCGATTGTGACCTGTCCGCGCGTCTTTCAAAAATCCGCCCGCAATGTCGTGCAGGCCCAGCACCTCTTCCAGTTCCCGGAACAACAGCAATCCGCCATCTGAGCTGATCTTCGAGCCATGGAATTCCAGCCGCACCCATCGGTCAAAACCGAGCCGAACATCACTCGTTCCGCTTGCACCCTCCGGGTGATCCATGATCCACCACCTCCAACCTCAGTAACGTGCTGAAATATAAAACGTTACCGGGCTCCAGAGGCGGAAAAACGTCAGCTTGCTTTGGGAATGTGGGTTCGGTGGGATCAGAACACGGATCGTGCCGTCGGGCTTTGTCATTCCGCCGCCGCCATTCCGCGTGGGGCAGATTCGTGCGGGAAGAAGTGGCTGACGTGTGTTGTTTCCCGCGCCACCAAGTCGTAGCTTGACGAAAAATCAAGGAACCAACCGTGTTTGAAAACGCCTTCAACAGCATCGACAAGGAACTCCGCAACGAAGATGGGCTGGCGTCCGAGCTTGACTACGCGGAACAGACCTCATGGATTTTGTTTCTGAAATACCTCGACGATATTGAGCAAGAGCGTCAGGACGAAGCGGAGCTGGAGGGCAGGGACTATGCACCCACCTTGCCAACCGCCATGCGCTGGAAAACATGGGCGTCGGGTAAAAACGATGATGGCACAGATCGCAAAGATGTCCTGACTGGCGAAGACCTGATCGCGTTTGTGAACGGTGAGCTGTTCCCGACGCTCAAGAAGTATCGCGAGAACGCGACTAGCCCCGACACCATCGAATATAAGATCGGCGAGATCTTTTCCGAGCTGACCAACAAGTTCCGCTCCGGCTATTCACTGCGCGATGTGTTGGACATAGTGGATGGGCTGGAGTTTGGCACGCAAGAAGCCAAGCACGAACTGTCCGACCTTTATGAGAGCCGCATCAAACGCATGGGCAATGCCGGGCGCAATGGCGGGGAATACTACACGCCGCGCCCCTTGATCCGCGCAATGATCAAGGTTACGGACCCCAAGATCGGCGAGACCATCTATGACGGGGCCTGCGGCTCTGCGGGCTTTTTGTGCGAAGCTTACGAACAACTGCTGACCCCCGACATCTCTGCAACCGACTTTAACACGCTCCAGACCAAGACCTTCTACGGGCAGGAAAAGAAGTCGCTCGCCTATATCATCGCGATTATGAACATGATCCTGCACGGGATCACCGCCCCCAATATCCGGCGCACCAATACGCTGAACGAAAACGTCATGGATATTCAGGAAAAGGACCGCCACGACGTGATCCTTGCCAATCCGCCATTTGGGTCTGGCGAGCGGGCGGAGGTGCAACAGAACTTTCCGATCAAATCGGGCGAGATGGGCTATCTGTTCATCCAGCACTTTATTCGCAAGCTGAAGGCAGGCGGGCGCGCGGCGGTAGTGATCAAGAACACGTTTCTAAGCAACGGGGACGCGGCGGCGTTGCGGCGGGAATTGCTGGACACCTGCGATCTGCACACGGTGCTGGATTGCCCCGCCAAAGTGTTCCAAGGGGCCGGGGTGAAAACCGTCGTGCTGTTCTTTGAAAAAGGGCGCAAGACGCACAAAACGTGGTTCTACGCGCTGGACCCGGAACGGTCCTTGGGCAAATCATCCCCCCTGCGCGATGATGAACTGGCCGAGTTTGTGGAGTTGCAAAAGACCAAAGCGGACAGCCCCAAAAGCTGGACGGTGCAGCGCGGCGATATTGATGCCGAGACGATGGATATGTCAGTCAAGAACCCCTTCGCCCCCGAGGAAGCCCCTCTGCGCGAACCGGCGGAGATTATTGAGGACATGCTGGCCCGCGACGCCGAGACCGCCGCGATCTTGGAAGAGATCAGGGGGATGCTGTGAAGGCGGGATGGGAGGTTAAGCCGCTTGGGGAAGTTTGTAATCTGGTTGGCGGCGGAACACCTTCCAAGAAAGCGAAGGGCTATTACGGCGGTTCCATACCTTGGGTAACTGTCCGCGATATGAACGTCGAAACGATAGAAATTACTGACCACACCATAACCGAGGTTGGTCTCAAAAACTCGTCTTCCAAGATCATTCCAAAGGGCGAAATCATCATCGCTTCTCGGGTAGGCTTGGGGAAAGTTTGCAAGCTCGCAGATGACATGGCGATCAATCAGGATTTGAAGGGGGTGATCCCGAAGCGCGGAAGCGAGATCGACCGCCAGTTCCTCTTTTATTGGTTCCAAAGTGTGGCGAGCTTCATAGAGGAAAATGGCGTTGGGGCCACAGTCCAAGGCGTTAAACTATCGTTCTTGAACGCTTTACCGTTTCCTATGGTTCCCCTCGAAGAGCAAAAACGGCTTGTGGCGGTTTTGGATGCGGCGTTTGAGGGGCTGACCCGCGCCAAAGAAAACGCCGAAGCCAACCTCCAAAACGCGCAGGATTTGTTTGAGAGCTCAGTGGGTGCTTTGTTGTCACGTAGACTTGGAGACGCGCGGCTGGTTCCGCTTGCTGAAGTCGCAAACTTGGATCGCGGGCACAATCCACCCAAGAGCGACTTCGTTTATGAGCCGCGAGCAGGCTATGTACGATTCTATCAAATTAGAGATCGAAAATCGGATAAGCACGCTGTTTATGTTCCCGAAACAAGCAAGTTACATCGAGTAGAACCACACGAAGTTCTTATGACTGCCTATCGTCACATTGGTGAAGTATTCAGGGGTGCAGACGGTGCATTCAATGTCGCGTTGTGCAAGCTTTCAAGCAAAAGTGAAGTAGAACTCTTAAATGATTTCTTATTTGCCATGATTCCCACAGAGTACGTGAAAGGAGAGCTCTTAAGGTATTCCGAAAGGTCACTAATCCCGTCTATGTCAATCAAGCACCTTGAGACAATTAAAATTCCGGTGCCCGAAGTGCGTATGCAAGAAACCGTCGTGTCAGAATTAGATCGTCTGGATGCTGAAATGGTATCCTTGGAAACCCAATACCAAACCAAACTCAACGACATCGCCGACCTCCGCCAATCCCTTCTCCAAAAAGCCTTTGCGGGCGAATTGACGTAAGGCTACGCTCGAACCCATGACGACGACCCCGCATCCAAACGAGACCGAGGCCGACACGCGGGCCATGCGGATTGATCCAGACCTTGCCGCCAATGGCTGGGAAGGCCCCTCTAAAACTGATGGCGCGCGGGTCAGTCGCGAAGAAATGCTCTGGCCCGGTCGCATCATGTCGGGGGGCCAGACGAACGCCCCCAAGCCTGCGGACTACGTGCTGCGCATGAATGGCCACGTCATGGCCGTGATGGAGGCCAAGAAGGCCAGCCTGCCCCATACCGACGGGCGCAGCCAAGCCTACGACTACGCCACCCGCATCGGTGCCCGCTTTGCCTATTGCACCAACGGGCTGCGCTATCACGAGATTGATATGCACACCGGCGCGGAACGCGAGGTGGACGCCGTGCCGCCCCCGTCCGAGTTATGGGACCGCTGCTATCCCACAGGTAACGCATGGCGCGACCGTTTCGGGCAGGTTCCGTTCGAGACCGATGGCGGCAAATGGCAACCGCGTTATTACCAAGCGGGCGCTGTGAATGCCTGTCTTGAGGCGATGGCCGATGGCGACAAGCGCATCCTGCTGACGCTGGCAACGGGGACGGGCAAGACATCCATCGCGTTCCAGATCGCGTGGAAGCTGTTCCAATCGCGTTGGAGCCTGACAGGCGAGCCAACCCGCCGCCCGCGCATTCTGTTTTTGGCGGATCGCAATATTTTGGCCGATCAGGCCTATAACTCGTTTTCCGCGTTCGAGGCGGATGCATTGAGCCGCATCAACCCCAAAGAGATCAGCAAAAAGGGCAAGATGCCCCGCAATGCGTCGGTGTTTTTTACGATCTTTCAGACGTTCATGACCGAGAACAAATCAGGCGAAGAGGAATTCAATTTCCGCGAATATGAGCAGGATTTCTTTGATTTCATTATCATTGATGAATGTCATAGGGGCGGGGCGAAAGACGAAAGCACGTGGCGCAAGATTCTGGAATACTTCGAACCCGCTGTGCAGCTTGGCCTGACCGCGACGCCCAAGCGCAAAGTGAACGCCGATACCTATGCCTATTTCGGCGAGCCGGTTTATACCTACGCCCTGCGCGACGGTATCGAAGATGGGTTCCTGACCCCATTCAAGGTGCGCCAGATGGCAAGTACGATTGATACCTATGTTTATGATCCCGATGATGAAGTTGTCGGCGGTGAGATTGACCCCGATCACGTTTATACTGAGGCCGAGATCAACGCGAAGATCGTAATCCCCGAACGCGAGCAAAGCCGCATTCATGAGTTCATGGATCAGATCAATCCACGTCAGAAGACTTTGGTGTTCTGCGCGACGCAAAACCATGCCGCCGCTGTGCGCGACTACATCAACCAGATCAAAGACATCGATGATCCGCATTATTGTGAGCGAGTGACCGCCAATGATGGGGCGCTGGGGGAACAGCATTTGCGCGAATTTCAGGACAATGAGCGCAGTATTCCGACGATCCTGACAACCTCGCAAAAACTCTCGACCGGCGTGGATGCCCGCAACGTGCGCAATATCGTTTTGATGCGCCCCGTGAAGTCGATGATTGAATTTAAGCAGATTGTTGGCAGGGGAACGCGGACCTTTGAGGGCAAGGATTTTTTCACAGTCTATGATTTTGTGAAGGCTTACGAGCATTTTAACGACCCGGAATGGGACGGGGAGCCGTTGCCGCCTGAAGCGCCTGGTCCGACGCGTCCTGCAACGACGGGCGGTGGCACAGGCCAGCCCCCCGAGCCTGGTCCAGAGCCGGAAGCGAAGATTGTGGTCAAGCTTGCCGATGGCAAGGAGCGCAAGATCAAATACATTGCGACGACCAGCTACTACTCGCACGACGGTAAATTGATATCGGGTCAAGAGTTCATGGATCAGCTATTTGGTGACCTTGGCGATTTGGTGAACGGCGAAGATGAGTTGCGCGAAATTTGGAGTAATCCGGAAACGCGGGTGCAGTTTCTGAGAGTGCTTGCTGATCGCGGATATGATGCCGGGCGTTTGGAAGACATGAAACGGTTGATCGACGCGCCAAACAGTGATGTTTTCGACGTGCTGGCTTACGTGCGGTTTACATTGGAACCGCAATTGCGGTCACAACGCGCCGAGGTGGCGAGAAATCAAGGGCTGGCGAATTTCGAAGGTGAGATGCGTGCGTTCTTGGAGGCCGTGCTTGCGGCTTATGAGATCCATGGAGTGGATGAGTTGGCGCTGACTAAGATTGGCGACTTCCTGAAGGTGAAGTATGGTGGCACCAACGGCGCTAAGCGGGTGCTCGGTGAAATTCCGAAAATCAGGCAGGCCTTCATGGATATTCAGGCGCATTTGTATGCGTCTTAGTTTTATTAAAAACGCCGACTTCGGGTTTAGGCGCTGCTCTCCACTTTCTATGTTCCTGAGTAATTTTCTGATTTTTTCGAAAAATTCAATTGCCCAGAGCATTGCTGTTGTGTGTTGCGTGCTACCCAATCATTGAGCTAACGTCAAAAGCCCTTGCTCCGTGCTCATCCAGCAGGTGAACTGCGTTGATGCAGGAAATGATGCCATCGATTTTAGAAAAACCTTGGCCCGACAATCGGTTGTCGCGTTTCTTCAAATGTCGGTTTCCGCTGGCGCTTTCCACGATCAGCAGGTTTTCCACGTTCGCCATCAACAACGGGCAGTGACTGTGCCGTACAGCGCCATCCAGCAGGCGGCCTTCCAATGATGCCAGTGCGGCGGCCATCTGCCAATTCTGCGGTACGCTGGTAAATGCCTTACCCGTTGCATCCCGAAATGCCTGTGCGAAACCTGTTATGCCGTGCTCATCACCGCCAGCCACGTCAGGGTGAGCCTGCTTCACAAGGTCGAACACAGCCGATTGCGCAGCCTCTGACGTGTCGAAAATATGCAAGGTTCCGCGCTCAACGGCCTCATCATATGTTTCTTGCAGGGTGGTGTGCGCTCGGTCATATCCTGTCTTGGTGACAACCTGTGTCACCCGTAAATCCAGCGCGCGTTTGTTGTTAGTTGGACGGCAGGCAACGCAGACCGCCATTGGGTCGTCCATGCCGCCAGCATCGATGCCGATTGCACAGAAGTCATATGGTCCAGCGGGTGTGACTGCCTCACATTTGGCCCAATGAGAGTGCAGGATGCTCTCAGCGTTATCGGTTTCGTTGCGTTCGATGCCCAGCCGTTGGGACAGGGTCAGTGCGAAAGATTCAACGTCATCTGCATCGCCAGCCTGCTTCAATTCGCGCTGCAATTCTGTCGCGTCCATCGTGCCCGGTTGGTCAGCAGTGCGCAGGGACGGCATGCCGCGCCACCATTGGTTTGGGTCCAACGGATCCAAGTCAGGACGCTCGGTCATTGGGAAGACAAATAACAACGGCAAAAAATCAGGGTCATCGATCTCGCCGCCACGTACAGCTTTTGCATAGGCAAGCTGGCGCTTGAACTCGCCCTGCGGGGGCAGGATCGGCATTGTGGAGATGCTCAGAACCTTGAATGCTCTTCCCCAGTTCGCGCCACCCAATCTTAGCTGATGCACGACAGCACTGACGGCGTTGATGGTGGCCAATTCATGTGTTTCGTCCAAGATCAAAAGCACGGGCCGCTTACCGACAGCGCTTTTCATGTCGGCGGTTAGAATCTGGATGACGATGCCGCTGCTTTCGTGTGTCAGGGATCGGGCTTGGGCATTTGTGCGGAACTGGGTGCGCAATTCTTCATCAGCCAGAACCGCTTCAAGGATGTGTTCAAACACGATGCGTGCGCCGCCGATTGTGGGCGCAACCACGGCAATCAGAGCGCGTGTATTGATGTTTTCGATGGCCGATAACATCACAAAACCTAAAGCAAACGCGGCCACAGAAACTGACTTGCCGCTACCTTTGCCCAAAACCCACAATGATTCACGCGCCTGGAAAGATGCCTTCAGTGCATCACGCTGCCAGGGCAGCCAGCAAGCTTCCAGGCGCTTTCCTGCCTCTGGACCTTGGGTCATGGTGAATTTGCCCGCCAATGTCACAAATCGGTCGGCCTGCTGGCTGTCTCGGTCCAGAATAGGCACCAGAGACTGGGCGTCTGTCGCGTTAAACCAGTTCGGATTTGTGGTTGTGTTGTGTGGTCGGGCATATTTCATATCAAGCGCTCCACGTTGATTTGGCAGGTTTGGCAGTTGTGGTTTGCGCCGTTGGCGTGACCTTGCCTCTTCCCAGCGCAAGTTGTTCAGCCAGCTTGTTCAGCGTTGCGCTGTGCCGCACCAGCACGGCGCTGGCTGGGTTCTGCTTCCCGTCTTTCATTATGGTGCCTTGGGCCTGCATGAATGCTTCTGCTTCGCGGATGGCGCGCAAGTTCATCAGGTATGTTTCAACAAGCCCAGCTTTCTGTGGCACCCAGATATCGTTGTCGCGCATGTGTTGGACCAGCGCCCGCCATTCGGCCTTGTAAGAGGTTGGCAGGCTCTTAGGCAGAGGTGGAATCGAAACCGATTTACTTGAGGCGGTTTCTGTCTGGACCGCTTTCAATTGGCTGGCTTTATTCGTCGTCGGATTTGGCATATGGGTCTCCTTTTTAATGCGGTTGAATAACCTGGACAAACGGTCAGGATTAGGGTTGGCTGTGTATCTTTCGTTGCCCCCGTGTGCAGTGGCGGAACCCCCGTTCGATGTTTGGTCCCGCCCCCCCGCACGTGCATGCCTCGCCCTAGCGCCTAGGCGATTGTTGCATTCACCGCAGGCGGGACGCAGGTTCGATAAATCCCAAAAGGCGTGATTGTCTTCGCGGTGCTGGACGTGGTCGGCCTGGGTGGCTGGACGGATGCCGCAGATTGCGCAGAGCGGATTGCCAGCCAGAACGCGCTTGCGCAGGCGCTTCCAGCGTTGGGTTCCGTACCAACCTTTGCGCTGGGCCACTGCGTCAGACCTCTTACGCATCGGGACCACCGATATGTTTTTGGTTATTCCCAGGCGCATGCTTCTGGACAGTTGGGACAGGTGGACAGGTATCGGGGCACCTTCTCTTTATTATGCTTCTTTTATGAGGATCATTTCCCGTGCGCGAAAAGTTAGCCGATACCTGTCCACCTGTCCTAAACGTCCCAATGCTCTCAATTCGTTCACGCTCAAGCATGTTCGACTCCGAGAAAACCGCCTTCGTTCTCGTCTTCGCGCGCTTCCATCCGCAAATCTGCCAACTGCTCAGACGTCCAGGCATGCCGCCAGCGAACACCGCATGCCACCCGCACGCGGACCTTCCTGCTGCCTCCAAGCACCGCGCGATATCCGCGCGCCGGATGGACGTCAGTCAGGTCCTTGCCCCAGAACACCTTCCCAAATCCGACTGACGTATAAGAGAGAATGTTGTGCTGGCAGGCAAAGCTGTGGAACACAGCATGTAGATCGTCCATTGGGATTTGATCTGTCGGGCTGCCCGTCACTTCCAGATACTTGCTCGCGAAAGAGCCAACGGGGTCCATCCGCACCAGTGCCTGGTCGAGCAACCGCTGATGCGTTGCCGACGCTGTGAAGCGTCCCGTGCTGCGCAGGCGCTGGTAGCCTTCCACAGCCCAACGCAGCATCACCGCGCGATCCAACCACAACTTTTCCGTCAAGTGCGAATCTTCTTTCCCAAAATTCGAATTGGGGAAATGCAGGAACTGGAACCGCGAAAACAACACACCGTCGGCATCCCGCAGGCGCGGAACGCTGTTAGACATCAGCAAGAACCGAACGCCCAGCTTGCCAGACCATGCTGTCTTGAATTTGCGCGCCACGGTCTGGTGATCCTCGCCCGATATGCTCAACAGCGTTTCGGCCAATTGAGCCTGCTTGGTGTTCTGGTCAATCCGAACATCTGGCAGCACGGCAACAGACTTGCCGATCAAATCCTGCATCGGAAAGCTGCTTTGCAATGCCGTGCTGCTGATGGTCGAGACGGACCCGCTCAGCAGGTTTGTAAGCAAGCGCCCCATTGTTCCCTTGCCGCTGCGTTTCGGCCCTGTGATCAAGAACATTTTCTGCAGGTTCGTGTCGCCAGAAATGAAATACCCAAACGCCTCCTGCAACATGTCCAACTGGTCCGCGCCCGTCCCGTCAGGGTAGGTCACTGATGACGTAAGCCAGCGCCCAAAACCTGACGCCTCAAACGCTGGGGCATTCGGTTCCCAAGGCGCATCAATCGAAACCGTGTTGAACAAGTCGGGCGTATGCGGGTGCAATTTCAGTGAGTCTAGACACAGCAGCCCGTTCTGGCATGCCATTACGTTTTCGATCTGTGGCTTGCCCTGCCAACCGAATGTTGCGCGCCCGTCTCGCTCTGTCAAAGCCCTGAGTGCCAGCAGAATCTCGTTCACCCACTTGCCGCTGGGCCGCGCTGACTTTGGTCCCCTGGGACTCTCCACAAGGCATGTGTCGAGCCAGAGATAAACTTCGTGGCGGATTTCGTCGGGCAGTGCCTCGTCCCAGCGCGCGCCTCGCCAGCGATAAAACGTGTCCTGCCAGTTCGCCAAAGTGCCGGACGGATACATAGCAGAGAGAAATTCCCGCGCGGTCCTTACATGAGCGCTGCCAGATAGAACAACAGGCGTCGCAGTCGCAGGCGTCGCGCCATCACCCACAGCCGCAGGCAGCGTCGGGACAGCAGGCAGCGCGCAAAGTTCGTACTTGGTCCCCTTGTCCCCGCCACTGTGCGCAAAGCTATGCACGAGCGGCGGGCGTTGGTTCGAGTAGAGTCGCGCCACGCTGCGCCCACCTGCGTATTCAGCTTCCAGCGGATCTGCACAGTTCACGCCATGCCAGCGCGCGGGGTCAGCCAGTATCTGGCCAACCGTGACGACGCCTTGCGCTGTATGCAGTTCGAACTCACGAAACAGCGTCTGGCCATTCATCGCGCTTTCCACAACCTTGCGCGCAGCTTTAATGCTGATCCCTTGGCGCTTTGCGATGTCCTCGGCCCGCGACGAGACATATTCCCCCCGCACGCGGTCCATCTCTGGCTTCAAACCAGCCTCGGCATCAGCCAGCATTTTACGCAGGCGCTTGCGCTCGTTGGCGCTCAGATCAGGAATGAATTTCGCCGTGTCCAGCACCTCGGTCCCAGGCCGCAGCTGCCATTGCTTGTCCTGCGTCACAGGCGGCACGCAGGCGGCCCGCAGATAGATCGGCTGGCTTGGAACCTTCAATGCTTGGTCCACCCACGAGCGGGCCAGAAACGCGCCTGTGCTGCTCAGCTTGTGGCGCTCATAGCCTGTCAGGATCATGCGTTCATGCAGCGCCACCAAGGCGCGGGGAATGTCCGACGCGTCCAGAACATGAAAGAACGAATGCGCGCCTTTCAATCCCGTTGACGTGACCCCAAGCGTCACGTTACTGGACGAACTGGACGAGTGCAGACAGGCATAGTCTGCCATCGCGGGGACGGCCCCGACGAGCGCAGCCAAAACATCATCGAAACTGAAATTCTCACCATTTCGCCCGTCACTGTCGATGCACATCAGTCCTGCCCCTGGCTGGAATGCCAAGTGCGCGTTGGAGCGGGCAATCGCGCACGCGTCCTCGGCCTGCGCAATCGGCAGCACCAGCGCCTCGTTGCGGTCAGCGATGCCAGCGGTCAGGTGATAGTCTGGCGTCAGTCCGCCCAAGAACGCATGTAGCTGGGCCAAAGCCTCGCATTCCACTGTCTGGTATTGGCTGCGGATCAGCGCGCCGTTTGTCACCTTCGCCAGAGAGCCATCGGCGGCCTGGTGGTATGACTTACCTGGTGGCGGGCTGCCTGCGTCGTCGTGTTCAAAGAGGCCGAATTTCATGCCTGCACCCCCGCATGACAGAGATGCTTTTGCAGGGTCAGCAACATGCGCTCTTGCGCAATCAGCTTTTCTTCCCGTGGGGAAATATCATTCCCGAGTATCACTATGCTCTCCACGGCGAATGTCCCGCAGCCCGCCACGTCTATTCCGACGGCCAGCCAGGCCTTGCTGTCCTCTACGTCCAGCGTCGGATCGTAGCTTGGGAAGCCCTGCAATGCCTCCCTCGTGATCTGCATCACCTGTGGCTCCCAATTGGCGGCCAGCAAGCGTTCAAGGGCGCGGGTCAATGCGGCCAAGGCGTCCTCCTGCGTCACGCCAAAATCTCGGGCGATCAGGGCAGCGGCGCGGCGGCGTTCGTTTCGGTTCATCATTGGATATTCCAAATTCTGGCCAGTGCGCTATGCTGGCCGTGCATCCCAAATCACAGCCAAACAGGCACCAGCGGGGCAGCATTCGTGCTGCCTCGTTTTCATTCTGCGGGTGTCAGGTATGCCATCACGTCAGCGCGCCGATAGCGCACCCAGCGGCCATTCTTGAGCCAACGCGGCCCCTCGCCACGCAGCCGCCAACGGCATAGCGTTTCGGGGCGGATGCCAAGAAACTCAGCCGCTTCTGCGGGTTTCAAAAGATCGGGATTGTCGCCCATGGTATCACCTCATTGTGTTTCGGTGATTACCCATAATGGACAGAAAAAGCGGCTCGGCAACAGTGCGAGGGGGACAGGCAATGCATGTCCCCCTCCAACATGTTCAGTGTTTGCTATCGCGCTGCAATGCCTTGCGGGTCGAGCTGCCCTTGTCCAAGGCGGCGTCCATGAATGCCCCAACGTCGGCATAGCCGTAGACGTCAGCCAGCGCCGCAAGCTGGGCGTCACTGGCCTTCTTGACCCGCGCCAGCAGGCTTAGCCCGCTCGGCCCATCCAGCCCGAACGCAGCCCATGCGCGGTGGGCGCGTGCCCGTGCATCTGACTGACGGCGCGTGTTGCCGCGCTGCTGGCCACGCTGGGCCAGTTCCGCCTCTGCGGCCCGTGCCTTGGCATCTCGCAACGCGGTCCCCAGAGCGTGACGCTCTGTGTCACTCATAGGGGCCAGCCAGTCCACAGCCCGTAATGCCACGCGATCCAGCGCAGGGCCAAAGTCGCCCCCGGCTGCCCAGAAACGAAACGTCGCTATCGCCTCGTAACATTCCAGATAGAACGCCAGAGCTGGGCTGGCCTCGCCTTGCGTAACAGCCCAACGCAGCCCTTCGCGGTCCCCTGCGTCCAGCCCATCTGGCAATGAGTGGGCCGCCTCGGCTGCCATGGCGCTCAACACCTGCACAGCGTCCCCAGATCGGGCGGCGGCGTCCCGATACAAATGCTGTTTGCTCGGGTCGTCTTGGTCCTCGTCCACCTGAGCCGTATACCAAGCCTTGTCCAGCGCGGGGATATACTCGCGCAAGCCGTCCAGCCCAGCGGTCAGATCGTCCATCATGCTGTCACCCCGCCGCGCAGGAGCATGTACAGGTCTGCGATGCTGGTCGTGTCCTCACTGGACACATCGTCCGCGTGCGAATGCACCCAGCGGATTTTCCTGCTGGGATCTTCTTCCACAAAAATCACCTGTGGGTCGCGGCTAATGTGGTCCGTGTCGGCCAGATCGTCTTCAAATAACAGTCGAAAACCCACCGCCGCCTTGCTCGAAGCAAAAACAGACATTTCGCCAGCCTTCCAGCCTCTGTAGCGATCTGCAAAATCGGCACGCGGCCGGGTGAAAGGTGTAACTTTGATCATGCCACAAGTCCCTCAACATGGTTTTGCCATCCTCGGATCACCTCGGCGGCCTCGTCCCGAAAGTCATGCTGCTGATATGCCTTGGCAAGGCCGTCACGCTGGACGCTGTGCGCCAGTGCAGCCTCGCTGGCCTCATGGTCGTATCCCTGAGCTGCGGCCCATGTTCGCAAGCTGCGACGAACATCGTGCATCCGCAAGTCTGCATCCAGCCCAGCAGCGGGCCGCCATTGCTTGCGCCATGCCAGGTTGAGCCTGTTCGTGTTCTCGCCAAAGACGCAGCCCTCGCATTGCATGATCGGCTGCACCTGTTCCAGCGCCCACGGCGTCAGGGGCGTCCAGTGATCCCGTCCAGCCTTCATGGCACCCGCAGGCCACTCGATGCCTGCTTGCGTGATCCAGTCACGATGCAGCGCCTGCACAGCGCCGCTACGCTGGGCCGTCAGCAACAGCACCTTGCCAGCCGTAGCCGTTAGCGCCGTCAAGCTGTCCGCAGAGTGCCACAGCGCCCGAATTTCGTCGTCAGACAGGACGCGGGTTCTGGCGGCTGGGGCAGGGGCCACGCGCTTGGCACGCGGCAGCCGCACCTCTGCCAGTTCGCGGTCCTCGGCCCAGCCCAGAAAGCTGGACAACACGCGATAGAACAACGCGCCACCCGACGCGCTGGCATCCGTCGCCGCATCCACAAGACGCATCAGATCGGCGCGGGTCACGTCTTGAATGCGTGACGCGGCCGCGTCACTGTCAAGCAGGCTTCGCTCCATAGCGCGGCGGTAATCGTAGCGGGTCTTGTCGGACCAAGAATGCTTTGTGCTGTCCAGCCAGCGGTTGACGTGATCGGCCAGCGTCTCGCCGCTCTTGGTCTTGGCCGATGCCGTTTCGACTTGTTGAGCGGGGTCCGCGCCTGCGCGAATTTCCAGCTTCATCTGGGCGGCCTGCTTGCGGGCAGCATCAACCGTCAGCTCACCCAGCTTGCCAATGGTCACGCGCTTATACTTGCCCGTGCCGCGTACCTGATAATTCAGGAACAAAGTCACGGCACCAGACGCGGCCATGCGCGCGCCGTAGCCCTTAACTTCAGTGTCCCATGCGATCTGCCCAGCATCCAAGCCCGTCAGGTTGCGGGCGCTCAGCCTTGCCTTGATGGCCGCCATATCATTCTCCGTTCGTGTCAGTCTCCTGTCAGTGTTTGTCAGTCATTTAGGTGCAATTCAAGTCGTGCAGTGTCATTGAAAATCATCAGGCAATATATTGAAAAATATGCTATAACCTTTGTTTTTATGGATATTGTGAATTTTTTGACTTTAATTTGTAATCAGTAGGTCCGCGGTTCGAGTCCGTGTGGGGGCACCATTTTTTCTGTGTAATATGCTGCTGGGCTGCGTTGTTGGATGCCGCTTGCAAGGCCTTCGTCCCCGCCATGAAAACCGCTTAAGATTCGCTATGATACTGTGAAACGGCACCACGGCCTCCCATAGGCGCCACTCTGGTTTCTTCGCCGGGTGAGGTAGGTAACTGATGCTTTGTCCATCCAAGGCAATCATTCCGCGCTAGGCTTCGAGATAGTTAAAGCGGCAGCGAATGCGGATCACGCCGCGCCCGCTGCCGTCGCCGGTGGTCGCTTGCCAAAGCGGCATCCATCGCCTTGCGGCGCCCGCCCTGCTGCTTGCCGGGGTTGCTCGGCCCACGGGTGCCTTTCGCATTGTGCTCGTTTTTTTCGATTGTTCATTTTAGTCATGAGTTGTGATACCTTTAAAGAGCAGTGAGATGATATGAGCAGCACATAAGATAGGAATAACCGAGCTACGAATCCCATGTTTCGGTGTTTATGATTGTCTGCCAAGCTTCGGCATAAGACAGCGGAGCGCCAAAGGTGTGTTTGAACAGTCTCTGGCAAGCATTCAGATATGCCTGTTTGAGGGCATCGCCTTGAAGTTCCAGCCTTTGTGACGCTTCAAGAAATGGGCGTAGATGGTGGGGCATTACTCTAGAATTCACACCTGGCGCCCAAGTTGTATCTATTGGCTTCTCTGGATGGCTACTCTCATGGTCCAGTTCTCTAACTAACGGATCATTAAGTATCTTCAACGCTTCTGTATTTAGATAGTTCGGTCCATTGGCAGCAATAAACAGTGCTACAGAGGCATGCATCAATGCTTGTTCGTTCTTGTTTTCTTCAAGTAGTTGTTCGGCCATATTTTTTTGAATAAGAGCATATTTTTCCCAGTCACCAGCTTGTGCGTATACACCAATTAGCCGATTGTATTCGGCCCACTGAGCATCTCGTTCAAGGCGGTGCTTCTGTCTTATGTGCTTTTCAACTTGCTCTCTTATGCCATCAGCGCAAGAAAAAATTCTATTTTTCAGAATTCTGGAATTTACCTCATGCAAATCTAGTGGAGCAACCCTACCAGCCAGTTCCAATTTCCTTCCACTTTCTGGAAGGCCATTGTCCTTTGCCAACGTTTTCAACTCAGCAAGAGAGAAGCTGCTGACAATGCTAGCCTCGATGCTTGCCTCCACAAGCAGCTGGGAACCCAACAATGCGTCTACGAAATTCTGCGCGTCTGCGCCGTATTTTGACTTCAGATGGGCGGCATATTCCTGCGAAATTGCCTTTTTTACGCTGGCTGACTTCACAAAGTTCGAGAGGAACTCAAGTTGCTCAGAGTCATCAATCTCTACCGTCGCTGCTTTTTCTTTGGTGATTGGAACAGTTCCCCGTGATGTTTCCTTTCCAAGCCACCCGAACAGTTTGTCGAACATCTGTACCCTCTCTTACCTTGCCTGCTGCTCGAAGATTGTTCCATGCGAACGCCTGAAGCAAGTTCCGCCTTCGAGCGCAGGAGGGCTGTGACACCCGCGACATAAGCCCCGGCTGCGCCCACCATGTCGCGATTTTCTCAGGTGTGTAATCCTCCGATTTTCAATTGCTTGAGGAGGCAGGCTTGCCCAGTGATCGGCGGTGGGTCTCTGGCCTGGCGACGGTCGGCTTGTCGGTGTGGGCGAAACCGGGTGGTTTGCAAATTTGATATTGACCCGTCCGGTGATATCAGGCACCGCATGAAGAGATGGTTCCCGATGGTACGCCCAAGGGATGAAAAGGGAATTCGGTGAGGGGTGCCATTTGGTCCCGAATCCGGAACTGCCCCCGCAACTGTAAGCGTTGAGCGACGCCAAACAGCCACTGGCCCTTGTGCGGGCCGGGAAGGTTGGCCGAGCCGCGATCCGCAAGTCAGGAGACCTGCCATCAGATGTTCAACCAACCCGGGGCGGGGTGTCCTGGCAGGAGGATTTGATGGCACGTCATGCGTGTGTTTACAGGACCGAGATGATCCGCCTGCGTTTGGGCACAAGCGGGGCGGGATATGTCCGACACGGTTGATCATGCTCTTTTGATTTGCAGCACCTGCCAGGCTGGCCGGTCCGTTGCGGCGGTGAAGGCCGGGCTGGCGGAGCGGCTGCCACGGGGGTTTGCGGTCCGGACGGTGGACTGTATGGCGGGCTGTGCGCATCCTCGGACTGTTGGGTTTCAGGCGGTTGGCAAGGCGCAATATCTGTTTGGCGATATCCAGACGGCGCAGGACGTGGCGGCCCTGGCGGCCTTTGCGCAGCAGTATTTCGACAGTCCGGATGGGTGGACAAACGCCACGGATCGCCCGCGGGCCCTGTTCAACAAGACATTGTCGCGTCTGCCGGGGCTGCCATCGGGGTGGTCGGCATGACGTCACGCTTTCTGGTTGCCAGGGATCTTGAGTATTTCGCGCCCGGTGGAGACGTTTTGTTGCAGGGGGTGTCCTTTGGGTTGGATGAGGGGGCGATTCTGGCGATTGCCGGTCCGAACGGGGCGGGCAAGACGACGCTGTTGAACCTGCTGTGCGGGGCCGAGGCGCTGGCCCTGGGCGATGTGGTGATCAAGGGGCGCAGTCTGAAACAGATGTCCGCGCGGGAGCGGGCGCGGATGATTGCAGTGGTCAGCCAGCAAGAGTTGCCGGATGGGCGTCTGGTGCTGCGGGACTATGTTGCGATGGGGCAAATCCCGATTCATGCGGATCGTTCGGCGGCCGAGCATGGCCGGGAGCTGGACCGGATACTGGAGCTGACGGGGCTGGCTGAACTGGCGGGCAAGCGGATGTCGCAACTGTCGGGGGGGGAACGTCAGCGCTCGCATATTGCGCGGGCTTTGGCGCAGAATCCGTCGTTGCTGTTTCTGGATGAGCCAACCAACCACCTGGATCCGGACGCCAAGGGGCGGATGTTGTCGCTGGTGGCGGATCTGGGCATTACGGTGGTGATGATCGTGCACGATCTGGTCATGATCCCCGAATTTGCCACCCATGTGGCGCTGATGAAATCGACCCGTATGACCGGCTTTGGCCTGGTCGATGAGGTGCTGACCCGGGAACGGGTGCATGAGACGTTTGGCGTTGATTACCTGAGCTTTGACCATGACGGCCGCATGGTTCCGGCATTGGATATCCGCAAAACCACGGTTGCGAGACACGTTAAGGAGCATTGCTGAATGAGGAATATCTGGTCTTTGGTGCTGGTGACAGCCATGGCTGGGGGCGCTGGGGCGCAAGAGGTCGTGGTGGACAACTGCGGGAAACCGCTGGTCTTTGACACTCAGCCTGCGCGGTTGGTGGTGCATGACATTAACATGGCAGACATGTCGTTTTCGCTGGGCTTGCAGGACAAGATTGTTGGGCTGACGGGGATTTCGGGCTGGTACAAGACGAGCCCGGAATTTGACAAGCTGCGCGGTGATATCCCCGAGCTGGCGCCAAAGTATCCGACGGTGGAAAACCTGGTCGCGGTTGAGCCGGATCTGTTTTTTGCCGGTTGGTATTATGGGATGAAGCCCGGCGGCGATGTGACACCGGACACGTTGCGCCCTTTTGGTATCAAGACCATGATCCTGACCGAGAGCTGTGTGCATCTGGACAAGGATCGCCCCGGTGCGAGCATGGATCTGCTGTTTGACGATGTCTTGCGGTTGGGCAAGGTGATGGGGGTGCAGGGCAAGGCCGAGGCGCTGGTGGCCGGTTGGCAGGAGGATCTGTCGCGCATTCAGGCGCAGACGGCTGATCTGCCAAAGCCGCGTGTGTTTCTGCTGGATGGTCCGGCGGATGCCCCCTTTACCGCCGGGAAATTCGCAATCCCGGATGCGATGATCGCGGCAGCCGGCGGGCAGAGTGTGACACATGATATGGAGACAAGCTGGGGCCGGACCTCGTGGGAGGCGGTTGCGGCGGCGAACCCGGAGTTCCTGGTGCTGCTGGATTATCAGACCGGCAATGGTGCGGCGGATACGTTCAAGTTCTTGCAGGCGCATCCGGTGATGTCACAGACGGATGCGGTGAAAAACGAACGCTGGGTCGGGCTGCGGTATGAAGAGCTGACACCGGGACCTGCGAATATCGCGGCGATTTCCAAAATGGCGCAGGCGATGCATCCGGGTCTGGATTAATATGGGTCGATTGGACCTCACGCTATTGCTGGGGGCGGTTGTTCTGGCCGCCCTTTTGCTGATTTCAACGATTTACGGCAGCACGTCGATTCCTCTGTCTGACACGGTGCAGGCGATTTTGCTGGGTACGGGGCTGATCGAGGGAGAGGTTTCGCCGCTGCATCGCATTGTTTTCGATTTGCGGCTGCCGCGTGCCTTGTTTGCTGCGGTGATCGGGGCCGGGCTGGGCGTTGTGGGCGTTGTGTTGCAGACCACGACGCGCAACGATCTGGCGGATCCGTTTCTGTTTGGTCTGTCCTCGGGGGCGGCGGCGGGGGCGGTTTTTGTGATCACCGTGACCGGAGACATCCTGGGGTTCTGGACATTGCCGCTGGCCGCGTTTTGCGGCGGGCTGGTGGCCTCGGGGATTGTTCTGGCGCTGGTGCATGGGTTGCGCACCACGGCGCCTGAAAAGCTGATCCTGGCGGGGCTGGCGGTTTCGTTCCTGTTTTCGGCCATCACCAACTATCTGATCTTTGCCGGGGACAGCCGTGCGGCCCATTCAGTGATTTTCTGGATGCTGGGCGGATTGGGGCTGGCGCGCTGGGAGACATTTCCGCTGGTCTGTGCCGGGCTGGTGCTGATCCTGGGGTATGCGCTCTATCGCAGTCGCTGGCTGGACGCGTTGTTGACCGGAGATCTGACGGCCGCGACTTTGGGGGTTCCGGTGCGGGGGCTGCGGCTGAGCATGTTTTTCATGGCGGCTCTGGCGACGGCGGTGTTTGTTTCGGTTGCGGGGGTGATCGGGTTTGTGGGTCTGATGGTGCCCCATATCGCCCGCGGGATCGCAGGGCCGCTGCACAGCCACCTGTTGCCGACGGCGGCGATTGTCGGAGCGGCCCTGCTGACCGGTTCGGATATTCTGAGCCGGCGGTTGCTGGCGCCGCAGGAACTGCCTGTGGGGATCGTCACGACCTCTATCGGGTCGGTTTTTGTGTTTCTGCTGTTGTTTCGGATGGCGCGGAAACAACGATAGGTGCCGGGCGGAGGAGGGCGGTTGCCATGCGCCCGATCCTGTCCCGCGATTGTTGCGATCTGACCGCCAGCGCATGCGTTCGCCTTGTCCGGTTCTGTCGCCTGTCAGTAGCCCGCGCGCGACAGGGTGGAATGGCGATTGATTTCGTCCAGACGCTCCAGGTTGACCACGGTGGACAGCATGAGGCGGTCATGGCTCCAGTCGCCGGGTCTTTGGATGGCGACGGCGGTGAGCGCCACGGCGGCGATCAGGGGAATGATGACCAGCAGATGGACCAGCCGGGAATGCGCTGTGCGGGGCGCGTCGAGGAGCGAAGTGATGCGGTCCTCCAGCAGGCTGGTTTTGCCAGAGCGCAGGGTTGTGCGGTCTGCGGTGACCAGCGTGACCTTGGGGACGGCGATCACAAACGCCCGGTCGCGGCGCAGCGATTTCTGGCACACGGACAGCAGCGTGTCGCAATAGGCGCGCATACCGATATGCCCGCGCGACAGCACGACGGTGTCACAGTTGAACTCGCGCAGGTTTTCGACCTGACGTTTCCAGGCGTGGAAGGCCGGGTTCAGGAAAAACAGCGGTTTGAGCGCTTCGAGCACGATTTCCCATTCCAGATCGCCTTGTCGGATGTGCTGGAACTCATGCGCGATGGAGACGCGCATTTCGTCGCTGGCGTCCAGCATATGGGAGGGGATGACCACGTAGTAATTGCGCCAGCCACGGGTAGAGAAGGGCACCAGTGTGCGGTCTGACAGGCGCAGATGCACCCGGCCGAACCGGCGCCATGCGTGGCTGTGGGCAACGATGCGGTGCAGGCAGACAATCGAATAGATCAGCCGTATACCACCAATCAGCGCACCCGTCAGGAAGGCGGCGATGGCGGCGCGTGCGACCCAGCCTGCGCCGCTCATCACGTTGAGGGTGAAGGTATCGCGCAGGGCGATCAGCCCTTCGAATTGCGAGGCTTTCATTTCAAAGCCGCCGTTCAGGTAATAGGACACCACCATATCGGTCAGGTTGACGTTTATCGACTTGGCCAGGCCGTTGTCCTGCAGCAGGTGCAGCGCCATCACGATGAACGGGGCCGTGACGATCACCAGAAACGCCGCGTTGAGGAGGAACAGCTGGGTGCCGTAGGCGTGTTTCAGCCCCAATCGCGACAGGGCCGCGCGCAGGCCAAACCAGAAGGCATAGGCAAAGCAAAACAGGATATTGGCATCAATGAATGCATTCAGAAGCGCATCACCGGGTATCATCTTTCAACCTCCGATCCACAAGTGCCCGGATTTGCCCCAATGCTTCGTCTGTCAGTTCATCGTCATTGACCAAACGCGCCACCAGCGAGGCGGGCGTGTCGTCAAACAGTTTCATTGACAGATCTTTCAGGGAGCGGGATTGATACGAGTCTTTGCCCAGCGCGGGGGTGTAGACATGGCGTTTCCCCTCTTTGCGGCTGGTGACGAATTCTTTTTGTTCCAGGATGCGCAGGATGGTGGCGGCAGAGGTATAGGCCAGGTCGCGGTCCTCTGGCAGTTGGTCCAGCACATCGCGCACTGTTCCTTCGCCCAGAGCCCACAGCTGGTTCATGAACTCCAATTCGACTTGCGTCAAAAGGTCGTTTTTCTTTTTCGCTTTCATTGCCGTCCCATCCTTGGGCATCGCTCGCTCCTTGGTCTGGGCAGGTTAATACCAAGACCTGTGCAATCCAAAGTGAATTCTCATACCTTTTTGAAGCAGAAGACAATCCAGGCCAGGCTGATGATAAGGGGCCACCAGACCGGTTGGCCGATAAATCCCAGCCAGGCCAGGAAGATGTAGGCGCTGCCGAGCAGGGAAATGAACAGCCGGTCGCCCAATGTTGTGGTCAGGCCCAGGATGCCTTTGCGTTCCAGGCCGTCCTTGTAGCGGAACGCCTCGGAAATGCCGATGATGGCGATGGCGGCAAAGAGGGCGCAGAAAAAGGCGAATGTGGCCGGTGTCCAGGCCATCCAGAACGAAGGCCAGAGCGGGTCGGACCAGGAAAACCCTGTTTCCTCTTCCTTTTTGGCGACATTCCCCCAGCCTTGGGCAAACCCCGGACCGGCCGCTATCAGGGGCAGGGCCATGCCAAAAGCGATTTGGGGCAATGATCGGATTTTATTGCGGAAATCTGGTTTCATCACACCCTCCCCAGGGCAAAGCCCTTGGCGATATAGTTGCGCACAAAGTAGATGACGATTGCGCCTGGAATGATTGTCAGCGTGCCGGCCGCTGCCAGCAGGCCCAGCTCGTACCCGGCCGAAGAGGCGGTTTTGGTCATGGTCGCGGCGATGGGCTTGGCCTCGACCGCTGTGAGGGTCTTGGCCAGCAGCAATTCGACCCAGGAGAACATGAAGCAGAAGAAGGCGGCCACGCCCACGCCTGCCTTGATCGTGGGCAGAAAGATGGTCACGAAAAAGCGCGGAAACGAATAGCCGTCCACATAGGCGGTTTCGTCCAGCTCTTTGGGCACACCGCCCATGAAGCCTTCGAGGATCCAGACGGCCAGGGGGATATTGAACAGGCAATGGGCCAGGGCCACGGCCAGATGGGTGTCAAACAGGCCGACCGAGGAATAAAGCTGAAAGAACGGCAGGGCGAACACGGCGGCTGGGGCCATGCGGTTGGTCAGCAGCCAGAAGAACAGCTGTTTGTCGCCCAGGAACCGATAGCGCGAAAACGCATAGGCTGCGGGCAGGGCCACGGCGACCGATATGACCATGTTGAGCGAGACATAGATGATCGAGTTGATATAGCCCCAGTACCAGGTCGGATCGGTAAAGATGACGATGTAGTTTTCCAGCGTGAAGGTTTGCGGAAACAGGCTGAACCCGGACAGGATTTCTCCGGTTGTCTTGAAGCTCATCGCGATCAGCCAGTAGATCGGCAAGAGCAGGAACAGGATGTAGATGATCGGAATGAGGGAGCGTTTCTTCATTGCTCGTCATCCTTTGTCATAAGGGTGTAAAACAGCCAGCTGACCAGCAGGGTGATGGCGAAATAGATCAGCGACATTGCGGCTGCGGGGCCAAGGTCGAATTGTCCGAGGGCGATTTTCACCAGGTCGATGGACAGGAATGTGGTGGAGTTGCCGGGGCCGCCGCCGGTCAGGACGAAAGGTTCGGTGTAGATGTTGAAACTGTCCATGAAGCGCAACAGGATGGCGATGGTCAGCACGGTCTTCATCTTGGGCAGCTGAATATAGCGGAACACTTTCCAGGGGGAGGCGCCGTCGATCTTGGCGGCCTGATAGTAGGCGTCCGGGATCGAGACCAGACCGGCATAGCTGAGCAGGACGACCAGCGAGGTCCAGTGCCAGACATCCATCACCACAATCGTGATCCAGGCCGAGAGCGGCTGTTGGGTCATATCATAGTTGATGCCCAGAACGTCATTCATGAAGTAGCCGAGCAGGCCGATGCTGGGCAGGGTAAAGATGTTCCACATGGAGCCGACCACGTTCCACGGGATCAGCATGGGCAGGGCCATGGTGACCAGGCAGACCGGCACCCAGAACCCTTGTCGCGGCATGGAGAGCGCGATGATGATGCCCAGCGGCACTTCGATGATCAGGATCAGGAAGGTAAACAGAAACTGCCGCCCCAGGGCCGCGTGAAACCGGTCAGAGCGCAGGATCTGCTCGAACCAGTCGAGGCCCTGCCAGAAGAACACGTTGTTCCCAAAGGTTTCCTGAACGGAGTAGTTGACCACCGTCATGATCGGGATCAATGCGTTGAACGCCACCAGCAAAAGCACCGGCAGCACAAAGAACCATGCTTTTTGATTTTCGCTTTTCATCTGCGTGCCTCTGTTGCGATCCAGCCGTCTCGGTACAGGCGGGTTTGGTCCGGGCGGAAGGCCAGGTGGATGGCGGTGCCTTGCTCGGGGACGTCGCCTTCGACCACGGCCTTGACCGGGGTATCGCCGACCATGGCCTCGACCACGCAATGGCGTCCGACATCGGAGACTTTGCGCACATGCGCGGCCAGGCCGTGGTCTGCGAGCGAGACGAACTCGGGGCGGATGCCCAGCTCGGTTCTGCCGCCAGAGCCGGAGACCTCGCCTTCGAGGGTGACGGGGTTGCCCTGAAAGGTGACCGCGCCGCCGCTTTCGTCCACGGCGAGCACGTTCATCCCCGGTGAGCCGATGAAGTGGCCGACAAAGGTGTGGGCGGGGCGTTCGAACAGTTCAACCGGAGAGCCGATCTGCACGATTTCGCCGTCCTGCATGACCACCACCTGATCGGCAAAGGTCAGGGCCTCGGTCTGGTCATGGGTGACATAGATCATCGTGGCGCGGACCCGCTGGTGCAATTCCTTGAGTTTGGAGCGCAGTTTCCATTTCAGATGCGGGTCGATCACGGTGAGCGGTTCGTCAAACATCACGACATTGACGTCGTCGCGCACCAGGCCGCGCCCCATCGAGATCTTTTGCTTGTTGTCTGGTGACAGATGCGACGCGCGCGTGTCGAGCATGTCTTCGACTTCGAGCATGGCGGCGATTTCGGCGACGCGGGCGGTGATCTTGTCCTTGTCCACATTGCGGTTGCGCAGCGGGAAGGCGAGGTTATCGCGCACGGTCATCGTGTCGTAGATCACCGGAAACTGAAACACCTGTGCGATGTTGCGCTGATCCGGGGGCAGGCCGGTGACATCGCGGTCATCAAACAGGATGCGCCCTTCGGATGGGGTCAGCAGCCCCGAGATGATGTTGAGCAGCGTTGATTTTCCGCACCCCGAAGGGCCCAGCAGGGCATAGGCCCCGCCATCGTGCCAATCCAGGTCAATTTCCTTGAGCGCATAATCCTGCGGCCCCGAGGGCGCGGGCATATAGGAGTGGCGCAGTTTGGAGAGGGTGATTTTCGCCATTAGCGCAGTTCCGATTGCAAAAGGAGACAGGGCGCGGATGGCTCAAATGCCTGATGTTGGTCAGGGCGCGGCGGGCGGATCATTGTGTCGGGTACTCTCTTCATCAGGCTGCGAGGCTCCCGTCAGGGGTAAAGTAGAAGGCCTTGGCGGGATCCATGTAGAAGGCGTGATCCTTGCCGATTTCATAGGGGTGGACCCCATGCGCCAGCGAGACCCATCCGTCCTGACCCATCAGGAAATGCGCGCTGGATTCAGAGCCGGACAGTTCCGTGACCTGCACCACACCAACCAGTGCCACGTCATTTGCGCTGACGGCAAACGGGGTGACGTGATGGGGGCGGATTGCCAGCGTATAGGCGCCGTCGGGCAGGGCTGCGGCGGGGCCGCTGAGGTTCCATTGAACGCCGGTGGGCAGGAGGGCCTGGCTGCCCGTCTTGGTGATCTGGGCGGCATTGATCGGCGGGTCCGAAAACACCCGAGCGGCTGTCAGGTTGTCGGGTTTGCGATAGATATCGGCCGTGGTGCCGAATTGGGTGACGACGCCGTCATTCATCAGGGCGGTCTTGCCCCCCAGCAGCAGGGCTTCTTCGGGTTCGGAGGTGGCGTAGACCACGACCGCTCCGCGTCCGGCAAAGAGTTCGGGCAATTGTTCGCGCAGTTCCTCGCGCAGTTTGTAGTCCAGGTTTGCCAGAGGCTCGTCCAGAAACACGGCGCGGCTTTCCTTGGCGATTGCGCGGGCCAGGGCGCAGCGTTGTTGCTGGCCGCCAGACAGCTCTTGCGGGCGGCGGTTCAGCATTGGCGCCAGTTGCAGGATATCGGCCGCCTCTTGAACGCGGCCTTCGATTTCGCTTTTGGCCATGCCTGCGACCCGAAGCGGGGAGGCGATGTTGTCAAAAACGGTCATATGGGGGTAATTCACAAAAAACTGGTGCACCAGCGAGATGTTGCGCTTTTGCGTCGAGAGCCTGGAGACATCCTGGCCATCCATGAAGATCTGTCCATCCGCCAGCGGATCCAGCCCGGCCATGAGTTTGATCAGAGAGGTCTTGCCGCTGCCGGTCTGCCCCAGCAGAACATTGAAATGCCCGGTCTCCAGGATCAGCGAGGTCGGCTTGATATGGGTGATCCCGCGGACCGTTTTGCTGGCGTTCTTCAACTCTATTGTCATTGGATTCTTTGCCTCGCAGGACATGGCCAGGACCGGATCGGGCCGTCGTGGCCAAGAGCCGGCCCCCAAAAGGGGAGGGGGCCGGCAATTGAGTGGTGATTACTGGTTCCAGCGAGCGACCAGTTCGTCATAGTTGACGGTTTCGCCCTGGGGTTTTTCGTTGTCCAGTTTGGCCTTGGCGCCACCTTTGCCCAACCATTCCGAGGGGTCTTTTTCCTCGTTCAGGCGGGGACCACATCCGCCATAGACACCAGCGGCTTCGTCTGCCTGCTGCATCCGGGCCATTGTGATGTCCATTTCTTCGGCCAGACGATCCATGGCCTGCTGTGGGGTGAACGCACCGGAGTTCACGTCACCGATTTGCTGCCACCAGATCTGGGCCAGCTTTGGATAATCGGGCACGTTGATGCCGGTTGGCGACCATGCCACGCGGTCGGGCGAACGGTAGAATTCGACCAGACCGCCCAGTTTTGGCGCGCGCTCGGAGAAGCTTTCGTGATTGACCGAGCTGTCGCGGGTGAAGGTCAGGCCGACATGGGACTTTTTCACATCAACCGTTTTCGAGGTCACGAACTGCGCATAGAGCCATGCGGCCTGGGCGCGATCCGAGGGGGTCGATTTGAGGAAGGTCCAGGAGCCAACATCCTGATATCCAACCTTCTGGCCTTCTTCCCAATATGGGCCGTGTGGCGAAGGCGCCATCCGCCACAATGGGTTGCCATCGGCGTCGACGGTGTTGTTGCCTTCGGACTGTGGCTTGACCATGTCGGCGGTAAAGGCGGTGTACCAGAAGATCTGCTGGGCCACGTTGCCTTGTGCCAGGGCAGGCAGGGACTGATAGAAGTCATAAGACGCCGCGCCCGGAGGGGCATAGGCCCGCAGCCATTCGTCCCATTTGCGGATCGCATAGACCGCCGCCGGGCCGTTGGCCGCGCCACCGCGCGACACGGATGCGCCGGCAGGGTTACAGGATCCGGCTTCCATGCGGATGCCCCATTCGTCGATCGGAACGCCGTTTGGTTCGCCTTTGGAGCCGGTGCCGGCCATCGACAGCCAGGCGTCGGTCATGCGCCAGCCCAGGTCAGGCGCGCGTTTGCCGTAGTCCATATGGCCATAGATTTCGACGCCGTCGATTTCCTTGACATCATTGCTGAAGAATTCGGCGATATCTTCGTATGCGGACCAGTTGACCGGCACGCCCAGTTCGTAGCCGTATTTGGCCTTGAACGCTGCTTTGTTGGCTTCGTCGTCGAACCAGTCTTTGCGGAACCAGTAGAGGTTTGCGAACTGCTGGTCGGGCAACTGGTAGAGGTTGCCATCGGGGCCCGTGGTGAACTGGATACCCATGAAGTCGTCCAGGTCCAGCGTTGGCGAGGTTGTCGCCGACCATTCACCGGCCATCTGCTCGGTCAGGTTATAGGCCAGTTGCAGGCGCGAATGCGTGCCGATCAGGTCGCTGTCGTTGACGTAGCCGTCATAGAGGTTGCGCTGTGTTTGCATCTGGGTTTGCACAGCCTGGACCACTTCGCCTTCGCCCAGAATCTGATGGTTCACCTTGATGCCGGTGATCTCTTCGAAGGCTTTGGTCAGAACCTCTGACTCGTAGCCATGTGTCGGAATCCCCTCGGAAAGCACGTTGACTTCCATGCCGGAATACGGCGCGGCTGCCTCGATGAACCACTGCATCTCGGACATTTGTTCGGCTTTGCTCAGCGTGGATGGCTGGAATTCCTGGTCAATCCATTTTTTGGCTGCTGCCTCGTCGGCAAACGCAGCCCCAGACCCCGCAACGACGGCAACAGCCGCAGTCGCGGAGAGCAGATACTTACGCATCTTGTCTCCTCCCAAAGATATATACGTGCGTCGACAAGTGCCGACTGCGCACACGGTATCCTCACCGGAGCGAAGCTGTCAAACTAAAAAGTTAGTAGATTTATTTCGTTGTAAAACATGTGGTTGTGGGAAATTCTTGTGTTGGATGTTTCACGCTTGTGGATTTGCCGCCTGATCGCTGGAGCGGCCGGGACGCTGATGGGGCCACAGATGGGGGCGGCAAGTGGCTGCGTCCTGGCGGCGGGAGTTTCCCGTGACGCGGGGGGCGAATCGTGGTGTTTTGGCATGCGCCTGAAACCCTGGGTCCAGCCGCAGGGCGCAAAGCGTCTGGCAATGCTTGACGTCGCGGCGTTGGGGCCACATGGTCTGGTCTTTGTTTACGGGAGGAACTGCATTGAAACTTATCGCTCTGGCCGCTGGCGCGGCACTTGCGTTGACCGCCGGTCTTGCAACCGCGGAGACCCGCATCACCTATAAATCGGCAAAGTCCACGTCGTCCTATTATCAGATGGCCGTGCAGATCGCCGAAGCGATGAAGGCCGGATCGGATGGCGACATCATCGTGACGGTCGAGGAAAGCCAGGGGTCGGTTCAGAATGTGATGGAGGCACGTGCGCGCGGCGGCGATTATGTCTTCACCACGCCACCGGTTCTGGTCAAGCTGGCCCAGGGCGGCAAGGCGATGTTCAAGGACAAGGGTGATCCGAAGTTTGACGAGATCCGCGCGTTGTTCCCGATTCCGTCTTTGACCATGCATTTTGTGATGAGCGCCGACAGCGGAGTGTCGAGCTTTGCTGATCTGGAGGGCAAGAACATCCTGATCGGCAAGGGCAGCTTTGGCGCGCGCGAAGGCGAGAAGTATCTGGGTCTGTTCGGTCTGGAGGGGAAGGTGAACCTGGCGGATGTAGAGCTGTCCAATGCGGTTCCGGCCCTGAAGAACGGCCAGATTGACGGGTTTGTCACGGCCGGATCCTTTCCGGCGCCGAATGTGATCGAGGCGGCGGCCTCGACGGGGGTGTCGGTTCTGTCGCTGACGGACGACCAGATCAAGCTGACCAAGCGGGCCAAGCTGGTGATCCCTGCGGGAACTTATGCCGGCCAGACCGAGGATATCACCACGACCTCGCTGCCGGTTGTTGCCTTTACCACCACGGCGATGTCGGATGAGGCGGCCTATCAGTTGACCAAGACCTATTGGGAACAGAAGGACGCGATGGGATCTGGCGCGGCCTGGTGGAATGGGGTCGACAGCGATCTGATGCAGCATATCACGGGCAAGATTCACCCCGGTGCGGCGAAGTATTACAAGGAAATCGGTTGGACGCTGACCGACGCACAGATGTAATCCGGGTTGGCGCCCCGGTCGGGGCGCCACCCAAGCCGGGTCAAAGAAGCGAGCTGAGATGACCTCCAAATATCTGTGGGCCACGTTGGGCGCGGCTGCCATTCTGTTTCACATGGCGCTGATCTTTTCGGGATTGGTACCCAATCTGTTCAGCCGCCCGATCCATATGGCTTTTGCGATCCCATGGGCGATGGTCTATGCGGCCAGGACCCCGGGGCTGCGGATCAGCGGTGTGATCCTGGGCACGCTGGGCGTATTGGCCTGTTTGTGGATCGCGGGGAACGAGGACGCGCTGTCCGATCAATACGGGTTTCTGGAGGGGGATTTCCAGCGGGGTGTCGCGGTTGTTCTGCTGGTCACGGTGCTGGAAATGGCGCGGCGTTCGATTGGATGGCCGCTGCCCATGGTGGCGCTGGCGGCGCTGGCCTATGGGATCTGGGGGCAGCATATCCCGGGCGAATTTGGCCATTCGGGCACGCCTCTGGCCAGTTTCCTGGGGACGCTGACCATTGCGGAGGGCGGTATCTGGGGCAAGTTGACGGGTGTTTCCGTCAGTATCGTTGCGATTTTCGTGATCTTTGGCGCGGTTTTGAATGCCGGAGAGGCCGGGCAGGGTTTCATGAATGTTGCGGCCTTTGCTGCCGGGCGGCTGAAGGGCGGGGCGGCGAAGGTTTCGGTGTTGTCGTCGGCGTTCTTTGGCTCGATCTCGGGGTCTGCTTCGGCGAATGTGGCGTCGACGGGGGCCATTACCCTGCCGGCCATGCGCCGCCTGGGTTATCCCAAATCGCTGGCGGCGGCGGTGGAGGCGGTGGCCTCGTCCGGGGGGCAGATCATGCCGCCGTTGATGGGGGCGGGGGCCTTTGTCATGGTTGAGCTGACCGGCGTGCCCTATGAGGGGATCATGGCGGCGGCCTTGTTGCCGGCGATCTTGTATTTTGCGGCGGTCTGGATCGGTGTGGATGCCTTTGCGACGCGCCATGACCTGCGCGGGCTGGCGGCCGAGGACCGCCCCTCGGCCAAGGATGTGGCCGCGACATTTGCCTTTTTCGCGGTGCCCTTTACCCTGCTGTTGGTTGCGATGTTTGCGCTGGGATATACCCCGCAATACGCGGCCTGCCTGGCCATTTGCGCAGCGGCCGTGTTGTTGGCCTTTGACGGGCGCGGCTGGGTCGGGGGCAAACGGTTGCTGGAGCGCGTGACAAACGCCTGTCTGGCGGCGGGGCAGCAGATTGCGATGATCGCCTCGATCATCCTGTGTGCGTCGATCATTATCGGCGTGCTGGGGATTACGGGGCTGGGGGTCAAGATCACCTCGCTGATCGTATCGGGCTCTGGCGGCGCTTTGTGGCCTGCCTTGCTGTTGACGGCGCTGGCCTGTCTGGTGCTGGGGATGGAGGTGCCGACGACGGCGGCCTATGTCATTTGTGTCTCGGTTGCGGCGCCTGCGCTGATTGATCTGGGGGTTGCGCCGTTGCAGGCGCATCTGTTCATCTTTTGGTTCGCCTTGTTGTCGACCATCACCCCGCCGGTCTGCGGGGCGGTGTTTATCGCGGCCGGAATGGTCAACGAAAATTGGCTGAAGGTTGCGGTTCATGCGATGGCATTGGGGGTGGGGTTGTATCTGATCCCGCTGACGATGATCGCGCATCCGGCGCTGATTGCGCTGGCACAGTCCCCGGGGGCCGCCGTTTGGGCGGCTGTTCAGGTCTTCGTGGGGCTTGCGGCGCTGTCTTATGGCCTGATCTCAAAACTGCCTTGGCTGGTGCGGTTGGGGTTGATGGCGCTGGGGGCGCTGGTGCTGTTTTGGCCTGTTTTTCTGGGCATGCCCTGAGCCGGAGCAGGCGCCCTTTGGCTGGACCCCGGCCCCCTTGTGCGGGCGTGTCCCGGTCTGGATGGTTCAGACGATGTTGTCGGACAGGCCCGCGTTCGACATCAACAGGAACTGTGACCAGACCGGCCGGCAGGCCGCGCCGATTTCGCGGGCCTTTGACCCCATCTCTCCGGCTTCTATGCGGGGGGGGATCAGGCCGCGAATGTCCTGGCTTGCCATGTGGGAGCGGATGCGCGCGACCAGGGTCTGTTTGACGTTGCTGGGCAATCTGCCGTCGATCATGATCGCCTCGAAATCAATGACTGCGCAGGTGGAAAGCGTGGCCTTGGCCAGTTCCTGCGCGGTTTGGCTGATCCATGGGTCGACAAAGCGGTGGTATGGCCCCCAGTCATCCGTCGCCAACAGGTCGCGCGGATCCTGGCCTGCCTCCAGCAGGCGGGTTTCCAGCAGATGAACCGAGGCGGTATCAATCAATTGGCGGCTTTCGCCGGTGGCGCCGAAGGTGCGCAGCGACCCCAATGCGCCGGCGTTGTTTTGGTGTCCTTCATAGACCGAATGGTTGAGGACAATGCCCCCCCCGACAAAGGCGGCCACAAAGAAATAGGCGTAGTCGCGAAACTCTCTGCCGCGCCCGTAGACATGTTCGGCCCAACAGGCGGCGGTTGCGTCATTGACCAGATGCACGGGCAGGTCGCAGAATTCTGCAATCTCGTCTTGCAGGCGCACGCCCCGCCACAGGGCAAACTCTTCGGCTGAGGCGCCGACGACTTCGTGCCAGTTCCACAGTTCAAACGGGACAGCGACGCCGATGCCGCAGATCCGCTCCTGATGCGCGGGGGGCAGGACCGCGACCATTTCGGCGATGCCGTTGCGCAGGAAGTCCAGCACATCTGCGGGCAGGGGGTAATCATAGGTGGATGCGCATTGCGCCCGGACGTTGCCGGTGAAATCCATCAGGACAATCTTGGCGCTGCGCCGGCCGATGTTGATGCCGAGCGAAAAGACGCCATTCGCCGCCAGCCCGACCGGGACCGAGGGTTTTCCGACCTTGCCGCGCACCGGGGCGCCTTTTTCCAGCAGGCCGTCTTTTTCCAGTTTTCTGAGGATGACGGAAACGGTTTGCGGTGACAGGGTTGCAATACGCGCCAGATCGCTGCCGGGCATCGGCCCGTGCCGGTGGATCATCGACAGCAACAGCCGTTCGTTATGGTCGCGCAACCCGCTCTGGTTTACGCCGCCACTTAGCACTCTGACTTTTGACCCATCCATTTGTGTGGTCCTGCCCAGTCTTGTCCGATAGGCAGAAGCTACATGGATGAATTAATAAATCAAGTTTACTTATTTATTGACGCCCGCCAAGGAATCAGTTTTCCTAGGGGCAGTTCCGCTTACACTGCGGAAATTCGCTCCGCTTGTTCGGATCAACGTCTGGGAGGACATCATGAAAAAACTAATCGCGGCATCCGTCGTCGCAATGACAGCCATGTCTGGTGCAGCCTATGCAGATGGGCATGGTATCACGGCCTGTCTGATCACCAAGACGGACACAAACCCGTTTTTTGTCAAGATGAAGGAAGGAGCCGAAGCCAAAGCCGCAGAGCTGGGCATGACGCTGAAATCCTTTGCCGGCAAGGTGGACGGGGACCATGAAACGCAGGTGGCTGCGATCGAGACCTGCATTGCGGATGGGGCAAAGGGTATTTTGCTGACCGCGTCTGATACGTCTTCGATTGTGCCGTCTGTTCAGCAGGCGCGTGATGCCGGTCTGGTTGTGATCGCGCTGGATACTCCGCTGTCGCCGATCGATTCGGCTGATGCAACATTTGCGACAGACAACTTCCTGGCTGGCGAATTGATCGGCAAATGGGCGGCGGCCAAAATGGGCGACGAGGCTGCGAATGCCAAGATTGCCATGCTGGACCTGGCGGTTTCGCAGCCCACGGTTGGGGTTCTGCGCGATCAGGGCTTCTTGCAGGGGTTTGGAATTGATCTGGGTGACCCGAACAAATGGGGTGACGAAACCGATCCGCGCATTGTTGGCAACGATGTAACTGCCGGCAACGAAGAAGGTGGCCGCAAGGCGATGGAGAACCTGTTGGCCAAGGATCCGATGATCAACGTGGTCTACACAATCAACGAGCCGGCTGCGGCGGGCGCGTATGAAGCGTTGAAGTCCATTGGTCGTGAAAATGATGTTCTGATCGTCTCGGTCGATGGCGGCTGCCCCGGTATTGAAAACGTCAAGGACGGCGTGATCGGTGCAACATCGCAGCAATATCCGCTGTTGATGGCCTCCAAAGGTGTCGAAGCGATTGCCGCATGGGCCAAGGATGGCACCAAGCCTGCCGTAACTCCGGGCAAGGATTTCTTTGATACCGGCGTTGCGCTGGTGACTGATGAGCCTGCGGACGGCGTCGAGAGCATCGACACCACCGAAGGCACGGCGCTCTGCTGGGGCTAAAAAGAGGCCGGGTTTGCCCGGCCTGAGCTAAAAACGGGGGCGGCACAGTTCGCCCCCTGCTTTTGAACGGAGAAAACGATGACGCAGGCGGATACAACAGAAGAGTCGATTGCAAAGTTCGATGACCCGCATCGCGGTGTGATTGGAACGATCCAGCATATGCTGCATGTCAATCCGGCGCTGGTGCCTTTGCTGGTTCTGATCGCTTCGATTGCCGTGTTCGGGCTTTTGCTGGGCTCAAAGTTTTTCTCTCCGTTTGCGCTGACGCTGATCCTGCAACAGGTGCAGATTGTCGGGATCGTGGCGGCGGCACAGTCTCTGGTGATCCTGACGGCGGGCATTGACCTGAGCGTTGGTGCGATTGCGGTGGTGTCCTCGGTCGTGATGGGGCAGTTCACCTTCCGCTATGGCCTGCCGGTCGAGGTGGCGGTTGCCTGTGGCCTGATTGCGGGCACGGCGATTGGATACATCAACGGCTGGCTGATTGCGGTGATGAAACTGCCTCCGTTCATCGTGACGCTGGGGATGTGGCAGATCGTTCTGGCGGCCAATTTCCTGTATTCGGCGAACGAGACGATCCGCAGCCAGGACATCGCCAAGAATGCAGCTTTGCTGCAATTGTTGGGGTCCAAATTCAAGGTTGGCGGGGCGGTGTTCACGGTTGGGGTTCTGTTCATGGTCCTGCTGGTGATCCTGCTGGCCTATGTCATGCGCCACACGGCCTGGGGGCGTCATGTTTATGCTGTCGGAGATGATCCGGAGGCTGCGGAATTGTCGGGTGTCAACGTCAAGGGGACGTTGATTTCGGTCTATGCGACCGCGGGTTTGATCTGTGGCTTTGCCGGGTGGGCGTTGATTGGGCGCATTGGGTCGGTCTCTCCGACATCGGGGCAGTTGTTGAATATTGAAAGTATTACGGCGGTTGTGATTGGGGGGATCTCTTTGTTTGGCGGGCGCGGGTCGATCCTGGGCACGTTCTTTGGCGCGCTGATCGTTGGGGTTTTCACGCTGGGTCTGCGCCTGATGGGGGCGGACGCGCAATGGACCTATCTGCTGATCGGGGTGCTGATTATCGCTGCTGTTGCTGTTGACCAATGGATCAGAAAGGTGGCCGCATAATGGAACCCATTCTAAAGGCGCGCGGGCTGGTGAAGCGGTATGGCAAGGTGACCGCTTTGGATCACTGCGATTTTGACCTGATGCCCGGTGAAATCCTGGCCGTTATCGGAGACAATGGCGCGGGCAAGTCTTCGTTGATCAAGGCGATTTCAGGTGCGGTGGCCCCGGATGAGGGCGAAATCCATCTGGAAGGCGCCAGGATCAACTTCAAATCTCCGATCCAGGCCCGCGAGGCGGGGATCGAAACGGTCTATCAGACCCTGGCCATGTCGCCGGCGCTGTCGATTGCGGACAATATGTTCATGGGCCGCGAAATTCGCAAACCCGGTATCAAGGGCAAATGGTTCCGCCAGCTGGATCGGGCCCAGATGGAGAAGATCGCCCGGGAGAAGCTGTCCGATCTGGGATTGATGACCATTCAGAACATCAATCAGGCGGTCGAGACCCTGTCAGGCGGGCAGCGGCAGGGGGTTGCGGTTGCGCGGGCGGCTGCCTTTGGGTCCAAGGTCATCATTCTGGACGAACCGACGGCGGCTTTGGGGGTCAAGGAATCGCGCAAGGTTCTGGAGATGATCCAGGATGTGAAATCGCGCGGCATTCCGATTATTCTGATCAGCCATAACATGCCGCATGTCTTTGAAGTGGCCGATCGCATTCATATCCACCGGCTGGGCAAGCGGCTGTGTGTGATCGACCCCAAGGATTACACGATGTCGGACGCGGTGGCCTTTATGACGGGGGCCAAGCCGGCGCCGCAAGAGGTTTGATTTGAACGACGTTGGCGAAATTGCGGAGCGTGTGCTGGCGGTGCCCTTGGTCAACGGGCGGAGGATCATTGCGATTGCCGGGCCGCCGGCCAGTGGGAAAACCACGCTCGCAGCGCAATTGGCAGCGCGGATCGGGCGGGCCTGTGTGGTGGCGATGGATGGGTTTCATCGCGACAATGAGGATCTGGAGCGCCATGGATTGCTGGCCCGCAAGGGCGCACCAGAAACCTTTGATGCGGCCTCCTTTGTGGCGCTGGTGAAGGCCTGCCGGGCAGGGGGGGCGATTGCGGTGCCGACCTTTGACCGGGATCTGGACCGGGTGGTGCCGGGCGGGGCATCGGTTGCGGCCACGGATGAGACCATTCTGGTCGAAGGCAACTACCTGTTGCTGGAGGCCGCGCCATGGTCGGATCTGGCGCCGCTTTGGGATTTCACGCTTCAAATCCGGGTCCCTGTCGCGATCTTGCGGCGCCGTTTGATTGACCGCTGGCTGGAGCAGGGACTGGACGAGCCGCGCGCGATTGCGCGGGCTGAGGGCAATGATCTGGTGAACGTGCAGCTGGTTCAGGCGGCGAGCCTGGAGGCGGATTTGACCGTGGATTTCGAAATGTCCCAGCTGGGACATGTAGTCAAGTAATTGAATTAAATTGATAATCCCAAAATGAAGGCCCGGGACATTTCCGGAGTCCGGCACCTGTTCCCACCCGCTGCGATCCGTTCCCTATGACAGGGATTGTCCCGCTTTGATGTTTCTGGTCAGGACGGCTCACAGAAACAAACCCGGGAAAACCGGACTGTCCGAGTGGATTTTATGCGGGAGAAGCGCGGCCTTATGTATCAAACGCACCAACAATATACCTCAACAAAACAGGGCCGTGAATCCATAATGCGGCCATGCAGAATACCATTCACGGATTAATCAAGAAGCGCGGCGAAATCGCAGGCCAACACAAGGTCGCTCTCAAAGACGCTGACGCGCTCAAAGCTGATCTGGACGCCATAGACCGCACGCTAGTGCTGTGTGGCTATCAGGACGACCCAAAAGGCATAGCGCCGCGTGGGAAGTACAAGCAGCTATTCGGGCGCAACGAGTTGAAGCTGACCGTGCGGGATATGCTGCGGGTGGCCCCTGCGGATGATGAAGCGATTACAGCGCAGATCATCGTTGCGAAGGGCTGGGGTGAGGATTGCCACGCCGATGTGCGAAAGCGGGTGCGTCACTTACTGCAACGCGAGCAGAAGGCGGGGCGTGTGGTGCGGAACTTTGGTCCGGATGGGTGTTTGTGGAGGCTGGCCCCGTAGGGCCAGCAGGAGTTAGTAATGTCAAAGCTTCAAATCGCTGACGAAGGGATAGCTACGGTTTGGGATGCGCTTGCCCGTGAACTTCACGAGCTTGTTGCCCCTCGTGCTTCCATTGAGAGCGTCCGACATATGATTGCTCATGAGGTCAAGAGTATGCTTCTCGACGGAAGCCATGACATTTTTGAAGTTGTCGCTTCGTCCGCACTTGGGGCAGGTGAAGATATCCTTCGACTTCGGATTAGTGGGGCCGTCCACCGCCACCTTACACTTGCCGCAAAGAACACTTACGGTATCACTAACCATTAGAAAGCCCTCCCAACGACGCCTTGTGCGTTAGCAGAGAGTGCTTCCCAATTTCCAGAGGCGAGTTGCCGACAGAAAATGTAGACCCCTGAGACTGCATTAAACTGCGTTCCGACAGGATAGGCTTCAAAGATGTAAGATTGCCCGCTCGCACCGCGCCAAGTAGTGTTTAAAGCCATGTTTGGCTCCTTTTTGGGAGCCGTTAGCAGACTTGACTTGCCGAGGAATCGCGGGTTAGAAAGAACCTACGAATTCGTAAAACCATCGCCAGCTAACGGCGGTTACTTTTAAAGCGTGCAGGTGTATCAGACCTGCACGTTTTTTCTTTATCATAGAGGCTGGCACAGAGTCTAGACGTTCATGGTTTGAGCCATACCTTATTTGGTGACCAACTGGCTTATGCCGCCCGCTGCCAATAGCCTTTCCAGTTACTCGATACAGGTGCAGCCATCGCATTGCTGACCACGATCTGCGCCAGTGTCCCGTTGTCGGTGCGGCGGTTGTCCTCCAGCCAAGCGGCATGGTTGGCGTACTGGTGGAGGTACTGCGGGCTAACATGATGGTGCTGGCCCTGCACCATGCGGCGCAGGCGGGAAAAATAGCTTTCAACCATGTTGGTATGCTTGCCGTGGTCGCTGTAAATCTCGGAGTGGTTCACGCGATCAACGTGGTAGCCCATGTGCAATTCATCCCAATGGCTGGCCTTGTCCGCTGACATGGTGGACATGCGGGATACGTTCTCATTTGCCAGTGCAACGCCCTCACCCTCAGACGCGCCCACGAACGGCAGTGTGCGGCCTTCACGCTCACGCATGGCGATAACGACGCGGCGCTTGCCTGTCTGGTGGCGCTTCAAGCGGCGGTCCTTACGGTCGGCCTTGGCGTTCTCTGGGCGGATATGACCGCCGAAGTATGCACCATCAATTTCGACATGTCCTTCCAGCACTTCGCCTGTGTGAACTTCCAGCGCCATCGCCTCGCGCAGCTTGTGGGCCAGCACGAAAGCCGTTTTGTACTGGCAATCCAGATCATGGCTCAGTTGAACCATGCTAACGCCCTTGGATGAACGTGAAGATGAATAGCTTGGTGCGTTTGATACATAAGGCCGGAGAAGCGGCCGCCGATGTCTTTAGCCGCTTGGACGGTTCATGGCCCAAAGCCGTCGTTAATGTCCCATGCGGCTAATGGCTGGTTCGAGCCCCAACTTTCAAATTTCTGCGGCGTGTACGAATGTCGGCCTTCGGGCCTCAAGCTTGGGATGTGATCCGTGCGTTCGCTTCTCAGCTAACGATAATCTGGTATAATTGACCCAAAGGAACGGGCTATGGAAATTACCACCGAATATAAAGATAAGGCAGATGACATCATTGAGATGTTTTCGGACACATTCACCGCATCCGAAGGACCAGAAGCTGGCGGACTGATCAAGGATTTGGTGGCCGATATGCTGTCTTCGCTGGCGGCCACAGACATGCACGTGTTTTCGGCAATCGAGAACACGGTGGTCTTAGCCAGCATCATCTTCACGCGAATGGACTATCCAGACGATGATCGGACGGTTTTCATACTGGCACCTGTGGCCGTCTCAACCAGTCAGCAGGGCAAAGGATTGGGGCAGCGTTTGATTAGTCATGCCCTTGGGACATTGCGTGACAGTGGGGTAGATGTTGCCTTGACCTACGGCGACATCAAATTTTATTCGAAGGTAGGCTTTGCTCAAATCACAGTATCCGATGCTCAACCTCCTCAGCCGTTACAATATCCAGAGGGATGGCTGGGTCAATCGTTGACCGGCAAAACACTAGTCCCGCTCACAGGACCATCCCGATGCGTCGGACCGCTCGATGATCCGGAGCACTGGTGAAACCAGATAGAAGAAGAATAAGAGGCATCCTGATCTAAATTTTGGGGGTCTCCCCTTCACGTCGAATTGACCAAGAACGGTCATTCGCGCAGCAGCAGCGAACGGTAACAAAGTCCCGCCTTTCGGTCATGACCCCGTTTTTCGCGATTGTCCGCTCTGGGTCAAAGCTGATGGAACTATACACCGAGCGTTGTCATATCCGCTGTTGAGAAGGCTGGTGGCGTTGTCCTCAATGTGCAAGGTGGCGATGCGAACGAAGACCTGTTGCGCAGCGAATGACCGGAGGCCGCCTATTGCGACAGGGGCGATTGGATTCATGAACAGGCTGTTTCGGATGTCTGCGCAGGTTTCGGACGGGGCCTTTGGTTTTTGTCAGAGGCTCTCTGTCAATGCGCCTGCTTTCGATCCGTTTGGCAGCTGGAAGCCGCATTCGGCGAATCGCCTGGCGTTGGGTGTTCTGAAGGGGCGCGTGCATTTGGGGCATGGGGAGCCATAGTCGCGCATGCGCAGGCCGAAAAGCTGGTCTGGGTGGGTCAATCTTGTGCCGGTGAGCGTCTCTACAGGTCGAGTGCCGCTTGCCCGTTTGGTTCGAGTATGAGGGCCTTTGACAGCGAACAGCCGGTTTCTTTCCGGGTTTTCATAACCCCTTTGTGGCGGTCTTTGAGGCGCGGGGCAATTCTGGCCCATGCCTCATCATCCAAAAGGTCGGCGTCCTGGCGCTAGATCGCGCCGCTATGGCCGGTGCCGGTGGTGTCGTAGCCGTCCAGTGCGGCGGCGAGGATGCGGGTGAGGCTGCGTGCTGAGGGGTCGAGCCGGAAACGGGTGCCGTCAAAGGTAGTGATCTGAGGAAACCGGGCCTGCACGCGGGCGAGCAATGCGCGGGGGTCGAAGGCGGCGCACTGGTTGTGGCCGGCGTTGAGGTAAGAGACCGTGTCCAGGTCGGGCAGGGTGATTTCGCCGTAGCACATCAGGGATTCGATCATCTTGCTCATCAGATGGGCGTAGGGGTCCAGCTCTAGCCCGCGATGACCGGCGCGGCCGGTTTGCTGGATGCGTTCGCTATAGGCGGCGGTGGCGACGGCGTTCTGGCAAAACCCTTGCGGAAACTGCGAGATTGCCGAAGCGCCAAGGCCCAGCAAGGTGGCGCAGGTGTCATCGGTGTAGCCCTGAAAGTTGCGTCGCAGGGTGCCGGCGGTTTTGGCCTGGGCCAGGCTGTCATGGGGGAGTGCGAAGTGGTCGATGCCGATGGGCGTATAGCCGTGATCGGTGAGCACGGTATGGGCGCGCTGGGCCAGGTCGTGGCGGGCGCGCGGATCTGGCAGGGTGGTGGCGTCAATCATCACCTGTCGTTTGGACATTTTGGGCACATGGGCATAGCCATAGAGCGCCAGCCGGTCCGGGTTGAGGGTGCAGACATGCCGGAGCGTGTCGTGCAGGGAGTCCCAGGTTTGATGGGGCAGGCCATAGAGCAGGTCGAGATTGAGGCTGTTGACGCCGAGGTCGCGCAGCTGATCGACCACGGCGCGGGTCTGGTCCAGGCTTTGATGGCGGCCGATGGCCTTTTGCACGTCGGGCGCAAAATCCTGAACGCCGATGCTGGCGCGGTTCATGCCGAACAGGGCGAGGGCGGTGAGCAGGTTGGGGTCGGCCTCGGTCGGGTCGATCTCGACCGAGAAATCCAGATCCTCGGCCGGGGTGAATTCCTGAAACACTGTGGCGAGCAGCCGTGACATCATGGCCGGGGACAGCAGGGTCGGTGTGCCGCCGCCCAGATGCAGGCGGGCCATGGTGATGGAGGCGGGCAGGGCGGCGCGGATGGAGCGGATCTCGGTCATGAGGACATCAATGTAGGTTTCGACCGGTCGCAGGGTGCGGGTGCCCTGGGTGCGGCAGGCGCAGAACCAGCACAGGCGCCGGCAGAACGGGATATGCAGGTAGAGCGACAGGGCCTCGTTTTCGGGGACTTGTTCGAGCCAGATATTCTGCATCCGCCGGCCCGTGTCAGGCTGGAAGAGATTGGCGGGTGGATAGCTCGTATAGCGCGGCACTTTCGCGCGGAAGAGACCGTATTTGTCTAAAAGGTCGATATCTGCCATGGTTAAAAGTTAAGCGCAGCCTACATGAGGCGTCATTGACCTAGATCAACCAAATTCAACAAGGAGAGAAAAACCAGCCCGTGCAAATCAGCGAGCGAATAGGATGTGGCGATTGTCCGATCCGGCATAGGGCTGTGTGCTCTTTGTGCGATGATCAGGAACTGGCGCGACTGGACAGAATGAAAAGCTATCGCACGATCAAGGCGGGCGAGACCTTTTTGTGGCGGGGGGATCCGCTGGTTCAGTTGAGTTCGGTCGTGCGCGGGATTGCGACGTTGAACAAGACGCTGGAGGATGGGCGGACGCAGGTTGTCGGTTTGTTGCTGCCGTCGGATTTTGTGGGGCGGCCCGGGCGGTCTGAGATCGGGTTTGATGTGACGGCGGTCACGGATCTGACGCTGTGTTGTTTTGACCGGCAGGAGTTTGAGCGTCTGGTGCAGGAAACGCCGCGGCTGGCGCAGCGGATGCTGGAGATGGCGCTGGACGAGCTGGATTCGGCGCGCGAGTGGATGGTGTTGCTGGGGCGCAAGACGGCGCGGGAGAAGATTGCCTCGTTCCTGGATATGCTGGTGCGGCGCACGCGGGTGAAGGATGGCCAGCTGGAGCCGATTGCCCTGCCTTTGACGCGCGATGAGATTGCGAATTTCCTGGGGCTGACGTTGGAGACTGTGAGCCGGCAGCTGAGCATTTTGCGCAAAGAGGGGCTGGTCGAGTTTCAGGACCGGCGTCATTTTGTGGTGCTGGATCTGGCGGCCTTGCAGGAGGCGACCGGGGATGACGCGGATGGCGGCATGATCGTCTGAGGCCGGCGCTATGGCCTGCGCGCGGGCGCGGCGCGGTTTTGACCTGACAAAATGACACGCGCCGGGGGCCGGATTTAGCGAAACTTGATCCAGATCAAGGCGGGCAGTTTGCGCGTGCAATATTTCGGTGTGTGAACCGCACAGGACAGGTGCGGCTAACAAACCGGGATGTTGGGATGAACGTCATAAAACTGATTGCGTTGGCGATTGTGGTCCTTGTGGCTGCGATGGGCGCCAACTTTGCGCGGGATCTGGCATATCAGGTCCATGCGCTTTTGATTATGGTCATTGCGTTTGGGCTGTTTGTCTGGACCGTGCGAAATACGGATGAACCGGAGGTGCCGGCAGATCCGGTGACCGGGTATGATGACGGCGTGGTCCGGGCCGGGGTGATTGCCACCGCGTTCTGGGGGCTGGCCGGGTTTCTGGTGGGCACGTTCATTGCCTTTCAGCTGGCGTTTCCGGTGCTGAATTTCGATTGGGCCCAACCCTATGCCAACTTTGGACGTTTGCGCCCGCTGCACACCAGTGCGGTGATTTTTGCGTTTGGGGGCAATGCGTTGATCGCGACCTCGTTTTACGTGGTGCAGCGGACCTCGGGGGTGCGGTTGTTTGCGGGGCGCATGGCGTGGTTCGTGTTCTGGGGCTATCAGCTGTTCATTGTGCTGGCGGCGACGGGCTATGTGCTGGGCGCGACGCAGTCCAAGGAATATGCCGAGCCGGAGTGGTATGTGGATATCTGGCTGACGATAGTCTGGCTGGCGTATCTGGCGGTGTTTCTGGGCACGATCGTGGTGCGCAAGGAGCGCCACATCTATGTGGCGAACTGGTTTTACCTGGCCTTCATCATCACCGTGGCGATGTTGCATGTGGTCAACAACCTGTCGGTGCCGGTGAGCTTTTGGGGGTCGAAATCGGTTCAGGTTTTTGCCGGTGTGCAGGATGCGATGACCCAGTGGTGGTACGGGCATAATGCGGTCGGATTTTTCCTGACGGCCGGGTTTTTGGGGATGATGTATTACTTTGTTCCCAAGCAGGCCGGGCGTCCGGTCTATTCCTATCGTCTGTCCATCGTGCATTTCTGGGCGTTGATCTTTCTCTATATCTGGGCGGGGCCGCATCATTTGCATTATACCGCGCTGCCGGATTGGGCGGCGACGCTGGGCATGGTGTTTTCGATCATTTTGTGGATGCCCAGCTGGGGTGGCATGATCAACGGTCTGATGACGTTGCAGGGCGCCTGGGACAAGCTGCGGACCGATCCGATCATGCGGATGTTCGTGATCAGCCTGGCGTTTTACGGGATGTCGACCTTTGAGGGGCCGATGATGTCGATCCGGGCGGTCAACAGTTTGAGCCATTATACGGATTGGACGATTGGTCATGTGCATTCTGGTGCTTTGGGCTGGAACGGGATGATCACCTTTGCGGCGATCTATTTCCTGACCCCGAAACTATGGGGCAAGGAGCGGATGCATTCGGAGGGGGCGATCAACCTGCACTTCTGGTTGGCGACGCTTGGGATCGTTCTTTATGCGGCTTCGATGTGGGTCTCGGGCATCATGGAGGGGCTGATGTGGCGTGAAGTGGATGATCAGGGCTTCCTGGTGCATTCGTTCGCAGACACGGTTTCGGCCAAGTTCCCGATGTACATTGTGCGCGGTCTGGGCGGGGTCATGTACCTGACGGGGGCGGTGATCATGTGTTGGAACATGTATCGCACGATCCGCGGGGCACGGCCGGTGGTCCAGCCGGTCACTCAAATCACAACGGCGGGGTGAGCTGATGTCCTTGTTTGATAAGCATAATATCATTGAGAAAAGCCCTACCTTGCTGCTTGTCGGGTCGCTTGTGGTGGTCTCGATTGGCGGAATCGTGGAAATCGCGCCGCTGTTCTGGCTGGAAAACACCATCGAAGAGGTGGAGGGGGTGCGGCCTTACTCTCCTCTGGAGCTGGCCGGGCGGGACATCTACATCCGCGAGGGGTGCTATGTGTGTCACAGCCAGATGATCCGGCCCATGCGCGACGAATGGGAGCGGTATGGCCATTACTCGCTGGCGGCAGAGAGCATGTATGACCATCCGTTCCAATGGGGGTCCAAGCGCACGGGTCCGGATCTGGCGCGTGTGGGGGGGCGGTACTCGGATGCGTGGCATGTGGATCACCTGATTGATCCGCAAAGCGTGGTACCCGAGAGCGTGATGCCCAAATACGAGTTCCTGATGAAGGCGCGGATTGATGCGACGCATATCGCGGATCTGATGCGCACGCATCGGTTTGTGGGGGTGCCTTATACGGATGCGCAGATTGAGGCCGGATACAGTGACTTTGGCGCTCAGGCGGACCCGGACAGCGACTATGACGGCTTGCTGGAGCGCTATCCCGGCGCTGTGGTCAGCAATTTTGACGGGCAGGCGGCGTTGACCGAGATGGATGCGTTGATTGCCTATTTGCAGGTTCTGGGGACGATGGTCGATTTTTCGACCTTTGCCCCGGATCCGCAGCGCTGAGGAGGGTGTGATGGATACGTATTCTATCCTGCGCGAGATCGCCGACAGCTGGGTTTTGCTGTTGATGGTGTGTTTCTTTGTCGGGGCTGGGATCTGGGCGTTCTGGCCCGGCCAGCGCGGCAACAGGGATTCTGCCGCGCTGATCCCTTTCCGCAACGATGTGGCGGACACAAAGCTGAGTTTGGACCCGAAGAAGGAGCAGCGCCATGGCCGATGAAAAGCGCTTTGATGAAGCCACGGGTCAGCATACGACCGGTCACAGTTATGATGGCATTGAAGAGCTGAACACGCCGTTGCCGCGGTGGTGGTTGTGGACGCTCTATGCCACGATCATCTGGGGTGTCGGGTATACGATTGCCTATCCGGCCTGGCCGCTGATCAACCGGGCGACGGGTGGGTTCCTGAATTACTCGACCCGGGCCGAGGTGGTGAAAGAGAACGCGGCCCATGAAGCGGCGAATGCGGATCTGGTGACGGCGCTGGTGTCGGCGGATCTGTCCGGTCTGGACCCGGCCAGCGATTTGCATCGCTATGGGGTTGCCCGGGGCGGAGCGGTGTTTCGGGCCCATTGCAGCCAGTGTCATGGCTCGGGTGCGGCCGGGGCCAAGGGCTATCCCAACCTGCTGGACAATGACTGGCTTTGGGGGGGCTCGGTCGGGGATATCATGCTGACGGTGCGCCATGGCATTCGCAACGAGCAGGATGACGATGCGCGCTGGTCGCAGATGCCGGCCTTTGGCGAGATCCTGTCCAGGGAGGAGATTGCGGATGTGGTGGGCTTTATCCCCAGTCTGGCGCAGAGCGAGGGGGGCGATGTGAGCCTGCCGGGGGCGCAGATCTATGCGGATAACTGCGCCAGCTGCCATGGCGAGATGGGCCTGGGAGACCGGGAGCAGGGCGCGCCCAATCTGGCGGATGCGATCTGGCTCTATGGCGGCGACGAAGAGACATTGAACGAGACGGTGACCTATTCGCGGTTTGGCGTGATGCCGGCCTGGGGTCCGCGTTTGCGCGAAGAGGACGTGCGGGCGGTTTCGATCTATGTTCATGCGCTGGGAGGCGGCGAGTAAGCCGAACAAGCCGGGCGCAGATCCTCTGCGCCCGGCCCGAATACTGGACCCACGACATCAGGAAATGAACTGAGCATGTCTGACTCCTCGCAGCCGTTATATGCCGCCCGAGAACCGATTTTCCCCCGCCGCGTGAAGGGGCTGTTTCGCACCCTGAAATGGTGGATCATGGGGGTGACGCTGGCGATCTATTATCTGACGCCCTGGATCCGCTGGGATCGGGGGCCGAACCTGCCGGATCAGGCGGTTCTGGTGGATCTGGCCGGGCGGCGGTTTTACTTTTTCTGGATCGAGATCTGGCCGCATGAGTTTTACTTTGTGGCGGGTTTGCTGATCATGGCCGGGTTCGGGTTGTTTTTGTTCACCTCGGCCCTGGGGCGGGTTTGGTGTGGCTATACCTGCCCGCAGACGGTGTGGACGGATCTGTTCATCCTGGTGGAGCGCTGGATTGAGGGGGACCGCAATGCGCGGGTGCGGCTGTGGAATGCGGATTGGAGTGTTCGCAAGCTGCGGTTGCGGGTGACCAAATGGGTCGTTTGGTTTGTGATCGGGCTGGCGACGGGCGGGGCCTGGGTGTTTTACTTTGCCGATGCGCCGACCCTGATGCGGGATCTGGTGACGCTAAGCGCGGCGCCGGTGGCCTATACGACCATTCTGATCCTGACGGCGACCACCTTTGTGTTTGGCGGTTTCATGCGCGAGCAGGTGTGCATTTACATGTGCCCCTGGCCCCGGATTCAGGCGGCGATGATGGACCCGGAGACCTTGACGGTGGCCTATCGCGACTGGCGGGGGGAGCCGCGCGGCAAGCATCGCAAGGCAGAGCCGGAGACGCCTTTGGGCGATTGCATTGATTGCATGGCCTGCGTGAACGTGTGCCCGATGGGCATTGATATCCGCAAGGGCCAGCAGATGGAGTGCATCACCTGTGCGCTGTGCATTGATGCCTGTGACGATGTCATGGACAAGATTGGCAAGCCGCGCGGTTTGATTGATTATCTGGCGCTCAGCGATGAGGCGGCCGAGCAGGCCGGACAGCCGGCGCGCCCGATCTGGCAGCATGTGCTGCGGCCCCGCACAATTGTCTATACGGTGCTGTGGGCGGCCTTTGGTCTGGCGATGGTTTATGCGTTGTTCATCCGGCCCGAGATTGACCTGACGGTGTCTCCGGTGCGCAATCCGACCTATGTGGTGATGTCGGACGGGGCGATCCGCAATACCTATGAGGTGCGTTTGCGCAACAAGCATGGGGAGGCGCGGGATTTTGTGCTGACGGCGCGGGGCGATCCTGCCTTTGGGCTGAGCGTGGAGGGGGATGCCTTTGCGCGGGTGACAGTGCCGGCGAATGAGACGCGGTTGGTGCGGGTCTATGTGACGGTGCCGGGCAAGTCTGGCCCGGCGCGCAGGGGCCAGAGCGATGTGCGGTTCTGGGTGCAGGACAGTTTGAACGGGGACCGGGCGAGTGTCTCGAGCATCTTTAACGGAGAGGACGCGGGTGATGGGTGAGATCAAGGGTTGGCATGTGCTGAGCTGGTTTGTTGCCGGGTTCGGTGTGGTGATCGCGGTGAACCTGACGCTGGCGTATCAGGCGGTGCATACGTTTCCGGGGCTGGAGGTGAAGAACTCTTATGTCGCCAGCCAGAGCTTTGACCGGGAGCGGGCAGAGCAGGTGGCGCTGGGCTGGGAGGTATCGGCGCGGGTGGAGCAGGGCGTTTTGCGGCTGGAGGTGTTGCAGGACGGGCGCGCGATTGCGCCAGAGATCGAGCAGGCGGTTTTCGGGCGGGCGACGCATGACAATGCGGATCAGTCACCGGCCTTTGTGTTCGACGGAGAGGCGCTGGTGGCGCCGGTGGAGGCGGGGCCGGGCAACTGGAACCTGCGGCTGCGGGCGCGGTCGCAAAACGGGACTTTGTTTCAGCAGCGTATTGTCGTTGAGGTTGTGGGGTGAGTGTTTTGGCCAGAGACGGCGCGGACGCGGGGGCGCAGGTGACAAAGAGGGAGGCGCAGGCCCGCGTTGTGATGCTGTCGGTGCCGCAGCTGCATTGTGCCGGATGTATCGGCAAGGTGGAGCGCGCGTTGCGGGCAGAGCCGGGGATCGAAGAGGCGCGGGTGAACCTGACGCTGAAACGGGTGACCGCGCAGACCGATCTGGCGGCTGCGGCGCTGGTGGAGGTTTTGGCGCGCGCCGGGTTCGAGGCGCATCCGCTGGATATGGGCATTGTTGGCAAGGACAGCGATCCGGTGGGCCGGGATCTGGCCGTGCGGATGGGTGTGGCCGGCTTTGCGATGATGAATGTGATGTTGCTGTCGGTTGCGGTCTGGTCCGGGGCCGGGGGTGTCACGCGCGAGATGTTCCATCTGATCTCGGCTGCGATTGCCCTGCCGGTGGTGGGATATTCGGCCCAGCCGTTTTTCCGCAGCGCGTGGAGCGCCCTGCGGGGGCGGGGGTTGAACATGGATGTGCCGATCTCGCTGGCGATTGCGCTGGCGGCGGGGATGTCCGTTTACGAGGCGCTTTATGGCGGGCGGCACGTCTATTTTGACGCGGCTTTGTCGCTGACCTTTTTCCTGTTGATCGGGCGTTATCTGGATCATCGCACGCGGGCGGCGGCGCGTTCGGCGGCGCGGGAGCTGGCGGCGCTGGAGAGCCAGGTGGCGCAGCGTATGGAGGACGGGCAGGCCGTTGAGGTTGCGCTGAATGCCTTGCGGGTGGGCGATGAGGTTCTGGTGCCGACGGGCACGCGGGTGCCGGTGGACGGGCGTCTGCTGAGCGTGCAGGCGGTGACGGACCGGTCCTTTCTGACGGGCGAGAGCCGGGCGGTGACATCGGCGCGGGAGGCGCAGATGCGGGCGGGCGAGATCAACCTGGGTGCGCCCTTTGTGCTGTGCAGCACGGCCGTGGGAGAGGACAGCAGCCTGCGCCGCGTGGCGCGTCTGGTCGAGGCGGCGGAGGCGGCGCGCAACAGCTATACCGGGTTGGCGGATCGTGCTGCGCAGATTTATGCGCCTGTTGTGCATCTGCTGGCGCTGGCGGCTTTTGTGGGGTGGGTCAGTGCGACCGGCGACGTGCGGCATGCGGTGAATGTGGCGATTGCAGTATTGATCATCACCTGTCCCTGTGCGCTGGGTCTGGCGGTGCCGGCGGTTTCGACAGCGGCGATTGGCCGGTTGTTCTCGATGGGTGTTCTGGTGAAATCGGGGACGGCTCTGGAGCGGCTGGCCTCGGTGCATCATGTGGTGTTTGACAAGACGGGGACACTGACCCTGCCAGAGATTGGCAGCGGTTTGGGCCGGTTGGATGGGGCGGCGCGCGGTGTGGCTGTGGCGCTGGCGCAGCAGTCGCATCATCCGGTTGCGCGGGCGGTGGCGGCGCAATTGGCCGGGACCCAGCCGGCAGAGATTGATGCGGTTGAGGATCTGGCCGGTTTGGGCGTGCAGGCGCGCTGGAACGGGCAGCGGGTTCAGCTGGGTCGTGCGGATTGGGTTGGCGGGACCGGTGTGGGGTTGAGCCTGCGGGTTGGCGATGCTGTCTTTGCGCTGGATCAGGACGAGCGGTTGCGGCCCGGCGCCGGGGCGGCCGTGGCCGGGTTGGCGCGGCAGGGCATGACGGTTTCGCTGTTGTCGGGTGACCGGGCCGGGCCAGTGCGGGCTGTGGCGCGGGATCTGGGCATCACCGAGGCGGAGGCCGGGCTGTCGGGCGAAGAGAAACACGCGCGCATTCTGGCCCATCCCGGCCCGGTGGCGATGGTGGGTGATGGGTTGAATGACACGGCGGCTTTGGCGGCGGCGGCGGCGTCGATTGCGCCATCCTCGGCGTTGGATGCGTCGCGCAATGCGGCGGATGTGTTGTTGTTGCGCGAGGGGCTGGACGCTTTGCCTGCTGTGTTCGAGATTGCCCGGCGGGCGCGGGCTATTTCGATGCAGAATTTCGCGATTGCGGCGGCGTATAACCTGATTGCGGTACCGATTGCGCTGGCGGGGTTTGCGACGCCGTTGATTGCGGCCCTTGCGATGTCGGCTTCGTCCTTGACGGTGTTGTTGAATGCTGTTCGGGTGGGGCGGATCAGGCAACGTCCGGCTGTTGTGGCACGGGCGGATTTGGGCCGGGTCGCAGCAGGGCAGGTCATGGAAGGGCAGGCGGGATGAATGTTCTGGTGGTTTTGATCCCTGTGTCGCTGGTGCTGGGGGGGCTGGGGCTGATCGCGTTTGTGTGGACGCTGCGCCATGATCAGTTCAGCGATCCCGAAGGGGATGCCGCGCGGATTCTGCTGGATGAGGACGAGCGGCCCTGAGCTGATGGGCGGGTCTGTTTTGGGTGTGCCCTCTGTTCTGTGGCCCGCTTGCATGGCATAGGGGCGGGCATGTCTGCTGATGCTGTTCCTGACGCTCCAAAGCTGAGCCTTTGTATTCCGTGTTACGCCATGGGCGGGCAGGGGGCGGCGTTTTTGCGGCATTCGCTGGATCGGATTGCGGCGCAGAGTTTTCAGGATTTCGAGGTTGTCGTTACGGATCAGTCGGATGATTCGGCGGTGGCGGATGTGTGCGCGCAATATGGCGGGCTGGATCTGCGGCATATCTGGACGCGGGATTTGCCGCGGCAGGGGGCGGCCAATACCAATGCGGCGATGGCGGCAGCGCGTGGTGAGGTGGTGAAGGTGCTGTTTCAGGATGATTTCCTGAATGGCACGGATGCGCTGGCGCAGATTGCGGCGGTGTTTGAGGACCCTGATGTGCATTGGGCGTTGAGCGGGTCCGAGCATACGCGCGATGGAGAGACCCTGATCCGGCCGTTTCGTCCGCGCTATCACGCACAGATCCGGTTTGGCAAAAATACGGTCAGCAGCCCTTCGGTGCTGGCGGTGCGCCGGGCGGGGGCGCCTTGGTTTGACGAGCGGCTGATCTGGCTGATGGATGTGGATTATTACCATCAATGCGCGGTGTTGTTTGGTCCGCCTGTGGTGATCGGGGCGCCTTTGGTGGTGAACCGGCTGCATGAGGGGCAGGTGAGTGCCGGGGTCGGCGCGGATCTGGTGCGATCGGAGTTGCGGTATATCTGGCGCAAATATCCTGATCAGCAGGGCTGGCGGGCTTGGTGGCATTACCTGGGGCGGATGCGCAAAACCGTGTTCTAGCCCAGGATTGCGCGCCTTTTGAGGGTGCGCAGGCTGTCCTGTGGCAGCGGCGCCATGCGCAGGCGGCGCAGGACATCGCGCCGGGCCCCGAGGCTGAGGTGGCGCCAGATGCGTTTTGGCAGGTGGAGCAGGAGGGCCTGTGCGGCGGACAGGCCGGTTGCAAGGTTGTGCATCAGCCGGGCAAGCACCAATGCGTCGTCGAGCGTTTTGGCCCCCAGGGCGGCGTCGCGCAGCAGGGTGCCAAGGGTATGCAGAGAGTCGGTCAGGGGCGGATGGGTCACGCGAGGTCCAGTTGGTAGTGCGGCACCATCAGGCTGCGGGCGCCGAACATCTCTTTCTGGCGCGACAGTCCGACATTCAGCGCGCGGCCGCCCTGGGTGGTGGAAATGCCGAAGTTGAACCACTCTTTGTCGGCGAAGGGTGTTTCGAGGAGGTGGCGGATCAGCAGGTCGAGCGCGCCGTGGTCGCGGCCTTCGGGGGTGGTGGCAATATATTGGACATGCACGGTGGTGGCGGTGTCAAAGAGGAGCGTGCCGGCGAGGATCTGGGAGTCGCGGGTGGCGACGAAGAGGCGGATCTGGCTGTCGAACCGCGATTTGAGCAGTTCGATCTCTGCAAGGCTGTGGACCGGGGCGGCCTCGTGGCGGGAGGCCAATGTGTCGGTGAGCACCTGCCAGAAGGCGGGCAGGTCGGTGGTTTCGCTGACGGTGAGCCCTGCGCGGCGGGCCTTGCTGGCGCCGCTTTTGCGGCCCTTGGCCAGCGGCAGGCGGCGGCGCATCGGGATGGCCGAGGAGAGATCGCAGCGGATCAGCCGGGCGCCGGCCTGAAACAGGGCGTAGATATCTTCTTCGCTGGGTTGGCTGTGGAAGATATGGGGCACGGGTTTGTAGGTGAGGCTGCGGATGGACTGGTCGCGCAGGTAAGCGGTGAGGCTGGTGACCAGATCGCACATGCGTGCGGCGGTCATGGAGGGGCCGCTGAGCAGGCCGCCATAGGTGAGGCCCGCGTGGGAGTGCAGGGTGTCGTCCTGCTGGTTGGCGGGCAGCAGCGCGATGGGCGCGCCGTCCTGCTCTGCGATCAGGGAGTGATCGTGGAAACGGTCGCTGTGGTAGTCCATGAAGTTGCGGTCATGCAGGAAGGTCGCGTTTTTGGCGCTGGCGACGAAGCTGTTCCAGAGCGGCGCGTCGGGGGCCTGATAGCGGCGCAGGGTGATGGGCGCGGTCATGACGCGCTCCACCGGGCGAGGCCGACCCCGGTCTGGCCCATGCCATTGCCGTTGTAAAACAGGAACTGGTCGCCGGATTGGGTGCGCAGGTGGGCGGGATAGCGGGTCATTTCGCTGTCCCATTCGCTGGGCCCTGGCGCGATGATGCGCTGGGCGGTTGCATTGTCGAAATGCAGGCCATCGGCGCTGGTCAGGGTCCAGCAATCATAGGCGGGGTAGAGGATATCGTTGATCTTTTGCCAGCCGAACCCGCGCGAGATCCAGGCGCGGTAGCCGCCCTCGGGCAGGGCCGCGATGGAGTGCAGCGCGCCGATGAAGGGGCCCTGGGGGCAGCGGTCGAGGATCGGGGTTCGGGACACGCCGAGCACCTGGCGCAGGTCCTGGGCCGAGGTGTCGACCCAGCCGATTCTGCTGATGCCGCTGTCATCGCGCATTCCGCCGAACAGGCGGATGGTGTCGGCGTCGCGTTGCCAGGGACAGGGGGCCTTGAAGGAATGAGACGCCCAGTTCGGGGTATTGGCAGGCGCGTTGGCGGGGCCATTCTGGGGGCTGTAGATCAGCCCTTGTTTGATCCAGGCCATGGTCAGGGCTCGATCTTGAAATAGCGGTAAGCGGTGACGCGGGAGGGTTCGGCGGGGTGGCCGTTGAGGATCTGGCCGTTGTCCTTGAAGCTTTTGTTGACGACGGCGGCCATGCCGACAAAGCAGTCATCGCCCAGGGTGACATTGTCGGCAAAGCTGGCGTTGACGCCGACGAAACAGCTGCGTCCGATGGTGCAATAGCCCGAGACAACCACATGGCTGGAGAGGAAGCAGTAGTCGCCGATCCGGGATTGGTGGCCGATGTGATTGCCTGACCAGAGCACGCAGCCATCACCGATGGTGACGCCATGTTGCACCACGTTGTTTTCAAAGATGAACAGGTTTTCGCCCAGGCTGGCCGTGCGCCAGACCATGGCGCGGGGGCTGATGAAATTGGCCAGGGTATAGCCCTGGTCGCGGCTCTGGGCGATGAGGCGGGCGCGGACCCGGTTGAGCTGGGTCGAGGTGACGGCCACATGGGCGGCGACCTTGTCGGGGGGGAAATGGTTTGTGGCCTCTTCCAGGGCGACGACGGGCAGGCCGAATTTCTCGGTCTGATCGAGGTAGGCGGCCTCGACGGCGAAACCGACAACGTCATAGTCGCTGTCGACCGTGAAATATTCATATGCGATGTCGGCAAATTCGCCAGCGCCGATGATCAACAGGGGTTTGGACATGGGCCCGCCTTGTCAGATTTGTCGGGCGCACTTGGCGACCGGGGTTCGAAAGGATATGACCCTTTGAAAACCACAGACGCGAGGGCGGGTCCAGTGCCACTGAAGGATTGCGGTATTATCGAATTGCCCAAGGTTTCGGACCCTCGGGGGAATCTGACCTTTGTTGAGGGGGGCAATCACGTCCCGTTTGATATCAAGCGGGTGTATTATCTGTATGATGTGCCTGGCGGGTCGGACCGGGGGGAACATGCGCATAAGGCGTTGCATCAGTTCGTGATTTGCATGTCGGGCAGTTTTGATTTGTTGCTGGATGACGGGTTCGACAAGAAGGTGTTTCACCTGAACCGGTCCTATTACGGGGTCTATGTGTGTCCGATGATGTGGCGGTATCTGGACAATTTTTCATCCGGGGCGGTTTGTATGGTGCTGGCCTCGGAGCCATACAGCGAGGATGATTATATTCGCGACCGGCAGGCGTATCTGCGGGCGGTGGGGGCGGCGTGAAGGTTCCGTTTCTGGATCTGAAGGTCCTGCACAGCGAGATTCAAGAGCAGCTGGACCGCGCGGTTTTGCGGGTGGCGCGGTCGGGGTATTACATCTTTGGTCCTGAGGTGGCGGCGTTTGAGGCGTCTTTTGCGGCCTATACCGGGGCGGCGCATGTGCTGGGGGTGGCCAATGGGCTGGACGCGCTGGTGCTGGGTCTGCGGGCGATGGGGGTTGGGCCGGGAGATGAGGTGATCGTGCCGGCCAATACTTATATCGCGACCTGGCTGGCGGTGAGCCAATGTGGCGCGGTGCCGGTGCCGGTGGAGCCTTTTGAGGCGACGCATAACATGGATCCCGCTGCGGTGGCGGCGGCGATTACCCCGCGCACGCGGGTGATATTGCCGGTGCATCTGTATGGGCAGCCGGCGGATATGGATGCGATCCAGGCGGTTGCGCAGCGCCATGGCGTGCAGGTGCTGGAGGATGCCGCGCAGGCGCATGGGGCGCGCTACAAGGGGCGTCCGGTGGGCGCGCAAGGCACCGCGACCTGGAGTTTTTACCCGGGCAAGAACCTGGGCGCGCTGGGCGATGGTGGGGCGCTGAGCACGCAGGATGATGCGATTGCACAGCGGGTGGCCCTGTTGCGCAACTATGGATCCAGCGAAAAATATGTGCATGAGGTGCAGGGCGTGAACAGTCGCCTGGACCCGATGCAGGCGGCGGTTCTGGACGTGAAACTGGGGGTGCTGGAGGCCTGGAACGCGCGGCGCAAGGCGATTGCGGCGCGCTATAGCGCTGCCTTTGAGCGGATCGGTCTGAGCGTGCCGCATGTGCCGGACTGGGCCGAGCCGGTGTGGCATCTGTATGTGCTGCGCCACCCTGCGCGGGACGAGTTGCGTGCGCGGCTGGAGGCGGCCGGGGTGGGGACGCTGATCCATTATCCGATCGCGCCGCATATGCAGGGGGCTTATGCGGGCCAGTTCGAGCCGGATGCCTTTGCGGTTTCGCGCCGTCTGGCGGAGGAGGTTTTGAGCCTGCCGATGAGCCCGGCGCAGAGTGACGCGCAGACGGATTATGTGATCGAGCAGGTCTGCGCGCTGGCCTGATGGACTGGCCTGATGGACTGGTGGGCTGGCCCGGTTGGGGTGCCAGTTTGCGTTGTGCTCATTTTCCCTCACACCGGAAAAGGCGAACGCGTTCCCCTTGCGGGGGGGCGAAATGCAGGCGATAGACAATCGGGTCATCGCGTATCTGGTTGGGAAATGCTTAACAATCTGCTGGAACTCAGTCTTATTCGTCATAGCGGGCAGCATGTTGCTGACCTGAATGCGGCGGGCTATGAGGTTGTTGCACCATCGGATTTTGCGGAAATCGCCGAGATGGTGAACGCGACGGGGCGCAATCAGCAGACCCCGATGCTGTCGCTGAATCGAAATGATTTCACACGCAATGATGCGTTTTGGGTGTTTCTGCTGGAAAACGGTCAGCCGGTTGCCGGGACTGCGGCACGCTATACGGATCTGGGTGGCGAGAGTTTTGAAAGCTATTTCCGCCGCACCTCGCGCGAGCAATACAGCCGGGATACGGACCCGGTGGACAAGATTGCGGCGCCGGTTCTGGAGCGGCTGGACGGGCGGCTGATCTATCTGGGCGAGCTGGAGTTGCACCCGGATCATCGCGGCAAACCGCGTCAGCTGTTTCGGCTGACCCGGGTTCTGATGGCGATGTCGGTGCTGAAATGGCCGAGCTTTGACGTGATTTACGCCTTTGTGCCGAAACAGCATGTGAAGCTGGCGGATGGCTATGGATTTTCCTGGAAGGTGCCGCGCGCCATCACCTGGACCGATCCGCCGCCGTTGGGCCGGCGCGACGATCATTGGCTGGTGGCCACGTCACGGGTGGATTTCGAACATGCCTGGTCGGGCCCGGATCCGTTTGATTTCTAAGCCGGAACGGGCTGTGAAAACGCGGGAAGCTCAGATAGGTTTTGCGTGGACCAGCGTGTATTCGGCCCCGTTCAGATCCCTGACCCGCGCCACCACACGCCGATAGGTGTGACGCACCCTTTTGTTGCCGAACACGACGTCGATGGCTTCGTCTGAGACCATATAGGGGACCTCGGCCGAGCGGGCATGGGCGTGGAGCACGCGGTTGATCAGGGTGCGGTCAAATTTGCTGACCACATCGGTGTAGTGGCTTTCGTCTTCCAGCCCCAGTTGTTTGGTGACCAGGCTTTGACGTCCGATTTGCGCCGGGCGCATGAGCACGTCAGTGGATTCGACCGGGTGGAACAGGTCGACGCAATCGCGGATGGCGTCAAAATTGCTGAGCAAGGCGCCCTCGCTGGCCAGCCAGTCGAGGATTTGTTCGGTTCCGATTTCAAAGCCTTTGCGCATCAGGTCAAGCTGGGCGGATTGCAGGGCGGATGTATAGGCCGAGGCGGCGCGGTGGTGCAGCTGGGACTGGCCCTCTTCCGACAGGATCGACATGCTGGCGCGGTTTTCCGAGAAGTAGCTGAGCGGCACGTCGAAGAGTTTGGCCAGCTTGTCCATGGTGGAAAACGGGATCTCGCGCTGATTCTTGAGCTGCGCGTGCAGGGTGCCATAGGCGACGCCGCTTTTCTGGCAGGCCAGTTTCAGGGACAGGCCGTGCTTGTCGCACAGGCCCTTGATCCGTTGTTCCAGCATTGGGGGGCCTCGTTACTGCGGTTTGGCTCAGGATAATCTACATATGTAGACTAGCAATCTACGTTTGTTGACACAAGCGGTGCAAGTTCACACTTTGGTCGCATGGATTCTGTCGAGATTTTTGAAACCCAAGGTAAATTTATGAGTGAGCAAGAACTTGTTAGTCTTGTTCTGCGGGCTTTGTTGGATCAGTCAGATCCGCGTTTGCAGACAATTCTAGTGCGTAAGCTTGGAACGCCTGCTTTAGCGGATGAGGTAAACGAGAGTATAGCTCTGCTATCTCGACATGGCGTAACAATTCCGGATCATCCAAAAACTGATCCAGACCCAGGCCAAAGAACTCTGCGACTTTCTTAGCGTCATCGACATTGGTGGTGGCGTTTTCGCGTTGTTTCAGTTTTTTCAGCTGGCTTTCCGAGACGCCGGAGCCGATGGCAACAGCGCGTAGGGAGAGGCCGGATTTATCCAGAGCGTCAATGAAAGCGTCTCGAAATTTGCGTGTCATAGGTACTATTGTCCCCATTGTGGCTGCCTGTGTTTAGCACAGGTTGGGCATGAGGCAAGCTTTGATCGCGTCATTGGGCAGGTTTTGGTCTCGCGGGGCTGTCGGGGGCTGCGCCTAGCGGAGGCGCAGGTCCATGACCCAGCGCCCGCCGGCGGTGTCCAGGTGGTGGCAGCCCAGCAGCGCGGGCAGGGTATCGGGCGTGATATGGCGGACGCGATGTTCGGCGTAGCGGGTGGCGGAGAGCTGGGTGATTTCCAGGATGTTGATGCCCCAGCCGTAGATGCCGCCGGAATTGTCCTGGCTCACCCGGTAGAGTTTGTTGTCGATATGGTGGATGCGCCCGCCGCCGCGGGCGCGGTCGGCGCCGATCACCACGGGGTTGAGCGGGTGGGGCTCGGCAAAGGCGAGGTCCGGGCCGCTGGTGCGAAACAGGTGGAGTTCGCCGCAGAAGTCGTTGAAGCCGTCCTGGCTGTAACCGGTGAGCAGCCACCAGTCGTCTTGATGTTCAAAGAGGATTGTATCGGCGAGGCCCTGGCCCTCGAAAGCGGTGGCGTGGAGGGTCCAGGTGAGGGGGAAGTCGATGGCGCGCCAGATTTCGAGGCGCTGGGCCTGATGGGTTTCCGGCATCATGTAGATCTGACCCTGATGGCGGAAGAGGTAGGGAAAGCTGAGGTGATGGGGGACGACATGGGCGCGGCCGAGGTAGGTCATGCCGGTGTCGGTCAGCACGCCGGCGCCGATATGGCCGAGCCGGGTGTCGTAGTCGTAGTCTTCGAACAGGCAATAGACCTGGCCGTTGTGCTCCATCAGGAAAGGGTCTGCCCAGAAATGGCGGCGGGGCATGGGCAGGTCGTGGCCCTGGTTGGGATCGAGGCTGAGCAGGTCGCCGGTGCCGATGCGCAGGCTGAAGCCGCCGGGGTTGCCGCCGGCCTTGACGCGTTGTTTGTGGATGACGCGGCGGGCGATTTCGCGTGCGGTACGGTAGCCATAGCCGGCGAGGCTGGCCTGTGGTTCGGGTGCGGGCGTGGGTTCGGGTGTGGGGCCGGGGGGCAGGGTTTGGTCTTGCTGGAGGCGGGCGAGGGCGTGAATCACCAGCTGGACGGATTTTTCCTGGATGTAGCCTGCGTTGCGGCGTGCTGCGAATTTGGTGTCGTAGACGGCATGGGCGTGCTGGGTTGAGGTGCCTTTTGGGCTGAGGATGTCGAGGGTGACGGCGGTTGTGGGTTGTGCGGCCATGGCGGCGGCGGACCCGGCGTCCGGGGCATAGGCGCTGAGGCGCCAGAGCCCGTGGCGGGTGGCCGTGGCGAGCCGGGTTGTGGCCGGATCATGGGTGAAGTCGATGATCACGTCACAAGTCTCGACGCTGTCCGGCACCGGCTGGGGCGTGGCGGGCGCCCAATGGCGGGGCGTATAGGGCGCGGGCAAGGGCACGACGCGCGCTTCGAGGGCGCAGAGCAGCGGCCGGCGGCTGGGCGGCGGGTTGGCGGACCAAAGGGCCGAGATCTGATAGCGCGGATCGTCGGTGAGGTGATCCAAGAGGCGCAGCGCGCCGTCCGGGTGTGTGCCATCAGGCAAGATGAGAGCCACCGACAATTGCGCCGCTGGCTGGAGGTTTGGTTGACTGCTCAATGTCCCGCTCCGGTTAATGATCCGGTATTTTACGCAAATTTATGGACCTGCGCATATCAGGAACTTGTGGCGAAAGTTTGGCTGCAGTCCTTTCGCGGGGCCAGAGTCTGGTCGCGTTCAGTCCTTGGGGGGGGGCGATTTATGGGGTGCGGCCTTGCGGTCGCGGTATTTGACGGTGAGTTCCTTGGGGTATTCGTCTTCGTCGTAGACGCCCAGGACGATGCCTTTGCCCCGGCTTTTGGTGCGCATTTCGATCAGTTGCTCTTGTGAGCGGGTGGTGCGTTGCGAGGGGCGGCGGGTCCAGGCGAAGAGGGCGTCGTAGAGCGTGGCGATGACCTGGGCGTGCGCGTTTGACTCGCCAAGGTCGTTGAGTTCGTCCGGGTCGGCCTGGAGGTCGAACAGCATGGGGCGGTCGCCGCTTTCGAAATGGATGAGTTTCCAGTCCTTGTTGGCGACCATGAACATATGCGCTTTTTTCGGGTCGGCCTTGAGGATGTTGCCGACGCCGCTGGGCCCGTAGTCGTATTCGCAGAATACATGGCTGCGGGGGGTGTCCTGGGTCTGGCCGTGGAGAATGGGCAGGAGCGAGTGGCCTTCGAGGATGTGATCGGCCGGTGTGCCGCCTGCGGCCTCGACAAAGGTTGGGGCGAGGTCGATGGATTCCACCAGCGCGTCGCAGGTGGTGCCGCGGGTGGCGTCGGCCTCGGGGGAGGGATCGTAGATGATCAGCGGGACTTTGGTGGAGCTGTCCTGGAAGAAGGTTTTTTCGCCCATCCAGTGATCGCCCAGGAAATCGCCGTGGTCCGAGGTGAGGACGATCATTGTTTCGTCCATTCGGCCTGTGTCTTCGAGCCATTTGAACAGGCGGCCCATCTGGTCGTCGACCTGTTTGATCAGCCCCATATAGGCCGGAATAACCGAGTCGCGCACGTCATCGCGGCTGAAGGCCTTGCCGATGATGGAGCCCATGAAGGCCTGGAAGACCGGGTGGTTGGAGTTGCGTTCGGCCTCGCTGCGCAGGGGCGGGAGGACGTGTTCGGGGCCGAACATGCTGGCGTAGGGTTCGGGGACGATATAGGGCCAATGCGGCTTGATATAGCTGAGATGGCAGAGCCAGGGGTCTTGCGCCTGTTCCATGAACTCGATGCCGCGGCTGGTGAGATAGGGGGTTTCGCTGTCGGGTTCGTCGATGTTTGCGGCCTCGGTGCTGTTCTTGAGGAACCAGCCGGAGAGCACATTGCCATCTGCGTCGAGCCCGGAGTTGGCGAAGTCGTGCCAGGGGTTATCGCTTTCGTAGCCTTTGGCGCGGAGCCATTCGTTGTAGATCTTGGCGCCATCGGGGTCGTAGGAGCCGTCGGGGCCTTCGGGGAGCATTCCGTCGTCGCGTTCGAAGACGTCAAAGCCGCATTCGGCGACGCGGGCGCCGATGATGCTGTCGGGGGCGAGGCCGAGGCGGGCCATGCCTTCGGCGTCGGCGCGCATGTGGGTTTTGCCGACGAGCCAGGTGTTCATGCCGAGCGGGCGCAGGTGGTCGCCCAGGGTCATTTCGCCGACCTTGAGCGGGATGGCGTTGGTGGTGGCACCGTGGGAATGGACGTAGCGGCCCGTATAGGTGGACATGCGCGAAGAGCCGCAAATCGGGGATTGGATGTAGTTGCGGGTAAAGCGGACGCCCTTGGCCGCAAGCGCGTCTATGTTCGGCGTGTGCAGGTGGGGGTGGCCATAGCAGCTGAGGTAATCCCAGCGCAGTTGATCGAACATGATGAACAGGATGTTCTTTGTCTTGGCCATGTTTTCCCCCTGAGGTCTGTGTGTTCGGTGAACTCCGCGTTTGGTTGTGCGCTGTGCTTGTGCGGAGGTCAACCGGTTGCTGTGGGGTCAGAAGTGGCTGAGGAACCTGTCGATGTCTTCGGCCGAGATGGACCAGTCACAGACCAGGCGAGCGCCCAGCAGTTCATCCGGATCCTCGCCCTGAAGTTCGCCGTCCCAGACGTAGTAGAGTGCGCCGGAGTCGTGCAGGCGCTGGTGTACGGCGCGGGGGAATCTGGCGAAGATCATATTGGCCTGGGGCGGGTGCATGAAGGTGGCGCCGGCCTGTTCGAGCCCGGCCATGAGGCGGGCGCAATTGTCGTTGGCGGCGCGTGCGGAACGCAGCCAGAGGTCATCGTGCAGGTAGGCCTGCATCTGGGCCGAGAGGTAGCGGTGTTTGGAGAACAGGTGGGCGCTGCGTTTGCGGCGCAGTTCAAACTCCCAGGCTTTGGCCGGGTCAAAGAGCATGACGGCCTCGACCCCCATGCAGCCGTTCTTGGTGCCTCCGAAGCTGAGCGCGTCGACGCCCAGGCGCCAGGTCATTTCGGCGGGTGAGGCGTTGAGTTTGACCAGGGCATTGGCAAAGCGGGCGCCGTCCATGTGGACGGGCACCCCGAATTCTTTGGCGGCGGCGGTGAGGGCGGAGAGTTCTTCGAGCGTATAGACGCCGCCGCGTTCGGTCACCTGGGTGATGGAGACAGCGCCGCGCTGGGGCCCGTGGACGCCGCGGGTTTCTTCGCCTGCGATCGAGGCGCGCAGGGCGTCGGCTGTCATTTTGTCACCACCGGGCACAAGCGTGAGCTTGGCGCCGCCGGTGAAGAATTCGGGGGCGTTGCATTCATCTTCGTGGATATGGGCCACGGTGGAGCAGAACACGGTTTCGAATGGCTGCGTCAGGGTTGCGAGCGCCAGAGAGTTGGCGGCGGTGCCTGTGGCGACCAGGTAGACGGCGGCCTCGGGCGCTTCGAAGATGCGGCGCAGTTCGGATGTGACCTCTTGCATGATCGGGTCGGCGCCATAGGGCAGGGCGTAACCGGTATTGGAGGCGGCGAGGGCCTGCATCAGTTCGGGATGCACCGGGCCGGAGTTGTCAGAGGCGAAATACATGTCAGGCGGGTTCCTCGATGATGTAGTTGTCCCACTCCTCTTCGGGAGTATCGAATTCGGAGACTGTCATACCCTGTACCGAGACTCCAGCGCGGTGGACGCTGTCGGGATCGCCCGAGATCAGCGGGTGCCAGTCATAGAGGGGGCGGCCCTCCCACAGCAGGCGATAGGCGCAGGTGCGGGGCATCCAGTAGGCGTGGGTGTCCAGGTTGTCGGGGCGCAGGACGATGCAGTCGGGCACGAACTGGTGGCGGATGTCGTATTGGGCGCAATGGCAGGTGGCATCGTCCAGCAGGCGGCAGGCGACGCGGGTGAGTTCGACTTCGCCGGTGTCTTCGTATTCCAGTTTGTTCAGGCAGCATTTGCCGCATCCGTCGCAGAGCGCCTCCCATTCGCGCGGGGACATTTTGGAGAGCGGTTTACGCTCCCAAAAGCGGGTGGCGAGGTTGTCGCGGTCGATCGGGTCTGTTGGGCTGGTCATAGGGCGGCCAGGATGGCGCGGGCCTGGACGCAATCTGCGTCCATCTGGGTGATCAGCGCGTCGAGCCCGTCGAATTTCGCCTCGGGGCGCAGGTATTCGACCAGGCCGACAGAGAGGGTTGCGCCGTAGAGGTCGCCGGAGAAGTCGAACAGGAAGGTTTCGAGGTTGGGGCGGTTTTCGCCGAACATGGGGCGGACGCCCATGCTGGCTGCGCCGTGATAGGTGCCTTTGTGCGGTCCGTCGAGCACATCGACCAGCACGGCATAGACGCCAAAGGCCGGGGGCAGCAGCCCGTCGATGGACATGTTGGCGGTTGGGTAGCCCAGTTCGCGGCCGCGTTGTTCGCCGGATATGACCGGGCCTTCGATGCGGTGCCAGTGTCCGAGCATATCGGCGGCGTCGCGGGGGCGGGCCTCTTGCAGGGCGGCGCGGATGGCGGAGGACGAGACGGTTTGCGTATCGTGGTCCAGCAGGGGCGCCAGGGTCACGCCAAAGCCCATTTCGGCACCGAAGCGGGCCAGGTCCTGTGCCGTGCCGGCGCGCCCTTTGCCAAAGCAGAAATCCGAGCCGACGACCACATGGGTCAGGCCCAGCCCGTCGGCGATGACGGTGCGGGCGAAGGCCTCGGGGCTGAGCCCGGCGAGGGCGGCGTTGAATTGCAGCTCGTACAGGCGGTCAACGCCGAGTTTTTCGAGCCGGCTGGCGCGGGCCTCGGCGCTCATCAGCCGGAAGGCGGGCGCGTTCGGGGCAAAGTATTGGCGTGGGTGGGGTTCGAAAGTGAGCAGGCCCAGAGGCGCCTGGGGCGCGGCGGAGCGCGCCATTTCGATGACCGAGCGATGGCCCAGGTGCACCCCGTCGAAATTCCCGATGGCGACGCTGGCGCCGCGATCCTGGGGTTTGACAAACTGATAGTCTCTGATGATCCGCATGGTTCTGGGCCTAGCGTTCTGATGAGGGGGGTTCAAGCGGGATATGACGTCAATCGGGTCAGTATCCCCGGCTGCGGTCGACTTCGTGCAACAAAGTCTGGCCGCTGGAGAGGCGCTGGTAATTGGCGATCACGTCTTTCATGGCGTCGCCCAGGTGCCAGCCCGAGACATGCGGGGTTATGGTGACCCCGGGGTGGGTCCAGAGCGGATCTTCGGGTGGCAGGGGTTCCTGGGAGACGACATCGAGGACGGCATGTTCGAGCGGGCCGGTGTCGAGCGCGGCGCGCAGGGCGGTTTCGTCGATCAGGTCGCCGCGTCCGGCGTTGATGAGCATCGCGCCGGGTTTCATGCAGCGCAGCATCTGGGCGTCCAGCAGGCCGCGTGTCTGCGCGGTCGAGGGCAGGATGGCGGCGACATAGTCGCAGGCGCCGAGCATCTCTGGCAGGGCCTGCGCTCCGGCGCGGCAGTCGATTCCGTCCAGGTGCTTTTGCGAGCGGCTCCAGCCGAGGACGTGAAAGCCGTTGTCGCGCATGGTTTGCGCCGTGAGGCCGCCGATATGGCCCAGGCCCAGCACGCCGACGGTGGTCTTGTCGGCCTCGCGCGGGGCGATGGAGCGCCAGGCGCGGTCGCGCTGGGCGGTCTGGTGGAAGGCCATGTTGCGTTGGCGCCAGAGCACATAGGCCAGGCAGTATTGCGCGATTTCGCGGGCCGGGGCCTGTGGTTTCAGGCGGGTGACGCGCACATGGGGGGCGAGGTCGGGATGGGCGACGATGGTTTCGACGCCCGCGCCCAGTTTCTGCACCAGTTGCAGGTTGGGCAGCTGTTCGATCAGCGCGCCCGACATGGAGGAGACGGCGAGCATGGTGATCTGCTCGGTTCTGCCGGGGTCGGCGGCGATGCGGATGTCGGCATCCGGGGCGAGGGCGGCCAGGTCGTCGCGGATCTGGCTGTCGGGGATCCAGTCGGTCATGCCGGTGGCGATGAGCAGGGCCATATCGGGCGCTCCTGTTTGAGAGTTGGCTGCACCCTAGCGCAGGTTTGGGCAGCGTAAAGGTGGCCCGGTGTCAGAAAAGTCGGGAATCGCGGGAACTGTGCTAGGCTGGGCCTGCATTTGTTGATGAAAGGGGATTCAATGCATATTAATTTTGCGCGAAGATTTCTGTTCGCTTGTGCTGTGCTTGTGTGTTCTGGCGGTTTTGTGGCGGCAGATGATGGTCTGTTGGCGCGGGGTGAATATCTGGTTCAGGGGATTGCGGGATGTGGCAATTGTCATACGCCGATGGGGCCTGAGGGGCCTGTCATGTCGCAGGATCTGGGCGGTCGTCTGGTTGAAAAGAACGAGGCGTTTACGGCGATTGCGCCCAATATCACGCCGGCATCGCGTGTGGCGCAATGGAGCGATGCAGAGCTGGGGCGGGCCATTCGCGAGGGAATCCGGCCGGATGGCTCGGTGATTGGGCCGCCGATGCCGTTTGCGATGTACCGGGGGCTGTCGGATTACGATGTGTCCGCGATGGTGGCCTATCTGCGCACGGTGCCTGCGGTTGAGCTGGATCCGGGGCAGTCGGCGTACAACATCCCGCTGCCGCCCGCCTATGGTCCGCCGGTTGGATCGGTGCCTCAGATCGAGGCGGGCGTGACGCTGGCCTATGGGGAATATCTGGCCGGGCCGGTCGCCCATTGCATGGAGTGTCATACGCCGATGGGGCCGATGGGGCCGATGCTGGACACGGATCTGGGCCGGGGTGGTTTCGAGTTTCATGGGCCCTGGGGGGTGTCTGTGGCCTCGAACCTGACGGCGCATTCGGATGGGTTGGCTGAGTATTCGGACGAAGAGATCAAGACGATGATCGTGCAGGGCAAGCGCGCGGACGGGTCGGCGATGTTTCCGCCGATGCCTTATGGGTATCTGGCGCGGATGACGGCGCAGGATCTGGATGCGATTGTTTTGTATCTGCGCAGTTTGCCAGCCCTGCCCGACGCGGGGTAGCTGGCGGGGGAGTAGGGCGGGCCGCGCTGTGGTCTGGCTCTGCCTGATTTTCGACAAGGCAGGTCGCAATTCTGTTTGCGCCCTGCCGTATTTGCGGTCAGTCTGCGGCGTATGAAAGCGCCTCTTATTGATAATCTGCAGTATGCCAATTGGTCTGAAACCATCTTTCGCCAGATGCGCGAAGGGGGGGTGGATGCGGTCCATGTGACGATCGCCTACCACGAGAGTTTTCGCGAAATGGTATTGAACCTGGAAGCCTGGAACCGGTGGTTTGAGCGGTTTCCCGATCTGATCTTCAAGGGCAGTCAGGCCAGTGATGTGCGTCTGGCGCAAGAGACGGGGCGGACGGCGATCTTTTTCGGGTTTCAGAACCCCAGCCCGATTGAGGATGACATCGGGCTGATCGAGATTTGCCACCAGCTGGGCATTCGGTTCATGCAGCTGACGTATAACAACCAGTCCTTGCTGGCGACGGGCTGTTACGAGGCCGATGACACCGGTCTGACGCGGTTTGGCGTGCAGGCGGTGGCCGAGATGAACCGGGTGGGTCTGGTGGTGGATATGAGCCATTCGGGCGAACGCTCGACCCTGGAGGCGATCGAGGCTTCGGCGCGTCCGATTGCGATCACCCATGCCAACCCCGATTGGTGGCATCCGGCGTTGCGCAACAAATCCGATACGGTTTTGCGCGCTTTGACAGAGCGGGGCGGCATGTTGGGGTTTTCGGTTTACCCGCATCATCTGAAGGATGGCCCGGCCTGCACGCTGCAGGGTTTTTGCGAGATGGTGGCCGAGGCGGCCGCGCGCTATGGGGCGCAGCATCTGGGGATCGGGACGGATCTGTGTCAGGATCAGCCGGATCGTATTGTGGAATGGATGCGGGTCGGGCGCTGGTCCAAGGCGATGGACTATGGCGAGGGCAGCGCGGACAATCCGGGATTTCCGCCGATGCCGGATTGGTTTGGCGACAATCGTGATTTTGGCAATCTGCGCGCGGGTCTGGCGGCGGTCGGGTTCAGCGGTGCCGAGGTGGACGGGATCATGGGGGCCAATTGGCTGAATTTCTACGAGACCGGTTTTGGGCCGATGAGCGGGGGATGAGATGAACAGTTTTACGGCTTTGCCACAGGCTGCGATGCGCCCGCCTCAGGAGGTCATGCGTCTGGCGCGGATGGGGGCTTCTTTTCCGACGCGACTGTCATTCCTGCCGACCCTGCTGCGCCGGTTGCGCGACGAAGAGGTGGCGGTGACGCGGCCGGTTTGGGAGATCGGGCCGGATGGGTTTGGCCATGCGGTTTATACGCTGCAACTGGGGGGGCATAGTTATTCGCTGGTGGCGGTCTCGACGGATTTGCCCGAGGATCAGCGCACGGACCGGGTGATCGCGACGGCCTGGGATACGGCCTATGTGCTGTATGACGGTGTGCCGGATGCCTCTGAGATTGCGCGGCTGTGCGACAGCGCGCCCAAGCAGGAGGCCGCGCGGTTCAGCGATCGGGATCTGGTGCTGAGCCGGGCCAACAAGTCGGTGCGGTTGTTTGCGCATGTGGTCGAGGCGTTGCGGGCGGGGCGGCAGCCGGATGTCTCCAAGATCCGCGAGACGGGCTATTTGATGCGCACGACGGCGGTTTATGGCAATGGCAAGTTCGGCATTGCGGATCGGGCGCGGATCGAGGATCGGCCGGGGTTGTCGGGGCCGTTCATGGCCGAGATGCTGACGGTTTGGCTGATCCGGGGGTTCACCCATGATCTGGTGGAGCATCTGGGCGGGCGGCCGCTGGACCGGGAGATCAAGCGGCATTTGGGGATTGGCAATGCCACCGGTTTGGGCATGGCGCCGTTTCTGGTGAGCCATCCTTTGTTGCTGGATGCCTGGATGCAGGTGCGCGAGACCGCTTTGGCGCGGGTGCGGGCGACCGGGCCGGTGACGGCATCGGTGCGGGCGCGGCTGGTGGAATTGTCGGCGCGGGTCGCGCGTCATCTGGCGCAATGGCAGGTGCCGGATGCGGATGCGATGGCGCGGATCGAGGTGTTGCGCGGCGAATGGGCCGATTTCTGTGCCGGGCTGCCCGGACATCTGGACAGCGAGGCGCCGGTTGAGGCCTTGTATCAGGCGAGCCTGACGGGGTCGCTGGATATGCAGGAATTGGTTGTGGCCTATCTGATCGAGCCGTTTGGCGATCTGGTGGATGGGCTGACCCAATGTATGGCCACCGGGTTTCAGGCGCGGCTGGAGCCAGAGATGGCGCTGGCGGAGTTGCAGGCGGCGGTGGCGCGGGACTGGGGCTGGGCCGTGGCCTTGGATTTCACCTGCACGCAGGAGACGGCGCAGTTCTGGTATGTCTCGCAAGAGAAGTTGGAGCCGCGGATGGGGATGCGCTATGAAGAGCCGGGCGCCGAGCTGGAGAGCCCGCTGGACATTGCCCGTCAGGTGCAGGCGATGGCGCGGGATTTGCCGGCGGATGCGGCGGATGCAGGGGAGGTGATCGCGTTTTTGCAGGCCTTTCCACAGCATCGCGCGGCGGTGCGGCGGGTGCAGGCATTGATGCGCCATCCTTATGGCGAGATTCGAGACAATCTGATTTCGCAGGGGTGCAGGCCGATTGATATGCTGCGCTGCAAGCTGTCGTTTTTCGGCGCGGCGCGGTTTGATCCCAAGTCGGACCGCTGGACGCGGATCACGCTGGCGCAGGGGGCGCCTTTGGCGGATGAGTTGGCGCAGCTTGCGGATGACTGGTGGCTGCCGGGGTTTGAACCCGCATGAGGCGCTCGGTCGGAGAGCTGCGTGCGGAGCTGTTGAAGGCCGGGCGCGGGGCGGGGTTGCCGCTGGGTGTGGCCGAGGATCTGGCCATGGCGGCGTCCTGGATGGATGTGGCTGCGGTGACGGAACTGGTGGATTTTCTGGCCTCACCGGAGGGGCTGTCGCAGCTGGTGGATCTGGCGGGTGCGCTGGATCTGCGCAGTGTGGGTTCGCCGGTTGAGGGCACGGGGGCCGTTTGGCGGGCGCTTTGTGCCTGTCAGGATGGTGCGGCGGCGGTCGCGTTGGAGGCCATGCCAGAAGCGCTCTGGGCGCGGTTGGCCCAGTATTCGGCCCGCACCTATGTGCCCGAGACCGAGCTGTCGCGCGCGCGCGGGGCCGGTGCCGGGGCCGGGGCTGGCAATATTGACAATGATTGAGGCCGGTTTCGGGTCAGGCCAAAGGCAGGCAGGGGGCGCCTGAACGCCCCTGCCGGGGATCGTTGCCGAAAGCGTTTTCGAGTTTACCTGGATCACTTGTTCGCGGCCTCGCCCTATGGTCGAACGCGAAAAGGGATGCTCGATATCTCAAGTTAAAGTCTAATCGCTATCGAGATCCTGAAATCCGTCGTGGCGCATGTCGAGCGCGTATTGGACCGGGTCCATGCCCTCGGGCGGCAACATTGAAAATCTGGGCGCGCGGTGGGCAAATTCATGCATGTGAACGGTGACCATCGTGTCATCGAGCAGGACCACGCCATATGCCGGGTCGGCCAGGTCGGCGGGGAAAGTGGGGTCAGCGCCCTTGAGGTCGAGCGCGACCTGATGGTTCAGCCCCCGCATGCAGGAATAGGAGATCCCGCGCCAGTTGCCAAAGATGGCCCGGTGGGCGTGGCCAAAGAACAGGTGGCGGATGCGATGGGCGTGCGGCGCGATGATGTTCCAGAACTGATCGGCCTGTTGCAGCATGATCTGGTCCATGAAGGGTATGCCGATCTGAAACGGCGGGTGGTGCATGAAGAGCAGGATGGGGCCGTCGATCTGGTCCAGCTGTTGGGCCAGCCAGTTGCGGCGGGCGGTGCAATAGCCTCCGGCGTGGGTGCCGGGCAGTTTGGTATCCAGACACAAGCCGGTGCCGTGGGGCGTGTCGATCACGGTTTGCACAAAGCCGTTGGGGTCGCGCGGGGCGTTTGGAAAGGTCCGGGCAAAGGCCGGTGTGTCGTCGTGGTTGCCGATCAGCAGGTGGACCGGGGGCAGCAGCCGGGCGATCTCGGCGGCGAAAGCGTCATAGGCCGGGGCGTCACCCCAGTGGGTGAGGTCTCCGGTGATGATTACGAATTGCGCGTCGCTGTGCTCTGAATTGATGCTGTTGACGGCCAGTTTGAGCCGGCGCGCGGGGTTGGCGCCATAAAGCAGCTGGTCGCCGCCGATGACGTGGCAATCGGTGAGTTGGATGAATTTCATGGATCTGGCCTGTGTTGGGAAAGACGCCTGCCCCTTTTGGAGGGCAGGCGCCGGGCGGTGGTCATGGCGCCGGGGTGCGGGCCATGGTGTGGTGCGTCAGCCCTGTGGCATCAGGTCGGAGACTTCTTCGACCAGTTCCTGCTGAAGCTCTTTCATATCGGTGGCCTCGCCGGTGACGATGCGTTCGATGCTGTCGTAGATCACCTGAGTGATGGCCAGGCCGTTGTCGCCCGGATAGGCCAGCCAGTCGCGCAGGAGCGGCAGTTGGTCCACGGCGGTCTGTTTGTTCGGGTTCTGCTGGTAGAAATCGGCCAGGATGATTTCGTTGGCGGCCTTGTTCGGAGGCATGTAGCCGGTTGTCTTGGCGACTTCGGCGGCGCCTTCACCGGAGGTGATGAACTTGAGCCATGTCCAGGCCGCCTGCTGCACGGCGGGGTCGTCGGAGGTGGAGGTCAGCAGGGCTGCGTTGCCGCCGGCGGGCAGACCCTGGGGCTTGCTGCCCATGCCGGGGAACGGGCCGGTGACCAGTTCGAAATCGCCTTTGGAGCGTTCGACCGATCCGAGGGCGGATGTGGACCAGAACATCATGCCGATCTCACCGGCAGAGAAGGAGGCCAGCGCCTCTTTCCAGCTGAGGTTTTTCATGTCGCAGCCGGTGAAGATGGTTTGCATCTGTTCCAGGGCGTTCAGGGCCTCGGGGCTGTCCAGGGTGACGACGTTTTCTTCGACGATGGCCTTGCCCTGGGACCACATGAGGGCCTGCATGAACCAGTTGCCGGTGATGTTCCAGCCCCAGAACATGGGGTTTTCGACGCCGTTGGCCTTCATGGTCTGGCAGGCTGCGATGACTTCGTCCCAGGTGGTGGGCAGCGTGTCGATGCCGCCGGCGGTCATGATGTCCTTGTTGTAGTAACCTACGGGCAGGGAGACCGAGAAGGGCAGGCCGTGCACGGTGTTGTCAAAGGTAGACAGGGACAGCATCGCGGCGTGGTAGCCGTCTTTCTCGAAGTCGGCTTCCTGGGCGATGAAGGGTTCGAGCGATTTGGCGATGCCTTTGTCGACCAGGATCTGCTGGCGGTTGAGGCCTTGCATGGTGACGTCGGGCAGGTCGCCGGAGACGGCTTCGCGCAGGATGGTGTTGGTGCCGTCTTCGTAGTCTTCGTAGGTGGCGCGGAATTTGATGTCGATGTTGGGGTGGGCCGCTTTGAAGGCGGGCATCATCGCTTCGTAGGTGATGTCGAACAGGTGCGAATAGGGGTAGGCGAATTCGACGGTAACGGTGTCCTGGGCGCAGACGGCGGTGGCGGAGAGGGCCAGCGCCAATGCGGTTGGGGTGAGTTTCATGGTGTATCCTTTGACGTGTTGATCCGGGAGCGGTTGGTTCGGTGACCTGCCGTTTCGCGGAGGGCTCTGTTTAGGAAGGGTTGGATTTTATCCCGGTTGGGATGGCGGAGGGGGCGCGCATTTGGGTCATGGGCGCCCGCTATTTCATGCCCGAGAGGGTGATGCCGTCGATGAAGCGGCGTTGGGCGATCAGGAAGGCGACGATCAGGGGTGTGACGATGATGGTGGCCGAGGCCATCATGGGGCCGAACATGCTGCCATCGCCGCCGCCTTTGAATTCGCGCAGGCCCAGGGGCGGGGTGAAGAGGTCTCGGTTGCCGGTGACGACGACGCGGGGCCAGAAGTAGTCGTTCCAATGGGCGACGATGGAGAAGATGGCGAAGGCCATGAGGGCGGGGACGGCTGTGGGCAGCATGACGCGCCAGACGATGGCGAATTCGGACAGGCCGTCCATGCGGGCGGCATCGACCAGGTCGTCGGGGACGGTCATGAAGAACTGGCGCATCAGGAAGATGCCAAAGACCGAGATGGTCCAGGGGATCACAAGGGCGGCGTAGGAATTGGTGAGCCCGGTTTTGGCCAGCATGATATAGAGCGGCAGAGCGATGGCGTGCACCGGGATCAGCAGGCAGAAGAGCACCAGTGAAAAGACAAAGTCGCGCCCCCAGAATTTGAGCTTGGCCAGGGCATAGGCGGCGGGCAGGGCGACGATGATCTGGATCAGAAAGATCGAGGCGGTGACGATCACGCCGTTCATCAGGTAGCGCAGCAGCGGCGCCTGGGTGAAGGCCTGAGTATAGTTGAAGACAATCGGGCGCATGGCGCAGTCGGCCTCGGCCTCGGCCCGGAGAGCCAGGCGGATGCTGTTGGCGTCCTGCCCCGGAAAGCGGTCGGCGGCCTGTGCGATATCGGCGCGGTTCGGGTCGCGCAGGGTGACGCAGTGGCTGTCGATCATCATCTGCTGGCTGCCAAAGAAGCCGCCTTCGCCCCGGTCGATTTCGCCCGGGCTTTTGAAGGAATAGCTGACCATGGTGTAAAACGGGGCGATGACGACAAGCGCGCCGAGGATCAGCAGCAGGTGTTTCCACAGATCGCGGGTCATATCAGATGCCTTTGGGAGGGAAGGGGCAGAGGGGGCGGAGCCGGGTTTGATGGGGGGCGTGCATCAGTAGTGCACCCGGCGTTCGACGAACCAGCGCTGGGCCAGAGTGATCATCATGACAAACAGCAGGAACAGCACGGTGATGGCGGCGCCCATGCCGACGAGGTTTTGTTTGACGCCTTTTTCGTAGATGGCGAACATCATGACATAGGCGGATTTTCCGGGGCCGGCGCCGATGGGGTAGAAGGCCTCGATCGTGTCAAAGACCTGGAAGGCGCGGATGCAGCTGATGGTGATGACAAACACGGTTGTCGGGCCAAGGGCGGGCCAGGTGACCAGGCGGAAGCGTTCCCAGCCAGAGCGGACTCCGTCGATTTCGGCCGCATGGTAGAGTTCACGATGGACCGAGGTGAGGCCGGCCAGGTAGAGCACCATGTTGAAGCCGAAGCCCTGCCAGATGCCGACAAAGCAGATCACCCAGATGGCGTAGCGTTTGTCGCCCAGCCAGAGCGGCATGCCGTTCTGGCAATGGTAGGCGAGCCAGGGCCAGAGCGACTCGATCAGGGTGCCACAGCCGGTTTCGAGGGTGCGGTTGATGACGCCGATGGTGGGGTGGAGCATGAACTCCCACGCGATGGCCATGGCGATGAGGGTGGCCATGACGGGCAGGAAATAGATGGTTTTGTAGACATCGCGCAGGTGGGTCAGCGAATTGATCAGCAGCGCGGCGCCCAGTCCCAGCCCGACCGAGAGCGGCACGACCACCACCACATAGGTGAAAGTGGCGGTGAACATTCTGGCATAGCTGGAGCGGGTCAGCAGCTTTTCATAATTTTGCGTCCCGACCATGTCGTAGCCGGGATTGCCCAGGGCGTAATTTGTGAAAGACAGATAGGTGGCGATGACCACCGGGATCAGCAGGATGACGCACATCAGGATCAGGGCCGGGGCGGTCAGGGCCCAGGCTGTGTTGCGCTGTTGGCGGGCGGTTGTATTCATGCGCGAGCGGGTCATGTCAGCTGGCCTGACGCCATGACGCATCGGGGGCGTGCAGCAGGTGGCGCACGCGTTTGCCCACGCCATCGAAGATCAGCGCCTGCGTGGTGTCGAACCGCAGGGCGACCGGTGCGCCCATGTGGAGCGCGCTGCGTTGCCTTGGCGCGGCGCGCAGGATGAGGCGGCGTGGCAGGCCTGGCACCTCGATCTGGGCGTAGAGTTCGGAGCCGAGGTTCTCCAGATGGGCGAGCGTGCCGGTCAGCTGCGCGTAGCGGGTGTCATGTGCGGGGGCTTCTGCCGGGGCAAGTTCGATCATTTCGGGGCGCAGGCCGATCTGCACGCTGTCATGCGGTTTGCGGGTGAACAGCTGCAGCGGGGTGTCCAGCAGGTGGATCTGGCCCTGTGCCTGGAGCGTGGCGGGCAGGATGTTGATTTTGGGCGAGCCGATGAATTCGGCCACGCGGATATCGTCCGGGTCGTCATAGACCACGTCGGGGGCGCCGCATTGCAGGATCTCGCCGCTCATCATTACGGCGATGCGGCTGGACATGGTCATCGCCTCGACCTGGTCATGGGTGACATAGACAAAGGTGGCGCCCAGGCGGCGGTGCAGTTCGGCGATCTCGGTCCGGGTCTGGACGCGCAGTTTGGCGTCCAGGTTGGAGAGCGGTTCATCCAGCAGGAAGGCGGCCGGATCGCGGACCAGGGCGCGGCCCAGGGCGACGCGTTGACGTTGTCCGCCCGAGAGCTGGCCGGGTTTGCGGTTGAGCAGCGCGTCGATTTCGAGGGTGGTGGCGGCCTGGGTGACGGCCTGTTGGATGGCGGTGCGGGCGGCGCGCGCGCCGGGCATCAGGGGGCCGATCAGGGGCAGGCGTTGCAAGGTATTGAGCTGGCGCATTCTGAGCGGCACGGCGATGTTTTCGCCTACGCTGAGGTGGGGGTAGAGCGCGTAGGACTGGAACACCATCGACAGGTTGCGATCCGCTGCGCGGGTGCCGGCCATGGAGGTATTGTTGATCTGGATATCGCCGGAATCCTGGCTCTCCAGCCCTGCGATGATGCGCAGCAAGGTGGATTTGCCGCAGCCTGACGGCCCGACGAGGGAGATGAACTCGCCATCTTCGATGTGCAACGAGACCCCGCGCAGCACCTGTGTTTGTCCAAAGCTTTTGGCGATCTGGTCGATATGCAGGTTTGCCATGTGATTCCCCTGTGTTCGGGGGCTGTTTAGGCGGCGTGCATCACAGGCAGGTAACGTCATATTAGCGATACTAATGCGTGCGACATCTCTGGTGTTTGAAGGAGAGTCGGATGCGGCCCAATCATCATCAGTTCCTGGCTTTCGCCTATGTGGTGCGCGAGGGCAGCTTCTCGGCGGCGGCGGAGCGGTTGGAGATCACGCAATCGGCGGTGACGCAGCATGTGGCGAAGCTGGAGCGCAATGTGGGGGTGCAATTGCTGGTGCGGCGGCGGGATGGGATTGAGGTGACGCAGGCGGGGCAGGCGTTTTATGGGCTGGCGGATCGGCTGGTGGCGCTGGATTCCGAGATTGCGGAGCAGTTGGAGGGGTTTGCGTCGATGCGCGAGGGGCGGATGAGCGTGATTGCCAATGCGCCGCAGCCGGCGTTGAAGATCATCGCGCGCTTTGCCGAGCGGTTTCCCAACATTCGCATTCATTTCGGGTTGCATGACTGGACCACGGCCACGGGGATGATCCGGGCGCGGCTGGCGGATGTAGGGTTGATTACCGATCCGCCGGTGACCCGAGAGTGGGAGCAGCACCGGGTGCAGAGCACGCGCTATGTGGCCTATTGCCGGAGCGATCATCCGCTGGCCGGGCGGGCGCGGGTGCGGTTGAGCGATATTCTGGACCAGCGGATCATTCTGCCCGAGGACGGGTCTCTGACTCAGCGGGTGATCAAGGCAGAGATGCGGGCGCAGGGGCTGGCGTTTTCGCGGATGGTGACGATGACGACGTTTCCCTTGATGTGCGAGGCGGTGTTGCAGGGGATCGGGATTGCGATTTTCCTGCGGTCGAGCAGTCTTATCCAGCAGGGGTTGGTCGAGATCGAGCTGGAGGATCTGGACCACACGCATGAGACCTGGCTGGTGGCGACAAAGGATCGGGCGCGGTTGCGGCTGATTTCAGAGTTTACGGCGATTGCGGTATCGACCGAGGTTTGACGGGCGTAGCCCCGGCCAAAGGCAAGAGAGCGGTGGACATTTCCGCCGGACTTGGGTCGGATGCGACAGGGCTTGCATCAGGAGGTGGCGCTGTTGGCTTTTCGTATATTCTCGGACCGGTCGCGCCCGGTGCATTTGGGCCCTTTCCCGATCGAGCGGTTGGAACGGCGGGATCAGGCGGCGGAGACTGTTGCGCCGATGGTGCCGCCCATGGTGCCCTTGTCGTTTGACCGGCCGGAGCAGCCCGAGAGCATCGTCAACGCCATGGGCGAGTATCAGGCGATGCTGGACGTGATCCGGGATGGTCTGGTGAATCCGGCTGCGGCTGAGATCCCTGTGGATCCGGTGGAGCGGGCCAATCACCTCAAGGCGTTTGCCTATTTTCACGATGCGGCGATGGTGGGCGTGTGTCGCCTGTCGGACAAGGCGCGGTTGTCGGCGCCGGTGGTGAACCCGCATATTGCGCGGTTGGCGCAGGATTTGTCGACGCGGCAGACCAAGACGCTGGCCTCGGGCATTGATATGATCATGGCGGATCTGAAGGACAGTATTGCCACGCCGCTGGCGCCGATTGATGCGCATACCCATGCCATTGTGTTTCTGATCGAGAACCCGCGTGCGCCGCGGGCGCAGGAGCCGGGCAGTGACTGGATCATGGATGCGCAGGCGCACCGGGCCTGTTTGCTGGGCAGTGAGATTGCCAATGTGATCGCCAGCTATATCCGGCTGCTGGGGTTTCCGGCGCGGGCGCATTCGCCCTCTTGCGGGGAGGTGGATGTCAACCGGCTGGCGGTTGATGCGGGGCTGGTCTGGGCCGAGGGCGAGAATGTGATTGCACCTTATCTGGGTGAGCGGTTCGGGCTGGTGGCGGTGACCTGTCAGATGGATCTGGCGGTGGATCGCCCGCTGGCCCCGCCCGAGGCGCAGCCGTGGTTTCGTACCAGGGGGCCTCGGTGGTGGCTGGGGCATGGCACGCGACGGGCCGGAATGGTGGGCAACCCGTATGACGGGCGTGATTTTGCCCAGGGCCCGCATCCGTTCGAGACGCTCAAGCGGGTGGATGATCCGACCACCTATATTGACGAGCCGCGTGTGGCGCGGGTGCCAAAGCGGGCCGATATGTTCGCGCGGGCGCAGTTTGGCGATATGGGCAAGGCCAATCAGGACAATGCCACTGGCGGCTGGTACGCGCGCAAGACGGCGCCCAGCTCGGCTCAGCGGCGGGCGTTGGGGGCGTTTGTGCTGTTGCAGGCGGGCGAGGGCGCGCCGGATGCGGCCTGCCCCGGGGATCCGGTGCGCAATGGGCAGAACCTGAGGGCGGCGAGTTACTGGTTGGGGATTGATGCGACGGGTTTGTCGCGGTGCCCGGACTGGACCTGGTATTCGCATGATGCGCGGGGCGAGGCGATTGATCCGCCCCATGATCAGGCGGTGTCGATGATTGTGGATCAGGGCTATGAGACGATGGAGGGCGCCAGCGGCGACGACTGGATCAGCGTGGCGCAGTCGATGCGGGCCTATTTGCGGTTTTCCCTGCTGGGGGGCGTGATTGCCAAACAGTGCCGCAATCTGGGCTATGCGGCCAAGGCGCATACGGTGATGGATGGCGAAGTCTTGCAGCCGCCTTTGTTGCTGTTGTCGGGATTGGGCGAGGTCAGCCGGATTGGCGAGGTGATCCTGAATCCGTTTCTGGGCCCTCGGCTGAAATCGGGTGTGGTGACGACGACGATGCCGATGGATCATGACCGGCCGATTGATTTTGGATTGCAGGCGTTTTGCGAGGCTTGCAACAAATGCGCGCGGGAGTGTCCCTCGGGGGCGATCACGGCGGGTCCGAAGCTGATGTTCAACGGCTATGAGATCTGGAAGTCAGACAGTCAGAAATGCGCCACCTATCGGATCACCAACAAGAACGGGGCCATGTGCGGGCGCTGTATGAAGACCTGCCCCTGGAACCTGGAGGGGATTTTCGCCGAGAAGCCGTTCCGATGGGCGGCGATGAAGGTGCCTTCGGCGGCGCCTGTGTTGGCGCGGCTGGATGATGCCGTGGGCAATGGCGGTTTGAACCCGGTCAAGAAATGGTGGTGGGATATCGAGCTGGACGCGGCGGATGGGGCCTATAAGGCGACGGATCTGCCTGTCAATGCGCGGGATTTGGACAAGAAGCTGGATCTGAAATACGAGGATCAGACGCTGGCGGTATACCCTGCAACGCTGGCGCCGCCGCCCTGGCCTTATCCTTTTCCCATGGATCGCGAGGCCGGGATCGAGGCCTATCAGGCGATGGTCACCGCCGAGCAGTATCAGATCAATCTGGCACAGGGCAGCACGCAGGGGCAGCATCGCTATGTTGTGCCGGAGGATGCGCCTGTTTTGCAGATGGTTGTGGCCAAGGTGGAACATCTGACCGAGGATCTGGTCAAATATGAGTTGCGCCACCCGGAGGGGTTGAACCTGCCGGAGTGGACCGCGGGGGCGCATCTGGACATTGTGGTGACGCCGGAGTTCCTGCGGCAGTATTCCATGTCGGGGGATCCTGCGGATCGCAGCACTTATCAGATTGCGGTTTTGCGCGAAGATGAGGGGCGTGGCGGGTCGAAGATGATGCATCGCATCTTTGCCGAAGGTCGGCGGGTGTTTGTGTCAAAGCCGATCAACCATTTCGAACTGGTCGAGGGCGCGGCGCAGACGCTGTTGATGGGGGGCGGCATCGGGATCACGCCGATGGTGGCCTTTGCGCATCGGTTGCATGCGCTGGGGCGTCCGTTTGAGCTGCATTATTCGGTGAGCGAGCGGGCGGCAGCCGGGTTTCTGGAGGATTTGCAGGGGTTTGCGTGGTTCGGGAATGTGCATCTGCATGTGTCTGCCGAGGGCACGCGGGCGGATCTGGCGGCGTTGATGGCGCGGTATCAGCCGGGCTGGCATGTGTATACCTGCGGCCCCGAGCGGTACATGGACAGTGTGATGCAGGCGGCAGAGACGGCTGGCTTTGCCGAAGAAGAGCGGCATCTGGAGTATTTCAGCGTGCCCGAGCAGCCCGAGTATGTGAACAACGATTTTACCCTGAAACTGGCCCGCAGCGGGCGGGAGTTGAAGGTTCCGGCGGATATGACGACGACGGATGTTTTGGCGCAGGCGGGGATTCATGTGGATGTGAAATGCTCGGACGGGATTTGCGGTGTGTGCAAATGCGGGGTGATCAGCGGCGCGGTGGAGCATCGCGACTTCGTCCTGTCCAAGGCGCAGCGCGACGGGGCCATGATTTTGTGCCAGTCGCGGGCGGCGGAAAAAGACGGTGTTGTGACCATAGATTTGTGAGTGGGATGGATAATAGGGCCTATCTGGGGACGCTGGACGCCGCGCAAAAGGCGGATTTGACGCGCAAGGCGGATGGCCCTGGTCTGTGGCGGCTGGCCGGGCATGGGGGCCTGATCCTGGGGTTGGGTGTACTGATTGCGCTGGGGGTTCCGTTCTGGTGGGCCTTGCTGGTGCCGCAGGGCGTTTTGATCGTGTTTCTGTTCACCTTGCAGCATGAGGCGACACATCAGACGCCCTTTGCCAATGAGGCGTTGAACGAATGGGTGGGCTGGATCATCGGGGTGATCCTGGTGCAGCCGTTCCTGTGGTTTCGCTATTTCCACTTTGCCCATCATCGCCACACCAACATTCCCGGCAAGGACCCGGAGTTATCCGCGCCCAAGCCCGAGACCTGGCCTGCGTTTTTGTGGCATCTGGGCACATTGGGCTATTGGGCGGGCAAGGTGCAGGTGCTGTGGGACAATGGGTTCGGGGCGATGGAGGCCGCCTATCTGCCGCGCGCGGCGCGGTCGCGGCTGCGGCGGGAGGCGCGCGGGATGCTGGCGATCTATGCCGTGGCGGCGGCCAGCCTGTGGGTTTGGGATGTCTTGCTGTGGGTCTGGCTGGTTCCGATCCTGATGGGCTTTCCTGTGTTGCGGTTGTATCTGCTGGCCGAGCATGGGCGGTGTCCCTATGTGGCGGATATGTTCCTGAACACACGCACCACGTTGAGCAATCGGGTTGTGCGGTTTTTCGCCTGGAACATGCCATATCACACCGATCATCATGCGTATCCTCAGGTGCCCTTTCATCGTTTGCCGGTTTTTCATCGGATGATCGAGGATCGCCTGGGGGTGAGGGCCGCTGGCTACCGGGCCTTTACGCGCGCCTATGTCCAAGCGCTGGGCGATCAGGATTGAGGCGTCTTGGGGGTGGTTTGCCCGCTTGGGGGTGTTTTGCGGCTGTGCGGCTCTTGCGCGGCTGTCATGGTATTGTTGATGTGGTTGGGTAGGCCGCAAGGAAACGGCGCGTGGAGTTTGTCATGAAAGATGTGTCCTCTGGTCAGAGCCTATTGCTGCGGGGTGCGCAGGTCATCCTGGAGGATGAGATCGTGCAGGCGGATGTCTGCGTGGCGGATGGGCAGATTGCCGAGATCGGGACGGATCTGCGGGGGGATCGGGTGGTGGACGCGGGCGGGCTGTTTCTGGCGCCGGCGTTGATTGATGTGCATGGGGATGCGTTCGAGCGTCAGATCATGCCGCGCCCCAAGGTGATGTTTGATATGGAAACGGCCATTCTGGAAACGGATCGGCAATTGGCGGGCAATGGGATTGCGACGGCCTATCATGCGGTGTCTTTCAGCTGGGCGCCGGGGTTGCGTTCAACCGGCAAGAGCCGGGCGTTGATCGAGGCGATTGCGCGGTTGCGTCCGCGGCTGACGGTCGAGAACCGGGTGCAGCTGCGCTGGGAGGCTTTTGCCTTTGATGCGGTGGAGGATATTCTGACGCTGTTGCAGGGGCCGGTTGTGCCCTCGGTGGCGTTCAATGATCACATGTCCATGTCGATGCTGGACCCGGATGTGACGCTGCAGGATCGCGCGTTCGAGCATTCGGCGGCGTTCAGGGCCGGGCGGCTGGATGATCCCCGGATGCCGGCGCGGTTCAACAAGGAGGCCGGGCTGGCCGGGCTGGCGCCCGAGGCGTTTTATGATCTGGCCTGCAAGGTGTGGGAGCGGCGCCCGGAGGTGCCTGCAAGGATCGCGCAGGTGGCCGAGGCGGCGCGCGCGGTTGGCGCACCGATGTTGAGCCATGATGACACGCGCATCGAGACGCGGCAGTTTTTCCGGGATCTGGGATCAAGAGTGGCGGAGTTTCCGATGACGCTGGAGGCGGCGGAGGCGGCGCGGGCAGGCGGCGACAGGATCATATTTGGCTCTCCGAATGCCACGCGGGGGGGCAGCCATATCGGGTCGCTGGGTGCGGCGGATATGGTGGAGGCGGGGCTGTGTGATGCCTTGGCCTCGGATTACTACTACCCGGCGATGTTGGCGGCTGTGGCGCGGCTGGATCGGGAAAAGCGGGCCTCGCGGTCGGCGATCTGGTCTTTGGTTTCCAAAGGCCCGGCGCAGGCCATGGGGTTGAGCGATCGCGGGCGGATTGGTCTGGGACAGCGGGCGGATCTGGTTTTGGTGGATTGGCCGGATCAGGGGGCGCCGGCGGTGCGGGCGACCTTTGTCGCCGGGCGGATTGCCTATAAGGGGATGCCGCTTGTGGGGTGAGAGCCTGTGGGGTTGCCGGGCGGGCGTGGCAATGGGGTGCTGGACACCTCGCGCTGGCTGGGTCAGTTTCAGGGGAGTTAAGGGAGAAAACGATGCCTCGTATTGAACGCGCGATCTTGATGGAAAAGTTTCAGGCTATGAAGGCCGCCGGAGAGCCGATCATTGGTGGTGGAGCGGGCACTGGCCTGTCGGCCAAATGCGAGGAAGAGGGCGGCATTGACCTGATCGTCATTTACAACTCGGGCCGGTATCGGATGGCGGGGCGGGGGTCTTTGTCGGGGTTGCTGGCCTATGGCAATGCCAATGAGATCGTGATGGACATGGCGCGCGAGATCCTGCCTGTGACGCGGCATACGCCGGTTTTGGCGGGGGTGAACGGGACGGATCCGTTTTGCATGATGGATTCGTTTCTGGACCAGTTGAAAGCGGTCGGCTTTTCCGGAATCCAGAATTTTCCGACGGTTGGTCTGATTGATGGGACGTTCCGGGCCAATCTGGAAGAGACGGGCATGTCTTATGGGCTGGAGGTGGACATGGTCCGCGCGGCGCATGGCAAGGATATGCTGACCACGCCCTATGTGTTCAATGCGGATGAGGCGACGGCGATGGCGCAGGCGGGGGCGGACATCATTGTCTGTCATCTGGGGCTGACCACGGGCGGGGCGATTGGCGCGCATACGGCGCTGACCCTGGAGGATTGTCCGGCGCTGGTGGAGTCCTGGGCCGAGGCGGCCTTGCGCGTCAACCCGGAGGCGATTGTGCTGGTGCATGGTGGCCCGGTCGCGATGCCGGAGGATGCGTCCTATATTCTGCGCAACACCGAGAATTGCCACGGCTTTTACGGCGCATCGTCGATGGAGCGTTTGCCGACCGAGGAGGCGCTGACGGCGCAGACGCGCCGGTTCAAGGCCATTCGGTCCGATTGATGCAATCGGTCTTGGACAGGATTGAGGCGGCGACGGGCGGCCTGGCTGCGCGGGGGTCGTTCTGGGCAATGCTGTTCGTGGCGGGCTTTGCCTGTGTGATGTTTCTGCCCGGGTTCTTTTCTGTGCCGCCGGTGGATCGGGACGAGACGCGGTTTGCCCAGGCCTCGCGCCAGATGGCGCAGAGTGGCGATCTGATCGACATCCGCCTGGGCGAGGGCGTGCGATACAAGAAACCGGTGGGCATCTACTGGTTGCAGACGGCGGCGGTGTCGCTGGTTGGGGCTGAACATGCGCAAGAGATCTGGGTCTATCGTCTGCCCTCGCTTGTGGGGGCTGTGGCGGCCTGTTTGCTGACCTATCTGATTGCCTTGTCGCTGGTGAATGCGCAGGCGGCCTTTGTGGCGGCCCTGTTGATGGCGGTGTGTTTTGTGCTGAATGGCGAGGCGCGTCTGGCCAAGACCGATGCGGCCTTGCTGGCCTCTATCCTGACGGCGCAGCTGGCCCTGGCGCGGTTGCATATGCAGGGGGGGCTGTCGCGGGGGATGCCTTGGCTCTTTTGGGGTGGCCTGGGGGTTGCGGCGTTGATCAAGGGGCCGATTGGCCCGATGGTGGTCGGCCTGACGGTGGTGGCCCTGTGCCTGATACGGCGTGAGGTGCGGTGGCTGGGCGCGTTGCGCCCTTTGCCCGGTCTGGCGTTGTTCGCGCTGATTGTGGCGCCCTGGTACGTTGCGATCACCTGGAAGGCCGGCGGGGCGTTCTGGGACGAAGCGCTGGGCCGGGATCTGTTGGGAAAGATTGGCCAGGGGCAGGAAAACCACGGGGCGCCGCCCGGATCCTTTACGGCGGCGGTCTGGCTGACCTTCTGGCCGGCCTCGGTGTTGTTGCCGTTCGGGTTGTGGTTTGCCTGGCGCGAGCGGCGGGAGGATGCGGTTTTATTCTGTCTGGCCTGGTGGTTGCCATCCTGGCTGGTGTTCGAGATGACGGCGACCAAGCTGATCCATTATGTGCTGCCGACCTTTCCGGCGATTGCGATCCTCTGCGCGGCGGGCTGGTTCGAGCGGTCTCGTAGCGGCGATCCGGGGCGGTTGAGCCTGGCGTATCGGGTGTTTCTGGTGGGCGCGCTGGCCTTGGCGCTGGTGCTGGCGGCGGTGCCTGTTGGGTTTGTCTGGCAATATGGCGCCTGGCCGGCCTGGCCGTGGTATTGCGGTCTGGCGGTTTCGGTGGCCGGGATCTGGTTGATCTGGGTGCGTATGCGGGCCGGAGACATGGTGTTGCCGGTTCTGGGACTGGGGGCCTTGTCGGTGGGTTTGTCGCTGAGCCTGTTTTCGAATCTGGCGCGGTTTGAACCCATCTGGCCGTCTGTGGCCCTGGCCCAGATGGGGCGGGCGGCGGATCTATGTGCCGATCCGGTCTATATTTCGGTCGGGTATCAGGAAGAGTCGCTGATGTTGTTGGCCGACCGGGTGCCGATGTTCGTGCATGATCCGGCCGAGGCCGTGGCGGCGGTAGAGGCGGCGCCCTGTGCGGTGGTCTATGTGGACGCCCCGCATCGGGCGGCCTTTGAGCAGGCGATGGTCGGGCGCCCGTTTCAGCATCTGGGTGCGTTCGAGGGGTTTTCGATCGGCGGCGCGGATGAGGTGGATATCGTGGGCTATGCGTTTCGCTGAGGCTAGTCGAAGATATCCTCGATCGTGTCGAATGCCTCTTCAAACAGGCGGCTGAAGCCGGATTTGCGCTGTTTCTTGGACTTTTTCGGCTTTTTGGATTTCTTCGGCTCCGAAAGCTTCCTGGATTTGCGTTTGGGGCTGTCAAAGAGTTCGCGGTCACCGGTTTTATCTGTGCGCAGCATCTTGAGATCATGCAGCGGTGCGCCGCAGCCCGAGCAGGCCAGTTCGTGGCGCGATTGCCCGGACAACACCAGGGCGGCCTTGGTGCCGCAGTAACAACAGGTCGCGATCTTGGTCGGGTGTGGCATGCTCAAGCCTCGTTAGGGGGTCGAGATGCATATAGGGCGACGGCGGCCGCATTTGAGACGTTGAGAGAGCCAAAGGCGCCTGCCGCGTCGATTCGTACCAAGGCATCGACGGTGTCGCGGGTTTTTGCGCGCAGGCCCGGGCCTTCGGCGCCCAGGACGAGGGCGACGGGGCGGTCCCAGCGGCCCTGGAGGGCGGTTTCGATGGATTGCTCGGCCTCTCCGTCCAGGCCCAGGACGAGGTAGCCCATGTTCTGCAGTTCCTGGATGGCGGCGGCGAGGTTGCGCACGCGCAGATAGGGCTGGCGTTCCAATGCGCCGCTGGCGGTTTTGGCCAGCGCGCCGGTTTCGGGGGCTGCGTGGTGGCGCGGGGCGATGACAGCGCTGGCGCCGAGCACTTCGGCCGAGCGCAGGATGGCGCCGACATTGTGCGGATCGGTGACGCGGTCCAGCAGAATCACCCGTTGCGGGGCCGGTCCGGTGGCGACTTCGGCCAGGGAGCCCCAGTTGAGGGGTTTGACCTCGAGCGCGGCGCCCTGGTGGACGGATCCCGGATCCAGCGGGGCGGCGAATTGGCGGGGCTCACAGATTTCGGGTTCGATACCGGCCTCCGGCAGGGCCTCGGCCAGGCGGTCGCGGGCGTTCAGGGTCAGGATCAGGCGCAGTTTTTCCCGGTGTGGATTGAGCAATGCATCCCGCACGGCGTGCAGGCCAAAGAGCCAAACAGTCTGCGCGTCGCCTGCTTTGCGGGCCTGTTCCTTTTCGATGACCCATTTTGGCTTTTTCATAGGTTTGATCCTGTTGTGGTTTGGCAGCGGTTTAGAGGGAATTTCCTGTTGACGCCTGTTGGACGCGCTTGTAATCACGGCTCCACGTCAGACGCAATGCGCTGGCAGTGGGCGACAGGCCGCAAGGTGTGGCAGGGGACTGTAACTCCCTCGCGGAGACGCACGCCTGGTTCGATTCCAGGGTCGCCCACCATTTTCCCTCCAATTCGTTGGTCTTTGGTAGATCGCTGATTTGCTTGGGCGTTTTCCATCCCCGTTGGTCATAATTTTGCTATACACAGCTGTATACGAAAGATGGCCGAGACACATCATTTACACAAGCACGGGCAGACCCAGCATTTTTGCCGCCGTGTGCAGATTGTGCTTGTGCCTGTCGTGGGCAAGACCTTCGTCAAGAAATCGCCAGAAACATCCGACCTCGAAGAGGCGAAAATTCTTCGCAACGCGCTCAACGTGCAAATCGACGCTGAATTTGCAGCGGCTGAAGCTCAAGGCGAAGGTGCTGCTTCGCCTTTGAAACGTTGGTCTATGGCGAAGGGATTTGTCTGTCCTGACGGGTCCAGACCGACCATGTTGTTGGCCTCCATCGCTTCGCGGGTCATAAGCGACAGCTGCACTTGCTGATGGGTTGGGAAGGCGGCCCAGTCAAAACCTTGATTGTGGGGGTACGGCTACACTGTCGACGAACTCGACGGGCGAGAAAGCGTTGTACGTGTGGATGCCGGACGCCTACGCCGCAAGCTTGAGGAGTACTATGGCGACGTTGGGAAAGGAGACGAGGTCCGGCTTTCTCTTCCCAAAGGTGGATATACACCGACGTTTGAACAGACGGCCCAATCTGTCGTCGAAACCGCTGGTGACGTCGCGCAGCAAGAACCCTCAAATGTCAAACGATGGTTTGTGGGGGCCGTTGTTGCAGCGGCCGTTGTTGTTGGGTCTGGTGTTTTTTTGGTGCAGAAGACGCTTGGAGCCAGTCGGCCAGGGCTTGGGTCGATTTTGCGAATGGAAATGTGGAAGACGCGAGACGGAAGTCAGCACTCGCCGTCCGACTGAGGCCTGATGATCCGCATATTGCGGAGTTTGATTCTTTGATTTCGCTTTATTCCGGGGATTTTGAACGGGTAATCGAAGTGGGTGAGCGGATGGAACAGGCGACAACCGGGGAAACGGGTTTTGTTTTTCGCAATGCCATCGGGTCTGCCCGCTATCACCTTGGCGACTATGCCGCCACAATCGTTGCGTTTGAACAGGCAATTGCATCCGGGGCTCCAATCGGTCCCCCAACATTGGCTTACATGATGGCGGCATACGAAAATTTGGGGCGGCATGGTCGTGCACAGAAACTTGCGGCACAGTATATTGATGCGTGGCCAAATGCCCGGTTTGACCTGGTTTTGCGTCGGTTGTTCGTGGAGACCGCACATGCCGATGACCTGATTGGCGCCATGCGCCAGGCAGGTTGGTCCCCGGACATCTAGGTGTTTGGTCCTGGTGGCTTGAGGTCAGGTCTCTTCCAGAACCTTTCGGGCAACGCGAAAGCACTCCAGCGCCTGCGGTACGCCGCAATAGATGCCGATGACGTGGATAATTGCGCGGATTTCGTCTTGGGTGACGCCGTTGTTGATCGCGCCACGGCAATGAATTTCCCATTCGTGCATTTTCCCCAATGCCCCGATCATCGACAGGTTCATCATTGAACGTGTCTTGGCATCGATCACATCGTCGCCCCAGCCAAAGCCCCAGCACCACGCTGTCATCGCCTCCTGAAAGGGGCGGGTGAAATCATCTGCGGCGGCAAGGTTCTTTTCAACGTACTCAGCGCCTAGCGTGGCTTTGCGTTGCTCCAAGCCTTTCAGAAAAAGATCTTCGTCGAATGTAGTCATGTCTTAGCCTTTCAATTTGATGACAACCACCTGACCGGCCCGCAATTGGCGAGCCGCTGTTGCCGCCCGGTTGAGATTGCGGGTGAAAACGCCGCAGATCGGCAGGAGCCTGTTCCGGCCGTTTTTCCCTGTGCCTGGGTTCAACACGTCGATCCGCCCTGCGCCGCCAGCACCGCATGTGTCGGCGATGTCGTTCTGCCAGTACGTCTTCATCTGGGTGTGATCCGATATTGATAAAGGTGATCGTAGTGGGGCTTCATGCGCCTGTGGACGCGGCGCACACGTTCTGGCGCATCTGCGACCTCGACATAACGGCGTTGTTGCGGTTTTAGTCCTGTGGATTGAGCCAGGTTCGCATGAAACGATCCGCCATCCCACCAGCTATGTGCGGAGGGATCGCCACCGGGTTCCCAGCTCATGGCATCGGCAAGGAAGGGAATGCCCACAGCGTCGCAAAAGGCGGCAACCATGGCGTCCGGGTCTTCCAGCAGATCATCGCTGTCGATGACGGGCGGCGGCGCGCCGTTCAGCGCGGACAATAAGTCAAACAGGGCGCGTTGTTCTGGAAATCCAACCTCAAGCTCATCGAAGTCGGGCCATTTATTGTAGATCGACGAAATCGTCTTGGCAGGATCACGGATCAGGAAGGCGTGGGTAAAGTGGCTCAGAAAATCAGGCGTCCACATGTGATTTATGTAGTGGGGGAAGTCCTTGAGAAACACAGGCCCCTTTTCAGCGCGCGTTTGAATGTCTTCCCAAACAGTTTCGATGGTGAGGCCGGGCGTGGTTTTCTCGCCGTGTTTGTAGCGCGGCCAGAGGGGGTTTTCGCCCTGGTACCACGCCTCTCCAAAGGGTTCGTGCAGGCAGTCAAGGTCACCGCGCTGACGCATCATCCACTCAAAGGCTGTCGAGGTGGAGCGGGGGATCGCCCAGAGCGCGATGATCTTATGCATGGAGGCTTTCCAATAGCTGGCTTTGCGGGGTCGTGGGCGCGATGCCAAGATCCTTCATGATCCGCCAGTACAGGGCCGTGTCATGGCCGATCACTGGTTTGCCAAGCTTGGCCTCCAACGCGCGGGCAAGGTGTAGGGGCCGTTGCGGCAGGCCGTTGGGACCAGAGCGGAAATTGCACATGCCGTTGATCAGGTAGGCGTCTGCGGCAGGGGCTTGTTCGGCGACGTGCTCGAAACTCTTGTCGAACAGATCGCCGTCAAAGATCCAGCGTTTGGCGTTCACGGCCTCTTGGTCCGGAAACCAACCCTGATCCACGAAATTGCCGGCCCATAGAACGTCAAACCCGGCCTCGCGCAGAAAGCCCGCTGTGCCCTGCCACCATGTCGGCCAGTGATAAGCGGCGTTTAGCGCGACCTTTTCGACGTTCATCGCGCGCAAGGCTTCGATCATTGCGTAGCCTGCCATATGAAAACGGGTCTCATATCTGTCCGACAGATCCGCGCAATGTTGGCGTATTCCTTCGACGCCCAGACCGCTGGCATGGACCCAGTTCGACCCGACCTGTCCGCAAACATCAACACCGTTGCGCGCCATGCAATGAACGAAATCCTCCAACATGCCAAAGTTCGCTTTGCGCTGGTCCAGCCCGTGCACATAGTTTGGCACATGCAGCATCCAGCCGTGCACGCCGACTGTTTCCGGGGCCATGCGCAAGAAGTCAGAGGGTGCGGCATCGTAGTCAAACGGAGGGCAGGTGAAGCCGACTTGATTCGGGAACAGCTTTTGCTCTGCTGTCCATTTTTCGGGCATCGCCAGATCAGCCACCGATCGCCTCGCGCATCCAGCGCTGCAGGTGCAACACCGGATGTTCAGAATTCACGCCACCTTTTGGGTCCACAACCAATGGGCCCGGCTTGTACCCGCGCGACCCCAGTCCGCGTTGCACGCTTTCGACAAGGTGGATGTCTTCCTCCACTGTCGTTTCGCGGTCCTGCACGGCCAGTTGCCGCACTTTGGGGTCGTCCGCGCCGCCAACGGAATACCAGCCGCGCCAGACCACAACATGGTCCGCGTCAATGGCGCGCCAGTGATAGGTGTTCAGAACATTGCCCGGGTAGACCTGAAACGAAAACATCGGCCACAGGAACCAACTGGAATACTCGTATTGATGGGCAAAGCCGGAATGAACATCATAGGTCATGTCTTCAAGGCTTTGGCATTCGGTTGTGTGGCGCAGACATTTGCCCTGGGGCTGAATGTCATAGGTTTCGGGTTTGACCACACCATTGGCAAAGGTCGGGTGGTTTAGAGAGCAGTGATAACACTCCGAATAATTCTCGACCGAGACCTTCCAGTTGCAGTTTTCAGGGATCCGGACCCATTCCAGCGGCTTGAGGTCGGCCCAATTGGGCACCCATTCGGTCAGCTCGGCGCGGGCACGTGGGAACCAATCCTCCATCGGGTCGGCGTTCGGGTCGAGATTGACAAAAACGAAGCCGAGGAATTCCTCGGCACGCACCTCTGTCAGGCACACGTCAGTTTTGTCAAACCCTTCCACGGCCTTGATGTTGGGTCCGGCGCGTAGTTCGCCGGTTAGCTCATATGTCCAGGCATGATAGGGGCAGACGACAACCCGCGTGGTGCCCGTGCCCTTGACCAATTGATGCGCCCGGTGTTGGCAGACGTTGTAGAACACGCGGATTTTGCCGTCGCGACCGCGGATTGCAAACAGGCTTTCTCTGGCGATTTCAAAGGTGGCGTAGTCGCCGGCGCCCCCCAATTCAGAGGCGTGGCACCCGAATTGCCATGTCCGTGCCAGCAGCCCGTCGGTCTCTACCTGAAAGATTTGCGGGTCGGTGTAATAGCGCGCAGCCAATGATCGGATCGGTTCGTTCATGTGTCCTCCGAATAATACAAACCAAGTTCGTGGCGGCGCGCGTGGAATGTCGCCACGCGTTCGGGGATCTCATCGCTGGCAACCGCGATGACAAAGGACAGCAACGTTTCAAGCAAGGCGATGATGCTGACCGAAGACGGGAAGAACTGCGGCGTGTCGACTGAGACGACAAACCCATGGTTTGCCAGCCGAATGATCGGGCTGGCGGGGCTGTCGGAAAGTGCGACGATGGTCATGCCTTGTTCATGTGCGATGCGCACGGCCTCTACCACTTCGGAGCGGTAGGGTTTGCAGGTAATCGCGATGAGTATGTCCCGACCATCTGCCCAGGCCAAATCATCCACCGGGGTTGATCCGGGGCGCGGGATGGCGTGGAATTCGGTCATGCCGGTCGACGCAAGATAGGTAAAGTTGCGTGCGACAGAGTTGTTGACCCCAACCCCAAGCGTGAAAACCCGGCGCGCGGCCCAAATCGCTTCGGCTGCGTCCTTCAGGTCTTGGGTTGAGATATCTGCGAAGGTCTCTTCGATGTTGTCGAGCACGTCACGCACCATATCGGCGTAAAGCCCGCCAAGGTCGCCCGATTTGCGGATATCTTGCAGCCAGCGCGCGCGATCCGGGAAGTCGGCGGCCCCGCGTCTGATCGCCTCGCGGAAGGGGGCGCGGAAATCTTCGTAGCCCTCAAAACCAACCTGACGCGCCATGCGCACGACGGTGTTGGGCTTTACCTTTGCGGCCTCTGCAATCTCGCGCACTGTGGATACCCCCACATCACGCGGGTTCTCCAACACGTAGGTCGCGGCTTTGCGCGCCTCTGGTGTCAGCTCGGGCAATTCGCCGGCCAGACGTTCCAGAATCGATTTTGATACATTTGTCCCATTCATGATTGACGATGGTACTTATGTCCGATTAGCCTGTCGAGCGAAATTCGACTCATAAAAGGTTGTTCCATTGGCGCATGAATTTCCCAGCCACGCACGCGTCGTCATTGTCGGCGGCGGCGTCATGGGCGTAGGCCTTGCCTATCATCTCGGCCACGAAGGGTGGGGCGAGGGCAGCGTACTGTTGGAGAAGGCAGAGTTGACGTCCGGCAGCACATGGCATGCAGCGGGTCAGATTACACATTCGACTTCCAGTTTCGGGCTGGGCAAATGCGTCGATTACAATATCGGGCTTTATTCAGGTGGATTGGAGGCAGAGACCGGCCAGCCTGTGACATGGCATGGCTGCGGCTCGTTCCGGTTGGCCTATACTGCGGATGAAATGGACTGGCTGCGTCATACGCTGTCGGTCGGACGCTCGCTGGGTTTCAACATCGACCTGGTTGGGCCGGAGAAAGTCGCGGAGCTGCATCCCTTTTACAACCTTGATGGTGTTCTGGGCGCGCTGCACACCCCTGACGATGGCCACGTGGATCCAACAAATGTCACCATGGCGATGGCTGCGGGAGCGCGTCAAAAGGGTGTAAAGATCGTCCGTCAGTGCCGCGCCACCAACATCACGCAACGGCCCTCAGGCGAGTGGCAGGTTGAGACCGACAAAGGCACGATCGTTTGTGAACATGTGGTCAACGCAGGCGGCACCTATGCGCGGCAAATGGGGGAATGGTCCGGTCTGCAACTGCCTATGACGTCGATGACGCACCATTATTTTGTGACCGAACCTGTGCCGGAATTCGAGGCATTGGACCGCGAACTGCCCGTCATCCGCGATGACAAAAAGGTGTCCGGCTACATTCGGATGGAACAAAAGCGCGGGCTGATCGGGATCTACGAAAAGGAGAACCCGAATTCAGTCTGGCACGATCATTGTCCGTGGGATTATGAAAACTGGCTGTTTGATGCCGATTATGACCGGGTCATGCCCTACCTTGAGGAAAGCCTGAATCGCATGCCGATCTTTGCGGAGCTTGGCATTCAACGCGAAGTACATGGGGCGATCAGCCACCCGCCGGATGGCAACCCGCTGATTGGACCTGCGCCTGGCGTGCGCAACTACTGGTGTTGCTGTGGCACGCAGATCGGCATCGGCTGGGGCCCCGGTTTGACGCGGGAACTGGCCCGATGGATGGTTCATGGCGCCGCCGATATTTCCATGCGCGACTATGATCCGCGTCGCTTTGGAAGTTACGCCACCAAGGACTGGCAGGTTGTGAAGGCCGAGGAAGACTATTGCCTGCGACACGAAATCCCGTTCCCGCATTTCAACCGGCTGGCCGGGCGACCGATCAAGCCGTCTCCTTTGTATGAATTGCTAAAGGCCAAGGGCGCGGTGCACGAAGAGGTCTATGGCTTTGAGCGCCCCCGCTGGTTTGCCCGCGATGGCGTGGCGCAGACGGATCACTATTCCTTCAACCGCAATATCGTTGACGATGTGGTCGCCGCAGAAGTCAAAGCCGTGCGTGAAAACGTTGGCATCATGGACGTTACCGCTTTTACCAAAGTTGTCGTTGAGGGGCCGGACGCCTATGCGCTGCTGGATCGTCTGACCGCGAACCGGATGCCGCAAAAGGTGGGGTCCATCACGCTCACCCATATGCTGAACCGCGCTGGCCGGATTGAGTTGGAAACCACAATCGTGCGGATGGGCGAGGACAAGTTTTACCTTGTCTGTGCCGCGTTCTTTGAACAACGACTGCTGGATTACCTGGACCAGAACCGTATCAGTGAGGACGCCACAATCACTGCGGTGTCATCTGACTGGTGCGCATTGTCGTTGAACGGGCCAAGGGCGCGCGACGTGCTGCAGGCCTGCAGCGATGGCGATCTCAGCAACGCAGGCTTTCGCTGGCTGTCCGCGCAAGAGATCACAGTTGGGGGGCATCCTGTCTGGGCTTTCCGCATGTCCTATGCGGGTGAGCTTGGCTGGGAAATTCATATGCCAAGTGCGGCTTGCCTCGATGTCTACAACGCGCTTTGGGCTGCAGGCGAGGCCCATGGCATCGCGGACTATGGCAGCTTTGCCATGAACGTCATGCGGATGGAGAAGGGGTTCAAAGGCGCGGGCGAGCTGACCAACGAGGTGACGTTGGCGGAGGCAGATGTTCTGAGATTTGCGCGCGCTGACAAGGAATACCTTGGGCGTGACAAGACACTGAACACCGATTTGCCGTGGGTCTGCGCCTATTTGGAAATCGAGCCTGATGGAAAAGCCGACGGTCATGGCGGCGAGGCTGTGATGTTGAACGGGAGGGTTGTCGGCTCGACCGCTTCGGTGGTCTACGGGCCGACCGTCGGCAAAATTCTTGCCTTCGCCTACATCGCACCTGTTGCGGCCACGACTGACACGGCGCTTGAAGTGGTGATCCACGGCCAACCCCGCGCGGCCCGCGTTTTGGGTGAACCCGCCTATGATCCACAAAGCCTGAAACCACGATTGGACGCATCATGACACGACCAAGGACAATGCGGGCGATGGTCACAATGGGCCATGGCGACCTGGATCAGATGGTTCTGCATGAGGATTGGCCATGCCCGGCCCCCGCGCCGGACGAAGTTCTGATCCGCGTGCGGGCATGCGGGCTGAACAACACGGATGTGAACACGCGGACGGGTTGGTATTCCAAGACGGTGACGGATGCGACGACAGGCGGTGCGTTCGAAGACGTGGGTGAAGACGACCCCACGTGGGGCGGCGCGCCGATCACCTTTCCACGTATTCAGGGGGCCGATGTCTGCGGGGAAATCGTCGCGGTCGGCGAAAATGTCGATGCCGCACGTATCGGAGAACGAGTCATCACCGACGGTTGGTTACGTGACGCTGACGATCCCGAAGACATGGACAAGACCGGATATTTCGGGTCGGAACGCGATGGCGGGTTTGCGGAGTATACAACGACGCCTTCGCGCAACGCGCTCGCCGTGCAGTCGGGTCTGAGCGATGCAGAACTCGCAACCTTTTCGTGTTCTTACTCCACCGCCGAAGGAATGCTGACGCGGGCTCATGTGCGCGCAAACGACACGGTGCTGGTGCCCGGTGCTTCGGGTGGTGTTGGTGGCGCGCTTGTCCAACTGGCCAAACGTCGTGGCGCGCGCGTCATCGCGTTGGCGTCTGAAGCCAAGCACAAAGACGTTGCCGGACTGGGCGCTGACGTGATCCTGGCACGCGCTCCTGAACGGCTTCGCACCGCTTTGGGCGACGAGAAGATCACGGTCGTGGCAGATGTGGTCGGGGGGCCGTATTGGTCAACGCTGATCAATGTTTTGGAACGCGGTGGCCGTTACACATGTTCAGGCGCGATCGCCGGGCCGATTGTCGAGCTTGACCTGCGCACGTTCTACCTGCGCGATCTGACCTTCACAGGCTCTACCGTGATCACGCCAGAGGTTATGCCAAACCTGATCCGCTACATCGAGAATGGCGACATCAAGCCTGCTTTGGCCGCGACCTACCGCCTCGATCAATTGCGCGAAGCCCAGGCCGCCTTCATAGCAAAGAAACACACCGGCAACATTGTTGTGACACCATGAAGATTACGCGCATCCGCATCTTCAAGGCTGATTTGCCCTACGTCGGGGGCACCTACGTTTGGGGGGTCGGGAATGCGATTGCTACTGCAAAAGCCAGCGTTGTCGTCCTGGATACCGATGCTGGGTTACAGGGATGTGGAGAGTTCACACCCTGTGGCGAGAACTATATGGTTGCGCATTCCGAAGGTGTTGAGGCCTTTGCACGCCTCGTGGCGCAAAGGTTGATTGGCGAAGACCCGCGACAGGTCGCGCGGATCGAACACCTGATGGATCACGCCGTGCAAGGGCACGGCTATGCCAAAGCGCCCTTTGATGCCGCGTGCTGGGACATTCTGGGACAAGCGTGCGACCAGCCGGTTTGGATGTTGCTTGGGGGCAAGCTGACCCACGGCGCGCCGATGTATCGGGTCGCGCCGCAGAAAACCACGGACGAGACCCTCGCTGAGATGCGGCGCTACCGGGCGGAGGGCTATCGGCAGTTTCAGATCAAGGTCGGCGGCGACTGGGCGGCTGATATCGATCGGATAGTAGCTGGCGTCGCTCTTTTGGAGGCGGGTGAGAAAGCAATGGCGGACGCCAACCAAGGGTGGCGCGTGGACGACGCGATCCGGGTTGCGAGGGCTACGGCTGATCTTGATTACATTCTAGAGCAGCCTTGCAAGACCTACGAAGAATGCCAGCAGGTGCGTCGCGTGGCGCAGCAACCGATGAAGCTGGATGAATGTGTGACGGGCATGGGCGCCGCGCAACGGATCGTGGCAGACCGCGGTGCAGAGATATGCTGCTTGAAAATCTCAAATCTTGGCGGCTTGTCGAAGGCTCGTCGCGTCCGCGACTTTTTGGTCGACAACCGAATTCCAGTGGTCGCCGAAGACACTTGGGGTTGTGAAATCGCAAGCACCACGTTGGCTCATTTCGCGGCGTCAACGCCCTCTGAGTTCCTGCAAAACACCACGGATCTTATGAACTATAACACGCGCTCCACTGGGGTTGGTGGCGCTTGGGCGGAGGCGGGCAAGCTTTATGCGCCCAACGCGCCGGGGCTTGGCGTGGTACCTGATTTTGACAGTCTTGGCGCAGCGGTTGCGGAGTATTCGGCATGAAGATCACACGTATTTCTGTTTTGCAGGTCGATTTGCCGCTGGAGCATCCCTATTGGCTGTCTGGCGGTCGATTGAAGTTCGAAATGTTGGATGCAACGCTCGTCAAGGTCGAAACCGATGCGGGGTTGGTCGGTTGGGGGGAAGGCACACCATGGGGGCACACCTATGTCCCCGCCCATGGGCCGGGCATTCGTGCAGGCATTGAGACGATGGCACCTTTCATCCTGGGGCTTGATCCACGCAAGGTCTTGGAGGTGGAACGCGCCATGGATCTTGCGCTGCCCGGCCATCTTTACGCCAAAAGCCCCATCGACATGGCCTGTTGGGATATCGCGGGCCAAGCTGCTGGCCTGCCCATCGCCGACCTCATGGGCGGTGGATCGCGTACCCCGCGCGCCATTGCCTCGTCCGTTGGCGCGAAGACGGTGGAGGAAACCCGCGCCGTGATCGACCGGTACCGGCAGCGGGGGTATGTCGCCCATTCCGTCAAGATTGGTGGCGATGTGGTGCGTGACATTGCCCGCATTCGCGATGTCGAGGATATTCGCCGCGACGGTGAAATTGTGCTCTACGATGTGAACCGAGGGTGGACGCGCCAACAGGCCCTGCGGGTCATGTCGGCGACCGAAGACCTGAACGTGATGTTCGAGCAGCCTTGCGAGACGCTGGATGACATTGCGGCGATTGCGGGCAAACATGCCGCCCCCGTTTCGGTCGATGAAACATTGGTGACGTTGCAGGACGCGACCCGCATTGCCCGCGACGGGCTGGCCGAGGTTTTCGGTATCAAGCTGAACCGTGTCGGCGGACTGACCAAAGCCGCGCGGATGCGTGATGTTGCTCTGGCCCATGGGATCGACATGTTCGTCATGGCAACGGGCGGGTCTGTGTTGGCCGACACTGAGGCGTTGCATTTGGCCGCAACCATACCGGACGCCAATTGTCACGCGGTCTGGGCCTGTCAGGATATGCTGACCGTCGATATCGCTGGTGGCCGTGGCCCGCGCAATGTTGATGGCCACCTGCACTTGCCCGAAACGCCAGGCCTTGGGGTGCATCCGGACGAGGATACGCTGGGTGATCCCGTGGCCGTTTACGCATGAAGGTCACGGGCATCTCTCTTTGGTCCGTCGATCTGACCAGCCACGAGACCTACTACATGGCCGAAGGCAAGACCTGTGACACGGTCAAGACCCACGTGCTGTGTCTGGACACGGACATGGGTTTGAAAGGCTGGGGCGAGGTTTGTCCGATCCCACATTACTTGCCAGCCTTTGCCGATGGTGTGCCGAGTGCGGTTGCTGAAATGGCACCGGAAATCCTTGGCGTTTCCCCGTTTGGTGTCGATGCGCCGATGCGCAAGCTGGATGGGTTTCTGCAAGGTCATCTGCACGCAAAATCTATCGTGGATATGGCGCTGTGGGACTTGTTCGGCCAAGCAACCGGACAGCCGCTTTATGCGCTTCTTGGCGGGCGGACACGGGCTGACATGCCGCTGTATCATTCGATCACCTGCGTGGCACCTGATGACATGGCGCGTATCGCCCGCGAGGCCTATGCAACGGGTATCCGCCAATTTCAGGCCAAGCTGGGAGCAGACGCAGACTGGCAGGCTGATGCGGAACGCCTGGCCAAAGTGCGTGAGGCTGTTGGCGATGGTCCACTGGTCTATGGCGACTGGAATTGCGGCGCGACCAAGCTGCATGCCACACGCACGGGCCGTGCGGTTGCGCATCTTGATGTCATGTTGGAACAACCGTGCAAAACCCTTGAGGATTGCGCAGCCGTTCGCCAAGCCACTGGTTTGCCTATGAAGATCGACGAGGGCGCACATGACCTTGGCTCGTTGATGTTGGCTCATAAGCTGGGTGTTTTGGATGCGGTCGCGCTGAAGTTGTCGAAGTTTGGCGGGCTTTCGGCCATGCGCCGCGCACGTGACCTGACGGTCCACTTGGGAGCGGAGATTTGCGCCGAATGCACGTGGGGGTCCGACATTGTGACCGCCGCTTCGTTACACTTTGCGGCCTCGACCCCGCAGGGCGCATTGCTGAACACCTGTGATCTGTCCTCTTACGTCAGCCCGCGTCTGGCACCGGATTGCCCGACACGCAAAGATGGCCGCATCGCGCCGCCCGAAGGTCCGGGGCTTGGGGTCACACCCGATATGGACACCCTTGGAACCCCCATGCTTGAACTGGCCTGACCATGCACAAACTGACCTCACAATCTGATTGGATCTCCCGCGCCCGCGCTGTTTTGCCTGCGGGCGGCTTTGGCAATTTCGACCCCGGTATCGTGATTGCCCGCGGCGAGGGCAGCCACGTCTGGGACGAGGATGGCAACGCATACATCGATTATCTGATCGGCTCCGGGCCAATGCTGCTCGGCCACGGCCACCCTGAGGTCATGGAAGCCGTCTTGGAACAACTGCCCAAGGGCATGACCTTTTTCGCCAATAACGCCAAAGGCATCGAGCTGGCAGAGGCGATCGTCGATGCGGTTCCGTGTTGTGAACAGCTGCGCTTTGTCGCGTCGGGTGGCGAGGCTGATATGTACGCCATCCGTCTTGCGCGCGCCTATACTGGCAAGGACAAAATCCTGAAGTTCGAAGGCGGCTACCACGGTATGAGCGCCGAGGCTCAGATGAGCCTTGCCCCTGACACGCGCGTGAATTTTCCCCAAGCGGTGCCTGACAGTGCGGGTATCCCGCAGGGCGTTGCCGATCAGATGTTGATTGCGCCCTATAACGACCTGGCTGCTGTTGAGGCCTTGCTGAGCGAACACGACGACATCGCGGGGATCATTGCGGAACCTCTGCAACGGATCATTCCTGCCGCGCCGGGGTATCTGCAAGGCCTGCGCGATTTGTGTGACAGATACGGTGTCTTGCTGATCTTTGATGAAATCGTCACGGGGTTCAGGCTGGCCTATGGTGGCGCACAGGAACGTTATGGTGTGACACCAGACATCTGCACGTTGGGCAAGATCATCGGGGGGGGATTCCCGCTCGCCGCGCTTGGGGCCAGTGCCGAGATTATGCAGCATTTCGACAAGTCTATCGTGGGCGGTGACCGGTGGCTCATGCAACTTGGCACGCTATCAGGCAATCCGATTGCCGCGGCGGCCGGCCTGAAGACGATGGAGGTTTTGAAGCGTGAAGGCAGTTACGACCGTCTTCGCAAAATTGGTCGCACATTGCAGGATATGCAAAGCAGCACACTCAAGGCCGCTGGTATTCCCCACCAGATCTGTGGGGACGAGACCTTGTTCGATATCTTTTTCACGACGACCCCCTGTCGTGACTACCGCTCTGCGAGACATGATGATCCCACAGTGAACGCAACCTACAATAAGGCGCTGCGCCAGCACGGAGTATTCAAGTCGCCAGGCAAGCTCTATCCGTCACTGGCAATCGCCCGGGATGATCTTGAACAGACGAAAGCCGCTTTCGAACATGCAGCGCGATCCATTTCCATGAGCTGAGAGACATTTCTTTCTGGTTTTCAAGGCGTTTGCGGGGTCGCATAGGTTTGCCGATGATAGGGTGCCGAGAAATTTTCAGCTAAAATCAAATCTCTGACATTGGCGCACGGCGCAGCATTGGTCGCCGTGGGCGTCAGGTCAGCCTTCCTCGGACCGATCTGTTGCCGGGGCCGGAGTTGGGGTGAGCGCGGTCAGGCGGGCGTAGGTTGCATCATCCATCTGATAGTCAATTGCGTCGAGGGACAGTTTCAGCTGGCTGGATTTGCTGGCGCTGAGAATGGGAGCTGTAATATTCGGATTGTGGGCAACCCAGGCCACCGCCAGAGTAATGGCAGACGTGCCGATTTCGTTGGCGACGTCAGAAAGAGCATTTGCGGCGGCGTGCATCCAGCTTTGGCCATAGCGTGCCTTGTACATTTGGTCATGCGTCAGTCGCCCTTCATCGCCGGATCTGTATTTGCCCGTCAGAAGACCACCACCAAGCGGAGAATATGGTACAACGGCGATATGTTCTGAAGCGCACATTGGCAAAATTTCAACTTCGACCTGGCGTTTGACCAGACTGTACATGGGTTGCAGCATTTCGATCTTGAGGCCCAAGGATGCCGCGACCCGGTCCGCTTTCATCACCTGCCAGGCCGCGTAATTGGAGACACCGATATGGCGAACGCGCCCTGCGTCCACCATTTTGGCCAACGCCTCATATGTCGCTTCAAGCGGCACCTCATCCGACCAGCGATGCATATACAGCATGTCAACGCTGTCCATATTCAAGCGGGTCAGGCTTTCTTCGAAATCCTTTGTGATCGCTTCCGGGCGGCAATCGCCGGTCGACGCGCATTTCGTGGCGATGAACAGGTCGTCGCGATCTGTGGCCGCGAATTCGCCCAGCAAGGTTTCGGAGGCACCGCCCGTATACCCATGGGCGGTATCAAAGAAATTGATGCCCGCCGCCCGAGACGCATCAAACATGGCGCGGCTGTCCATGGCGTCAGCCTTGCCTCCCCACTGCATTGTGCCAAAGCAGAATTTGGAAATAGGGGTTCCGGCGGGGGTTTTGAGATCAGGTTTCATGCCGCAACATTGGCATGATCTGTCTGAAGAAAACAGTTATTCTGAAAGGCTGACGGGTTGGATGCGTTGTCGCGGCTCTGTTGATGGCGTGGATGTTCCCTCCTGACGGTATCGGCATGTGCCATTGTGGTGAATGTTAAGGTCATCACAAAAGCAAGGAGCACGCACGCCATGAGCAGCGCCCGATTTGGATGCAAGATTGACTGAATTTTGCTTTCATGTCAGTCTGTCTCGGGTTTGTTTGAGCAGCCTGTGGCGGGGGCCTGCCAAATAGGTGTCGCTGTGGCTGAGGTCTTTTTCTTGGTTATGTCGAACGCGCAATGGCTATGGATCTGAAAACTTGGTGTGCGGGTGTCGCGATCGTGCTTGGTCTGGGGGCGTCGATGGCTGTGGCGCAAGAGGCGTCGCCCGTTGCATTGATAGAGGCCTTGAGCCCGGAAAAGACGGGTCCGACGGTGCGGGCATTGAGTTCGCAGAATGCGCTGGCGTTTTTGCCTGATCAGCCGCTGCCGGAGGGGTATGATTTTCCCCTGGTGGGTGTTTCCGTTGAGTTTCAGGATGACACGCATATTTTGACGATGCGGGGCATGCGGTCGTTGCGCACGGTGGCTGTCGCGTTGAAGGATCCGTCGATGCAGGGCCATTCATTTCAGGTGGCGGCGCATGTTTTTTCGGAGAAGCTGGGCAGTGCTCAGTTTCCGCTGTCGACGCGGCGGGCGAGGGCGGTCGTGCAGCATTTGACGGTTTATTATGGTGTGCCGCAGGAGATGTTGTTTGCGGTCGGCTATGGGGCGACCAGACCTGTTGACCGGGCGCAACCCTATAGCGCGCGCAATACGCGCGTTGAATTGATTAATGTAAGTCAGCACTGACGAAAAAATTCCGATATCCACTTTTGTGTCGGACGGTTCGGAGATTTGACATGTTGAAACCCTTGTTGGGCAAGTTTTTGATGGCCGCTGCTGTGGTTGTGGCCGGCGCGGCAGTGGCGCAGGCGGAAAAGCGGGTGGCGCTGGTCATTGGCAACAGCGACTATGAGGCAACGGGCAGATTGCCCAACCCGGAGCGGGATGCCCTGGCGATGTCACGCAAGCTGGGCGGTTTGGGGTTTGATGTCATCGAGGGCTATAACCTGACCTATGACGAACTGCGGGAAACGGTTCGTCAATTCGCCAAGGAAACGCGGGGGGCGGATCTGTCGGTGTTTTTCTATGCCGGGCATGGGATCGCTGTGGATCAGGTGAATTACATTGTGCCGGTTGATGCGCAAATGAATGATCCGATTGACTGGGAATTCGAGGTTTATGCGCTGCCGGATATTTTGCGCTCGGTGTCGCGGGCGGAGTCTGCGAGCCTGGTGTTTCTGGATGCCTGTCGCGACAACCCCATGGCCAGTCAGCTGGCGGAGTTGAGGGGCATGTCGACCCGCACGCTGAACCAGAGCGGCCTGTCGCTGGTCAATCCGCTGGCGCTGCCCACCTCTGGTTCTGTTGTGGCCTATGCGACAGAGCCGGGCGACGTTGCCTTTGATGGGGATGGTGAAAATTCGCCGTTTACCGCCGCGCTGCTGCGCCACATCGGAACGGCTAATACGGATTTTGCGGTGCTGACGTCGCTGATCACGCGGGATGTGCTGGAAATGACAGGCGGGTCGCAGCGGCCTCGGTTTGATGTGTCACTGACGGGGCCGCTGGTGCTCAACAGGGTGGAGACTGTCGTGTCGCAGGCGCCCTCGGTGGCGCCTTCGTTGGACGTGGAAAAGATCATTTTCAATACGGCGCGGGACACCGGGGATATCGCGGACTACCAGGCCTATCTGGATAGTTTTCCAAACGGTGTGTTTGCGGTTGTTGCGCGCAATGCCATCGCGCGGCTGAAACGCGAGGCGGGGGTTGCAGAGCCTGGGTCGCAAGCCGGGCGTGTGGCGGTTGCAGAGCCAGAGTTGGCCTCGGCGACCCGAATTTATCGCAGTTCTGATCCTTTGGTGCTGCCGATGACCCAGGCGGCCATAGGTTTGGCGGCCAATAAGACCACAGAAGACGAGCTGGCGCTGACGCGGATGCAGCGCAAGGAACTGCAGTTGCGTTTGAATCTGGCGGGACAGAAAGCGGGACGGCCGGATGGTATTGTCGGAAAAGGGACAAGACGTGGGATTCGCGGTTGGCAGCGCGCGGTCGGGTTTGAGGTGACGGGCTATATGAATGCGGTGCAGTATCAGATGCTGGTGGCCAAAACGGAGACCGCGTTTGCGCAACATATGTCCAGTAACCCTGATGCGCTGACCAAGGTCAGTACGAAGAGCAGGAAGAGCACCGGCACGACCAAGAAACGCAAAACGAACACAACACAGAAGGTCGCAAAGCCACAGGCCCCGGCGCCGGCACCCAAGAAGAAGACATTCACCGAGAGCCTGGCCGGGATCGAAGATCGGGTGCGCGACGCGGCCAAAGATGCGTTTGACAAGGACTGATCAGGCGGTTTTTGACTGTATGCGCGACGCAATGGGCCGACATTCGCGCGACGTTCGCCTTGGGTGATACCGGGGTGAGAGGCGCGAAAAACTGCGCCTCTGTTACGAAACGATTGATAACAAGGCCCGCTACCCTTTGTTGCGTGGTTCAGGAATTTGGTTTCCTGTAGTGTTACAGCCAAGGCGTTGAATTTAAACGCCGGAAGCTTGACAGATACGGACCCACGATATGTTTGAACGATCCGACACAGAACGCATGCAGATCCTTTTGCAGGCCACGCCCGGGTGGGCGGAGCTGGCGCAGACCCATGACCTGGACGGGGAGACCATCGGGGCCATTCTGGGAGAAGCGGAAAAGCTGGCCGGGTCGTTGCTGACTCCTTTGGGGCTGGCTTCGGATGCTGAGGGTTGCCGGATCGAGGACGGGCGGGTGATTGTGCCTGAATGTTATCATGCGGCCTTTGCGGGTTTGGCCGAAGGCGGGTGGCAATCGGTGGATTTGCCCGAGGCGTTTGGTGGGCAGGGGTTGCCGACGGCCTTGCATTCGGCGGCTTCGGTGTTTTTCGAAGGCGAGGCGATGGGCTTTATGATGAGCGCGTCGCGTCCGGCGGCGCATTTGTTGCTGGGCCTTGATGAAACGGTTGCGGCGCAGTGGTTGCCGCGTCTGGCGGCCGGAGAATGGGCCACCACGATCTGTATTTCGGAGCCGGATGCCGGGTCTGATGTGGGGCGGATCAAGACCCGGGCAACGCGGGACGGGGCAGGTTGGCGGGTCACGGGGACCAAGTGCTGGATTTCTTTCGGGGATCACAATCTGACCGATCGTATTGGTCATTGCATGTTGGCCCGCACCGGCAGCGCGGAGGATGGCACCCGGGGGTTGAGCCTGTTTCTGGTGCCGGATCGCCATGAGGATGGCACGGCCAATGGGGTGAGTGTCAGCCGGATCGAGGAGAAGCTGGGCATTCATGGCTCTCCGACCTGTGTGATGGCCTTTGACGGGGCCGAGGCGGTGTTGTTGGGAGAGGAAGGTCGGGGCATTCAGCAGATGTTCCGGATGATTGAGTTGATGCGCCTGCAAACGGCCTGTCAGGGGCTTGGCGTGGCGCAGCGTGCCACGGCGATTGCGGCGTCCTATGCGGCTGAGCGCAGGCAGGGCGGCAAACCGAGCGCGCCGCCGGTGCCGATCATCCGGCACGCGGATGTGCGCCGGCAATTGACGGTGATGGCCAGCGCGACCGAGGTGTTGCGCGGTGTTGTGCTGGAGGTTTCGGTGCTGTTGGATCGCGCGCGGGCGGGGGACAAGGCGGCCGAGCATCTGGCGGCCTTCCTGTTGCCGCTGGCCAAGAATTTTGGTGGAGAGACCGCCTTTGCCGTTGCGGGCGGTGCCATTCAGGTGCTGGGCGGGGCCGGGTACACGCGGGAATGGCCGGTTGAGCAGCTTTTGCGGGATGCCCGGGTGATCACCATTTACGAGGGCACCACGGGCATTCAGGCGCAGGATTTTCTGCATCGTCGATTGATGCGGGACGGCGGCGCGGCGCTGGGCCTGTTTCTGGAGCATGTCGCGCGTGGTCTGGAGGGCTGTGCGGATGCGGCGGTGAAACAGGCGGCGCAGGATCTGGTGGATCGGTTTGCGGATCTGTCGAACGGGCTGTTGACGGCAGAGGACGGCTATGCGCCGCTGGATCTGGCGGCTGACGGGTATCTGCGGGCCGGCTGGGTGGCCGTCTCGGCGGCTGTTTCTGTGCGGTTGATTGGCTGCGGTGGACAGTTGGAGGCATTCGGACGGGTCCGGTTGGCGCAGTTGGCGGCTGAAATGCTGGCCGCCGAGACCGCCTGCCGTCAGGCGCCGGAGCTGTTTGAGCTGGTCGTGCAGGACTGATTGGGTCTGGCGCAAGGAGCGGTGGTTGGTGTGCGAAAGTGACACAGACCGCCGTGGTGGGTGCCTTGTATATGAAGTAGCTATGGGCGGGGCGTTGTCAGGAGACGCGGGTCTGCCTTTGACGGTTTGGGGGAGATACGGATGCTGTTGAACGAAGACCAGATGATGATCCGCGATATGGCGGCGCGTTTTGCGGCGGAGAAACTGGCCCCGAAGTCGGCGGAGTGGGAGGCGGACAAGGTCTTTCCCCGGGCAGAGCTGAAGGAGATGGGTGCGCTGGGTCTGATGGGCATGTTGATGCCCGAAGACTACGATGGCGCGGCGGCGGATCATGTGGCTTATGCGGCGGCTCTGATGGAGATTGCCAAGGGCAACGGGGCGGTTTCGACCATCATGAGCGTGCATAATTCGGTGGGCTGCGCTCCGATCCTGAAATACGGCACGCAGGCGCAGAAGGACGAATATCTGGCGCCGATGGCGCGGGGCGAATTGCTGGGCGCGTTTTGTCTGACCGAACCGCAGGCGGGGTCGGATGCCTCGGCGATCCGGACGCGGGCGCGCAAGACGAATTCGAGTTGGGTGCTGGATGGCACCAAGCAGTTTATCACCTCGGGGCAGAATGCGGATCTGGCGATTGTCTTTGCCCAGACCGATCCGGAGGCGGGCAAGCGGGGGATTTCGGCCTTTATCGTGCCGACGCGGACGGCGGGATACCGGGTGGCTTCGATCGAGCACAAGCTGGGACAGTCGATTTCGGACACGGCGCAGATTGCGTTGGAGGGGCTGGAAGTGCCTTTGGAGAATATGCTGGGTGAAGAGGGGCAGGGATACAAGATTGCGCTCTCGAATCTGGAGGGCGGGCGCATCGGGATTGCGGCGCAATCCGTGGGCATGGCCGAAGCGGCGCTGGAGGTGGCGGTGGCCTATGCCAAGGAACGCAGCAGCATGGGCAAGCGGATTATCGAGCATCAGGCCGTAGGATTTCGTCTGGCAGAGATGGCGACGAAAATCGAAGTGGCCCGTCAGATGGTGTTTCACGCGGCGGCGCTGCGGGATGCGGGGATGCCGGTGTTGAAAGAGGCGTCGATGGCCAAGCTGTTCGCCTCGGAGATGGCGGAGCGGGTCTGTTCGGATGCGATTCAGACTTTGGGCGGTTATGGGTATTCCGAGGAATATCCGGTGGCGCGTATTTACCGCGATGTGCGGGTCTGTCAGATTTATGAAGGCACCAGCGACATCCAGAAAATGGTGATTGCGCGGTCTTTGGCCGCCTGAGCCGGTGGTGAGGGGCCCGGGTGGCTTTTGTCTGCCGGGTCGGTGGCCTATCAAGGGGGAGGTTGGACCGTCGGTGCCGTTGGCGCGGATGGTTTTGCGGTGATCGTCGGGATCGCCCCCACACACAGGACGACGCAGAATGCCCGCCGGATCTGGCGTGCAGTGAGACGAAGGAAGGGATCACATTATGAACATCGAAGGACAGGCCGCCATTGTGACGGGCGGGGCCTCGGGGCTGGGTGGCGCGACGGCGGATATGCTGGCGGCGGCGGGGGCCAAGGTCACGATTTTCGATCTGAACGAAGAGATGGGCGAGGCCAAGGCCGAAGCCATTGGCGGGACGTTCATCAAGGTAAATGTGACCGATGAGGGTGATGTGGCCACAGCCATTGCCAAGGCCGCAGAAAAATACGGCACGGCGCGTGTGTTGGTGAACTGTGCCGGCATCGGCCCGCCAGCCAAGGTTGTGGACCGCGAGGGCAATGCGTTGGCGTTGGACAAGTTTGCCTCGGTTGTGAATGTGAACCTGTTTGGCAGTTTCAATGTGCTGTCCAAATTTGCGGCGGCGTTGCAGGCGGCAGAGCCGATTGGCGAAGAGCGGGGCGTGATCATCAATACGGCCTCGGTTGCGGCGTTTGACGGGCAAATCGGCCAGGCCGCCTATGCGGCGTCCAAGGGTGGCATTGTGGGCATGACCCTGCCTGTGGCGCGGGAGTTTGCGCGCTATGGCATCCGGGTGATGACCATTGCACCGGGTCTGTTCCTGACACCTTTGCTGGCGTCTTTGCCACAAGAGGCGCAGGACAGTCTGGGCGCTCAGGTGCCTTTTCCGACGCGGTTGGGTGATCCGAGCGAATATGCGCAGATGGTCGGCTCGATCATTACCAACCCGATGCTGAACGGCGAGACGATCCGTTTGGACGGCGCGATCCGGATGGCGCCAAAGTGAGCTACGCCCTGGACAATGGCGGCATGTCGGACCGGGCCATGGAGATCGCGGACAAGGTTGAGGCCTTTGTTCGCGGGACCGTGGCGCCCTATGAGGCAGACCCGCGCTGCACCAGCCACGGGCCCGAAGCGTCGCTGGTGGCCGAGCTGAAATCCGCTGCGCGTGCGGCGGGGGTTTTGACGCCCCATATCCTGGAAGATGGCACGCATCTGAGCCACCGGGAAACGGCCTGTGTGTTGATCCGCTCGGGCCTGTCGCCGCTGGGGCCGGTGGCGTGCAATGTGGCCGCGCCGGACGAGGGCAATATGTTCCTGCTGGGCAAGGTCGGCTCTGATGAGATCAAGGAGCGATTTCTGGCGCCGATGATCCGGGGCGAGAAGCGGTCGGCGTTTTTCATGACGGAGCCAGCGGATGAGGGCGGTGCTGGCTCTGATCCGATGATGATGCAGACGCAATGTCAGCTGGACGGCAACCATTGGGTCATCAACGGGCGCAAGGCGTTTATCACCGGTGCCGATGGGGCCGGGGTGGGCATTGTGATGGCGCGGTCGCAGGAGGGGGCCTGTATGTTCCTGGTCGACCTGCCGGACCCGGCCATACGGATCGAGCGGGTTCTGGACACGATTGACAGCTCTATGCCTGGCGGGCACGCGATCATTGCGATCGACAATCTGCGGGTGCCGGCCTCGCAAATGCTGGGCGAGAGCGGCGAGGGGTTTCGGTATGCGCAGGTGCGGTTGTCACCGGCGCGGTTGACCCATTGCATGCGCTGGCTGGGCGCGGCGTTGAGGGCGAATGAGATTGCGTCGGATTATGCCAATCGGCGCATGGCCTTTGGCAAGCCGCTGGTGGATCACGAAGGTGTCGGGTTCATGCTGGCGGATAACCTGCTGGATCTGAAACAGGCCGAGCTGATGGTCTATTGGTGTGCGGATGTGCTGGATACGGGCGTTTTGGGCACGGTCGAAAGCTCGATGGCCAAGGTTGCGGTGTCTGAGGCGCTGATGCGTGTGGCGGATCGCTGTGTGCAGGTCATGGGCGGGACCGGGGTTTCGGGGGATACGATAGTGGAGCAGGTGTTCCGCGAGATCCGGGCGTTTCGGATTTATGATGGTCCGACCGAGGTGCATAAATGGTCGCTGGCCAAGAAGATCAAACGTGATTGGAAGAGCCGCAACGCGCAGTGAGGAAGCCGCTGAGGTCTGGCGATGCCGGGCCATTGGGTGTGAGGGGCGGCCTTGGGCGTCCCTCTTTTGCTTTGCAGGGTTAGTGCGGTTTGAATTGTTGTTCGATTTCGAGCAGCCGCTGTTTGCGCCAGAGCCCGCCGCCGTATCCGGTCAGATGACCATCGGCGCCGATCACCCGGTGGCAGGGAACCATCAGCGCGATCTGATTGGCGCCGTTTGCCCGGGCGACGGCGCGGGTGGCCGAGGGGCGCGCGAGCTGCTGAGCGATTTGTGAATAGCTGCGGGTTTCGCCGGGCGGTATTGAGCGCAGCGCGTGCCAGACCTGTTGCGTGAAGGGCGGGCCCTGGAACGCCAGCGGGGTGTCAAAAGTTGCGCTGTGCCCGGCGAAATAGGCTGTCAGCTCTGCCTGGGCCTGTTCGGTGGGCGGGGGGCGTCCGATGCCGATGCTGGCCTTGGTCTGACGCAGAAGGGATTGAAGCTCGGACGGGAGGGCCTTGCGGTCGACAAACTCCAGCAGGAGCAGGTGGGTGGTGGTGCTGACGGCGATCATGTCGCCCAGCGGGGTGCTGATCCAGCTGGCCAGAAGCATGGCCGAGCCTTTGGCGGTCAGCGTGGAGGGGGGACAGCCCAGCAGCCGCGCAAAGGCAGAGCGAAAGGCGCTGGCGGAGTCAAATCCGGCATCGGCCTGGGCGGTGATGACTTTGCCGCCCTGAGCCAGAGTGGTGAAGCCGTCGCGCAGCCGTCTTTGTCGGGCCATTTCGAGGAATGTCATGCCAAACTGGCGTTTGAAACTGCGTCTGACGGTTGAGAGGTCATAGCCGAGTTGGGTGATGTGGTCTTCGCGCCAGCGGCGGTCGGGGTGGGCATCAAGGGCACGCAGAAGCGCCGAAATCATGGGGTCCGCCTGGGCGGCGGTCCGAACGGGGTGGCAGCGCTGACAGGGGCGAAAGCCGGCCTCGATGCAGGCGCCTATGGTGGGCAGGAAGGTGCAGTTTTCCGGTTTGGGTTTGCGGGCCGGGCAGGTCAGGCGACAGAATATGCCGGTGGTCTTGACGCAGACATAGGCCTGTCCGTCATAGCGGGCGTCGCGGTCCAGCAGCGCCTGATAGAGCGTTTTATGGTCGGGTAAATCAAACAACATGGTGCCAGTTTAGCAGGGCCGGATCGGCCGTGGCGTCGGAAACCGGGCGCTTATGTCTTTTTCTGTCAGAAAAGTCAGGCCGGTGCCGGGCGTGGGGGTGTTTGTGTTTCCGCCCTTGACAGAAAACATGTATCCCCTGCAAAAATGTCCAATATTTTTGCTTTTGGTGGATGAAACGATTTTACGGCGTGAACCCAAGGAAGATGATACGGTTATTGCCATGCTTGCGGCTGCGCTGCGGCGGGATATCTCTTTTGGGGCTTTGCTGCCTGATCAGAAGCTGAAGATTCAGACCCTGCGCACGCGATATGGCGGGTCGAACCATTCCATGCGCGAAACGTTGCGGTTGCTGAGCGCCGAGGGGCTGGTGGAGGCGACGACCCAGCGGGGGTTTCGCGTCACCTCTGCCACCGAAGACGATATGCGTGATATTCTGATGGTGCGTTCAGAGATTGAACGGCTGGCGCTGGGGCTGGCGATCGGGTCGGGGGATGTGGCCTGGGAGGGTCGGGTGATTGCGGCGCATCATCAATTGCAAAAGGCCGAAGCGCGGGTTGCCGAGCAGGGCGATGATCTGACGGCGCTGGAATGGGACGAGGCGTGCCGGGCGTTTTCGGCGACTCTGATCGAGGCCTGCGCCAGCCCGCGTCTGATTGATTTGCAGCGCAAGCTGTTCAATCAAAGCCGGCGTTTTCGGCTGGCTCTGCTGCGCGAAGGGCGGCTGGATTTCGCAGCGCGCCGCGCCGGTCAGCGGCGCCTGGTGGATGCGGTGCTGGCGAAAGACACCGAAGCGGCAACTGCGTTGTTGCTGGACGATATCAAGTCTGAGTTGAGACCAGACTGTTAACTTGGTCATAGGGAGGAAATCATGATCAAACTTAATCGCCGTAAGGCGTTGGCCCTGATGGGGGGCACTGTTGCCGCGAGTGGTCTGGCGGCGCCAGCATTGGCGGCCAATACCAAGATCAAGGTGGGTGCGCTGCGCTTTACCTCGCATTCGGGGAATTTTGTGGCCTATGAGCGCGGGTATTTTGCGGATGCCGGTCTGGACGTGGAGTTTCAGTTCTTTCAGGCCGCACAGCCCATGGCCGTTGCGATTGCCAGCGGGGATATCGACTATGCGGTGACGGCGATCTCGGGCGGATTGATCAGCCTGGCGGATAAGGGCGCGATCAAGGTGATCGGGGGCGCGTTGCAGGAAGAGGCGGGGATTGATGGTCAGAAGTATCTGATTTCCGACGCCTCCTATCAGGCGGGCATGACGACGCTGAAGGATCTGGACGGCAAGAAATATGCGGTGACGCAGGCTGGTTCTTCGTTCCATTACATGGGGTCGAAAATGGCTGCGGCTGAGGGCATCGAGCTGAAGTTTACCCCGTTGCAGAAGGTCGGGGCGATCATTGGTGCGATGAAGTCGGGGCAGGTGGATGGCTGGTCGATTGTGCCGCATATTGCCAAGCCTCTGGCGGCGGCCGGTGCGTGGCACATGGTGGCGAATGTGTCGGATTACATTCCGAACTATCAGGTCACCACTGTGTTTACCTCGGCCAAGAACGCGGCGGATGAGCGGGGCCAGACCGAGAGTTTCCTGGCGGGGTTCTCGAAGGGGGTGGATGACTATACGGCGGCCATGATTGATGGCACGGCAAGTCAGGATGAGATGGTCGATCTGATCCATAAATATGTCTATGCGGATCGCGAGCGCGAAAAGGCGGCCCGTTCGATCATCAACGGAACCATGCGGCTGAACAAAGGGGCGGCGTTGAATATCGCCTCGGTGCAGGATCAGCTGAGCTGGTTCCAGTCCGAAGGGTTGGTGGATGCCGACATCACCTTGGACACGTTGGTCGACAGCTCTTATGTCGAAACGACAGGCGCTTAAGCGGATTTCTGGGTGGGGGCGCGCAGGCGGCCCCACCCCGTCATATTGGGGCAGTGTTCATGGACATCCGGCTGGATGGCATTAGCCATTCTTACGACGACTTCGAGGTCATTCGTGATATTTCGCTCACCATACCGAAGGGGCAGATCGTGTGCATCGTGGGCCCGTCGGGCTGCGGGAAGTCCACGCTTTTGCGGTTTATCGGTGGGTTGGAGCGGCCCAATCAGGGGCGTATCCTGCAATTGGGGTCGCCGCCCGAGGGGTGTTTGAATCCGCTCACCTATATCTTTCAGGATTTTGCGCTTTTGCCCTGGCGGTCGGTCTCGGGCAACATCTCTTTGGTGCTTGAGGATCATGGCATTCGCGGGGCTGCGGCGGCAGAGATTATCCGGGATGTTCTGGCGCGCACCAAGTTGACTGATTTTGCCAAGGCTTTGCCCAAGCAATTGTCCGGCGGGATGAAGCAGCGGGTGGCGATTGCGCGGGCGCTGGCGGTCAAACCGGCGGTGATGTTGATGGATGAGCCGTTGTCGGCGCTGGACAGTCAGACCCGTGAATTGTTGATGGATGATCTGGTGAGCCTGTGGTCGCGCCAGCCCTTCACGGCCGTTTACGTGACCCACAATCTGGCCGAGGCGGTTCGGTTGGGGCATCGGGTGGTGGTGCTGTCGCGCCGGCCCGGGCAAATCCGGGAGGTGGTGGACATTGATAAGCCACTGGCAGAGCGGGAATTTGGCGATAGTGATCTGGATGCCTATCAAAAGCACCTTTGGAATTTGATGCGGGACGAAGCGCGCGCTGCGGACGAGGAATTGCTGCATGTCTGAGCCGATTGAGAAAACTGTTGCGTTTCGGGGGGGTGGTTTTGCGCCGCAGCCCAAGCGTTGGATCGGGGTTGCGGTATTCATCGCGCTGATTGCGATTGCGGAATGGGGGACACGGTCGGGGTGGATCTCGGCGTTGACCTTGCCCAAACCGTCGGATGTTCTGGCCACTTTTCAAGAGCTTTATGCCAGCGGATTGTTGTTTCAGCATTTGGCGCCGTCCCTGTCGCGTTTGGCTGTTGGTGCGGTTTTGGGGGTGAGTGTTGGCGTCGCTGTGGGGGTGTCGATCGGGTTGTTTTCCATTGCACGGTCGGGGCTGGTGCCGTTGATCGCGGCGATTTTTCCGATTCCCAAGATCGCCTTGCTGCCGCTGTTCGTGATCTGGTTCGGGATCGGGGAGGGGTCAAAATATGCGCTGATCGCTTTTGGTACCTTTACGCCGACGGTGGTGGCCACCTATGGCGCGGTCGACAATGTGGACCGCACGCTGATCCGGATGGGGCAAAGCTTTGGCCTGTCGTGGTGGTCGATTGTGCGAAAGATCGTATTGCCGGGGGCGTTGCCGGGGATCCTGTCGGGGCTGAGGATCAGCCTGGCGATTGCGATCATCCTGCTGGTGGCGGCGGAAATGTTGGGGGCCGAGTATGGGATCGGGGCCTATATTCTGGAGGCGGGCTCTTTGTACGATCTGGAGCGGTTGTTTGCCGGGGTTGTGATCCTGTCCCTGTTGGGGGTGATCGTCAGTGCGGTGATCGGATGGATCGAGCGGCGGATGCTGGAATGGCGGGTTTGAAGCTGCTGGTTTGAAATCCCGGGGCGGGCCCCCGAATGAGGCCCGTCAGGTGCTGATTTCGTCGTCCGCCTCGTAATATCCAAAGCTGCCGTAGAGCCCCTGGGAATCTACGCCGTCATCGAAATCCACATAGTCGAAAGACCCCAGCATCCCTGACCCCTGGGCATAGCCGTTCAGGGTTGTGTAGAGGGGATCATAGTCGATCTGGCCGGATTCAGAATCGTAGTAATAGTCGTGGAAGGCGTAGTCATCGCTGCCCAATCCGTAGACGTCACCTGTTTGAGCGCTGTAGACGTAGTAATAGGCCGAGGCGCCGGTTTCGTCGGTGGTGAAGTAGAGGTAGCCTTGGCTGAGGCCTTGCGAGTTGTCTGCGTCAAAGGTGTAGCCGTAGTAATAATCGGATCCGTTGTACCAATAGTAGCTGTAGGTGACCTGCATTTCGTCATCGGCCTCGTAAAAGCCGTTGTCGCCGTAGAGCCCTTCGGAACTGATGCCATCGTCGAAATCGACATAATCGTAGGACCCCAGCATTCCTGTTCCCAGGGCGTAGCCGTTCAGGGTTGAGTAGAGGGGGTCATAGTCGATCTGGCCGGATTCGGAATCGTAGTAATAGTCGTGGAAGGCGTGATCATCGCTGCCTAGCCCATAGGTGTCGCCGCTTTGAACGTTGTAGACGTAATAATAGGCCGAGGCGCCGGTTTCATCGGTGACAAAGGTCAGGTGCCCTTGGCTGAGGCCTTGCGACTCGTCCGCGTCAAAGGTGTAGCCGTAGTAATAGTCGGATCCATTGTACCAATAGTAGCTGTAGGTGGCCTGAAGTTCGTCATCGGCCTCGTATAGGCCGTTGTCGCCATAGAGCCCCTTGCTGCTTACGCCATCGTCGAAATCGACATAGTCGTAAGATCCCAACATTCCTGATCCAAGGGCGTAGCCGTTGGATGTGGAGTAGAGCGGATCATAGTCGATCTGGTCCGAGTCGGCATCGTAGTAATACTGATGAAACGCGCGGTCATCGCCGGACAGGCCGTAGTGGTCGCCGGAGAACGTGTCGAAGACGTAGTAATAGCCGGTGCTATTGCCGGCTGTGTCGGTGACGTAACGCAGGTCGCCCAGCGACAGGCCCTGCGAGCCATCCGTGTCAAATGTGTAGCCGTAGTAGTAGTCTGATCCGTTGTACCAGTAGTAGGCATAGGTGGTTCCCTGGGGCTCATCGTCGGTTTCCTGGCCGTAGTCGCCGTAGAACCCCGGGTCATAGATGTTGTCATCGAAATCGACATAGTCGTTTGACTCCAGCATGCCCGATCCCAGCGCATAGCCGTTCAGGGTGGAGTAGAGCGGGTCATAGTCGATCTGGTTCGTGTCGGCATCGTAGTAATATTGATGGAAGGCCCGGTCATCGCCGCCAAGGCTGTAGTGGTCGCCGCTGTGTGTGCCGTAGACATAGTAGTATCCGGCGCCGGTGTCGGTTTCGCCGGTCATGTAGTACAGATCACCCTCGGACAATCGCTGCGAGCCATCCTCGTCATAGGTGTAGCCGTAGTAGTAGTCTGATCCGTTGTACCAGTAATAGCTGTAGGTGGTTGGGGCGAAATCCTCGCCATCGGCTTCGTAATAGCCGTTTTCGCCAAACAGCCCGTTGCTGAGGTCTCCGCTGCCAAAGTCGACGTAATCATAGGCGCCCAGCATGCCTTGCCCGGCGGCATAGCCGTTGGTTGTTGACAGGTAGGGGTCATAGTCGGTCTGGCCGGTTTCACCGTCATAATACTCGGAAAATGCGGCGTAATCGTCGTCTGCCAGGTTTTCGGCATTGCCGTCGGCAACCAGGTAGACGACGTAATAGGGGCTGGTTCCGTTTTCGCTGGTCACGGTGACTTCGTAGCGATCATACAGCCCCTGCGAGCCGTCCGCGTCGAAGGTGTAGCCATAATAGACGTCGCCGGATCCGCCCGGGTCGCTGACAGCGAAGTAATAGGTGGAACCGGATATCCAGGTGGTGTCATCGTCGAATTCGACCCGTTCGACATTGGTCAGCGTGACGGTGTCGCCCTGTCCGCTGACCGTTGTTGTGCCGCTGGCCGCCGAAATCGTGTAGTTCGCGGCGCTGCCGGACAGCACAACCGTGTCGCTGCCATCTGCGCCGTCCACCGTGTCACTGCCGCCGCCGGTGACCACGCGGTTGTCGGCCTCGTTGCCCAGCACCGTGTCTGATGTGCCGGTCAGGATCAGGTTTTCGATGATCGTGTCGCGTGCGATCGACAGGTTGCCGATCAGGCCATTGACGTCGGAAAAGCTTTCGTCGTTCAGGTCGATGGTGTTGGCAGAGGAGGTGAAGCTGAGGTCGAGCGTGTCGGTGCCGTCGCTGTCGACGATGGTCATCGTGTAGGGCGCGCCGCTGGCCATGCTGGACAGATCGTCGAAGAATCCGCCCACGTTCGAGTTGGAGCCATAGGTCGTGTCGCCCGATTGGACTGCGCCAAGGCCATAGAGAGACTGCATCGCCACGACGTCGGCCGCCATTGGGGTCAGCACATAGGCGTAAGAGGCATTGATGTTGTCATTGTCGTTCTGCGAGAAATACGACATGACCGTGGATTGCCAGCTGTCATTGGCATAGTGATTGTCGCCGGTGCCCTCGGTCGCGCCATAGCTGGCGTTGCCGTTGTAGTTGCCTGCATGGCCCAGCCCCAGCGCATGGCCGATTTCATGGATGAATGTCTGGGTCGAATAGCTGCTGAGGATGGCGTTGCCGAAGGAATCCAGGTCAAAGGTCAGCCAATCGGTCGACACGTTGATATCGGCGCGTGTGATTGTGTCGCCGTTGAGAGAGTTGCTGGCGTAGGCGCCGGAATCGGTATCGTCGAAGAACAGCTCTGCTGTTGCGCCGGTGCTTTCATCAACAAAATTAAAGACGATTCCGGTGGCATAGGTCCATGCCTCCAGCGCCCAGGTGGCAAATTGCTGACCGGCGGCGGTGAGCGAGGTGATGTCGACATCCAACGCGCCGTCAGCGCCGAGGTCAAAGGATTGCGGGTAGGCGCGGGAGGTGTAGCCGGACCAATCCCAGTACCCCTCGGTCAGTTGCAGCGCGATTTCATCATTGGTGAATACGGGCAAGGCGGCGCCGGTCTGGACCGTTTGCACGGTCAGTTCATAGGTGCCTGCGCCGCGGTCAGAGTATGCGCCGGCGCCGAGGTAATAGGTGCCCGTTTGTGTTGCGGTATAGGTGAGGCTGGAATCGAGGCCCGGCCCATCATCGTCGTCAAAGCTCAGCTGGCTGCCGTTGGATCCGATCAGTCGCAGGTAGGGATCCGCCAACGTGGCGCCATCCAGGGTGATGTTGTAGGTTGTGCCCGCCTCGAGCGTGATTTTGACCCAGTCACGATCACCGAACGACGCCAAGCGCCCTTCGAAGGTGTCGCCAACACTGATCTCGTAAGTGGTGCTGCTGTTGTCCGCAGCATCAAGGCCCTCGCTTATGGTTTGCGCCTGGGGAACATCCCCGGCGTTTTCCAGCTCTGAATAAGGGCAATATTGGTCAAAAGGACGAAACGCGGCGCAATACTGACACATGATTAATACTCTCGGGTTAAATCGGAGGATTGCTTCCGATGAGGAGACCTAAAAGAAATTTCTTGTAGACATGCGGCCCGATTGCCGTGTCCTGGGTATTGAAATCCAATGGCGGGCCCTGGGTGTGGCCGGTGGCGTCTGACCACCGCAAACGCCCTGCCAATCTGTGTTTGCTTTGGTGGTCGACGACCAGTTCCAGATCAAGCGCGGCCTCTGCCGGCTGGGACGTCAGGGCTACGGAGGTGCCCGGGTAGCGTGTTTCGATCAGTTCTGCAAAGGCCCCACACATGGTGTCGGGCGCGTCGATGCAGTTCAGCGATACAATCCGGGTCGTCATTTTATGACTTTCACCTTTAACCGAGTCAGGTATGGCGATTGATGTGATCAGAAAAAGGCCAAAAAGTGCAAATTGAGTTAAAAATATAGCAATTTTATATCTAGATCGGTTTCGTGGGTGTCCAGTGTTTTTATTGCCATCTTGCGCCATCGCGGTCCCAAGACGGGGTGTCTTGCGGTCAAACGGTGGCTGGGAACAGCGCAAGCGATTCTCGCAAGCCGTTGTTTTTGCGTTGGGTCGTGGTTTTGGCGCGCAGCCTTGGAGATGGCCTAAATCGGTTTTGTTCAAAAGGGTTAACCTGCGTAAATGCCCGATTGTTACCCGACAACAGCTGGTCGGTCATGGGGTGGCGCCGGGATCGGGAAATTCGGCGGTTGCTTGCTGATTTCGGGGGGTGCGGCAGGTTTTGCGATTTGGGCGAGATCCGGCGCAGGCGGAGCGGAAGAGGGGTCAGAAAACACCGGCCTCTTTGGCGATCATCGCGGCCTGTGTGCGGTTCTTGGCGTCCAGTTTGCGGCACAGGGTTTTGACGTGCAGCTTGATCGTGACCTCTTGCAGGTCCAGATCACGGGCGATTTCCTTGTTGGAGAGGCCTTTGCACAGGCCGCCCAAAACCTCCATTTCGCGTTGGCTGAGGGTCTTGGCGAGTGCGTTTTCTGCCTCGGGCTCGGATTGCGTCATGAAGGCGACCGGGACGAATATTTCACCGGCAGCCATGAATCGGACCGCGTTGATCAGGGATTTGGCGCCCATTGTCTTGGGCAGGAAGCCGACCGCGCCCGCATCGAGGGCCTGTTGGGCGATGGCCTTGGGCGCTGTGCCTGACATGATGGCCACGGGCCGTCCGTCGCCGGCCTCTTGCGCCTTGGCGAGGCCTTCGAGCCCGTTCATGCCCGGCATGGTGTAATCCAGCAGGATCAGGTCGAACAGGGTTTTACGGGCCGCTGTGCAGGCGGCCTCCAGGTCGGAGACAGAGGTGACCTGAATGTCGGGCTCGTTTTCCATGAAAGCGGCCAGCGTGTCGCGCACCAACTCATGGTCGTCTGCAATCAGTACTTTCATGATTCCTGCCTTTCGGTATGGCGTGCTTCTTTGGCGATGATACGCGAAATTTGGCGTAGGTCAGGTGGTTTTGAGAAAATGCCTTTGACGGCCGGGGCCGAGACCCTGGGATCGGCCAGCCGACGCGAGAGGGCGGTGACGATCAGGATAGGCAGATTGGGGGCGATCCGGGTCACTTCGGCCACCAGATCACCGCCGCTAAAGGCCCCCATGTCATAGTCCGAGACGATGGCGGACCAGGCCTCGGGGTCTTCCTGGATGCTTTCGACGGCCAGTTCGGGGTCGCTGACGACGGCCACTTCGGCACCGAGGCGTTCAAGATAGGATCCGATGACGTCGGCGACCTCGGTTTCGTCGTCAACCACCAGAATGAGCGTGCCGGAGAGGTCCGCCCGGGTGGTTTCGGACTGGTCCTGATCCGGCGTTTTGGGATCGGCGCCCAGGGGCAGGTAGATTGTGACTGTGGTGCCCTGGCCCGGCGTGCTGGTGACGCTGATGGCCCCATGTGCGGCGACGACCATTGATGCCACGGTTGCCAGCCCCAAACCGGTGCCCTGCGCGCCTTTGGTCGAGAAATAGGGCTCGAAGATTTTTTCCATGTCTTCGCCCGAGATCCCGGAGCCATCATCGGTTACGGTGAGCGCGCCATAGCTGCGTCCCGGGTCCAGGCGTCCGACGCGGGGCGGAGTGGTGGGGGTGGTCACCTGATGCAATCCGACGCGCAATGTGCCGCCCTCGGTGGAGAGCGCGTCCTGGGCATTGAGCATGATGTTCAGGGCGATTTGGGTCATTTCCGTCGGGCTGCCGAGGACCAGAAGCGGCTGGGACGCCAGATCTGATTGCAGTTTCACGCCGGGGGCGAGCGTCACCGAGAGAAGGTCTGTGGCAGATTTGATGGATTGGCGCAGGTCGAATTCGGCGCTGTCCTGAATGTCGCGGCCCAGATCCAGCAGGCGATTGACCAGCCAGGCGGCCTGCTGGCCGGCGGCTGTGATGCGGTCGGCATGGGTGCGTACCTTGGTGTCGGTGGCGGCATCGCCGGTGATCAACAGGGCAGATCCGGTGATGGCAGAGAGCAGGTTGTTGAAATCATGCGCCAATCCGGCCGCCATTTGCGAAACCACCTGCTGGCGTCTGGCCTGGTTCAGCTGCTGGTCCAACTCGCTGCGTTTGCGGCGCACTTCGCGTTGTTCGGTGATGTCGCGCACGATCAGGATGACGCCGACTTCGTCGACCTGGCGCAGGGCCACGTCGTGCCAACGGCGATCTGAACCCTGTCCGCCAAAGGCCAGTTGATCGCTGGCCTGTCCCTGGGCAGCCAGGCGTTTGGTGATGTCGCGGATCAGGGCCTGGGCGTTGTCGTTTTTGTAAAAGGTTGACCAGCGCCGCCCGAGCAACGCGGTTTCGGACCGGGCCTGCAAAATGGTGCAAAGGCTGGGATTGGCATGAACGATGCGGCCGCTGGGGTCGGCGATCGCGATGCCGTCGGGGGCGTGTTCGATGGCGGCAACGCGCGAACGCAGGGTATGTTCTGCGGTTTTTGTCGGGGTGATATCGGTGGTGGAGACCACCAGACCATCCTCGGCGGTGCTTTGGGCGCGGATCAGCAGGGTGCGCCCGTCTGGCAGGGCCATTTCGGTGGCGGCGGTGCTTTGGGCGATGGCGTGCAGGTCAAGCTGGCTGATATCGGGTGCGCGCGCCAGCTGTGGGGCGGGGATAGTGGCCAGATGCGCGGCCAGGTTTTCGCGGGTGCTGCTGCCCTCTGCCCAGCCGAGGCCGGGGGCGGGCAGGATCTGATGAAACCGGGCGTTTGAAAACAGGATGGTCAGGTCCTTGTCCAGCAACAAAAAGCCGTTGTCGGTGTGCGACAGCGCTTCGAGCATGCGTTGCCTGTTGGTTTCGCTCTGCCTTTGTGCAGTGACCCGGGGTGATACGTCGGTTTGCGTGGCCACGAGGAATTCAGGCGTGCCATCCGCGCCCATCACGGGAAACAGCGACAGCTCATTCCAGAACAGGCTGCCATCCCGGCGTTTGTTGCGCATGACAAAGGTGCCGGTGCCATTGGTCCGCACGGTTTCGCGCAGGCGGGCGCGTTCGCTGCTGGTTTTGGGCTCGGCGTTCATGAAACGGCAGTTCTTGCCGATGACTTCGGCGCTGGAATAGCCCGAGAGGGATTCGAAGGCCGGATTGACAAAGATCAGCGGGCGGTTCGGGTCGCGGGCGTTGGCGATGGCAAAGCCGGAGGAGGAGCCATCAATCGTTGCGGCAAGCAGGCGGTTGCGGATTTGCAGTTCGAGCGAGGTCAGGGTTTGCCCGGCCAGGGCGGTGATGCGCGACAGCAGGCGGCGGTCTGCATTGGTGAAATGGGCCGATTGCCGGTGCAGGGCCACCAGCGCGCCGGGGGTTTGCCCGTCACCCAGGTTGAGCGGTGCGGAAAGCAGGCTGCGCAGCGGATCGCGGTCTGGATCGGCCAGCCCTGCCAGATCGGACCATGGCATCAACGTCGAGATATCCGCCAGGTTGCGCGGTTTGCCAAAGATCGGCACATCGCTGAGCGCGATCGGGGCAAAGGCCGAGGCGCGCGCGTCCGAGAGCGCGCATAGGTCGGGTTGGGTGGAGGCGACGATGCGCATCGCCCCGTCCTGATGGGCAAAGACACAAACCAGATCCGCCTTGAGCACGTCCATGCTGGAGGTCAACAGCGTGTCAAAGGCCTGATCTTTGGTCGAGACGGTTTGCAGCGTATTCAGTACCCGAAACAGCGTGCGTGTTTCATCGAGCATCCGCGCTTCGCGTTGCCTGAGATCTTGAAGCTCCAGCAGGGCCTCGCGCAGTCTCTCGTCGTCTTGCATTCGGGGCTCATGGGTCGTTCTAGTCTGCACTGAACACTAGGCAGGAAATCATCAGGTTGCCATGTCTGTTTCCGCTCTGGTGGATCGGGCCCTGCTCGCCGAAGGAGAAGTGCGTCAAGAAAGGCGCATTGTTCAGCGCTGTGGTGGTCCCGTCGAGCACCAGATCCAGTTTGTCTCGGATGCTGAGCATGCAGCCGCCGCAGTAGATCATGAGGGCGCCGGCGATGGGGGTTTCGCTGTCGGGCAGGGCCTGACGGGCGACGCGCCCGGCGCGTTCAGCCAATGCGGTGACGGTGCCATTCATCTGGGTGAGGGTTTCGCCCTGATTGAGGCTGGCGAAGAGGTCGATGGAGCCGTCACTGTTTGCGATGGCGGGATGGGCCAGCAGAAAGGTCGAGATGCCATGCAGGTCAGAGCCTTTGCGGCCCAGCGGATAGAGGGCAGATGCCGAGAGGATGTTGTGCGGGGCGCTCAGCTGTGGCTGGCACACGGCGCCATCGGTCCATTCGGCATAGGCCTCCAGGGCCGGGCGGCCGTCGATTTCGAACAGGCGGCGCCCTTCGACACGGGTGACGGTGCCGGAGTGGGCGGTTGGGGCGTAGCCGTTTTGGTAGGCAAAGGAGACCTCGGTCGAGGAAAACAGGACCGAGACGACAACGCCGGCGTCGCCATGCCCATTGGGGCCGAGCACGTACCAATTGCCCGAGACATCGTTGTCGGCTGCGCTGCCGCCGATGATGGGGACGTCTGGTCCGACGATGTCGGCGATACCGGCCAGGAGGTCCTCTTCGGTGCCGGGGGTGCCGGTGACCCAGACAACATCGGGGATTTCGCCCGCGCGGCCTGCATGGGCCAGGGCCTGACGGGTTGCGGTCTGTGCGGCGGCACGGGGGGTATCGTCCAATGGCTGGTAGTGGGTGCCATAGTCGCCCTCCAGATCCTCGAGCACGAAGAGGGCGATGGCGCCTTCTTCCTGTGTGTGATCGCCGTGCTGGGTCATGGCGCCCAGGCAAGAGCTGGCGCCGTGAATGGCGGGACCTGCGGCGCCTGCGCTTAACCCTGCCAGTGCGGCCTGCACCGTTGCGGCGTCATGGCGGGAATCCATGGCAGCAAAGACAAAGTCGGGTGATGGAATCGCCTGCGCCACCTGAGTGTGCAATTGCTGCATCAGCAGGCTGGTGTCCCCGCCTGCTGCGTTGAAGGTTTGAATCCGCATTTACCCCTATCCTTTCGGGGGCAGATTACGACAAACTGGATAGGGTGTGACTATCTACGATGGATAGGCACCTATCCGAAAGGATAGGTCCGTTCGGGTCGATCAGTCGGGATAGGCGGATTTGACCATTTCGGCGGCCAGGGCGTTGTAGGTTTCGCTCCAGGCGGCTTTGGTTTCGGCGTCGAATGCATTGCCCAGCAGGGTCGAGAGCGCCTCGATCAAGGCGGAGCCGACGGCGTCGTAATGCTCGGGTGTGGCACCATAGGCGACGTGGCGCATGGCCAGATCCCGGGCGGCGGGCAGCAGGCTGTCGCCATCATCCAGGTGGTCGACGATGAAATTCAGGGTTTCGACCAGTTTGGCCCCCTGCGCGCGCATGTCGTTCTGAAACAGGGGTTGCACCTGTGGGGCGCGCTGGAACAGCAAGGTATAAAAGGTTTGCGCCAGCGCCTCGCGGTGCAAAATCGCCTGAGCCCAGGTTGTTCTTACCCGTTCTGTGTTGTCCACCAGCCGACTCCTGTCTTTGCGCGTGGGCGCAGGTTTGCACATCTGGAGGACGGTGAAAACCGGTTCAGGCAATCGGGTTACCCGGGGCGGCGGTTCCGGGATCGGGTTGTTGCCGTGGTGAAGCATGACGCGCGATCTGCCCGCCCGAATATTCAGCCTGTGCTTTGAACGGCCCGCTCGACGATAGAGAGGGCGGTGTCCAGGTCGGCCTCGGGGATGGTCAGGGGCGGTGACAGGGTCAGCACATTGGTTGCGCTGATCTTGAAGCTGAGCCCCTCGGCGAGGCAGGCGTAAAAGATCTTTTCGGCGCGCATGGGGTCTTCTGTGCGGCTGTCCTTGTCGGTGACGATCTCGATGCCGAACATCAGGCCGCGTCCGCGGATGTCGCCCACATTGGGATGGTTCCCGAGGTTTTGGCGCAGCCGGTCCATCGCGGCCGTGCCCAGGCGGGCGGCGCGTTCGACCAGGCCTTCGTCCTCGATGATCTGGAGCGTGGTCAGACCGGCGCGGGCGGTGACGGGGTTCTTTTCGTGGGTATAGTGACCGATGGCGAAATCGCCGCAGACATCCAGATCGTTGCGGGCGATGACGGCCGCCAGGGGCAAGGTGCCACCGCCCAGGGCCTTGCCCAGCACCACGATATCGGGCTCGACCCCGTCATGGTCGAAGGCAAAGAATTCACCTGTCTTGCCCAGCCCGGTGGGGATTTCATCCATGATCAGCAGCGCGCCATGTTTGTGGCAGGCGGCCTGCACGGCCTTCCAATAGCCCGGGGGCGGCACCAGCGGGATGGCGCGCATCGGTTCTGCGATCACCGCGCCGACATCGCCTTCGCGGGCCAGCACGTAGTCGACCATCTTGGCACAGGCCAGCCCGCAGCTGTCGGGTCCGGCGTGGCCATAGTGGCAATGGTAACAGTTGAACGGGGCGACATGTTCGGCACCGGGCAGAAGCGGGCCGGTGATATGGCTGCGGAAGGTTGCTTCGCCGCCGACCGAGGAGGCACCGAACCCGGCGCCGTGGAAACTGTCCCAGAAGCTGAGAGTCTTGAAGCGTCCGGTGGCGGCGCGGGCGATTTTGAGCGCGACTTCATTGGCATCCGAACCGCCGGTGGTGAAAAGCACCTTGTTCAGGTTGCCTGGCGCCAGTTGGCCCAGCTTTTCGGCCAGTTGCACGGCCACGTCATTGGTGTAGCGGCGTGGCGAAAAGGGCAACGTGTCCAGCTGATCCTTGAGCGCGGCGATCAGGCGGGGGTGGCCGTAGCCCAGGTGATGGACCGAGTTGCCGTGAAAATCCATGAACCGGCGTCCTGCGGTATCCTCAATCCAGATGCCTTCGGCCTTGGCAATGGTGGACAGGCAGGGCGAAGAGAGCGTCTGATGCATGAAGGCATCGCTGTCGCGTTGGAGCAATTGATCGGTGGCCGGATCCTTGCTGGTTGCGATCCAGTCGGCGCGGGCCGGGGACGTGTTGCTTTCACCTTCGGTCAACTGGATCATGAAACGCTCCGCATGCTGATGGTTGGGGTTGGTTTTGGGCCCGCCGCAGGACGGGCCCGGCAGTTCGAGGCCGGTTTATGGCCAGGGCAGCGAGTAGGTCTTGACCGTGGTGAAGAATTTCATCGCTTCCAGCACGCCTTCCTTGACGCCATTGCCGCTGTCCTTGATGCCGCCAAAGGGTGACATTTCGATGCGATAGCCCGGCTGTTCCCAGATGTTGACGGTGCCCACGTTCAGACCTTTGATGAAGGCTTGCATACGGCGGAAATCATTGGTGCAAACACCCGAAGACAGGCCGAATTCGGTGGAGTTCGAAATCTCCATCACCTGGGCGTCGTCATCGGGCACCCGCACGATGGGGATGATCGGGCCGAATGTTTCCTCCATCACCAGTTCGCTTTGATGCGGCACGTGGTCGACAACGATAGGGGGCAGCAAGGCCCCCTGGCGGCCGGGGTTGTAGAGGATTTTCGCGCCTTCTGCCTCGGCCTGGAAAACGCGGTTTTCGAACAGTTCGGCCGCCTGAGCGTGGATCACACAGCCCAGTTGCGTGTCCGGATCCATCGGATCGCCGAACCGGATGGCCTTGGCCTTTTCCAGCACCAGCGGGACAAAGCGGTCTGCGACGCTGTCCTGCACGAGGATGCGTTTGACGGCTGTGCAGCGCTGACCAGAGTTGCCGGTGGCCCCGGCGACAGCGATGGTGGCGGCCTTGTCCAGGTCGGCGTCGTCCAGATCGTTGAGGATGATCAGCGGGTCATTGCCGCCCAGTTCCAGCGCGGCGCGGGTGTAACCGGCCTTGGCGGCGATCATTTTGCCCACCGGCACGCCACCGGTAAAGGTGATGATGTCGATGTTTTCATTGGTGATCATTTCATCACCGATATCAGCAGGCATGCCGGTGACGATCTGGAACATCTCGGGCGGCAGACCCGCCTCGTAGAGGATATCGGCCAGTGTGATCGCCGTCAGCGGCGTCAGCTCGGTCGGTTTGCAGACCACGCAATTGTTGGTGGCGATGGCCGGTGCAATCTTGTGCGCGACCATGTTCAGCGGGTGATTGAAGGGGGTAATCGCCGAAATCGCGCCGACGGGTTCGCGCATTGTGTAGATCTTGCGCGCCTTGCCTTGCGGCGTCAGATCGCAAGAGAAGATCTGGCCGTCATCCTGAATGGCCAGCTGCCCGGACAATGTGAACACGTCATAGGACCGCCCGGTTTCATAGAGGGCGTGCTGTTTGCAGATGCCCAGTTCCAGGGTGAGCCAATGCGCGATTTCCTCGCGCCGGTCACGGATCAGCTCGGCCGCGCGAAACAGGATCTGCTGGCGTTCATAGCGGGTGAGGGTGGGGGTATATCCGGCGGCGATCTCAAAGGCGCGGGCGGCATGGCTGGCATCGCCCGCCGGGACAGTGGCGATCACCTCGTCCGTGTAGGGGTAGCGCACCTCGACCCGAGCGTCGGTGTCCACACGCTCGCCGCCGATGCGCATGGTTTCGTGGCGGATTTCATGGGGAGTTTGTGTCATGCGGGCACCTGTTCCAGCGCGGCGGCCGCGCAAGCATAAAAGAAGGCATCAAAGTTGCGCAGCACGGGCGCGCCGGGCAGGTCGATGACGCGGTTGACGATGAAGGGCACCTCTTGTTCCGTGAGGCCCCCATGGCTGCGCAGCGGTTCCTTGAGCGCGGCCAGATCGTGGCGGTGGGCGCTGGTGCCGATGGTCATGTTTTCGGTCGAGACCATGGTCAGATCGCCGATCCGGTCGGCGGGCAGTTCATATTTGGCCACGGCCTCCGCCCGGCTGAGCACTTCGAGCATCTCGGGCAGGTCGGACAGGCGTTTGATGATTGCGTCGACATCTGCGTTTTCGGGCAGATAGGCGGTGGCAAAGGCACCCAGAGCGCCATGGTGGACCACATAGGGGTCTGTGATGGGCAGGATGACCCGCGCGGCCTCTTTGCCCAGCCAGTCGTCCAGCACATCCTGTACATAGATCACGGCCGGGTCGCCATTGGCGTCATGTTTCGGCTTCATCCCGTGATCGGCGGTGACCACGATGGCTGCGCCCATTGCGTCCAGCTGCGCCAGATAGCCGTCGAACATTTCGTAGAAGTCCAGCGCGCCCTTTTCGTCTGGCGCGAATTTATGTTGGATGTAGTCGGTGGTCGACAGGTACATCACGTCGGGCTTCCACTCTTGCAGCAGTTTGACCCCGGCGGCAAAGACGAACTCTGACAGGTCGGCGGAATAGACTTCGGGCACCGGGCGGCCCAGCCAGTCGGCGGCGTTTTCGATGCCGTTGCCGGCCTTGGTGGCCTGATCCGAGCGCTCGGACGAGAAACAGATCGCGCGGTCCTGGTCAAAGGCTAGGCCAGCCCCCAGCAGGGCGCGCAGTTTGTCCTTGGCGGTGACAACGGCGACGCGGGCGCCGGACTCGTAGAATTTGGAGAATACGGTGGGCGCGCGCAGGAAGCGGACGTCGTTCATCATCACTTCTTCGCCGGTGTCCGGGTCAAACAGGAAGTTGCCGCAGATCCCGTGCACCGATGGCGGGCGGCCTGTGGCGATGGACATGTTGTTGGGGTTGGTGAAGCTGGGGATCACGGAATGGGCCATTCTGTCTGTGCCGGTTTCGCGGATGCGTTTCAGCGTTGGCATCAGCCCGCGTGCGATTGCTTCGTCCAGATAGGCGGGTTCGCAGCCATCCAGGCAGATGGCAATGGCACAGGTGGCCGGGGTGGCGTAGGTGCGATCGTTCGCGGTGATGGTCATCATTTGCTCCTTAGGCAGCAAGGCGTTTCTTTTCGTCCAGCGCGGTTTGTGGCGGTGCCGCCGAGGCGACGCCCATTTCGGTCAGCGCCTCTTGGGCCGCTGTGGCCACGCGCGTCATTACGTGATGGTCAAACTGGCCGATACAGCCAATGCGGAAACTGTCAACCACGGTGAGTTTGCCCGGGTAGATGATAAAGCCGCGCGACTTCATGGCCTGGTAGAACCGGGTAAAGTCAAAGGCGGGATCTGCCGGGCAGAAAAAGGTCACGATAATGGGCGACAGCCAGCGGTCGTCCAGCAAGGTTTCAAACCCCAGCGCCCGCATGGCCGGGACCAGCGTGTCGCGGTTGCGCTGGTACCGCGCGCCGCGCCCCGAAACGCCGCCTTCGTCGCGATGGGCCTGCAATGCCACCATAAAGGCCGCAACCACATGGGTGGGCGGGGTAAAGCGCCATTGGCCGGTTTTTTCCATGGCCTGCCATTGGGCAAACACGTCCAGGGACAGGGAATGGGCGTTGCCCTGGCTGGCGTGCAGGGCCTCGGTCTGGGCAATGACAAAGCCAAAGCCGGGGACGCCCTCGATGCATTTGTTTGCCGAAGAAACGAAGGCGGTGCAGCCCAGGGCCTGCGGGTCCAGTGGCAGGGCACCAAAGGCCGACATACTGTCGATCAGCAGTTTGCGACCGGCGTCCCGGGTGGCCTGGGCGATCTCTTCGATCGGGTTCAGGATACCGGAAGAGGTTTCGCAATGAATGGCCAGCACATGAGTGATCGCCGGATCAGCGGCCAGCAGCTCTGCGACCTCTGTGCCCCGTGGCGGCAGGTAGTCGCCCTTGTCCAGCAGATGACAGGCGCGGCCCAGGTAGGCCATCGTCTGAGCCGCGCGCAAACCGTAGGCGCCGTTGGCCAGCACCAGCACTTTGCCATCCTTGGGCACGAAAGTGCCCAGCATCGCTTCGACCAGAAAGCTGCCGGAGCCTTGGATAGGCACGCAGTCATAGTCCGCCTTGCCCGGTCCGATCAGGTCCAGCAGCTGGCTGCGCAGCGCGCGTGTCATGGCGCGAAATTCGTCGTCCCAGCTGCCCCAATCCTTCAGCATCGCCTCTTTTACAGCGCGCGAAGTGGTCAGCGGACCGGGGGTCAGCAGGTAGGGGTCGTCGTTCATCGGAGAGGGCAGAGGCGTGTCAGTCATCGGGCAGGCTCCACTATCGAATGGGTGCTGTATGCGGGGGGTTCTGCCATATGTAAAATTTTTGTTTTTTATTGAACCATAGGTTATGCGTATAGGTATGAATTATACTCAGCTCCGGGCATTTCATCATGTCGCCCTGTATGGTGGTTTCTCGCGGGCGGCGCAGGCGTTGAACCAGACGCAGCCGTCCTTGTCGGATCAGGTGCGCAAGCTGGAGCAGCGATATGATACGCTGCTGTTCCGTCGAGAGGCGCGCCAGGTGACATTGACCGAGGCCGGGGAGGGGTTGTTTCGGCTGACGCTGGAGTTTTTCGAAACGCAGGAACGGATTGGAGAGTATCTGGGGCGCTCTGGGGCGGTGTTGTCGGGGACGTTGCGTATTGTGGCGGACAGCGCGATCCATATTGCGGGGGCGGTGCAGCAGTTTCGCAAGGATCATCCCAGGGTTTCGGTTGTGATCCGGTCGGGGAATACCGAGTCTGTCTTGCGGGCATTGCGCAATTATGATGCGGAGATTGGCGTTGTGGGCAACATCGCCGGGGCGGCGGATCTGGATGCGGTTGATCTGGGGCGGACGCCGATTGTGGCGATCACGGCGGCCGGGCGGGACAACGCAACGCTGCGGTTTGCGGATCTGGCAGGACGCAACCTGATCTTTCGCGAGACCGGGTCGAAAACCCGCGCAGCACTGGAGGCCGAGGCGGATCGGCGTGGGCAGCCTCTGGCGCCGGTGATCGAGGTGGAGGGGCGTGAAGCCATGCGCGAAATGGTGGCGGCCGGCGCTGGCATCGGGTTCGTTTCGCAGGCCGAGGCGGGGCAGGATCCGCGTATCGCCTGTGTGGCCGTATCGGATGTGGACTTGTCGATGTCGGAAACGCTGATCACCCTGACGGCCCGTCGCGAGGTACGGGTGATCCAGGCGTTTTTACAGGCGCTGGATCAGGCCCAATCTCTGAATTCGGCCCAGCCTCTGGATCCGGCCTGACGATCCTCCGTTCGGTCGTCAGGCCGCTTTTGGGGCCGGAGTTCAGGCGCGCGAGAGGGCCTGAGCGATCATGCAGGTCAATTCGAACATCAGATTCGCCGCTGTGACCGAGGTGATTCCGGTTGGATCATAGCACGGGGCCACTTCGCAGATATCCGCGCCGATCAGGTCGATCCCGGACAGGCTGCGCAGGATCACCTGCACGTCGCGGGGGGTGATCCCGCCGATTTCGGGAACAGCCGTGCCTGGGCAATACGACGGGTCCAGCCCGTCAATATCAATGGTGATATAGGTCGGGCCATCGCCCAGGCGGGCCTTGATCAGATCAATCGTCGCGGCGCGGCCGAGGTCTTCGTAGCGGTCAAAGGGGATCACTTCGAAGCCGGCGGCATAGGCAAAATCGTGATCGTCCGGCTCAAACAACGAGCCGCGCAGGCCCAGCTGAACCGTGCGGGCGGGGTCGATCAGCCCCTCTTCGTGGGCGCGGCGCATGAATGTGGCGTGGTTGATCTTGGTGCCTGCCATGGTGTCCATCACATCGGCATGGCTGTCGATCTGGAGCAGCCCCACAGGCCCGTCCGCCGCCAGGGCGCGCAGGATCGGCGTGGGGATCGTGTGATCTCCGCCGATGGCCACCGGGCGGATATTCAGCGCCTTGAGGGTGGCAAAGAAGTCCTGAATGTTCTGGATCGACTCGTCGAAATTGAGCGGGTTGATCCGCGCATCCCCCAGGTCGGCGATATTGCAAAGGGCGTAGGGCTGGACCTTGGTTGTGATGTTGGTGGTGCGGATCAGGCGCGAGGCATGGCGGACGGCGCCCGGGGCTTCGCGGGGGCCGGAGCGGTAGTTCAGGCCGATGTCAAAAGGGACGCCGACCAGGCCGATATCTATTTCGTCGCAGGGCTCTACCCGTTTGGTGCGCATGAAGGTGGCGACGTCGGAAAAGCGGGGATGGGTGGCGGCGTCGACGGGTTGGTATTTTGGATCGGGCATGGGCACCTCGGGTTTGGATTTGGGTGGAGGGTGGCGGTTGTGGGGCTGCGGGCCAAGGAAAAAGTGGGAATTGGCCGGCAAAAATACGGCTGTGGTCGGGTTTGAGGCAATTGTGAAACGAGGGTGGAGTTTGCGAAATGGACGGCATGTCCCAGCTGGGACATTGGGTTAAATTATTGATTTCAAAATGAATACGGTTTTTTACTACCCCGGGACATTGGGGCTGAGGTGATAGATTTTCATTGTTTGGTGTTGTGTGAAAACGCTGGCTGCGGCTGGGGTCATGCGTATGCGAAGGTTGTACCGGAGTGTGCTTTGTTGGCCGGGGGGTGTTAGCCGAATGTAAACCTTTGATGCCTAAAACTGAGTCCATGGCGGATTGATAGGAGCGTTAGGGGCGTTATGTGTTGGGTTAGTGGGGCTTAACTTTGCCTTGTTTGATGAATTTGGTTTACCCGTGAGCCTGGAAGTTGGGCGGTCAGGATGTTGATGTCAGTGAGCGGGCTGTTCCGTCGGTTTCGGCGTATCGGTGGCCGGTGACATCCTTTGCTCATCCAGGTCGGAATGCCGGGGGCTCAGACGGCTGGGTGGAGGTGTCTTTCTGGATGTGGTTGCCCATTGGAAGAACTGATTGCGGCGCCGCTTGAGGCTGTTGGGTTCGGTTGAGGTTGGCGGATGCGGATGCGGTTGAGGCTGGCGGATGCGGTTGAGGTTGGCGGATGCGGATGCGGTTGAGGTTGGTGGATGCGGCTGAGGCTGGCGGATGCGGCTGAGGCTGGCGGATACGGTTGAGGTTGGTGGATGCGGCTGAGGCTGGCGGATGCGGCTGAGGCTGGCGGATACGGTTGAGGCTGGCGGATGCGGCTGAGGCTGGCGGATGCGGCTGAGGCTGGCGGATGCGGATGCGGTTGAGGTTGGTGGATGCGGCTGAGGCTGGCGGATACGGTTGAGGTTGGCGGATGCGGCTGAGGCTGGCGGATACGGTTGAAGTTGGCGGATGCGGTTGAGGTTGGTGGATGCGGTTGAGGTTGGCGGATGCGGTTGAGGTTGGTGGATACGGTTGAGGCTGGCGGATGCGGTTGAGGTTGGCGGATGCGGTTGAGGCTGGCGGATGCGGTTGAGGTTGGCGGATACGGTTGAGGTTGGCGGATGCGGTTGATGTTGGTGGATGCGGCTGAGGCTGGCGGATGCGGCTGAGGCTGGCGGATGCGGCTGAGGCTGGCGGATACGGTGGAGGCTGGCGGATGCGGTTGAGGCTGGTGGATGCGGTTGAGGTTGGCGGATGCGGTTGAGGTTGGCGGATGCGGTTGAGGTTGGCGGATGCGGTTGAGGTTGGCGGATGCGGTTGAGGTTGGCGGATGCGGTTGAGGTTGGCGGATGCGGCTGAGGCTGGCGGATGTGGTTGAGGCTGGCGGATGTGGTTGAGGCTGGTGGATATGGCTGAGGCTGGCGGATATGGCTGAGGTTGGCGGATGCGGCTGCGGTTGGCGGATCCGGTTGAGTTTGCAGGATGCGGTTGCGGTTGGTTTATGGGATTATTGCTGGTTGGCTGATGGGTTTGTTAAAGGGCCAATCTGAGGGGAAGATTGCCTTTGCCAAAAGGCGGTTTGGCGAATGGCCGCGCTTTGTCTGTCCTCGTTTGGAAAGCGCTGTGCGTTCTGATGCAGCCGCAGCCCGCCCGCGATCTGGTCAGGCAACTATATCAGGGCCAGTTTGCGGTGGATGAGATGGCGCAACGCCCTGACGATCCGAGGATGGATGCGATGGCGGCACGTTGGTTTCATACGCCGCGCCTGGTCGTGCAGACCCCATGGTCGCCGGGATATGCCGAAACGCGCTGTTGATCGTCCTGTTATGCAGGCCGACATCGCGGGCGATGCATCGATAGGAACACCCCCTTTTGCGAAGCGTGAAATTTTGACTGCTTTGGGCGTAGGTCAACTGTTTCTTGGCCATGGGCTGGCCTCCTCCTTCGAAAAAAGGCATTTTAATTCAATAATTTGTTTGCTTTTTAGCCAGCGTGTTTCAAGTGTTAAAGGGTCAGTGATGCAGGTGTTTCGCACAGTGCTACAGGCGGTGCGCGCAAATATGTTCTGCACGTGTTGCGGCGGTGTGCGCGGGGCCTAAAGCACAATGGGAAACATTTGAAACACATCGTATCTCGTAACGCGTTGAAGCCTTTGATTTCAGGCAGTGTTCCGTGATTCAGGTTTTTCGCATTGTGCTATCAGCGTGCTATAAGCCGTCTGACATCCGGCCTGTTTTGAGCAGGAGATGTTGAGCGCCGTGTTTGCCTGTGATCCGGCGGCCCGGTGTTTCAGGGGGCTTTGCAGCCCGTTCAATTCGGCCGCGTCCCCGGTCGCGAGACGGACCGCGTGTTCTGGGGCGCAGTTGCCCCCATGAACGGGCCGTTTTTCACTTGGACAGTGGCAAACCGCGGGCGCGTAGTTTGGTTGGCGACAGCTGGATGGGGGCGCCTTTGGGTTGTTTCGGCGGCGCCTGTTTCGAAGGGACGCCGTCACACATCCAGTTCTTCGACAAACCGGGCGTTTTCCTGGATGTACTGGTATCGCAGCTCGGGCTTTTTGCCCATCAGCCGTTCCACCAGATCGCCGGTTTCGCCGGGCTCGTCCTCGTCAATTGTGACGCGGATGAGCTTGCGGGTTTCGGGGTTCATGGTGGTGTCCTTGAGGTCTTTTGCGTCCATTTCGCCCAGACCCTTGAAGCGGGAGACTTCGATTTTGCCTTTGCCGCCCAGCCCTTTCTCGAGCCATTCATCGCGTTCGCGTTCGTCCTGGCAGTAGACCCGTTTGGCGCCCTGTGTGAGGCGATACAGGGGCGGGCAGGCGAGGTAGAGGTGGCCCTGGTCAATCATCGGGCGCATCTGGGTGAAGAAGAAGGTCATCAGCAACGCGGCGATATGGGCGCCGTCCACATCGGCGTCGGTCATGATGATGACCTTGTCATAGCGCAAATCGTCGATGTTGAATCGGGTGCCGAGGCCAACGCCGAGCGCGTCGGAGAGGTCTTTGATCTCGGCGTTGGTGGAGATCTTGGAGGCGGCCGCCCCCAGCACGTTCAGCACCTTGCCGCGCAGCGGCAGCATGGCCTGTGTCTTGCGGTCGCGGGCGGCCTTGCCGGAGCCGCCGGCGCTGTCGCCTTCGACGATGAAGAGTTCTGTGCCGTCGCGGTGGTTTTGGGAGCAATCCACCAGTTTGCCGGGCAGGCGCAGTTTCTTGGTGGCGGTTTTGCGTGCGGTTTCCTTTTCCTGTTTGCGGCGCAGGCGTTCATCGGCGCGCAGGATCAGGAAATCGAGGATGGCGCCGGCGGATTTGGTATCGGCGGCGAGCCAATTGTCGAAATGGTCGCGCACGGCGTTTTCGACCAGTTTCTGGGCCTCTACGGTGGCGAGGCGGTCTTTGGTCTGGCCGACAAATTCGGGTTCGCGGATGAAGCAGGAGACGAGGGCACAGCCGCCTGAATGCAGGTCTTCTCGGCTGATTTGCGCGGCCTTTTTGTTGGACACGAGGTCGCCATAGGCGCGGATGCCTTTGAGGATGGCGGACCAGAAGCCGTAGACATGGGTGCCGCCTTCGGGGGTGGGGATGGTGTTGCAGTAGGATTGGATGAAGCCGTCGCGGACCGGGGTCCAGTTGACGGCCCATTCGACCTTGCCGGGGGTTCCGAATTTTTCTTTGAAGTCAACGGTTCCGGAGAAGGGGGCATCGGCGTAGGTGGCGCTTTTGCCGAGTGTTTCGCTGAGGTAGTCGGCGAGGCCGCCGGGGAAGTGGAAGGTTGCTTCGGTCGGGGTTTCGCCGTCGTCGATCTCGGAGCGCCAGCGGATTTCGACGCCAGAGAAGAGATAGGCCTTGGAGCGGATGGATTTGAACAGGCGGGCGGGTTTGAAGCGGTGCTGGCCGAAGATTTCTTCGTCCGGGTGGAAGGTGACGGTGGTGCCGCGCCGGTTGGGGGCGGCACCGATTGCGGCGACGGGGCCCAGCGGCAGGCCGCGCGAGAAGCGTTGTTCGAAGAGTTTGCGGTCGCGGGCGACCTGGACGACCATGCTGTCGGAGAGCGCGTTGACGACTGAGGCGCCGACCCCGTGGAGGCCGCCGGATGTCTGATAGGTGTCGCCCGAAAACTTGCCGCCGGCGTGCAGGGTGCACAGGATGACTTCGAGGGCGGATTTGTCGGGGAATTTCGGGTGCGGGTCTATGGGGATGCCGCGTCCGTTGTCGCGCACGGTGAGGGCGTAGTTGGCGTGCAGTTCCACCTCGATCCGGGTGGCGTGGCCGGCGACGGCCTCGTCCATGGAGTTGTCGAGAATTTCGGCCACCATGTGATGCAGCGCGCGCTCGTCCGTGCCGCCGATGTACATGCCGGGCCGTTTGCGCACGGGTTCGAGGCCTTCGAGGACTTCGATGGAGGAGGCGTCATAGTCGGAGGGGGCCACTCCGGAGAGGAGGTCGTTCATGCGGCTGCTCTTATTCTTTTGTGTTGGGCGCATTATTGCAGGGGTTGCGCGCCGGGGGAAGGGGAGGAATGATTGTTCGGTTACGTTCGTCAGGATGGCGGCGTTTTGGGCAAGGGGCTGTGTGTTTTGGCGCGGCCGGTGGAGGTAGCATGACCTGGATACAGACTATTCCTTTTGAGGCGGCCAAGGGCCGGTTGCGCAAGCTGTATGACCGGGTGACAGGCCCGGACGGGAATGTCGACAACATCATGATGGCGCATTCACTGCGGCCGCATTCGATGGAAGGGCATATGGCGTTATACAAGAACGTGTTGCATCACACCGCGAACCAATTGCCCAAATGGGTGCTGGAGCTGATCGGGGTGCGGGTCAGCGTGTTGAATGGCTGTGCCTATTGTGTGGATCATCATGCGGCGGGATTGCGCCGGTTGCTGGCGGATGAGGCGCGGGCGGATGTGATGATTGCCGCGGTGCGCGGGGAAGCCGAATTTGGAGACAGTATTGATGCCCAGGTGCAGCAGATGCTGGCCTATGCCGAGGTGCTGAGCACCGCGCCCCAGAGCGTCACGCAGGCTGATATTGCCGCCTTGCGGGCGGTTGGTCTGGAGGATGGGGCGATTTTGGAGGTCAATCAGGTGGTGGCGTATTTCGCCTATGCGAACCGGACTGTTTTGGGGCTGGGCGTGAATACGGATGGGGATGTGATCGGGTTGAGCCCGAATTCTGATGACCCCGACGCCTGGGGCCATCAGTAGGGTCACCGCGCTTACGCTCCGCCACCCTGTTCAAAGGCCCGTGTGTAGGCGGGGCGGGCCTGAATGGCCTCGACGAAGGCCGCGATCTTGGGGAAATCGGCCTGACGCCCCAGACGCACGGCGATTTCGGCGGGAAAGCTGAGCATGATGTCGACAGCCGACAATTCGTCCAGAACGAAATGCCCTGAGGGGCGCAGGATCTGATCCATATAGGCGAAGTGGCTGTCGAGCTGTTCCTGAATGCGGGGGTGCAGCGGCGCGCCGGCCTCGCCCAGGCGGCCGACATAGAGGTTGAGCAGGATCGGCGTCATCACCGAGCCTTCGGCGAAATGCATCAGTTCCAGGTGGCTGATATAGGCGTCGCTGTCGGCGGGCGGGATCATCTGGGGGGCATATGCGGAGCACAGCACCTCGACGATGGCGGCGCTTTCGGTGATCAGGCGGCCGTCTTTTTCGATCATCGGGGATTTGCCCAGCGGGTGGACCTGCATCAGTTCCGGCGGGGCGAGGTTGGTTTTGGCGTCGCGTTCGTAGCGGCGGACCTCGTAGGGGACATTGAGTTCTTCGAGGAGCCAGAGAATACGGTGTGAGCGGGACCGGTTGAGGTGGTGGACAATGATCATGCGGTTTGCATCCAGTTCAGAATATGGGTGGCGACCTGCGCCGGTTCCTGATGGCAGAGCCAGTGGTCGACGCCGGGCATTTCGATCCGGGTCAGGTCTGGGGCGAAGTCTTCGAGGCCTTCGGTCGAGACGGGCAGCAGGGCGCCGTCATCCAGCCCCCAGATCAGCAGATGCGGGCATTGGACCTTCATCTTGTCCAGTGGCCAGTCTGGCAGGGTGTCGATCGTTTCCCCCGGTGGGGGCACCAGAAGCGGCGAGGCACGGTACCAGTTGATCATGGTATCGAGCCGCCCCGGGCGGCCCCATTCGGTGCGGTAGCGATCGAGGCGTTCGCCGCTGAGCCAGTCAAAGTTCATTTTGGCCGCAAAGAAGGCGGTCAGTTTTGCGTGGTTGTCGGCGGCCAGAATTTCGTGGCTGTCGGGGCGGCGCAGGAAGGTGATGTATTGCGAGGCCTCGGCCTGGGGTCCGCCAGCCGCCAGGGCGCGTTGGAAGGGTACCGGGTGCACGCCGTTGAGGATGATCAGCCGCTGGGTCAGATCTGGTCGGAACATGGCCAGCCCATAGGCCACGGCGGCGCCCCAGTCATGGCCCAGCACGATGCCCGGGCCGCCGTAGTGTTCCATCAGGGCGGCCATGTCGCCGGTGAGGGCGGCGCCGGTGTAATGGGAGACTCCGTCTGGTGCCCAGCTTTGGCCATAGCCGCGCTGGTCGGGGGCGACGCAGTGGTAGTTGTCAGCGAGATACGGCGCCAGGTCCTCCCAGGCGCCGCCGTATTCGGGGAAGCCATGCAGCATCAGCAGGAGCGGTTTGGTTTCATCGCCCCAGCGGCGGACGAAAAAAGGGTGGCCGTTCAGGGTGATGGTTTCGGTCTGCATGGCGTGCCCCATGGGTTACTGCCCCGAGCCGCGGGTTTCGAAGGAGAGCCCGTGCCCGGTGCGGTTTTCAAAGCCGTTCCAGTAGGTATGGGTGTCGGTCGGTTTGCCGTCGTCGTCCAGGTCGTAGACGCCTTCTTCTGCGTTGGTGATCAGGTCCAGGTATTGGCCTTTGTCGGTGTCATCCTTGATGTGCAGATCCATGAAGGCGGTCGCGAAGTGCTGGAAGATATTGTTCATGCGGTTCGTGTCCCAGACCGCATCGGCGTAATGTTCGAAGGGGATGAAATCGAGCGAGGCGACGGGCTGCCAGCTTTCTTCGGGGGCTGGCATTGGGGCGGCGGCGTTGTGGTTGGCGTTCTTGAAGGTCAGCAGGTGGCGGGTGGTGCCGTTCATTTCCTCGAACATCTGGCGGATGGCCGGGTAGCTGGAGACATCATCGACGCTGCCTGCGATGAGCATCAGGGGTTTCTTGATGGCCGAGATGCCGACGGCGTCCCAGAAGCCATAGTGGCGGCCCCATGGTCCTACGGCGATGACGGCCTTGAGGCGGTCGTCGTCTGCCAGGGCGTCATGGGTGGCGGAGCCTGCGAGGTTCGTGGCCAGGATGTCGGGTTTGGGCTGCACCCAGTCATAGCCCAGCACGGCCTCGGACAGGCCCGCGCCGGCATAGATGAGAGCGCCGTAGCCGCCCATGGAGTAGCCGATCAGGCCGACATTATTGGTGTCGGTGATATCACCGATGGGGCCGTCCAGCGCCTCCATCGCGTCGATGACGAAACGCTGGTCGTGGGGGCGGTTCAGCAGGGTGGAGCCGAACAGGGATTTGGTGGCGTAGGTGCTGTCCAGGTGGTCAATGGAGACGGTGACATAGCCTTTGGAGGCCAGGTTTTCGCCCAGGTGGGACATCAGCAGGCGGTTGCCGGGGTAGCCATGGGAGATCACGATGAGGGGGAAGGTTTCGCCGCTGGCCGGGGTTGCGTCGCGGGCGGCCTGGCCTTGCAGGGTGACCTGGGTTTCGCCGTCGCGCAGGAATGTGGTGTAGGTGCCGCCGGGTTGGGTTTCAGGGGCGGCGGGGTACCAGACCTCGACCGTGAGGGGGCGGTCGTAGCGGGGCTCCTCGTCGGCGGTGGTGTTCACCACGTCGAGCTGGTCGGCGTGGATGAAGGTCATGGTTTGCACGCCGATCGGGTAGGTGCCGTAGGCCGAGAGCGCGGGGGCGTCCGGGCGGATCCTGTCGATGCGGTTTTCGGCCAGGGAGGCGGTGGCGGTCATGGCGAGGCCACAGGTGAGAGCGAGGCGGGCAAGGCGGGGCATGGGGGACTCCGGTTTTGTGATGTTGGGGCGGGTGAGGCTTGGCAGGGGGGCTTAGTCCTCATCTTCTTCGGGTGTATCGTCAACCTGGTGCACTTCGATGACATTGCCGTCTGGATCGTAAAAGAAGATCTGGTGCCAGCCGGCGACGGCCTGGTTGCCCCAATCGGAATAGGGGATGCACTGGGCTTCGAGGTGCGCGCGGAAGGCGTCGAGGTCGTCGGTGCGGTATGCGATGTGGCCGTGGCTGACCGGGTTCACGGTCTTGCCCGAGCGGAAGCCGGCCTGGACGTCTTTCTCGGCCAGGTGCATCTGGATGGTGCCATCGGTGACAAAGGCGACATCGCCACTGTAGCCGCGGCGTTTTTCCAGGGTGGGTAGGCCCTGGGATTCGGTTTGCAGGCCGAGGACGTCGCGGTAGAAGCGGTCCATCCGGTTGACGTCATCGGTGGAGAGGTTGATGTGGTGCAGTGTCAGTTTCATTGCAGTCCTCTTTGGAAGCGCCGTGGTTTGCAAGGCCCCGACGCGTTGTGCGGTGGCCGGTCTATACCGCGATGATGAGTTTGCCCGTGTTCTGCCCGTTATAGAGCATGGCGATTGCGCCGGGGGCGGTTTCCGGGCCGTTCAGGATGTGTTCGCGTATGTTCAGCTTGCCTTCGCGCAGCCAGCCGGCGAGCGCGGTGCGGGCCTGGGCGTGCTGGTCGACGTAGTCAAAGACCAGCAGCCCCTGCATGCGGGCGCGGGCGACCAGCAGTTGGCGGTGAACGCGCGGGCCGATGGGCAGCGGGTCCCATTCGGTGATCGAGGCGGTGCCACATATGGCGATGCGGGCGCCGATGTTGAGATGTTGCATCACCGCGTCCGAGATCGGGCCGCAGGTGTTGTCAAAATAGCAATCGACCTTGTCCGGGCAGGTTTGCGCGATGGCGGCGGAGACGTCCTGGGATTTATAGTCGATGGCCGCGTCAAAGCCGAACTCTTCCAGGCACTGGCGGGTCTTTTCGGGGCCACCGGCGATGCCGACCGTGCGCGCGCCCAGTAGCTTTGCGATCTGTCCGACTGCAGAGCCGACGGCGCCGGCGGCGGTGGAGACGACCACGGTGTCCGAGGCTTTGACGTTCAGCGTATCGGTCACGCCGAAATAGGCGGTGATCCCGTTGAGCCCGAGAACGCCCAGAGCGTAGGAATGGGGCAAGTCGGTTTCCAGCACCTTATGGCCGATGTTGGAGCCATCGGTGACCACATGGGTTTGCCAGCCTAGCAATCCTTCGACGATGTCGCCTTCGGCGTAATCCGGATGCCGCGAGGCGGTGACCTGACCGACGGCAAAGCTGCGCATGGGTGTGCCCAGCTCTACCGGGGGGGAATAATTGGGGACGTCGTTGGCCCAGCCGCGCATGGCCGGGTCAACCGACCAATGGCTGATGCGGACGAGCAGCTGGCCGTCGTTCAATTCGGGCACTGGCACTGTGACCAGTTCGAAATGCTCGGGTTTTGGCACGCCGACAGGTCGACGGGCCAAAATGACCTGTTGATTTTGCATTCTGTCCTCCACCCCGGGTGGTTGCCCGGTCGCTTTTGATCCTGCGCAGAGTTTCGGCAGGGTGCAAGCCCCGTTGAGCACGCCCCGGGCGTGTCGCGATTGCACAGAGGCGCGACATGCCCTTGAAGCCACGCCTGCACGATTGTAAACCGCCCGGGACGCATCAGAGGGGTCTATTATGTCCATCGACGAAACCACGGCCGCGAAGGTGGCCAAGCTGGCCCGGATTCAGGTTCCGGAGGCCGATCTGCCGGCGCTTGCGGCAGAGTTCAATACGATCCTGGGTTTCATCGAGCAATTGAGCGAGGTGGACGTTGACGGGGTGGAGCCGATGGTCTCGGTCACGCCGATGCGGTTGAAGCGACGCGCCGATGTGGTCACCACGGGCGGAATGGCCGATACCGTTATGTCCAATGCGCCGGATGCGCGCGAAGGGTTCTTTGCAGTGCCCAAGGTTGTGGAGTGATCCGATGAGCGAAACATCATTGAACGAGCTGGGCCTGGGCACGGCGGGCGATTTGCTGCGCAAGGGCGAGGTGACCTCGGTCGAGTTGACGCAATCCTGTCTGGAGGCCATCGAGGCGGCCGGGGCGTTGAATGCCTTTGTGCATAAAACGCCCGAGATCGCGATGGAGCGGGCGGCCGCGGCGGATGCGCGTCTGGCGGCCGGCGAGGCGCCCAAGATGTGTGGCCTGCCGATCGGGATCAAGGATCTGTTTTGCACCAAGGGCGTGCCCAGTCAGGCGGCCAGCCGCATTCTGGAGGGGTTCCTGCCCGAGTATGAGTCTACGGTCAGCCAGAAGTTGCAGGATTCCGGCGCGGTGATGCTGGGCAAGCTGAACATGGATGAATTCGCCATGGGGTCGTCCAACGAGACCGCCTGTTATGGCAATGTCGTGAACCCGTGGCAGCGCGATGGCCAGAACATGCCGTTGACGCCCGGGGGCTCTTCGGGGGGATCGGCGGCGGCGGTTGCGGCGGATCTGTGCTTGGCGGCGACCGGCACGGATACGGGGGGTTCTATCCGCCAGCCTGCCGCTTTTGTGGGGATTACCGGGATCAAGCCGACCTATGGGCGCTGTTCGCGCTGGGGCATTGTGGCCTTTGCTTCGTCTCTGGATCAGGCCGGTCCGATGACCAAATCCGTGCGCGATGCGGCGATCATGCTGGAGTCGATGTGCGGGCACGACCCGATGGACAGCACCTCGGTCGAGATGGCTGTGCCGGATTTCGAAGCGATGCTGACCGGTGACATCCGGGGCAAGACGATTGGTATTCCGCGCGAATACCGTCTGGATGGCATGCCGGACGAGATTGAGGCCTTGTGGGCGAATGGCCGCAAGATGCTGGAGGATGCGGGGGCGAAGATTGTCGATATCTCTTTGCCGCATACGAAATACGCTTTGCCGGCTTATTATGTGATTGCGCCGGCTGAGGCGTCCTCGAATCTGGCGCGGTATGATGGGGTGCGCTATGGCCACCGCGCCACGCTGGCGCAGGGCGATGGCATCACCGAGATGTATGAGAAGACCCGCGCAGAAGGGTTTGGCCCGGAGGTGAAGCGGCGGGTGATGATTGGCACCTATGTGCTGTCGGCCGGGTTCTATGACGCCTATTACAACCGGGCCCGCAAGGTGCGCACGCTGATCAAGAAGGATTTTGAGGATGTGTTTGCGCAGGGCGTTGATTACATCCTGACGCCTGCGACGCCTTCGGCGGCCTTTGGTCTGGGCGAGATGATTGATGCGGATCCGGTGCAGATGTATCTGAACGATATTTTCACGGTGACGGTGAATTTGGCGGGTCTGCCGGGGATTTCGGTTCCGGCGGGATTGGACAAGCAGGGCTTGCCGCTGGGTCTGCAATTGATCGGGCGTCCCTGGGAAGAGGGTGATCTGCTGAATGCTGCTCAGGTTCTGGAATCAGCCGCAGGTTTTGTGGCCAAACCGGCGAAATGGTGGTAAGCTGACCGGTAACGCACAATAAGAAGCGGCAGGACAGCAGTAATGCGCAGTATAGTTTTGGTGGCAGCCCTTGGGCTGATTCCGGCCTGTGCCCCCCAGATTCCCGAGAGCGGAGCCGGGTTCGACACAAGTTTTGATCAGGCGTTGGAGCGTGACGCGGCGATTGCCGGCGCGCGTACAGGCGGGGCGGTTCCGCCGCCCAAGGTGATTTCGCAAGAGCCGTTGGAGGCTGCGTCGGCTTTGGCCGTGTCGAGCGAATCTGCATCGCAAACCGCAGGTGCGACGCAGGTTGCCTCTGCGGAGGCAGCGGTGGCGCGGGCCTCGGTGTCGCATACGGATACGGCGACGCAAACGGCGGATGATCTGGCACGGGAGACGGCGGAGGCCCTGAAGGCCGCGTCAGCCAATTCGGGTGTTGCGCCATTGCAGGCGAGCCCGTCCAACCCGGCGCCGGCCTTGGTCGGGGTGGCGTCCCTGTCGGATGAGAATGACTTCCAGGCGGTATCGTCGCGCGAGTCAATCGAGAGTGATGCGGCGCGGATTGCGAAGAACAAGCAGAGTTATCAGTCGGTTGCGGCGACAGCTGTGCCAGAGCGGCCCTCGGACACGGGGCCGAACCTGGTGGATTATGCGCTGGGCACTTCGAATACGCTGGGAGTGCGGAGCTATCCGCGCACGGGGCTGAACCTGAAGGCACGCGCAGAGCGCAATTGCGCGAAATACCTGTCGGCGGATTTGGCGCAGACGGCGTTCTTGTCCAGGGGCGGACCGCAGCGTGACCGGTTGGGGCTGGACCCTGACGGGGATGGGTTTGCCTGTGGCTGGGATCCGCGTCCGTTTCGCCAGGCGGTCAAGAGCTGAGCGAGGCGATGGGCGTGACCCCGGTTGGGCCCGCTGCCGGGATGCCTGTCTGGCATCCGTCGGCCAATTTCGGGGCACGGCGCAATGGGCTGCGTCCCGAACTGATTGTCCTGCATTACACTGCGATGTCCGGGCCGCTGGCGGCGCTGGAGCGGCTGTGCGATCCACGCGCCGAAGTCTCGGCCCATTACCTGATCGCGGCGGATGGCCGGATCTGGCAGATGGTGCGCGAAGCGGATCGGGCGTGGCATGCGGGGGCTGGCATCTGGGGCGGGCAAGGGGATGTGAACTCGCGTTCCATAGGGATCGAGCTGGACAATCGCGGCACGCATCCCTTCGCCGAGCCGCAGATGATGGCGTTAGAGCAACTGCTGGCCGGCATCATGGCGCGCTGGTCTATTGGGGCCGCAGGCGTGATCGGGCATTCGGATATGGCGCCAGGGCGCAAGATTGATCCCGGCGCACGGTTTGATTGGGCGCGGTTGGCGCGCCAGGGCCTGGCCCGTCCGGCGGGACAGTCCCAGACGCCAGCGATGGGGCAGGACCTCGCCGCGGCCTTCCGCACGGCGGCCAGATGCGCGGGTTATGGCGACGACCTGCTGCGGGCCGAGGAACTTGACACAGTGCTGGAGGCGGTGCGTTTGCGCTATCGGCCATGGGCAACTGGCCCACTGTCAAAGGCCGATATCGCCGTCCTGACGGACCCGGACCACCAATCAGCCGCCGCAACAGAACCGACAGACGCCTAAAAATTCGCAGAATTTTTGTGGTGAAGCCGGGGGGCGCCGGGGGCAAAGCGGTCTCTTGACGATCAGGTGGATTGCTGTCAGTGCCACGGGCGCGCGGAGAGCCGGACGGCCGCTGCGCCGGGTTTCCCGGCGGAGAGGAAAGTCCGGACTCCATGAAACAACGGTGCCGGGTAACGCCCGGGCGGGGTAACCCGATGGAAAGCGCCACAGAAAAGAAACCACCCGGATCCGTCCGGGCAAGGGTGAAACGGTGGGGTAAGAGCCCACCGCGCTGCTGGTAACAGGAGCGGCAAGGCAAGCCCCACCGGGAGCAATGCCGAATAGGACCCCCGCGCGGGCCGGGTCCCGGAGACGGGAAACCGCCGCTAGGTACGCTTCAGCCGAGAGGGGTCGGGTTGGCAGCTGGAGGCGTCTGGTAACAGGCGTCCTAGAAGAATGGTCGTCGACGGGGGCAACCCCTGAACAAAATCCGGCTTACAGGCTCTCCGCGCATTTTGTTTCCAAGGTGTTTGCCAGGCCCGGACAAAGACGCGGCATCGCCGGTCTGCGTATCCCTGGCCCGTCTCAAGGGCCCTGGGCCAGGATCAAACCCCCATCAGTACACGGGCGGCGCGGATCAGCACCATCGGGTCCAGATCGGTGCGCGCGACGGGGGGCGGAGGATCCACACGGCCCGTCAACCCGGCGACGGCATTGCGTGCAGAGCGGATCGAATATTCGACCGTAAAAACACAATCGCGTGGCTGTTCGCAGAACTGCCCGATCACCGCAAAGTTCCGCGCACCCGGCGGGCGCACGTCCGGCCGGTCACCGGCCCGTCGGGGCATGAACTGGCTGGTGATGAATGGCATACGACAGGGCAGGACCCGGGCCTGGTCAAACCACGCCTGCTGCTGCCTGGTCAGATGCAATTGACCGCAAAGCTCTGTCAGGATTTCGTCGCCGGTTGCGGCCCACATTGGTTTGTCGACAAAGTCACCGGGCCTGTCACCACGCAGACCGTAGCCCCAAAATGTATAGGTGCCATGCTTTTGGTCGCGAAAATGTGGCTGATGGAACAGCACGATGGACAAGATCCAGCCCGAATCTGCAAATGTGATCAGCCCCCCGGTGCCGGTGCGGTTGTTGGTGAAATCCTGCATGAACTCGAAGAAATCAGGACCGTCCAGTGTGACCGTGAAGGAATGCCAGGCGGTTTTGCCTGTGTCGCCACAGAAGACGTCGGGCCTGCCGAACCCGTCATGTGCCGCCGCCAGCCTGCGCCAGAGCGTCCAGCCGCCGCCCTCGGTATCCTCCAGCCCCGGTGCGCGGTCGCGCGTGCCCTGAACCGATCCATCCGTCATCGACCCCAGCGTGAGATAGGCGCAGTCATCCTGTTGCAACGCCACCGTGCTGGCATCGGCCAGAGTGAGTGCGGTGACGCGGCGGTCCTGCAGGTTGCCATTGATCTGCACGTCGACAACCTGTGCGCCGGTCCGGATCTGCACCCCTCGGGTCTGCAACCATTTGAGGATGGGTGCGATCATCGAGTCATATTGATTGTAGCGTGTGCGCAAAACGCCGGCGATGCGGGTGAACCCGGGGAACAGATGGATGAACCGGCGCAGGTAGCGTTGCAATTCACCCAGCGAATGCCAGGGCTGGAACGAAAACATCGTCGCCCACATCAGCCAGAAATTGCTGTCAAAGAACGAGGGTTTGAACCAGTCTGCGATTGTTTGCCCGTCCAGAGCCCGCTCTGGCCGCAAAAGCAGCCGGTTGAGGTCAACAATGTCCTGGGCCTGAAGCGTGAGGTCATATCGGTCCTCGGCGGGGTGGCCATCCCGCACCAGGCGACAGTTGGACGAGCCGGGCACCATGCGGTTGAAGTCCATGATGTCCTGGGCGGCGCTGACGTCCGGGTTGTCGGCCGAGGGGATGGTGTCGAGCAGGTCGAAGGTGCAGGCAAAATGGTCTTCGAACATGCGGCCACCACGGATCATGTATCCGGCCTCTGCCTCGCCTGATCCGTCCAGAGAGCCGCCGGTCCGGTCGAGCTGTTCATAGATGTGGATGTTCTGGCCTTTGATCCCGGCGTCGCGGATCAGGTAGACGGCGGTTGCCAGCCCGGCAATGCCAGCGCCGACGATGTGGTGATGTGCGTGAGCTGAGTTTGGCATGGGGCGAATGCCTTGCGTTGTGGAAGCCCCCTCATTTTACGCCCGGGCAGGCCGCGTGCATTGACCTGAGTCAGTTTCTGGGCCGTTTTGCGGCCTGAGGTTTTGGTGGATTTGCGAGGGTTGGGGCGGGGCGGGGGCGTTGTTGAGCGCCCGACCGTCCGAATCAGTTCTTGCGCCGCAATTTGACTTGCGGGCGGGGTTGCCCGGCATCACAGCCGGGTTTGCCTGATTTTTCAGCGTTTTTTTTAGGCGCGTAGCAGAACTTTGTTCGAACCGACCGCGTCTGCGATCTTGGCGTACTGGTTGCGCTTTTCCTGGGAAGAATCGGCGCTGCGCAGCAGGATGGTTTCCGTGTTCTCCAGAATCGCGATGGCCTCTTGGTTGACCGAGGCCGCAGAGGCCGGTGCGATCGGGGTCAGTGGGCGGGTTGTACGCTCGTTTGTTTTGGTTTGTGTGGCATGGGCGCGACCGCGTGTGCTGTCGCGGTTTTTGCGTGCCAGGTCGGCCAGTTGTTTTGAGGTGTCCTTGAGCACGTCGGATACTTCGGCGTAATCGCTGTCGGTGGGGATCCCGTCTGCGACGAGAGCGAGACGTTCTGCCAAACAATCAACGCGATAGGCACTGTCGTTGAGGTCGGAGCAGAATTGTTTGGCGGCTGCGATCCCGCCGACCACGACGTTGGCAAACGCCTGAGAGCCGAATTGCCCGGATGGCACGACGATGGTGTAGACGGCGCCGGGCACCTGCGCGACGGCCTGAAGCGGCGGAACGATGGCATAAGCGATGGCGGCACAGGTAATAAGCGGGCGGGCAGGATTGAACATGTGTTTAGGTCCTCGAAATCTCTGAGGGGTGCAGCAAACGCAACCCTGTTGGGATGAATTTTGCACGTGCGGGGCGCTGCGTAAAGCATTTCGAATTTTATTTAAGTTGTCACGATAGGGGGGCGTCACTAAGGTAATTTTTGGAATTAACCAAAATGGATTTGTCAGCATGGTAAAGTCGGCCTTCTCATTGGCGTTTGCAGCCGCAATCTGCTGTCTTCCGGTTGTCGGATCGGCGCAGGTGCCAATCCCTGGTGCAGCCTTGGCCGAGGCGCAGGCGCGGCTGGCCTGTGGCGCGGGGACTGTTTTGAATGCGACCTATCTGCCGGGCGGGCTGATGCAGGTGACCTGCCAGTCGGTTTCGCGCTCTGCTGGGCAATCGGCGGCGGCCAACGAATTGCCGACCCTGTTGGAGGGCACGGCCCTGACGCCGGGTGTGGTGGCCGGGGGTGTGATCTCGGTTGTTGTGGTTGGTGCGTTGCTGGGCGATGACGATACCGGCGTGACGTCGACGACAACGACAACCACCAGCTCTTCTGTCTCTATCTCGGAATAGAGACGTTTTGCGAATGGCGCGCTTTGCAGGTTGACTCGGCCTGCAAAGCACGTAAAACGCGGGCTTCTAGAATTTATCCCGGGCTGAAGGCCTGGCCCGATGCAGGAGACGTCCTATGGCGAAACCAACCACAATCAAGATCCGCCTGAATTCCACCGCGGGCACTGGCCATTTCTACGTGACCAAGAAGAACGCGCGTACCATGACCGAGAAGATGACCGCGCGGAAGTATGATCCGGTGGTGCGCAAGCACGTGGAATACAAAGAAGGCAAGATCAAGTAATCTGTCTTTACTTTGTTTGACGAGGGGGCCGCATTTTCTGTGGCCCTTTTTTGTTGTGCGCGGGGGCGTGCGACGCGCGGTGCATTGGCGTTTGTGTTTCAAATGACGCGGGTTTGCGGGCGGTTTGCCCAATTTCAGCACCATTTTTGCCGGGTTTTCCTGTTTTCCCTGTGGGGATGTAACAGAAGGACAGGCCATTATGAAAATGATGACGGCGATGGGCATGGCGCTGTTGGCGCTGGCGGCTTGCAGCAATCCGGCCAAGGATCAGAGTGCCGGTTTCAGTGGGCTAAGCTCTGAGCCTGCGGTGACGCAGGCGGCGGTGCAGGATGTGCGGTATGGAACGGCCGCGCTGGCGCCGGATATCCCGGTGCGGGCGGTGCGGTCAGGCAGCGGCAACCGGGCGGATCATGCAGAGTTGGCGGTGCGCAAGGCCAGCGGCTCTGACTGGCGGTCCAAGCCGGTGCAGGTTGGGGGGCAGACGCTGGCGTTGCGCGTGCTCTATGTCAATCAGATCCCCTATGCGGTGCTCAAGCCGCAATCGGGCCTGTTCAAGTCAGGTATCGTGCCCGAAACCAGCGCTGCCATGGCGGCGCAGGCGCAGGCGCTGACAGGCTGTCCGGCGGCGAGCCGGGTCTATGCCGTAGGGCGGGAGCCGAGCCGTCCGCAGGGCCTGACCATGGCGTTGGCCTGTACCGGTTAGGGTCCGGCGGTCTCTGCAAAGGGCCGGTGAAGGACAGATTTGTTCATGGCACACAAAAAAAGGGCCGGTCGCAGTGACCGGCCCTTTGATGGTGTGTCAGGTGATCCTGATTATTCGCGGCTGCCCAGCAGCTGCAACAGGAACATGAACATGTTGATGAAGTCGAGATACAGGCTGAGTGCGCCCATGATCGCGGCTTTGCCGAGCCATTCCTGATCGCCCGAGTGGGCCATTGCCAGGTATGTGGTTTTGATCTTTTGCGTGTCATAGGCGGTGAGCCCGGCGAAGATCAGCACACCCAGGATCGAGATGGCAAAGGTGATGGCGGGGCTGCCCAGGAAGATGTTGATGACGGATGCAACCAGCAGGCCGATCACACCCATGATTAGGAAGCTGCCCCAACCCGAGATGTCCTTTTTCGTGGTGTATCCCCAGAGCGACAGGCCCGCGAAGGCGATCGAGGTGACCAGGAACACCTGGATGATCGAATACCCGGTGAAGGCGAGGAAGATCCAGCTGATCGACAGGCCCATAACGGCGGCAAAGGCGTAGAACACCAGCTGCGCTGACGCTGCGGACAGGCGGTTGATGGCCGCGCTAAAGCCAAAGACAAAGGCCAGCGGCAGGAACATGATGACCCATTTCAGAGGCGAAGCGTAGATCGCGTAGCCGAAGTTGGTCAGATACTGACCTTCGCGCAATTGCGCGGCCGCGACAGAGGGGTCTGCGGTGACGGACAAGCCGGAAATGGCCCAAGCCGCTGCGAAGGTGATGAACATGCCAACGGACATTGTGCCGTAGACCTTGTTCATATGGGCCCGCAGGCCCGCGTCGATTTCAGCCGTGCGAATACCGGCTACGCCGCCACCCATCACTCTGCTTGTGTCATACTCAGCCATTGAGAGACTCCATTTATAAAACCCAAGGCACCCCGGGCGGACCCGAGGCGTTCACTAAGCAATATTGGAGTGTTCAGGGGGTTTTTCAAGTTTTTTAGTCAGGAAATCACAGCTGATTCGGGTTGTGTTTCCAGAGTTGAAACAAACAGGGGAACGGACCCGGTATTTGGGTCTGTTCCCCTGTTGCGTTTCGGCCTTTTGGGAGTGTGTTTGCGATCACTTGAGCCAATGTACGGGCACGTTCCAGGCGGGGCGGTTGGCCTCGGTCATGGCGTCCTGGTGGCTGATGCCCAGATCGTTGAGCGTGCGGCTGTCCATGTTGCGCAGCTGGCGGCGCTGTTTCCAGACGGTCAGCATCTGGGTCAGGGTCGGGCGAGTGCGGGAGGAACCGGTCAGCGGGCGGACCAGGGTGTGCGAATCCAGAGTGCGGGTCATGATTTTGTCCTTTCGTGATTGGTTGTCGTCGTTCTATCAATTTCCTTGATGTATATGGCAATCCGTGATCCATTTGGAAAACGAATGTTTGTGCTGTGTTTGATCAAGGAGCGTGATGAATGAGAAACTTGGACGTGACGACCCTGCGATCCTTTGTTGCAATAGCGGATTCGGGCGGGGTGACGCGGGCCGCCGGGTTTCTGCATCTGACCCAATCGGCGGTGTCGATGCAGATCAAACGGCTGGAAGAGATGCTGGATCTGACCTTGCTGGATCGTTCGGGGCGGGGGATCGCGTTGACGGCCTCGGGCGAGCAGCTGTTGGGGTATGCGCGGCGGATGGTTGCGCTGAATGATGAGGTAATGGCGCGGCTGACCGATCAGGCCTTTGAGGGGGAAGTGACGCTGGGCGTGCCGCATGATGTGGTGCAGCCGGCCATTCCCCGGGTTTTGCAGCGGTTTCATGCCAGTTTTCCACGGGTGCGGGTGCAGTTGATCTCTTCTTATACGCGCGAGTTGAAGGCGTTGTATGCCAAGGGTGAATGCGATCTGATCCTGACCACAGAGGTTTCAGTGGGCGAGGGGGGCGAGCAGATTCAGGTTTTGCCGCTGACCTGGGTGGGGGCGCCGAACGGGTCGATGTGGCGGCAACGGCCCTTGCGGTTGGCGTTTTGCCGGAGTTGCATTTTTCGGCCTCTGGCGACCTCGGCTTTGGATCAGGCCGGGATCGCCTGGGATATGGTGGTGGACAGCGAATCGGATCGCACGGTCGAGGCGACTGTGAGTGCGGATCTGGCGGTTGGCGTGTTGCTGGAGGGCACTCTGCCGCCACAGCATGAGCCGATTGATCATGGCAATCTGCTGCCAGAGCTGCCGTCGCAGAATATCAATCTGTATGGCGGTCTGGCACCGAAGTCGCAGCTGGTTGGTGAATTGGCCGATTTGGTGCGGCAGATGTTTTCGGTGTCGGCTGCGCCTGCCCTGCGGATGGCTGGGGGGTGAGGGCCCATACGGTCAGCTTTGGGGGGTGATCACCACTTTGCCGACGGCCTGGCGGGATCGCAGCAGCTCCATCCCCTGAGCGGCCTGATCCAGCGTCAGGACGTGGCCGACATGGGGCCGCAGGCGTCCGGCCTGGAACCAATCGAGCAGGGTGGCATAGCTTTGACGGATCACATCGGCGCGGAAGTTCAGATAGCCGCCGATGTAAAACCCGATGACGGTCAGATTTTTCACCAGCAGGTGGTTGGCCGGGATCTGGGGGACGTCTCCGCCTGCGAAGCCGACCGGGAGGATGCGGCCTTCGGGGTTCATGGCGCGGAAACCGGCCTGGAACATGTCGCCGCCCACCGTGTCATAGAGCACATCGAACCGGCCCAGATCGCGCAAGCGGTCGCGCAGACGGTCGCGCAACAGCGTGTTTGGGTCTGTATCGGGCCCGGCGGCTGAATTCTGTGTCAGTTCGGTTATGTCGATTCGCTCGGCTGCGCCGGCGGCGGTGGCGGCGGCCAGTTTTTCGCTGCCACGGGCCACGGCGATGACGCGGGCTCCCATTTGGGCGCCAACTTCGACTGCGGTCAGCCCTGTGCCGCCTCCGGCGCCGGTGACGACAAGGGTTTCGCCCGGTTGCAGCCGGGCCCGGTGCCCCAGTGCCAGATGGGCCGTGCCATAGCCGATCTGGAAGGCGGCGGCCTGTTCGAAGGTCATCGAATCGGGCATTTTCAGCAGCCGGTCGGTATCGAACACGCCCTGTTCGGCCAGCCCGCCCTGACGGGCGTATACCATGACGCGGTCGCCTGTTTGCAGCGGTCCGCCGACGCATTCGCGCACGATTCCAGCGACTTCCATGCCCAGAGTGAACGGGGGGGCGGGGGTATCCTGATAGGTGCCCTTCTGCATGAGCAGATCGGCGAAATTCAGCCCACAGGCGTGGATGTCGATCAGAGTCTGTCCGGGACCGGGCGTTGGCGGGGCGATCTGGACCAGCGCGGCAGGGGCGCCCGAGGTGGTGACACGATAGGCTAACATGCTGGTTCCTATTGGTTGGATGGCTGCCCGCATTTTTATCAGATTCGCGGATGTTCCAAGATCGTTTTGATCAGAGAAATGGGTTTTCTCGGCCCTGTTACCGAAATATTAAGAGAGAGTTGAAACAAATGTTCGTAATTTGTTCTGGTGCGCACCCATATGCAGAGCGTCAAGTCTTGAATTCAACCGAAAAGCGCTTAGAGTTGGGCTAGCAGCTGAGGCTGTTGCAATGGGGAAACGACGCTACACTTGGCGTTGGTATAGATAAAAAATTGTGCAAGTCCGGGTTGCAATGCCCGTGTCGGTTTTTGAGTTAAAAGGAGAATAGATGTGGCCCATCCGGTTGATATTCATGTTGGTAAGCGTGTTCGGCACCGCCGTTGGTTGATTGGCATGACGCAGCAGCAATTGGCGGAAAAGGTCGGTATCAAATTCCAGCAGATCCAAAAATACGAGACCGGCGCGAATCGTGTCAGCGCGTCGCGGTTGTGGGATATTGCAGATGCGATGGACGTTCCGGTGAGCTTCTTCTTTGAAGGTCTGGAAGAGGTCGAAAAGTCCGATGCCACAGAGGCGCCGATTCCCGCAGATTTGATGGGGGACAAAGAGGCGCTGGATCTGGTGCGGTCCTATTATTCCATTCCCGAAAACCAGCGCCGGCGCTTGTTTGAGTTGGCGCGCGTGCTAAGTGACGTCGCCTGAACGCTTTTGGTTGAAAAATCTGGGGCGGAGTGGCACGGGTTAGGCCATGACCGTCTCAAATCTCTCTGACATTGAACTCGCTTCGCGTATGGCTGACGCTGCGCGCGAGACCATTTTACCTTTCTTCCGCCAAAAGGGCCTGTCGGCTCTGAACAAATTGGAGGGGGGGTTTGACCCCGTGACCGAGGCGGACCGCGCCGGAGAGCTGGCGTTGCGTGCCTTGCTGGCAGAGCACCGGCCCGAGGATGGGATCCTGGGCGAGGAATTCGAAAATGTATCCGGCAGCAGCGGGCGAACCTGGGTGCTGGACCCGATTGACGGGACGCGGGGATTTATCTCTGGCACGCCGACCTGGGGGGTTTTGATCGCTCTGGCGGATGCGGATGGGCCGATTCTGGGCGTGATTGATCAGCCTTACATCGGCGAGCGATTCTTTGGCGGCATGGGCACGGCACATATGGTTGGGCCGAGCGGACGGGTTGACCTGGAGACGCGTCAAACCCGCGAATTGGCGGATGCGATTGTTTTTACAACCTTTCCCGAGGTGGGGACGGCGCAGGAACGCGCCGGATTTGAAGCGGTGGCCAAAGGGGCCAAGCTGACGCGATACGGGATGGATTGTTATGCCTATGCGCTGATCGCTGCCGGACAGGTGGATCTGGTGATTGAGGCCGGGTTGAACGCCTATGACATTCAGGCGCCGATTGCGGTGATCGAGGCTGCGGGCGGTGTCGTGACAGACTGGAGCGGCGGCCCGGCGCATAATGGCGGGCGGTCTTTGGCGGCGGCCAATGCAGAGTTGCACGCGCAGGCCCTTGAAGTGTTGCGCGATCATGTCTGAGACGGTTCTGAAGAATGCGCAGATCATCCTGACGATGGATGACGCGCGGCGCGAGTTGGCGGGCGCTGATCTGCGGATGCGGGACGGTGTGATTGTAGAGCTGGGCGTGGATCTGGAAACGCAAGGGCAGGTGATTCGCGCCGATGGCTGTGTGGTGACGCCCGGTCTGGTGAATACGCATCATCATTTATACCAGAGTTTGACGCGGGCGGTGCCCGGTGGTCAGGATGCGCTGTTGTTTGGATGGTTGCAGACGCTGTATCCGATCTGGTCCCGGTTCGGACCGGAGGAATTGTTCGTTTCGGCACAGACTGGTCTGGCGGAATTGGCCCTGTCCGGGTGCAGCCTGAGCTCGGATCATTTGTATCTGTATCCGAACGGCGGGCGGCTGGATGACACCATTGCGGCGGCGGCTGAGATTGGGTTGCGGTTTCAGCCGACACGCGGGTCGATGAGCATTGGGGAAAGCGCAGGCGGGTTGCCGCCCGATGATCTGGTCGAGCAGGAAAGCGCAATACTGGAAGATTGCGTGCGGGTTGTTGATGCGTTCCATGATGCGCGGGACGGGTCGATGTGCCGGGTGGGCCTGGCGCCATGCTCTCCGTTTTCGGTGAGCCGGGATCTGATGCGCGAGACGGCTGTGCTGGCGCGCGACAAGGGTGTGATGCTGCATACCCATCTGGCGGAAAACGATGAAGATATCGCCTATTCGGAGGCGCAGTTTGGGTGTCGGCCCGGGCAATATGCCGAGGATTTGGGATGGACCGGTGCGGATGTGTGGCATGCGCATTGTGTCAAGCTGGATGGGGCCGAGATTGATTTGTTCGCGCGGTCGCGCACGGGCGTGGCGCATTGCCCGTGTTCGAATTGCCGGTTGGGCAGCGGGATTGCCCCGGTGCGGGCCATGCGGGATGCGGGCGTGCCGGTAGGGTTGGGGGTGGATGGATCTGCCTCTAATGACAGCGGCAATCTGATGGCAGAGGCGCGTCAGGCGATGTTGTTGCAACGGGTGGCGCGGGGCGCGGATGCGATGAGTGCGCGCGAGGCGTTGGAGATTGCGACGCGCGGCGGGGCTGATGTGTTGGGGCGGCCGGATTGCGGGCGGCTGGCCGTGGGCAAGCGGGCGGATATTGCGGTTTGGGATGTCAGTGGCGTTGAAAGCGCAGGCAGTTGGGACCCGGGCGCTTTGCTGTTGGCGGGGCCTCAGCGGGTGAAACATCTGTTTGTCGAGGGGCGGATGGTGGTTGAGAGTGGCGTTGTGACCACGATTGATTTGCCGGTTGTACTGGAACGTCAACGGCAATTGGCGCAACGGCTGGCGGGCTGAGGGGCCGGCCTGATTTCTGGGCCGGCTTCCGGGGCCCGTTCAGGCTGATTTCTGGGCCTCTTTTTCGGCGGCTTCCAGCAGGGCGGTTTCCAGTTCATTTTGGAGCGCGCGGGCCAGGGCCACGTATTCTTCGTTTTCGGCGGCCGGGACGCCCGGCTTCCAGAGTTGGGCCAGCTCGCGCACAGAGCGGCGGTCATGGGCGTAAAAGGTCTGTTCGGCCACGGCGGCCTCGTATTCGGTGAGGCCGACGTTTTCGAGCACGTAGCGCCCGGCGCGCAATGAGCTGTCGAACATTTCACGCACGATGTCGTCGGCACCGGCCTGGTAGAGTTCGTAGACATGTTGGCGGTCATAGGCGCGGGCCACGATCTGTAGGTCGGGGCGTTGGCGGCGGGCATAGGCCACCAGCTGGGTCACGGAGTCTTTGTCGTCCATGGCCGCAACCAGCACGCGGGCCTTGGCCAGGCCGGCGGCGTTGAGCAGATCGGGGCGGGTGGGATCGCCGAGGAAGCCCTTTACGCCGAATTTACGCATTTGCTGGATGGTGGCCATGTCGTGATCGAGGACGATGGTTTGAAATCCACTGGCCTGGACCAGCCGGTTCACGATCTGACCGAACCGCCCGATGCCGGCGATGATCACCGGCCCTTCGTCATCTATTGTGTCGGGCTCTATCACCGGCTGGCTGTCGGTCATCCGTTTGGAGAGGAATTCGTAGAGCATGAACAGCAGAGGAGTGATGAGCATTGACAGCGCGATGACCATCAGCAGTTTTTCGGAAACACCGATGGGGATGACGTTTTGCTGGACCGAAAAGGCGACCAGTACGAAGCCAAATTCGCCCGCCTGGGCCAGACCCAGCGTGAACAGCCATTTGTCCCGCCCGCGCAGGCCAAAGATTCGACCCAGCAGGAGCAGCACCAGGCCTTTGACCACGGCCACGAGCAGGGCCATTCCGATGAGGTCCAACGGGTCGGCAAAGAATGAGTTCAGGTTGAACCCGGCGCCGACGGTGATGAAGAACAGGCCGAGGAACAGGCCTTTGAAGGGTTCGAGGTCGCTCTCTAGTTCGTGGCGGAATTCGCTGGTGGCCAGAACGACACCGGCCAGGAATGCGCCCAGGGCGGGGGACAGGCCGACGAGCTGCATCAGGAAGGAGATGCCGACGACGATTGCCAGGGCGAGGGCGGTGTACATTTCGCGCAGGTTTGATGCGTGGATAAAGCGGAAGACCGGACGGGTCAGGTAGATCCCGGCCAGCACGATCAGGACAACGGCCGAAATGGTGACCAGCGTGACACCCCAGCCCGGCAGGCCTGCGACCAGCGACAGGTTGGCGCCATGGTCGCTGCCATGGCCAGCTGCGTGGCTGGCGTGATCTGCGACGGCCTGCACTGTGCCCGTTGCGGCGGGATCTGACATGGCCAGCAAGGGCAGCAGGGCCAGGATCGGGATGACGGCCATGTCCTGGGTCAGGAGCACGGAAAAGGCTGATCGTCCGCCTCCGGTTTGCATCAGCCCTTTTTCTGACAGGGTTTGCAGAACAATCGCGGTTGAGGACAGGGACAGGGCCAGTCCGATGGCCAGTGCTGAGCTCCAGATTTCGCCCAAGGCCATGGCACAGGCCATGATGGCGACCGTGGTCAGAACCAGTTGCAGACCGCCGAGCCCGATCAGGCGGTGGCGCATATCCCACAGCGCCCTTGGGTCGAGTTCGAGGCCGATGAGGAACAGCATCATCACGACGCCAAATTCGGCCACATGTTGCAGATCCTGACTTTCGTCGCCGACAAGGTGCAGGATCGGCCCGATGATAATGCCCGCGGCGAGGTAGCCCAGAACCGATCCCAGCCCAAGCCGGGCGGCCAATGGCACGGCAATCACGGCGGCCCCGAGATAGATTGTGGCCTGATACAGAAATACTTCCACTGGGTTAGATCCTTGGTTGGCCGGGCGTTGGCGTCAGGTTGGCAGAGGGGCGTCGCGTTTGAGTTGATCCATGACGATCTGGCTTTGCACTCTGGCCACCGCAGGATGGGGCAGAAGCACCTCGTGGATCAACCTGTTCAGTGCGGGAAGGTCCTGACAATAGACGCGCAGCAGGTAATCTGCCTCTCCGGTCATCGTCCAGGCGCTGGTGATTTCGCTTCGGCTGTCGATCAGGCGGGCAAAGCTGCGGGATTGGTCGGGGCCGTGGGTTCCCAGCTGGACCTGGACAAAGCCCTGGACCAATAGGCCCAGCCGGGTTGGGTCCAGGCGGGCGCTGTAGCCCTGAATGTAACCTTCAGCCTCGAGGCGTTGGCGCCGCCGCCCGGCCTGACTGGGAGAGAGGTTGAGCCGCTCGCCCATTTGATGGGCGGTCAGATGCGCATCGGTTTGCAGGGCGGCCAGCAATTTGGTGTCTGTTTCATCGAGCATGTGCGAAAAACTCCGGTCTTTTTAATAGATAGGGTGAAAACTCCGCATTGCCACCCTTGGGATTGCGCAACTTCGCGCAAATACCGCGCCAGGTTATGCGTAAAATGCGCATCGTAAGTGCCCTCAGATCAGTTCAGGAGAATGCCATGGGTCCGTTTCCGCATGATGCCCCGAAATCGCAGATTACCGCAGAGAACCCCGCCGGTACGGATGGGTTTGAGTTCGTTGAATTCGCCCATCCCGAGCCGCAGGAGCTGCGCGATTTGTTTACCTCTATGGGTTATGAACTGGTCGCGCGGCACAAGAGCAAGCCGGGTATCGAGCTGTGGCAGCAGGGGGACATCACCTATGTTCTGAACGCGGAAAAGGGCAGTTTTGCGGATCGTTTTGTCGAGGCGCATGGCCCCTGTGCGCCGTCCATGGGCTGGCGTGTGGTGGATGCGCAGCACGCGTTTGATCATGCGATCAAGATGGGGGCGGAGCCCTATGAAGGCGATGACAAGACGATGGATGTGCCTGCGATCAAGGGGATCGGCGGCAGCCTGATCTATTTCATTGATCAGTATTATGACACCTCACCCTATAACGGCGAGTTTGAGTGGTTGTGCCAGTCCAAGCCGCATGGCGTTGGGTTCTATTACCTGGATCATCTGACGCATAATGTGTTTTCGGGGAATATGGACGTCTGGTTCAAGTTTTACGGGGATTTGTTCAATTTCAAGGAGATCCGGTTCTTTGACATTGAGGGCAAGTTCACCGGGCTGTTTTCGCGTGCTTTGACCTCGCCTTGCGGGCGGATCCGGATTCCGATCAATGAAGACCGTGGGGAGACGGGGCAGATTGTTGCCTATCTGAAGAAGTACAAGGGCGAAGGGATTCAGCATATTGCGGTGGGGGCGCATGATATCTACGAGTCGACTGATGAGATTTCGCAGCGCGGGATCCGGTTTATGCCTGCGCCGCCTGCCGCCTACTACGAGATGAGCCGGGAGCGGGTGGTCGGACATGAAGAGCCGCTGGACCGGATGGCCAAGCACGGGATTCTGATTGACGGCGAAGGGGTCGTTGATGGGGGCGAGACGCGCATTTTGTTGCAGATCTTCTCTCGGACGGTGATTGGTCCGATCTTTTTCGAGTTCATTCAGCGCAAAGGCGATGATGGATTTGGCGAGGGCAACTTCAAAGCGTTGTTTGAGAGCATCGAACAGGAGCAGATCAACTCGGGTGAGTTGGTGGTTGATTAAGTCCGTTTGTCGCCCTGATTGCCGCCCTGGTGCGCTTAGCCCGATGGGATTTTGAGCACCAGGTTGCGGCCACCTTTTTGATAGCGCAGTTCGCTGTCACCGATGGCGGACACGCGTCCGCCGTCGATATTGTCACCGACCTGCACCTTTTTGTAGCGACCGCTGGGCATGCGGACCAAGGCGCGGCGGTTGGATGGGGTGCCGTAGACGCCGATCAGGTTAACCTGACGCATATTGATGGCATTGGTCAGCGTCGCCTGGCGCGAGACCGAGGCGTTGGTTGGAATTTTAGGTTTTACGGTGCGCGGTGCCACGGTTTGGGCAACGGCGGCGTTTTCGGGGTTTTCCTGCTGTTTCTTGACGCGGGCCTTGAAGTCGCGCGGGCGATCCTTGGGGCGCGAGGCGGTTGCGACGGCCAGTTTGGTCGGGTTGTCGAAGGCGTTTGGATCGGTGGTTGTTTCGGTTTCTGTGCCCGCTTCGGCGGTTTGGTCTGTGGCATCGGCCTGGGCGTCGTCTTGCGCCGCTGCTTCGGCGCGGGCGGCCATGGCGAGTTCCTGCAATGAGGCCGGGCGCAGTTTGGGGCGGACACCTGCGAGTTCGGAGCGGGTCAGCCCGCCCAGTTGCGCGCGTTCAACGCGTTCGTTCAGGTCACCGGGACGAGAGCGGGGGCGGAAACCGGCCAGCCTGTCAACCTGCGCCTCGGGCTCAGGTTCGACCACGGAGCGGTCGGGCGTGGGCGGTGGCACCTGGGGTGGGCGGCCGAGGAAGACCATGTGGCCCTCTGGGCTGAGCGCGCCGTCGGGGGTGGCGCGAACCAACCCGCGTTCGTCAAAGTCAAACACCGTCTCGGGCGCGACCGGAGAGTTTTGCGAGAAGAGCGGCTCGTCCGTGAGGAAATCCTGGGCGCCGGGCAGGGCGACGGCATCTTGTGACAGGTCGCGATTGTCGATGGAGCCGATGAACAGGTCGTTCAGGCCGATGATCGAGGGGGTGTCAGGCTCTGGCGGGGCTTCGGACCAGATACCGGTGACGGCGTAGCGTTTCTCGAAATCGTTGGCGGTTTCGGAATCCTGCAAGGACACCAGAGAACGCGGTGCGCGTAATTCCTGAATCAGGCTGGAGTGGGCACCGGTCAGGTCGGATGTGGAAGGGTCTAGCGAGGCCAGAATAACCGGTTGTTCAGGTTCGATCGGCGTTTGCAGGGCCCGGTCATTGCCAATTTCCGGCGCTGAAAAGCGCGGCATATCGAAGGCGGAGGACGTGGTTGTCTGGGTCTGTGGCGCGGCAGGCGCGATCTGTGTTGTGCTGTCAGCGGTCTTGGTCGCCGGTTCGCGGCTGAAGAGGCGTACGGAATCCTCGTCCAGGAAAATGGAGGCCCAGGCGGCCACGCCGGCCAGGAACAGCAAGAGGACCGCTGTCAGGATCAGGCCGAGGAAACGGGGACGTGGGGCGGCCTTGGCCTTGGTGGATTGGCGGGCGCCGAACACGGTCATGCGGTCGGATTCGTCCGGCATGACGGCGGCGGTATCAGCGGTTTTGAGAACGGCAGCGGCGAGGCGCGGCGGCATTCCGGACACGTCTACCTGAGGTGTCGGCGCGGCCGCCTGGGCCGGAATAGGCTCCTGGGCGCGCGGTTCTGGCTGCGCCTTGGGCTTTGATTTGCGCCGGTTGCGCAGCAGGCCGCCAAAGCGGGATGGGGTGTCCTGGGCAGGTGGTTCCGCCGGGTCGAACGCAGGGGGGCGTTGCGCCGCGCCGATGGCGGGGGCGATGGCCGGGGCTGGTGCGACGGCGGGTGCCTGCGTGACACCCGACGCCTGAACGGCGGCATCGAGGCGGCGCGCGGTGAGTTGCTGCGACGCGGGAGCCGGGTCAACCTGTTCGATGGCAGGCGCCACGGGGGTCAGTTGAGGTGGGGCCGGTTGAGCCTGGACCGGTTCCGTTGTGGTTGGTTCGGGCTGGGCCGTGCGCGCGGCTGTGGGTTCTGGGACCGAAGCCGGGGGAGAGGCCTGAGGGGATGCCGGTGCCTCGGCCGGTTCTGGTGCTGGGTCCGCCGGTGGGGCACCACGGCGACGACGGCTGGAGAAGGTCAGGCCTGCGGAGGGCGCGGGCTCCGGCTCTGCCGGAGCTGTTGGCTGTGGAGCCGCCGGTGTATCCGCGGGTGCGGGGGCCTTGGGTTCGGTCGGAACCTCTGGCTGCGGCGCCGGGATTGGGTCGGCGGCTGGTGGGGCGGTGACCGGACGCGGCGCAGGTGGCGCCGGTTCAACCATTCCTTGTACCGGAAACTGAGCTGGGCCGATCACAACGACCGCTACGCCATCAGGTTCGACCGGGTCCTGAGCGGGCAGATGGGTCTGAGCGAATTTGGTTGGTCCGAAATAAGGTTCACCCAAAAACGGTTTTGATCCGGGAATCGCGACGAAACTGAGCGGTCCGAAATCATGCTCTGCGGCGAATCCCTCTGCCTCGGCGAGAGTTTCGCGGGCGACGGCGGCGATATGGGTGGTCGGCCCCTCGATCGAGATGTCGTAGACCAGTTCGGACACGGCGTAGGGTGTGGCGCCTTCGAGAGAGGCGCGCACCATTGCGTCCCGTTCGGTCGGGTCGACCTGACCGGTTTCGATGCTGAGATACCGGATCTGATCGTTGGGAATGATCAGTTTTGTATAGAGCGGACCGGTTTCAAGCCGCGCGGCAGCCCCGCGCAGCCCTGACAGCGCTGCTGTCAGGTCGGGTGCCTCCAAGGCGACCTCTCCCGCGTTGCGCCAGCCGCCGGCGCAACGGTGCAGAAGGCTGATGCCTTCGAAGGAAAGAGACAACGCAAATGTTGGTTTCATGCCGTCCCATGAACAAAAAACAAAATTGAACGGACAGAATCCGCTATCTCCCGCTGTATTATAGCAGGGCAACCTCAAAAGAAAGTATATGCCAATCCGGTGCTTGTGTCATCTGATTGATCGGATTCGGGCTCGATGTGCTGTCGGTGGGCTGACGGTGGTGGCGGAACGGGTCGATTGTTTCCGTTCCCGCACCAGCGGGTGCAATCATGGCTTGTGCTGAGGCCCGGCGGAGGTGGTGTTTTGGTGAGGTGAGGAATGGGCGTTCGGGGTGTTCGAAGAGGGAACGGGGCCCGGGCGCGGGGGGGCGCCATCGGCGGAAGAGTGCCGATGGCGCGGTTTTTGCTGGTCGGGCTGCGCCCCCGACGCGGGATCAGACGGTTGCGGCGTGCAGCGCGCGGTCGAGATCGTTGATCAGATCGTCTGCGTCCTCGGTGCCGATGGACAGGCGCACAACATTGGGGGCGGCGCCTGCGGCCTCTTGTTGTTCGGGGGTCAATTGGCGGTGCGTGGTCGAGGCCGAGTGGATGATCAGCGAGCGTGTGTCGCCGAGGTTGGCCACATGGCTGAAGATCTCCAGCGCGTTTACCAGTTTGACGCAGGCATCATAGCCGCCTTTGACGGCGAAGGTGAACAGTGCACCGGCGCCTTTGGGGCAGATCTTTTTCTTGCGCTCGGCATAGGGCGAGGAGGGCAGGCCGGCGTAGGTGACAAAGTCGACGCGCGGGTCGTTTTCGAGCCAGGCCGCGATCTTTTCCGCGTTCTGGACGTGGCGGTCCATGCGCAGCGAGAGGGTTTCGATGCCCATGAGCGTATAGTGGGCCGCCTGTGGGTTCATGGTCATGCCGAGGTCACGCAGGCCGATGGCGATGCCGTGGAAGGTATAGGCCAGCGGGCCGAATGTTTCGTGGAATTTCATGCCGTGGTAGGCTGGCTCAGGCTGGCTGAGGGATGGGAATTTGTCGCTGGCGGACCAGTCAAATGTGCCGCTGTCGACCACTGCGCCGCCGGTGACGGTGCCGTTGCCGGTCAGGTATTTGGTGGTGGAGTGGACCACCAATGTGGCGCCATGTTCGATGGGGCGGCACAGGTAAGGTGTGGCGGCGGTATTGTCGACAATGAGAGGCACGCCGGCGGCGTCGGCAATTTTGGAGATGGCGTCCAGGTCGGTGATGTAGCCGCCCGGGTTGGCCACGGATTCGCAGAAAACGGCGCGGGTGTTGTCGTCGATGGCGGCTGCGACGGCGTCTGTGTCGTCAAAATCGACAAAGGTGGCGGACCAGCCGAAGCGTTTGATGGTCTGGCTGAACTGGGTGACGGTGCCGCCATAGAGGCGGGTTGAAACCACCACATTCATGCCCGGCTGCATCAGCGGGAAAAGGGCCATGATCTGGGCTGCGTGACCGGAGGAGCAGCAGACCGCGCCGACGCCGCCTTCGAGTGTGGCGATGCGTTCCTGAAGCACGGCGATGGTTGGGTTGGTCAGGCGGGAATAGATGTAGCCGACCTCTTGCAGGTTAAAGAGCGCGGCGGCGTGCTCGGCGTCGCGAAACACATAGGCCGTGGTTTGATAGATGGGGGTCTGGCGCGCACCGGTTGCAGGGTCGGGGCGGGCGCCTGCGTGGATTTGCAGGGTGTCGAAACCGTAGGTTGGGCCGTCTTTTGTCATCACGAAAGTCCTCCTGAGCGAATTTGCAACAGGGTTAGGCGAAACAGAGCGAGAGGACAATCACCGGTTTGGGGTGCGGGCGGGTTGGGCGCGGATCGCACGGGTCGGTTTGGGCATGGTGGAAGGGTTGGGGGCGCAACAGGGGTCAGCGCATCCAGAACCCTTCGGATTTGATGCGGTTGCGGATGGCCTGTTCCTTGCGGGGCAGGTTTTCACGGTCAAAGAGCGCACGCACCTTATGGCCGCGTTTTTGGTAGATCATGCGCTTCATCGGTTCGTAGGCCTTGAGCACTTTCTTGATCTTGTTGGGGGCGCTGACGGTTTCCAGCATCTCGACCACGCGGTCGGATTCGCGGGCGTAGAGCAGTGGCAGCACGCGGTAGTGGCAGGTGATGTCCCCGTCCAGCAAGTCAGGCGGGAGGGTATCGCGTCCGCCGCCGAGCCCGTGGATGACCAGGGGCAGGACGATCTGGTCCAGCCAGGGGTCCATGGATTGGCAGACGAGTTCCGGCGGAGGATTGTCGCGCACGGATTTGGCGTAGGTCAGGAACCGCTGGCCAAAGATGCGGGGGCATTTGTAGAAGAAGTATCCGGCGTTGAAATAGAGGTAGCGGCGCCAGAATTCGTCGGGCCAGGTCAGGTCGAGGCTGCTGGCAAAGTCCAGGCCGAACCGATCATAGAGTGATTTCCAGATGGCGGTATAGCCGGGCCCGTAGAGTTCCAGGACCGGCCATGTGCCTGTGCGGCGCAGCGAGGCGCTGGGCCGGTCGAAATCGAAGGGCACGGTGGTCAGGTCGCCCATCACCAGCGTGTCGGTGTCAAAGAAGACAAAGGGTTCGTCCGGGGGGAGGGCGGCGAGGGCCTCGATCTTGTTGCCATAGGGGTAGCTGTGGCCAAAGACGCTGGATTGGAAGGGCAGGATTTCAGCACCGAGATCGGCCAGAGCGTGCAGGATGTCGTCCTGGCGGATGGATGGATCGTTGGGCCAGTTTGGTCCGGGCTCGGGGACGGCGACGAACAGGCGTCCTTTGAAATCGGGCGTGTTTTGGCGCAGGGACGCCGCAAACAGCACCGCCTCATATTGCAGGCGACCGGCCTGACCGACGATCATGATATTGAAATCTTTGCCCGGGGCTGGGTTCTTTGCCATACTGTGACCTGTTCGCAGGGCGCTGTGACTGCTCTTTCGGTATAGTCTTAGACGGATGCGGTTGCGAGGAACACCCTTGGACGTATTAGATTTGAATTTTTGAGGGGTGGTTTCTGTGTTTGAGATTTTTGTGATGATTGTTGTGGCGGCGATGCTGTCTGGCGGGTCTGGCGATTTGTCTGTTGCGGTTGCGGTTGCGCCATCGCCATCGCCGTCGTCGGATGTTGCGCCAGTGAATGAAGCGGCACCGGCAGAGCCGGTTGAGGATGCGCCCGCGGCGGCCCCTGCGGATCCGTCGCCGCAGGTGGCCGGGACCGAGTCGGGCAGTTCGGGTTTCGGCTCTGACACGATAACGCTGGGCGAGGCGCCTGCGGTGGCGCAAGAGGCCGCGCCGGCGACTGCTGGTCTGGTGGCTGAGCCGCAGGAGCCCAGTGGCAAGTTCACAACGGCGACGGAGGTCAAGCCGATTCTGGGGGCGACCAAGTCAAGTTGGGTGGCGGTGCGCGAGTATGACGGGCAGGATTTGTTGTATGTGACCCAGATCCTGTCGTGGCGCTGTGGCCTGCTGGAGATGAAAGTGGGGCTTAACGGTGCGCCGCCTGAGCGGTGGGATCTGCCGGAGTGCCATTTGGATTTGCCGATGCCGGGGGCTTTGCTGGATGGGGACGGCGCGCCTTACCGTGGGTATGAACTGGGATCGATCCAGCAGATTGAGGTGGAGTTGATCTATGATGATCTGTCCACGGATCGGGCGGTGTTTTCGCGCGATGCGGTCAAGATGCAGTAAGAGCAGGCCCGTTTTCGCGTCTCGGCAGGTTTTGTCAGGGCAGGATGGTGAGCCAGATCCAGATCGTCACCAGCGACAGGGCGGTGGCGATCAGCACGGATGAGGCCGTTACGCGCATGGCGCGGCCATACATGCTGGCAAAGATATAGGCATTCATGCCCGGTGCCATGGAGGCGTTCAGGACGGCGGATCGAAACAGGTCTTGTTTCAGCCCGAATCCAACGCCCATGATCCAGACCAGCGACGGATGCACGACAAGGACAATGCCCACCACCCAGGCGATGACGCGCAGGTCGCCCTCTGGTTTGTACTGGGACAGGACGCCGCCGAGGGCCACCAGCGCGCAGGGCAGACCGGCGCGGGCGATCAGGTGTACGGCGTCGTTGATGGTGCCGTGCAAGGGGATCTGCATCAGGTTCACGGCGAACCCCAACGCGATAGCCAGCAACAGGGCGTTTTTGAACATGGCCTTGAGCACGGCTCCCACCACGGTCAGCCCGCCTTTGTTGCGGTTGCGCACGATCTCCATGACTGTGACGCCGAGGCCGTAACAAAACGGGGCGTGGATCGAGATGATGGCGTAGTTGCCGGTCAGCGCGTCGGGTCCGTAGGCGCGCTCGGTTATGGGCAGGCCGAGGAGGACGGAGTTGGAGAACAGGCAGGCAAAGCCGATTGCAACGGAATCCTCCCAACTGCGGCCGAACAGGCTGTGCGCGCCGAAGAGGCCCAAGGCAAAGCAGATGGTGGCGCCTGCGTAAAAGCTGATCAGGAGGCCGGCGTCATAACCGGAGTGGAGGTCAAGCTCGGCGATGGCCAGAAACAGCAGGCATGGGATGGCGAAGCCGACGGCGAATTTCATCAGGCCCTCGATCAGGGTGATGGAGAAATAGCCGGTTTTGGCGCTGATGTAGCCTGCACCTATGACGAGGAAGACGGGGAGGATGACGTCTATGAGGGCCTGCATGCTCCGGTCAGATCGGGAGGCGGAGGATCATGCCGTCATAGGCAGGAACCACGTGGTCGGGGGTTTCGTGCAGGACGGTTTCATAATCCAGGTCGATATGCATGTTGGTGAGCACGGCCTGACGCGGGCGCATTTTTTCGATCCATTCGAGGGATTGGTCCAGGTGGGCGTGGGTCGGATGGGGCGTGCGGCGCAGGGCGTCGACGATCCAGATGTCCAGGTCTTCGAGGTCAGCCCAGGCGTCGTCGTAGATTTCGGCCACATCGGGCAGATAGGCCAGGCCGCCGATGCGGAACCCCAGCGAGTCGATGGCGCCGTGGCCCACCTTGAACGGTTTGAACGGAATAGGGCCGCCGGGGCCGTCAATCTGGAACGCCTCGTCGATTGTCTTGAGGTTGAGGATGGGCGGGTAGGGGGAGCCTTCGGGTTGGACAAAGGCATAGCCAAAGCGGCTGAGCAGGGAGTTTTGCGTGTCGCCATCGGCCCATGCGGTGAGCCGGGCGCGCATGTTGAACACGATCATGCGCAGGTCGTCGATGCCATGGACGTGATCGGCGTGGGAATGGGTCCAGACCACGCCATCCAGACGGCCGGTGCCGGTGCCCAGCAGCTGGTTCCGCAGGTCAGGGGTGGTGTCGATCAGCACTGTGGTGGTGCCGTCTGGCCCGTCGCGTTCCACCAGCATGGAGCAGCGGCGGCGGGTATTCTTGGGGTTGGCCGGATCGCAATCGCCCCAGACATCCCCCAGGCGCGGGACGCCCCCGGAGGAGCCGCAGCCAAGGATTGTATAGCGCAGTTCGCTGGTCATGAGGTGGCCTCGGTTGCGGCGGCTTTGGTGAAGAGGCGTTCGAAATTGGCCTGGGTCTGGGCCGCGAAGGTGGCATAGTCCAGTCCGAACACCTCGGCTCCGATGCGGGCGGTATGCACCGTATAGGCCGGTTCGTTGCGTTTGCCGCGGTGGGGCGGCGGGGCCAGGTAGGGGGCGTCGGTTTCAACCAGAATGCGGTCAACCGGCGCGGTGGCGAAGATGTCGCGCAAATCCTGGCTTTTGGGAAAGGCGGCGATGCCGGACATGGAGAGGTAAAACCCCAGATCCAGAGCCGCCCGGGCCAGGGCCGGGCTGGAAGAGAAACAGTGCATCACACAGGTGTAGGCGCCCTGGCGGTGCTCTTCGGTCAGGATGCGGGCCATGTCGTCATCCGCTGCGCGGGCGTGGATGATCAGAGGCAGACCGGTCTGGCGGGCGGCGTCGATATGGATGCGCAGGGAGTTTTGCTGAATCTCGGCCGTTTCGGCTGTGTAGTGATAGTCCAACCCGGTTTCGCCGATGGCGACAAATTTGGGATGCGCGGACAGGGCGATCAGCTGGTCGGTGCTGGCCATGGGTTCATCGGCGACGCTCATCGGATGGGTGCCGGCGGCGTAGAAGACTGAGGGGTAGGCCTCGGCTATGGCGCGGACCTGGGGTTCGTTGCGCAGTCTGGTGCAGATTGTGACCATGCGCGTCACGCCTGCGCGGGTGGCGCGGGCGATGATTGCGTCGCGCTCATCGTCGAAATCGGGGAAGTCGAGATGGCAATGGCTGTCGGTGATGTATGCGAGGTCTGTCATGATCTGGGGGCGACGTCCTGTATCTTGACGATCATATCCAGCACCAGCGCGGCGGGGTCAAGGTTGACTGCGAGCCCGTGGCGGGTGCGGGCGCTGATCTGGGCAGAGAGGCTGGCCCAGGCGCGCGCCTGTGCTGCATTTGGCGACAGTCGGGCGAGCAGTTCGGCCTCGCCCGGGGCGGCCAGCGGCGAGGGCGGTTGGCCGCTGGCGCCGGTGCGGGCCAGTCGGGCGAGCAGGATGTCGGTGAGGTCGAGCATCAGGCGGAACCGATCATCGCCCCCGCGTTGCGCGGCGGATTCGGCAAGTTTGAGGGTGCGGGGGCGGTCCAGCCGGGGGAGGCTTTGCAATATCGCAATCAGCTCGGCGTAGATTTCGAGCCCGCCGACGGACATCAGCCGCAGCGCGTCCCCGGCGGAGCCTCGGGCGAGGGTCGCCAGGGCCTCTTGGGTGGCGGCATCGGGGGGGCGTTCGGCGCCTGCCTGTTCGAGTGCGCGGCTCAGGTCGTGCGGTGAAAGCTCTGTCAGGCGCAGGGTGCGGCAGCGGGAGCGGATGGTGGGCAGAAGCCGGGAGGGTTGATGTGAGATCAGCAGCAGGGTGGTGCGCGCCGGGGGCTCTTCGAGCATTTTCAGCAGGGCGTTGGCGGCGGAGGGGTTCATTTCGTCGGCGGCATCGACGATGACGACGCGCCGCCCGCCGTCTGTGGCGGACAGGCCGAAGAAACGGCCCAGTTTGCGCACGTCTTCGACGACGATCTGGTCGCGCATCTTGCCGGTTTTGTCATTGGCGCTGCGGGTGATGCTGACCAGGCCCGGATCCGATCCGGCCATGACCCGGTGCGCGACCGGGTTGTCTGGGTCGATATCCAGAGAGACGGGCGGGGGAGGGGCGCCGAACAGCCCGTCCTCTTGCGCATCGGGCGTGGCGAGAAGGAAGCGGGCGATGCGCCAGGCGAGGGTTGCCTTGCCCACGCCGCGCGGGCCGGCCAGCAGCCAGCCGTGGTGCAGCCGCCCCGAGACGAAGGCCTGAAGGAAGGCCTGTTCGGCGCTGTCCTGGCCAAACAATTGAACGGCCTCGCGCGGGTGGGGGGCGCCGGGGGCCTGGTCCGGGGCGGGCAGATCCTGTGTCATGGGCGGGGGCGGTTTTGCATGGGGGGGCCTGATTGATGGCGGAGCGAGAGGGTGTCGGGTTGGGTGGTCTTGGGCCCATGTCGTTTTTGGCCACTGTAATCTTAGACCGGTGTTGGAGGAGGGCCAGCGCTATTTTGGGTCGGTTCTAGGGCAGGGCCTGGGTGACGGTGGCCCAGATATCGCGACCCACGGCATCGGGGTCGCGGTTGCCGTCGATCACATGAAAGCGGTCGCTGTAGGTTTGAGCCAGTTCCAGAAAGCCGGCGCGCATGCGGCGTTGCAGGTCCGGGCCGAAGTCTTCGAAGCGTTCTTCGCTGCCATTGCGCGACAGGGCGCGGGTCAGGCCGATTTCGGGGTCCATGTCGATCAGCAGGGTGAGGTCCGGTTCGCGTCCGATCATCAGGTTGTGCAGCGCGTCGACCTTGGCGCGCAGATCGCCGCGTGACAGCCCCTGATACATGCGAGTGCTGTCGGCAAAGCGGTCGCAGATCACCACCTTGCCAGCCGCGAGGGCCGGGTTGATGGTGCGTTCCAGGTGATCACGCCGGGCGGCTGTGAACAGCAGCAGCTCGGTTTCAGGAGACCAGCGGTCCGGGTCACCCTGGAGCACCAGTTTGCGGATCTCTTCGGCCCCGGGTGAGCCGCCCGGTTCGCGGGTCAGGATCGCATCGATTCCATCGGCGCATAACCGCTCAAACAGGTGGCGTGCCTGGGTCGATTTGCCGGATCCGTCAATGCCCTCGAAGGTGATGAAGGTGCCTTTGGCTGTCACGACGCGCCCTGTTGAGTCGCGTCATCATTGAAGCGGGAGATCAGGTATTGCGCCGCAGTGCCCAGCCGGATCAGGAAACCGCCGCGCGGAATGTCACGGTCCGCGACCAGTGGCACGGTGATTTCGGACAGGCCCTCGGGCGTGATGATGAGTTCGCCGAGTTCCTGGCCCTTGGTGATGGGCGCACGGATGGGGCCGATATAGCGCACTTCGCCCTCAAGCTCTCCGGCGGCCAGCACGGGCAGCATGGCGGTCTTGTCCTCTGCGGGGACCAGGGTCACCGTCGGCTCGCGTCCCATCCAGACTTCTGCCCGCGCGATCGGGTTGTCTTTGGTGGCGATTGTTTTTTCAACGAAGTTGCGAAACGACCAGTTGACTATCGCCTCCGCCTCCTCGGCCCGGCGTTCCAGGGAGTCGAGCCCTGAAATCACAAAGATAATGCGGCGATTGCCCTGTTTCGCAGAGCCTACCAGCCCATAGCCTGCCGCCTGGGTGTGGCCGGTTTTGAGCCCGTCGGCGCCAATGTCCAGGCGCAGCAAGGGGTTGCGGTTGCGCGTGTTTTGCGGGGCGCGGCCGTCGAATTTGAACTCGGTTTCCGAAAAAAGCGGGTAAAACTCGGGGAAATCGCGGATGATGTGGTCGGCCAGGATGGCCAGGTCATGCACGGTCATCAGGTGCCCGGCCTGCGGCCAGCCATTGGAATTCATGAAGGTGGAATTCAACATGCGCATTTTGCGGGCGCGCTGGGTCATGAATCGGGCGAAACCGGCCTCGGTGCCATCCGGGCTGAGCGCTTCGGCGATGACGGCGCAGGCATCGTTGCCGGACAGGACGATGATGCCGCGCAGCAGATCCTCAACCCGGACCCGATCGGTCGTGTCGAGGAACATGGTCGAGCCCTTATAGCTCATCGCGTGGGAGGAGACGGGCAGTTTTTCGTCCAGGGAGAGGCGGCCATCGCGGACCGCCTCGAACGCGACGTAGAGCGTCATCAGTTTGGACATAGAGGCGGGCGGAAGCTGATCGTCCGCGTTTTTGGACATCAGCACGGTGCCGCTGTTCTGGTCCAGGACGTAGGCCGCCCTTGCACTGGTGTCAAAGGCGGCGGCAGGGCCTGAGGTCAGGGCAACGCCCAGGATCAGGCCGCAGCCAAGGACGAGGCTGCGTAGCAGAGTTTGGGGCAATCCGGTCTCCTGTTACTTTACGACGGCATAAGCGTCGGAGAATCCGGCCTCCCTGATTTGCTTGAGAAGAGAGGACCGTTCACTCTTGGTTTTAGCCGGACCGACGACGACACGCCAGTAGGTCTTGTTGTTGAGCGTCTCTTTGAAGATGGTTGGGACCATTCCGGCGTTGCGCATTTGCGCGGCCGTGCGGTTGGCGTTGTCTTCGACGCTGAAGATACCGATCTGGATATAGGGCTTGCCCAGGGAGGAGACCGGCTTGGATGGGGCTGCAGCCTTGGCCACGGCCTTGGAGGGGGTCACGGTTTCTGTCGCTTTGGCGGATTGATCGGCCGCCTCGATGGCGGCGGCGGCGGCTGCGATCGGGTCCAGCGTGGCGTCAGAGGTCTGGTCGGCACTGTCCAGGCTTGCGGTCTGGACGGCGGCCGCTTCGGGGACGACATCGGAGTCTGGCGTGTCTTCGACGGTTTCGCGGCGCAGGGCGGTGACGTTCAGTTCGACCGGGGCGCCGGCGATCATGCCGAGGGCCGCCGCCGCATCAGAGGAGGCCTGCAGGCGCGGTCCGGGAATATCGCGTTCGCGCCGGAACAGGGCGCCGATGACAAATTTGTCGTTTGTGCTGTTGCGGATGATCACACGCTCAGGCTCTGTCACATCGGGATGCGCGATCCAGACGCCACCCAGCGACGGACGCCCGTCCCACAGGCCGCTTTCGGTGACCTGGAACACATCCGGAGATTCGACATCGCGTTCGACCAGAGTAGTGGTGGTGTTTGCGGCTTCGCTTTTGGTGCTGTCTGCGGGTTGCAGGAAGCCCAGTTTCGGGGATTCCTCGCATCCGGCCAGCGCGCCCAATGCTAGAACGATTCCTGCTATCCTTGCAGATGACCGGAGCGGCCCCTGATAGTATGACATAACGTGCCCTTCGCCTCGTTGCTGGCGCTTTTGCGCTCTTTGTTGCCGGATGTCCGGCCCTGCTCTACTGGTGTTTTCACCTTATGGGGTGATGATAACCTGTTCGGGGCGTCAATGAAAGCCTGAGAAATTCTGAGAGGCAAGCGGGCCAAAGGCGTGACCCAAACGCAACCTGTCGGTCGGATGGTTATCCGGTGGCGGCGCAGGATGTGTGCGGTTTTCTGCTTGCTTCGCGGACGAGGGATGCGTAAACCGCCGGGCGATCCGGAAGCGTGGCCGAGCGGTTGAAGGCACTGGTCTTGAAAACCAGCAAACGTGAAAGCGTTTCGTGGGTTCGAATCCCACCGCTTCCGCCAGCCCTAGTCCCCATGTGCCCCCAACTGTCCTGTTTTCATTGAGTATTATTTCATAGCGATCACCATGCATCCCCAGCCATAACCATGAAACACCGGCATTCAGGTGGGGCAATAGGTGGGACAGATGCGGGTACGGACACTACACAAATTGACAGCACGGGGCGTGGCAACCGCCGGTCCAGGTATGCACTCTGACGGCGGCGGGCTGTTCCTGCGCGTGAAGGGCAACGGTCGGTCGTGGGTTTTCCGATACACAGAGCGCGGACGCAAGCGTGAGAAGGGTCTCGGCCCGGCCAGCGCCGTGTCGCTCGCAGAGGCCCGCAAACGAGCCGCTGCGGCGCGTGAGGCCGTGACGGATGGTCGTGATCCGATAGACGGCGGCACGGCGGCGCGTGAGGCCGTGACGTTTGAGCAGGCGATGGCAAGTTACATCACGGCCCATCACCAGACATGGTCCAACGCCAAACACTCGGCCCAATGGGAAAGCAGCCTGCGACGGCACGCAGGGCCGCTGATGGGCCTGCGGGTCGATCAAGTCACCACAGCCGATGTCGAGGCTGTTCTGACCCCGATCTGGCTGACCAAGGTCGAGACAGCCGGTCGTGTGCGCCAGCGGGTCGAGCGGATACTGTCGGCCAGTATTGCCCGAGGCGACCGGCCCGGTCCGAACCCGGCTGCACTGCGCGACAATCTCGAACACATCCTGCCCCGGCAAAAGCACGTGGTGCGGCACCATGCGGCTGTGACGGTCGCGGAGGCACCACGGGTGTTCCGGGTGGCGTTGGACCGTCGAGGCCGAGGCATCGGCTATCAGGCGCTGGTTGTGGTGATGTTGACGGCCTCTCGGTCCGGTGAGGTGCGGCACATGCGCTGGACTGACATCCAAGGCGACACGTTGGTTATTCCTGCCCAGCGCATGAAGGCCCGACGCCCTCACCGCGTGCCGATCAGCGGTCCGCTGGCGGTCTTCCTGAGCAGCTTGCCGCGCATGGCCGGGACCGACCTGATTCTGCCGGGTACGGCTGGTCGGCCCATGTCGGATATGACGATGGCAAAAGCCCTGCGCAATGCCGGTTGGGGCGATGCGACCCCACACGGGATGCGGAGTACGTTTTCAACATGGGCCAACGAGGCCGCATGGTCGCGGGATCTGGTCGAGGACGCACTGGCCCACCGAATCGGATCGGACGTTGAACGGGCCTATCGGCGCGGTGATTTTCTGGAGCGGAGACGACCTCTGATGGAGAGTTGGGTGTGATACTTGCTTTATTAAGCATCGCTTCCTTCAGTCATGCGCTTTGCATTTAAGGGGTGTTTACGTCTGTCGAAAACTGTCCATAGTGCCTCCCCATCAGAAACAAACGATGGAGAATCGTCATGCATAGTGACCAACTCGACTCGGTCCTTACCCGGAAAGAAACCGCCAAGATCCTTGGTGTGACACCGTCCACCTTGGACCGGATGCGCAAGGACGGTGGGTTCCCCCACCCGATCAAACTCAGCCCGCAGCGGATCGGATGGCGACAGTCTGATCTGAGCCACTGGATCGCGACCCGGCCCGCGATGGACCGTCCGTGACCGGAACGGAAAAGGGTGGCTCGCCCACGTAGCGAACCGCCCCAATCACACAGAACAACCCAGAACAACTTGCGATAATCCCGGTGGTGTCATGATACCCCACGACGGTTCGCGGTACAACACTGAGGATCGAAAAATGCACAACCTCTCAACCGCAGCCGCCGCCGGATTTGATACCATTTTACCACTGATCCCGGTGGACGGTCAGCTTTTTCCGGGCGGTACGGACCATGACGGTTCATACATCCCACCAACAACCATTCCCCCCGAAGCCAGAGGCAAGGTGCCCGGCTCCCTGATCGGCAACTATTGGACCGGCCTGCCCGGTTGGACCAACTACCAGATCACACCCGAGGAGATCACCCGTCATGACGCGATGGGAGCCAACTGCGGCCTACGTATGGGTGAACATTGGGTTGGTGTTGATCTCGACTCGACCGACCCTACCTGCTGATCTGGAGGCACGTCGCAAGGCAGACGCCTCGGCCCGTGCGGCCCAACGGACCATAGACCAGCACATGGCGATAATGCCTCCTGCTGTGTCGATGGCCCCCATGCCTGCTGTGATGGCTCCCACACAGCCGGTCCGACCCGAACACACCATCGACCTTGTCCTGAACGACGCTGGCGTTCCTGTGATGTCCACAGCAAACGTCCATGCGTATCTGAACAATCAGGACTGCTGGCGTGGGGTGTTTGGGTTCAATGAAATGACCGGTAAGGTCATCGTCCGAGGCCACATCCCCTCTCCCGGTTCGAGGGTCAAAGATCTCAACCGGTCCTTGAGTGACGCTGACGTCCGTCATGTCTTGGCATGGTTTCAACGTCACCTTTTCCCCAAGATTTCGATCACGGATGTCCGAAACGCGATCTATTTGGCGGCAGATGATTTCCCCTTCGATCCTCTGGCCGATTACCTCAACGCTTTGGTCTGGGACGGCGAAGAGCGCATCGGGTCATGGCTGACGGACTATGCCGGTGTGGGGGCAGGCCCCTACACATCACAGGTCGGTCGGAAGTGGTTGATTGCTGCCGTCGCACGCGCCCTCCGACCCGGCTGCAAGGTCGATGCGGCACTGGTCATGGAAGGTTCACAAGGCGTCGGAAAGAGCAGCCTCCTGCGGTCGCTCTGTTACGACGAGCGGTGGTTCGGAGACAATCTACCACCCTTCGATTCCAAAGACGCTTCGGCGTATCTGGCTGGGCAGTGGATCATTGAGATGGCCGAACTGACAGCCCTGCGTCGATCAGACCGTGAGAGTATGCGGGCGTTCCTGACGCGCCAGATCGACGAGTTCCGAAAACCATACGCGACCGAAACGATGGAACACCCACGTCGGTGCGTCTTCGCCGGGACAACCAATCGGGACGACTACCTGACCGACGTTGAGGGCGAGCGCCGGTTCTGGATCGTCAAATGCAGCGGACAACCCAAAATCGCCGATCTTGTGGCTGTGCGTGACCAGCTTTGGGCAGAGGCCGTGGCGGCGTACCGTGCGAACGAGACTTGGTTCCTCGACCCCGACATCGCAGAGCAGGCCCGTCAGGTTCAAGTCTCACGGGTGGAGGAAGACCCGTGGTCGGAGGTTCTTGCACCGTATCTGACCCGCAAGACCGATACGACGATTGGCGAATGTATGAACATAATCGGGCGTGAGGCCTCCCTACAAAAACCTCATGACCGGAAACGGGTGAAGGGAATCCTTCAAGGTTTTGGGTTCGGTAAAAAGGAGAAAAAGGGGGGCATAATGCGTTTCTATAGGCAGGAGGACTAGGGCAAACGAATGGATACATCGTTCACACCCCTTTCGTTTGTTTCTGGAGGACTTGCAGGATCACTACCTCCTAAAGAGTCTGAGAATTAAAGATCGTTTATAAACAAGGTGTTAAATACCAAACGAAAGGGGTGTGAACGATGTATCCATATTTGGTCCTAGTAGCCCCTCTAAAATGTACAGAGGTTAGGAGAGAAGTCCTCCTCCTCCTCCTCCACCACCAAAACACAACGGCAAAGGAGCCACCAAATGACTACACCTGCACTAAAACATCCGGGCGTTCTGAACGCGCCGCCCATCTACGACGACAAACCCCTCCACATGATAGGGCTGAGACCTTCCGTCCCGACGGACCGCACGCTTACGGAGGCCGATTGGACCAAGGCCAGCGAGATCGCTCACGACGTCTGGCTGCTTTGCCGACCTTTTCGGTCATCCAAGTCAATTTGCCGGATGTGTGCTCCGATCCACGGAGCAGACTTGTGGAAGGCTGGTAGGACCAATCTAAAGAAGCGAGGAAAGGCCAGCCTTTTCTAAGCCCTCACGAACGGAGGCACGGACATCGTCGCGTGGCATATAGGCACTGAGGATGCGATCCGTGTCATAAAGCAGCCACGGGCATTGATTGATCGTTCGCTCAAGCTCGCGCCGCGCCGCTTCCTTTAGACCAAGCTGTCCCAGCGCTGCAGTGCGATCAATTCCACTCCAGAAGAAGTGCGGCATTCCGAACGCCATTGCGGAACTCAAGGCCCTTTCGTAGTCGCCGTCAGTGTAGGCAAGCAGGAAGGGCGCATGGTGGATCCATCCCGGAAGATCGTGCCGATCGAAGAGATTCGCGTCCGCCTGGCCTAAGTCCGGCCGTTGATCGCTGACCAGCGTTCGAGCCCAGACACCAAATGCCTTGTCCCTTGGATCTGTGCCAAACTCCACCAAGTTTATTGCTAGTGCTTCTACGGAGTGTGTGTGTCCGTCGAGCAGTTCCGCAAAAGCGGATACTAGGACGATATATCCATCGTCGGCGTCAAACTCACGAGCGCACTCAAGTGTCGCGTGGGCTAGATCAAGAACCTTGCGACCGTTGCCGATGCCGTGTTTGTGGCTATCCATCAGAAGGTCGGCCTTTGCCGCAAGCAATCGGGCGTTCTCGGGGTGGGCCGTCAACCCAGATTCAACTTTTCTCAGAGTTTTTGACAACGCCTGCTTCGATGCAACCGACTGGTATTGGTCAACGGTTTCAAGGGCATGATCCGCAATATTTCTGTGATTTTTGGACTGATAGGTGATCGTTGGTTCGAAGGTGCCGGTTTCTATCGATATCTCCACGTCGTCCCTTCGACCTTGTCCTGAATAATACAAGCGCAGGGAGCGGCGCATCCTGTTGGCCGCCACGCGTACGCTGGGATCCTGCGAGCTCTTGAACCCGGCGGGCTTTCCCAGAGCTTCGCGTGCAAGCACAGTCGCGTTGAGCCGACTGGCTGTTCCCTCCAACGCAGCCTCGATGATGAAGCAGAGCATCTTGGACAGCACCGGCGCATCCCGGAACTCGACCGAGGCCAGAACGCGCGCCAACTGCGCGCGGATTTCAGTCTCATCGGGTTGCTGGAACGCTGTCATACCGCCGGACATCTCCAATGGATCAGGAAGTGTTAGTAACATTCCACACGTGCGGACGAATAGATAGGCTGTTGCAAATGGACACCCATGGAGGATTTTGGCATGCGAACACTGAACTTGCCCGCCATTGCTATGTGCTTGTCGGCGGGCGTCGCCGCCGCACAGGACGCCGACACCGTCTACACCAACGGAAAGATTTATACAGTCAACGAGGCGCAGCCTTGGGCCGAGGCCGTGGCGATCAAGGACGGCAAGTTTCTGGTAGTTGGCAGCAATGAAGACATTGCTGCGGTAACTATCAGCAGTACGGAAGTTATTGATTTGGATGGTGGCTTCGCCATGCCCGGCATCGGGGATGTACACATACATCCTGCAATGACCATGCCGCGCCGCGCTTTCTGCTCGCTGCCGGGAAGTTTTCTGATGCCCACAAACGACGATATTGTCCAAGCGCTGAAGGACTGCCTTGAAGATTACCCGGCCGATCGCGAATGGGTGATTGCTAGCGGCGCGACCTTTGCTGCCATGTCGCCGGAGACCCTGACACGCGAGTTCCTGGACGAACTCATCCCGGATCGACCCGCCTTTATTGAGGACGAAACAGGCGGTCACCAAATCTGGTTCAATACCCTAGCCATGGAAGCAGCCGGCGTTGACAAGAGCTTTGTCGACAATCCTCCAGAGTCGTTTTTTGATCGCACAGCCGATGGCGACCTCAAGGGCGTCGCCAATGAGGGTGCAGTGAACCCTTTCCTTGATGTGTTGCCACCTATGGACACAGAGACACGAAAGATCGCGATCATGCGATTGTTGGACGAAGCAACATCAAAAGGCATAACCATGTTTGGCGATGCATATGTGTTCGAGCACGACCTTGAACCATATGAGCAGTTGAATCAGGAAGGCCGTATCAACCAACACGCCGTTCTGTACCTGAAAGGCAATCTTGGAACCGCCGAACTGACTCCTGTTGAGGAGCTTGAACGCTGGTGGAGCGAACATGACCTTCCCGGCACCAAGGGCGTGAAGCTAGGTATGGGCGGATCGTTGGAGTCCATCTCGGAAGCCCTGATTGATGGCTATGTCCCCGACGCGTCCGCCAAGGATAACATCATTCCGTCAGACGACTTCGTTCCGGACAGGAACTCCAAACCGGTCATTCCTGCTGACGCATTTGCAGACTACATGAAACAACTTGATAATGCAGGGTTCCAAGTCATCGTCCACGCAATTGGCGATGGCACCGTTCGCGCCACGCTCGACGGGTTCGAAGCGGCGATCCGCGCTAATGGCGGGAACACCCTACGCCACAGGGTAGACCACTGTTCACTGGTATCTGACAAGGATTTCCCCCGCTTCGTCGAACTGGATGTGCCCTGCACGCTATGGCCTCCACTCAATGCGCCGGGCGACTACAATCTCGGAGCGATCAAGCCGGTTCTGAAAGGAATGACATGGAGGCGGATGTACGCCAACCACGCTATGTGGGAAGCAGGCATCCGCCTGGCAAACCACTCGGACGGACCGGCAGCCCCACTCTGGCCCTGGTGGGGTATGGAAGCTTCAATCACGAGGGGCAATCCCGACCGACCTGATCTTGGTAAGATGGGCGGCGAACACGCATTGACGGTGGCAGAACTGGTCAAGGCCTACACGATCAACGCGGCATGGTCATTGCGTGTCGACGACGTGACGGGGACAATTGAGGCGGGGAAGCAAGCCGACATGATCTTACTGGACCGAAATCTCTTCGAGATCCCTGTGACGGAGATCAGCGGTGTCAAGGTGCTGAAGACCCTGTTTGGCGGTGAGGTCGTTTATCGGCCTGACTAGGGTCAGGATTCATAACCAGAACATGACAACTGCTGCGAGGGCGCAGGCTGATAGGAAGACCTTGGGGCATCTGTCATAGCGGGTTGCAACGCGCCGCCAGTCCTTGAGGCGGGCAAAGCTGT
>JAXMOA010000012.1:0-181975 GCA_034670145.1 Marinibacterium sp.
GAAAGAACGGCTCAAGCTTCGCCATTTGCGCATCGTTCAACCAGTAAAGATCACTCATCACACCGCTCCTTTTTGGGAACCGTGAATCAGAACCTTACCGGAAGATCAATGCATCCTGAGCCTAGTCACAGAGTCGCATTTTGCTTCCGAAGCTGGAGAACATCGTGGGGCACACGTTATGAAAAAAATATCACCGCGATTTCTACTTATCGTAGCGGCGATAATGACTTCGTTGCTTTCGGCTTGTGGAACAGGGCAGCATCCGCCGAACTCGCATGGTTGGGGGGAGACGCCGGTAGCAGAAAAAGACAAACTCGTCCGTACTGCCGACAGTTCAGTGCTGGAGTCCTATGTCAAAGGGTATGCTTTCGATAGAAGTGCCCGGACGAACCACGTTTTGTACTTTTCCGAGAACGGGCAGTACATGGAGTTCTTTAGCCGGATCAATTCAGAAGGCAATTACTACCCCGGTGAATGGTTTTTATTGAAGTTGGGCACTTGGCACATTGATGCGGATCATGAATTCCCAAAGGTTTGCTTTGACTCGAAACACTACTCAGCTTCCCCGGAAAATCAGAAGGCTTGGTGGCAAACGAGCGCGCAATATGACGACAGGGGCTGCTTTGAACTTTGGTTCGAGCCGAATGATGTGGCAGGACGGGCGACTTGGGCCTATGCGTACGGAGGTAGGTATACTCACTTTCAAGCCGGAGTCTTGAAGAGACGAAGCGGGAAAGGTTTTTCCGAAAAGAACGAATTTAATCGCCTATGGCAATGGGCAGATGGGATCATAAACGGCTAACTTGCACTGACCCAAATATCGCATAAAAAAATGACGTTCGAGCTGGCTATCGAACGCCGAGAAAAACCGCAGCTCAAGCATCATTTATTTTGTTCTAAGGATCGTCTCCACAGAATGGGCAATGTCTGCTTTGTCCGCACACCCGACATTCGGTGTCCCAGCTAAATTACAGTCTGCTTTGAACAAAAGTGCTGTCAGGCAAATCAAAGGGTTACAAGGTGGACAATCCAACACGTTCAACTGCTACAGCAATGCTGAATATCGTCAGCACAGGAATCCGCCCCGATCCGCAACGGACCCCAACGAAAATTGGCCCGGGGTCAGCGCCCGGGCCAAATCCTTCTCCGTCCTGGGTGCCTATTTTCTGATTTCTCAGTTATTTCAGCACCTTAACCCCATGTCCCAGCTGGGACATTTCGGTTTAACCGGTCAAAAGCGTGTTGAATTGCTCTTTCAGCTCCCGTTTCAGGATCTTGCCAGTCGCCCCCAAAGGCAGCGTTTCAACAAAAATCACCCGGTCCGGAATCTGCCATTTCGCGATCTTATCCTCAAAGATCGACAGCACGTCGTCCTCGCTGACATCCGCCCCCTCGGCCTTGACCGCGATGATCACCGGACGCTCGTCCCATTTCTCATGCGCCACCCCGATCGCCGCCGCATTCGCCACGCCGGCATGGCCCATCGCGATCCCTTCCAGCTCAACCGAAGAGATCCACTCCCCACCGGATTTGATGATATCCTTGGACCGATCCCGGATCGTCAGATACCCGTCCGAATCCAGCGACGCCACGTCTCCGGTCGGGAACCAGCCATCCTGAAGGATGTCGTCCTCCATCCGGAAATAGCTGTCCAGAATCCAATAGCCGCGCACCATCAGATCCCCTTGCGCGATGCCATCATTAGGCAGATCCTGACCCGTCTCATCGACGATCTTCAGCTCCACACCAAAGGGCGGCCGCCCCTGATTTTCCCGCAGCTTGTGCTGCGCCTCAATCGGCAGATCCGCGTGTTTGGCCAGCGGCATATTGGTGGACCCCAGCGGGCTCATCTCGGTCATACCCCAGGCATGCACGGTCTCGACCCCGTAAACATCCCGGAACTCATCAATCATCGAAGGTGGGCAGGCCGACCCGCCGATCACCGTCCGCGACAGGCTTTCCAAAGCAGAGCCGGATTTCTTGGCATAGCCCAGCAAACCCAGCCAGATCGTCGGAACCCCCATGGCCAGGGTCACCTTATAGGTGTCGATCAACTTGACCAGACTCTCTCCATCCAGACCAGGTCCAGGCAAAACCATCCGGGCCCCGGACATCGCACAGCCATAAGGCGACCCCCAGGCATTCACATGGAACATGGGCACCACCGGCAAAACCACATCCCGCGCCGAATAGCCGACGCAATCCAGCGTATTGGAGGCAAAAGCATGCAGCATCGTGGAGCGGTGCGAATACAACACGCCCTTCGGATTCCCGGTTGTCCCCGAGGTATAGCACAGCGACGAAGCGATATTCTCGTCCAGCTGCGGCCATTCGAACCCGGCATCCCCGGTTTCCAACAGCTCGTCATAGAACAACAGCCCCTCCACCTGCGCCGCCGCCTCTTCGTCGCGCGGGCCCATCAGGACCACATGTTTCAGGTTCGGCAGGTGATCGGCCAGTTTCACGGCAAACGGCAGGAAGGTCTTTTCCAGGAACAGGACCTGATCATCCGCATGGTTGATGATATAGGCCAATTGCTCGGGGTGAAGACGCGGGTTGATCGTGTGGCACACAAACCCGGCGCCCGAAGTGCCGAAATATATCTCCAGATGACGCCGGTTGTTCCAGGCAATCGTACCACAGCGCGCCTGCGGATCCAGCCCCAGCTTGCTCAAAGCAGAGCCCAGGCGGCGGGCATTCACCGCCACCTCGCCCCAGGTTGTTTCCTCGATCCCACCGGTGGTATTGACCGACACGATCCCAGTCGCGTTGTGGTATTTCTCGGCATGTTCAATCAGCGCTGAAATCAACAGCGGTTTGTCCATCATCTGGCCCAGCATAGGCTGTCCTCCCTCAAGTCTCTGAGGGTCCGGCCCTCAATCTTGACGCAAATTGCCCGTGCCAGACATGAATGGCAATATCCGCCCTTGCGGCAATTGCAGACACGGGCTAGCTGCGGGCACATGACGCTGCGATATCACTCTCCACTTTCCCCCAAAGAGCAATCTGACGCCGGTCTTGTCCCCCCGCAAACGCTCGCGATCGCGGATCGTGTTCGATATAGCGAGCTGGACATGCTGAACCACGTCAACAACAAGGCCTATTTTACCTGGTTCGAAACCCTGCGCGTTGAATATGGCCTGCGCTTTTGCCTGCCGCATTTCTCGCAACCACCCCGCACTGTCCTGCGCGGCGGAGAGGTTCGATTCCTACAGGAAATGGTGGAAGGAGAGGACTACATCGCAACCGCGCGGGTTGTCGCCTTCAGAACCTCGTCTTACACGATAGAACAATTGATCTGGTCCGGCAATCTAAGGGCGCGGTTCACCTGTGTTATGGTGATGCTGGATCCAACGGGCAAAGCGCGCCTTCCCCTGCCCCAAAGCCTGCGCGACGCCTTTCTCACCCGCGACGGCGCCCAGCCTGAACTTTAGCCAAACTGAACGCGCTTGCTTGACCTGTTCAACCGCCTCCGGCAGTGGCATGTGGGCACCTTTGGCTGAGGTGTCTGAAGGAACGAAAACAAAGGCATCACCGCGCCGCCTTCCAGCTTCTTTTGCTTTTAAATACCTCGGGGTGAATTGGCCTTGGCCAAGAGGGGCAGCGCCCCTTGACCCCGTCTCAGCCGCTGTAGCGGTGCAAAAAACCAACCAGAGCGGCGGTTGATCCGTCCCGGCTCGCCGCGGATTCCACGCCCTCGACAATGGGCGCCAATGATGTGGCCAATTCCTTGCCCAATTCGACCCCCCATTGATCATAAGAGTTCAACCCCAGCACCACGCCCTCGACAAAGACCCGATGTTCATAAAGTGCAATGATCTGCCCCAGAACAAATGGCGTCAATTGCGGGTAGATCAATGTGGTCGATGGTCGGTTTCCTGGAAAGACCCGGTGGCGGGCCTGACGATCCAGCTCTGGATCGTTCAACCCTTTGGCGGCCATCCTTGCGCGCGCCTCCTCCAGAGAGCGACCGCGCAGCAGGGCTTCGGATTGGGCAAGGCAATTGGCAACCAAAAGCTGGTGATGATGGCGCAGATCGGGTTCGTGCCCTTTGGCCGCGACCAGAAATTCGCAAGGGATCACGTCTGTTCCCTGATGGATCAGTTGATAGAACGCGTGCTGACCATTGGTGCCTGGCTCGCCCCAGACCACAGGCCCGGACGGCAGGGTCAGATCAGATCCATCCATCGCCACACGCTTGCCGTTTGATTCCATCTCAAGCTGTTGCAGATAGGCCGGCAGCCGCAGCAAGCGCTGATCATATGGCAGAACGGCCCGGGTCGCATAGCCCGCAACCTGGCGATGCCAAATACCAACAAGGGCCAACAGAACCGGCATGTTTTCGGACCAGTCGGCCGAGCAAAAGTGGTGATCCATCGCCTGACCGCCACGCAAAAATGCGTCAAAGGACGACGGGCCAACGGCGATCATGACGGACAGGCCAATCGGCCCCCACATCGAATACCGCCCCCCGACCCAGTCGGCAAAGCCAAAGACCTGCGCCGCGGGGACGCCGAATTCTGACGTCTTGTCCAATGCCGTTGACAGCGCGACCATCTGTGATGCGGCGTCTCCGCCGCCATCGGTCAGCCAGGTTCGTGCCGTGCGGGCGTTGGTCATGGTTTCGATCGTGGTGAACGTCTTGGATGCGATCACCAGCAGCGTCCGTTTCGGATCAAGGCCGCGAAGAGTATCGGCGATATGCGCCCCATCGACATTGGACACAAAATGGCAGCGCGGTCCGTCGTGGAAGGGCGCCAGGGCCAGGGTCGCCATGGCGGGGCCCAGATCGGATCCGCCAATGCCGATATTGACCACATCCGTTATGGCGCCCCCTGCTCCGGGGTGGCTGCCGTCGCGGATGGATTGGGCGAAGCGACGCATGGCCTCCAGGGTTTGGAGCACCTCTGGCATCACGTCCTGGCCATCCACAAGGACCGGGCCGCCATCCAGATTGCGCAAGGCCGTATGCAACACAGCGCGTTCTTCGGTTTCGTTGATCTTGGCCCCCGCGAACATCTGATCGCGCCGTTCGGCCAAACCCGCAGCATCGCACAGACCGATCAAAGCCGCGCGGGTCTCTGCATCTATGTTGGTCTTGGAATAATCAAGCCGCATGTCGCCAATTTGCACCCCAAATCCCTCAGCGCGCCCGGGATCCGCAGTAAACAAATCCAGGATGTGCCGGTCCTTGACGGCGGCATGACGTGTTTTCAGGTCAGTCCACATGGAAGAGTCCTCGTTCAGGTCCGACTATTTCAGGTTCGGTTATTCAGCCCAATGGACCGTGGTTTGGCTGAGCACAGCGCGAATGGGCGCCTCTTGTGGGGGCAAGGTCATGGCGCGTTCCAGTGCGGCGCGTTTGTCCGCGCCGAAAATCACCAGATGTTTTGACATGGCCCCGTCCAGAACCGGCGCGGACAGCGACAGGCGCGCTTCGGGTTGAGAAGCAGGTCGCGTCACAACAACCGCTGGCGCGTCACGTTCCAGGGCCGCGCTCAGGCCCTCGGCACCGGGAAACAGCGATGCCGTGTGCATATCGATTCCCATGCCCAGAAACAGAACGGATATCGGACGATGCTGTGCCACCACTTCCGATTGCGCGGCGGCCGCTGCATCTGGGTCATCCAGCCCACCGGTCAAAGACAGGAACTGCGCCGATTGCGCCGCCCCCGTCAACAGGCGGGCGCGGATCAAACGCGCGTTCGAGCGCGGATGATCCTCAGGAACACAACGTTCGTCAGTCGGCATGACGCAAACCCGGGACCAATCCAGCTTGGACCCGCTGAGAACCGAGAAAATCGGACCAGGCGTGCCGCCACCCGGCACCGCCAACGAGACGGTGTCGTGGTTAAACAAGGCATTTTCCAAATCGCCGGAAATGGTGTCAGCCACCTGTATCGCGGCCATTTCACGGTCTGGGTATTCAACGAAGTTCATGGAGTGATTCCGATCCACACCCGCCGGTCACGGGCCAGTATTTGTTCTGCGTCGCCGGGACCGGCGCTGCCACTTTCATAGGGTTTGGGCACATCGCCGCGCGCCTCCCATCCTTTGATAATCGGATCGGTCCAGGCCCAGGCGGCTTCGACCTCGTCACCCCGCATAAACAAGGTTTGATTGCCCCGGATCACGTCCATGATCAAGCGTTCATATGCATCTGGCGGATCTTCTCCGTCTGGTCCCAGCGCATCGGCAAAGGTCATATCCAGCGGCACATCAATCAGCCGCATCCCGCCGGGTCCGGGTTCCTTGATGGTCACCCGCAGCGTGATGCCTTCGTTTGGCTGCAGGCGGATGGACAGGATGTTGGTGTGACTGCCCGCGTCTTCGCCAAAGATCGAGTGCGGCAGATGCTTGAACACCACATTGATGACCGAAGAGCGCGCCTTGAGCCGTTTGCCTGTGCGCAGGTAAAACGGGGTGCCCGCCCAACGCCAATTCACCACCTCGGCCCGCAGGGCCACGTAGCTTTCGGTTGCGCTGCGGGGATTGCCGGCAGCGGTCCGGTAATCCGGTGTGCCATCTGCGCCCGGCCCATATTGGCCGCGCACAATATGATGCGGCGCCACGGGCCCCAAGGCGCGGATCACCTTGAGCTTTTCGTCGCGCACCGCATCCGGGTCAAAGCGGGCGGGCGGTTCCATCGCGATGAGGCACAACAGCTGGGTCAGGTGGTTTTGCACCATGTCCCGCATCGCACCGGCGGTGTCGTAATATTCGCCCCGTCCGCCGATGCCGACGCTCTCTGCAACGGTAATCTGGATGTGGTCGACATATTGGCTGTTCCAAAGCGGTTCGAACAGCACATTGCCAAAGCGCACGGCCATCAAATTTTGAACGGTCTCTTTGCCCAGGTAATGGTCAATCCTGTAAATCTGACCTTCGTCGAAATGTTCGGCCAAAGTACGGTTCAGGGCCGTTGCACTCTCCAGATCCTTGCCAAATGGTTTTTCAACCACAATCCGACAATCTGGCGTCGACATCTCATGCAGGTGCAACCGTTCGGCCAGGGGGCCAAACAGACTGGGTGCGACCGAAAAGTAGAAGGCGCGTATGTTTCCCGGGGTGAGTCGGGCGCGCAGATCAGTCCAGCCGCGATCCCCCATCGCATCAACGGATTGATAGAAGATACGCTCCAGAAAATTGTCGAGCGTGCCATCCTCGCAGTGCCGTTCGCCACCAAATTCGCGGATCGCCTCCGCCGCCATGGCACGAAATCCGGCGTCGTCCATCTCGCCACGGGCGACACCTATGATGGCGCAGCCATCGGGCACCTGCCCCGCACAATAGCGGCGAAACAGGCTTGGCAAAATCTTGCGACGGGCCAAATCCCCGGTGCCACCAAATATCACCAGGTCGAAGTCTTCGACGGGAATGACGCGTGAAACCATTGCAGTCTGCCTCTTTGCTCGGCGTGTTCAACATGGCCTGCTGCACGATTGCCTGATCCGACGTCGCGGAAAAGTTAGCGCTAACAGGAGCGATGAACGCCTCTATAAATCCCTCTGGAAAAAAGTCTACCATGCAATGGCAGGATCACAATGGCGTCAAACACGCATCTTTGCCTCGCAGAAGGGTGGCGATGTGCTTAGTCCAATATTCGATCAATTCCTTGCGACCGGAGCTATCATGAAAGACCACGCGGCCCTCGATCAGCCCAGAACGAAGTTCAGCGACCCCTTTGTTACGGCTGATGGACAGGACCGAGCCAGCGTTTCGCTGAGCGATCCACAGACGTTGTGGTTTAACACCGGAACGCTGTGCAACATCGAATGCCCCAGTTGTTATATTGCCTCCAGTCCGACGAATGATGCGCTGGTGTATCTGACGCTGGCAGACATGCGGCCCTATCTGGATCAGATCACCCAACGCGGTTGGCCGATCCGCGAAATCGCCTTTACTGGTGGCGAACCGTTCATGAACAATGACATCATCGACATGGCCGAGGCTGCGCTGACATCCGGGTACGAGGTGTTGATCCTGACCAATGCCATGCGTCCGATGATGCGCCCGGCAATGCAGGCAGGTTTGCAAACATTGCAGGCTCAATACGGCGCCAAACTGACATTGCGGGTATCCTTGGACCATTTTGAGCCTGCCCGACATGATGCGGAACGCGGGACCGGCAGTTTCGACCTCACGCTCAAGGGCATGGAATGGCTGCGCGATCAGGGGATCAGAATGGCCGTTGCCGGACGCATTGAATGGGCCAAAAGCGAAGCCGACGCGCGGGCAGGATTTGCGGCGCTTTACAAGCAGCATGGATTTGAAATCGACGCTTACTCGTCGATGGAGACTGTGCTTTTCCCGGAAATGGATATGGCTGTTGATGTGCCGGAAATCACCACCGCGTGCTGGGGTATTCTGGACAAATCCCCTGATGCGGTGATGTGCGCCAGTTCGCGCATGGTCGTGCGCCGCAAGGGCGCCCCCTCGCCCAGTGTTCTGGCCTGCACCTTGCTGCCCTATGCGCCGGAATTTGATATGGGCCCAACCCTGGAAGATGCAGAGAGACCCGTGCAACTGAACCACCCGCATTGCGCCAAATTCTGCGTCCTTGGCGGCGCCAGCTGTTCCGCCTGACAAAGGCCCGATACAGTCCGATATATATTGAACACAGATCGTCCCTGCTCGTGCCATATTGTGACGCCACTCTATAGCACAGTGAGTTTTGGGGTATGGGTGACATGGTGCTAAGAACAGTTTTCACATTGGACGGCGGCGCGTTGACTGTGGCCGGGCATTCACCGTCCCAGGCACCTGGATCTGCGATTTCTGATAATCCGTCATCTGAGGACGGAACGATCTATGATTTTCACGGCGGTTCTGTCGCGTTCCTCGATATCGCTGGCGACCATAGTGCACAAAACGACGAAGCGCCGACGACTTACATGATCGCAGATGGCGCCCGGACCCCATTGGAACGCCCGATCCCATTGCAAGAGCTGGATGCAACCGGAGCCGCGTTTGGCCCCGTCCTCAACATCCATGTCTGCCCGCCAGGCGCGGGTTCTGGCCGTTGGGGTTTTCTGGCCGACGGAAAACTGCAAGTTGGCAAGAAATACGTTAAGGTCAGCGCACCGGGCAAATCAAAACCAGATCAATCCGAAATCATCCCTTGCTTTGTCGCTGGCACAGAGATCTTGTCAGACAACGGGTTGCAGCCCGTGGAAACCATTTCGACGGGCGATATGATCTGGACGCAATCGTCAGGTTTTCAACCCGTGCTTTGGGCCGGGCGGACAGCGGCCTTTGGCCTGGGCGATTGGGCCCCAATCTGGTTTGATGCCGGCACAATTGGCAATAGCAAACCGATGCGCCTGTCGCCAAACCATCATATCCTGTTTCCAACGAATGGTGCCCGCCTGCCCGGATCTTACAGCGCGGTTCTGATCGCCGCGCGATGTTTTCTGGGCATGCCAAATGTGATCCGTGCGCCGGTGCCGCGCGTTGACTATTTCCACGTCATGTTCGCACACCATGAAATCGTGCAAAGCGATGGCTGCCTGACAGAAAGCTTCCTGCCAAGCCGGAATGCGCTGAGCGGTATAGGCGAAGACAACCGGCGCAAGGTACTGCAGCAACGCGCGGGTCTCACAGAGACCAATGGCGCAGAGCTATATCCAGCCGCCGCCCCGTTGTTATGCCCCGAAGACGCCCGCCGCGCATTGCGATTGAGCGACACGCACGGTGCCCATGACAAAAGCCTGGTCGACGCCGCCTAGTGCAACGTGAATTCGCCAACCTGATTGCGCCATTCGCCTGACGTCAACATCCGCCGGTGTGTGAACCGGACAGAATGCAGCGGGCCTTCGATCTGTTGCTGCCAATATTCGACAAATTCAAACAATCTGGGATGGTCTGGCGCCAGGTCGTAGTCCTGCCAGACAAAGCTGTTCAGCACGCTTTGATGGTCTGGCATGCGATAGAAAAATTCCGCCGTTGTCAGGCCATATCCCTTCAGCAATAACTCGGTTTCTGATATGTTCATGCTCGCCTCTTATGGTTAAGGGTGTGTCCATGATGCGCCGAAAAAGTTACTTTTCAACAAAAACAATGTGTTATCACCCCGCCGCCCTGGCTGCTAAACCAGTTTTCGCTCAGGCATTGCACCTTATATGCGGGGTCTGATAGAGTAAGCCTACTAAATATAGTGCACGCACAAAGAACGGGCAAACATCGTGAGCGACACGCCGGAAACACCTGAAAACGAAGACGAAAACACGCCTGTAAAGGCCGTTTATGATGGACCTTCAATCTCGATCGAGGATGAAATGCGGTCCTCGTATCTGGACTATGCAATGTCCGTCATTGTCAGCCGCGCCATCCCGGACTTGCGCGATGGCCTGAAACCGGTGCATCGCCGTATCCTGTACGCGATGCATGAAACCGGCAACAGCCACGACAAACCCTATCGTAAATCTGCACGTCCGGTCGGCGATGTGATGGGTAAATATCACCCGCATGGCGATGCTGCGATCTATGACGCGCTGGTGCGCATGGCACAGGATTTCTCCATGTCGCTGCCCTTGCTGGATGGTCAGGGTAATTTCGGCTCGATGGATGGCGATGAACCGGCGGCGATGCGCTACACCGAAGTGCGCATGGATAAACCAGCGGCGTCTTTGCTGGCCGATATTGAAAAAGATACAGTCGATTTTCAGGACAATTACGACGGCAAAGACCGCGAACCGACGATCCTGCCGGCCAAGTTCCCGAATATGCTGGTCAACGGGGCTGGTGGTATTGCTGTTGGCATGGCCACCAATATTCCCCCGCACAATCTGGGCGAAGTCATCAATGCCTGTCTGGCCCTGATCGAAGAACCGGATCTGACCTCGGAACAGCTGATCGAATATGTTCCTGCCCCCGATTTCCCGACCCATGGGCAGCTTTTGGGCCGCTCCGGGGCGCGCAAGGCCTATCTTGAGGGCCGCGGCAGTGTGATCATCCGCGCCAAGACCCATGTAGAGGAATTGCGCAAGGATCGTTATGCCATCATCGTTGACGAAATCCCCTATCAGGTGAACAAATCCGCGATGATCGAAAAGATTGCTGAGGCTGTGCGCGAAAAGCGGATTGAAGGCGTCGCGCATGTTCAGGATGAATCGGACCGCAACGGCGTGCGTGTGGTGATCGAGTTGAAGCGGGATGCGACCGCCGAGGTGGTGCTGAATCAGCTCTGGCGCTTTTCTCCGATGCAGACCACCTTCGGCTGCAACATGCTGGCGCTGAACGGTGGACGCCCGGAACAGTTGACGTTGCGCAAGTTTCTGACCTCATTCCTGGATTTCCGCGAAGAGGTGGTCGCACGACGCACTGCATATGACCTGCGCAAAGCCCGCGAACGCAGTCATATCCTCTGCGGTCTGGCGGTTGCCGTATCGAATGTGGACGAGGTGGTCGCGACCATCCGCGCCTCGGCCGATGCCGCCTCGGCCCGCGCCAGCCTGATGGAACGGCGCTGGCCCGCTGCCGAGATCGAGGGCTATCTGCGTCTGATCGACGACCCGCTGAGCAAGATGAACGACGACGGCACCTATAACCTGACCGAGGTTCAGGCCCGCGCCATTCTGGAACTGCGGCTTCAGCGTTTGACCCAATTGGGCGTCAAGGAAGTCACTGATGAGCTTGAACAGCTCGCCGCAAACATCCGGGAATATTTGGAAATCCTGGGTTCGCGCGAACGGATCATGGGGATCATCACGGACGAGCTGACCGATATCAAGGCGCGCTTTGCCGTGCCACGTCGCACCGAGATCGTTGAATGGTCCGGTGACATGGAAGACGAAGATCTGATCGAGCGCGAAGATATGGTCGTAACGGTCACTTCTGAAGGTTACATCAAACGCACCCCTCTGGCTGATTTCCGCGCGCAACGGCGCGGCGGCAAGGGCCTGGCCGGGATGCAAACCAAGGAAGAAGATGTTGTCACCACATTGTTTGTGGCCAACACCCATGCACAGCTGTTGTTCTTCACCACGGACGGCATGGTCTACAAACTCAAGACCTGGCGCCTTCCTCAGGGCGGGCGCACATCGAAAGGCAAGGCTATCGTCAATATCCTGCCAATCGCTCAGGGGGTTTCTGTTGCGGCGGTGATGCCGGTGGATGTGCCGGACGCAGAGTGGGATCAGCTGCAAATCGTCTTTGCCACCTCGGCCGGGACCGTGCGGCGCAACCGTTTGTCAGATTTCACCAACGTCATGCGCAATGGCAAGATCGCGATGAAATTTGAAGATGAACACGCCGAAACGCGCCTGATCAATGCGCGAATATGCTCTGAGGATGACGACGTCATGCTGGTCACCGAACGTGGCCGGGCGATCCGTTTTCCGACCACGGATGTGCGGGTCTTCAACTCGCGTTCTTCCGTCGGTGTGCGTGGCATTTTGTTGAAGGATGGCGATCAGGTGGTCTCCATGTCTGTGATCCGCCATTTCGATGCCACCTCGGATGAACGCGCTGCCTATCTCAAGATGCGCCGGCTAGTGGCCGGAGTGACCGAAGAGGGTGAAAACGACGAAGAAGACGGCAATGCCGATTCCCGCATCAGCCAGGAACGCTATGCGGAAATGTCGGCCATTGAGAACCTGATCCTGACGATATCGGCGTCCGGCACCGGCAAGCTCAGCTCATCCCATGATTATCCCGTGCGCGGTCGCGGGGGTCAGGGTGTCGCGGCGATGGACAAGGCGATGCGCGGTGGACCTTTGGTGGCCTCGTTCCCTGTTGAACTGGATGATCAGATCATGTTGGCCACGTCGCGTGGACAATCCATCCGCGTGCCGGTCGAGGGCATCTCTTTCCGGTCGCGCAGTGCTGGTGGCGTGAAGGTCTTCAACACCGGAGTTGGCGAAGAGGTTGTCAGTGTTGCCTGGATCGCAGATCAGGGCGAGGCTGATGGCGAGACCGAAGGTGAGGCCGCGGCTGAAGGCAGCGAAGAAAGCTGATTGGGAACGGCTGGGCCATGGAAATGTGCCCAGCTATTTCCCAAGCCATTTCGATGAATTGGCTCGTAAATCTGGATTAACCACGCGCTGCAAGCGTCTGGCCAGTAGCATTTTTTTGAAGATCTCACCACCCAAGAAACAACAAAGTCCGAAGCGCGATGCGCTCCGGAATTTGTTCATTCTAACAGGTGTCACAAATCGTAGAGCGCCCCGAACTTGGCTTCGAGGTAGTCGAGCAAAGGCCCTTCGCTCGGCTCCAGACCGCTGGCCTTCGCGATGATGTCGCGCGGTGCGTAGAGGCCGCCGTATTGCTGTAGATTATCCCGCAACCAAGTTGTGGCGGCCCCGGTATCGCCAGCGGCCAGTTGATCGTCCAGTCCGGGCACCCCATCCCGCAAGGCCTGATACAGACAGCCGGCATAGACATTCCCCAGACTGTAGGTCGGGAAATAGCCAAACAATCCAACCGACCAATGCACGTCCTGCAAAAGACCGTTGGACGGTTTGTCTACTGCATAGCCAAAGTCAGACAGGAAGCGGTCATTCCAGGCCGCCTCCAGATCATCCACGGCCAGATCCCCAGCCATCAATGCCCGTTCCAAGTCAAATCGCAGCATGATGTGAAGGTTGTATTGCAGCTCGTCCGCTTCGGTCCGGATATAGCCATCATTGACCCGGTTCACGGCCGCGTAGAATGCCCCCGCGTCCTTGAGCCCGAGATCGCCGAACAGGTCGGTCATGCGTCCGAACAACCAGCCTGTGAACGCCTCGGAACGACCCAGCTGGTTTTCATAAATACGGCTTTGGCTTTCATGAACGCCCATCGACACGCCCCGCCCCAGTGGCGTGAGACCAAAACTGGGATTGATGTTCAGTTCATAGCTGCCATGGCCGGTTTCATGGATTGTGGAATAGATGCAGTTGAAGGGATCCTGAGGTGCGGTCCGGGTTGTGATCCGCACGTCATCATAGCTGCCCGAGGAAAACGGGTGCACCGCCTTGTCGACGCGACCACGGGACATATCGTAGCCAAACACCTGGGCCAGTTCATTCGCCAATGCCATCTGTGTGGCGTCATCATAGGTGCCGGAAATCCCGGAAGGCACTGGTTTTTCCAGCACAGCCGCGCGCAGGGCCACCAATCGCACGCGCATCGCGTCAAAGATCTGTGCAATGCCGGTCGCCGTCGCGCCCGGCTCATAGTCTTGCAACATTGCGTCATAGAGGTCGCCGCCAGCGGCCAATGCTGCGCCTTCTTCACGTTTCAGGGCCACAACCTCTTTCAGCGTGGGCAGGAACCCGGCCACATCTTCGTCAGCGCGGGCCTGTGCCCAGATGCCTTGGGATTGAGACGTCAGCTGCGCCAGTCGCGCGGCCAGATCCGCGGGCACCTTGGTCGCGCGGTCATAGTCGCGCCGGATCTCGCGCAATTGCGCGGCGGCGACCTCGTCGGTTGGCGTCGACGCCTCCAGCCAATCGGCCACGCGCGGGTCCGAACGGCGGGCGTGCAGGACCGAGGTAATCGCCGCCATTTCCGCGCCACGCTGGCCAGCGCTGCCGCTTGGCATCATTGCCTCCTGGTCCCAGCCCAGACGCATGGAGATCAGGCCCAACGCTTCGGTATCGCGCTGGAAAGCCATCAGGTCATCATATGCACTCATTATCTCAGGTTCCTCTGATCGATGCGGAATGTGGATAGGCACAGCGATACCGGGTCCACAGGATCGCAACCCAAACGCCAACTGCCAGCAATTGATGGACGATGGCGATATGCAACGGCGCGCCATACACAACGGTGATAATGCCCAGGACAACCTGCAAAGACAGCACGGCCAGGGTCAAATGAAAGGCAAAGCGCGTCTTGGGGTTCGGACTGCGGCGGCCCCGGGTCCAGACGAAAACCGCGAAAATCAACAGCAGATAGCCGGTCATCCTGTGAATCCACTGCACCAGGCCGGGGCTTTCAAACAGGTTACGCCACCAGGGGGTCAGTACGTTCGCGTCCGGTGGAAACAGTTGTCCACCAATCAGCGGCCAGTCGGTGAAACTGCGCCCGGCATCGATTCCGGCAACCAGAGCCCCGATGAGGATCTGCAGGAATGCAAAATGCATCAACCCGGTCGAGAGGCCAAACAGCTTGCCCTCTTTCACCCGCCGAGCTTGCATCAGATCGCGCTCGGCACGGCCCAGCAAGAACATGTTCCAGGCCAGCAAGGCCAAAATCGCAAAAGCAAGGCCCAGATGGGTTGCCAGACGGTAGCTGGCCACATCGAGCATGCCTTCGCCCTGTGTGACCCCGGAATGGACCATCCACCAGCCAACGCCGCCCTGCACGCCACCCAATGCGCCCGGCAAAATCAGCCGAACGGTCCAGCCAGAGGGGATTTTTCGCAAAACGAGAAAGGCAAAGAACCCGATGGCCCAAACCAGACCGATCACCCGTCCCAGTTGACGGTGACCCCATTCCCACCAATAGATGGTTTTGAAATCATCCAGCTGCATCCATTTGTTTTGCAGTTGGAATTCGTCAATGGCCTGATATTTTTCGAATTCGCTTTGCCAATGCGCTTCGGTAAGCGGCGGCATCGCGCCTGTGATCGGACGCCATTCGGTGATCGAAAGGCCACTGTCGGTCAGACGGGTCAGACCGCCCACCAGGATCATGGCTACCACCAATAAAAACAACAGTCCTTGCCAGGCGCGGATCGCTTTGCGCGCCCCGCCTTTGCCTCGATCAATCAAGCCGGGTTGCGTTTCAGGCCGGGCGGCCTCTGCATCCGAGACCTCCTCGAAAATGCTGCGTTTCTTACTCATGTCGCTCTCTTATGTGAACGTACGGAAGGTAGGCCTGCATTGCACGAAGGTCCAGTCGCGCTCAGCCGCGCTCTTTCCAGCGGACCATCTGCCGCATCACACCATGCAGCATCTGTACGTCCGCCCGGGTCAGGCGCATTCGGCTCCAAAGGTTGCGCAGATTGATCTTCATCCCTTCGGCTTTTTCCTCGGGATAGTAGAAACCGGCCTGATCCAGCCGGTCCTCATAGTGTTCGGCCAGTTTTTCGATCTCGATACTGGTGGCCCAATCGCCTTTGCCGATCTCGAGTGTTTCGGCGGCAATCTCTTGCGACGCCCGGCGCCATTCATATCCGGTCAGCAGGACACATTGCGCCAGGTTCAGGGAAAAAAATTCGGGGTTGACCGGCACCGTAATGATGGCGTTCGCCCGGGCCACATCGTCGTTTTCCAGACCGGCCCGCTCGGGGCCAAACAGGACGGCCACGTTTTCTCCGCTGGCGATCAGGTTTGCGGCCTTGGCCATTGCGGCCTCGGGGCTGAAAACCGGTTTGGTGAGGCCGCGTTGGCGTGCCGTGGTGGCAAACACAAAGGAGCAATCAGCAACCGCTTCGGCGGTTGTCGGGATGACCTGCGCTTCGTCGAGCAACCGCCCGGCCCCACTGGCCATAGCGACCGAGGCTGGGTTAGGCCAGCCATCTCGCGGCGCGACCAGGCGCATGCGGTCCAGCTCGAAATTCCACATCGCTCGTGCGGCCGCGCCAATGTTTTCGCCCATTTGCGGGCGGACAAGAACAAAGGCGGGTTGCGGGATTCCGGTTGGCATGCTGGTTCCTCTCGGCTGATCCGCGGGTCTATGGCGCACATGTGCGGCACCGGCAAGGGCTGGGATTGATACAACCCGCTCGGGTGCAGGGAAAATCGAATTTTCGTGCGAAAATTCGTCTCGCGGCGGCGTTGGCGTTTGGATCGGGCGAAAATCAGTTCCCATTGCGCAGCGATTTCGGTAGACCCCGCTCACCGAACATGGGGCCCAGGATGACAACCCAAGATCAACCACAAATCTACCTGTTTACGCCACCCGCCGTGGATCTGGAGGTCTTTCCTGATCAACTCGCGCGGATCCTTGACGATCATACCATTGCCTGTGTCCGGCTGGATCTGGCCTCGCAGGATGCGGATACAGTGGCGCGCACGGCGGATGTTTTGCGAGAGGTCACACATGCACGAGATGTCGCGCTGGTCGTTTCCGATCATCTACAGATGGTTGCCCGACTGGGGTTGGATGGGGTGCATTTTTCTGATGCGGCCCGCGCGGTACGCGATGCGCGCAAAGAACTGGGCGCAGATGCGATTATTGGCGCTCATTGTGCCACATCGCGCCATGACGGTATGGCTGCCGGAGAAGCTGGCGCTGATTACATCAGTTTTGGACCTGTTTCCGCCAGTGAACTGGGGGATGGCAAATTCGCCGAGCTGGACCTGTTTCAATGGTGGTCGGAAGTGATTGAAGTACCCGTCGTGGCCGAGGGTCAGTTGAACGAGGCCGCAATCAGAGCGTTGACGCCTTGCACCGATTTTTTTGGCATCGGCGCAGAGATCTGGTCGGCGGATGCACCGGAGGAGCGTTTGGCGCAATTGCTTGCAGCCATGGGTTAGGCGGCTGGGCTGCCTTCAGGCTATAGGAATACCCGTTCGATCACCCAATAAACGCCAACCATGGCAATCACAGCTGAGGCCGGCATTGCAATGCGGCTGCGATACCATGGCTTTTTGCCGAACCACGCCCCGACGGTCAAAAACGCCAGCGCGATGACCGTCAACTGGCCCAGCTCCACACCCACATTAAAGCCAATCAAGGCCGGGATGAATTGCCCCTGAGGCAAGCCGAAATCGCCCAATACGCTGGCAAATCCCAACCCATGCAGCAAGCCAAAGCCGAACACGACCAGTGGACGCCATTTGTTCAACGCATCCGTAAACAGGTTTTCGACCGCCACAAAGGCAATAGAGGCCGCAATCAGCGGCTCTACTATATGGCTGGGCACGGACACCCAGCCCAATGCACCCAAGGCCAATGTCACGGTATGCGCGGCCGTAAAAGCCGTGATCTGCCACAACAGCGGCCGCAAATGCGTGCTGAGGAAAAACAGCGCCAGAACAAACAGGATATGATCCAGCCCTTTCGGCAAAATGTGGTCAAAACCAACCGGAATGTAAGAGATAAACGCCTGTATCCCGGTTTGCGCATCCCCCCCGCCCAAGGCGATGACCGGAGAGGTTTCGCCGCCCTTCAGGTAGCCTGTGAACGGCTCTTCTACCCCTTGTTGACGCAAGACAAGGTCCCCGGCTCCGCTGGGCCAGGTCAGGGTCAGGCTGCGCGCGGAGAGCGGCAGCTCGCCAACCAGATCCAGGAAGGTCACGCGCGGCAGTTCGATATCGCCAAGCGGGCCAATCTCGGCCGATTGAAACCGCAGGGCAACCGGGCCATCAGCATCAACCTTGACCAAGGCGGCCCAATTCGTTGCAAAATCCTCGACCAATGGCATCAAGGCATCTGGGGGCATCGCCCGCAAGCGGTCATACCACTCTGCCCCCACTGTTTCATTGGTGTTGGTCACGCCGTCCAGGTTGATTCCCGCCACAAACGATTCGATGTTCAACCGCAGCCGCAGCGTTACCTGCCCCTCGTTCACAGAGAGATCCCCGATCGACGGGCTGACCTCATGAGCGAGAGACGGGTCCGGGCCTGCCAACAGCCAAAGTGTTGACAGTACCGCAATAAGGCTCACCTTGAACCTGACGAAACCGGAGAATGTGAACATGCGCCTATCCTGCCTTGCTGCGCTGCTGATCGGAGCCCTCGCCTCTGCGTCCCATGCCCATGAGTTCTGGATTGATCCTCAGAGCTATCAGGTCACAAGCGGGTCTCCTCTGATCGCGGATATCCGAAATGGGCAGAAATTCAAAGGTCTGGATCTGTCCTATCTTGAACGCAATTTTGTGAGGTTCGATCTGGTCGGTCCAGTCGGGAACTCTGTTGATGCAAAACCGGTCCCGCTCCCCGTGACCGGGCGCACCGGGGATGTCCCGGCGCTGCGCACGGTGGCGGGGGCGCCAGGCCTTTGGGTCATTGTGCATCAGACCACGCCCAGCACGCTGACCTATCAAAAATGGGAAAAGTTTCAGGCTTTTGCCGATCACAAGGATTTTGCCGATATCCAAAACCGTCACAAGGCGCGCGGGCTTCCGGATGCCGGGTTCAAGGAAAGCTATACCCGTTTTGCCAAATCCTTGATCGCCGTTGACGATGGGGCTGGTCAGGATAGGGCGGTGGGTTTGGAAACGGAGTTTGTGGCGCTTCAGAACCCCTATACCGAGTCCACAGATACCCTGCCCTTTCTGTTGCTCTACCAAGGCAAACCCCGCCCCCATGCACAGGTCGAAATGTTTGACCGCGCACCGGATGATCAGGTCACGGTCACTCTGCATCGGACGGATGCCGATGGCCGGGTCACTTTGCCTGTAACGCCGGGACACAGGTATTTGCTGGACGCCGTTGTTCTGCGCGACATGCCGTCCGGGGCCGATGCCGCGTGGGAAACGCTTTGGGCGGCCCTGACATTTGCGGTGCCCTGACCTGCGTCGGGATGGCCCAAATCACAGTAAAGTTTGTGGATACGATCAGAGCCTTGCGCCCGGCGGCCAATACGGCCAGATAGCGGGTATGAGTAAAACCCGCATTATTTGTGTCGGTAGCGTGCTTTGGGACGTGATCGGGCGCTCTGCGAGCCATATGCGCCAAGGCTCTGACGTCCCGGGGCGGATCACCCGCCTGCCCGGCGGGGTCGCGCTGAACATTGCGATGACGCTGGCCCGATTCGGATTGCATCCTGTTCTGCTCAGTGCTGTCGGGCTGGATGACGAAGGCCACGAACTGGTTGCTGCGTGCAACCGGCTGGGGCTGGACACGTCGCTGCTGTATCGCTCCGAGGATTTGCCGACTGATCGCTATATGGCCGTCGAAGGGGCCAATGGTCTGATCGCGGCTATTGCTGATGCCCATTCGCTGGAGGCGGCAGGCGCCAAGATCCTGCGACCAATGGAAAATGGCGCCTTGACGACAAATGCCGGGCCCTACGCGGGAATGGTGGCACTGGACGGCAATCTTACAACCGAGTTGCTGGAGACCATTGCCCGCTCAGACGCATTTTCAAGGGCAGACCTGAGGGTGGCGCCTGCGTCCCCCGGCAAGGCAGAGCGCTTGTTGCCCTTTCTGACGCATGGGCGCGCGGCGCTTTATGTCAACCTGGAAGAGGCCGGGCTGCTATGTCAGACCCGATTTGACACGGCCCCAGAGGCTGCCCAGGCGCTGCTTGACAAAGGGGCGCAGCGTGCTTTGGTCACTGATGGCGCCAATGCCACCGCAGACGGTCACCCAGACGGGATCCTGACGGCGACACCCCCCGAGGTTCTGGTTACGCGGGTTACGGGCGCGGGGGATACGTTCATGGCTGCTCATATCGCGGCAGAGGCCAGGGGCGAGCCGCGCGGCACCGCCCTCAAAACCGCGCTGGATGCCGCCGCCACTTATGTTTCCGGAGAGACACCGCTTTGACAGCCCAAGGTTTCAAAATCACCTATTCCCCAAAGGTTGCACAGGCCCGCGCAGCTTGCACGCCGATTGTCGCGCTGGAAAGCACGATCATAACGCATGGCATGCCGTATCCTCAGAATGCCGAAACCGCGCGGCTGGTCGAATCTGATATCCGCGAAGCGGGCGCCGAACCGGCGACGATCGCTGTATTGAATGGGGTTCTGCATGTCGGCCTGGACGATGCACAACTCATGGAACTGGCGCAGGCTGACAATGTCTCCAAACTTTCGCGGGCGGATCTGGCGGTGTGCCTGGCCATGGGGGGCACCGGGTCTACAACGGTTGCGGCAACAATGATCGCCGCTCATCTGGCTGGGATCGAAGTATTTGCCACCGGCGGCATTGGCGGTGTCCACAAGGGGGCAGAGGACAGTTTTGACATTTCGGCGGATTTGCAAGAGCTGGCGCAAACCCCCGTCACGGTTGTCGCGGCCGGGGCCAAGGCAATTCTGGATGTCGACAAGACCCTCGAAGTGCTTGAAACACTCGGGGTTCCAGTGATCGCTGTGGGACAAGACAGCTTTCCGGCCTTTTGGTCGGCCACCTCGCCCCTCAACGCACCGCTGCGTCTGGACAATGCGGATGACATCGCCCGGGCCCACCGCACCCGGGCCGCGCTGGGTCTGCCCGGTGGCCAGTTGATCGCCAACCCGATTCCGGCCGCTGACCAGATCCCATCGGCGGAACTGGCCCCGATCATCGCCAACGCTCAGGCACAGGCCGACAGCCAGAGCATCAGCGGCAAACAGGTCACACCCTTTTTGCTGAACCACATATTCGAGGCCACAAATGGCCGGTCTTTGGTCGCCAACATCGCATTGGTGCGAAACAATGCCCGATTGGCGGCCGCAATTGCCTGCGCTTTAGTCAGTTTGACTGATTAAAGTCCCCTCACCCACGGCGCGCCATTGTAGCACGACGGATTAACACCTACTTTCCGGCTTGGGAAATTTGTGACGTATGACAACACCGTTTGACCAAGGACCACGACGCCCGGGGCTGCTGGCCAGCCTCAGAGCCTCTTTTCTGACTGGGATCGTCGTGATCGCACCAGTCGGATTGACCATATGGTTGATCTGGACCGTGATAGGCTGGATCGACGGCGTTGTGCTGCCGCTGGTCCCGCATCAATTCCGGCCAGAGCAATACATCGGCATCAACCTGCGCGGCGTCGGGGTGATCTTTTTCCTGCTGTTCACGATCATCGTCGGTTGGATCGCCAAGGGCCTGATCGGACGGTCTCTGATCCGCTTTGCCGAGAGCCTGGTCGACCGGATGCCAGTTGTCCGGTCTATCTATTCCGGGATCAAGCAGATTTCGGAAACCGTATTTGCCCATTCCGAACGGTCGTTTGAAAAGGCCTGTTTGGTGCAATATCCCCGTCGGGGAATCTGGGCGGTTGGGTTCATCTCGACCACGGCGCGTGGTGAAGTCTCGGAGCGAGCCGAGACAGGCGGTAAACTGCTCAGCATCTTTGTGCCGACCACACCAAACCCGACATCCGGTTTTTTGCTGTTCTTTCCCGAAGAAGACGTGATGGAGCTGGATATGAGCGTCGAGGACGCCGCCAAACTGGTGATTTCAGCCGGCTTGGTCTATCCAAACGAACACCCCAACGAAGACCGCTAAGGCCGACGATCTTCCGTTTCAGGCCGGGAAACCCGGACGGGCGTCAAATGTGTCGCCCGAACCGGGTTTGCGAGTGCTGGGAAAGTATCAGCTATACATATCTTCCAGGTCGACAGAACTGCGCTGTCCCAAGTCGGATTTGTGCTCTGTCAGAAACTTGTCCGCCGCGGCATATCCCGCATCGCGCAGCCGGTTCAGCAAGCGCGGTGAAGGCATCAGTTTGGTTGAGGCGGACAGGTCATTCATCAAATCGTCATCCGCGATCATATGGACCAGAACCCGTGACATGCTGCCTCGTTCCAATTTGCCCTCGTCCAGCAACCGCGTCACAAACGCAATGGCCCGCAATTCGCGCAGCAAAGACGAGTTGAAGCTGATCTCATTCACCCGATTTTGGATCTGATGCGGCGTCTTGGGGATCTCATCCCGCTCCAGCGGGTTGATATTCACAACAATAACATCGTTCGGTAACGTCTTGTTGAACAAGGGATAAAGCGCCGGGTTGCCGGTATACCCCCCATCCCAATAGGCCTCGCGCTGTCCGGTTTCAGGATCATCAATTTCCACCGCCTGAAAGATATCGGGCAAACAGGCCGACGCCAGGATCGCATCTGTCGAAATCTCGTTGCCTTGAAAAACCCGGATTTTTCCGGTGCGAACCCGTGTGGCACATACGAAAAACTCCGGGCCGTCCTCGGCGCGGATGGTATCGAAATCAAAGGATTCAACCGTTGGGCGCAGCGGGTTTTGATAGAGGGCGCCATAGCTGTACGGCGAAAACATCCGCGTCCAGGTTTCCATGGGCGAAAACGGCATTGTCTCTTCGATCATTTGCAGGACCCGGCCCGGATCAAACTGGGACACCCAGGCCAGCACGCGCATGTCTTTGACCAAACTCACGCTTTGCCACAGATCTTTGAGCGCCTCGCGGGCGCCATCGCGACCATTCTTGACCATCCCCGACTTGAAGGCTGCGCCATTCAACGCCCCGGCAGAGGTGCCGGTGATCCCAGCCACTTCGATGTCCTCATCCTCCAACAGGCGGTTCAAGACACCCCAGGTGAAGGCCCCATGCGCGCCTCCACCCTGTAGAGCTAGGTTAACACGAATACTTGGCACAAAAGGAACTCCTGTGGAGGGAACAAATGGTGGCGCGGCGTGCTATTGACTGGTCCATCCGCCGTCGATTGGCATCGCGGTGCCGGTCAACTGGGCCGCGGCATCCGAACACAGGAACAACGCCGCACCAGCCAGTTGTTCAACCGTCACAAATTCCTTGGAAGGCTGTTTGGCCAGAATCACCTTCTCGATCGCCTCATCCTCGGAAATTCCATATTCCTTGGCCGTATCGGGGATCTGTGCCTCCACCAGCGGCGTCAAAACGTATCCGGGGCAGATTGCGTTGCAGGTGATCGGTTCCTTGGCCGTCTCCAGCGCCACGACCTTGGTCATGCCCACGACCCCATGTTTGGCGGTGACATAGGCCGATTTGAACGGGCTGGCCCGCAGGCCATGCGCCGAAGCAATATTGATCACCCGGCCCCAACCGGCCGCCCGCATCATTGGCAAGGCCGCAGCGGTGGTATGAAACGCCGAATTCATGTTGATCGCAATGATCGCGTCCCATTTCGCAACGTCAAACGCATCAATCGCCGCCACGTGCTGGATACCGGCATTGTTCACCAGAATATCGCATACGCCCGCTTGCTCGATCAGCGCGCGGCATTCATCACCCTTGGACATATCCGCCTTGATATAGCGTGCGTTCACGCCCGTTTCGGCAGCAATCTGAGCCGCCAGCGCATGGTCTTCGTCCCGGTCTGTGAACGAGTTCAAGACAACATTCACACCGGCCTTGGCCAATTCCCGGGCGATTCCCAACCCAATGCCCGAGTTCGATCCAGTTATGACTGCGGTTTTTCCTGATACTGACATGGGTTTTCTCTCTGCAAGTGATTGGGTACACAGTGCCATGCTGCACTTGCAAAATAAACGGGAAAGGGCGTCTAACGCTCCCCGATTACGTCGATGTTACAAAACATCGGCATAAAACTGTTTTGTGGCACAGACAAAATTTCTAACCCCGAGGCTGAGATGACCCAAGACTCTAATCCAGGTATTGATGATCCAAGTATGGACTGGCTTGCAGCAGAGCTGGCAGACACGCTGGACGAAGATTACGAACTTGAGATCTCCGAACCTGCACTGTCCCTGGAGATCCGCCGGATCTATCGTCAGGCGCATCCCCCATCGCTGGAGCGCAAAGACTATTTTCTAAAGCTGCTGCACCTGCAATCCGAATTGATCAAGCTTCAGGATTGGGTTCAGGCCACAGGCGAGAAGATCGTGGTTATCTTCGAAGGCCGTGACAGCGCCGGCAAAGGGGGCGTGATCAAACGGATCACCCAGCGCCTCAATCCACGAATCGTGCGCGTTGTCGCCCTGCCCGCCCCTTCGGACCGTGAAAAGACGCAATGGTATTTCCAGCGCTACGTGCCGCATCTGCCGGCGGGCGGTGAAATCGTTCTGTTTGACCGCTCCTGGTACAACCGCGCCGGCGTCGAGCGGGTCATGGGATTCGCCGATGACTCGCAGGTTGAACAGTTCATGCAGGACGTTCCCGAGTTCGAACGCATGTTGGTGCGCTCGGGCGTGAAACTGATCAAATACTGGTTCTCGATTACCGATGAAGAACAGCAGATGCGGTTCCTCATGCGGGTTCACGATCCACTCAAACAGTGGAAACTGAGTCCGATGGATTTGCAGAGCCGTGTCCGCTGGGAGGATTACACCGTCGCCAAGGAAGAGATGTTTGAACGCACCAACATTCCCGAGGCCCCCTGGTACATTGTCGAGGGCAACGACAAGAAACGCGCGCGTTTGAACTGTATCGACCACTTGCTTGGCATGATCCCCTATGAGCCAATTCCCCATGAAGAGGTGGCATTGCCCGAACGTGTGCACAATTCGGATTATGAGCGACAGTATCTGCCATCCGAACTATACGTACCGTCCAAATATTGAACCTGCGCGCCGGGGCGTTTCCTGATCGTTCCGGCGCGATCACAAAGACTGCGTTCAGGTCAAAAACGCAGATACCGTCGGATCGGCAGGCTCAGCGACTGGTGTGAGTCCGCACCGAGCTCTACATGGCCACAGTCTCTACCACCCAAGCCCTCCGGGGCGCGCAGTTTAACCCTCACGGGTCCGCCCGTGGGACAAGGATCAATTTTCTGGCATGTGGTGCACAAACAGGCTGACATCTGACAAAAAAAAACGTCGGCACGAAGCCGACGTTAAGTTATTGAGGCAGGTTTCATACAGGCAAGAAACCTATCGAGCAGTGAAGCCTTTATAATCAATTACTTCATGTTATCCAAGCTAAAAGTTTGAAAACGCGGCAAACCCCGGTTAGCCTTTTGTTCAAGAAAATAAGGGCCGAGCAGGATTGTTGCCAAAATGGGATCTGATTTTTTCCAAACCGCGTGTCGTCACATTGCGGTCACCGCATCGATTCTAATCGGTGCGGCACAGGCTGTACAGGCCGATCATGCCATAGCTATGTACGGCGAACCAGCACTACCACAGGATTTTGTGTCGCTGCCTTATGTGAACCCGGACGCGCCAAAGGGTGGCCAGGCCATTTTTGGCAATACCGGAGGCTTTGACAGCCTCAATCCATTTGTGCGCAAAGGCACTGTGCCCTGGCAATTGCGGTATTGGGGATATGAAAGCCTCATGATGCGATCCTGGGACGAACCGTTCACGTTATACGGTCTTTTGGCCGAATCGGTTCAGACGGCAGCAGATAGATCCTGGGTTGAATTTACCCTGAATCCAAAGGCCCGATTCTCTGATGGCTCTCCGGTAACGGTTGACGATGTGATCTGGTCGTTCGAGACCCTGGGGACCATCGGGCGGTTGCAATATCGTGGTCTGTGGTCCCGGATCGAACAGATTCAGCAAACCGGTCCACGCAGTCTCCGTATCACCTTTAACGAGGCCAATCGTGAACTGGCCATGATTGCCGGTCTGCGTCCGATCCTCAAAAAGGATCAGTGGGACGGCAAGGATTTCACGGCCTCGGGCCTGGACGAGGCGCCCATCGGCAGTGCCGCCTATGTGGTTGATTCCGTCGATCCGGGCCGGTCGCTGGTCCTGCGTCGAAACCCGGACTACTGGGGACGCGACCTGCCGATCCGGCGAGGGACGCAGAATTTTGATACGTTGAGGATCGAATTTTTTGGCGATGGTGGCGTTTTGTTTGAGGCGTTCAAGGCATTGGAGCTGAATGTCTTTCGCGAATATAATGCGGATGCGTGGAACACTCGGTTCAATTTCCCGGCGGTTCAGGATGGGCGGGTCGTAAAGACCGAAATTCCGCATCGCAGGCCCAGCGGGATGACCGGCTTTGCCATGAACACCCGTCGCGCGCCCTTTGACGACTGGCGGGTTCGCGAGGCCATGTTGCTGGCGTTCAACTTTGAATACATTAACGACACGCTCACCGGTGGGGCACAGAAACGCATTTCCTCTTACTTCTCCAATTCAGAACTGGCGATGCAGCCGGGCCCTGCGACAGATGCTGTTCTGGACTTGCTGACTCCGTTTCGCGACACCCTGCCCTCTGGCACGATTGAGGGCTATGCGCTGCCACGCAGCGACGGGACGGCCCGCAACCGTACCAACCTGCGCAAGGCTGCAAAACTGTTGAACGAAGCCGGCTGGGAGGTCCAGGACGGGGTTCTGCGCGGGCCGAATGGACAACCATTCGTCGTTTCGGTCCTGCTGCGGCAAGGCGACAGGAACATGATCGCTGTGCTGGAGATCTACGCGCGGGCGCTGGAACGGCTGGGCATCACCCTCAGAACACAGGTGGTCGACAACGCTCAGTTTGCTGCCCGCGAGGCAGAGCTGGATTTCGACATGGCCAGCTTTCGTCGGGATCTGTCGCTATCACCCGGCAATGAACAAAGGCTGTATTGGGGGTCCGATCAGGCCGATCAACCGGGCACGCGCAATCTGATGGGGATTACCTCACCAGCGGTTGACGCCATGATCGAACGAATGTTGACCGTGGATGATCCCGAGGCCTTTCGTGCCGCAGTGCGGGCGCTGGACCGGATCCTGACGGCGGGGCGGTATGTCATCCCGATCTGGGAATTCGACATCGGTCGTGTGGCGCATATCCGCGAGATCAGACATCCCGCGCGGTTTCCGCTTTATGGGGATAGGCCGGGGCTGATCGCGGATACTTGGTGGTACGACGGGGAATAAAATTCTCTGTGGTGCCGGTTTGCAGCCTGGATCTGCACAGGCCTTGGGGTTTTGGTGCCCTGTCAGGTGTTTGCTAGACCTCTGTGATATTACGAGGCTGGCACGATATTGTAGCGCAGGTAAGGGGGCCAGCCCCCTCTGGCCTGCGGCCATTCACCCCCGAGGTATTTTTCAGCAAAGGAAGACAAGGCAGCACAATGCAAAAGACTGGCAACATTGCAGATCCTTGCGCGCGTTGAGGGACGCAGGTTTTTCGCATTGTGCATAGTTTGTTAATCAAAATGATGCAGTCTTCTGGCGCGGTACAGGCTGAGGAGCCGATGGCCGCAGCGGAAGAAGCCCCTCATGACCCGAGTCATGGGGGGTGTTTTTAGGCGTAGAGTGCTGTTTCATAGGGGGGCGGGAATTTGGAGCCCTCACCGGCTATTTCCCTTGCCCGGGGTGTCACAAGTTCGGAGCGCATCCTAAAGTGGTTCAGTCCAGCGTCGTGACCCACAACAAGGTTGCATCCTCGGGGCTGATGGAAATCACATTGTGTCCCATGGCGGCGTCGTAATATGCGCTGTCGCCGCGCCGCATATCGACGGGTTCATAAAATTCCGTGTAGAGCCGCACCACGCCGGTCAGCACATACAGGAATTCCTCTCCGTCATGCCGCACCCACCCGTCAAATTCCTCCATCGAGCGTGCGCGCACCCGGGTGTGATATGGCAGCATTTTCTTGCGCGTCAGCGCCTGCGCCAGCAGCTCATGTTCATAGGTGCTGGTTGCCAGGGGATGCCCGTCGCCGCCCTGGGTCATGGTCATACGCCCGTTGACCTTGTCGCCTTGGGTTGGCGTGAATAATTGCGGAACGGAAATTTCCAGACCTTCGGCCAGCTTTTTGAGCGCTTCGAACGTTGGCGACATCTGCCCGTTTTCGATCTTGGACAAGGTCGAACGCGCCAACCCTGCACGCGATGCCGCCTGCTCTAACGTCCAACCATGCGCCTTGCGCAATTCACGCACGCGCGCGCCGAGATCCAGCGGTTCCGCGTCTTCACTCGCGCTCGATTGCCGCCCGATCTGCAGCAGTGTTTCTGGATTATTTTCCGCCATAGCAGACCTATAAGCCTCCGCTGGAGAGGTTGCAACGTTGCGCGCAGGCCGTTAGCCAACACATATGCTTTCGGTATTTGACAATGGCGGTCCACCGCCCTGCCCATCGCCATTCAATCTGGCTGCACATGTTATGGCGCAGGCAGCAGCCCGTCCCGAGCATTGCGCCCTGGCCGTACTCTCAGCCCAAACGGCGCGCACATGGACTTATGCGCAACTGGAGACAGCTGTGCGTGGCACCGCGACCGGCCTGATCCGGGCCGGTTTTGAACCCGGAGACATTGTTCTGATGCGCCTGGGCAATACGGTTGAATTTCCGATCGCCTACCTGGGCGCCATTGCAGCAGGGATTGTGCCGGTCCCGACGTCATCGCAACTGACCGAGCGTGAGGTTTCCAAAATCATTCTCGACCTGGCGCCAGCCGGAGTGTTGCGGGACCCCGATGTAGCCTGCCCGCCGCATGAACGCACCCTCTCTGTGACCCAGCTGCGTGACATGCAGACGCTGCTCCCCGCCGACTACGCGATGGGTGATCCAGAGCGAATGGCCTACATTGTTTACACGTCCGGCACCTCGGGTACGCCCCGTGCCGTTGCCCATGCGCATCGCGCAATCTGGGCCCGGCAAATGATGATGCAGGATTGGTACGCCCTGGGCCCGGATGACCGTTTGTGCCACGCCGGGGCCTTCAACTGGACCTATACACTGGGCACCGGCCTGATGGACCCCTGGACCTGTGGCGCGACGGCTCTTATCCCGCAAGCGGGCACCGACCCGGCAGAGCTGCCCGACATGCTGCGGGCCCATCGCGCGACGATCTTTGCCGCCGCCCCCGGCGTTTTTCGCAAGCTGCTACAGGCAGGCGACCAGGTGCTAAACCTGCCGGACCTGCGCCATGGGCTCTGCGCGGGTGAAAAGCTGTCACAGGCGCTCCACACCGCGTGGTCAAGGGCCAGCGGGACCGCCCTGTTCGAAGCCTATGGAATGTCCGAATGTTCAACATTCATCTCGTCCTGCCCTGGCCGCCCCGCGCAGAACAACACACTGGGCCAACCTCAACGCGGGCGGCGGGTTGCGCTATTGGGACCGGATGGTCCGGTGCCGCGCGATCAAGAAGGCACCATAGCTGTCCATCGCTCGGACCCCGGGCTGATGCTGGGTTATCTGCACGCTCCGCAGGAAACCGCCTCTCGGTACCAGGGGGATTGGTTTCTGACCGGCGATCAGGGCGTGATGGGCGCGGACGACCAGATCGCCTATCTGGGGCGCACCGATGATATGATGAACGCTGGCGGCTTTCGCGTTTCGCCAGTCGAAGTTGAATCGGTCCTCAACGCCCATCCGGACATCACATTGTCCGCCGCGGTCGATGTGGAAGTCAAAGCAGACGCCCGTGTTATTGCCGCCTTTTACACCAGCGCGGAAAAACTGGACGAAACCGCTTTGCGGGCCTATGTGCAAGCCCAGCTTGCGTCATACAAACAACCGCGCATTTTCATTCATCTTCCCTCATTGCCGACCGGCGCAAATGGCAAATTGCTGCGCCGGACCTTGCGGGAACAATTCGAGGCCAACCGTTCATGACCGATCAAACCGTCCGCCTGGACATCATGTCAGACCCTATCTGCCCCTGGTGCTACATCGGCAAGACGCATCTGGATCGCGCGTTGGCGGATGTGCCTGACCATCCATTTGTGATCGAATGGCACCCCTTTCAGCTGAACCCGGATATGCCAGGCGAAGGGATGGACCGACGCGCCTATCTCGAAGGGAAATTCGGCGGCAAGGAAGCGGCTGTCCGGGCCTATGCGCCGGTTGTGAAAAATTCGCAGGCCGCTGGGTTGTCCATCAATTTCGAGGGTATGAAACGCACGCCAAACACCATTGATGCCCACCGCCTGATCCATTGGGCAGGTATCGAGAAACTGCAAAATGCTGCGGTCGACGCGCTGTTTGAGGCCTATTTCGTTCAGGCGCGTGATATTGGTGATGCCGAAGTGCTGGCCGATGTCGCGGATCAGATTGGCATGGATGCTTCGGTTGTTCTGCGCCTGCTGGCTTCGGATTCTGACAAGGAAGATATCCGCAATCGCGACGCGCATAGCCGGAAAATGGGGGTCAATTCGGTTCCGACCTTTATTGTGGCACAGACCCATGCCGTTCCGGGGGCGCAAGCGCCTGAACTGTGGAAAAAAGTGATCGAAGAGCTAAGCGAAAAAGGCGCTGCCTAAGGCCAAAACTGGTCCATCGAGGATCCCGGCTTTCACGCTCTGAATCTGTGCCCTGCGTATCGGTTCGACTCGGCTTGACCTGACATTGTTAACACCGTAACTGTCTCGAAGTGGGTTGCAGGACATACCGTTTTGCCCGAATGATTGGGCAATGTCAGCCATCCCTCGGATTGCCTTTGGTCCAGCCATTTTGTCTGCTTTTCCTGTAGCGTTTGACGTCAGAGACGCCCCCTCGGGTCCTCATGACAAACACGACCGGCCAGACTGCCAGATCAAAGTCTGTCCTCCCCAAACCGAACCGAAAGCCAATCAAAATGACAGACGTACAGGCCAATGTGCGTAACGCCATGAGCAAACCAGAATTCATTGCATTGATTGCGATGATGTTTGCCACCATCGCGTTCTCCATGGACGCGATGCTGCCCGCTTTGCCAAACATCGGCGCAGAGCTCAGCCCCCAAGATTTGAATCAGGCGCAACTGATCCTGACCAGCTTTGTCCTGGGGATGGGACTGGGCACGTTTTTTACTGGCCCCTTGTCAGATGCCTTTGGACGGCGCTCGGTTATGTTCGTCGGGGCCGCCATCTATATCGCGGCCTGCATCGTGGCCTGGCGCAGCAGTTCACTTGAAGTCGTGCTGGCCGCCCGGGTGGTCCAGGGTATTGCGGTCTCTGCGCCGCGCGTTGTGGGGATCGCCGTTATTCGGGATATGTTCTCGGGCCGTGAAATGGCCAAGATCATGTCGCTGGCCATGATGGTTTTCACGATATTTCCGGCTTTCGCCCCGCTGATCGGCGGCGGCATTATGTCCGTCATTGGCTGGCGCGGCATTTTCCTGGCATTTATCGCGTTCTCTTTGATCAGTGTGCTTTGGTTGGGGGTGCGCCTGCCGGAAACGTTGCCGGCGGCCCATCGCAGACCCTTTCGGGCGCCATTGCTGTTGGATGCCGCACGGCAGCTGTTCGCCAGCGCCACGGTGCGCCTGTCCATTGCTGTGCAGACGTTGTGCCTGGGAATTCTATTCACCATGCTGTCCATGGTTCAGCCGATTTACGATGTGATTTTTGATCAGGCCGACAGCTTTGCCTATTGGTTCTTTTTCGTTGCCATCATTGCCGGATCAGCCAGTTTGCTGAACGCCGCCCTTGTGGTGCGTTTGGGTATGCGGCGGATGGTCAGCTGGTCCCTGGGTCTGCAGGTGGTTGTGTCCGGCGCGATGATCCTGGTGGGGTTGACGTTGCAGCCGACCCCTATGTTTTTCTATATCTTCGTTCTGTATCAGACGGCCGTGTTTTTCATGGCGGGCACAACCATGGGCAACCTCAACTCCATCGCGATGGAGCCGATGGGCCATATCGCGGGAATGGCGGCCTCGATCATGGGGGGTATATCCACAGTCGGCGCGGCGATTCTGGGGGCGGCCCTGGGGCAGCTCTTTGATGGTACGCTTTTGCCGCTGGCCGGCGGCATCACCGTCATGTCGGCGCTGGGTGTGTTGCTGATGGTGCGCTTGCAACGGATCGAGCAGCATATGTAGCCCCTAGCCCGCCGGGCTTAATCCGTTACACTGTACGAAATAGAAAATGGGGTTCGCACAATGGATTACGGATATGACCTGGGGAGCCACAGCTGCCAAATCTCGACAGATGTATCCGCCGCGCAAACCTGGTTCGACCGGGGTTTGAACTGGACCTATGGTTTCAACCATGCCGAGGCAATTGCCTGCTACCAAAAGGCGATCGCAGCAGATCCGCAGTGCGCAATGGCCTGGTGGGGGATCGCCTATGCAGCTGGCCCCAACTACAATATGCCCTGGTCGCTTTATGATGATCGCGGTCGGGCCAAGGCGTTGGCGCAGGCCTTTGATGCTACGCAAGAGGCGCTGGCTCTGCTGGACGGGGTCAGCGATATGGAGCGCGCCTTGATCCAGGCGTTGCAATCGCGCTACCCGCAACGCGAAATCGCCGATGGGATGGAGCTGTGGGATCAGGCCTATGCCGATCAGATGCGCCAGGTGCAGGCCGATTTTCCCGATCAGATGGATGTATGCGCGGTCTTTGTCGAAGCGTTGATGAACCTGACCCCCTGGAAGATGTGGAATCTGCAGACCGGACAACCGGCCGAGGGCGCCGCAACGCAAGAAGCGCAGACAAAGCTCGAATCCGTCTTGAACCCACCCGGCGGCGGCACTCTGCAACACCCTGGGCTGTTGCACCTCTATGTCCACCTGATGGAAATGTCGCCCTTTCCTGAAAAGGCGCTCAAGGCTGGGGACATTCTGCGCACCTTGATGCCCGACGCGGGCCATTTGGTTCACATGCCCACACATATCGACGTGCTTTGCGGAGACTACGAGAAAGTTGTGCGCTGGAACGAGGCCGCCATTGTCGCCGATCTGAAGTATTATGACCGCGAAGGTGCGATGAATATCTACACCGGTTATCGGCAGCACGATTATCACTTCGTGGTCTACGGCGCGATGTTTCTGGGCCAGATGGAACCCGCCCTGGCCGCCATTCGCGGCATGGCCGAAACCGTCCCCGAAGACATGCTGCGCATCGAAAGCCCGCCAATGGCCGACTTTTTTGAAAGCTATATGGGTCTGGAACCCCATGTTCTGGTCCGCTTTGGCCGCTGGAATGAGCTATTGGAGATGCAGCCGCCTGAGGACACGAAGCTCTACAAAACGCTGACGGCCAATACCCATTACGCGCGCGCGGTCGCCTTTGCGGCGCTGGGCCGGGTGGCCGAGGCCGAGGCCGAAGAACAGGTGTTTCTGGCGGCCTGCGCCGAGGTTCCGCCCAGTCGCCTCATGCATAACAACAAGGTGGTTGACCTGCTGGAAGTGGCCAAGGAAATGGTGCGCGGTGAAATTGAATACCGCAAAACCAATTACGACGCCGCCTATGCCCATCTGAGGCGCGCGATCGAACTGGAAGATACATTGCCTTACGACGAACCCTGGGGCTGGATGCAACCGGTGCGGCATGCCTTGGGTGCGCTGCTGCTGGAGCAGGGCCATGTCACAGAGGCCGAACGAGTCTATCGGGAGGATCTGGGTCTTGGAGGGCAGCTCAGCCGGGCGACAGTGCATCCTGGCAATGTCTGGTCTTTGCGGGGATTGCATGACTGTTTGAAGCAGCGTGGGGAAACTGTGGAGATCATTCACATCAAACAACAGCTCGACCAGGCTATGGCGCGGGCGGACGCAGCCCTGGGGGCCTCATGTTTTTGCGCGCAGGCCGCGATGGCGGGCACTGGCTGACCTTGCCGGCAAGTTCAATGGGCCGCGGCGATCCCTTAGCGCGACCATTGTAGTTTGACGGTGATGGCATATATTTCTGATCTGGACGACAGATAGGTCAGATATGACAGGCGACAAATGGGCAAATCTTGCATATCTTGTGATCTTGGGAACCGTCCTGGTCTCTTGGTATCTGATCCAGAACCGCGATTCACTGGGGCGCGTGTTTAAGCAAGCCAGCGCCTGGGTGCTGATTTTCCTCGGTGTGATTGCGGTAATTGGCCTGTGGGATGACATCAGCCAGACGGTGCGTCCAACCCAGGCTGTCCATGCGGAACAGGGCCGGGTCGAGGTGCCGCGTTCCCCGGATGGGCACTATTATCTGACGTTGCTGATCAACGATACGGCGGTCAAATTTGTGGTCGATACGGGGGCGACGAGTGTGGTGCTCAGTCGCGAGGATGCACAGCGCATCGGGTTCGACCTGGACGATTTGCAGTTTTACCAGCGCGCGCAGACCGCCAATGGAGAGGTGCGGACCGCACCGGTGATACTGGACCGTGTTGCGCTGGGCGCGATCGAAGATCGCAGTCTGCCCGCACAGGTCAATGATGGCGATCTTTTTGGTTCGTTGCTGGGCATGACCTATCTGCAGCGGTGGTCAAAAATCGAGATCAGCAATGGCGAGCTTGTCCTGCTGCGCTGACGAAAATTCTGCGAATTTTCAAGGGGTACGCTCGACTCGACAATCAATGGGATCGTCGAAAACGGGAATAGAAAATCAGGGGTTCAGATTTTCGAATCGCGACCTTTTCAATCAACCCGTCTCTGCCTTCTTTTCCCAACGCCCGCTTTCCTCTGACCAATATTGCGCGCTGCATCCGGCATCCTTCAACAGTTTCCATTGCCCGCGCGCCTGGTTCAGCGCCATCGTGTCATTGCCATCAAACAAGATACAGACACGGTCCAGTGCTTTGACCTCTTCGGGCGCCACATCGGCGCCGTCGACGCTCATCACGCAATTGGGCGCGTTTGCGGCCACCGCATTGGTGGTCAACAAAACCGGCTGATCCGCATCCTGCGCTCCTCCCGCCAATCCATGGGGCAAGAAGCCTTCCTCGGGTCCCAGCCAGAGCTTTTCGTCCAGCCAGGCCATTCGCGCGGTATCGCGCCCTCGGACAGCGACCCGCCAGCCATTGGCCAGTGACCGCTCTAGCAGGCCCGGGAGGGTCGCTTCCAAGTTTCGGCGGGTCAGATGATAGAAAAACGCGGCCCCCATCTCAGCCTCCCTCTGGATCATTGTGGACGGACCCAAGGCGGCGATCCTTGCGCAGGAAACCGCCCCTGGATGGCCGGCTGACCGTGCCGCCACCAACAAGAGCGCCCACCCCTGTGGTCGAAGGCGCCGAGGTTGCCAACCCGTTCAGAACCCGCACCGCCAGAAAGGCAAAAGCCTGCGCCTCTAACATATCGCCATCCAGTCCGACCGCTTCGACCGGCATGACCGGGCAATCCAGGGACACGGCCAACATCTGCATCAAGACCGGGTTGTGCCGCCCCCCGCCCGTCACCAGGACACGAGAGGGCGGCTGCGGGCAATGTTCCATCCCCTGCGCGACAGACGCAGCACACATGGCCGTCAGCGTTGCCACGGCATCCGCATCATTCAATTCTGACACCAGTCCAATCATTTCCGCGAAATCGTTTCTATCCAGAGACTTGGGGGGCAGTCTGGAAAAATATGGCTCGGCCAGGAAAAGTTCCAAAGCGCCAGTTTCGACCTGCCCTGTTTGCGCCAGTCGCCCGTCCCTGTCCATCGGGGCGCCTGTTCTGGCCTGCACAAGATCATTGATCGGCGCATTGGCCGGACCAGTGTCAAAAGCAAGCAATGCGCCGGGGGCCTCGGGCTGTGCGGCATTCGGGTCAACAAAGGTCAGATTTCCAACGCCGCCAAGATTCAGGAAACACACAGGTTGGGTCGCGCCAATCCATTTGGCGCAAGCAAAGTGAAAGAAAGGCGCCAGCGGTGCCCCTTCGCCGCCCATCGCCACATCGTCGCTGCGAAAATCCCAAACAACTGGCCAGCCCAAAGCATCCGCCAGCGCGGCACCATCCCCGACCTGAAACGTTCCCTGCGCCCGCGGCGCATGCGCCAGCGTCTGCCCATGAAAGCCGACCACATCCACAGGCTCAAACCGGGACAAAACAGCCAAATGTGCGGCATTCACGATCCGCCCCGCCGCCTCGGTCTCGGGCCCCGACCATTTGCCCAAGGCCGCTCGCAACCGGGCCTGGTCCTCTTCTTTGTAGGGTTGATAGTCGGTTTCCCCAAAGGACACGATTCGTTGTCCATCGGTCACCAACACCGCCGCATCCACCCCATCCAACGAGGTTCCACTCATCGTCCCCAGCGCCCGAATGGGCTTACGGGGAATATCGGCCCTATTCATGGCCTTTTCCTTTGATTGCCTGCCGCCTATAGAGTGCCCTGCAACCCAAGCCCGAGGCAAGCCATGACCTACCATCCCAAGTCCGACTTTATCGCCGTGATGATGGAACGCGGGTTTCTCGCGGACTGTACCGACTATCAAGGGCTGGACGAGGCTCTGATTGCTGGCGTCGTTCCGGGATATATCGGATTTGATGCAACGGCCAAATCCCTGCACGTCGGCAGCCTGATCCAGATCATGACCCTGCGCTGGCTCCAGAAAACCGGACACAAGCCCATCACCTTGATGGGCGGAGGCACCACAAAAGTCGGCGACCCGTCGTTTCGCGCGGATGAACGCCCCCTGCTGAGCAGTCAGGCCATTGATGACAATATCAACGGCATCAAGAAGGTCTTTGCCAAGTATCTGGACTATGGCGATGGCCCGTCCGGCGCTTTGATGATCAATAACGCCGAATGGCTTGAGGATCTCAACTATCTGGAGTTTCTGCGCGATATCGGTCGCCACTTCTCGGTCAATCGCATGCTGTCGTTTGAATCGGTGAAATCCCGGCTGGACCGCGAGCAATCGCTGTCATTCCTTGAATTCAACTACATGATCCTGCAGGCCTATGATTTTCTGGAACTAAACCGACGCTACGGATGTCTGGTGCAATTCGGCGGCTCGGACCAATGGGGCAATATCGTAAACGGGATCGACCTGACGCGCCGGGTTTTGGATCATGAAATCTATGGGCTGACCACGCCACTTCTGACCACATCCGATGGCAAGAAGATGGGCAAATCTGCCGATGGTGCCGTCTGGCTGAACGCAGAAATGCGCTCGCCCTATGAATTCTGGCAGTTCTGGCGCAACACCACAGACGCAGACGTAGGCCGCTTCCTGAAGCTGTACACAGAAATGCCAGTTGACGAATGTGAACGCCTCGGCGCGTTGGCCGGGTCCGAAATCAACGATGCCAAGATCATATTGGCCAATGCGGTCACCACCCTTTGCCATGGAGCTGATGCAGCTGCCACGGCCGAGGCGACAGCGCGCGAGGTCTTTGAAAAAGGCGGCGTCGGGGATGATTTGCCAACGCTCACCCTGACCCCGGCCGAGCTGGCAGATGGCATATCCATCGTGCAATTGATCGTCCGCTCCGGCCTGGCCAAATCCGGAAAAGAGGCAAAACGCCTGATTTCCGAAAATGGTGCGCGTATAGATGATTCTCCGCTTACGGATGCGGGGTTGATGCTGGATGCAAATGCTCTGGCCAGCCCGATAAAATTGTCGGCCGGCAAGAAACGACATGCACTGGTTCAATTGGGCGACTGAACCCCGCAGCAGACATGAAAAACAGCGCGTCGGTCCTCTTTGCAGGAGCGACGCGTTTTTTGATTGATCTCCCGGTTGGAGATTTGCGTTAACCAAACCTTCAACGTCTGCGTTCAGCTTGAACGCATGACTGAACACATCCGCCTGAAATCACAGCCTCTGCAACAGGATCCTGCTTACTCTGCCGCCTTGCGCCGCTTTGGCGCACAATGTGGCAAGATTGACGGGCTGTTGAGCTTGCATCGAAGGGTGCTGGGGGTGCCCATCACGATGATTCCCCGGTTCGACTGTGATCATCCGGACCGTCTGTTGGCTGCCCTGCCGGCGGGTCCTGTGATTCTGTCACTCGAATCTCCCTGCCCCGAGCTGACCAATGTCGGGGCCATCCGCCTGGCCCGCCCAACCCGGGTGGCGATTCTGCCCCTGTCTGATGATGAACAACAAATGCGGCGCGCCCTGCATCAAAAATGGCGAAACCGTTTGCGCCACGCAGAGCGGCATGGCCTGAAACTGCGGGTCGGTCGTATGCCCGCGGACCCCGGTCACTGGTTGATCAAGGCCGATGAGGATCAAGCCCGCGATCGGGGATATCGCGGGTGGCCGACTGCACTGACCTGCGCCTGGGCCAGGGATTCTCCCTCTCAAACCCTGTTGGTTCAGGCGCGTGATCGACGGGGGCACGTGGCGGCCATGCTGTTTTTGCTCCACGGCAAAAATGCAACCTATCATATGGGTCACACAACGGATCGCGGTCGGGCCAGCTCTGCGCATAATCTGGTGCTGTGGCGTGCCATGCAAGAGCTGGGGTCAAAGGGGTATAAGCAGATCGATTTGGGTCTGCTTCACACAGACACAATCGGGCTGAACCGCTTCAAACTGCAAACCGGTGCAAAGGTTCACACGATGGGCGGTACCTGGCTGATGTGGCGCTTTGCCCATCGGTTTCTCGGCCGTTTGCCGAGTTTTGGCCGCAGACGGGCCGCGCAAAACAGCTGAGGGATTAGCTTGCTTCCGCTTTCTCTTCCAACGCCATCCATTCGTCTTCGGCCAGAGATAGTTTTTCTTGCCGCGCAACCAAGGCTTCAGTTGCCTTGCGAAACTTCACAGGCTCGCGCGAAAACAGGTTTGGATCCGCCAACAGCTCTTCCAGTTTCGCGATTTCCGCCTCCAACCGCTCGATCTCGGCAGGCAAAGCCTCCAGGCGATGCTTCTCGGTAAAGCTCAGCCCGGTTTTCACCTCTGCGGCTGGCTTTACCTTTTCCTTCTTCGACTTTGTTTTGACGTCCTTTTCCGCAAAATCACCGCCACGTTGCGACCGGTAATCGCTCCAGCCACCGGCATAAACCACCGCCTGACCGTTGCCCTCCATCGCAACTGTCGCAGTGGCGACCCGATCCAGAAAATCCCGATCATGGCTGACCAACAGAACCGTGCCATCGAAATCATCCAGCAGCTCTTGCAACAGATCCAGCGTCTCTACATCCAGATCGTTGGTCGGTTCGTCCAACACCAACAGGTTGCAGCTCTGCGCCATCAAACGCGCCAGCAGCAACCGCGCTTTTTCTCCGCCAGAAAGAGACCGCACAGGCGCCCTCGCCTGACGTTCGTCGAACAGAAAATCCTTGAGGTACCCAACAACATGTTTGGGTGTTCCGCGCACCATAACCTGATCGGACTGCCCCGAAACCCGCATACCAGGCGCATTGGTCAACGCTTCCCACAGGCTCTGATTCGGGTCCAGCGCGGCGCGGCTCTGATCGAAATAGGCGACCTCCAGCTTGGTGCCTTGTGTCACGACCCCTTCGTCCGGTTCTGTGCGCCCCAAAAGCAGGTTCAGAACAGTGGTCTTGCCCACCCCGTTCGGCCCAACAAAAGCCACCCGATCGCCGCGCAGCACAGTCAGCGAAAAATCACGTACAATGTCCTTGCCATCATAGGTTTTGGACAACCCCTTGGCCTCAATCACCTTGCGCCCGGATTTCGGGCCGGCGGCCAGGGCCATATCGGCAGTGCCTTGCCGGCGAATCTGCGACGCACGCTCGTTTCGCAGATCCTTGAGCGCCCGCAAACGGCCCTGATTGCGCGTGCGCCGGGCGCTGATTCCCTCAACGGCCCAGCGGGCTTCTTCCTTGATCTTGCGATCCAACTTGTGGCGCGCCTGGTCCTCTTCGGCCCAGACCGTATCGCGCCAGCTTTCGAAGGCCCCAAATCCCTGTTCGTGGCGCCGCACCATTCCGCGGTCGATCCAAAGTGTCGCCCGCGTCAAAGCCCGCAAGAACGCCCGGTCATGGCTGATCACCACAAACCCGGTCCGATTGGTCGACAATTCACGCTCCAACCAGGCAATCGCCTCGATATCCAGATGGTTCGTCGGCTCGTCCAGCAACATCAGGTCGGGCGCTTCGGCCATCAATCGCGCCAAGGCAGCTCGCCGCCTTTCCCCGCCCGAGGCCGTCTCAACCGCCCGTGCCGGGTCGAACTTCAGGCCTTCTCCGGCCCGTTCCACCCGATACAACTCGCCCGGGCCCAAAGCCGCAGAGGCCCAGTCGCCCAAGGTCGCGAAACCGGTCATAACCGGGTCCTGCTCCATATATCCGACGCTCTGCCCCGGAGGCACCACGACGGTGCCTTTGTCAGGCTCGACCAGATTGGCCATCACCTTCATCAATGTCGATTTACCCGACCCATTGCGGCCAACCAGAGCCACCCGATCCCCCGGCTGCACCACAAGGTCCAAACCGTCAAAAACCGGATTTCCGCCAAATGTCAGAGAGATGCCCGAAAGCTGTAATAAAGGTGCACGCGCCATACATGCCAGCTACCCAAGCCTGCGGCCAAGGTCAACGCGCAGCAGTCCGCCGCGACACCGACACCAAAAATGTCACAGCCAGCGCCCCATGTTCAGCCGACCACTGCCCGCAACAATCTTTTGCGCGCCGGAGGGATGGCGCCGATCTCGACCCCCGTGAACACATGCAGCGTGTTCATCTGCCGGTCGACAACCGCATGATCGCTCACCCAGCCCCCCATCATCAGATAGGTTTTCAGCAAAGGCGGCATCCGCCGCATCGCCTTCTTTGCATCTGGCTTGCGCCGCAACCGCTGGGCAAAGCGAAACACATTGGGCGCCTTGACCTTGGGCAGCCAGTGTTTGGGGCCCAGGTGGCGGTGCTTCAACATGGCGAACGCGTCCAGATACTCTGCGGTTTCGGTTCCCGCAAAGGAGGAACAGCCAAACAGCATCTCGATCTTATTCTGATCAACAAACCCGGTCATCGCGCCCCAGGCCATCCGCAGAATATCGGGGTCCGACCACTCTGGATGGACACAGAACCGGCCCATCTCGACCATACGTCCCTGATACGCCTTAAGCGCCGACAGCTCATAATATTGGGCAGAATAGCTGCGTTTAATGTCCCCCCCGTGGTCCAGGACCAACATGCGAAAACAACAGACCAAAGTGCCGCTGTGCATATCTTCGATCAGGACATGAACACAAACATCGTCAAATGAGTCGCGATCGGTCTCTTCTGTCTTGAAGGCCAACGTTCGCAGGGCCTGCGCCGCGGCGATATCCGCAGGCGCCTGTGTACTGCGGGCCCGATATCGCCCTTTGGTCAACCACGGTAGCGAAACTTGCATCCAACCCTCCACCGTCTTTCGGTCCGCTCTCTCGCTGCAGGCCTATCACAGAGGATGTGACGGCGGCGTGAAATCCACAGTCATACGAGGCGACCGCGCAAGCAAGACCAAACCAAAGACAACCGTGGCGCCGTTTCAGTCAACGACAACCACAAGCCTGAAGAGGCAGACAATGTTCGGCCCGCAAATATCAGCCCGAACAAACTCTCTTTTACCCATCGCCCGTCACAACGCCTGGGTTGAAATTGGTCAGGTTACCCACCAACTGTCGCAAGAAGGTCGAATTGTTGGCCCCCGAATCCGTAATCCGCCGGTCCAGCGATACAACCCGCCCGTCTTCAATATCGAACCGAGTCACATTGCTCACCCGGTCGCGCCCGTCAAAATCGATCTGCACGCCGTCCAGCTTCACAACTTTCTGAACCCGGAACCCGTATTTCGGTTTATACTGGTTTATGTAAAGGAAAGGCCCGCCATCCAGCACCCCAGTCGAAGACGGAGCGCCCAAGGCTTCCATCACACTGCTTCGAGTCGACACCCCGACCTGGATTTTCTCCAGATCCTCAGGCGGCGGCACATAGCCATGTTTCCGTAATTCCTGAGAGCAAGACACCGCGAAACACACCACCAACATTGCAGTCAGTATGCGAAATGCGCTGAAACGCCCTCCATTTTCGCTCCGAGGATACCCGAACATGCCCGCCCTCTTGTCTCGGCGTGTTACGCCTTTTATCCCGATTACCAGAACCGTAACCCTTGATTCAAGGAACGATATCACCCTCGTGCCCCAGTCCAACCTAATCCGGGTCTCTGAATTGGCCCAAAACCGCCCCAATCCGTTCAACATAATCCTGGACTCGGCCCAATGTGCCGCCCTGGGGCAGGAAATGGAATTGGTCGCTCTGCGCAAACTCCGCTTCACCGGCGAGTTGGTCGCAGATGGACGCCGTGATTGGCGCCTGACAGGCCACCTTGGGGCCACTGTGGTGCAACCCTGCGTGATCACCCTGTCCCCTGTGACCACCCGAATCGAAGCCGACCTCCTGCGCCGCTACATCAAAAACTTTGCCTATTCCGACGAAGAAGAATCGGAAATGCCCGAAGATGACACAATCGAAGAACTCGGCCATGAAATTGACCTGGACGCGCTCCTCGCCGAAGCGTTGGCCCTGAACCTGCCCCTTTATCCCAAACTGGACGACGCCGATTTGGGAGAGGCCGTTTATACCGAACCCGGCAAAGCAGCCATGCGCGACGAAGATGCCCGACCCTTTGCCGGTCTTGCCGCTCTGCACGACCAACTGAAAAAAGACCAGGACACGTAATCCCTCTGTCAAACGCAAACCGATCCAAACCAGGCACAAATCCGGTAAATTTTCACTTGCACACTACGCGAAAGACAGTATTTTCGCGCCTTCATCGGACAAAGTGTTGGACAAGGTGAAGGCCACGGCCTAAACGCTGGCCACTCTGCCGACTACGAATTGCAACTCCGGGCCCATTACCGACACCCGGTCGGTCATCCGCCCCTGAATGACGAAAGTTGAGACATGGCTGTCCAACAGAATAAAGTATCCAAATCGCGCCGCAACAATCGCCGCGCTCATGACGCGCTCGTTGCGGCAAACCCAAACGAATGCCAAAACTGCGGAGAGCTTAAGCGTCCGCACCATGTCTGCCCCTCGTGCGGCCATTACGACGAACGTGAAGTCGTTGCGATGAACGACGAGATCGACCTGGACGAAGACGCGGCCTAAAGCAGACATACGAGCGACCGATGACGGCCAGGCCGGACCATAGCGCTCAATCGTCTGATCGCCCCTTCGCCCGATCCACTGTGAATACAGTGATCTCGATCGACGCGATGGGAGGCGATGCCGGGCCTGCGGCTGTTGTTGCGGGCATCTATAAATCTGCCCGTATCAATCCAGAGATCGGCTTTATCCTGCACGGCCCCAAAGCCGAGCTGGAGCGTCTTGTGGCGCGTCGACGATCTTTGGCTGACCGGGTCGAAATCCGCGATGCCGAAAACGTCGTCTCGATGGAGGACAAGCCCAGCTATGTCATGCGGCATGGCAAGGGCACCTCTATGTGGTCCGCCATCGAATCAGTTCGCAACGGCGAAGCGGCTGTCACTGTATCTTGCGGCAATACAGGTGCCTTGATGGCACTCAGCATGATCCGATTGCGGAAATTGCCCGGCGTTGACCGCCCGGCAATCGCTGTGCTTTGGCCATCCCGCAATCCACAGGGCTTCAACGTCATGCTGGATGTCGGCGCCGATATCCGCGCTGACGCCCAGGATCTGTTGCAATACGCCATGATGGGCGCGTCTTATGCGCGCAACGGTCTGGGCCTGAAACGCCCGCGGATCGGCCTGCTCAATGTCGGTACCGAAGAACACAAGGGCCGTGCTGAACTCAAGGTCGCTCACGAAATGATCGAGGCCCAGGCCGATGAAGGCCGCTTTGATTTCGTGGGTTTCGTAGAGGGCGGCGATATCCCCGGTGACGTAGCGGATGTCATTGTAACCGATGGCTTTACCGGCAACGTCGCGATCAAGACAGGCGAAGGCACAGCCAGCCTGATCGGCGAATTGCTGCGAGAGGCATTCCGCTACTCCCCCCTGTCGCGATTGGCCTCTGTTCTGGCGATCACGTCCTTGCGGCGTCTGCGCGAACGGATCGACCCGCGCCGCGTAAACGGCGGTGTATTCCTGGGCCTGAACGGGATGGTGGTGAAATCTCATGGCAGCGCCGACGCAACAGGTGTATCCGCAGCCGTGAAACTGGCCTTTGAACTGGCGCAATCGGGCTTCACGCAAAAACTTGCGGAACGGGTTGCATCAACGGCATCGCTGTCGTCCGATGGTCCGCAGGAAACGATCCGCGATAGCAACGAATAACAGACAGGTTAAAGTACCCATGCAAACACGAGCGGTCGTCAGAGGCGTCGGGCATTATCTGCCGAGCCGCATTGTGCCAAATTCCGAATTCGAACAGACGCTGGATACATCGGACGAATGGATTCGCTCTCGCAGCGGCATTGAGCGACGCCATTTCGCTTCTGACGAAGAAACCACGTCAACCATGGCGACGGCAGCAGCCCGCCAGGCGCTGGACCACGCCGGTCTGACCCCCGACGATATCGACGCCATCGTGCTGGCCACCTCGACGGCAGATTTCACATTTCCCTCGGCGGCAACCATGGTGCAATCCGCGCTGGGAATGACCCAAGGATTCGCCTTTGATGTGCAGGCCGTCTGTGCCGGATTCGTTTACGCGCTGTCCAATGCCAACGCGCTGATTCTGTCGGGTCAGGCCAAACGCGTGCTGGTGATCGGTGCCGAAACCTTTTCGCGAATCATGGACTGGACCGACCGCAGCACATGCGTGCTCTTTGGCGATGGCGCCGGCGCGCTTGTCCTCGAGGCTCAGGACGCTGCAGAAAACGCAGAAGACCGTGGCATCCTGGCGACGGATCTGCACTCCGATGGCCGGTTTCGGGACCTGCTCTATGTGGATGGCGGCGTCAGCACGCAAACCACCGGCCATCTGCGCATGCAGGGCAACCAGGTGTTCCGCCACGCTGTCGAAAAACTCGCCTCCACAGCAGAAACCGCCCTCGAAAAGGCAGGCCTGACCGCCGAACAGGTCGACTGGATCGTCCCCCACCAGGCCAATATCCGGATCATCCAGGGAACAGCCCGCAAAATGGGCGTTTCCATGGACCGTGTGATCGTCACCGTTCAGGACCACGGCAACACCTCTGCTGCTTCAATCCCGCTGGCCCTGTCTGTCGGCAGCGCCAGAGGACAGATCAAAACCGGCGATCTCATCGTGACCGAGGCGATTGGCGGCGGTTTGGCCTGGGGATCCGTCGTTTTGCGCTGGTAATCTCACGCATCAATGAGCGGAACCAAGCCATTGCAATTCTTGGATATTGACAGGTGAAATCTCCTACCCCTATCTTCAACCAAACAACGGGGACTAACAATGAGTGACAAAACACTGACCCGCATGGACCTCAGCGAATCTGTTTTTCGCGAAGTCGGCTTGTCGCGCAACGAAAGCGCTCAACTGGTAGAAAGCATGCTAGATCACATATCTGACGCCTTGGTCGAAGGCGAGCAGGTCAAGATTTCGTCTTTCGGCACGTTCAGCATCCGAGAGAAATCAGCGCGAATGGGCCGAAACCCCAAGACCGGCGAAGAGGTGCCAATTCAACCCCGGCGCGTTCTCACATTCCGCCCGTCCCACCTGATGAAAGACCGGGTCGCGGCCGGTAACAAAAGCTAGGCAACCTACAAATGAAGAAAGCGCCCGACGCATTCCGCACCATAAGCGAAGTTGCGGACTGGCTTGATGTTCAGGCGCATGTCTTGCGCTTTTGGGAAAGCAAATTCACCCAAGTAAAGCCAGTCAAACGCGCGGGTGGACGGCGCTATTATCGCCCTGCCGATATGCGGCTGATTGGCGGTATCAAGACGTTGCTGCACGACGAAGGCATGACCATCAAGGGCGTGCAAAAGATCCTGCGCGAGAAAGGGGTTGAACATGTTTCGTCCCTCTCCCGTTCAATAGACGAAGTCGGATCTCAGGACGCAGAGCTGATCACCCTGCCGACCCGCCCCTCGAAAGAGGCGTCAACGCAAGGCGGCCAGGACGCTGCTGCCACAGAAACCACGTCAGAACCGGAAGATTCGGCTGCCACGCCATCGGCCAGTTCAGAGCCGGACCAGAGCGACGTCGAGGATGAAATCCCGGAAATCACACTCGAAGTTGTCGACGAATTGATTGAAGAAACACCAAATGTGGTCACGTTCCAAAGCCGCAAAACGCGTCGATCAGCAGCAGACCAACCGACCAGCGACTCTGCCGCTGAGAACCAGGGCTCCGATCCAGAGCCCTCGGAACATGACAAAGCCGTCGACGCGGAAGGCCCAACAGCTGAAACCACACCCGAATCGGTTGAGCCCGATCAGCCGGAGACACCCGAGACAGAAGAACCTGTGGCGGCCTCGCAGGAAGATTCCGAAGTAGAGACCACAACAGCTGCTGCCGAAGACGTCGTTCAGGATACAGCAGCCGAAACGGCTCCGGAAAAGCCAAAACGCGCCCGCAAGAAACCAAAGGCCGACAAGGCAACGGCCGAAGCGGCGCCAGAACCATCCCCAGAGCCAGAAGAACCGGCCGAACCCTCTTTGTTTGATTTATTACCGGACGAGCCGAAACTTCCTTCTTTCCTGCACCGCTCTGCTCGCGCGGAGCCCGAGCCGGAACCAGAAGTCGAAGAAGACCCCATAGTCGAAGCCGGACCACCAAAGCCCCGCATTGTAGACGCCCCAGATCCACCTGCGGATGATGAGATCGACGCAAAAATGGGACCGCTTGGCCAACTGGCCGGGTTGGAGAGTCTGCCCGCAGCCAGCATTGACAACCTTTCCTCTCTGGTTGCGGAAATTCGCGCGCGGGCCAATCAGGCAAACGGTACCGCGTGACACGTATTTCCGCTTGCCCCCAGTGCCAAAACCGCTATGAAGGCGGTCCATCACGGGTTCAAGCTGAGCCTGCTGATTTCGGGCTATGGCGCAGCCTGGTAGCGCGTCCGTCTGGGGGACGGAAGGTCGCAGGTTCGAGTCCTGCTAGCCCGACCAAAACCACCCCAAAATCAAAGTGTTACACATGACAGGTGTACGCTCTGACACCCAGATTTCTCAGATGATAGAAGCAGGCGCCATCCTGATGGACGTGCCTGTCACACAGGACCAAATTCAACCCGCAAGCCTTGATTTGCGACTGGGGACCGTGGCCTATCGCGTCCGGGCGTCGTTCCTCACCGGTCAAGACCAAAGGGTCACGGACCGCTTACGCGAATTCGAAATGCATCGAATCGACCTCACCGATGGCGCGGTGCTTGAAAAGGGCTGTGTGTATCTGGTCCCGTTACAAGAATCACTGAACCTGCCCGATGATATTTCCGCGGCCGCAAATGCCAAAAGCTCAACCGGCCGTCTGGATCTGTTGACCCGTATGATCACGGATGGCGGAACCGAGTTCGACCGGGTCCCCAATGGTTACAACGGCCCGCTCTACGCCGAAATCTGCCCACGCTCTTTTTCCGTCCTTGTGCGCCCCGGTATGCGCCTGAACCAGATCCGCTTTCGCCAGGGTCACACTATGCTCAGCGACGCAGAGCTAACAGCCCTTCATGCGCAAACGCCGCTGGTTAACGGGCCTGCCGTCATTCAGGACGGTCTTGGCTTTTCCGTCGACCTCAAACTCCAGGGAACCGATTTGGTCGGATACCGCGCAAAGCCGCATACCGGCGTGATCGACCTGGACCGCATCGGTCAGTACGACCCGGGCGAATTCTGGGAGGATGTGCGCAGCGAAACGGGCCGTATCATACTGGATCCGGGCGCATTCTATATCCTCGTCAGCCGCGAATCTGTTCATATCCCCCCCAACTACGCAGCTGAAATGGCCCCTTATCTCGCCATGGTGGGCGAGTTTCGCGTGCATTACGCTGGCTTTTTCGACCCGGGGTTTGGCCATGCCGGCGCTGGAGGATCAGGCTCGCGCGGTGTTCTAGAGGTCCGCTGTCACGAGGCACCGTTTGTCCTGGAACATGGGCAGGTGGTTGGGCGTTTGGTCTATGAACGCATGGCCCAGATCCCGCAGACCCTATATGGCGCGGATCTCGCCTCCAACTATCAGGGACAGGGATTGAAGCTCAGCAAACATTTTCGAATGCCAGCTTGAATGGAACGGGCGCGCCTCCCGCACACCCCCTCCGAAACCGTTCTGTAGCGCGTCAAGCGCGCCCATCTGATTTGGCGGCGGCCTTGGCCTCGCGCGCCGCGCGCCGCGCCTGACGAATTTCACGCTGTTTTTGACGCTGTTCCGGAGTCAGCTTCGGCTTTTCCGGCTGGGCGGGCTGCGGCTCTGCCAACATGGACTGCGGCGCCGATTCCTGTGGTTCCAAATACACGTCCATCGACCCTTCGTCATAGTCACGATGACGTGGCGTGGCCTCTCGGGGCTGGCGTGCCCCACGACCCTTGGACAATGCGCCGACACCCTTGTCGATCCCGGCAGAGATCGCCTTACGCATAACGATCCGCATGACCATATTGATGATCTGGTTGGCGTTCATATCCGCCCCCTTTTTTCTGCTCTCGGGAAACATAACATAGAAATTTGACAAAAACACAGCGATGGCTGGGCCCGCGAGGCTGCACCTGCAATTTGCCGCCGAATGCCAAACCAAAACTCATCCCGCATAAATTTTGGCGTCCACCCGCCGGTGGCCCAGGGGCAAAGAACAGCAAATACCTTAAACACTGTGCCCACTTACGCTTCCTCGCCGTCAAACAATTCCGATTGCCCTTTGATCACATCTTCATCCCCATCCGGCTCTGCCTCGGCGCCCGGCAATGGTCGGTTCTCCAACAGGCCAGATGCACGCAATTCCTTAAGCCCTGGCAAATCTCGGGCCGTTTCCAACCCGAAATGATCCAGAAACTCTGGTGTCACCACAAATGTCACGGGGCGGCCCGGGGTCATCTTGCGTCGACCAAACCGGATCCACTCCATTTCCAGAAGTTGGTCAATCGTTCCGCGCGACACTGACACGCCTCGAATCTCTTCGATCTCGGCCCGTGTAACGGGTTGATGGTATGCAATAATCGCCAGGGTTTCGATGGCCGCGCGGCTCAGCTTGCGCGTTTCAACCGTTTCTTTTTGCAAAAGAAAGCCCAGATCCGGCGCCGTCCGCATCGCCCAGGCATCACCGACACGCACCACATGCACACCCCGCCCCTCATAGCGCCGGCGCAAATGCTGCAATGCCTCAGCCGGATCACAGCCGTGCGGCATACGCGCCTCCAGTTCGCGCACCGTTACCGTCTCGGCACTGGCGAACAAAACAGCTTCGACCATCCGCTCCTGCTCGGCCATAGGCGGCGCCGCAAAGAGGCTTTCGGTCTGTTCCTCCTCGGCCATCACCCCTCCTCCTTCTTGCGCAGCTGGATCGGCGCGAATGTCTCGGTCTGGCGAATTTCCATCAGCCCCTCCTTGGTCAACTGCAGCGCAGCCGCCAATGTCGCGGCCGTGGCCGAGCGGCGCCGTTTGGGGTCAACCTGCCAACCCTCCGGCAAATAGCTCGACATATCGCCCCAAGTACCCGCAAACCCGATCAAACCGCGCATCCGATCCAAAGCTTCTTCCATAGTATAGATGCTGTCGCGATCCATCACAAACGGGCGAAACTCGTCCTTGGTCCGCACCCGGGCATAGCCCTGCATCAGATCCAGCAAGGTCGCGGTGTACCGCACTGTCCGGATCCGCGTCACATCCTCGCCCTGACCGCGCGCAAAGAAATCCCGCCCCAATCGATCCCGCGCCATCAGTTGAGCCGAGGCCGTCCGCATCGCCTGCAACCGCTCCAACTGAAACGCCAAATGCGCGGCCAGTTCTTCGCCACTGGGGCCTTCATCTGTGGGATCAGGCGGCAGCAGCAGACGGGATTTGAGAAACGCCAGCCACGCGGCCATAACCAGATAGTCCGCCGCCAGTTCCAAGCGCAACGCCTTGGCCTTTTCGACAAAACCCAGATATTGATGAGCCAGATCCAACACTGAAATTTTGCGCAGATCCAATTTCTGGGTCCGCGCCAAGGTCAGCAAAACGTCCAGCGGGCCTTCGTATCCATCCACATCAACGATCAGAGCCTCTGCCGCCACCCGCTCTGAAACGGACATCCGATCCTCTTCGAACGGATCAGACATAGGCCCCGCCGGTCAGGTCCTGCAATTCGGCCTCTGCCGCGTCGACATCCAATGGTTTTGGGCTCACACGCATGGCCAAAGCGGCCTGCGCCCGCCGCTGCCCCTCTGGGCTCAATGATCCGGCCGCTTCCGCGACCGTTCGCCGCTCGGCCAAGGTCGCATTGCAAAGCAGGGCCAGATCACATCCTGCTTCCATCGAGGCACGGGTCCGCTGAACCAGGGTTCCCTGCAAAGCTTTCATCGACAAATCATCTGTCATCAACAGCCCGTCAAACCCGATCTGATCCCGGATCATCGCGATCACCTCGGGCGATATGGTTGCCGCCAGATCGCTCAACGCTGAATAGACAACATGCGCCGTCATACCCAAAGGCAAATCCGCCAGCTGCTGAAAAACCGCAAAATCAGTACGGTCCAGCTCGTCCTGATCAACATCCACCTGGGGCAAATCAAAATGCGTGTCCAGCTGCGCCCGACCATGGCCCGGCACGTGTTTCACAACGGGCAAAACGCCGCCGTCCATCAACCCAAGCGCCGCCTGACGCGCGATTCCTGCAACCTTGGTCGGATCATCCCCCAGACAACGGTTGTGCAAAAATGCATGGGTCTGTGGCATCGCCAGGTCGCAGGTCGGCGCGCAGTTTACATCAATCCCCAGATCAAACAGTTCGGCCGCAATCAACCGATACCGCAAATAGATCGCCCGCTCCGCTTGCGCTCCAGCGGCGTTAACAAAGTCCAACGGTGCGGTCCAATTGCGTGCCATCGGATGCCAAATCCGCTGCACCCGTCCGCCTTCCTGGTCGATCAGGATTGGCGCGTTCCGCCCCACAGCCTCGCGCATTTCAGCACAAAGAGCCCGCAGCTGATCCGCACTCTCGACGTTGCGCGCAAACAGAATAAACCCAAACGGGTTTGCATCGCGGAAAAACCGGCTTTCATCCGCCGACAGCCGCAGCCCGTCCGCATCCAGGATCGTCGCGCCAACCGTCATCGGATGGTCACTGGGATACAGTCGGCATTTTCCGCAACCAATACCGCACAGAACCGGCGTGCATCGCTCAGATCCTCAAAACCCATTGCCCGCAAACGGTAAAAAGTCCGTCCCGCGCTCGACGATTTCTGGATCACGCGTTTCTTGCCATCCATATAGTCCCCGAACCGGCCATATATCCTGTCCCATTCGCTCCGTGCGATCTCTGCGCTTTCATAGGCGCCCAATTGCGCCAAACGGGTCCCGACAGCCAGCGCGTCAGGGTCCACATCCAAACCGGTCGAGGCAACAGTGTCCGTTGTATCCAACGACGCATTCGTGCTGCGCGCAGGGCGTTCGCGCGGCCGCAAGGATCGCGCCAGCCCCGGGCCGGTGATGATCGCAACCTCGGTCTCCTCGTCATCGCTCAACAAGGTCTCCGACCCATCAGGATCAGCGCTTTGTGTTGTGGGCACGGCCTCTTCGGACAACAAACGCGGCTCAACCGCCGCCACAACCTCTGTCGCATCGTCCTGGGTCGTCGCCGTCAGTGGCTCAACACCTTGGGTCAACTGCTCGACCAAGGCTGTAATATTGGCGTCTTCGGCCACATCGACCTCGCCCACCGGTGGGGCGCTCACCTCAACCAATTGCTCTGGCTCCGTCGCAACAGGATCCGCCTGAACCGTCGGCACGGCAGAGCCGTTCACACGATCAACAGGCCGGTCTTCGGCCATTAAGCTTACCGGTTGCGGCGCCAGAACCAACCGATCCGCCGGCGCCGCAGCGCGCCCGCGAGCGGCCACATCATTGACGGCCAGCCCCTGATGGTCGGCCGGCTCCCCGCCCGGATCCTCCGGAGCTTCGCGCATCGGCCCCTCGATCGCCTGCACCACAGGAACCCCCGTGACGTCCCGCGCCAAAAGTTTGTAGCCCCATACGCCAACGCCAACCACCAATGCGATCGACATCATCGCACCGGCAATGTTCACAATTGTCGAAATACTTGTCGAATCCCGCGCAGGCTCGCCAGCCTGCGCATAGTCGATTTCTGCCATGTCCGCCTCGCTGCCCGGGTTGCCTAAAGCGTCCGGGCGTCTCGTCTGCCTCATTCCGGCGGTCTTGGGCGGCTTGTCACCGCATTTCTTGCGCCGGTTCTACGCCAAGAATACCAAGCCCAGCAGAAATAACAACGGAAACGGCCCGTGCGAGTGCGATTTTAGGCTGACTTGCCTCAGCCCCGGCATCCTGAATGAAACGGAGTTCCGGCACGTCGTTGCCCCGGTTCCACAAAGCGTGAAAATCGCCAGCCAGTTCATACAGGTAAAACGCCACGCGATGCGGCTCATTGGTGCGGGCTGCAATCTCGACCAGACGGGGCCATTCGCTCAACTTGCGCGCCACATTCAATTCGGCATCATGGCTCAACCCGCTCAAATCCGCCGCCATCAAAACGCCGTCGTCAACAGCAATACCTTCATCAGCGGCGCGACGCAGAACACTCATCACCCGCGCATGCGCATACTGCACGTAAAACACTGGGTTTTCACGGCTCTGCTCCAGAACCTTGTCAAAATCAAAGTCCAGCGAAGCGTCATTCTTGCGCGTGAGCATCACGAACCGGGTCACATCCGAGCCGACCTGATCCACAACATCGCGCAGGGTCACAAATGTACCCGCCCGCTTGGACATCTTGAACGGCTCACCGTTCTTGTAGAGTTTGACCAACTGCGTCAGCTTGACATCCAATGGCACCTTGCCATCCGACAGGGCCGAAACCGCCGCTTTCATCCGCTTGACATAGCCGCCGTGATCCGCGCCGAACACATCAATTAGCTCATCGAAGCCTCTGGAAACCTTATCATAATGATAAGCGATGTCCGGGGCAAAATAGGTCCAGCTGCCATCCGATTTCATAATCGGGCGGTCCACATCATCACCATGCTCTGTGGACTTGAACAGGGTTTGCTCGCGCGGTTCCCAATCCTCGGGTTTCTTGCCTTTGGGGGGTTCCAGCACGCCTTGATAAATCAGCCCCTTGGTCCGCAGCGTATCAATGGCCGCCTCGATCCGACCGGTTCCATACAGCGATTTCTCAGAATAGAAGACGTCCATTTCGACGCCCAACTGTTTGAGATCCGCACGGATCAGATCCATCATCGCATCGCTGGCAAAATTGCGGATCTCGACCAGCCAGGCATCCTCGGGCAGATCCAGATAGGCATCGCCCACTTTTTCCTTCAAGGCCTGGCCGACCGGGATCAGGTAATCCCCCGGATAGGTTCCATCTTCAAAAGCGACCTCCTGACCAAAGGCTTCCAGATAGCGCAAATAGACGGAGCGCGCCAAAACATCGACCTGCGCGCCACCATCGTTGATGTAATACTCACGCGTTACGTCATAGCCTGCATAGGCCAGCAAAGACGCCAGGGCATCGCCGAACACAGCCCCGCGAGTGTGGCCCACATGCAGCGGTCCGGTCGGGTTGGCCGAGACATATTCAACGTTTACCTTCTTGCCCTGCCCCATGTCAGAACGCCCAAACAGCGTCCCATGAGACAGAATCGACTGCACAATCCCCTGCCAGGCCGTTGCGTCCAGCCGCAGGTTCAGAAACCCGGGGCCCGCAACCTCAGCCGAGTTTACCCGTTCATCGTCGGTCAGTTTTTTTGCCAGAACCTCGGCGATATCGCGTGGTTTCAGACCCGCTGGCTTGGCCAATACCATTGCGGCATTGGTCGCCATATCCCCATGCGCCGCGTCTCGTGGAGGTTCCACAGCCACATTGTCAAAAGCCAATCCTTCCGGCAGCGCGCCCTCGGATTGCATCTGGCTCAGCGCGTCCAACACCAGCGCCCGGATATCCGCAAACAGGTTCATATCTCATACCTCGTCATTCGCTGGGCGGTTTAACACGCCGCAAGGCGGGGTCAATGCGCGCATCCGCCCGTTGTACCCTATCACAAACGGCGATTTGCGCGGGCAGTGACTTCAGCCAGCGTTCTCAACCAGCCTGGCATGCAATTGCAATGCATAGCGGTCTGTCATGCCGGCCACATAGTCGGACACCATCCGCGCCATTTCCGTCTCATCTTGAACCTGCGCCACATCGCTCTGCCAACGATCTGGCAAATGAGACGGATCATTCAGAAACAAGGGAAACAGATCCTCAACCACCTCAGTCACCTCTGCCCGGATCTTCATCACCGACGGCGCCCGATACATTTGCGAAAACAAAAACGCCCGGATCTTTTGCAGGTCTGACCAAATGGATTGGGAAAACTGGATCACCGGGCGTCCAAGATGGCGGATCTCTGCAACCGATTGCGCATCAGACTCGGCCAATGCACGTCTTGATGTCTCTATAACATCGGAAACCATGACCCCAAACACCCTGCGCAGCGCCTCGTGACGTCGACGGGTGCGATCCAGCCCGGGCCAGGTGCCATCCACATCTTCATAAGCCTCGCGCACAATCGGCAAATGCATGATGTCATCATCCGTAAACAATCCGGCCCTCAACCCGTCGTGCAGGTCGTGATTGTTGTAAGCGATGTCATCAGCCAGGGCCGCGACCTGTGCCTCTGCACTGGCATGGGTGCTCAACTCCAGATCAAAGACCGTATTGCAGGCATCCAATGCCCAAGGCAGTTCTCCAACCACCGGACCGTTGTGCTTTGCAATCGCCTCGAGCGTCTCCCAGGTCAGATTCAACCCGTCAAACCGCGCATAGTGACGCTCCAACTGGGTCACAATCCGGATCGCCTGCGCGTTGTGATCAAATCCACCATAGGGTGCCATCAACGCATGCAGCGCGTCCTCGCCTGTGTGGCCAAACGGGGTGTGTCCCAGATCATGTGCCAGGGCGACGGCCTCGGTCAGTTCCTGGTTCAGACCCAATGCCGCTGCAATCGTCCGGGCCACCTGGGCCACTTCGATCGAATGCGTCAGCCGAGTGCGAAAATTATCGCCCTCATGTTCCACAAAAACCTGTGTCTTGTGTTTCAGCCTTCGAAACGCGCTGGCGTGGATAATCCTGTCCCGATCCCGATGAAAACAAGAGCGAAAGGCCGATTCTTCCTCTGTCACCAACCGACCGCGCGCCTGCGCAGGGTCGGATGCAAAAGCCGCATGCATGACACATATCCTTGTCGCTAGTCCCAAGGCTTTCTATATTGGTATTTGCGCGCAGTTAAAACCGCCGGAGAATCCAATGAACTTGCCTCCTACTGTTACCCCCCGGGCTTTCCATCGTCTGTCTGAAATAGGTGCCGCCTCGCAGGGGCAGGCCCTTCGTGTTGCGGTCGAGGGCGGCGGGTGCTCTGGGTTTCAATATGAAATTGCATTGGATACGCCCAAAGAGGACGATCTCATTCTGGAGCGGGATGGTGAAAAAGTCGTCGTTGACAGCGTGTCCTTGCCATTTCTGGAAAACGCGACAATCGACTTTTCCGAGGAGCTTATCGGCGCCCGGTTTGTTATCGAAAATCCGAATGCCACATCCAGCTGCGGCTGCGGGACATCATTTTCGATGTAGATTTCCCGCTGTGCAACGGGTCAATTCAAGAACAAAAATTCTGCGAATTTTTTGACGACAGGTCGCGACGTTTGTGAGCGCTGTCGTGCGGCGATCATGTGGTGCGGCGGCGATCTGGCGCGAATTGCTCCCAAACCAAAAATCCGCCCGATGCAACGACAATCATGACGCCAACATAGGTCCCAAAGCCCGGGTATTCACCAAAGGCCACAGCGCCCAGGATGACCATCCAGACAAACTGAAGGTTCATCAAAGGCGTCACGGTATAGGCCGTCAATCGCCTTAGCGCTTCGACCGAAACCCAACGCGCCAGAAACAACAGACCGGCATAGGCCGCCACCCAGGCAAGGTCCGACAGTGGCATTGGTGCCCAGACAAACGGCAAGGCAACGCCCATCGTCAGGCACAAGGCAAGGTTCGGATAAAAGACCTGCGCCAAAGCGTTGGCCTCGCGCCGTCCAATATAGCGCGCCAGAACCATGGAAAACGTCCCCGTTACAGCCGCGATCAACGCCCAGACGTGTCCGACAGAGACCGAGTGCCAACCCGCCGGAAACAAGAACGCCACGCCCAGGAAACCGGCCGCCAGGGCCAACCAGGCCGCCGGGCGCACATGCTCTTTCAAAATCGGGCCGGACATCAACCCGGCCAGGATCGGCATCAAACCGATAAACAGAAACACCTCTGCAAACGGCAAAAGCCGAAACGCCTGAAAGAACGCAACCGACGCGACAACCGTTGCCAAAGATCGTAGCGTCATTGCCCCCACGCAGTTCGTTGCAATGCCACGCCGTTGACTGCCATGGCGGTCAGCGAGCAGGCTCAACCCGACCACAAACGCGCCGCTGAACGCATAGAGCTGCGGCGCCGCATAAGAGCCCGCAACCAGTTTGGTGATCGCATCCGCACCAGAGATCAGCCCTGTGTAAAGCACCACCAAAGCTGCCCCAAACACTGCGCCTGTTGTCGCCGCCCGGCGGTTCCGCGCGTTCAAAGCGACACTCCGGTCAAACGGGTTCGTGCAAAACCGGCAAAGAATTCTTCGAATTTGTTGGTGCTTTGCATGGCCTCACACAATATGTCGTGGCCCGTTTCGCTCAACGTGCATTCGATGGCAGGCCGCATCTCGTGCCAATCATCACAACGCGCATCCGCCATGTCAAACATACATTCAGACATCCGCCGCAACGGCCCGTCAATCCATGCCCCGCGGTGAAAGGACATCGTCGCGTGCTCAATAGGTTTGACAAACCCCGCCCGCCCAGAGTGCAGCATCAACCAATTGCACATGAACCATTCATGATAATTGTCCGACAAGCGCGCCACATCCGATTGTGGGCTGCAAGCAACATGAAACCGATGCGCTTCTCTTTCCAGCCAGCTTTCCCAAATCGGCGATGGCGCGCGACCGGCATATCGCAAGGCCACACAAATCTCGGCCAATAGATCCGCATTCTGATCCAGATAGGCCAGGATCCCGGCAAATTCCAAACTGGTCAAGGCGGCCTCGGACAGGCCCGGATCGCGCCGCCCATAGGCGCTGAGATAAAACACAATATGTGTCAGCTCATAGGCCGCTTTCTTGTTGGGCATCGCAAAGGTATCCGACCGGTCAATGAACGCATGTAGCCGATCACTCAGGCCAACATCCTCGGGCATCGGATCCACCCCGCGCCGCGCCATCAAACGCCGTGCCTCTGCCCGCTGCAAATCCGACAGCTCCGCATCCGCCAAACCTTCGCGCGCGGCCCAATGGACCAGCGCTTCGCCCTTGTTCCCCGGCAGGCCCAAGGCCTCCAGATCCAGGCAGATCGACAGCAAGAAACGATAATATTGCGGAAAGAAACCAATCCGTTTCTCCACCGTTTCATAAAACCTCTCATGCGAGGCAAGCGCCTTTTCCTCCAAATGCGCGCCTGTCGATTCCAGAATATTCAAAAGCTCGGCGTTTTCCTTCAACCAGAACACGTCGTCTCCCCGGCGACGGTGTTGGCCAAAGACATCCAGCAGCGCGCCCAGGCGCGACTGCTGGTTCTGCTGCTGGGACGGAACGTTCAGATGAATGACATTCGACATTTTGGTTTCTCCCGCGAATGGCGTCGACTGAACGCCCCGTTGTCCAACTAAAGGTCAGGCCCGCTCAGCTGCCTGAGGTAAACATTTCCGTTTTGTTTCCGCTCTGCGCGTCGCCGGCCAAGGTCGGAGCGGACCCGGAGGTAAACAAACACGTCCCTTCTCCGCGCGTCACATCCGCCCGCCCAATCGGAGCCGACCCAGACGTAAACATTTCAACCGCTTCTCCGGACATCGCACCGCTTGTCGCCAGTGGCGCAGACCCCGAGGTGAACATTTCGACGGCCTCGCCAGACAAGGCGCGACCACCGGTGGTTGGTGCAGATCCCGATGTGAACATCTCAACCGCGTCGCCTTGCAGGGTCTGACCGCTTGCAACTGGCGCCGAACCAGACGTGAACATTTCGACCTGATCGCCCATTAATGCGTCGCCAACCCCCATTGGGGCAGAGCCTGATGTGAACAGCGCTGTCGCGTCCCCATCAAACATATTGCTCTCATTGGCATTGGCCGGGCTGATTTCATATACTCGCTTCAGTGCAGTCATCTCGGTTACTCCGCTTGGATGGTTGAACACCTCTCAACGGTTGCACGCTTAACGTGTTTTACCAAAATATTTTCACCCCAGGGGTGTGCTGCCCAATACTTATCCACATCAGCATAGGCTGACAACAATTTGCTAGAAAAAACCAAACCAACCGGTATAGATCCATAAAAAAAACTTATCCACAAGCACGTTTTACGGGGCAATTTCTGCCTATCCGCTGTGATCCATGACACGAATCAGCTTCGCGCTTCCCATCAGAAAACCGCCTGCGCCTGCGCCCCTCGGACAAGGGAACCGCGCCACCCCCCTCGCAAAGCGCGCCAGCCTTCACGCCCCACCTTGCCCGCTCCAGCTCAATGCGCGATAGATCAGGCACAACGCGGAGGGCTCTTATGAAGATCGCCACATTTAACATTAACGGCATCAAGGCGCGCATTCAGGCCCTGCCCGACTGGCTCGACGAAGCGCAGCCAGACGTCGCCCTGCTGCAAGAGATCAAATCCGTCGACGAATCCTTTCCGCGCGAGCTGTTCGAAGATCGCGGATACAACGTTGAAACTCATGGTCAAAAGGGTTTCAACGGGGTTGCCATCCTGTCAAAGCTCCCCCTCGAAGATGTCACACGCGGTCTTCCCGGCGATGACAGTGACGAACAGGCTCGCTGGATCGAGGCAACCGTCATTGGCAAAACGGCCTTGCGCGTTTGTGGTCTGTATTTGCCAAACGGCAACCCGGCCCCGGGGCCCAAATTCGAATACAAACTGGCCTGGATGGATCGGCTGGCGGCCCGCGCGGCACAATTGCTGGACTCTGAAGAGGTCGCCTTGATGGCCGGGGATTACAACATCATTCCGCTCGCCCAGGATGCCGCCCGTCCAGAGGCCTGGACCGAAGATGCCCTCTATCGGCCCGAAGCCCGCGCGGCCTGGCGCCGGATCGTCAATCTGGGCTTCACCGAAGCCTTTCGTGCGCGGACCGGCGGCAATGGGCATTACAGCTTTTGGGATTATCAGGCCGGCGCCTGGGAGCGGGGGGATGGCATCCGCATCGACCACTTCCTGATGACACCCCAATGCGCCGACCTGCTGCGCGACTGTCAGATCGACGCCCATATTCGCGGGCGCGTGAAACCCTCAGATCACGTCCCGGTCTGGGTTGATCTGGATCTCTGACCTCCCCGGGTTTTCATGCCTCTGCCAACAATTGCGCGCTGAACGTCCATAAACGCTCTGCGTTCTCATCATTGCAGGCATGGGCGTTCACACCCTGGAACCGCGCAAACGGGCTGTCCGGATCGGTCGGCGCAGCCACATCACAATCCTCGCAATACACGCCCGCCTTGCCTTCCAGCTGGGGCGACGTCGCAGCCCACAGGCTGGTCGAACATCCCTGCTCCGGCGTCTTGAACCCCTGTTTGGCCAGCTCCGACGGCTCTCCGTCTTCGCCCAACCAACCCAGGGCAATCATTTCCTCTTTGGGCAAATGGCGCTGCAAAGGTGTAAAGATCCCACCGGGATGGACAGAAAAGGCCAATCCCCCCAAATCCTTCAACCGCCGCGACAAGGCATTGGCGAACAAGGCATTTGCCGTCTTGGCCTGCCCGTAAGCCTGCCATTTGTCATAGGGGCTGTGCACATATTGCACATCATCCCACAAGATATCCGACAGTTTGTGACCCGTCGAGGACAAGGCCACAACACGTGGCGCCCGTGCCTTGGCCAATAGCGGCATCAGCGCTTCGGTCAGCGCAAAATGCCCCATATGGTTGACCCCAAACTGCGCCTCCCAACCGGGACCGACCCGTGTTTCAGGACAGGCCATAATCCCGGCATTGTTGATCAGCAAATCCAGACGCGGCAGAGCGGCGGACATCTCATCTGCAAACCGCCGGACAGTCTTCAAATCCGCCAGATCCATAGGGACCGTGCTGACATCGCCACTCACCCCCGCCAAAGTCTCGGCCGCTTTGGCGGGCGAGCGGACCGGGACCACCACCTTTGCGCCCTGCCCCGCCAGAGCGCGGACCGTCTCCAGCCCCAAACCACTGTAGCCGCCCGTCACGATCGCTATCCGGCCCGTCAGGTCACGCCCCGCGACAACCTCTGCCCCTGTCGATTTTGCCTGAAACCCCGATCCGACGGGGACTTGATCCGAAACTGCCATTTGCCTGACTTTCTGAGTGTTGCTGAAACAGGTTATGCCTCAAATTGGGGTCCAACCGTCACGGTTCAACCGTCTAGCCCCAATGGGTCAACGCCGGTCGCATCATAGTCATAGACCCACTCCAATTTCTGCGCCAACCGGCGTGCGCCCACGCCCAAAGCCAGATGCGCACCCCAGGCCCAGGGTCTTGGCAAGTGAAACCGCCAGGCATTCGCGCGTGCAATTGCAACGATTTGCGCGGCTCGTTGCTGGCGCAACGCCTGATACCGCGCCAGGCCAGTGGGCACATCCCGGCCCTTGATGTGAGGCCCCGCCAAACAGGCGGCCAGCACCCAGGCATCCTCCAGCGCCAGACAGGCGCCTTGCGCAAAGAATGGCAGGGTCGGATGCGCCGCATCGCCCAGCAAAACCGTGCGCCCATCCTGCCAACGTGTCGCGACAGGCCGCAGATGCAACGCCCATTGATACGCTTGCGACACCTCGGCCACTACATCCCCCGCCAATCCGCGAAACCCGCCAAACCGCGTTCGAAACGCAGCAGGGTCGCCGGGCAGTGACCAACCCTCTTCTTCCCAATTCTGCCGCTCTTCCACAGCGACAACATTGACCAGCCGGGCCTGGCGTAGCGGATAGATCACCATATGGGCACCCGATCCCATGAACAGCTGCGCCTCTGACGGCAACGCCGGACCGGTCCATGGCACCAATGCCCGCCAGGCAACCTGACCCGAAAAGGACGAATCAACCGGGCCGTCCACTACCGCCCGCGCCGCGCTCTGACCGCCATCCGCTGCGATCACAACATCCGCATCAACATCATCCGGCCCGCGCGCATGGCCCAATTCAATCTGTACCCCAGCCGCCTGCGCCGCCCGCGTCAGCCCGCCCAGCAAATCGGCGCGATGCATGTACCACGTCGCCCCGGCCCGGGGCTTGGGCACAAATGCCAGCACCCGCCCCGTCGGCCCATCCAGCATACGCGTGCCATCCGACACCGAAACCTCATCCAACTGCGCTGAAACCGCGTCCAAGGCTGTCAAGACTCGCTGACCGTTGGCGCTCACCTGCAGACCCGCACCCACATCTCCCAGGGCCGCAGCCTGCTCAAACACCGTTACCGATGCGCCAGCACGTCCCATGGCAGCGGCGGCAGCCATGCCACCAATCCCGCCTCCAATGACAGCAACCTTCAGCCCCATGACACCCCCAAAAACGCAAAAGAGCGCCGCGGTCCCCCGGCGCCCTTTTTCAGTTTTTCTTCAGCAACCCCAACAAAACACAGGGCGCTTTGACAATCACTCGTCGCGATGCACTTTTTCACGACGCTCGTGGCGCTCTTGCGCCTCCAGGCTCATTGTCGCAATCGGACGGGCATCCAGACGTTTGAGCGAAATCGGCTCTCCGGTCATATCGCAATACCCGTATTCGCCTTCGGCGATCCGACGCAACGCGCTGTCAATTTTGGCTACCAGTTTGCGCTGACGATCCCGGGTGCGCAATTCCAGCGCCCGATCCGTCTCTTCGCTTGCCCGATCCGCAACATCAGGAATGTTGCGCGTCCCGTCCTGCAGCCCTTCAATCGTATCCCGACTGTCGGACAGCAAATCCGCTTTCCAATTCAAGAGCTTGCGACGGAAATATTCCATCTGACGCTCGTTCATGAATGGTTCGTCTTCGGCCGGGCGGTAATCGTCTGGCAGAAATACTTCCTGCTTCATATCGGCTCCCTCGGTCTTGCCTGAAACATCTGTCAAAGTGTCGTCCTCAGCGTCTCGGCTCCCCCCTCGTAGGGCCGCATCTATCTGAGCCGAAATCGAATGTCACTACACAATTGGACAGCAGATCCAACGAAATCGCTCAGCTTCCGTAGCGTCGCTTAATCATTGCGCCCTGACCTGCCAACCCTTGAAAACAATTTGTAAAAACCAGTTGCCTACATTGTTTGCGCTAACATGCCTTACAAGGTTTGCCATCCAAAGAAGTTGCATACAGCCACCGCTTTGATTGCGTCAGCCCCATTCGCCAACACCCGGCCCCATGTCGCCGACTCACCCATGATTGGTGCCGTTCAAAAAACCGTGTGTCGCGACGGAACGGCACAGCTTGCACAAGCCCGCGGAGCACTCTATCCCAAGCGGGCAAAAATCAGGGAGTGCAGGGCCGTGGACCGTTTCGAAGGCACAAAAGACTACGTCGCAACCGAAGATCTGACCATTGCCGTCAACGCGGCCGTGACCCTCGAGCGCCCCTTGCTGGTCAAGGGGGAACCCGGCACCGGTAAAACCGAGCTGGCGCGCCAGGTCGCCGACGCTCTGGGCGTCAAGATGATCGAGTGGAACATCAAATCCACCACCCGCGCCCATCAGGGGCTCTATGAATATGACGCCGTCAGCCGCCTGCGCGACAGCCAATTGGGCGAAGAGCGCGTGCATGACGTCAAGAATTACATCAAAAAGGGCAAGCTTTGGCAGGCCTTCGAGTCGGAAAAGAAAGTGGTCCTGCTGATCGACGAAATCGACAAGGCCGATATCGAGTTTCCAAACGACCTGCTGCAAGAACTCGATAAGATGGAGTTCTACGTCTACGAAACCGGCGAAACCATCAAAGCTGTAAACCGGCCGATCGTCATCATCACATCAAACAACGAAAAGGAACTGCCTGACGCGTTCCTGCGGCGCTGTTTCTTCCACTACATCCGCTTCCCCGACGAAGCGACAATGCGGAAAATCGTCGAGGTCCACCATGCGGGCATCAAAGACACCCTGCTCACGGCCGCGCTCACGCAATTCTTCGAAATCCGCGAAACCGCCGGTCTCAAGAAAAAGCCCTCCACCTCCGAAGTTCTGGATTGGCTCAAACTGCTGCTGGCCGAAGACCTGACAGCAGAAGACCTGAAGCGTGATGGCGCAAGCGCCCTGCCCAAACTGCATGGCGCCCTGCTCAAGAACGAACAGGACGTACATCTGTTTGAACGTCTCGCCTTTATGGCACGCGGTCAGCGCTAGCGGCCAACTTCCCGATATCCAGCAGGGGCACATCTGTCGCCCCCAAACCACCCGGCGCCGTCCTGACATGCGGCGCCGGTTGACGTTCCGGCTCTGACTTTTGTCGCCACCTTTGCAGTGAAATGCATATCAGGCCCCGAACCGGATAGGCTTGTCTCAAAGACAAGGCGCGCCAGCCGCTTCTCGTCGCCCTCACCAGACCGCGCGCCAGAATTTCCAGAACACCGCATCACCCGAACAAACTGAGTCGTTTCTGGCCGGTGATCTGCGCCCAAGGGCTGCCCTAGATACGCTGAATCGGACGGGAAACGCGCGCCACACCGGCGCTCGACAGGCACCAATTGGGGCCGCGAAACCGCATTGTTTCCATCGCAGCTTCAGTGATGCAATCCGCCCCACTTTCGCCACAATTGGAACACAAACTGGCCCCAATGTGCCGGAAATGTGGCACAACTGCTGCCAATCTGCCTAAATGGACCCATGAAAAGTAAACAAACCGATATTCTCGTGCGCCCCTTGCGCGCCGACGATCGTCCAGATTGGGCGGAAATGTGGCACGATTATCTCGTGTTTTACGAAACATCCGTCGAGGACAGCGTATACGAGACGACGTTTGCACGGCTCTTGGGCGACGACCCACAGGATTTCTCCTGTCTGATCGCCGAGGCCAATGGCCGCCCGGTCGGTTTCACCCACTATTTGTTTCACCGCCACGCCTGGAAGGTGGAAAATGTCTGCTACCTCCAGGACCTGTTTGCGCGCCCCGCCACCCGTGGCACCGGCGTTGGTCGCGCCCTGATCGAGGCGGTCTACGCCACCGCAGACGAGGCCGGCGCGCCCTCCGTCTACTGGCTGACCCAGGATTTCAACGAAACCGCGCGCAAACTCTACGACCGCATCGGTGTTCTGACCCCCTTCATCCGCTACGGGAGGCCATCGTGAAAAAACTGATCGTACTGGCCGCGCTGGTCCTGGGGGCCTGTGCCTCCACCCAGACCCCGATGCACACGGACCAACCGGCCACCCGTATGGAGTTCGCCTCCAGCACCCTGCCGCCGGTCAAAAGCTTCCGGGCCACCCGCCCCTCCGGCACCAACATCTCAAATGCCGATATCACCCGCGATTTCCTCGATCTGCATTTCCAACTGGAAAGCGGACGCGCCCTGCCGATCTTTACCCGCTTTGAAACACCGATCACCGTTCGCCTGACCGGTCCGACATCGCCGCTGATCTCTGCGGACCTGCGCAGCGTCATCACCCGCCTGCGCAACGAAGCCGGAATCGACATCCGACAGATCCCAAACCGGCAGAACGCCAATGTCACAATCCAGGTTGTCACCCGCGACGAAATCCGCCGCATCATGCCCTCGGCCGCCTGTTTCGTAGTGCCCAATGTCGCCAGCCTGAACGAATTCCGCCGCAAACGCCGCAGCCCGACCATCAGCTGGTCCAACCTGACCGAGCGGACGCGCATGGGTATCTTCATTCCCGGAGACGCCACCCCACAAGAGGCCCGCGACTGCCTGCACGAGGAACTGGCCCAGGCCATCGGCCCGGTCAATGACCTGTATCGGCTGCCAAATTCGGTCTTCAACGACGATAATGTCCATACCGTCCTGACCGGCTTTGACATGCTGATCCTCAAAGCGACATACGCGCCAGAACTGCGCAGCGGCATGACACGAGACCATGTCGCACAACGCTTGCCTGCCATCATCGACCGTCTAAACCCGCGCGGACGCACCCTGCCCGCCCGCTCTGTCGCCGAAACCCCACGCAGCTGGATCGACGACGTCGAAGTCGCCCTTGGCCGTGGGTCCTCCGAAGTCTCCCGCCAACGCGCGGCCAATGAAGCGTTGCGTACGGCCTCCAACCTGCGCTGGCACGACCACCGCGTGGCCTTCAGCCACTATATGGTCGGCCGCTCTCAGCAGAGGAAAAACCCACAGGCCGCCCGCTCCCACTTCGAAACCGCGCAATCCCTGCTGTCACGCGTACCCGAAACCGAATTGCACCGCGCTTACATCACCACCCAAACCGTCTCTTACGACGTGGCCCGCGGAGATGGCTATGCCGCCCTGAGCAAGCTGGGCCCCAGCATCGACACAGCCCGCCGCTATCAAAACGCCGCCCTGCTCGCGACGCTCATGTTGTTGCAGGCCGAAGCCTACGATCTGGTCGGACAACACGACACAGCACGCCGCGTCAGACTGGACAGCCTCGGCTGGGCACGATACGGGTTTGGCCCGGACTGGGCCGTGCGCGCAAAGATGCAAGAGATTGCCGCACTCAGCCCCAGCTGAACAAAGGGGACTAGCGGCACCATGATCGTACTCGCCTGCGCCGTATTCGGCGTCTTGCTCGGCATCTATTTGGCAAAACGCAACGGCGGCGTGATGCTGGACATGGTGCAATATGCAGCCTCAACCGGGATTGCCTTTGCCCTCATTGGCCTTATCGTCACGATAATCATTCATCGTTCCTTGGTGGGATAAGGCCATGTTCGTCCCGTTCTTCGAAAACCTGCGCAAAGCCTCCATTCCCGTCAGCCTGCGTGAATACCTGACCTTTCTGGAGGCCATGAAAGTCGGCATAGCCACCTATGACGTAGAGGCGTTTTACTACCTCGCCCGCACTTCGATGGTAAAAGACGAACGCAACATCGACAAATTCGACCAGGCCTTTGCCGCCACCTTCAAGGGGCTCGAATCCATCACCGCCGACCAGGTGATCGACGCCATCGACATCCCCGAGGAATGGCTGCGCAAAATGGCCGAGAAAAACCTCACCGCCGAAGAACGCGCAGAAATCGAGGCGCTTGGCGGTTTCGAAAAGCTGATGGAAACGCTGAAAAAGCGGCTCGAGGAACAAAAGGGCCGCCATCAGGGTGGCAACAAATGGGTCGGCACCGCCGGCACCTCTCCGTTTGGCGCGCACGGCTATAACCCCGAAGGCGTGCGTATCGGCCAGGACAAAAGCCGCCACCAACGCGCCACCAAGGTCTGGGACAAACGCGAATTCAAGAACCTCGACGACACCGTCGAACTGGGCACCCGCAATATCAAGGTCGCCCTCAAACGCCTGCGCCGCTGGGCCCGCGAAGGCGCCCATATGGAGCTGGATCTGGACGACACGATCCGATCCACGGCCGAAAACGGCTATCTGGACGTCAAGGAACGCCCAGAGCGGCGCAATGCCGTCAAGGTGGTGATGTTCCTGGACGTGGGCGGTTCCATGGATCCACATATCAAAGTGGTCGAAGAGCTGTTCTCGGCCGCCCGCGCAGAATTCAAACATCTTGAATATTACTATTTCCACAATTGCCTCTACGAAGGCGTGTGGCGTGACAATCGTCGCCGCTGGACCGAGCAGATTCCGACTCACGAAGTGCTGCGCACCTACGGGCCGGACTATAAGTGCATTTTCGTCGGGGACGCGTCCATGTCCCCCTATGAGATCGCCTATCCCGGCGGGGCCAACGAACATTGGAACGAAGAAGCCGGCTCTGTCTGGCTGCAACGCGCGCGCGACCAATGGGCCTCAAACCTCTGGATCAACCCGATCCCGGAAAAATACTGGGCCTACACCCATTCCATTCAGATGGTGCAGGAACTCTTTGAAAACCGCATGGTCCCAATGACCTTGCGCGGCCTCGAAAGCGGCATGAAAGAACTGACACGCTGACCCGGGACTGCGAGGCTTCCCGGGACCTCGAATCATCAGCCGTCCGCCACTATTGCGATGTTCCGTCATCAGATCGCAACCAGAATCGCGTGCCCTCCGGCACCAGACCGGGCCTGTCCGGATGCCAAAATATCCAATGTTCTCCGATTCTTCAGCGGCCTGATTCGGCCTCACAGAAGCGGCAACACACGAGGATTCACACCCCAGGGTTGCAATCACAAAAACGCAACCATATTTCGCCCGAATTTTGGCTATACCGCTCAAAAAACGTGCAAAATTGGGGGTTGCGAAATTCGTGGGTGCGGCTAACGTCAGGTCACCAAAACCGGTTTGTCAGTGCACTCTCAGAGCTGGCTGGCAGATGTGGAAGCGGGCGGTGTCAGAACCAGACAAACGGTGTGTGAGGGTTTTGGCTGATCCAACAGGATCAGCGGGACCGGGAGGCTCACAAATATCGCACCACCTGTCTGTCGATCTTCGCCGTCCGCCCCACACTATCCCACTTAACAAATTGCAACAAAATCTGATGGGCCGGACCGTCGGTCACGCACCAAACGCGATGGGCGTTGGCCCCGGAACGCGGCTCAAACCTGCGTGGCCTCCTCCTGCAAGTCATCCAGATTGTCCAGGAACCGCCCCAGACAACCGGTGAACACCGCAACCTCCTCGGCGCTCATTCCTTTCAACAACCGTTTCTGGCGCGCCAGTGCAACCTCCAGGATCTCTTCGTGCAATGCTGCGCCCTTGGCGCTCAAATGCCACCGCGTCCCATGCGCACCATCAGGCGCGGCCAGCCCCAACGCCTCCAGCCGGCGCAGCGAGCGGCTGACCGCAGCCTTGTCTATGCCAATCACCCGGCCAGAGTGGCTGACGGTACTGCCCGGCTCGCGGGTCAGCATCACCAACATCCGCCAATCCATCGCCCCAATTCCAAATCGCGACTGATACTCCCGCGCTGTCAAACGGGTAAATCGATTGGATGCAAAGTTCAGCAAGACAGTTGGCGAGCGTCGAAAGCTCAGCGTGCGCACCCCCGTTTCCACAAAATCCGTCAGAAACAAGTCGTCCGGCAGTTCCGGGATGCTCTGGCTATCCATTTTCCACTCCGTTTACGTCAGCCCCTTAAATCAAACGCCTGTTGACTTGACAACAAACACTTGCGTTGACATGACAACATAAACAGACAATCCAAATTCCCCCGTGTTCACTTCCCCGTGCGAGGCCCCAATGTCCAACGCCCCCATCTATGACATCGACCCAGCAACTTTCGCCGCCGATCCCTACCCGGACCTCGCCAGAATGCGCACCCAAGCCCCGATTGCCTACGTGCCCCAACTGGACGCCACACTCTTCACCCGCCGCGACATGATCCACACCCAGGAAAAACGGGTCGAGGTTTTCTCTTCCCATCAACCCGGCGGTCTGATGAGTGTTCTGATGGGCGAAAACATGATGCGCAAAGACGGCAAGGCCCATATGATCGAGCGACAGGCCCTGTTCCCGGCCGTCAGTCCCCGCACGGTGCGCGACCATTGGGCCCCGATCTTTGAGGCCGCCGCCCTCGAAGTCATCAAGGACCTGCACCCAAAAGGCGCATGCGATTTCGTCAAGGATTTCGCCATGCCCGTCTCGGCCCATGCGCTCATCGCAATCACAGGGCTGGCCCAGATGACCCCCACCGAAATGGACGGGGTCAGCCAGGCCATGATCGACGGCTGCGCCAATTACGCAGGCGTCGCCGCTGTCGAGGAACGCTGCAATGCTGCCACGGCCCTGATCGACGCCCATATCGACCGAATGCGGGCCACCCCGCCGCCACGCTCGGCACTGGACGTCCAGATCCAGGCAGAACTGCCCTTCGACAGTGTCCGCGCCAATATCAAACTGGTGATCTCAGGCGGCCAGAACGAACCGCGCGACGCAATTGCCGGTGTGGTCTGGGCCCTGCTCACCCATCCAGAACAGCTGGCTCTGATCCACGACGGCACCCACACTTGGGGCGACGCCTTCTCTGAATATGTGCGCTGGATCAGCCCCATCGGAATGTCCCCACGCAGAATTGCAAAACAGGACGTCATCGACGGCATCACACTCGAACCCGAAGACCGCGCCTTCCTCATGTTCTCTTCTGCCAGCCGCGACGAAGCGCATTTCACCGACCCAGACACATTCGACATCACCCGCGACACCCAAGCCTCCATTCCATTTGGGGCCGGGCCGCATTTCTGCGCAGGCGCGGCGGCCTCGCGCTGCCTCATCACACAGATTGCCTTGCCGCTCGCATTCCGCCACTTTAAGAATCTGCGCCTGACCGGTCCGGTGCCCTTCACCGGCTGGGCCTTTCGCGGTCCAACCACAATGCCCGTCGCCTGGGAGACATAATGCCCTTTCATTTTGACAATGCCGAGTTTGCAGCCCGCCAGGCCAGCGCCCGAACCGCGCTCCAGTCCCATGGCCTTGACGCGCTGCTGATGTTTGCACCGGAAAGCCAATATTGGCTCTGTGGCTATGACACCTTCGGCTATGCCATGTTCCAATGCCTGGTCTTCACCGCCGGCGGAGACCTCCACCTGTTGACCCGCCTGCCCGACATGCGACAGGCCCAGCAAAGCTCAACGCTTGACGACAGCCATATCCACATCTGGCCCGAAACCCAGGGCGCCAATCCGGCTCACTCGCTTGCGACCCTGCTGGCGGATCTGGGCGTCGCCCAGGGCGCCATTGGGTTCGAGGGCCGCACAGCCGGCCTCACCGACTATAACGGGCAGCTTCTGCGCGCCGCCCTGCCCGGACTGGTGGATACATCCGACCTGATCCCGGCCCTGCGCCGCGTTAAATCTCCGGCCGAAATCGCCATGCACCGCCGCGCGGCCGCCCTCTCGGATGATGCGCTGGACGCGGCCCTGGCCGCCACGCATCCCGGCGCTGCCGAGGGCGATATTCTAGCCGCCATGCAAGGCGCCATTTTCCAGGGCGGTGGTGACTATGCGGGCAATGAAATCATCCTTGGCTCTGGCGACAGCGCATTGCTGTGCCGGTCACACTCGGGCCGCCGGCACATCGACGCTCAGGACCAGCTCACACTCGAATGGTCCGGCGTCTACGCCCGCTATCACGCCGCAATGATGCGCACTGTTGTCATTGGCACGCCCACAGCGTCCCAGGTCAAAATGTGCGACGCCTGCACCCGCGCCCTGGAAGCCTGCGAAGCAGCCATCCGTCCGGGCGCGCCCATGGGTGACGTCTATCAGGCCCACGCAGACGTCTTTGACCAACTTGGCCTCAGCCACGCCCGATTGCAGGCTTGCGGCTATGGTATGGGCGCGGTCTATCCGCCCATCTGGGTCGACTTCCCCATGTTCTACGAAGGAAACCCGCTGATCATGCAGGAAAATCAGGTGTTCTTCCTCCATATGATCCTGATGGACAGCGATGCGGGCCTCGCCATGACCCTGGGCCATTCTGTCCTTGTAGGGGCCAATGGGGTCGAACGGTTGTCACGATACGACACTGACCTGTTGATCCGCTAACCACATCGCCCCATATCTAAGCCTATGATCAAAATCATCCCTTTGCTGATGGCCGTTCTTTACGGCCTGGCCATGTACCATTTCTCGGCCTGGCGCACCCGCAAAGAGCTGGACGCCCGCTCGACCGAGCTTGCCGATCCGGTGCTCAAGCGTATGACCGACAGGCTGGCCCACGCGCTCGATTTGCCGCGGGTCAAGGTCTACGTCTATGAAATCGACCCGGTCAACGGACTGGCCGCGCCGGATGGGCGGATCTTCATCACCCGAGGGTTTTACCGCAAATACCAAACGGGCGAGGTTTCGCCCGATGAAATGGCCAGCGTCATCGCCCATGAACTGGGCCACGTGGCGCTCGGCCACTCCCGCCGCCGGATGATCGACTTTTCCGGGCAAAACGCCCTGCGCACGGCCCTGGCCATGGTGCTGGGGCGCTTTATCCCTTATTTCGGAGTCATGATTGCAGGTTTCATCACCAGCCTGCTTGCCGCCCGGCTCAGCCAAAGTGATGAATACGAGGCTGACGCCTACGCCGCCGCCCTGCTGACCAAGGCCGGGATCGGCATCGAGCCGCAGAAATCACTGTTTCGCAAACTGGAAGAGCTCACCCAATCGCGCGCCGGCGCCGCACCAGCCTGGCTGCTGACACACCCAAAGACCGAACAGCGCATCGCCGCTCTCGAACAACTCCAAGCACGCTGGCAGACCTGACAGGATCGCGCGGCGTCCCTTATGCCAAAGCCTTGCCCAATCGGGGCAACCGTGCCTTTTTCAACAAACCCCGCATCGTCCAGCCCTCGCCGGGCTTGGCTGCAAACTGGTTCGCCTGCGACAGCACACGGGCGCCAACCTGCGCCATCGGCTCTGGGTGCGCTTGCCAGAACCCGTGCAACAACGCGTCGGGATCCATCCGCACCAATCCCTCTTCGGCCAGAACATTACGCGGAAAATCCTTGGCGTTCATGGTCACAATCCCATCTGCCGAACTGGCAACCGCAATCGCCAACACATGCACATCCGCCGGATCCGGCAACCAGAGCCTGTCTTCCAGCCCCGGCGCAGACGTCCGCTGCGCACCCGGCCAGGCCGCCTGGATCAAGGCGATCTCGCCGCGCGCCTGCGCCTCTCCGCCCGGCCCCAGCTTGACAGCCGCCCGCGCCCATTCTTCCAACAGTCGCTCTGACCAGACCGGCTCAAAAAACCCCTGCGCCGCAGCCCCCAGCAACACTTCGCGCATCACCGTGGGGTACAAAACGCAGGCGTCCAGAACCAATCTCACAACGCAAAGACCAGCGCCTTGAGATATCCGGTTTCGGCCAGCATTGGGTGCTGCGGATGATCCGGCCCCGCAAACCCCGTGTGGATCAGCGATGCCGTCCGCCCGGCGCGGCCGATCCCACGCGTACAGGCCTGATGAAACTTGCCCAGATCCGCCGCATGGGAACAAGAGCACAGCACCATCGCCCCCCCCGGCCGCACCAGCGCCGCCGCCATCCGCGCAACGCGCTCATAGGCCCGCAGCCCCGCCTCCAGAGCTGGTTTGTTGGGCGCAAAAGCGGGCGGATCGCAGATCACCAGATCAAAACTCCGCCCTTCGCCCTGCAAGGCCGCCAAACCGTCAAACGCATCACTGCGCCGCGTCTCCAGCGCGAAACCTGACGCTTCGGCGCCGGCCTGTGCCAGCTCCAGCGCGGGGGCTGATCCATCCATGCACAAGGCCGATCGCGCACCATTGGCCAAAGCCGCCAAGGCAAAACCACCCACATGCGAAAACACATCCAGAACATCCGCACCCTGCGCCAAACGCGCCGCAAAGGCATGATTTTCCCGTTGATCCAAAAACAGGCCGGTTTTCTGCCCGCCTGTCAGATCCGCCATGTATTGAGCGCCGTTCATTGGCACCGGCACCGGGCCTTCGGGGGCGGCACCGCGCACAACAGCGGAGACATCGTCCAGCCCCTCCAGGCCGCGCGCACGCCCGTCTGAATTTTTCAGAATATTGACCACACCCGGGATATCCGCCAGCGCGGCCACCAAAGGCTCCAACAACCGCTCGGCCCAGGCCGCATTGGGCTGCAAGACCAACGTATCCCCAAAGCGATCGACAATCACACCCGGCAAACCATCGCCCTCGGCATGGATCAACCGATAAAAGGGCTGCGCATACAACCGCTCTCGCAAGGCCAGAGCGCGCCCGATTCGCGCCGCGAACCACGCCGCATCCAGATCTGCCTCACCGTCCAGATCCAGCATCCGGATCGCAATCCGGGATTCGTTGTTGAACGCCGCCAACCCAAGGGGCGTGCGGGCTTCATCCTCCAAAACCACCAAACCACCCGGAGGCAGCTTCTTGGTGCGCCGGTCCAGAACCAGCTGATTGGCATATACCCACGGGAACCCAAAACGAACCGACCTTGCGTCAGTCTTGGGTTTCATCCGCACGCGCGGCAGGTCGTCACGAAAAGAGGGCGTCATCATGACGCCCTCTTAACGGTCAATTATCCGAGGGAAAAGCTCAGAGATTGTTGACCACCTGAAACAAGCCAAGTTTCGCGTTCTTGAAACCCTCAGGGTCCGTCAGTTCCTGATTGATCACCTGTGCCAGGTAACCCTCAATCCGAACCTTCTGCGTTTCGCCACGTCCATCCGCGGCTACGGCCTGCTTTCCTCCGAACGCTTCCAGATCCGCAGTGATCGTGCGCACAGGCACCACCAGCTCTCCGGTTTCCGCATCCTTGATCGCCAGATCAAAAACCATGTTGTGAACGCCCCCGATGGTATAGCGCGCCTTTTCAGACAGCGCATGGAACCGCTTCACATCAATGACCAGATCCACGCCGAACGCGCCATCCAATGGAGCCACACCGCGCGTGATCGCATCTTCGAAAATCTTCTGCACCTGCACGTAACGGTCCCCCATAGGATCCCCGCGCCATACGATGTCACCTTTTGGGTAATAGCTGTTGGCCTCATTCACCTTCAGGTTCCGCGACACCCGAACAGCCACGCTCTCCACGTGAACCGGCGCTGCGCCAGCCGGAACCACCACGGGTGCAGCCGCGGTCGTTTGGTCCAATGCAGCGGCCGCGACGGTCAATGCGTCAGGGTTTTCAACAATTGCCAGACTGTTGGGAACTGGCCCGATATCACTCGGCAGAGTCTCAAACGGTGCATTCCGTGTCACCGGCTCTACGCTAGAGCAGGCCGTCACACCCAACCCCATCATCAGGATCACAACTGCTTTTACGGGTTTCATTTGTCTGTCTCCTTGGCCGCCCCTGTTTCCGGGACCTGTTGCAACCCTCAATGACAGAGGATTAAGGCCAAAAAGCGTCAAATTGTTTGAAATTCGATGGTAATGGCATTTCGCAGCGATGGACACGTCCGGCCCAAAATCCAGAATTGCGATGCGTGAGACGCGCCGCAATCACAGCATTTTACGTCACCTCAATGCCACTGGTCGCGTCAATTGCGTGGACGCGACCGCCATCCGCCCCGCCGCCGCGGCGCCGAGATTGTCGCTTGCCCTTCGCGCAAGACCTCGGTCATCGGATGTTCCGGAGCGTCCGCACCATAATGCGCCAGAACAGCCGCAATCGCAGAGGCATTGTCCTGCCCATCCGGCAGGCTCAGCGCCCAATCCAGAAAGATGCTGCGACATTCGCCCGCCGTGATCCCCTCGATCCGGTAACTCTCGCGGATCAACCCCTTCGGATCATGCAACGGATCAGCGGTCATCACGCGCGCCTTCTCCCAGAATTGCGTCAATCCGATGCTTCGTGTCCGCATAGGTGGTCTCAAGCGCATCCTGCAAATCCTCAATCCTCTCAAACCCGGTGATCCGACACAGCAAATCGCCAGCCCCGGCGCCGACCTCTCCCAAACCGGGCGCCGTTTCCGAAATCAGCCGTGTGGCCACGATCACCGACCAGAAAAGATCATATGCGGCCCCCAAGGCTGCCGCATCCGCGTCACTCAACCATCCAGAAGCGACGCCCGCCGCCAATCCGGTGGTCACATCCCGCTCCCAACTGCCTCCGACCAACGCGCCAGCCTGCGCAATCAGCTCCACATCCTGCATCCGCCCCAGGCCGGTTTTGGCATCCCAAGGGCTCTCCACCACCTTGGCCGCTGCAATGCGCGACCGCATCTCTGCAACCTCCTGCGCGACCCGGTCCAATTCTCCCACCATCAAAGACCGGCGAAACGCTTCGACATCCGCCCCCAAAGACTCTGACCCCGCAACAATACGCGCCCGCGTCAACGCCAGATGCTCCCACACCCAGGCTTCGGTTTTTTGATAGCTCTGGAAGCCGGCCCAACTGGTCGCGACAGGCCCCTGGTTCCCCGAGGGGCGCAGGCGCATATCCACCTCATAGAGCCGCCCCTGCGCCATCGGGGCTGTCATCGCCGTGATCAGCGCCTGCGTCAGCCGCGCAAAATAGGGCCTGACCGCCAGCGATTTCTTGCCCTCGGACATCTCGGCCGTGCCCGGGTCATAAATGACGATCACATCCAGATCCGAGCGCGCGTTCAATCGCCTTGCACCCAGCGATCCCATGCCCAGCACCGCAACCCCACGTCCGGGCGGCGGGCCATAGCGCAAAGCAAACTGCGCTTCGACCACAGGATACACCGCCCCGATCACGGCACTGGCCAGATCCGCATATTGTCGCCCCGCCTCATTCGGATCGGCCAGCCCACGCAGCAAATGCACACCAACGCGGAAATGCCATTCCTTGGTCCAGCGCCGCGACGCATCCAGCCGCGCCTCATAGTCGCCCTCCGCCGCCATCACCGCGCTCAACTCTGCGCGCAAAGCGGCCTCGCCGGGCCAATCCGAAAAGAACGCCCCGCCAATCACCGCATCAAACACCGATGAATTCCGGCTCAGATGCGCCGCCAAAGCCGGAGAGGTGCCAACGATATCCACCAATAAATCTATCAGTTGCGGATTGGCCTGAAACAACGAAAACAGTTGCACGCCCGCCGGCAACCCCGCCAGAAACCCATCCAGAGCCACCAGCGCCTCGTCCGGTTTGGCCACCCGCCCCAATCGCGCCAGCAAATCCGGCTTGATCCGCTCAAATATCTGTGCCGCCCTCGGCGAACGCAAAGCGGGATAGGTTTGCCACCGCTTCAGGATAGAGTTGTCTATCCCCTCGGGCACACTCCCCTCCGCCCCCTGCGGTGCAGATCCGGACACAGCTGCGGACGGCCCGTCAGACGGAGCAAAGAAATCCTCCGTCATCCCATGCACTTGCGTCAATATCCCCTGCAAGGTTTCGCTCAGGGCCTCAGGCGTTTGCCCACATAGCGCCGCCACCCGGCCCAGCCCCTCTTCCGAAACCGGCACCGAATGGGTCTGCGCATCCTCGATCATCTGGATCCGATGCTCGACCTCGCGCAGGCTGCGATAGTGTGTCGACAGCGCATCGCAGACATCCTCGGGCACCCAGCCCTTGGACATAAGCGCCTGCAACCCCTCTACAGTCCCCCGCTGACGCAAGCTTCCATCCCGACCACCGGCAATCAACTGCCGCGTCTGGGTGAAAAATTCGATCTCCCGAATGCCTCCGCGCCCCAATTTCAGATCATGTCCCGGCACCGTGATCTGGCCGAAACGCCCCTTGGTCTCGCGGATCCGCAACCGGATGTCATGCGCATCCTGAATAGCCGCAAAATCCAGATGCCTGCGCCAGACAAAGGGGCGCAGCGTGTCCAGAAACCGCTCACCGGCCTCAATATCTCCGGCCGCCGCCCGCGCCTTGATAAACGCAGCCCTTTCCCAGGTCCGCCCCAGGCTTTCGTAATACCGCTCGGCCGCCTCCATCGGTATGCACACCGGCGTCACGGACGGATCGGGCCGCAACCGCAAATCGGTGCGAAACACATAGCCCTCTGCCGTGCGCTCGCTCAACGCTGACGCAAACCCGCGTGTCGCCCGGATGAATCCGGCCCGCGCCTCACCATAATCATCCGCATCAAAACGGGTCTCATCAAACAGGCAGATCAGGTCAATGTCAGAGGAATAGTTCAACTCCCCTGCCCCCATCTTCCCCATCGCCAACACCACCAGACCGCCGGCACTTTCTATGTCGTCCTCGGTCTGCCCGGGCAGCTTTCCCCGTTTGATCAACTTGCCGATCTCGGCCTTGGCGGACAAATCGCAGGCCACCCCGGCAAACCGGCTCAATACGCCGGTAACCTGCTCCAACGGCCAGGCCCCGGCCAGATCTGCCAATGCCGACAACAAGGCAATGCGCCGTTTCGCCTGACGCAGCGCGCTCATCACACGGTCCGGCGCCACGCCTGGCAAGTCCTGCAACAAGGTTTCCACCGCGGCCTCGGGGTCATCGACCGCGCCAACCAGCCAATCGGCCTCATGCGTCAACAACGAGCGCAGATAAGGGCTGCTGCCGCAGGCCCCGGCCACCAGCTCTGCCATCTCTCCCGTCAGATCCGGCACAAGGCCACAGGCATCGCCCCCAATTCCGGGGTCAAAAGCGATGGGCATACGGGTCATTCTTGCAATAATAGACATGCTCTGACTCTGCGCCGCTCAGGTCCCAGCGTCAATCTCACTCCCGACCGCGCCCGCCTTGGTTTTCGCCTTGCACTCCCCCATAACACCGCGCAGTTTCTCACCATGAGCAAAAGCCTGAAACGAGTCCGCGCCGCCCTGGAGGCCGCAGGTCTGGATGTCACCATCGTCGAAACCGCTCTGGCCCGCACGGCACAGGACGCCGCCGACGCCGTCCAATGCGAGGTCGACCAGATCGCAAAAAGCATCGTCTTTCGTGGCGAAACCAGTGGCACGGCCCTGCTGTTCATAACGGCAGGCAGTCGTCAGGTCGATCTGGCCAAGGCCTCGGCCCTCGCCGGAGAGCCTTTGGGCAAGGCAGACGCCGCACTGATCCGCGCGCAGACCGGTTTTGCCATTGGCGGCGTTTCCCCTGTCGGTCACCTCAGTGCAATCCGCGCCTGGTTCGACCCACGCCTCAATGATTTTGACCAGATCTGGGCCGCTGCCGGCACACCGCACCACGTATTTGCGGCCACACCAGCAGATATTCAACAAATTTCAAACGCTCAAGCATCTGATTTTACATCATAAATACGGTTAATGTGAATTTCTTTTACATTCCACCTTGACCCAACCACACCGAACTCCCACATTCGTAATGTGAAAAGGCTTCACATTGACTGAAACGCATAACCTAGGGAGAGCGCCCATATGACCACCTACCCCCAGACCGCCCCTGCACCGACCAACCAGCAGGGCAATTGGTTCAATCAGGCCGAATCCTGGCTCGACAGCAAAGGCAAAGGCGCCTGGATCGCAGTCATGGTTCTTGGCTTTGTCTTCTTCTGGCCAGTCGGCCTCGTCACCCTCGCATACATGATCTGGAGCAAACGCATGTTTTCCAATTCCTGCAGCACGCGCAGCCACCGTTCGCGCGCCAACTGGTCCCGCCATGGCATGTCGTCCATGCGTCCGACCGGCAACAGCGCATTCGATACCTACAAGGCCGACACGCTCAGCCGCCTGGAAAACGAACAGCAAGAGTTCGAGCGTTTCCTCGAGCGTCTGCGCGAAGCCAAGGACAAATCCGAATTCGACCAGTTCATGGACGAACGGGTCCGCCAGAACGACGCTGAAAACGGCGCCGCGTAACCGGCAGGACCATCGGGTTCACCCCGTCAAAATCGCCCCGCTTCAAGGCGGGGCGCCTCTTGTCCCTCATTAAACGTACGGACCCATGCACCACTTACCTGACCCTGACCGCCAACCACAGTTCTACGCCTCTGTCCCGACCAAACGTTTCGTGGCCTGGGTCATCGACATTTTTCTGACCGGTCTGATCTGCGTCCTGATCGTCCCGTTCACCGCCTTCACAGCCCTGTTCTTTTTCCCTTTCCTGCTCGCCGCCGTGAATTTCATCTATCGTATTGTGACACTTGCCAACGGCTCTGCCACTTTGGGCATGCGCTTTGCGGCGATCGAATTGCGCACCCTTCAGGGCACGCGCCTGGACACCGGAACGGCCGTTTTACATACCTGCGGCTTCGTGCTGTGTTGCATGGTGCCAGTCCTGCAGGTCATCTCGATCATCATGATGCTCACCAACGCCCGCGGCCAGGGGCTCAGCGACACATTTCTGGGCACCGTGGCGCTCAACCGCCGCGCAACCACCTAGCCGACCAACAGGCACCGACAAAAAACACGCAACTCCACACTTGGCGCGCCCCAACACCATTGCTATCATCCCCCAAAATCCAGTTTTTACCCATAGGTTATGCGCCACACCCTCCCCCTTGCCCCACAGTTCTATGTGACCGCCCCGCAGGCCTGCCCCTATCTGGAAGCCCGGATGGAGCGAAAGCTGTTCACATCCCTGCAGGGTGAAAATGCGCAGCGGTTGAATGACAGCCTCAGCCGCCAGGGGTTCCGCCGCTCGCAAAACGTGCTCTACCGCCCCTCTTGCTCGGAATGTTCCGCCTGCCTCTCGGCGCGGATCGACGTGGCGCGCTTCGTACCAACCAAAAGCCAAAAGCGCACTTTGCGCCGCAATGCCGGCCTCACCCGCAGCGCCGGATCGCCCTGGGCGACCGATGACCAATACGCTTTGTTCCGGCGCTACCTCGACGCCCGCCACGCCGATGGCGGCATGGCCGACATGGACCTCTTCGAATTCGCGTCCATGATCGAGGAAACCCCCGTACGCAGCCGCGTCATCGAATATTCCAAATCCGGCGACGAAACCCTCGCCGCCGTCAGCCTGACGGACGTGCTCGAAGACGGGGTCAGCATGGTCTATTCCTTCTTTGACCCCGACCTGAACAAAAACAGCCTGGGCACCTTCATGATCCTCGATCATATCGCCATCGCGCGCGAGGCAGGGCTACCTTATGTCTACCTGGGCTATTGGGTCCCCGGCAGCCAGAAAATGGGCTACAAATCCGGCTATTCCGGGCTCGAGGTTTACCTCGATGGCAAATGGAAAGTGGTCAACGACCCGAAATCCTTTACCAGTGACATGCACCCGCTCTCCAACGACCCAATCGCAGAGCAGGTCGCAAACATCAGCTTGCCTGACCGCCACCCGTCGCGCGGCTAGTGCTTGTTTAACGGCCTGTAACTCCCTCCATTCCTGTAAAACCTGCCCCCCGAATCTCACCGACCCCTATTCAAACGGTTGATCGGAAAATGTGATCCCGCATCGTCCCGCATCGCGCAATCGGATGAATTCCAGACCGCAATGCATTGATTTTCAGCACAATTGCCCTCCCCCTCGAAAACTGCCCTCCACAAGGCGTTTTTGGTCACCTTTTTTTACCTAACCCACACTAGAAGCGGTTGCATTTTTTTGGTTTCTGAATAGGTTAACCGGGCATTGCTGCGGCCCCTATCCTGGGGAGCCAGCGGGAGGCTGTCACGCATTGCAATAAAAAAGAGACGAAAAAACCGGGAGGAATACCAAACCATGGATCGTCGTAAGTTTATCAAGGCGGCCGCCTTGGGGGGCGCCGGTACAGCGCTTGCAGCACCCGCCGTCAATGCACAGGCTGCCAAGACCATCACAATCGTATCGACCTGGCCACGGGATTTCCCCGGCTTGGGTCTCTCGGCTCAGCGTTTGGCTGAACGGATCAATGTGGTTTCCGGCGGCGCCCTGCGCACCGAGTATTTCGCAGCCGGTGAGCGCGTTGGCGCGTTCGACGTGTTTGACGAAGTCGCCAGCGGAAACTCGCAGGCCTACATCGCGGCTGATTACTACTGGATCGGCAAGCACCCAGGTTTCGCCTACTTCACGGCTGTGCCTTTCGGCATGACCACACCAGAATGGAACGCCTGGGTTAAATTCGCCGGCGGTCAGGAACTCTGGGACGAACTGTCGGGCGAATTCGGCCTGAAGGCTCTGACATGCGGCGGCACCGGCGCACAGGCTGGTGGTTGGTTCAACAAAGAAATCAACAGCCCCGATGACCTGCAAGGTCTGAAAATGCGTATTCCTGGCCTCGGCGGTACCGTAATGTCCAAACTGGGCGTCTCCACCGTTTCCCTGCCAGGTGGTCAGATCTACGAAAACCTCGTATCCGGCGCTGTCGAAGCGACCGAGTGGGTTGGACCATACAATGACTACTTCATGAAGTTCTACGAAGCCGCCAAATACTACTACACAGGCGGCATGCACGAGCCAGGTGGTGGTCTTGCCTTCGGCATGAACGCATCCTGGTGGTCGTCGCTCAGTGACTTCGAAAAAGCCGTCATCGAAACGTGCTGCATGGAAGAAAACGCAGCTCAGCCAGAAGAAGCTGCCGCGAACAACGGTGCTTACCTGGCGCGTTTGGTCAACGACCACGGTGTTCAGGCCCGCGCCTTCAACGAAGACGTGTGGGATGCATTCGGCGAAGCCTCTGAAGAAGTGTTCGAAGAAACACGTGACCATTCCCCATTGGCCGCGAAGATCAACGATAACTTCCAGGAAAAGCTCCGCGAAATCGGTGCATGGCGTGGTGCCGCCGAGGTTGAATTCTCCAACCAGCGTAACCGCGTCTTGGGCATGATCTGATCAAGACCGCGTTTATTATAAGGCAGGAGCCGGCCGCAAAGCCGGCTCCTGTTTTGGATTTGTAAAACGACCCCATAGTTTCACCGAGGGTCGACACCACACAGGACATTTTGGGGGGAAGACGTGACAAGCACCACAGATACAGAGGCGTTGTCGCCGATAGGACCGCCAGCCCCGATTGTTCGGTTCTTCGGATGGTCCATGCTGACCGTTCTCGCCGCGTTTCTCATCAACAACATACTTGTTGTCTGGTACGACTTTCCAACACTGGCCTCGATCACCGAACCCACTGACTCCCGGGTCTGGATCAGCCTCGTGCTCTATATCCTGGCATTGGTCGTTGCCGGCGCTGTGGTCATGCGCAACATGAACGCCAACCTTCGCATCGAAGCCCGCAAGATCTCTGCGTTCAACGCGTACCTGGTCCGCGCCTGCTTCTTTGCCGTGCTCTTTGTCGGTTTCGCCGACGCAATCATCGCCTTCATGCGCGTTGAACGTCTGTTGCCCTTGTTCTTCAACGAAGAGATGGTCAAAAACTTCATCCGCGCGCAATTTGTCGGCCCCTGGGTCCATGCCCCGCTGGTTGTCCTTGGCTTTATCGTTGCCCTGTTTTCGCGCACGCTCGGTTTTCACTGGCTGGCCCTGCTGATCGTCCTTGCGGAACTGCTGATCGTATTCTCGCGCTTCGTGTTCTCCTACGAACAGGCGCTGATGGGCGATTTGGTCCGCTACTGGTATGCGGCGCTCTTCCTCTTCGCCTCGGCCCATACTCTGCTCGAAGAAGGCCATGTCCGCGTTGACGTGCTCTATGCCGGGTTCAATCCCCGAACCAAGGGGCGTGTGAACGCGATCGGCTCGATCCTGTTGGGGCTTGTGACGGCATGGTCGATCATCCTGATCGGCATGGGCAACAAACAATCCATCATCAACTCTCCGATCAAAAACCTCGAAGTGAGCCAGACAGGCACCGCCGGCATGTACATCAAGTACCAGATGGCCGCCTTCCTTGGCATCTTCGCAGTCACCATGCTGATCCAGTTCGTCAGCTATTATTTCGAAGCCGTCGCGGATGCCCGCGGCGAACGTGGTCGGCGCACTGCCGGTCCGGTTTCCCATTAAGGCGCAGGTGAATTTATGGAACTTTTCTTTCTAGCCCTGCTGCTGATCATCATGGCTACGGCCCTGGGCTGCGGCTATCCCGTGGCCTTCGCCCTGCCCGGCGCGGCGATCATCACCATCTCTCTGGCCGCTGTCTCCGGCTACCTGTTCGAAGCGAACACCGAAGCGTTTTTCCACTCCGGTGGCCCATCTCAATGGCTCACGGCCGGGGTCACCAACTTACGAGGCGTCTATTGGGAGGTCGAACGAGACACCCTGATCGCTATTCCCCTGTTTATCTTCATGGGGATCATGCTTCAGAAATCCAAAATCGCCGAAGATCTCCTCTCCACAATGGCGCAGCTCTTTGGGCCTGTACCAGGTGGCCTGGGCATCTCGGTTGTGTTTGTGGGGGCATTGCTGGCGGCGACAACAGGTATCGTTGGCGCGACGGTCGTGGCCATGGGCCTGATTTCCTTGCCCGTCATGCTGCGCAACAATTATTCCAAACCCCTGGCCACCGGCACCATCGCGGCGTCGGGCACTTTGGGTCAGATCATTCCGCCCTCGATCGTTCTGATCATTCTGGCGGACCAGCTTGCGTCGGCCTCCGATCAGGCCTCAACCGCACGCAAAGCGCTCCACAAGGAAGCCACGGGCGAGCTTTCCATGCCATCCGTCTATGACGTCGGATCGACGTCCGCGGGTGAGATGTTCCTGGGCGCCTTTGTCCCCGGTATCGTGCTGGTTCTGATCTACATGCTCTTCATCCTGGCCTTTGCCATCATCAAGCCAAAGGCCGCTCCGGCAGTGCCTTATGAGGGCCAGCGCAACCTGCGGTTCTGGGGCGGCGTCCTGCTCACTCTGGTGCCGCCGCTCACGCTGATCTTTCTGGTTCTGGGTTCGATCATCGCTGGTATCGCCACAGTCAACCAAGCCGGCGCAATCGGTGCCGCAGGCGCGTTGATCATGGCCGGGTACCGGCTAACCGACAACAAACCAGGCACATATGTCCCGGCGATCATGAGTATGGTGGGCCTCGGCCTCATTGCCTTTGCGCTCTCGACATATGACATGAACGTCAAATCCATCATCGCAAACGGTGGAGACATGACCGGCGTTTGGCTTGGTGTCTTCGCCGTCTGCCTGATCCTGCTGGCACTCCTTTGGAGCGGCCTGCGCGTTCTGAAAATCGGCAACACCATGTATGAGGTGATGATAGAAACAGCCAAGACCACTTCGCTTGTTTTCATCATCCTGTTGGGCGCGGCGATGCTGACCGCAGCCTTCCGAGCCTTTGGTGGCGAAGAACTGGTCCGCGACTTCCTCAACTCCCTGCCCGGGGGCTTCTGGACCAAATTCATCATCGTCATGGCGGTGATCTTTGTCCTCGGCTTCTTCCTCGACTTCATTGAAATTGCTGTTGTGGTCGTGCCGATCGTTGCCCCAATCTTGCTGGCCGATCCGGCGGCGAACATCACCGCAGTCTGGCTGGGTGTGATGATCGGTTTGAACATTCAAACCTCCTTCCTCACTCCGCCCTTTGGGTTTGCCCTATTCTATCTGCGTGGCGTGGCCCCGCCAGAGGTCAAGACGACTCAAATCTATCAGGGTGTGGTTGCCTTTATCTGTCTGCAACTCGCCGCTTTGGGGATCGTCGGCTATTATCCGCAATTGGTGAACTACCTCCCCAATCGGGTCAGCCTTCTGTCTGAAACCGCGCCACCGCCGCGCAATCCAAGGATGCAGCTGTGTCTCGAGGAATACGTTCATGACCAATTGGCAACCAACGGCGACACCGTGCGCGGCGTGATCTCGACCGCGCGTGGGCTGGATTTGTCGATGCTGCCAAAACGTGTGGCCAAGGACATCACTGATGGGTTTGACTCGGCCGATGAGGCTCTGGTCAACATGGACGACATCTTCAACTCAGAGGCAGCCGTGCTCGCCGCAGCGCCGGATTACCGCCCGGCCCACCAGATTGTGCGCGTGCTGGAACGTGACATGCGGGAATTGGACAAGCACATCGACGAGCTGACTAAGGACGCGCGGTTCCTCAACAGCGACGAAGACAGCGCAAAGCGTGTAAAGCTTCAGGAACGCATTGCGGAACTGGAAGCGGAGAAGGCGGAGGTCGAGAGCCAGGTGCCGGAAACCTGGGAAGAGGTGTATGGAACCTTCAGCGCTTTGGTGACCGCTGAGGACAAGGCCCGTGTTACCTACCGGCGCAATGCCGACCAATCCGTGGGCGCCGTCAACGAATTGCTGATCGTGCTGGATGGCAATGCAGATTTCGCGAACTTGGGTGATCTGCTGACCGGGTTGCGGGCCCAGATCGAAACCGGCGATCCAGAAGAGGCCGAAGCGGCGCTGAAGGCGGCCGGCAGTGTCATAAATGCGGTGCCAGGTGCCGATGACGTGGCCAAGTCGATCTCCAAAGCCCGCCGGTCGATGCGTCCGAGCAAACTGAACCGCGAAAAGGCAATGGCCGAGTATGAAAAGGCAATGGTCGCTTTTGAGGAGCAGAAAGTCTGGCGTGCGGAGGCCGAGGCGCAACTGCGTCCAGGTTTGCAGACGTATCTGGACGGGTTGGCCGGAACCCTTGGAGCCCGCCAACAGCCCAGAATGAGCCGCGAACAGGCGCTGTATATCGCCGGTTGCAACGCGAACCACCGCAACCTTTCGCTGCACTTCTAAGCGTCAAAACGAAAATTCTGCGAATTTTCTAAACTAGCCCAAACGGCCGTCCGGAAACCCGGGCGGCCGTTTCGCGTTCAGTTTGGGTGAAGCGGGTCACGCACAGAACGTCATCCTAATAGGCGTTGTCCACGGCCCAAACCTCTCGCAAGACATCCCCCTGGCCGGTGAAGTGATCGCCGGTCAGTTCGCATTCGTACAAGCGATCCAGTCGAAAATGCCGGAACCCACCGCGCAATTCGCACCAGGCTGCCAGCATGTTGAAACCGACGTGATAGATCACGGCAATCGGGCGCACCACGCGCGTCGTCTCCAATCCCTCTGCATCGCGATACAACAGCCTCAGTTTCGCCTCTTCCTGAATCGCCTGACGCAACAACGCGACAGGCACACAGCCCTTGCCCGGGTCATCCGGCGCCACGCCATAGGGTGCCACCTGCAGCCAATCCGCAGGCCCATGCAGCGCATCAATCTTTTCGCGCACCCTCTCTGCAGCTTTCAACAATGACAAATCCCCGGACCGCGCGAGCAACCGTAATGCCACACGCAAGGCTTCGACCTCTTCCGTATCAAAATTCAGCGGCGGCAGATCATACCCCCGCCGCATGACATAGCCGATCCCCGCCGCGCCCTCGATTGGCGTCCGCATACCCTGTAGCGCAGCGATATCGCGATAGACCGTGCGCACGGACACCTCCAATGCCTCGGCCAGTTCCTCGGCCCGCACGGGCTCCCGCGCCGCACGCAGAATTTGAATGATCTCGAACAACCGACTGGATTTGCGCATCACGGAACCTCCTCCTGACAGTTTAGCATTCCCTCCTGACAACGGGGTGTCAGGGGCAAAACGTTAAGACGCAAAACACCAATCCCGGCGTCCAAATCCCAGAGTTTCCTGTCATGAATTCCAACGACCATATCACCTTGATCCGTCTGCGTCTGGGCCCCTGGCGGGACGATGCCCAGGGCGGCGCGCTCTTCACTGATTTGCGCCCGACATCGCGCGCACCCGCGCCGATCCCGCAACCTGCCGAGCCAAACTCGATCCGGCGGATCAGCGGCTCACGCCTGCGGCGCCTTTGGCTGAGGTTGCGCACAAGCTAACCCGTCGCCCCAAACCGCAAGGCAAAATCGCGCGCGGGCGCTCGCCTCAGATGCCACCCCGAGCCTCCTCAACCAACCGATTTTCAGCAAAAGCACCGAGTCCACGCCATCATATTTGCGAAAATTCCACCTGCACCCCTCTTTCCGCAACAATCTGGCAAATTTTTCCTCTTCCTCGACACTTTTTCCGACCGATTGCCTGTTGACGCCACATTGCCCCCTTCGTAATGTCCTGCCCAATCAAAGGAGCCGATGGGATGGACACCCTAGTCGTCATCGTAGGTAGAATGCGCATGGGCCGGTAACGGTAAACCATATCCCTTCCCATGCGCCCCCGTCTCACCGGGGGCTTTTTTGTGGGCTTTTTTGATGCAACGAAACGTGCCGCTGATGGAGTTTGAAATGACACGTGAAATGACCGGAGCAAAAATGGTGGTCCAGGCCCTCAAGGATCAGGGTGTCGACACAGTGTTTGGCTACCCCGGCGGCGCGGCGCTACCGATTTATGACGAAATTTTCCAGCAAAACGATGTCCGCCACATCCTGGTGCGCCACGAACAAGGCGCGGTGCACGCGGCCGAGGCCTACGCCCGCTCAACCGGCAAAGTGGGCGTGGTGCTGGTCACCTCTGGCCCCGGCGCGACCAATACAGTGACCGGTCTGACCGATGCTTTGCTTGACTCGATCCCGATCCTCGTGATCACGGCCCAGGTGCCCACCTTCCTCATCGGGTCGGATGCGTTTCAAGAGGCCGACACGGTTGGCATCACCCGCCCCTGCACCAAGAACAACTGGCTGATCAAAGACACCGAACTGTTGTCCAAAACCCTGCACGAGGCGTTCCATGTCGCCCGCACAGGCCGTCCGGGCCCGGTGCTGGTCGACATTCCCAAGGATGTGCAATTTGCCACCGGCACCTACCAGCCGCCGCGCCCCGAGACGAGCCACTATCAGCCGCGCGTCAAAGGTGACATCACATCCATCACCGAATTGGTCGCCGCCATGGAAGTGGCCAAAAAGCCCGTCTTCTACACTGGCGGCGGTGTCATCAATTCCGGCACGGGCGCCAGCCAGCTTTTGCGCGAACTGGTCGATGCCACCGGGTTCCCTATCACATCAACGCTGATGGGCCTTGGCGCATATCCGGCGTCGGGTGAAAACTGGCTGGGAATGCTCGGAATGCATGGGCTCTACGAAGCAAACCTCGCCATGCATGGATGCGACCTGCTGATCAATATCGGGGCGCGTTTTGATGACCGCATCACAGGCCGCCTTGACGCGTTCAGCCCGAATTCAATCAAGGCGCATATTGATATCGACCCCAGCTCCATCAACAAGGTCATCAAGACCGATATCCCCATCGTTGGCGACATCGGCCATGTGCTCGAAGACCTGCTGCGCGTCTGGAAATCGCGCGGCCGTAAAACCGACGGAGCACATGTCAAAGCCTGGCATTCCCAGATCAACGACTGGCGCAAGGTCAATTGCCTCGCGTACACCCAAAGCGAAACAACCATCAAACCCCAATACGCGCTGGAACGTCTGCAGGCCCTGACCCAGGACCGGGCCGACCGCTTCATCTGTACCGAAGTCGGCCAGCACCAAATGTGGGCGGCACAGTTCCTGCACTTCGAAGATCCAAACCGCTGGATGACATCGGGCGGGTTGGGCACCATGGGTTATGGCATGCCGGCCTCCATCGGCGCACAGGTGGCGCACCCCGATGGTCTGGTCATCAACGTTGCCGGCGAAGCGTCCTGGCTGATGAACATGCAGGAAATGGGCACCGCAATCCAATATCGCCTGCCCGTCAAGCAATTCATCCTCAACAATGAACGCCTCGGCATGGTCCGCCAATGGCAAGAGCTGTTGCACGGTGAACGCTATTCCCACTCCTGGTCCGAGGCCCTGCCCGACTTCGTCAAACTCGCCGAAGCCTTTGGCGCCAAAGGGATCTACTGCGACAACCCCAAGGATCTGGATGACGCGATCAAGGAAATGCTGGCGTATGACGGCCCAGTCATCTTCGATTGCCTTGTCGAAAAGCATGAAAACTGCCTCCCGATGATCCCGTCGGGCAAGGCGCACAACGAAATGCTTCTGGGCAATGCAGAAACCCAGGGCGCGATCGACACCAAAGGCTCTGTGCTGGTCTGACGACCGGCTGATAGGAAAACAGCAATGCCAGCTCCAATTGCAACACTATGGATTGGCGGGGATCTGTCCGTATTGGATCAGATCTGCCTCAAGTCCTTTGTCGCTCAGGGGCACCCGGTGACGCTGTTTCACTATTTCCCGATCACCAACGCCCCGTCAGAGATCACTCTGGCGGACGCACGCGACGTGTATGAGGATGACAACATCCTCATACACAAATCCGGCAGCCCCGCGATGCATGCCGACATCTTTCGGCTGCACCTCTCTCAGAAAACCCCGATGATCTGGGCAGACGCCGATATGTTCTGCCTGCAACCCTTTGTTCCTGATCAGGATTACCTGATCGCCCGCCAAACCGAAAAAGACGTGATAAACTGCGTGTTTCGCATGCCCGCCAACAGCCAGGCCCTGGCGTTCATGCTCGATTTTGTCCAGGACAGACACCCAATCCCGCCCTGGCTCTTTGGCCGGCGCCGCCACGACCACCTCCAGGCTCAGGCCGCAGGCACACCCATTCATGTCAGCCAAATGCTGTTCACCACGTATGGGCCCCGCCTGCTGAAACACGCCCTGCATAAATTCGACGAAATCCAACACGTCAGCCCGGTGGAAACCTTCCTCCCTCTGCCCTCGCGGAAACATCGTTTCGCCGCCAAGGCCAACCATTATGACACCATCGTCAACGGCCTGTGCAAACCGCACACGCAGGGCATTCACCTTTGGAACACGTTGATGAAACGCAAAGGCTGGCTCGACCGGATCGAACAAGGCAGCTTCCTGGATCGCAAAGCGCAGGAGTTGGACGTCCAGATCTCCACCATTCCCGCTGACACCCCGACATCAAACCAACTTACACATTCTCAGACATAGGTGCCCACATGTCCCCGCTCCAAATCAAAAAAGGCTCCACCAGCCACTCCGCCTACAACCTGCGGCCCACCTTCTCTGACGTAGAAGAGCGTCACACGCTCGCCATCCTGGTCGATAACGAAGCAGGCGTGCTCGCCCGTGTCATCGGCCTCTTCTCCGGACGTGGCTACAATATCGAAAGCCTGACAGTCGCCGAAGTCGACCACACCGGCCATCTCAGCCGCATCACCATTGTCACAACCGGCACGCCGCAGGTCATCGCCCAGATCCAGGCGCAACTCGGCCGCATCGTCAGCGTGCACAAGGTCCAGGATCTCACCACCGAGGGCGCCTCCGTCGAACGCGAACTGGCTATGCTCAAGGTCTCGGGCGACGGCGAAAAACGTGTCGAGGCTCTGCGCATCGCCGAAATCTTCCGTGCCAAGGTGGTGGACAGCACCCTGTCCAGCTTTGTCTTTGAAATCACGGGCGCCCCCGACAAGATTGACGCCTTTGCCGACCTGATGCGCCCCCTTGGCCTCATCGAGGTCGCCCGCACCGGCGTCGCCGCCCTGCTGCGCGGATCCTGAGCCAGATCGAATCACGACGCCACCGGTCATTCGGCCAAGGCGGCAAAAACTATCGTCCAGCGCCCCAATTCGGGGCGCTTTTACATTGCCGTGGACGACCGTCGGTTGATTCGCTTCACGGGTTTCACAGGTGATCACCTTCGACTGCGACAATCCGACTACATCCTCTGTTCACCCCGCAAAAACGCGTTCGATGAACACCCCCCAGCTTCCCTGCCATCGTCGCTTTTCCCAAATTTTTCGACCGAAATGGCCCTCAGACGCCGTCTAATAGGGTGTTTTTTTTTTCATCAATCTGATTTCAACACTCTCCGCCAATAATGCTGCGACGCAGAAAAAAGGCGGAAATCATCCTATCTATCCACCGTCAGTCCCCCTGTAACAGAACGTCCTTGCTGCAATTTTGCGCTGAAATGACTTGTTTCGACGCATTTGAAGCGATAAAAAGGCTCGAAAGCGGGCAAATTGCTCCACAGACTTTGTATCTTTTTTTCGGCGTTTTTTTGATCAAACACTAACCCATTAGCCAACAAAATAGACTTCGCTGCACAACAGCATTATCCTTACAAAAGCTTCATTTGAGTAAAAGTATTCAGACCGCTACCAGCTTACTAGGCAAAGATGATCGCTAAAAATTTCTTAAAAGTTTGCTGACAAGCGCAAATAATTCGCCCCGGAGGTGCTAGACCATTGAAAGACACATACGATCACTTTGAGGCCCTGTCCGGTGAGTTCAACGAGAGCCGTGAATGTGTCGACAGCAGCGCTTACGAAAAGTACGGCAAGCGGGTTCTCGACCTGACTTTGGCGGTTCTGTTGGTGCCAATTCTGGCGCCTGTCATCGGAATGTTGTGGCTACTGGTACGTCGCGACGGTGGACCGGGTTTCTTCGGGCACAAGCGTGTTGGCAAAAACGGCGACTATTTCCGCTGCTGGAAAATCCGCACCATGGTCGTTGGCGCCGAGCAAAAGCTTCAGACCTACCTTTTGGAGAACCCCGCTGCTGCCGCAGAATGGGCGCGCGATCAAAAGCTGACCGATGATCCACGTGTTACAAAACTGGGGCGTTTCCTGCGCAAGACCAGCTTGGATGAACTGCCGCAATTGCTGAACGTTCTGAAAGGCGAGATGAGCTTTGTTGGCCCTCGCCCCATCGTCCGCGATGAAATTGCAAAATACGGCATGGCTGCAGATATCTACTTGTCGCAAAAGCCAGGGATCACTGGCTTGTGGCAGGTAAGTGGCAGAAACGACGTGACCTATGACGAGCGTGTGTCCATGGACATCGAATACGCCCAGTCCCTTTCGGCGCTTACAGACCTCAAAATCATCGCTCTGACCGGGACATCGGTTGTTGGCCTGACAGGTCGGTAAACAGATCTGAACTCTGCTAAAGTTTATGAAAGGGCGCTCCGACAGCGCCCTTTTTTCGTCAGTCTTGACCGCCTGTGCCCGTAAAAGCCATAGCGTCTGCATAGAAACAAACGGTGTTGACGACCCGTCGACACCGCCTGCGTCTCAATCCTCAAACCCGCCGTTGAGAGGCCCCAACACCCTGGGTTGGTTGCGACCTGGGCTTGAACGGCACGATCTCTGCAGACGTCCGTTCCACCCGAATGTTCGATCCGACATCCGGCAAAGAGCCAGCCGGCGCGCCGACAGACAAAGCCTGCGCCAATCCCACGGACACGGATTCCGACACCAAATGCGGATTGCGCGCGTATCGAAACTGTCGCTCCATGGTCAATTCAAATTCAACCAGATCGCCCGCACCCAATAGAATGTCGGCGCCGGTCTCAGGTTCTCGATAAAACGCCAGATCCCCGTGATCTTCACACCAAATCACCGCTTTACCGGCATCTGCGTCACTCCATAGCACCAATCCGTACATCACAGTCTCTCTAACCTGTCCCTAGGTAAAGTGTGCTGCAAATCTGCAAAGCGAGACATGATAAACTTGGCGTCGACCTATTGCAATTTGTGTCACTTCACCTGATCCTAGCAACAAAACAGCGTCAGTATTGACGCTATTCAGCGTAACAGCAAGTCTCTACCCTACCAAAGACTCTTGATCTTCCGACACAGTGCCAAATCGAACATGCCGAAATAACAGAAAGACCCTCGAATATGTCCCGATCAGCGCGCTCCCCGGCCGAGCTTCGCAACATGTTTGGCGCCAATCTGCGGCTACTGTCGCAAGACTACAGTTCCATCTCAGAGTTGGCACGCCAACTTGGTATCAACCGGACACAGTTCAACCGCTACCTCTCGGGCGAAAGCTTCCCCAGACCTGACGTATTGGAACGGATCTGCACCTTCTTTGATGTGGACGCCAGAATTCTTCTGGAACCGGCCGAAAGCGTGCGCAAAAACGGCAATATCCTTACAGGCTCCTTCCTGACTGAATTCACAGGCGCCGGTGTATCAAACCTACCCAATGATCTGTTTCCAAACGGTTTTTATAGATTCTCGCGCCGCAGCTTCATGGACCCGAACCGCTTTGTCATCGGCCTCGTCTATATATTTCGCGATCTGGGCGCCACCTATCTGCGCGGCTACGAAAACCGCGAGGCAATGCGGCTTCAGGGGCTTCCAACCACCCCCAATTCCCGCGAATTTCGCGGCTATATTGCCCGCCAAGAAGACGGCATCGTCGCCGTTGTCGCCCGCCGCAAGGCCATGACCTGTTCGTTCAATTACCTCAGCAAGGTCGCCTCCTTCGAAAACAACTATTGGCTGGGCTACGTCTGCCGAACCGTCCGCGAAAGCCCCGAATCCACGAGGGTCGAGCGTCTGGTCTATGAACATCTGGGAACAGATCGCATAAAAGTCATGCAGGCCGCCCGTCAAACCGGATTTTGTGATGCGCCCGATCTGATCCCGTTCCACGCCCACCTGCTGCAATCCAACGTCCCCTTCCGCTAAGACGTTTCGCAGGCATGTGTCGCGGTGAGTAAGACCATGTCGCAAACAAACCCGACACCTCCCTCATTCGCGGGCATCGTCACGCTCAGATCTACCGGAGGGCCCAATGACCGATCTCACCGCCGTTCGAAACCCAATCGAAACCGCCAATGGCTTGCCCAATGCCCATTACACGGATCCGTCCGTTTTTGCCGAAGAAGGGCAAGCGCTGCTTCAGCGCAACTGGTCCGGCCTCGCCGTCGCCAGTGATGTGCCAGAGCCCGGCGATGCAATCCCGCTCACCTTCCTGGGCATCCCCCTGCTGCTCCTGCGCGACCGCGAAGGTCAGGTGCGCGTGTTCCAAAACATCTGCCGCCACCGCGGCATGATTCTCGTCGAAGAACCGCGCAACATCCAGGGCGCCATCCGCTGCCCCTATCACAGCTGGTGTTACGGAACCGATGGCCGCCTGGTCAGCACGCCCCATGTCGGCGGCCCGGGCCAGAACAGCCACGACGCCATCGTCAAAGAAGACCTCGGCCTGATCGAAGTCACCAGCCACATCTGGATGGATGTGGTCTGGATCAACCTGTCCGGCACCGCCGCCCCCTTTACCGAGGCGATGGCCGACCTGATCAGCCGCTGGTCCGAATTCGACAAACCCCTCTATCACGGCGGCGCCGAAAGCTATTTTCGTCTGGACGTCGATTGCAATTGGAAGCTCGCCGTCGAAAACTACTGCGAAAGCTACCATTTGCCCTGGGTTCACCCCGGCCTGAACAGCTACTCCCGCCTCGAAGATCACTACCATATCGAACAGCCGGGTTTCTTTGCCGGACAAGGCACGCTGGTCTATCGCCAGCTCAAGGACGAGGACGGCGCGACATTCCCGGACTTCGACGCGCTCAGCGCGCAATGGGACACCGGCGCAGAATATGTCGCCGCCTTCCCGAACGTGCTTTTGGGTGTACACCGCGACCACACATTCGCGATCATTCTGGTGCCCGAAGCGCTGGATCGAACGTCCGAGCATATCCACCTCTACTATCCAACGCCCGACACTGATGCCGATCTGCGCAAGCGCAACGCAGCCCAGTGGAAAGAGGTCTTTGTCGAGGACGTCTTTGTCGTTCAGGGCATGCAACGCGGCCGTCAGGCCCCCGGTTTTGATGGCGGGCGGTTCTCTCCGGCGATGGATGGTCCGACCCATGTCTTCCACGATTGGATCGCAGGTCAGGTCGAAACCTATCGCGGCCTGGGCCTCGCCGCAGAATGAGCGATCTCGACGCAAGGTTGCTCGCCGCCCACGCGGCGGGCGACCAGTCACAACTGGTACAGCTCTACACCGAGGCCGCAGATCACGCGACCTCGGATCAGGCTGCGGGGTTCTATCTGACCCATGCCTATATCTTTGCGCTAGAGCTGGGGCATCCAGACACCCCTGCTCTGCGCGCAAGACTGGTGGACATGGGCCGCGAAACACCGGAACCGGCCTCTAACGCGACGGGTTGATCCGGGATCCCCCGCCCAAAACCGTTCCCGCGCCCCATCTTACACATCCTGACGCTGCGCAACCTGATCATATAAATGCCATGTCGCATGCCCCAACCAGGGCAGCACCAGGAACAGGCCCAGAAATCCGGGCATCATCGCCACAAAGGTCACAACCGCAATAAACAACGCCCAGGCCAGCATGATCACCGGATAGGCCAGCACATAGCCAAAACTGGCAATCATCGCTGACACAAAATCCACCTCCCGATCCAGCAACATGGGCAAGGCCAGCACCGTGATATTGTAAACCAATAACGCAAACCCCGCGCCGATCACCGTGCCGACCCCCAACATGCTCAGCCCCTCAACGGTCAGAAACACCTCGGTCGAGGAAAACACATTTGTCATCACCGCCCGCCCCAAAAACAGGGCGAAAATCATGTGACCCAGGAAAAACCAAAACAAAAACAGAAATACGACGATGGAACATAACATCGGCAATTGCCGCGTGCGCTGGCGCCAGACCACGCTCAGAACCGGGCCCCATGCCAAAGGTTCATTCTCTTGCAAGCGTCGCGACACCTCGTAGAACCCCACCGCCGCAAATGGCCCGATCAAAGGAAATCCAATCGCCGCCAATACCAGCCAATAGGTCGTCCCAGTGGCCAGTGTCACCGCCATCATCAGCCAGCCGACACCGACATAAACACTGGCAAATACCAATCCAAAAACGGGGGCACGGCGCACATCGGCCCATCCCCGCCGCAAGGCAATCCGCAACATTTCAAACGCGCATGGCCGCAACACCGGCACCCCATGCGGCGCCTGCCCTGTCTCTGCCGCTCTGACTGTCTCCGGTCCTCCCTCTGACGTTGCCTCTGTTACCATCCTTCGTCCCCCCTTGACCCCAGACGTCTTGGCCTGGGTCTATCCAGAATGCCCGGGGCGTTTGGTCGGCCACTCCGTCGCCCGGTGATAGGCCTCGCCCATCGCCAACAACGACGCATCACTGCCTCGCGGACCGAATATCTGCACACCCATCGGCAATCCATTTGCGCCAAACCCGGCAGGCATACCCAAACTCGGCAGCCCCAACAGGCTCACCGGCACCACAACCTCCATCCACCGATGGTAGGTGTCCATTTTCACGCCAGCAATCTCGCGCGGCCATGGAATATCTGTCGAAAACGGCCAGACCTGCGCCGTCGGCAACATCATTGCATCATAAGTTTCAAAGAGTTCCGTCGCGGCCTTAAACCAATCAGACCGCGCGACGCTCGCCTGATGCACCTCCAGGGCCGTCATCGCCAGACCACGCTCCAACTCCCAGCGCACGCTGTCTTTCATCAGGTTCATCTTGTCCCGATCCGGCGCCAACCCGGCTCCGACCTGCCAGGACCGCAAGGTAATCCAACTGTCCCAGATCACCTCCGCCGGAAAGGGCGGCGCAACCGGTTCGACGGTGGCCCCCAATTGCGCGAACACCTCGCCCGCTTCGGCGCAAAGCTCCAGAATCCCGGGCTCCATCGGATACGCCCCGCCCCAATCCGCCAACCAGCCGATCCGCTTGCCACGCATATCCGCCGGCTCAACCACGCCAACAGGCGGGTAATCCACCCCATGAGGCTGGCGCGGATCCTTATGTGACAGAACATCCAGCAACACCGCAATATCCGCCGGGCTGCGCGCCATCGGGCCGAGTGTCGCCAATTGATGCAGAAAATTATCACCCTTGGGCTCTGACGGGACCCGCCCCCAACTGGGGCGCAACCCATAAACATTGCACCAACCCGCAGGGTTGCGCAGCGATCCCATCATGTCGGACCCGTCCGCCAAGGCCGTCATCCCCGTGGCCAGCGCCACAGCGGCCCCACCCGAGGATCCCCCACAGGTCAAATCCGGCGCATAAGGATTCCCCGTCGCCCCATAAACCGGGTTGAACGTATGAGAGCCCAACCCGAACTCCGGCACATTCGTCTTGCCTATCAAAATCGCCCCGGCTGCACGCAGATCCGCCGCCAGCATATCATCCGCCTCTGGCACAAAATCTGCAAAAATCGGCGATCCATGGGTCGACCGGATGCCCTGAACATCCACCAGATCCTTCACCGCCAGCGGCAATCCATGCAACGGCCCCTCAACCGGCCCGGCATCCTTGGCCCGGGCCTCGGCCAGCAGATCCTCGGCGTCGCGCATCCCGACAATCGCATTCACATCAGGATTGATCTGCGCAATCCGTTCCAACGTCCAAACCATCAACGCCTCGGCGCTCAGGGTCCGGGCCGCCAGGTCCGCTAACAAAGAAGTGGCAGATCGAGTCGCATAGCTCATGGGTCGGTCCTTTGATTTGTCGCCTCAAAGCGTACCGACCAGAGCCCAAAAGGAAAAGCGCCATGCACCAAAAATCAAAAGCCAAAACCCGGCTTTGGGATCAGGACAGGCCCAGTTTCGCCTGCCGCGCCGCCCGCAACCGGGCAAAATCATCCCCAGCATGGTAGGAGGACCGCGTCAGCGGAGTCGCCGACACCATCAGGAATCCCTTGCCCCAGGCCGCCGTTTCATAGGCCGAAAACTCCTCTGGCGTCACAAAACGGTCCACCCGATGATGTTTCCGGGTCGGTTGCAGATATTGTCCAATCGTCAGGAAATCCACGTCCGCGGCCCGCATGTCATCCATGACCTGCACCACAGATTGACGGTCTTCCCCCAATCCCACCATGATCCCGGATTTGGTAAACATCCCCGGATCCATCTCTTTGACCCGTTGCAACAGGCGCAAAGAATGGAAATAGCGCGCGCCAGGACGCACCTCGGGATAAAGGCCCGGAACCGTTTCCAGATTGTGGTTGAACACATCCGGACGCGCCTCGACCACGGCTTCCAGGGCCTCGGGCGCGCATTTCAGGAAATCAGGAGTCAAAATCTCGATCGTTGTCCCCGGAGAGCGATGCCGCACCGCCCGAATGGTCTGCGCAAAATGATCTGCGCCGCCATCAGCCAGATCGTCCCGGTCGACCGAGGTGATCACAACGTGATTCAGACCCAGCTTCTCGACCGCAAAGGCCACCCGCCCGGGCTCGAACGCATCCAAAGTGTCCGGCTTGCCGGTTGCAATGTTGCAAAAGGTGCACCCCCGGGTGCAAATGCCCCCCATGATCATCATCGTCGCATGACCTTGTGACCAACACTCGCCAACATTCGGACAACCGGCCTCTTCGCAAACCGTCACCAGATTATTGTCTCGCATGATCTTGCGCGTCTCGGCATAGCCGGCCCCTCCCGGCGCCTTGACCCGAATCCAATCCGGCTTCTTGGGCTGCTCATTATCAGGACGGTGCGCCTTCTCGGGGTGGCGCTGCTCGGGGATTTTCAGGTCACGCACGTAACTGGGTCCATTTCATAGAATGATTTGCTCTTTAACTAACACAGTCTCCGCGCCATTGCACCGCCAGCGGCACATGGCCGCTATGCAAAACGCCGCGTCCACGGCCTCGGTCCAACATATGAAACACTCAAAAACCGGAACGGCATCTTGCAAAATGCCTCACGCCTGACCAATATCTATGTTATTATTCATCTATTTATTCAGCCTCGCCCTCAGGCCCAAAGTCTGCCGGCAATACGTTCAAGTTCGAACAAGGAGCGGTTATGTCCAAGGAAACAGAAAAGTTCATAAAAGATTTTCGCGCGACCGAAAAGCGGATCAAGGAACTTTCCATCGCCGAAGGCAACAAACTGAAAAAGCGTATGACCAGTTGGCTCGAAACCACATGGAAGGTCGAAGACCTGGTGTCCGACGCGGTGCAAAAGGCCCGTATCTCAGGCAATTCCGGCTCAAAGGCTGCCGATTTCGTCTCTGAACCCGACGTGTTGAAATACCTCAAGGAATGGAAGGCCGCGGTCACCAAGCATCATAAGAACCTCGATGTTTTTCAGGACTTTTGCAAAGATGCGCGTGAATTGCACGGTGTCCTGACCGGGCGGATTGCAGCGGTCGAAAAAGAACTGAAGAAGAAAAAGACCACCACGGCCGACGTCAAGATCCTGGCGACGATCAAGGATGCCAAGCGCGCGGCGACCGAGTTGAAGAAATCCGCAGAACTCGGCAGCTCGATCCCGGCCCACATGGTGTTTTACGCCCGCAAGCTACAGGCTTCGATCGAAGCAATCGTGCGCGACGCCCTGAAAAAGGTCGACCCAAAGGAATTTCCCAAGTCGCTGCAGGAGGCCAATCGCAAGAAGACCCTGCGCACCGTCAAAGGGCATGAGCGCAAGATCCATGCGCTTTTCAAAAGCGGCACCGCAGAGATCTCCAAATCAGGCGATCTGAAGAAGGCGGCCAATGCGCTCAAACTTGCCAAGACCGAGTTTGCAGGTTTGGAAAAATTCAGTGATGAGTTTTCTGCAATCCTCAAAAAAATGCGCAAGGAACTCAAGGAGCACAAGGAAAGCAAGGAAATGACCGCCTTGATCAAGATCACCATCGACACTCACAAGTCCTGTGATGATCTGATGGAAGACTTTGACGAAAAGCTCGAAAAGGCTGAGGCGGCTGTTTGACACCTGTTGAGTGCCGCGTTTTGCGCTTTTGCATCCTCGCAGAATTTCCATCGGCGTAGAAACGAAAATTCTGCGAATTTTCGGGGGGTCGGGTTAACCGATCAAGTCACCGCCCGCCTGTGCCGCCTCTTGATAGTGTCGGCTCAGGCGTTGCAGCGCGATGCGCAGCACGATTTTGCCTGACCGAGCAGACCAGCCCATGCGCTTTTCGGTACGCTCCAACCCTTCCAGGTAACAACAGCACTGAAGCGCGACATCCGCCAAACCCGGTCCCAACTCTTCCAGAGCATGGGCCAAGCGGCGTTGCACAGCTGTCGCATCTGGCCCCATCGAAAGGGGCCGCGCCGCATCGCTGCCGGTACTCAATACCCGTTGCCCCTGCCCCTTGTCCATTTGTGCAAGTTCGAAATCCTCTCGCAGGCGTTCCCCCGCCCGCACCATTTCACTATCCAGAAACCGTTTGCCATCTTTGTCCCGCCGACGGGACAAGGCGATCAAGGGGCTTTCACTCGCCACAAAGCGATTGCGCCGCACCACCTCGCCGACAGCCTCTGACTGTCGCAGGAATGGTGCTGGTGCTTCTGCAAACCCTCCCTCGGTTTCAATCCGCGCGCGGTTCTCTCCTGCTGCCACCAACTGCCCCAAAGCGGCGCGTCCGGTTGCCGAGACATGGTACCGCGCAATCGCCCCATTGGATGCGCAGGAGATCCAATCCAGCAATGCCATGGCCTGCGCCAATGCACGCGTCACCACCGCCGTCCGGGTCGCCGCGCCCCCTTCGGCACCGCGCATCACGATCCCATTGGGCATATCCGCCGCCACCGCCAGAACCGCACCGCTTTCGCACAGACGCCGCAAAATCCGCACCGCGCAGTCTTCCAGCTCTGCATCCGATGGGGCCACCCCTGCGCCACCATCTTCTGCCTCCAACTCTTCACTCAGCCGCAGCAGTCCCGCGTCCACCAGGGGATCGTCACGCCGGCTCTCGATCCGCCGCACTTGCCGCAGGATCGTCGAGGCATGACATCCCTGCTGTCGCGCCAGTTCACGGATCGATACGCCGCGCACTGTATGCATCAGGTAATTCGTCACATTCCCCGGAATCCAGCCAGGAAACGCCATCTCACTATTTTGGAATACAGATCCATCCATGGGTTGCCTTTCATGTTGGAGCTCCCATCGCTCCCAAGAATGACCATTCAACCTTAGGGTGCACCAGGCAGCCAAGGCTTGGCGCATCTCACGAGCTGAACCATTGTTTCTAATAGGTAAACACTAGTAACAGTTCCGCACGCACTCCGGCGGCACAGCGCAACACCCGCTTAGGTTGTTTATCATTCAACTTTGCAAAACACAATGCTCGCAAAGGGGAATCATCATGCAAAATATAACGCACCGCCTGGAAAAACTGCGCCGTCCATCCCTCATGACACGTGCAGCCAAACAAGGCGCATTGTCCTACAATCGGAAACGACACCTCCAGCGCGTGCTCGGATATGGCAATCTACCCAACACGTTACAGGCTTTGCCCCGTCTTCTCGACCTTGAGGAACAATTCGAAGAACAGCGCGCCACCGACTACGCAGGCTACTCGGCCGTGCGCCATCTGGATGTGTTGATCGCAACAGTGGCCGAGGCCCAATTGCTGCGCAGCCTGCGCCTGACCGAGCGTGTGGCCGCGGTCTGAACTGCTCTGGGGTTGATCCGTCGCTGCCTTGCAGGAGCCGAGTCAAACCCTGCGGTCACAATCAAATCGGATGAAAGGCGGCCCAATCACAGGCCGCCCCAGTCAAAGGCCAGTCAAAGGCCAGTCAAAGGCCAGTCGAACATGCAACGCGTGGGGCGCTCAACAAAGGCCCCACCTGCTTCAGCCAATCACATCCGGCATCGTGGCTTTCTTGTTCTCGACATAGGCCGTCAGGGATTCGGCAATCGCCGGGTCCATCGCCGGTTGCTGGTATTGCTCCAACAATTGCGCCACCCGCGCCGAGGCAAGCGCCGCGCTGTCGCGGGCGCCTTCTTCTTCCCAGGTCTCAAAAGGCTTGTAGTCCAGTACATCTGTCCGCCAAAAGGCCGACTTGAAATTCGCCTGCGTATGCGCGCATCCCAGATAGTGACCGCCCGGCCCCACCTCGGCAATCGCCCCCATGGCCTGGGCATCCTCATCCATGCGAATCCCCTCAGCCAGCTTGTGCAAAACACCCAGCTGATCCGCATCCAGCACGAATTTCTCGAACGAGCTTACCAACCCGCCCTCCAGCCAGCCACAGGCATGCAACATAAAGTTCACGCCCGACAGCAGCCCCATGTTCAGTGAATTTGCCGTCTCATAGGCCGCCTGCGCATCCGGCAGTTTCGATCCGGTAAACGCCCCGGCAGAGCGATAGGGCAACCCCATGCGCCGCGCCAACTGCCCCACCCCATAGGTGATATGGCTGGCCTCGGGTGTCCCGAATGTCGGCGCCCCCGAGTTCATGTCAATAGAGGTCACAAACGCCCCCATGATCACCGGCGCACCCGGGCGGATCAACTGATTATAGGCAATCCCGGCCAATACTTCGGCCATCACCTGCGTCAGGGTTCCCGCCACGCTGACCGGCGCCATCGCGCCCCCAACGATAAAGGGCGAAACGATACAGGCCTGATTGTTCGCCGCATAAACCTCCATCGCGCCCATCATGACATCATCAAAGGTCATCGGCGAATTGATGTTGATGAGCGAGGTCATCACCGTGTTCTGCTGAACAAAATCCTCGCCAAACAACAGCCCGGCCATATCAACACTGTCTTGTGCCCGGCTCGGCTCGGTCACAGAGCCCATGAAAGGCTTGTCAGACAGGGTCATATGCGCGTGCAACATATCCAGATGCCGCTTGTTCACCGCAACATCGGTCGGCTCACAAACGGTTCCGCCCGAATGGTGCAGCCATTTGGACATATAGCCCAGCTTCACAAAATTGCGGAAATCCTCCATCGTCGCATAACGCCGCCCTCCCGAGGCATCGCGCACGAAAGGCGGGCCATAAACCGGCGCCAGCACCAGATTGCGTCCGCCGATATCGACATTGCGGGCCGGGTTGCGTGCATGTTGCGTAAACGAGGCGGGCGCCGTTTTGATCAGCGACCGCGCCAATCCGCGCGGGATATGAACCCGCTCGCCCTCAACATGGGCCCCTGCCTCTTTCCAGCGCACCAGAGCCGCCGGATTGTTCACAAAATTGACGCCGATCTCTTCCAGAATCGTCTCGGCATTGGCCTCGATGATCTCCAGGGCTTCCTCGTTCAACACCTCGAAATTCGGAATGTTGCGCTCAATGAATTTCGCTGTCTCAAACGAAACGGCCCCTCGCTCCGCCCGCCGAGCAGCCCCGCCGCCGCCCCGTGTCCGTCTACGCACTGCCGCTTCTGCCATGATCTCGCCTTCAAAAAAGAGAAGTTTGGGTGATTTTCCATTGTCTAGACCAGACGCCACATCGCGCTCTCATCATCTGCGCCCTCTCCGGTCAAAAAGCGACACGTTGGCCCAAAAACCAGCCCCCCCGGACATCCCCACCCGAACACAGGGGCAAATGATCAAAAGCGCGCCACCAAACCCGTCTCATCCGCCGCGCCTCAACACCCCTCTCGACAAGCGCCCAAACCGCGCATAATCAACGCCCATGACACATGACCGCCTCCTCATCATCGATTTCGGCAGCCAGGTAACCCAGCTGATCGCCCGCCGCTTGCGCGAACAGAACGTCTACTGCGAAATCCACCCGTATCAATCCGTCACCATGGACAGCGTCCGCCAGATGCAGCCCAAGGCCATCATCCTGTCCGGTGGCCCCGACAGCGTCACGCGCGACGGCTCCCCCCGGCTCCCGGACCAGATCTATGACTTTGGCGTGCCCATGCTTGGCATTTGCTATGGCCAGCAGCTGATGATGTCCCAGCTCGGCGGTCAGGTCGACGGAGGCAAGATTTCCGGCGGCGGCGGCACGGCCGAATTTGGCCGCGCCTTTGTGACCCCGAACACGCAACTCGACCTGCTCGACGGCTGGTTCGAACAAGGCGACGAACAAGTCTGGATGTCCCATGGCGACCACGTCAGCCGCCTTGCGCCCGGATTCCAGGTCTTTGGCACCTCGCCAAACGCCCCCTACGCCATCACCGCAGACCCGGACCGTCACTTCTACGCCGTCCAATTCCACCCCGAGGTCCACCACACCCCCCGCGGCGCCAAACTGTTTGAAAACTTCGTCCGGCTCGCCGGGTTCAAAGGCGACTGGACCATGGGCGCCTACCGGGAAGAGGCGATCGCCCGAATCAAACAACAGGTCGGCACCAAACGCGTGATCTGCGCCCTCTCTGGCGGCGTCGACAGCTCTGTTGCAGCGGCCCTGATTCACGAAGCCATCGGTGACCAGCTCACCTGCGTTTTTGTCGACAACGGCCTGTTGCGCAAGAACGAGGCGCAGGACGTCGTCGCCATGTTCCGCGACAACATGAATCTGCAGGTTATTCACGCCCAGGAACAAGACCGCTTTCTGTCCGAACTCGACGGCCAGTCAGACCCTGAAACCAAACGCAAGATCATTGGCCGCCTGTTCATCGACGTGTTCCAGAAATATGCCGATGACATCGAAGGGGCTGAATTCCTGGCCCAGGGCACGCTCTATCCGGATGTGATCGAAAGCGTCAGCTTCTCGGGCGGCCCCTCGGTCACCATCAAATCTCACCACAATGTCGGCGGCCTGCCGGAAAAAATGGGCCTCACCCTGGTGGAACCCCTGCGCGCCCTGTTCAAGGACGAAGTCCGCGCTCTGGGCCGCGAGCTGGGCCTGCCGGCCTCGTTCATCGGACGCCACCCGTTCCCCGGGCCGGGGCTCGCCATCCGTTGCCCCGGCGAAATCACCCGCGCCAAACTCGACATCCTGCGCGAGGCCGACGCCGTCTACATCGACCAGATCCGCAAACACGGGCTCTATGACGAAATCTGGCAGGCCTTTGTCGCGCTTTTGCCAGTGCGCACCGTCGGCGTGATGGGCGACGGGCGCACCTATGACTACGCCTGCGCCCTGCGGGCCGTCACCTCGGTGGATGGTATGACGGCTGATTACTACCCGTTCTCGCACGAATTCCTCGGCGAAACCGCCACCCGCATCATCAACGAAGTGCCCGGCATCAACCGGGTCACCTATGACATCACCTCCAAACCGCCCGGAACCATCGAATGGGAGTGAGCCCAAAGGGCGAGGCAGTCGGCATCGCATGATGACCCGCCTGCCCCGCCTCGACCCGTTTGCGCGCCTTGCAGACAACGATCAACCAACACCTCTGACCAGCCGCGCCAAACGCCACAAGACGCCCAAGCGCAACATATCCTGACAATTTCCTGCCCCTTGCCCCAAGGGTCATAGACTCTGCACGACTTCACAGGCAGGAGACCGCAGTGCTGCAGTCACTTTCTGCGGGGCATATTGATCTTGCAGGCTTTCTGATGAAGCTACGAATTGGAACTGTTGCAAACCCACCAGTGGGGGCTGGAAAATGCGGATTTCAGAAATTGAACTGCCATCCAACCGGAAATTTGGCTTGTTCTTTGCAGGTGTCTTTGCCCTGGCCACAGCCTATTTCTTTTACCACAGCACCCCACCCCTGACCTCGGTCAGCGCATGGGTCTGCGCTGCCCTCGCCCTTGGATTCCTGACGCTGGCCCTCACCATCCCTGACATCCTGTTGCCCCTGAACCGGCTGTGGATGCAATTGGGCGCCGTGCTGGGCATGATCTTCAGCCCAATCGTCCTGGCCATTCTGTTTTTCGGCGTTTTCACCCCCATCGCCCTGCTCATGCGCCTTTTCGGGCGCGACGAACTGCGGCTAATCATGCATGCCCCCGCGACACACTGGAAAGAACGCACATCACAGGATATGTCCGCACCTGCGTTCAAACGGCAGTTCTGAGCAAAGGGATCAGAATGGATTTTCTCAAGGAACTCTGGGCATTTCTCAAAGTCCGAAAAAAGCTGTGGCTGGCCCCGATCATCCTGGTCATGGTCCTGCTCGGCGGCATCCTGATCCTCGCCAAAGGCTCGGTCGTCGCGCCTTTCATCTATACTCTGTTCTGATTTCCCGGACGCAGGCATGTATATCCTCGGGATCTCTGCATTCTACCATGACAGCGCCGCGTGCCTGATTCAAAACGGCACGATCCTCGCCGCCGCCCAGGAAGAACGCTTCACCCGCGTCAAACATGACGAAAGCTTCCCACATAACGCAATCGCCGCCTGCCTGCAGATCGCCGGAATCTCCCCCTCCGACATCGACGAAGTGGTGTTTTACGAAAAACCCTTCGTCAAATTTGAACGGCTGCTGGAAACCTATCTCGCCTTCGCGCCCAAAGGGTTTCGCAGCTTCGCAACCTCCATGCCGGTCTGGATCAAAGAGAAACTGTTCCAGAAATCCATCCTGATAGGCGAACTCACCACGTCGCTGGGCGGTTCTGTCAACTGGCGCGACCGTCTGCGGTTCAGCGAACACCACCTGTCACATGCGGCCAGCGCCTTTTACCCTTCGCCCTTCGACACAGCAGCCGTGCTGACCCTGGACGGGGTCGGCGAATGGACAACAACTTCACTCGCCCTCGGCCAAGGCAAGGATCTCAGCATATTGCGCGAGATTCACTTTCCCCATTCGCTCGGCCTGCTCTACTCCGCCTTCACCTATTACACCGGATTCAAGGTCAACTCGGGCGAATACAAGCTTATGGGCCTGGCCCCATATGGCACCCCACAGTACGCTGACCTGATCCGCGAACACCTGATCCACATCGCCGAGGATGGCAGCTTCCAGCTCGACATGTCCTATTTCAATTTTGCAACCGGTCTGACGATGACCAACCGCAAATTCGACGCCCTGTTCGGCGGCCCCGCCCGCAAATCCGAATCGACCCTGACCCAGCGCGAAATGGACCTCGCCGCCTCCGTGCAGCAGGTCACCGAAGAGGTGATCGTAAAACTCGGACGCAGCATCGCCACCCAGACCGGTCAGCGCAACCTCTGCCTGGCCGGAGGCGTCGCCCTCAATTGTGTCGCCAATGGCGTGCTCAAACGCACCGGCCTGTTTGACAACATCTGGATTCAGCCCGCCGCAGGCGACGCAGGCGGCGCCTTGGGTGCGGCACTCTCGGCCTGGTACCTGCACCACGCGCCCGACCGCCCAACACCATCCGCGCCCGACGCCATGCGGGGCGCCTACCTCGGCCCGTCCTATTCAGATGACCAGATCGCAGAGGCGCTCGACGCCTGCGGCGCACGGTATCACAAACTCGCCGACGCCGACCTGATCGACCAAACCGCCCAGGCCCTGGCCGACGGCAAGGCCATCGGCTGGATGCAAGGCGCGATGGAGTTCGGCCCCCGCGCTCTTGGCGGGCGCAGCATCATCGCCGATCCGCGTTCACCCGCCATGCAAAAACAGCTGAACCTCAAGGTCAAATACCGGGAAAGCTTCCGCCCCTTTGCCCCCAGCGTTCTGGCCGAACATGTCAGCGACTGGTTCGACTACAGCGGCGACAGCCCCTATATGCTCATGGTCGCAGACGTCAAAACCGACAAACGCCGCCCAATGACCCCGGCCGAATCCGCCCTGTTCGGCATCGAAAAACTCAATGTCCCGCGCTCTTCGATCCCCGCAGTCACCCATGTGGACTATTCCGCCCGCCTGCAAACCGTCCACGCCGGGACAAATCCAAAGTATCACGCCCTGATCTCGGCCTTTTACGAAAAAACGGGCGTCCCCCTTGTGGTCAACACCTCGTTTAACGTCCGCGGGGAACCAATCGTCAATTCTCCCCTGGATGCATTCAAATGTTTTATGGGGACCGACCTCGACAGGCTTGCGATTGGCAGCTTTCTGCTTTTCAAAGAAGAACAGGACACCGCACTGACCGAAAACTACAAGGAGCGCTATGAACTGGATTAAAAACGCCCTCCTGATCACAGCCGTATCTCTTTTCTGCTACGCAGTTCTGATTGCCGGCGACTGGATGACGACCAAAATCATGATGGGCAGCCTCGATGCTTCGGCCCACGCGGCCCAAGAGATCGAACAGGACCGCGCCGCCAGCGAAGACCACAGCTATCGCGACGCTGCGGTCAGCGAAGGCTATGTCGGTATCCTCTGGCCCAACTTCTTTGACCGCAACGAAGCGCTCAGCACAAAAATGCGCGAGCTGGGCATCGGTTCAATCGGCTCCACCCCAAACGCAAAAACCTACAGCTGCAACGAAGGCTATGGGCTGGTCAAATACACATCCGACCGCTTCGGATTGCGCAATGACGACGCCAAATGGGACCAACCGGTCGACACCCTGTTCATAGGCGATTCCTACACTTACGGCGCCTGCGTCCAGGACGCCGACACATTGCCAAACCTGTACCAGGGCCTCACCGGCAAAAACGCATTGAACCTCGGCTTTGGCTCCAACAACCCGCAACATTATGCGACACTGGTCAAACTCTTCACCCCCAGGCTGAAACCCAAAAACGTGATTATGATTTTTTATCCCAATGACATGGGCACCTGGAACTCAACCACATTCGACCTGCACGTCCGAAACAACGCCCCGTTCTTTGACGAAACTTCCGACCGCATCGCCCCCCTGCAAAGCTATTATGACCTGCACAACTTCGCCCGGGCCAATTCCAACGAAACCTTCCACGGCAGCGAAGAACTCCGCCTCAGCTATACCGAGCGGTTCTTCTACGCGCTCAACCAGCGCTGGTCGCTCCCGGCCATTCGCGAACTGATCCAGATGCGCATGTCCTCCAATGACAATCTTCTGGGCGACAGCGCCATGGCCATAGAGACAGCGCAAACGCTCTGTGCCGCCCCCGAATGTCACCTCAAGGTCGTCTATATTCCAAACTCCAAATTCTGGCGCCCCGACGCACGGGCCGAACGGTATCGCACCGAGTTAAGGGATTTCACCGCCAAGATCGGCGTGCCTTTCCTCGATGGCGCCACCTTCCTGAACCAAGACGAAAACAGTCCGGATTTCGCGGTCAAAGGGCCTCACCTGTCGCCCGATGGCTATGCCAAGGTCGCCCGAATGCTGGCAGACAAACTCAGCGCCTCCAACTGATCCGCATTTCCCATTCCAATATCCCTCCCCCATTTCCTTCCCCCGTTTCCTTCCATTGTGAGCCTGCCGAAAACATGGTCAACTTGGCCCCGCAACGGCACAGCACCAAAATATTTCAAACGGGCCCATCCATCACGCCCGGCCAGTCAATCATCCAAGACCCCGAGGAGAAACAGATGGCGCGACCCCCAAAGGCAGACGTCGACAACGCGATCAGGAAAGCGCGCCAACATATGCAACGGCGCGAATTCTCCAAGGCGATCACCGTGCTGCAAACCCTGCAAAACCGCTTTGGCCCCGCCCCCATCGTCTACAACCTCCAGGCCCAGTCCTACGCCGGCATGGGCCAGCTTGATACCGCTATCAGCTGCTTTCGCAAATCGCTCGGCCTGATGCCAAAACAGCCCGACGCGCTCAACAATATGGGCCTGATGCTGTTTGACACCGGCCAATACGACGAAGCACTCAGCACCATGGAATCCGCCGTCGCATCCACCGACAAACCAGGGCGCTATGCCGCCTCTGCCGCGCGGCTCTTCTTCCTTGTCGAACGTTTTGACAAGGCCGAGCATTACACCGAAATCGCCCTGCGCGAAGATCCGCAAAACGTCCACGCCCTCACCGTGCGCGGCCACCTGTCAGACTGGAACGCAGACGCAGACACCGCCCGCGCCGCCTATCAGGCCGTTCTGCTTCAGCAGCCCACAAATGCAGACGTACATTTCGCCCTGTCCAGCCTGATCGACTACACCCCCGATCACCCGCATATCGAACAAATGCGCACAATCCTTCGCAGCACCCGTTTTCCGCCAAATGACGAAGGCCAGCTGCGCTTTGGTCTCGGCAACGCTCTGGAAAAGGCCGGCCTCTACCGCGAAGCCTGCGAAGAATTCCTGCACGCCAATCGCCTGCGTCGCAGCACCATGCAGTTCGACATCGAAACCGAACGCGCCCGCTTCAAACGCATCGCCGCCGACCTGCCCGGCCCGGGTGACACCGTCCCCGGCTCAATACCGCCCCTCACCAGCGCCCGGCCCCTCTTCATTGTTGGCCTGCCCCGCTCCGGCACCACGCTGACCGAACAGATCCTCGGCGGCCACTCGCGGGTCGATCCACGCGGCGAACTCGGCGCAATGCTCCGCGCCGTGAATGAAACCCCCCGCCCGCGCGAGCGCCCCCTGACCGACTGGTTGGCCGAAATCCGCCAATACTACCTGTCCCAGGCCCGCCCGAACATCGACGTGGACTGGTTCACCGACAAACGCCCGATCAATTTCCGCAATGTCGGCTACATCCTCTCGGCCATGCCAGAGGCCAAAGTCATCCATATGCGCCGCCACCCGTTCCACACCTGCTGGTCCATCTTCAAACGGCCCTTTAACGGCGACGGTTCCGAATTCACCGCCGACCTGGACGAACTGGTGGCTTACTACGAAATCTATGACCAGCTGATGGAAGTTTGGGCACAGCGTTTCCCCGACCGTTTCATGACCGTGGTCTACGAATCCCTCGTCTCAGACCCCGAGACCCAGATCGCCCGGATGCTGGAGTTTGCCGGATTGGAGCACGAAGACGGCCTGCTGGATTTCCACAAATCCGGCCGCCTGGCCGGATCGGCATCGCGCTATCAGGTGCAACAGCCCATCTTCAAAAACAGCGCCGACAAATCTGAAAACTTCCGCCCCTACGTGTCGGATTTCGCTTCAGCTATGGACGCTATGGCACTGGATTCAAATCAGATTTCCTGACTAAAAATCAGAACCTCAAACAAATTGAACCTGCCCCAATCGGGACAGGTTCCTAATCTCGTCAACCTGGGCGCTCTGCCAGGCCCCCGCGCATCAGTTCTTTGGCGGCGGCGGTGGTGGCGCATTTCCATCCTGAGGCGGCGGTGGGCCATCCTTGGTCGGTGGCTTCGGCGGCTTCTCATCCGATGTCTTCGGCGGCGCATTCTTCGGCGGCGGCGGCGGAGGCGCATTCTTCGGTGGAGGCGGCGGCGGATCGTTGTCCGCAGCCATTGCCAATCCGCCACCACTCAGGGCAACGCCGATCGCGGCAGCAGAAACAACCAATAGTTTCCGTATCGTCATTCAAATTGATCCAGTTCTGTTCACTGTCAAACACAAACAGTTTACCGCCAATTAGCGTCTTGGCAACTCTTCAGTTTCCAACCCAACACGCACCCTGCGCGGCGATCACGCGCTGGCGTCTGAAAACCGGTCCTTCACCTCTTGCGGCACAGCACAGGATCGCAACGCGCCCCCCTCATCGCGCCGCACCAGCACCCGCGTCTCAAACCCTTCGACCGACAGAACATCACCGTTTTTCACCCGATGAATAACGTCAAAACTGGACCGCCCGAACCGCGTGATCTCTGTCTCGATCCACAGCAAATCCCCATGCACCGCAGGCGCATGAAAATCCGCCCGCGTTGTACGCATCGGAAACCCAACCACCTCGAATCGCCGTAACAGGTCCGGCTTGGGCAAACCCGCTGCCTTGAAATGATGCGCGGTGGATGCGTCGAACCAGCGGAAATAATTGGGGAAAAACACAATATCCGCCGGATCGCAGTCCCCCCACTCCACGTTCACGCTCCGATGGCTCTTAAAATTGCCAGACATTCTCCGCCCTCTCCAAATCAGCGCATGACATGACATAAATCACGCTCCGCTCCGACAGGGAACATCACATTCGCGCTCACGCCCAGACCTTTTGGCAGCCTGCACGTGCAGAAAACCGCCACACCAATGCCTCACCGGAAACAGCGCCGCGCATTCATCGCAACAGCCGCAAAAACGCCGAAAATTCAGCAGGTTCCACAAACCCACCGGCCAAACAATCAAAAAGAGAAATGGTGCACCTGAGAGGATTCGAACCTCTGGCCTCTGCCTTCGGAGGGCAGCGCTCTATCCAGCTGAGCTACAGGTGCGCGAGTGGCGGTATACGCGCCCCTCAAAGATGCCGCAATGGCAAAAACAACCCAGGCAACAGATCTCCGCCCAGATTACCCAAACAAATCATGCGCCAGTTCCAGCGCATCAACCAACCGGTCCACATCGGCCTCGGTGTTGTACATCGCGAACGAGGCCCGACAGGTCGCCGTCACCCCCAGGTGCTCCATCAAAGGCCCGGCACAATGATGTCCGGCCCGCACCGCCACACCCTTCTTGTCCAAAATGGTCGAGATATCATGCGGATGCCCCGCACCGTCCAGGGTGAACGAAAAAATCGCGCCCTTGTCCGGCGCATGCCCCTGCACCTGCAACCAATTCAGCCCATTCAGCCGCGACTGGCAATAATCCCGCAACCGATCCTCATGCGCGGCGATCTCGGCCATTCCCAGCCCCATCATGTAATCCAAGGCAACGCCCAGCCCGATGATCTGGACAATCCCCGGCGTACCGGCCTCGAACTTCATCGGCGGATCATTGTAGATCACAGCATCCTTGGACACTTCCTTGATCATATCCCCACCGCCCAGGAACGGACGCATCTCTGCCATCCGCTCGGACCGCATATAGATCGCACCCGAGCTGGATGGCCCATACAGCTTGTGCCCCGTGATCGCATAGAAATCACAGCCCAGATCCTGCACATCCACCGGCATATGAACCGCCCCCTGCGAGCCGTCCACCAGAACCGGCACTCCCAGTTCCCGCGCCCCCGCACAGATGGACTTCACATCAACCTTGGTGCCTAACACATTGGACATATGCGTAATTGCCACCAGCTTGGTGCGTGGTCCAATAGCATCCAGAACCGCCTGAGGGTCCAGCACGCCCATTGCGTCCACATCGACCCATTTCAGCACAACGCCCTGGCGCTCGCGCAGAAAATGCCAGGGCACGATATTGGCGTGATGCTCCATCACACTCAGCACAATCTCGTCACCCGCCTGCAACCGCGGCATAGCCCAGCCATAGGCAACCGTATTGATCCCCTCGGTGGTGCCAGAGTTCAGCACAATCTCATCCTCGGACCCGGCATTCAAAAACCGCGCGATGGTGCCGCGCACGGCCTCATACTTGTCGGTCGCCAGATTAGAAAGATAGTGCAACCCCCTGTGAACATTCGCATACTCCTGCGAATAGGCCTGCGTGATCGCATCAATGACAACCTGCGGCTTCTGCGCCGAGGCGCCACTGTCCAGATAGGTCAACGGCTTGCCGTTCACCTCACGCGCCAAAATCGGGAAATCGGCCCGTACCGCGTCCACATCAAACATCGCCCACGCCCCCAATGAATGGCAAAGCCACCAGCGACAACAACAACGACACCCCCATCAGCGTCACCATTCCCGCGCCCACCAACACACCCGCCGCCCGGCCCATAGAACCGAGGCGATGACCTTCGTTAACAAAGTGCAAACCGATCCAGATGCCCAAAACGAACACCGCGAACGAGGCCATCAAGGACAAAATCGAGGACAGCAGCATCACCACCATCATCCCCGCCTGCGCCGCAACCCGTAGCGCCTGCATCCAGGTCACCAGCACCAGCACATCATCCAGGCTCCCCGTGCCGCCCATCCAGCGCCCGACCAGATATATCGCCCAGACCAGCGCAAACAGCCCCGCCGACACGATCACCAGATAGACAAACGGAGACGGCAAAAACATCACCTGCGTCGGCACCGGTGGGCGGATCACCACCGCAGCCGCATAAACCAGCGCGTTCAGCACCCCCATCAAAGCCAGCGCCAACCACAAAAACTGCCGTGGCACCTGTTGCGACATCAACTGATGAGCAGCCAAAGCGGGCGTCTTCAGTGTCAGAACCGCCATCGCGATCAGCTCATCCCGCGTCATTGCAACGCTCCTCAGGTATCATCCGATGCCCTCTCTGCCTGCCGCATGCAGCTCAGCCAAAACCAGAAAAACACAGCGGCCCAAACAGCGCCCGCTCCGGTCAAAACGGGCCCCGAACCAATGAAACCGGCAACCAATCCATGCAACAACAAGAACGGCGCCGTCGCCAGCAACGACCAGAACAGAGCCAGCCGCGCAGTGTACCACGTGCCCTTGCCCCCAACGATCCGCGCCACCACATGCGACAGCGCCGCCAGCAGATATAGGATCAACGGCAACATGAACACCGTCCCCAGCAAGGCACCGCCCAGCAGAGCGTTCAGCTCGACCTTCTGCTCAAAGGCCTGACGCGCCAAACCCGGCAACTGCGCCACATAAGCCAACAGGCAAAAGGCCATCACAATAATCAGCGCCCGGTCTTCGCGTTCCCCGGCCAGCAACAGCCGGGACATCACCCGCCCGGGGCCGCGATAGGTCGCCGCAATATCCGCCGTAACCGGCATCAGCGACGCCGGTGCAACCAGGCTGCCAGGCGATCAACGATATCCTCCGCCAACGCCTCGTTCTCGATCTCTTCAACCGCTTCGGCCAGAAAGGAGAGGGTCAACAAATCCGTCGCATCCGCCAATGGCACCCCGCGAGAACGCAGATAGAACAACGCATCCTCGTCAATCGCACCCGAGGTCGAGCCATGCGAACACGCCACATCATCGGCATAGATCTCCAGCTCTGGCTTGGCCAGAAACTGGCTGTCCTCATCCAACAGCAAAGACTGGCTGATCTGATAGCCATCCGTCTTCTGCGCGCCGGCCTTCACCAGAATCTTGCCCTGAAACACACCGGTCGCCCCGTTGCGCAGAACCTTCTTGAACACCTGACGGCTTTCGCAATTCACCGCATCATGCGTCACAAACACCGTGTCATCATGCAGAAAATCACCATCCCCGACACAGGCGCCAGCCACATGGGCCTTGGCGTCATCCCCGGTCAGCTCAATAACCACCTCATTGCGCGTCAACACGCCATTCACGGTCAGGGTAAAGCTCTTGAACACAGATTCCGTGCCCAACCGCGCGAACATATGTGTCGCCGCGCGGCGCTCGTGATCCCGGCCCTGGGTGCGCACATGATGCAAAACACCTGTATCCGCGATCTCGAATTCGATGCATTTGTTGAACCGCGCCGCCGCCGGCCCCGTCTCCAGCACCGTCAGCTCAACACCCGGATCCACCTTGATCACATGATGCAAAATCGCGTCCGAGTTTTCCTGGCCATGCTCATAGATAAACGCAATCGGCTTGGACGGTGTGCCATGCACATGGATCAACACGCCATCGCTCGCAAACGCCGTGTTCAACGCCGCCAAAGGCCGCGCTACAGGGGTTTGCCCCCGCGCTTCCAGCACCCCATAAACCTCACGGGCCCAATGGATATCCGCCGCGCCGACCTCGGCCAGCCGCTCGATGGTCACCCCATCCAGCGACAGGTCATCCGACGCCTCTGCATCAAACACACCATCCACAAAAACCACCTTCAACCGATCAATCTGATCGAACATCGGGGCTTCGTCGTTCACCAGCAATGCGGCGTGCGGAGTCTCCGCCTGAACCAATGTGTCAGGACGGGTGTATTTCCAGTATTCATCGCGCCGTTGCGGCAATCCCATCTGCCGCAACCGGGCCAAAGCATCACTGCGCGCCGCCTCCGACCATCCGCCAGTGGGGCGGGTCAGCCCGGCAATGCGCGCCTCTGTCGGGTCAGGCCTGGTTTGTGCCATCGCCATCACGCCACCTCTGCCAGAATGTCAGCATAGCCGTTGTTTTCAACTTCCAGCGCCAACTCCGGTCCGCCGGATTTCACAATACGCCCATCCGCCATGATATGCACAACATCAGGTTTGATGTGATCCAACAGCCGCTGATAATGGGTGATCACCAAAAATCCGCGCCCTTCACTGCGCAGCGCATTCACACCTTCAGCCACCAATTTCATCGCATCCACATCCAGACCACTGTCGGTCTCGTCCAGAATGCACATCTTGGGCTCCAGCATCGCCATTTGCAGGATCTCGTTGCGCTTCTTTTCACCGCCCGAGAAGCCCACATTGACCGGACGCCGCAACATCTCTGCATCAATCTGCAGGTCCTTGGCCTTGGCCCGCACCACTTTCAGAAACTCAGCCGCGCTCATCTCGTCTTCGCCACGCGCCTTACGCTGGGCATTCACCGCCGTGCGCAAAAAGGTCATGTTGCCCACACCGGGGATCTCAACAGGATACTGAAACGCCAGGAACAGACCCGCCGCAGCGCGCTCTTCCGGCTCCAGATCCAACAGATCCGCATCGCCCAGCATCGCTTCTCCGCCTGTCACCTCATAGCCATCCCGACCAGACAGAACATAGCTCAACGTCGATTTCCCCGACCCGTTCGGCCCCATGATCGCATGCACTGTACCGGCCTCGACCGACAGGTTGACCCCCTTCAGGATCTGCTTGTCTTCTTCTTCAAGTTTTACGCACAAGTCTTTGATATTCAGCATTTTACACCTCAAATGCAAAAGGCCGGCCGGGCTGAATCGCCCGCCGACCTAAACGTTTCATGATGCCCGGCGTCGCGGCCGGACAGTTTACAAAGCAGGAGGCAGGCGCAGGCCGGCCTGAATCAACATCGTGTCCACATATTCCGGAGAATACATCTGCATCCACAGATCCATCGCAAAATGCGCCAGATACGGCTCGCCGAAATACATCAACGGCAACCCCGCCGCGATCCCGATGACATGTGGCTTGTCGCGCAGGCCCAGTCCCACCATCAACACAAACAGCAGCCCGGCGATAATCGAATAGGGCCCGGTCTTGGCCAACAGGTCCAGATAGAACGAAGCCTCGCCCTGACACTGAAACGTCACCACGCGTCCGATCAACACGCTGCCCAACCCAATCGCCAGCCCCAACAGCACGCCCCTGGACAGGCGCAGCGGCGTTCGCTGTGTTGCCTTGACGGCTTTGGTCCTGCGGCTCACCCGGCGCGGTGCTTCCACCTGCACAGACTCCGCGGACGCCGCGGCCGACACCGCCTGTATCCGATTCAAACGCGCCTGAAACACGTCTTTCTGCTGGTTTGCTCCGATCGCCATATCGCCTGTCCGCTGCTCTGACCCTTGTCCCAACGGATCGCAAACAACCTTGGCGGTAATGCGGCACAGATCTGAAATTGCCTAGGCAAACACCCAGACCCGCCGTCTCAATATGTCCAAAACCCTTCATCAAGCGCCTCAGACCAGAACAACAGCCGTACCAGAGGCACTCACCATCAGCATCTTGTTGACCACCTCATAGTCCAGATCAACACCCACAACCGCATTCGCCCCCAGATCGGTGGCGCGCTGTTGCAACTCTTCCAGCGCCAGATTGCGCGCCTTGCCCAGCTCAACCTCATAGGCACCAGACCGGCCACCGATGATATCCGTGATACCGGCAAAGATATCACGAAACACATTCGCGCCCAGAATAGCCTCACCCACGACGATGCCGCGATAGTCCTTGATCTGGCGTCCTTCGACGCTCGGTGTGGTCGTCACAATCATGGCGTCACCTCTGTTGTCACCCATGTCTCTGAACCAGGTTCAGTAACCGGGCCTAGCCCACAGACCCTTCCAACGAAATCGCAACCAATTGCTGCGCTTCCATGGCGAACTCCATCGGCAATGCCTGCAACACGTCCTTGCAGAACCCGTTCACCACCAGGGCAACGGCCTCTTCTTCGTCCATGCCCCGGCTGCGGCAGTAAAACAGCTGATCGTCATCCACCTTCGACGTGGTCGCCTCATGCTCGACACGAGACGAGTTGTTCTTCACCTCGATGTAAGGCACCGTATGTGCGCCACATTTGTCGCCGATCAACAGGCTGTCACATTGCGTGTAATTGCGCGATTCCTTGGCTTTGGGATGCATGCTCACCAACCCGCGATAGGTGTTCTGCGCCTTGCCGGCACTGATCCCCTTGGACACGATGCGCGACTTGGTGTTCTTGCCCAAATGCACCATCTTGGTGCCGGTATCGGCCTGCTGCATGTTGTTGGCAATCGCGATCGAGTAAAACTCGCCCTGGCTTTCGTCACCCCGCAGAATGCACGACGGGTATTTCCACGTCACCGCACTGCCGGTCTCAACCTGCGTCCACATCACCTTGGACCGTGCGCCCCGGCAATCGGCCCGCTTGGTCACAAAGTTATAGATCCCGCCCTTGCCGTTCTCATCCCCAGGATACCAGTTCTGAACGGTCGAATATTTCACCTCGGCATCTTCTTCGATGATGATCTCAACCACCGCAGCATGCAACTGGCTGACATCGCGCTGAGGCGCCGTACATCCCTCCAGATAGCTGACATATGACCCTTTGTCGGCAATGATCAGCGTCCGCTCGAACTGACCAGTATTCTCCGCATTGATCCGGAAATAGGTCGACAGCTCCATAGGACAGCGCACGCCCGGAGGCACATAAACAAACGACCCATCCGAAAACACAGCCGTGTTCAGGGTCGCATAGAAATTGTCGCTCACCGGCACAACCGATCCCAGATACTTGCGCACCAGGTCCGGATGCTCCCGAATTGCCTCCGAGATCGAACAGAAAATCACACCGGCCTTCTTCAGCTCCGCCTGAAAGGTCGTCCCGACACTGACCGAGTCAAACACGGCATCCACCGCCACCTTGCGCCCCTCAGCAGGCATATTTTCGGCGCCCTCGACCCCAGCCAGAATCATCTGCTCTTTCAAAGGGATACCCAGCTTTTCGTAAGTGGCCAGCAGCTTGGGGTCCACGTCGTCCAGCGATTTGGGCTTTTCGATCATGCTCTTGGGGCGGGCATAGTAATACTGATCCTGGAAATCGATCTCCGGATAATCCACCATCGCCCAATCAGGCTCGGTCTTTTCCAGCCAGCGCCGATAGGCATCCAGACGCCATTCGGTCATCCAGTCCGGCTCTTCGTTCTTTTCCGAGATCAGCCGCACAATATCCTCGGTCAGCCCTTTGGGGGCGTATTCCATTTCGATATCCGTGGCCCAGCCGTATTTATAGGCGCCACCAACCTCGCGCACCGCATCGACAGTTTCCTGATCGACACCCTCTTTAACCTGAGTATCCGCTACCTGCGTCTGGTCCAAAGCGGCCATAGCCGTCCTCCTGAGTTCACGCCGCACGGGCGTGGAATTTCTTTTCCTGACGCAACCACGCTTCAGCAAAGCGCAACACGTCCTCTTGTTTCGTCTGCAGGCCCAGCGATACACGGATCGCACTGCCTGCTGTCGTCTCGTCCAGGCCCATGGCCGTCAATACTTGGCTCGCCCGCACCTTGCCACTCGAACAGGCCGATCCGGCGCTGATCGCAAATCCGGCCAGATCCATCTGCATCACCTGCGTTTCCCCCTTCCAACCCGGAGTGGCGAAACAACTGGTGTTGGGCAGGCGCTGCGCAGCTTTCCCGACAAAAATAGTCGATTTCGTACCGGCCTCAAGGGCCTTTTCTAGAATATTTCTAAATTGTTCAACCGGCTCCCAGACTCCATCGGCCAAATCCTGCGCCGCCGCCGCCGCCGCCGCACCAAATCCTGCGATCCCGATCACATTTTCCGTGCCCGCCCGACGGCCCATTTCCTGACCACCGCCGCGCAATTGCGCCGCCAGTTCCGTGCCACGTGGCATGATCAAAGCGCCAACGCCCTTCGGCCCTCCCAGCTTATGGGCCGAAACCAGCGCCATGCGCGCGCCGCTCCAGTTGAAGGCAACCGGCAATTTCCCAAAGGCCTGAGTCGCATCCGTAACGGCCAGTCCCTCGGGCAAATCCTGAACAACACCCGTCTCGGAATTGGCCCATTGCAACACGCTCCGCTCCGGCGCGTGGACATGCACCCGCCCGTCCGCATCCACAGGCAGAGCCTCCTCAACCCAAACCCGCACCGCATCATGCTCGATTCCAGACCCAAGCAGGCCCCGCCCCGCACAGGCCAGCGCGGCGGCCTCGGTGGCACTGGAGGTGAACACCACATCCGCGCCATCCGCACCAAACGCCGTGGCCACCTGCCCCCGGGCCCGCTCGACCAAAGCCTTGGCCGCCCGCCCCTCAGCATGGACCGAAGACGGGTTGCCCACGATATCCATCGCCGCAATCATCGCCACCCGCGCCTCGTCACGCAGCGGCGTCGTCGCGTTCCAATCCAGATAGGTCCGACCGCTCATGCAAACGCTCCACACCGTTGAACCAAACAGAAACCGCCCAAATGCCGACAGGCCTCACAGCCCCGCACCGCGATTATTCGGCGAATAATCGTCACCCCTCATCCACCACGGGAAACAGGGTTGGCACGGCCGGGCACGGCGCCAACTCATTGGCGATCACATCCGACAATCGCGTCTGGTGCAAAAACACATACACATGCGCGCTCAGCGATTCCCAAAGCCGGTTGGTCAAGGATTGCGCCCGGCTTCCCGACAACGCCCCCGAGGCCCCGGCCCCCTTGTGCATCGCATCCACCGTTTCATCCACCGCGGCCAGCACATCCACCACCCGGATCTCTGCAGGCGAGCGCGCCAGTTGATAGCCGCCCCCCGGTCCTCGCACCGATGTCACCAGATCCGCCCGCCGCAGCTTCACGAACAATTGCTCCAGATACGGCAACGACACATCCTGACGCCGCGACACATCCGACAAGGTCACCAAACTGCCCTCTGGCTGCAATGCAATGTCAGCCAAAGCCACCATCGCGTAGCGTCCTTTGGTCGATAACTTCATCCTGCCCCTCCGGAAATGCGCGCAAAGATTGACCTTTGCGCTTGCAATGCGTATCTGCGGCAGACAGGCCGGCTTGAACCGACACTGGGTTTGTCCACAGGACGTGCCCCGCGCTCATCACGCTGGTTAGAATCATTCTAAGGTACCCGAGGGTTTCCGTCAAGAAATCCCCGAGTGTCGGCGCACAAAGTAAGTCAGGACCATATAAATGCCCGAGGTCATCTTCCCCGGACCAGAAGGCCGCCTCGAAGGCCGCTACCATCCGCAAAAAGAAAAGGACGCGCCCATCGCGATCATCCTGCATCCGCATCCGCAATTCGGCGGCACGATGAACAACAAGGTCGTCTACAACCTGCACTACGCGTTTTACAACATGGGTTTCACGGTGCTGCGGTTTAACTTTCGCGGCGTCGGGCGCAGCCAGGGCGAATACGATCAAGGCATCGGCGAATTGTCCGACGCCGCCTCGGCGCTCGATTACCTGCAATCCATGAACACCAACTCCAAACATTGCTGGGTCGCCGGCTTTTCGTTTGGGGCCTGGATCGGAATGCAATTGCTCATGCGCCGCCCCGAGATTACCGGCTTCATCTCGGTCTCACCACCAGCCAATATGTATGATTTCTCTTTCCTCGCGCCCTGCCCGTCTTCCGGCCTGATCATCAACGGTCTGGCCGATCGCGTGGCCCCGCCGCCCGACACGCTGGCCCTGGTCAACAAGCTGCACGAGCAAAAAGGCATCACAATCACCCACCAGCAAATCGAAAATGCGGATCACTTCTTCAAGGATCCGCATATGGACACGCTGATCGACAACACCACCGATTACGTCAAACGCCGCCTGACCGAGAATACGCGCTGATGGGAACCATTGAACGCTTGGCCGAGCAGCTCGCCTCGGACACCCTCCAGGCCATGGACAAAATCGGAAATGATCGCCTGTATATGGAGGTTGCGGACGTGCTCGCCGCCTCCTCACAGTCGCTCGAAGAGGCGTTTTTGACCGAAATGCGCGTGCGGCTGTCCGAACGGATTGCCCGCCGGTTCCTCGCCACAAAACTGGCCGAGGCCGGTCAGGCCGCACAGTCCCAACCACAAGGCTGACGCCTCTCCCGCCGAAACAACATCGGCGGGACCACGGCTCACCCCTCCATCAGGCCTAAACCACTGGCAGGGACACAGTCTCCAGCGTTGCCCGCAGATCCTCCGGCACCGCCACAGCCCGGCGCGTGTCCAGATCCATCAACGCCGACTTCCACAAAGACTTGAACACCAGCTCGCCGTTTGCCCGCGAAATGCGGTTGTTGAACGTGGCCGATTTGGTGCCAATGCTGCTGATCCCGGAAAGCGTCAGCAAAACCTCGCCTTCATGCACTTCGCCCAAAAATTCGCTCTGCATATTCACCGCAGCAAAGGAATACCGCCGCCCGGCATTCGCCTCCCCCGGCGGCCAGCCGATGGAGCGCAGCATTTCCGTGCCCGCCAGATTGCACAACGCAATATAACGCGCCACATTCATATGCCCCAGCGCATCACAATCCGACGTGCCAACCACATACCGAAACGGATCCATCGCAAACCTCCCTGCCTGTCCGGCCGCAGGCTAAACCTCGACCCCCAAAAGGTAAATGCCCGTTCACCAACCGGATAAATCCTCGCCATTCCGCTCAATCCTGCGCCACAGATAACGCTTCGGACAGATTGTCACTTGCCCCCGCGCCTGCCCGCTATATCTCTGATCCCAGCGACGGACCTTCCGCCACGACAGGACATGAACCATGAAAACCGGCGGTATCGTCCTCATCCTGGGCAGCGCTCCCAACGCATTGACCAGCCGTGACTGGCCTCGCGCCCCCTTTACCTCCATCGTGGCACTGAACAACGCCTGGCGCCTGCGCCCCGACTGGGACCACCTCGTCATCCCCGAGGATTTCCCACCCGACCGCCACCCCACCACCTTGCAGCCCCATCAATCCCTGGTGCAGGCCGACGCTTTTGTCCCCGCCAACAACCAGTACGGCGGCATCCTTTACGCCGGTGGCACGATGGCTTTCACCGCAGGCTACTGGGCCCTTGCCCGGCTGCGCCCTTCGATCCTCGCCTTCCTGGGCTGCGATATGGTCTACCCCGCCAAGGGCCCGACCCATTTTTATGGCCAAGGCAGCGCCGATCCCCTGCGCGACGACGTCAGCCTGCGCAACCTGGAGGCCAAATCCGCCCGCCTGATGCTCCATGCCGCACAGCAAAACTGCGCCTGCCTGCGCCTCACGACCCCGGACACCGACGGCTCCAGCCGTCTGATCTTCCCCAGCGCAACGCAGGAAACGCTGGCCCAACCCGTGATCCCCAGCGTGCTGTCAGGCCCGGCACTGGCCGCCTTCACAGCCGCAAAAACGCAGGAAAACGCCCTTGGGTACCATTGCCCCTCCGGTCGCTACTGGCTCGAATCCGACAGCTTTGATCTGGCGGCACTGGACGCGCTGGATGCGCTCTGGCGTGACGCTGCGGATCAGGCAACAGGCATCACCCCAGCCGAATAAACCCACCTCAGACACAAAAAACAGCCGCCGGAACAATCCGACGGCTGTTTTGATTTTCCTGGGCTGATCCCTTATCGGGGTTAGCCAAAAATGGCGTTCAACGTCGCGCTTGGGCGCATGACCTTGGCAACCTTCTCATCAGAGCCATGGTAATACCCGCCGGTATCCGCAGCCGATCCTGCATTGGCCTGCAATTCCGCCAGGATCGTCGCCTCACCTTCGGCCAGGGCAGCCGCCATAGGCGCGAATTCCGCCGCCAGTTCAGCATCCTCGCTCTGCGCCGCCAGGGCTTCGGCCCAATAGCGTGCAAACCAATAATGGCTGGCCCGGTTGTCCGGCTGACCCACCTTCCGGCCCGGGCTGCGGCCCTCATCCAGAATGCCCTGCGTCGCCGCTTCGGCCGCGGCACCCAGCACACCGGCCTTGGCATTGCCTTTGCTGTCCGCAAGGAAGTTCAGGCTTTCGCCCAAGGCACAGAATTCACCCATGGAATCCCAGCGCAGGTGGTTCTCGTCCTGCAACTGCTGCACATGTTTCGGCGCAGAGCCACCGGCCCCTGTCTCAAACAAGCCGCCGCCGTTCATCAATTTCACAATCGACAACATCTTGGCGCTGGTGCCCAGTTCCAGAATCGGGAACAGATCGGTGAGATAGTCGCGCAGCACGTTGCCGGTGATGGCAATGGAATCCTGCCCGGCCGTGATCGTCTCCAGCGACTTGCGGGTCGCATCCCGTGGCGACATGATCTGGAATTTATCTGCAACACCAGCAGCTTCCAGCGCGGGCTTAACATAGGCAATCAACTGCGCGTCATGGGCGCGCGCCGCATCCAGCCAGAAAATGGCCTCTGATCCGGTCAACCGCTGACGGTCCATCGCCAACTGAATCCAGTTCTCGATTGGCGCCTGTTTGACCGTGCAGGCCCGCCAGATATCCCCGGCCTCAACCTCATGAGAATGCAACACATCGCCAGTGGCCAAAACCACCCGGATGGTGCCATCCGCAGGTGCTTCGAATGTGGTCGGATGCGAGCCGTATTCTTCGGCCTTCTGCGCCATCAGGCCCACATTGGCCACCGCACCCGCCGTCGCCGGGTTCAACGCGCCATTGGCTTTGAAAAACGCAATGCTCTCTTCATAGACCGGCGCATAACAATTGTCGGGGATCACACAATTCACATCCCCCTTGGCCCCTGTCGCGTCCCAGCCTTTGCCACCGGCCCGGATCAACGCCGGCATCGAGGCATCAATGATCACATCCGACGGCACATGCAGGTTGGTGATCCCTTTGTCGCTGTCCACCATATAGATTTCCGGCAGATCCAGCGCCGCAATCGCCGCCTTGATCTCTTCGGCGTTGGGCAATGTTTCAATCGCCGCCAGCACATCGCCCAGACCGGAATTCGGGCTGCCGCCGGCCTCGGCAATCGCCGCACCATATTGCTCCCAGACCGAGCCGAGCCAGGCTTTGACCGCATGGCCGAAAATGATCGGGTCGCTGACCTTCATCATCGTCGCCTTCAGATGCAGCGAGAACATGATGCCATCCGCCTTGGTCGCGGCAATCTCGTCCGCCAGGAAAGCGCCAAGGGCCTTGGCCGACAAAAAGGTCGCATCCGCAATCGTGCCAGCCTCCAGCGGCCAGGCCTCTTTCAGGACATGCACAGCGCCATCCTTGGCCACAAACTCAATCCTGGCATCCCCCGCCTGCGCCGCCGTGATGGTGGCGGAGACCTCATTGGCAAAGAAATCATTGCCCGGCATGGACGCCACATGGGTTTTGCTGTCACCGGACCAGGTGCCCATCGAATGCGGATTGGCCTGCGCATAAGATTTCACCGCCCTTGCCGAGCGTCGGTCCGAGTTGCCTTCGCGCAGCACCGGGTTCACCGCCGAGCCCTTCAACCCATCATACCGCGCGCGCACTGATTTTTCCTCATCGCTCTGCGGGTCTTCCGGATAGTCGGGCAAGGCATATCCCTGCCCCTGCAACTCTTCGATGGCCGCCACCAGCTGCGGGACCGAGGCCGAGATGTTCGGCAGCTTGATGACATTCGCGCCGGGCGTCTTCACCAGCTCGCCCAATTCCGCCAGATCGTTGCTTTGGACCTGATCGGGCGTCAGATATTCAGGAAAGGCAGACAAGATGCGCCCCGCCAGCGAAATGTCGCGCGTGCCCACTTCGATCCCGGCAGCGCTGGCAAATTTGCGAATGATCGGCAGAAACGACGCGCTCGCCAATTCCGGCGCTTCGTCGACCTTGGTATAAATGATGTCGGGCATATCTGACTGGGCCATGCAATTACCTCTTGCTCGGATCGGGTTTGGAGGGGGTCCAACAAAGTCAGATCAGCTCTGCACCACATCGGGACAGACCATTCGACAGACCGTTGAACACTTTGTTGTTGACGTTGGGGGTCAGGTAGCCGAGCGGCCCGGTCAAGTCAATGCATACAACGGTATACAAACACGAAACCACCGCGACCTGGCGCCGCAAGCGCAAGCGATCACAGGCGCGCCCGGGCAGCCCCGGACTTGAAGCGGGCTTGAACTGGGCCGCAAACTGCTCAAACTGCGGCCATTCCAACATCGAGGGTCCTAATGTCCAAAATCGACACCCGCCTGGCCGAGCTCGGCCTCATCCTGCCCGAACCTTTGCAGTTGCCGCCAGGGGCCGACCTGCCGTTCCCCTGGGTGAGCACGCGGGGCAATCGGGTGCTGATTTCAGGCCATGGGCCGATCGAAGCGGATGGCAGCCTCAGTATGCCGCGCGGTCAAGTGGGATCCGAGGTTACCCCTGAACAGGCCAAGGCGCTGGCCGGCAAGGTCGCCCTTACCATTTTGCGCAGCCTGCGGGATGAACTGGGTGATCTGGATCGCATCACCGGCTGGGTCAAAATCCTTGGCATGGTCAATTCCGCGCCCGGATTCAATCGTCAGCCCGACGTGATCAATGGGTTTACCGAAATCATTCTGGATGTTTTCGGTCCCGAGGTGGGACGCCACGCCCGCTCTGCGGTGGGCATGGCGGCCCTGCCTTTTGACATTTCGGTCGAAATAGAAGGCGAGGTCGAAATCCGGCCCTGACCCACAAAAATTCTGCGAATTTTTTAAGAATCGCGCGGTGTGATGCCGCGCGTTCTGTTTATTGGCCGCGATTGTGGGTGCGCGCGTAGAGTTCGCCGACAATCCGGCTCGCTGTTTTTTCAAAGGCAAATGGCAGGATCGCGTGGACCAACGCCGCCCCGGCCGCTGCAAACAAGCGCATCGAAAAGCCGAACGCAAAGGCGGCATGCTCGCTATATGTTTCATCAACGCTTTGCGGATGTGACAGGAACAAACGCGTAATCATCGGCCAAAATCTCCATCATGGGTGCCGGGCATCGGATGCCCATTGCGGCAAATCTAACCTCCCCGCTGGACAAAAACGTCCCAAATATTGGCGATTTTTCGAATGACGTGAGACAAAATCCCATTTACCCTCAGAGAATGGAAAATCTGGACGACACAGACCGCCGAATCCTGCGCGAATTGCAGCGCGACGCCTCACTCTCGCTTGATCAGCTCAGCGCCGCGGTCAATCTTTCGCGCAATGCCTGCTGGCGCCGGATCAAAGGCTATGAAACCGCCGGTCTCATTGACGCCCGCGTGACCTTGCTCAACCCCGACCGGCTGGGCCTGCCGCTCACCGTTTTCATCCAGATCCGCACCAACGCCCATGAACCCGGCTGGCTCGACCGGTTCAAATCCGCCACCCGCGCCATGCCCGAGATCCAGGGCGTCTATCGCATGTCCGGCGATCTCGACTATCTCATCCGGGCCCGCGTGCGCGACATGTCGGACTATGACCGCCTCTATCAGCGCCTGATTGCGCGTGTTCCGCTCTCTGATGTCTCGGCCAGTTTTGTGATGGAGCATATCAAGGACACCACGGAATTGCCGCTCTGACCGCCACAGCCGATTCCCCAGCCATTTCCACGGCCGATTCCGCGACCAATTCCGCCTTCAATTCTACCGGCGCCCATCCAAACGCTTGAAAAATGCCGTGTTTCCGCTTAGTCACCCAGCATTCTTTTTGACACAACACCGCATTCCAGATCGCCGCCCCCATGCGCTTTGCCCCCCTCCGGCGCGGCCCACAGATAACACTGACGAGATTTCAATGGACCAGCCCCTGACCAGAGCCACCCTGATGCAGATCACCCATTGCATCCAGAACGGGGACCGCATCCAGGCCGACCTGACTCAACCGTTTCTTGATCACAAATTCCCTGAAAACTCGCCATTCGCCAAATTCATGCTGCGTGTCGCGGCCTATATCTCGCTCTTCTTTGCCTCTGTTCTGGTGATTTTCCCCGAGGTCGGCGAATGGCTGATCACCGTCCTCCCCGCCTGGTTCGAGATGCCCAAACGCATCGCCACCGCGCTCGACTATGTCTGGAGCCTGGTCGGCAAGCCGGTGAAAAAGACCCACCTGATGTACCACCTGCCCAACATCATCATCTACGCCTTCGGGGTCGCCGGTATTCGCCAGCTCTGGCGCAAACTGAACAAGAACAACTGGAAGGATCAGGTCACCGCCGCACAGGAAAAGCTGACCAAGGATATCGAAATCGGCGCCGGCCGGTTTTCCTTTCCCGACGGGTTTTCGCTGCTCTTTGTCGGCGATGGCGATCAGATCGGCAAAAGCCTGATCCTGGACGACCCGTCGCTGGGCCCCACATTCAGCAGTGCGCACCCCCTCTACACGCCACATTGGACGCGGTTTCAGGCCTCTGAGGGGATGGAGGGTTTCACCCGCGCCATCGACCAGTTCAACGCGCAGGATGCGGGCGAATTTGTTCTGTTCCCGGTGGTCGACCAGCATCTGTTCCTGCCGGGCGCGCATGAATATGACATCCCGCCTCACCGTGTCGAAATCTCGGTCCAGCGAATCCGGGACTATGAACGCGACATGGGCTGGGCGAAAAAACGTATCCTCATCGTCGGCGATCAGGAACAGACCAGCCGCTTTGTCACCGCCTCCTGCGATGGTGTCATCGACAGCGACCAGGACGAAATCAGCCTGCGCACCATCGCCCAGGAATATGAACGCATCACCGTCATCGACCCCACCGAGGTCACGTTGCGCCGCATCATCGAAGTTGCCGAAGGCCGGGACATTCATTTCCGCGCCTCCGACGACGGCGCCGCAAAATATACCGAGCGGTTCTATCACCGCCTGTCACTGATGGACTACGCCGCGACCCAGCCCGGCACCCTCACCGTGGGTTACGACATATCGGACCTGGAAACCGAACATCAGATCGTCGCCAAGAAACACGACAGCTATCTGCCCGTGATCCTGTCCCGCGATGTCTTTGACCTTTTGACCAAACGCCACCTGACCGAAGGCAGCTTCATCTTCGTCCCACGCCTCGTCAAAGAAGAAGTGTACCACCTCGCGACGCTCGATACCGCCTGATCCGGTCCTTTTGGTCGCGCCCCGAATCTTTTGGCTGGCTTTTTGCCGCTATGCGGCATAGGCCGCGCCCAAGCCTTTGAGGATGAAACAATGGATCTGCGCAATATCGCCATCATCGCCCACGTCGACCACGGTAAAACGACGCTTGTGGACGAACTGCTGAAACAATCCGGTGCCTTTCGCGAAAATCAGGCAGTGGCCGAACGCGCGATGGACTCCAACGACCTGGAACGCGAACGCGGGATCACCATCCTCGCCAAGGCGACCTCGGTTGAATGGAAAGACAAACGCATCAACATCGTCGACACCCCCGGCCACGCCGATTTCGGTGGCGAGGTCGAGCGTATCCTGTCCATGGTCGATGGCGTTGTGCTGCTGGTGGACGCCGCCGAAGGCCCGATGCCGCAAACCAAATTCGTGACCTCCAAGGCGCTCGCCCTGGGCCTGCGCCCGATCGTGGTCGTCAATAAGGTCGACAAACCTGACGCCGAACCGGACCGCGCCCTGGACGAAGTGTTCGACCTCTTTGTTGCCCTGGGCGCCGATGACGATCAACTCGACTTCCCGACGCTCTACGCCTCCGGCCGCTCTGGCTGGGCCGACACCACCCTCGAAGGCGAGCGCAAGAATCTCGACGCGCTGTTTGACCTCGTGACCGCACATGTTCCGGCCCCGGCACAGATCGCCCAACGCGGCGCGCCGTTCCGCATGCTGGCCACCACCCTGGGCGCCGACCCGTTCCTGGGCCGCATCCTGACCGGCCGCGTCGAAAGCGGCACGCTGAAAACCAACGGCACGGTCAAGGCCCTGTCACGCGACGGCACCCAGATCGAAACCTTCCGCGCGTCCAAGATCCTGGCGTTCCGCGGCCTCGGTCAATCCCAGATCGACGAGGCACAGGCCGGCGACATCGTCTCGCTCGCGGGCATGTCCAAGGCAACAGTGGCCGACAGTATCGTTGCCCCTGAAATCGACATCCCCCTGCCCGCCCAGCCAATCGACCCGCCCACCATCTCGGTCACATTCGGCATCAATGACAGCCCCATGGCAGGGCGCGACGGTAAGAAAGTACAAAGCCGGGTCATCCGCGAACGCCTGATGAAAGAGGCCGAGCAAAACGTCGCCATCAAGATCTCCGACACCCCAGGCGGAGAAGCCTTCGAAGTGGCCGGCCGTGGCGAATTGCAAATGGGCGTCCTGATCGAAAACATGCGCCGCGAAGGGTTCGAACTCTCGATCTCCCGCCCCCGTGTGCTGTTCCGCGAAGAAGACGGCCAGCGTCTGGAGCCGATCGAAGAGGTCACAATCGACGTCGATGACGACCACGCCGGCGCCGTGATCGAGAAAATCACCGGCCCCCGCAAGGGCGAACTGACCGAGATGAAACCAGCCGGCGCAGGCAAAACCCGCATCATCGCGCTGGTCCCGTCGCGCGGCCTCATCGGCTATCACGGCGAATTCCTCACCGACACACGCGGCACCGGCGTGCTCAACCGCGTCTTCCACAGCTGGGCACCGCACAAAGGCCCGATCCCGGGCCGCCGCGCGGGCGTTCTGATCTCGATGGAACAGGGCACCTCTGTGGCCTACGCCCTCTGGAACCTCGAAGAGCGCGGCAAAATGTTCATCGGCGCCCAGACAGATGTCTATATGGGCATGATCATCGGCGAACATTCCCGCGAAAACGACCTCGAGGTGAACCCCCTCAAAGGCAAAAAGCTGACCAACGTCCGGGCCTCCGGCACAGACGAAGCGGTCCGCCTCACCACGCCGATCACCCTCTCCCTCGAAGAGGCGATTGCCTATATCGACGATGACGAACTGGTCGAGGTCACCCCCAACGCCATCCGCTTGCGCAAACGCCACCTGGATCCGCACGAACGCAAGCGCGCCGCACGCTCAGCCGGATAAACCGGCGGCCTCGCGCGGGGTCACAGACCTCTGACAAAACCATATCCTGCAAAACTGGCCAGATCCGTTCTGGCCAGTTTCGATTCTGCGCCCCACAACTCCCGCCAAAGCACCATCACAGCTGCAAATCGCCGCCCAAAACCACGGAAAACCTCATACGACTTTGGTTTATCCGGCCCAAACGCCCGTTTTCTCCAATATCCCGGCGCCGCCCTGCCTGCCACTCTGGGCCCATGACGGCCCAACGCCGCATACAAGCCAAAAAACGGAGAATCTCATGAACATGTTTCAAATCCGCCTCCTCTGCCACACAGGCCTCACCGTCTGCTTCATGGCAGCCGCCCTCGTCGCAACGGCCGAAGAGTCCCCAACCGTGGTCGACCCGACCACCGGCGAAACCGTCTCGCTCAGCGACATCGACATCGACAGCCTGACCGACGAAGAACGCGAAGACATCGGCGATCAACTGGCCGATCAGGGCATCCCCGCAGGCCGGCATGGCGTGCCGGACGTCGACGTGGTTGACCCCACCACCGGAGAAACCGTCGCCCTCAGCGACATCGACTTCGACAGCCTCTCCGAGGAAGACCGCGAAGACATCGGCGACCAACTGGCAGATCTCGGGATCGAAACCGGACGCGGACGCGGAAGGGACGGCGCCACCGGGCGTGGCGGCCGGGACGGACAGGGCGCGGGTCACGCTGGCGGCCACGGTGGTGGAAACGGTGGTGGACACGGTGGTGGAAACGGCGGCGGCGGGGGCCACGGCGGTGAAGGCGAAGGCCCAGGCGCAGGTGGCGCAGGTGGCGGCGGCGCACGTGGCTAACCCCTCCTCCCCATAAAACAACACCGCCACCCAACAGGCCTCCCCCGGTTCATCACCCCGGGATTGACAGCCCGGGTGGCGTACGCCCTACTCAAAGACCAACCAACCCAGGGACCAAGATGGCCAAACCGCTGCTCACATCCGTTCTGTTGGCCGCCCTGCTCCTGTCCGAACCCGCAGCGGCGCAATCAAACATGATCGCCCAGACCCTCGCCCGCATCCAGGCCGAGGGCTACACCATCACCGACACCCGCCGTACGCTCCTGGGCCGCATCCTGATCGAAGCCACCCGCGAAAACGAACAGCGCGAAATCGTCCTCAACCGCCACACAGGCGAGGTCCTGCGTGACCGGGTCTATCCCCAAAATCCCAAACCCGCCGACACCCCCGCGCCCGCAGCCGAAAACGGCGCAAACCCCGGCGACCGGGCCAGTACGGCAGGTGGCAATCCCACCGGCGGCAATCGCGGCGAAAACACCGACACAGGCGGCACCCCGGGGGGCAACACAGGCGGTCACTCCGGTGGTGGCTCCGGCGGAGGCCCCGGCGGCCCCGGTGGCGGTGGCGCTGGTGGTGGTGCTGGTGGCGGTGCTGGCGGCGGTGCTGGCGGCGGTGCCGGAAACGGCGGCTAGGGTCCAAACCACATGTCAAAATCGCTCATCTTCGTCTGGTTCCTCGTCACCGTCCAAGCCATCTGTGGCGCCTATTTCCTCTGGGAAATCCTCGCCTCGCTGTTCGGCCTGCCGCAATTGCCCCTGCGCTGGGAGCAACGCGAAATCATCGAACTCGGCGCCTCCCTCGGCCTGGTCCTGGGCGCCCTCCTGGGCGCACGCCTCGCCCTTCAGGCCAGCCGCGCGGGCCAACGGGCCGAACGCGCCCGCAAACTCACCGCCGGTCAGTTCGCCGATGTGGTCAACGCCTATTTCACCCAGCTCGCCCTCAGCCCGGCCGAAACCGAGATCGCCTGGCTCCTGCTCAAAGGCCTCTCCATCAGCGAAATCGCCACCATCCGCGCCCGCAGCGAAGGCACCGTCAAAGCACAATGCACCGCCATCTACCGCAAGGCAGACGTCACCGGCAAAAGCCAGTTCTTCTCCAACATCGTCGAGGACGTGCTGCTCTGACCCCCCAATCACCAGCCCGGCTCCCGGGTTGACGCAGCCCCCCATACCCGTCGTAGGTTGTCCCCACACGAGTTGAGGTTCGGTATGAGTGAACAAGACCATTACGAAGAGGCACAACAGCGCATAGCAGAGGCAAAAGCCAGCGGCGCGACCGATCTCGATCTCAGTCATTTGTCGCGCCTGACAGACCTCCCCCCGGAAATCTCCGCCCTTACCGCCCTGCAATCTCTCGAATTGCATTTCACCCAGATCAAGGACATCACCCCGCTCCAGAGCCTGTACACCCTACGATCTCTTGGCCTCGTTGGCGCGCCAGTCAAAGACATCTCTCCACTAAGGGACCTCTCCGGTCTACAATCCCTTAACCTTTCAGCCACGCAAGTCGTAGACCTCCGGCCAATCGCCTTTCTCGCCTTTGATGAGGCGGAAGGTCAATTCTCCTATGGCCTCCACTTCGCCGTCACCCCCGCTGCCAACGCCACGCCGGAACTGGCCCAGTTGTCAGAAATGAAGGACGATAGGGACCGCACCCAAAAAACCCTCGCCTATCTGCGCAGCCTGCCACCCTGGCCAGAACCTTGGGACCCGGACAGAAAACCAGAAAACTCAAACTCTGTGGCAGACAATGGCCCAGACACCGACAAACTCGCATCCGAAATCAAACGGTTACAAGCGGACCTGCAAAACGCTCGGCTCGAACTGGAAACCAGTGAACAAGCCATCAAAGAACTGGATCAAACAGAACAGCGCCTGAAAGAGGCTTTTGAAGCCGCCAAAATCCGCCAGGAGTCTTTCGAGAAAACCTCTCAAGCCGCAATGGAAAGAGTAAAAAACGACTTCGAGGACCGCATGGCCGCCGCAATCGCCGTCTTCGAAGAAAACAACGCGACTGCCGCACCCGTGGCACTCTGGGAAGAAAAGCAGGCCGAGCACAAAGCTAGCGAAACACTGGCACAAGTTCGCTTTATACGTGGCCTGATTGTCGTCATCGCAGTTACCGTAATTCTGCTTTTATCCATGAACCTCATGCCCGAATTCTTCGCCCAACTGCTGGCACCGGTGACATGCGATATCAAAAACCCAACGGCTGAAACCTGCAAAGGCTTCAGTCTCAAAGGCATGATCGCGGTGGCCTCCACACTCACCGTTCTCACCGTGATCCTATGGTTCACACGCCTCCAGATGAAGCTTTACCTGGCCGAGCGTCACCTTGGTCTCGACGCGCGCGAACGGCGGGCCTTCGCACAAACCTATGTCGGCATGCTCAAACTCGGGGACACCTCCGAAGAGGCACAACAGCAGCGCGCGCTGGTTTACACCGCTCTGTTTCGCCCCAGTTCAGATGGCACAGTAAAAGAAGAGGGTGGTCTCGATCCGGCCATTACGGCCGCCATCTCCAAAATCCTGAGCAAGTAGTCCGCCGCCTGCGCACAGCCCCGTCAAGGGCCCCAACGCGGGCGCGTTTTTCTTGAAAAACTGGGGAAAGTGGCGCGGTTGACGGGGCTCGAACCCGCGACCCCCGGCGTGACAGGCCGGTACTCTAACCATCTGAGCTACAACCGCGTGGGCTGTGGGATAGGACAAGCAGATCGGGGCGTCAACGGCTATTTCGCCCGAAAAGCGCGCAAAATTTGCCCGCCCCGATTTGCCAGCGGGTCAAGAGGACTCGACCGCCTCCAGATCTTCCAACGCCGCCATCCACAGGGTCTCGGCCCGGGCCAGCCCCTCTTCGACCTCGTTGAACTTGCGCTGCCAAACATCCAGATCCCCGGCCCGATCCGGTTCGTACAACGCAGGATCCGCCAGCTTTTCGCTCAGCTTCTGATGCATCTCGGTCAGCTTCTCGATCCGGCTCTCGCCCTTGCGCACTTCGGCCCGCAAATTCGCCAGCGTATCGCGTGGCGGCTTTTTGGCCTTCTGCGCCTTGGCCTGGGCCTTCTCGCTCTTTGACTTGGCCGGCTCCCGCCCCAGCAAAAACGCCCGATAGGCATCCAGATCCCCGTCATAGGGTTTCACCGACCCATCCGACACCAGCCACAACCGATCCGCCACCAGGCTGAGCAGATGCATGTCATGGCTCACCAGGATCACCGCGCCGGTATAATCCGTCAGCGCCTCCACCAGCGCTTCGCGGCTCTCGATGTCCAGATGGTTTGTCGGCTCGTCCAGAATCAGCATATGCGGCGCATCAATCGTCGCAATCAGCAGGCTCAACCGCGCCTTCTGCCCGCCCGACAGCCGCCCCACAACCGTCTCGGCCTGCGCCGCCAACAGCCCGAACCCCGCCAACCGCGCCCGCAACCGCGCCGGAGTCTCGCCAGGCCGCAACCGCCGCAAATGCTCCAGCGGCGTCTCATCCACGTAGAGCTCGTCCACCTGATGCTGCGCGAAATAGCCAACCCGCAACTTGCCCGACCGCACCAACCGGCCAGCGGTCAGCGGCAGGCGTTCGCTCAGCAGTTTGGACAGGGTCGATTTGCCCTGCCCGTTGCGCCCCAGCAGGGCGATCCGGTCATCCTGATCAATCCGCAGATCCAGCCGCTGTAACACAGCCGGCCCGCCATACCCCGTCTCGCCATCCTCGATCTGCACAATCGGCGGCGACATCTCTTCGGGCGTCGGGAAAGAGAACGCCCGCAACGCAGCCTCCTGCGGCGTCGCAATCGGTTGCATCTTTTCCAGCGCCCGCAACCGCGACTGGGCCTGACGCGCCTTGTCGGCCTTATAGCGGAACCGGTCCACATAAGACTGCAAATGCGCCCGCCGCGCGTCCTGTTTCTTGGCCATCGAGGCCGCCGCCGCCAGCTTTTCGGCCCGCTGGCGCGCGAACTGGTCGTAAGGCCCCTGATAGAAATGCAGCTTGCGATCCTCCAGATGCAGGATCGCCCCGACCGCCCGGTTCAACAAACCCCGGTCATGGCTCACAATCAAAACCGTATGCGGATATTTGGCCAGATAGTTCTCCAGCCACAAGGCGCCTTCCAGATCCAGATAGTTGGTCGGTTCGTCCAGCAGCAGCAGATCAGGCTGCGCAAACAACACCGCCGCCAGAGCCACCCGCATCCGCCAGCCGCCCGAAAACGCGGAGCACGGCTGCGCCTGCGCGGCCTCGTCAAACCCCAAACCCTTCAGGATCGACGCCGCCCGCGCCTCTGCGGACCAGGCATCAATATCCGCCAGCCGGGTCTGGATCTCGGCAATCCGCGCCGGATCCTCGGACTCTTCGGCCAGCAGCGACGCCCGCTCTGTATCCGCCGCCAACACCGTATCCAGCAGCGACACATCCGAAGACGGCGCCTCCTGCGAAACACCGCCAATCTTGGCCCGCCGCGGCAGCGTGATCGAGCCCCCCTCCAACGACAATTCGCCCCGGATCAGGCGAAACAGCGTGGTCTTGCCGGTGCCATTGCGGCCCACCAGCCCCACTTTGTGGCCATCAGGAATAGTCGCAGTTGCCCCCTCCAACAGAGGGCGGCCTTCGACAGAGTAGTCTATTTGATCAATCACTAACATGCGCTGCCTCTACCGCATCCCGCCGCCCTAAGAAAGCGGATCCGCACCCGCAACCAGGATCAAATCCAGCGCCTGCCCGCGACAGCGCAGCGCGCCCGGGGCCAGCCCCTAGATTTTCATCGGCTTACAGCCCGAGCGGCGCCATTTCGGCATCGCGCCCAGATCCGACAGGCTCTGCGTCCGGCAAAACCCCTCGGCAAACCCGTCTTCGTCAATATCGACCAAGGCCCAGCCCTCGCTGGCATCCATCACATGTACCGTGCGCGCGATACAGGCATGGGCCACCTCGCGGCCCTCCGGTTCTTCATAGATCTTCAGCGTCTCTTCGGTGACCCATTTGCGCGCGCCCGCAATCGCATCCAGCCGCGCCGGATCATACAGCATCTCGCTGCCATCCGCCCGAAACGCCCCAATCGTATTGCCCTGGCTGGGGTTCAACATGTCGGTATCAATCGCCAGCGGCAAATCCATGTCCCGCACCAGCCAGCTTTTCTCGATATCCGTCTTGTTCTGATACAGGGTCCACTGGCCCGAGTTCATGAAATCCCGCGTCCCGGCCCAGGCCGGCGCCTCTGGCACCCAAAAGAAATCAGCCAGCCCGGCCTGGCGAACCAAAGCACATCGCGCTCCGGCCGCATAGATCCCAACCCGATAGCGGCCACCAAAGATCCGCCTCACCTCGCGGAAATAATCCAGAACGCCCGCATCGCTGTTCAACGCCGCATCCGAATCGACGCCAAAATAGATCGCAGATCCCGCAGGCTGCCCGATCACCTGCGCCCGCTCCAGGCAAAACCGCGCATCCCGCCCCGCCCGCGCGCCGGTATAGCGGTCTTTGCCACGGCCCTCGAACTGATACACGATCGCCAGCGCCAGACCGTGATCATGCCACAAATCCCGCTCCCGGCGGGTGATGTTCTTGCAGGTCAGCCCGGCGTTGTTTTCGTCCGAATAATAGCGAAACACCGTATCAATCCCGCTATTGGCCAGGGCCTCGACAAAAAGATGGTTGGGCTGGGTGCAGGCATTGCTGCCATCCAGACCAGCAGGCAGGGACGCACGGTCAAAGAATGGCGCATTCGCCATATCAATCACATGCACCCGACTGTCCCCCAAGGCCGAAACCGCCCCCCCGGACCATCCGGTCGCCACGCCCGCGGCAACCCCCGCGGCAATCCCCTTCCCAAACTGGCGACGCGTCACTCCACTCATTCCACTCTCCCTGTTTGCCCCATCCTACCCGATCCACCCCCCATAAGACGGAGAAATTCGCCCCACCGCTCACCCTCCCTCCAAAAACCACCCTGCCCCATCTGCCGCACCCATTGGCCTCTTTCCAAAGACCCCCCTGCATGATAGGCGGGCGCCGATCCCAGGGGCCCCGGCCCACCACATTTTCAGGAGACCCGCCACATGGCACTGGAACGCACATTCTCGATCATCAAACCCGATGCCACCCGCCGCAATCTGACAGGCAAAATCAATGCCAAGTTCGAAGAGGCCGGCCTGCGCATCGTCGCGCAAAAGCGGATCCACATGACCAAGGCACAGGCCGGCACATTCTACGCCGTGCACGCCGAACGCCCCTTCTATGACGAACTGTGTGACTTCATGTCGTCCGAACCGGTCATCGTTCAGGTCCTCGAAGGCGAAAACGCCATCACCAAGAACCGCGAAATCATGGGCGCCACCAACCCAGCCGACGCAGCACCCGGCACCATCCGCGCCGAATTCGCCGAATCCGTCGGTGAAAACTCGGTTCACGGCTCAGACGCACCAGAAACCGCCGCTGTGGAAATCGCGTATTTCTTCTCCGGTCTCGAACTGGTCGGCTGATCAGCCCCGACCGGGCTGTGACACCGCGCACCGGGCCGTTGCCGATCGCGCAGTGAACAGCTGACAAGACAAGGACAGGGCGCCCCGCCTAGGCTGCGGCGCCCTGCCCCCAGACTTTTCCAAAACTCTCGGCAATCAGCGCGGCCAGAACCTGCGCCGTTGCACTGGGTCGCTGACAGACCCGCAGCGCCAGTTGCGAAACCCCCATCGGCGCAAAACCGGCCCGCCCGGTCAGATCCACCAATCCAGGCTCCAGATAGCTCACCGGCATCGGCGCCACCGCCAGATCCGCCCGAACCGCCGCCAGTTGGCCCACATCCGCATCCGACACAAAGGCCGTGCGCACCTGCATCGCATGACGCTGCATTGCCTCCGACGCCAGCTGCCGCCAGGCACACCCCGTATCCGCCAGCGCCAGCGGCACCGGAGTCTGACGCGCCGCACGCCCGCCCTCCCGCGCCAGCCAGGCCATCGGCTCTTCGCGCAACACCAGATCCGTATCCCGCATCGCCGTGCTGCCCCCCGGGGTCAACACCGCCAGATCCATCTCTCCATTGTCCACGCCCGGCGCCATATTGACCGTCCAGTTCTGGCGCACATTCACCCGCACCAACGGATGCGAGCGCGCAAACTCTCCCAAAACCTCCGCCAGGCGCAAACTCCCAAAACTATCAACCAGGCCAACATTCACCTCTCCGGTCAGTTCCGGCAATGAAAACGCCTGAATCGCGGCCCGGTTCAGCTCAATCATCCGGCGCGCATATTCCAGCAATTGCTCGCCCGCCGCTGTCGGAGTCATCCCATGACGCCCCCGCTCAAACAGCTCCCGCCCCAGCATGTCCTCCAGCTTGCGGATTTGCATCGACAACGCGGCAGGCGTGCGCGCGACACGGCCCGCCGCAGCGGCAATGGTGCCTTCTTCGGCAATGGCGACAGCAGATCGCAGAACATCAATGTCCAGCGTGGCGGATGCGGTGGGTAAGGTGAATTGGGTCATACCCCATACCTAAACAAAACTGACGGCAAACGTCAAATACATTAGTTTTACTTAGCACTCCTGAACATCCACATTCTCCTCATCCCCGGCAGACACCCGCCGACCAGCCCAGACAGGAGAAACCGATGCTCAGATCCCTCATCACCCTCATCCAAGCCACCGACCAGGAACGCACAAAGCGTCGCCAGCTCAGAGCATTGCTCAAACAAGAGGACCGGCTGCTGACCGACATGGGCCTGACCCGCGCAGACGTCGAACACGCGCTGCGCCAACCCCTCCATGTCAGCGCCCGCGACGAAGCAGACCGGTTGTCTCGTCTGACCCTGACGATGGACCGCCAGCACTGACCCCTTACCACCCACGAAAAAGGGCGCCCAAACCGGGCGCCCTCCTAAATCGCAAATCCTGAAAAACGGATCAGCAGCTGTAGTACATCTGGAATTCAACCGGATGCGGCGTGTGCTCATAAGCTTCGATTTCTTCCATCTTCAGCTCGCAATAGCCGTCGATCTGGTCTTTGGTGAACACGTCACCGGCCAGCAAGAAGTCCATATCCGCTTGCAACTCTTCCAGCGCTTCACGCAGGCTGCCGCAAACAGTCGGGATATCCGCCAGCTCTTCTGGTGGCAGATCATACAGGTTCTTGTCCATGGCTTCGCCTGGATCAATCTTGTTTTTGATCCCGTCAAGACCCGCCATCAACAGCGCTGCAAAGCACAGGTAAGGGTTGGAAGATGGATCAGGGAAACGCGCTTCGACGCGCTTTGCCTTTGGGCTTTCCGACCATGGGATGCGAACACAACCCGAACGGTTACGTGCCGAATAGGCCCGCAGAACAGGCGCTTCGAACCCTGGGATCAGGCGCTTGTAGCTGTTGGTCGATGGGTTGGTAAAGGCGTTCAGCGCTTTCGCGTGCTTCAGAATGCCACCGATGAACCACAGGGCCTCATCCGACAGATCCGCGTATTTATCGCCTGCAAACAACGGCTTGCCGTCTTTCCAGATCGACATGTTCACGTGCATGCCTGTGCCGTTGTCGCCGGCAATCGGCTTGGGCATGAAGGTTGCAGACTTGCCATAGGCATGTGCCACATTGTGGATCACATACTTGTATTTCTGCAGCTCGTCCGCCTGTTTGGTCACTGTGCCGAAAATCAGGCCCAGTTCGTGCTGACAAGAGGCAACCTCGTGGTGGTGCTTGTCCACTTTCATGCCCAGACGCTTCATGGTCGACAACATTTCCGACCGCAGATCCTGCGCTTCGTCCGTTGGGTTGACGGGGAAATAGCCACCCTTGACACCAGGACGATGGCCCATATTGCCCATCTCATAGTCCGTGTCGGTGTTCCAGGACGCATCCGTCGCATCAACTTCGTACGATACCTTGTTGATCGAGTTTGAGAATTTCACATCGTCAAACAGGAAGAATTCGGCCTCAGGACCCATAAACGCCTGGTCGCCAATGCCCGATGCGATCAGGTAGGCTTCTGCTTTTTCGGCTGTGCCACGTGGGTCGCGCTCATAAGCTTCGCCCGTGTCAGGCTCAACAACCGAGCAGTGAATGCAAAGGGTCTTTTCCGCATAGAACGGGTCAACATAGACACTTTCGGTGTCTGGCATCAGTTTCATGTCCGACGCTTCGATCGATTTCCAACCGGCAATCGAGGAGCCATCAAACATGAAGCCCTCTTCCAGGAAATCTTCGTCAACCTGATCGGCCATCACCGTTACGTGCTGCAACTTACCACGAGGATCGGTGAAACGGATATCGACATACTCCGCCCCTTCGTCCTTGATCAGCTGAAGAACTGCTTCCTTGCTCATACTGTCTTCCTTCTGTTTTCGTCTAATCGTTGAAATCTACAGGGCGTCCGAGCCGGTCTCGCCGGTCCGAATACGAATGGCTTGTTCGACATCGCTGACAAAGATCTTGCCATCGCCAATCTTGTCTGTCTTCGCCGCGCCGACAATCGCCTCTACGGCGGCGTCCGACAGATCGTCGTCCAGAACGACTTCAATCTTCACTTTCGGCAGAAAATCCACCACATATTCGGCTCCACGATAGAGCTCGGTGTGGCCTTTCTGACGGCCAAAACCCTTGACCTCAATTACGCTCAGGCCCTGCACGCCCACATCCTGCAGCGCTTCCTTGACTTCATCCAGCTTGAACGGCTTGATGATGGCTTCAATCTTCTTCATGGGGGACTCCTCGCAACCCGGTCCTATCGCAGGAACCATTTCAGGCGTCAGCCGTCCATGCGTTACACTCAAACGCCCGTCCCTCAACGCCACCGGCACCCGGCAACGCGCATTTTTTGCGCGTATTGCACAAAATTTAATCCGTTTTGAATCGTAGATATGGGACCCCATGACACCGCTGACAGAGTTACTGACCTCCGCCCAGATGCGCCGCTGCGAACAGGACGCAATCGACAATGGGACGACCACGGGGCACGCGTTGATGGAGTGTGCGGGCCAGGCCGTTGTGCGCGCGGTTTTCGACGCATGGCCAGAACTTGAAACGCCAGCGTCCGGGTCTGCTGTCGGAATTGAGTATTTGGACCAAAAAGAAGCCCATGTTGCGCTTGTTCTGTGTGGGCCGGGTAATAATGGCGGTGACGGGTTTGTCGTGGCGCGGCGGCTGCATGAGCTTGGCTGGGCTGTTCATGTGTTTCTGCTTGGGGAGGGGTCGAAACTGCCGCCGGATGCGCGCGTTAACCATGATCGGTGGCGCGAACTGGGGGATGTCCAGCCGTTGTGCGACACGGGATTGGACGCGTTTGTGCGGGAGGCAGAACCTCCTGCGCTGGTGATTGACGCATTGTTCGGCACCGGGTTGACCCGACCATTTCAGTATCTGGCGTGGATTGAGGGGGCGCTGAACAAATGGAACGGGCCCACGCAGCCTCTGATTGTCAGCGTCGATCTGCCCAGCGGGTTATGTGCCGACAGTGGGCGGCCGCTGGGTTTTGCCGACACGGATCCGCTGACGCAGGCCCTTCGCGCCGATCTGACGGTCACGTTTCATCGTGCCAAGATCGGACATCATGCGGCCCAGGGGCCTGACGCCTGCGGCAAAGTTGTTGTCGCGGACATTGGCCTGCCCGCGCCCCCGCATCGGGATGAAATCGTGACGCTTGCCGTGGCGCAGGCACAGGCGCTCACCAAATCAGTGCGGCATCACAAGTTTTCCCATGGGCATGCGCTGCTGCTGACCGGGCGCGCGGGCAAGACGGGGGCTGCGCGTCTGGCCGCCCGCGGCGCCTTGCGCATTGGCGCGGGGCTGGTCACGCTTGGCGTGCCAGGCGCGGCCCAGCAAGAGGTGGCCTGTCAGATCACCGCAGAGATGCTGGCCCGGGTGGATACGGCCGAGGCGCTGAGCGACCTGTTGCAGGATGCCCGCATCAACGCCCTCTGCCTTGGCCCCGGTCTGGGGCTTGCCGATCACCAGGCGGCGCTTGTCGCCGCCGCCCTGCACAGCAAACGCCCAATCGTGCTGGACGCCGATGCGCTCACCCTGCTGGCACGGACCCCCAGCCTCATGGCCGGTCTGCACGCGACCTGCATCCTGACCCCACATGCCGGAGAGTTCGCCCGCCTCTTTCCGGATCTGGCGCAACGTTTGTCCCAACCCCCGACAGCGGGGCCTGCCTATTCCAAGGTTGACGCCACCCGCGCGGCCGCCCGGCGTGCGGGTTGTGTTGTCCTGTTCAAAGGCGCGGACACCGTCATCGCCACCCCACAAGGGCAATGCGCGCTCAACTCGGCCCATTACCAGCGCGCAGCCCCCTGGCTGGCCACCGCAGGGTCCGGCGATGTACTGGCCGGGTTCATCACCGGCCTGCTCGCCCGCAACCTGTCCGCGTTTGACGCAGCCCAAAGCGGCGCCTGGCTGCATGTCGCATGCGCCAACAGCTTTGGCCCCGGGCTGATCAGCGAAGATCTGCCCGAGGCCCTGCCTCACGTCTTTCGAAACTGTAAGCTACAGTAGTTTCCGGCCCAAGGTCATTCAGAGCCGACAGAAATCACTGCGCAGCGGCCGCCGCGTCATCATCCGGCTCCGCCTTGGGCTTGGCCTTGGCGGCCGGTTTGCGCGCAGGTTTCGCCTCTGCTTCGCCACCCTCCGAAGAGACCGCCTCAACTGATGGCTCCACAGCGCCAGCCTCGGCCTCTGGGGCCGGTTTCGGCTTGGGCTTGCGGGTGCGGCGCGGCTTTTTCGGCGCGCTTTCCGGTGTTTCGACCAAACCGCTGTCCGTCGCAGCCTCGCCGCCGACAACCTCGATCACATCCGGCTGTGGCTGTTCACCCGGATCCGCCGGAGCGGCGTTCTGCGCTTCGCGTTCCTGGCGCTCTGCCCGCTCGCGATCCCGCTCTGCCTGGCGTTCCCGGTTCTGGCGTTCCTGCTCTTCACGGCGCGCATCCTGTTCGCGCTGCGCCTCCGACAACATGCGCAAATAATGCTCTGCATGCTGCTGAAAATTCTCAGTCGCCACACGGTCGCCGGACAATTGCGCGTCGCGGGCCAATTGGTTGTACTTGTCAATGATTTGCTGCGGCGTCCCGCGCACTTTCCCTTCCGGGCCGGAACTGTCGAACACACGGTTAACGACGTTGCCACCAGCGGGACGGTTGCGGTTATTCTTTGACCGCGAACGTGACTTCGATGATCTCATATATCTGGCTTCAGCCTTGTTATTTAGGTCTAACGGTCCTTTGCGTTACAGAGTACCAAAGGATGGCACCGGACCTTTGACTTTTGGGCAATTTGCTGGCGGCGCGGCACTCAAGCGCGACCCGGCCTGCACTTGCGAGTAAACATGTCACCGGCGCAGAAACAAGACCTTTTGTACATTTTTGCGCACTTTTGCGGGTTTTGCGGCGGGCGAACACCGTTTCAGGGGGCCAGAGCACAAACAACCCGATCGCGCCCGTCCAAATCCGGCACCACGCGCAACCGTTTCAGCCCGGCTGCGGTGAACAGCGCACAGACGGCTTCGGCCTGGGTCGGGCCGATCTCGACCATCAACCGGCCCTGCGGTGCCAGCGCCGCCCGCGCCCCTGCTGCAATCAGACGATAGGCACCCAGCCCGTCACCGCCATCCGTCAGGGCCTCGACCGGCTCATGTTCGCGCACTTCGGGCGACAGGGCCTCCATTTCCGCCCGCGAGATATAGGGCGGGTTGGACACGATCAGGTCAAACCGATCCTGCACATTTGCAAACCAGTCAGACTGCACAATCTGCGCCCGCCGCTCCACCCGGTGCAGCACCGCATTGGCACTGGCCTGCAAACAGGCGGCCTCGGTGATGTCCACACCAACCCCAACTGCCGAAGGCCGCTCGGCCAGCAGCGTCACCAGAACACAGCCGGATCCGACCCCCAGATCCAGAACCGAGGCAAAGGGTTCGGCCAGCGCGGTCTCGATCAGAGTTTCAGTTTCTGGCCTGGGATCAAGCACTTCTCCGCTGACCTTAAAGCGACGGCCATAAAATTCCCGCTCGCCCAGCAAATGCGAAACCGGCACGCGGATCACCCGCAGCGCGATCAGTTGGTTGAACCTGTCTTCGATGTCGTCCTGCAATTCCTCGGGCGCAATCAGCGTCACCCGCGACGCCTCGATCCGCGCCGCATGGGCCAGCAACACCCGCGCATCTCGCGCCGGATTGTCCACACCAGCGGCCCGCAAACGGGCGGTTGCCGACACCAGAGCCTCGGCCGCCGTCATAGACCCATCTCAGCCAGCTTGCGCGCCTGATCATCCGCCGTCAGCGCGTCAATGATCTCGGGCAGATCGCCGGCCAGGATCTGATCCAGCTTGTATAATGTCAGGTTGATCCGATGATCCGTCATCCGCCCCTGCGGGAAATTATAGGTCCGGATCCGCTCTGACCGGTCGCCGCTGCCCACCTGACTCGCCCGGTCCGAGGCCCGCTCGTCCGCCGCCTTCTGCCGTTCCAGATCAAACAGGCGCGTCTTGAGAACCTGCATCGCAATCTCTCGGTTGCGATGCTGTGATTTTTCCGAGCTGGTCACAACAATCCCGCTGGGCAAATGGGTAATCCGCACCGCCGAATCGGTGGTGTTCACATGCTGCCCCCCCGCCCCAGAGCTGCGCATCGTATCAATCCGGATGTCATTGGGGTCGATCTGAATGTCCAGATCCTCCGCCTCGGGCAACACCGCCACCGTCGCCGCCGAGGTATGGATGCGCCCGCCCGATTCGGTGGTCGGCACCCGCTGCACCCGATGCACGCCGGATTCATATTTCAATCGCGCAAAGACGCTGTCGCCCGTCACCCGCGCCACCACCTCCTTGATGCCGCCCAGCTCCGTGGCCTGCTCTTCGATGATCTCCATCCGCCAGCCCTGGGTCTCGGCAAACCGCTGATACATCCGCAACAGATCCCCCGCGAACAAAGCCGCCTCATCCCCGCCCGTGCCGGGCCGGATTTCCAGCATCGCAGGCCGCCCATCCGCCCGATCCCGCGGCAACAAGGCCACCTGCAAGGCATGTTCCGCCTCCGGCAAACGCGCGCGCAGATCGCTGACCTCCTCTTCGGCCAGCTCCTTCATGTCCGGATCATCCAGCAACGTCTCGGCCTCTGCCATATCCTCGCGCAACTGCCGCCAGGCGCCAATTTGCTCCACAACAGGCTTCAGCTCGGCATATTCCCGCGCAAGATCAGCAATCTGCGACCCCGCGGCCCCATCCGCCATAGCAGCTTCCAGGTATTGAAACCGCTGTATTATTTGTTCCAACCGTTCTTCAGGGACCATCCCAAACCGTCCATTATTACGAGGCTTTGGTCAAGACTCGGACTATGCAGTCAATTGTGCTATCATAGCGGCATGACCCGCTTGTTCTCTACTCTGCTTCTCGCAGCCAGCTCGCTGATGGCCGCACCCGCTTTTGCCGACGTCAAAGGCCCCGGGGGCAAGACCATTGATTGTTATTGCACCGACCGGACCGGCGCCCGCGTCGAACTGGGCGTGACCATCTGCCTCCAGGTCGACGGGCGTATGTTCATGGCCCAATGCCAGATGTCGCTGAACTCTCCCATGTGGCGCAAAATGCGCGACGGCTGCGCCACTTCTTCACTGGATCGCGGCCAACCAGGCATCAGCCCGCTTGGCGTTTACCCCAAAATCTGACCGCCCGAACCGCAGCCGGGCGAACAGGGTCAGCGTATCGCCCTCCTGGCGCACTGTCGTGTAATCGGGAAACCCGATCACGGCCGAGCGCGTGATATAGGTCACCATCCCCTCTTCGACCGACCCGGCCAGCACCCGGGTGCGCGCCGTGGCCCGGGCCACCTTGTCCAGCCGCGCCAACCCGTCCGGGCCCGCCTGCACCACCCGCAGCGCGCCCCCCTCCATGGTCTTATCCTCTGTCGCAACCGGCGCCACATGCCAGACCGCAACATCGCTGCCCGCCAAACGGATATAGGCCATGCCGGCAATCACGACGATCAGAACCAGATATAAAATCACTCTCATCTCACTTTCACGCCGGGCAACACGCACAACAGCTCGTACAGTATATTCGCCCCCGTCAACGCCGTATTGCCCGTCGTGTCATAGGGCGGCGACACTTCGACCAGATCGCAGCCGACAATGTCGATGCCCCGCAACGCCCGGATCAACTGCAAGGCCTGCGGAGTCGTCAGCCCGCCAATCTCCGGCGTGCCCGTCCCCGGCGCATAGGCCGGATCCAGACTGTCGATATCATAGGTGACATAGGTCTTCAGCCCCCCGATCTCATCACGGATCTCTTCGCCAATCGGCGTCAGCGACTTGTGCCACAGCGTCTCGGCCGGATACTGGCGAAAGCCCCAGCCGCGCGCCTCGGTGAAATCCGTCGCCGCATAGCCTGTCCCCCGCAGCCCGATCTGAAAGGTCTTGTTGGGCTTGATCAGCCCCTCCTCAAAGGCCCGGCGAAACACCGTCCCATGCGTTTCACGCTCGCCAAACATGTCGTCATTCACATCCGCATGGGCATCCACATGCACCAGGGCCAAAGGTCCGTGCTTGGCCGCCATCGCCCGCAGGATCGGCAAGGTAATCGAATGATCCCCCCCGATCCCCATAGGAATCGTGTCAAACTCCAGGATCGCCGCATAGCTTTCCTCGATAATCGACAAGGTATCAGGCAGCGAAAACGTGTTGATCGCAATATCGCCCACATCCGCCACCTGCAAACTGTCAAACGGCGCCGCGCCGGTGCCCATGTTATAGGGCCGGATCATCGCACTCTCGGCGCGCACCTGCTTGGGCCCAAACCGCGTCCCGGCCCGCCAAGAGGTGCCAATATCCGTCGGCACCCCCACCACAGCCACATCCAGCCCATCCAACCGCGAGGCCTGCGGCAGGCGCATAAACGTATTCGGCCCCGAAAACCGCGCCAGTTCATTGCCGCTGATCGGTTGATGAAAATTGCTCATCGTCACGTCCCGTCTTGTCTTTTACAGATCTATCCCAGATTTAGAGAGGGCTTGGAAGACGCGAAGTACCCGCCACCGCCTCCAATTCCGCCCAACAGCCCCAATTGCCACGGATCAAGGCACCAAATCGCCCCGTTTCGTCCCCGACCTGACCCAGCACAAACACAAAACCGCAACCTCAAAAACAGGATCCAAACCATGCAACGTTTCCCCGAAGGCCGCCAGGGCCGCTGCAGCTCGGTCGTCCACGATGGCTATGTCTATGCCGTCGCCGTCGATCCCCAGGAAACCGACAATATCACCGACCAGACCAAAAACGCCCTGGCCGAACTGGAAAACGCCCTGATCCGCTCCGGCAGCGGCAAACGCGGCCTGCTCCAGGCGACCGTCTATATCACCGATATGGCCAACAAAGCCGCCATGGATGCCGTCTGGATCGACTGGATCGCAGAGCCCGAAAACTGGCCCCAACGCGCCTGCGTCGGCGTGGACCTCGCCCCGGGTCATATGATCGAGATTGTGGTGACCGCCAAAGTGCTCTGATCCCGCCAGCCCATGCGGTAAATGTTGAAACGAGAACGAGCCAAAATCAGAGCTGGCGGCCCTCGTGCTTCGGAAAGTGGACATCCGACGTTTTTTGTCAGTTGTCCACTCAGAGCTCGCTCCGGACGTGCCCCGTAGCCCAATTAATACTGAAACAGAAAACAGCAATACGGTCAGGTATACCTGACTTTGCAAATATCACAGATTAGTCACTTATAGAAGTAAGGAAAGTGAAACGCATTCTCCTGGCCTGCGCTGATAAAGCGACCATGTCTTCGGCAAATAATATCTAGGAGAAATTAATGAAAAAAGCCGCCATTGGCCTTTTTGGCATTACAATGCTTTCTGCATGCGAGTTGTTGGTTATTCCAGCTGCGCCAATTGTCGGAACTGCAATTGCCGTCGACTATCTTTCAAAATTCGACCAACCCCTGAAGGTTATAGGGCCCTCGGGAAACACTTTGGCTGAACCTTTTGATCCGTCGACAAAACCATACAAAAAAGTACGTATTTCCTCCTCAGCACTGACGTGCTCCGGGGGCACGCGCATCAAATGCAAAACAGGTCAAACAGGTAGGGTTTCGATACAATCCGCACCTCCGCTAGGTTCGAGTTTTGCCGCGGACATGGATTTAAGTGCCAGCGCCAAGGTGAATTGTAGAGGAAACTTTTACCCCGATGGCCCATCTGCAGGTCCATTTGGAGTCGACTGTTCTTACCGATTTTATGAATGGGCCGACTTCTACAAGACAGAAAAAGTTTGGGTGACGGTTACAGTGACGGGTGCCGCAATGGCTCAGAAAACGCCTTCGGGTTCGTCACAATTCACGCTTTGGATACCACCCGCCAACTGACGCGCGTCGCTGTTCGCACAGAACAGCACCAACATTGATAGCAAGGACATCATGTGAAACAACAAAGAATTTCTGAAGGAGCCAACCCTCCTCGTTGGAGAAAGCGCGCAGTGGTCCGCCATTTTCTGCAACTTGTCTCTGCCACAGTGTTCTGTGTCAGTCTGGCCCTCGCCGCTCAACCCACTTACGCCAAGAGTTATAAAATTCGATCTGTTGACGTTGAATTCATCGCAAAGGATCAATGGATGTTCCCAGAGACAAATTTGGGAATAGTAGTGTTTGAAGAGAGCAGACGCATCGCCGATCCCCGGGAATTTGGACTTACCGAAGGACGCGTCATCAGAGACTTAGAGGCCATCCTGTCATCCGTTTTGGTTGATGCATCCAAGGATAGACGTATTTCTGTCGACGCAAAAGTCATAATTACATATTTCAATTTCTCCAGTGATGACGTAAATCGTTGCAAGTTTCTTAGCGAAAATTGCGTTCGCGGAATGGAGACAGCACATATTGCGTGTCAAATCTATCTCTTGGATTCCAACAGTAGAGAGCTTTTGAAAAAGAAGCGAGTTAGCACTTTTGCCGGCGCCGCAACGGTCCCTCGTGCGTACAAAGAAACGCTGATTGAAATCGCACAGACAGCTCGGCGCAAATTGATCCGCTAACCAATCAGCGCAAACAGTGTTACGGCTCCCAACCAGAATATTTAGTCGCCTCTGATCCGAGCCATGACAATGACCACTACGCTTTAGACATCTGAACGAAATCAGCTGTCTGCTGACTCTCACTGCCCCTATTGAACTTGTCCCGTAAAGGAGGAATTTTTATGGAATTTTCATTAACAAGATCGAAGCAAACTTTCTGCGCTTTAGTCTGCTGTGTTGCACTTGCCAATTGTAGTACTTCAAATGGCCCACCCGAAGGCTCTGTGCCAATGAAGGAAAGCGATATTCGCAAACTGTTCTCTGGAAAGTCTGTGTCATCTCCTCAGGGCAGTACATACTACAAGTCCAACGGTGAAGCACAAACTTTCCATGAAGGTAATGTTTTGGCCATTGGGCGATGGACAGCAAAGGACAATACATTCTGCTCCACAAGTTCAAATTACCGGATGGTTGGGGAAAAAAGGGAGGGGCCTTTTACTGACAAACTTTGCTACTTCTTGGCCGTGTCACCCAGTGGTCAAGTCTACGGAAATCGTGAAGGAGTTGGTGGCTATGTCCCTATGGCCAAATCACTTCAATCGGGGTTCCCCCATCAAAAAGAGTTTAATGCCCTTCGAATCCGTATGGGTCTGTGAGGCCTGCTTCAGGGGAAGGTGAACGTCCGAAAACGCGCAACTTGACCGCGAAGACGTCACTTTAAGAGCAGGGGTGCTCAAAGCGCGAGAGCGACGATTTCGCTGCTTTGGCGTTCGACGACTTCGTCCCGCGTAGCAGACACAGGAGAACCGACAGGACGTTGCCAAACCACTGAAACCAGACAGGAATGGCCAGCCGGAAGGCCGGCTGGCCATTGTCTTTTTCAACATTCACAGCACGGGCTGGCCCTCACCCGGCGGGGTTTTCTGTCATTTCACCCTGACACCCGACACAGGCACAGATTCAGGCGCACAGGTTCAGATACACAGCCTCAATCGCGCAGGGTCCAGCCGATCAGCGAACAGATCTCGGTCGCCACATGCGCCCCGGCAATCGCCGTCGCCCCCGAGGTGTCATACTGCGGCGACACCTCCACGATGTCCCCGCCCTTGATGTTGATCCCGGCCAGATCCCGCAAGATCGCCGAGGCCTGCCAACTGGCCAGACCACCCCAAACCGGTGTGCCCGTGCCCGGCGCAAAGGCCGGATCCAACCCGTCAATGTCAAAGCTCAGGTAAAGCGGATGATCCCCCACAATCCCCTTGATCTTCTCCACCACGGCTGCGGCTCCGGTCTCATGCACCTCCCGCGCATCAATGATCGTGATCCCCAGCGGATCATCCACAACCGTGCGAATACCCACCTGCACAGAGCGGGACGGATCAATCAAACCCGTCTTGACCGCCTTGTAAAACATCGTGCCATGATCCACCCGCTCCAGATCATCATCCGGCCAGGTGTCAGTATGGGCATCAAACTGCAACAGGGCCATCGGGCCAAACTTCTCGGCATAGGCCTGTAGGATCGGGTAGCTGATATAGTGATCGCCCCCCAACACCACGCTTGACGTGTCCGAGGCCAAAATCCCTGCAATATGCGCCTTCAGCACAGCGGGAAACGCCGGGATATTGGCATAGTCAAAGGCCAGATCGCCATAATCGGCAATCGCGATCTCCTCCATCACGTCATAGGGCCAGCCATAGGGCGGCTCATACACCTGCAACGCGCTCGCCTCGCGGATCGCACGCGGCCCGAACCGCGTGCCGGGCCGATTCGTCACCGCCTGATCAAACGGCACCCCCGTCACCGCAATCTGCGCCGCGCTCAGATCCTTGGTGTATTTCGTCCGCAGAAAGGACGTCGCGCCGCCAAACGTGTTCTCGAACGTATGCCCCCGCAGCTTGCTGCGGGTAAAGGCGCTGTCCACGTCTTCCTTTGCATCTTCCAGTGCCATCTTGTGCCTTCCCTCAGCTCAGCGGCTGCGCGCGTTCAACCAGCCGCGCCAGCAAAGACGCTCCGATCGGCGCGATCTCATCGTTGAAATCATAGGCCGGGTGGTGACACATCGGCGTATCCCCCTGCCCGACAAACAGATAGGCACCGGGGCGCGCCTCCAGCATATAGGCAAAATCTTCAGAGCCCATAACCGCCGGCACATTCGCATCCACCCGCTCTTCGCCCACAATCTCGCGCGCGACCTCTGCGGCGAATTCCGCCTGTTCGGCATGGTTGATCGTGGCCGGATAGCTGCGGTCATAAATCACCTCAGCCTCCAGATCATAGGCCGCCGCAACACCCGCCGCCAGCGCCCGGATCCGCACCTCGACCAGATCCCGCAACTCCGGATCAAAGCTGCGCACCGTGCCGCCCACCTCAGAGGTCTGCGGAATGATGTTCAACGCCGCCCCGCCCGACATGATCCGCGTCACCGACACAACCAAAGGCTTGGTGGGTTCGCGGTTGCGCGACACAATGGTCTGACAACCATCCGCAAACGCCGCAGCCGCCGGGATCGGATCAATCGTCTGATCCGGCATCGCCGCATGCCCGCCCTTGCCGTTGAAAATCACCCGAAACTCATCGACCGAGGCCATCATCGGCCCCGGATTGGTCGCAATCGTCCCCACATCGAACCGGGGCGCATTATGCAGCCCGTAAACCTGAGTGATTTCAAACCGGTCCATGATGCCCTCTTGCACCATCACCTCACCACCGCCGCCGCCCTCTTCGGCCGGCTGAAAGATCAACGCAACGCGCCCTTTGAAATTGCGCGTTTCCATCAGATATTTGGCCGCGCCCAGCAACATGGTCGTATGCCCGTCATGCCCGCAGGCATGCATCTTGCCCTGGGTTTCAGAGCTATACTCAACCCCCGAAATCTCATCCAGCGGCAGCGCATCCATATCCGCACGCAACCCGATGGTCGGCCCCTCGCCCTGCCCGTTGATGATCGCCACCATCCCGGTCTGGGCGATTCCCTCATGCAGCTCATCCACACCGATTTCGCGCAGCCGATCCGCCACATAAGCCGCCGTCTTGGGCAAATCGAACCCCAGCTCGGGATTGCGATGCAGCCACTGACGCCATTCCAGCATCTGCGGCCCGAACTCGGCAATACGGTTGATAACAGGCATGGGCTGGACTCCTTGAATGTCATGCGTATGTCTGCATCTGACACTGAACCAAAGGCGGCTGCAATGGCTGAAAACCCTCTCATCCACGACACCAACGCCGGCATCGAACGGCTGCTCGAAATCATGCGCCGCCTGCGCGACCCGGAAACCGGCTGCCCCTGGGACATCGAACAGACCTTCGCCACCATCGCCCCCTACACAATCGAAGAAGCCTACGAAGTCGCCGACGCCATCGAGCGTCAGGCCTGGGACGAACTCCAGGGCGAACTGGGCGATCTGCTGCTGCAAACCGTCTATTTCACCCAAATCGGCACCGAATCCGGGCATTTCACCTTCCAATCCGTCGTGCGCGCCATCTCTGACAAAATGGTCGACCGCCACCCGCATGTCTTCGGAGACGAAAACCGCGACAAATCTGCCGCCCAACAAACCCGCGACTGGGAAACCATCAAAGCCGCAGAGCGCGCCAGCAAGGCGCAGCAGGGGGCGCTCGACGGGGTCGCGGCCAACCTGCCCGCCCTGCTGCGCGCCGCAAAACTGCAAAACCGCGCCGCCCGTGTCGGGTTCGACTGGACCGACACCCAGGACGTGCTGGCCAAAATCGCCGAAGAAGCCGGCGAACTGGTCGAGGCACGTGACCAACTGACACAGGATCAGGTCGAGGAAGAAATGGGCGATCTGCTCTTCGTGCTCGCCAATCTCGCCCGCCACCTCAACGTCGAACCGGAAAACGCCCTGCGCCGCACCAACGCCAAATTCATCCGCCGCTTCCGGGCCATCGAATCACGCCTGGCCGCACAGGGAAAACAGGCCAGGGACAGCACGCTCGACGAAATGGACGCCCTGTGGAATGCGGTAAAAGCCGAAGAAAAACAAAAGGCAAAGCCAGACAGCTAATCCAGGATCAGGCGATCAGCCGCACGCCGGGCATCTGCCCGATCCGCTCCAGATCCTGCGCATAGCGCGCCTCCAACACCGCCGTTTGCGCCGGATCAAACGCCGCGACACCCAACTCGCGGCGGTCATCGCGATGCGCCTCCACAACCGCCCTTGCCTCTGCTGTCTCCAGCTCCACACCCTCGCGGTAGATCGCCTGCAACGCCTGCAACGCCGCATCCGTCGCGCTCAGGTTGACCGTCCGCTCCGGCTCGCTCAACGCCAGATCCTCCAGCCCGGGCACCAGCACCCGCAGCAAATCCCGGCTCTCGCCACGCTGGGCATAGGCCACAACCGTAAAGGCCGCCGGGGCAAAACTCGCCTGCAAATCCTGCACCAGCTCTGGCCAGCCCCGCCGCAATCGCATCAACCCCGGGACAAAATCCTCAAACGGCTTGATCGCATTGCTCTGCGCCCGCAGCCGGTACAATGACAGGAAATACTCGGCATAAGGGCGCAACACATAGACCACATGCACCGGCGCCCCCCCGAATCCCGTCACCAGTACATCCGCCCGCTTGCGCGCCGCCGGAAAAAACTTGCCCTTCAGAATCGGATACAACCGCCCCGGCACATTCTCTTCGGAAAAGATCAGCGGCCGCGCCGCGTCGGGGCTGACATCCAGCATCCGCCGCCGCGCCCGCTCGCCGAAAATCGCGGTCTTTTCCGGCGGATCCCGCTGATCCGGAAACCGCAGCTGAATCATCCCGTCCGGCGCCCCGTCCCGCGCCGGATAGGCCACATCAAACCCGGCCTGCATCAGCAGATCACGGTTCTGCGCCAGGCACAGCTGAAAAGAGCTGCTGCCTGCACGGTGCGCCCCGGCATGTAAATAGATCGACTTGGACATACCGCTTCATAGAACCTGCCCACCGCTGCGACAATGGCGATTGAACAGGCGGCGCCGCACCCTAGACAATCCCGGTCCGCGTTGCGAATGTCACACGCGCACAGAAGGACCGACCAGATGACCAAACGCCAAATCATCATCGACACCGACCCAGGCCAGGACGACGCCGTCGCCATTCTGCTGGCCCTCGCCTCCCCGGATGAGCTCGAGGTACTGGGCATCACCTCCGTCGCAGGCAATGTACCGCTTGACCTGACAACCCGCAACGCGCGCATCATCTGCGAACTGGCCGGACGCACTGACGTGCCGGTCTATGCAGGCTGCGACCGCCCATTGCGCCACCCGCTGGTCACGGCCGAAAACGTCCACGGCAAATCCGGCCTCGACGGGCCGGACCTGCCCGAACCGACCATGCCGATCGCCACAGGCCACGCCGTGGATTTCATCATCGACACCCTGCGCACCGCCCCGGCGGGCACCGTCACACTCTGCCCGCTTGGCCCGCTCACCAACATCGCCACCGCCTTCGAAAAAGCGCCCGATATTGCCCAACGCGTGCAGGAAATCGTCCTGATGGGCGGCGCTTACTTCGAGGTGGGCAACGTCACGCCCGCCGCTGAATTCAACATTTACGTCGATCCCGAAGCCGCTGATATCGTGATGAAATCCGGCTGCAAAATCACAATCATGCCGCTCGACGTCACGCATAAGGCGCTGGTGACAAAACCCCGAAACGACGCCTTTCGCGCCCTCGGAACCCACGTCGGCATCTCTGTCGCCCAAATGACCGATTTTTTCGAGCGTTACGACAGACAGAAATACGGCTCTGATGGCGCCCCGCTGCACGACCCCTGCGTCACCGCCTACCTGCTCGCCCCCGGGCTGTTCTCGGGCCGCCACGTCAATGTAGAGATCGAAACCGGCTCGACCCTCACCCGCGGCATGACCGTGGCCGATTGGTGGGGCGTCACCAAACGCGCGCCCAACGCCACCTTCATGGGCGACATCGACGCCGAGGGCTTCTTTGCCCTCCTGACCGAACGTCTCAGCCGCCTGTGATGCCCCCGTGATGCCCCTGTGACCCGCCTCAGCCCCCCAGACCCGGACTGGCCCGCCCGCGCCGCAGCCGAGGCCGCCCGCTGGCACGCCGCCCGGATCGAAGGGCTGATCCACCTGCACCACATCGGCTCGACCTCGGTGCCGGGGCTGCCGGCGAAACCCATCATCGACCTGCTGCCGGTCTTTGCCTCCACCGCCGCCTGCGACGCGGCCCGCCCCCGGCTCGAGGCGCTCGGCTATGAATGGATGGGCCCGTTCGGCCTGCCAGACCGCCGCTACCTCCGCTATGACGACCCCCAGACGGGCCAGCGCCGGTTTCAGGCCCATTGCTATCCCCAGCACTCACCGGAAATCACCCGTCACCTGGCCTTCCGCGACGCTTTGCGCGCCAATCCGGCCTTGCGCGCGGGGTATACTTCGGTCAAGGCCCGCTGCGACGGGCTGCACCCCGGCGACCACCGCGCCTATGGCGCCTGCAAATCAGACTGGATCAACAAGGTGGAAACCCTCTCCCTCAAACACAACAAGGCCACCCCCTCATGAGCGCCGCCCTCCACCTCGCCCAGCCCGAGCATCTGGAACAGATCACCACACTCGTCGCCGCCTTCCACGCCGAAGAAGGCATCACCCAAGACGACGAAACCCGCCGCGCCGCCCTCGCGCCCCTGCTCGAAGGCTCGCCCTACGGCGCCATCTACATCATCGGCCCGATCCGCGCGCCGATCGGCTATATCATCGTCACCTTCACCTGGTCGGTCGAATTCGGCGGCCTGGACGGGCTGCTGGACGAACTCTACATCCGCCCGCCCGTCCGTGGCCGCGGCATCGCCAGCGAAGTGCTCATCCAATTGCCCAAGGCCCTGGCCGAAGCCGGCGTGCGCATGCTCCACCTCGAAGTCACCCACGACAATGAAACCGCAAAACGCCTCTACCTGCGCAGCGGCTTCAAACCGAACGACAAATACCTCCATATGTCGCGCAAGCTGTGACACCCAAACGTCAGGACCCACTCATCCTGCATCACTGATTTGACAGATTTTCTGTCTGACAAGGAACAGGCGCGCGGGATGAGTGGATCCTGCCCCTAGCATCCGGGCGCACAGGCCCTAGATTGGCCCCATGACATTGCACATCCCCTTCGACAACAGCTTCGCCGCCCTGCCTGATGCGTTTTACGCCCGCCAGGCGCCAACCCCGGTCGCGCAGCCCCGCCTGCTCGCCTTCAACCATCCGCTGGCGGCCCAGCTCGGCATCAAGGCCCCCGACCCGACCGAAACGGCCGAGCTGGCACAGATCTTTGCCGGCAACCGCCTGCCCGAGGGCGCCGCCCCCCTGGCCCAGCTCTACGCGGGCCACCAATTCGGCACCTTCAATCCGCAACTGGGCGATGGCCGCGCCGTGCTGCTGGGCGAAACCATCGGCACCGACGGTCTGCGCCGCGACATCCAGCTCAAGGGCGCCGGGCGCACGCCCTATTCGCGCTCCGGCGACGGGCGCGCCTGGCTGGGGCCGGTGCTGCGCGAATATGTGGTCAGCGAGGCGATGCACGCCCTCGGCATACCCACCACCCGCGCCCTGGCCGCCGTCGCCTCGGGCGAAGACATCCAGCGCGAAACCCGCGTGCCCGGCGCCATCCTCACCCGCGTTGCCAGCAGCCACCTGCGCGTCGGCACCTTCCAGATCTTCGCCGCCCGCGGTCAGACCGAGGACCTGCGCCAGCTCACCGATTACACAATCGCACGCCATTACCCCCAGGCCGACGGCCCCATGGGGCTGCTCACCGCCGTGCGCGACGCCCAGGCCCGGCTCATCGCGCAATGGATGGGCGTCGGCTTTATCCATGGGGTCATGAACACCGACAATTGCACCATCTCGGGCGAAACCATCGACTATGGGCCCTGCGCCTTCCTCGACGATTACCACCCGGGCCGCGTCTATAGCTCCATCGACCAGATGGGCCGCTACGCCTTTGGCCGCCAACCCGAAATCGCCGTCTGGAACATCGCCCAACTGGCCACCGCCCTGATCCAGCAAATGGATGACAAACAGGCCGCCGTCGAACAGGCAACCACCATCGTGCACGCCATGCCCGATCAGATCCATCGCGCCTGGCTCGCCCAGATGCGCGCCAAAATCGGCCTCACCACGCAACAGGACGCGGATGAAACCCTCATCACCGACCTGCTCTCGCTGATGACCGAACAACAGGCCGATTTCACCAATACCTTCCGCGCACTCAGCGATTCCAACCCGCGCGATCAATTCACCGATCCCACCGCCTATGACGCCTGGGACACGCGCTGGAAAACCCGCCTCCAGTCCGAAACCGACGCAGGCGCCGACCCGCTTGAAACGCTCCGGCGCACAAACCCCGTCTATATCCCCCGCAATCACCGGATCGAACAAATGATCCAGGCCGCCGTCCAGGGCGACCTCGCCCCGTTCGACCGGCTCATCGACGTGCTCTCCAACCCGTTTCAGCGGCAGGACAAGGCCGACGACCTGACCCGCCCGCCAACACCCCAAGAGGTGGTGCCCGCCACCTTCTGCGGCACCTGACACAAAACACATCACTTAACGCGCCGAAGCCATTGATTTCAAATCGCATTAAGTGATGGAGGATCTTCAGATTCCGCCAAAGGCCGCAGCCAGCAGCCTATTTCCGGTTGATCAGAAAGATACCCGCAGCCACCAGGGCCAGCGCGCCCCAAATCTGCAACCCTGTCGTCTCGCCCAGCAACAGCCAGCCAAACAACACCGCAAACACCGGTGACAAAAAGGCAAAACTCGCCACCGCATTGGCCAGATACACCTTCATCAGGTAAAACCACGCCAGAAATCCCAGGCTCGCCACACAGACAATCTGAAACGACAGCCCCAGATAATGGATCGCCTGCGGATCACGCGTCAGATCTCCAAACAGCGGCGCCAGCAACAACAGAACAATCCCCGACGGGATCAACTGCAAAATCATCTGCGTCTCGGCCTGCGCCCGTGACAAAGGCGTCAGACGCACCAGCATCGCAATCGCCGCCCAGCCAAACGACCCGATCAGCGCCAGCAAATCACCGGCCAGACTGCCATGGCCCTCAACCCGCCCCAACAAGGCCCAGACCACCCCGGCCATACCAAACAACAGCCCCAGACCGCGCGTCCGGTTCAACCGCTCTCCGGGCAGAAAAAAATGCGCCATAATCGACAGCCAGATCGGCATCGAATAAAACATGATCGAGGCCCGCCCGACCGTCGTCAGATCCAGAGCAATGAAAAGACAAACAAATTCATAGGCAAACAACAGCCCCGAAACTGTCCCCCACATCAGAACACTGCGCCGCATGTCCAGACGCAAACCGCGCCACCACATCCACAGCAACATCACAAAAGTCGCCCCAACCGAGCGCAACCCAGCCTGGAACACCGGATCAAATCCGCCGCTCGTTACTTTGATCACAACCTGGTTGAACGCCAACAAGGCAGAGAACCCGATCAGGGCCGCTGCTCCCAGTCCATCGACCGAACGCCTATTTTCCATGCACTATGTGGATGCCGGATTCAAGGGAGTGTCAAGCACCACACTCCACCAAAATGCCCGCCGCCAAATCCCCCGGCCCGACAGGCAAAAAGACTGGCGGCCATCCGGTTTTCTGGCTAAACCGCCCCAAACCACCCCAGCACAAGATGGCCCCCTGACGCCGCCATGACCGACACACTCATTTCCCGCTGCGAGGCCATCGGCCTGCGCATGACCGGCCAGCGCCGCGTCATCGCCCAGGTCCTCGAAGGCAACTCCGACCACCCGGACGTCGAAGAACTCTTTGCCCGCGCCTCGGCTCTGGACCCCAATATTTCGCTGGCCACCGTCTATCGCACCGTCAAACTCTTCGAAGAGGCCGGGCTGCTGGACAAACTCGAATTCCGCGACGGCCGCGCCCGCTACGAAGACGCCGAACGCGACCATCACGACCACCTCATCGACCTCAATTCAGGCGAGGTGATCGAATTTGTCGATGCCGAAATCGAGGCCCTTCAGGAAAAGATCGCCCGCAAACTCGGCTACGAACTGCGCGGTCACCGCCTTGAACTTTACGGCGTGCCGATCAAGAAAACCTGACGCGCTCAGCTCAGCGCGGACCGTTTCAGGAACACGCCCGCAACGCCCGAGGCGATCAGAACACTTGCCCCAATCCGGTTGACCCAGCGCAAAACCGCCAGATTGCGCACAAACCGGCGCAGGGCATCCGCCCCGAAAGCAAAGACAAGCGCATTCACCATCGCCAGCACCGAAAAGCTGACCACCAGAACCGCCGCCTGTCCGACATAGCCCCCACCCGGCCCGATAAACTGCGGAATGAAGGCCGCCGAAAACGCCAGGCTCTTGGGGTTCAGCAAGGTGACAAAAAATCCGTCCCGCAGGCCCAGAACGGCCGAACTGCGCTCTGAGACCCCATCCTCCTGCGCCAGCCCCGGCTGCGCAAGAAACAGCTTGATCCCCAGATAGACCAGATAGGCCGCGCCGATCCACTTGGCGATAACAAAGGCCGTCGCCGAGGCCATCAGCACCGCCCCCGCCCCGGCAATCGCAGCCGTGGACCCAACCAACGTGCCCGCGCCAATCCCCAGCGCCAGCGGCACCGAAACCCGCCGCCCATCCGACAAGGCACGCGCAATGACCAACGCAATGGTCGGCCCCGGAATCGCCAGCGCCAGCGCGCTCGCGCCAAGGAAAAAGACAAAGGAAACCGGATCAATCATGGCGCGACCCTAGTCTTTTGCGCAGGGTTCCTCAATCGCCAAACCACCCGCAGGCGCCTGCGCACCCGGCCCAATCGGCGATATTGCAGTCCCCGCCTTATCCCGATACTCTGTTCCCACGGTCGGCAGACACCGAGGCGTCGCTGCTCCTGTCGGAGCGCTAAACCTGCCATCCTTCCCAAACGGCACTGCACCTTCTTTCCGGGCGCCGCGTCGTCAAGTCAGCGAACAACGACAGCGCAGGGCGCCCGATATGGATGTATGATGCCCAAAACACCCCTGCCGCTGCGCGCGGACGACCTGACCGGTTTCACCCGGACCCTCTCGCGACAATTGGGCCCGGACAGCCCCTCGCACCTGACGCTGATGAACATGCTGGCCCGCGCCGCCGGATACCAGAACCTCCAGCACATGCGCGCCTCCCATGCCGCCGCCCTGAGGCTCAGCCGCCCGGCCCACAAAGAGGCCACAGACTCCCGGACGGTCGAGCGCGCCCTGCATCAGTTCGACGCCGGCGGTCGGCTGAAACAATGGCCCTCCCGGCGCAACGTCCAGACCCTTGCCCTCTGGGCGATCTGGGCCACCCTGCCCGCGCACCGCAGCCTGCAGGAACGCGAGGTCAACGCGCTGTTGCGCGCAATGCACCTGTTTGACGACCCGGCCACACTGCGCAGAACCATGATCTCCTGCGGTCTGCTGTCCCGTCAGAACGATGGTTCAGATTATCGCCGCATCGAACAGGAACCACCCGCAGAGGCCAGGGCCCTGATCCGCGCCCTCGGACAACGCTCTGCGGACCGGCGCAGCTGACATTTGCAGCAACGATTTTGAGTCTCAAAATCGGCACCGCCAGCCGCGAACGAGCGGCTGGTGTTTGAAACTCTGTGGGCGCAACACCCGACGTTATGGCACCGAACCGCGCCGTCCCAATCTTGCATCCCGCCGCCAAAAGGCGCACAGGGCAGACCAACGCTTTTGCTGGAACCTGCCACATGGAAAACCTACGCGGCGCGGCCTTGATGACCGTCGCCATGGCCGGCTTCGCCATCGAAGACAGCCTGATCAAGATCCTCTCCACCCTCCTGCCCACCTGGCAGATCATCCTGCTGCTGGGCCTGGGGGGCACGATCCTCTTTGGCACCCTCACCCGCGCCCGCGGTCAGGCGCTCTGGTCGCGCCACATGCTGACCCTGCCCGTGCTCCTGCGCAACATGGGAGAGATCATCGGCATCCTCGGCTTCATCACCGCCCTCTCGCGGACCGAGCTCAGCTCTGCATCGGCCATCCTCCAGGCCAGCCCCCTCACCGTCACCCTCGGCGCCGCCCTGTTCCTGCGCGAACCCGTCGGCTGGCGCCGCTGGAGCGCGATCTTTGTCGGCTTTCTCGGCGTCATGCTCATCGTGCGCCCGGGGTTGTCCGGCTTTGACGGCAATGCGCTCTATGCGGTCATCGGCGTCTTTGGCCTGGCCATGCGCGATGTCGCGACCCGCCGCATCCCGGCTGCGCTCAGCGCCCTGCAACTCAGCTTCCTGGGCTTGATCAGCGCCATTCCCGCCGCGCTCATCCTCTCGGCCCTGTCCCCCGCCAGCTGGGCGCCCATGCCGGGCTGGGCCTGGGGGCTGATGCTGGCCTGTGTCGCCATCGGAGGCATCGCCTACGCCACCCTGACCCAGGCCTCCCGCCTGGGCGAAATCGCCTTTGTCACCCCCTTCCGCTACACCCGCATGGTCTTTGCCCTGGCGGCCGGCTTCCTCGTCTTTGGCGAACGCCCCGATACGCTGATGCTCGTCGGCACAGCCATCATCATCACATCCGGCCTCTACACCCTCTGGCGCGAACGCATCCGCACAACTGCGTCCTGACGCCCCCTTTCCGTGCGCCCCAACCCGCCTTAAACAGACGCCCGAACCCAAAAGCCCGCCAAGGCCCTCAACCCAAACACATCCGCCCCACGCACAGACGCCAAAGGACCCCGCCCATGAGCACCATCATCGACATCCACGCCCGCGAAATCCTCGACAGCCGCGGCAACCCAACCGTCGAAGTCGACATCCTCCTCGAAGACGGCACCCTCGGGCGCGCCGCTGTGCCTTCGGGGGCCTCCACCGGCGCCTATGAAGCCGTGGAAAAACGCGACGGCGACCCGGACCGCTACATGGGCAAAGGCGTGCGGGACGCCTGCGCCGCCGTCAACGGCGAAATCGCCGACGCTCTGGTCGGCTTTGACGCCACCGAGCAGGTCGCCCTCGACACCGCCATGATCGAACTCGACGGCACCACAAACAAAGGCCGCCTGGGCGCAAACGCCATCCTCGGCGTGTCCCTCGCCGCCGCCAAAGCCGCCGCAGACTTCACCTCGCAGCCGCTGTTCCGCTACATCGGCGGCACATCCGCCCGCACTCTGCCCGTGCCGATGATGAACATCATCAACGGCGGCGAACATGCCGATAACCCGATCGACATTCAGGAATTCATGATCATGCCAGTGGCCGCCGACACGCTCAGCGACGCGGTCCGCATGGGGTCCGAGGTCTTCCACACCCTCAAGAAAGAACTCAGCGCCGCCGGCCTGTCCACCGGCATCGGAGACGAAGGCGGCTTTGCCCCCGACCTCAGCTCCACCCGCGACGCGCTGGACTTTATCCTCAAGGCCATCGAAAAGGCCGGCTATACCCCAGGCGAAGACATCCACCTGGCCCTGGATTGCGCCGCCACCGAATATTTCAAGGATGGCGCCTATCTTCTCAAAGGCGAAGGCGTGACCCTCTCTCCAGAGGAAAACGCCGACTACCTGCGTGCCCTGGTGCGCGACTATCCGATCATCTCGATCGAAGATGGCATGTCCGAAGACGACTGGGACGGCTGGCGCGCCCTGACCGATGCGCTTGGCGAGTCCTGCCAGCTGGTGGGCGATGACCTGTTTGTCACCAACCCAGAGCGCCTGTCCATGGGCATCGAACGTGGCTGCGCCAACTCCATGCTGGTCAAGGTCAACCAGATCGGCACATTGACCGAGACCCTGACCGCCGTCGAAATGGCCCACCGCGCGCGCTATACCAATGTGATGAGCCACCGCTCTGGTGAAACCGAGGACGCCACCATCGCCGACCTCGCTGTTGCCACCAACTGCGGCCAGATCAAAACCGGCTCGCTGGCCCGTTCGGACCGGTTGGCCAAATACAACCAACTGATCCGCATCGAGGAAATGCTGGGCGAAACCGCGATTTACGCAGGTCAGTCGATCCTGCGCGGCTAAGGCGACACCGCCCCGCGAATGCAACCGGGCCGCCGTGCGAAACGGCGGCCCGGATGGTCTTGAATGAACGATCTGCGCACAGGCCCGGGCTGCGGTCAGCTCCGCAATGGGCCTGTGATCCCGTCAGCGACGATCAATCGTCCGTTGTCATCATCTTCCAGATCACCGCCCCAATGGCCGCCCCGATCAGCGGAGCCACCCAGAACAGCCACAATTGACCCAGTGCAGGCCCATCCGCAAACAGGGCAACCCCTGTTGAGCGCGCCGGGTTTACAGAGGTATTTGTGACCGGGATGGAAATCAGATGGATCAGGGTCAGACCCAATCCAATGGCAATCGGCGCAAAACCCGCCGGCGCCCCCGAAGAGGTCGCGCCCAGAATGATGATCAAAAAGACCGCCGTCAGCACAATCTCGATAATCAGGGCCGACACCATCGAATAGCCCTGAGGCGAGGCCGCGCCATAACCGTTCGAGGCAAAACCGCCCACACCCTCGTACCCGGCCGCTCCGGTCACAATCACATACAACACAATCGCCGCCACGATCGCACCGGCCACCTGGGCGCCCCAATACGGGAGCAGATCCTTGGCATCAAACCGCCCGCCGATCATCAGCCCCAGCGACACCGCGGGATTGAAATGACCACCAGAAATATGCCCCACCGTATAGGCCATGGTCAAAACCGTCAGACCAAAGGCCAGGCTCACACCCAGCCAGCCGATACCCACATCAGCAACCCCAGCCGCCATCACGGCACTGCCACAGCCCCCGAAAACCAGCCAGAATGTGCCGATAAACTCGGCCATCAACTTTTTAGACATATTCAACCTCCCAAATCTAGATACCGGGAGGCTACCACAGTTTCAAAACTTGACGATGTTTTTAAGGCGCCCCGCCACCAGCGCCCGGTTTCAACGGCCTTCGGGCTGTTTCCGGCACAGGATCAAACCGGTCAGCCATAGACTTTCATCAACCGATCCATGCCACTGGTCTGGTTTATGCTCTTGGCCGTCTTGACCATCGGCTCCGACTTTTCCAGCTCGGACTCCATGTCATCCAGCTTCTTGCCGACCGTCTTGTGCCACTTCTCCAGATCCTTATGCGTGGTCTCCTGCTTCTTGTATTCCTTCTGCATCTTCTGGATCTCGATATACACCCGCTGGATCTCCTTAAGCTGCGCGTCCAGAACTTTCTGATGCACCACGCAACTGCCCTGCAGCTTCATCACATGATCCAGCATGTCGTTGATCTCTGCATTCATCTGCGAAAACACCACCTCCGCCGCGTTCGGCTGCGCCGCCGCCAAACGCTCCACCTGCGTGTTCTCCGCGATCAGCTTGACGATCTGCTCATACTCCCGATCCGCCGACTTGCGCACAATCGACAGCTTGGCCTGCGTGTCCTTGGCCTGCGCAATCACCGCCTTGATCGGCTTGTCATTGCTCAGAAACTTATACGCCTTCATCCGATGCTTGGCCCGCGCCACAGACCCCATCTGCCCGGATTTCTCCTTTTCGATATCCGCCTTCAGCGCCCGGAACTCCTTTTGCAAATCCCCCCACATCTTCATCAACCGCTGATGCGACATGTGAAACGTCTCTGCCGCCTTCCAGATCTCCGTGCCCAGCTTGATCACACTCTTGACCAAAGCGACCCATTTCGCCGGGTTGATCGCAGCAAAGGCCACCCCCGCCGCCGCCGCCCCGGTCGACCCCAGAGCGCTGCCAATCTTGTAGGCAGTCTTGATCCCGTACTTCCCGATATCCTTCAGGTTCTTGTACTCTTTGCTCCACTGAGCCTCGAACGCCTTGTTCACCGCATCGCGCGTATCCGGATCCGCCTTGTTCAAAATCTCCCGGCACACATCCTTCTGGCGCTCCAGCTCCTTGAACTCGTCCATGATCTGCTTGCGCCCGACCTCTTCGATCGCACAGTTGTTCTTTTCATAATCATCCAGGATCTTCACAACCCCGGTCATGCACAACTCGATCACCTTCAGCGCATTCGCCAAATCACCCGAGATCTTGTCCCGCGCATCCTGACAGGCCTGCAACCCGGCGTAGTACAACCGCTCATCCACCGCATGTTCCGCAATCAACGGCTCATTGGGCAGACCAATCACAATCTCCACAATCATCTTGCTCTTGAACTGAGGCAGGTTGGGCTTCAAACCCTCCTTGACCAAGGCCTTCTCCGGCGCCGACAGCCGCTGAATCGCCGCCTTGACCACCCCGCCATGGCCACTCAACAAGTCCAACTTGATCTTAGGGTTCGCCATGTTTGCACACCTTATGTGACCGGATGATCAACAAACGGATCATCACCGGGTCAAAGCATGCGGCCTTTCCCAAAACCAATCAACCAGAATGGGCCAAACCCCTCAGGTTTCAGAGAAACAGCCATATCCCCGAAACCCTTCACCCGCCCAGATCACTCAGGCGACTTATCCCCTTCATCCCAACGCGCCGGGTCCAGCCGCGTCTCGACATCAACCACCAGGGCAAACGCCGCCTTGGCCAACTCTGTCTGCATCTCATGGGCCAGCCCATAGCCGGTGTACTCCAGCAAACTCACCACCAGCCGCCGGGCCTCTTCGATCCGTTCCCGCGGTGGCAGTTTGTCCAACTGCGCCACCAACAGATCGAAACCGGTTTCCTTGTCCACTATATGCCCCAACTCATTTTATGTCGGTCCAGTCAAAAAATCACCCACGCCTCCACCCCAAATGCAACGCGACTTTGCACGATTTTTTCCTGAACTTGATTTCGATAGAACCCGCCGGAACTCGTAAAAACCCAACAAAACCTACACAAACAGCCTCTAAACTCTCCCTTGGATTGTCACGAAACGCCAGATTCATGGGCGGAGAAACGCAGCACTGCTGTGTTACAAACAAAACGCTCGCCTGATTGATCTGACGGCTTTTTGCGTTACAATCACCGTTACACTGCGACGAAACACCCACAGCGCCGGTTCGAATGACACCCTTTGACGATCGACAAATTCAGGATGCGCTCGACCGTATTTTGACCCGATCCCGACTCAAACCCGGGTCAAATCCCGGGCGTATCCTGGCCTATGTGGTCCAAGAACACCTGGCCGGACGCGCTGACCGGATCAAGGCCGTGACCATCGCACAGGACGTACTCGGGCGCTCTGCGGATTTCGACCCATCCAACGACAGCGCCGTGCGGGTCGAAACCAAACGCCTGCGCGATACCCTGGACGTTTACTATCATACCGACGGGGCCCAGGATCCGGTCCGCATCTGGATTCCCAAAGGCGGCTACGCGCCGCAATTCCGCCCTGTCCAACCGCCCGCCCCCCCCGCGCGTCCCCTCTTTGCCAAAAGCTGGAGCAAACCGCTGATCTTCGCCTCTTTGGCGACACTCCTGCTGCTCCTCGTCGGCGCGGTCACCTCCTCCTGGACCCAGTTCGCATCCTCCCCGCCGCCCCGGTCGGATCCGCCCAATGAAACCACAGTGGCCATCAGTGCCGTCAACGACCAGGCCGCGCATGCCTATAACATCGCCCGCCAAACCCTGCCCCGGTTCCACGACCTCCATGTGGTCAAAGACCCGCTCGACGCGGCCTACGTCCTGCGCCTCGAATTCAAGGAATCCATGATCGAGGCCTCCCTCTCAACCCAGGACACCGGCCTGCTGCTCGGCATCGCCCACTTCCCGGACGACCGGATCGGCACAATGGATCAGCCCGACACCCAGACCGCATTCCGCACCTGGCTCGGCGCGGCCGCCCAGGGCAACGGATTGGTGCGGCTTGACCAGATGCGGCGCGGAACGCTTCAGGGCGACGCCCTGTGTTATGCCCTGTTGCTGCGTTATAGCCAGCACAAGACCTCCGCCGGCCACCTCAAGGCCCGCCGATGCGTCGAGCAACGCCTCAAGACGGCCGACGACACCGCCCGAAATCAGGCCACCCTCGCCCAGCTCACGATCGAAGAGCATCTGGCCCAGCATAACCCGCTACCTGGCCCGCCCGCCCTCGACCGCGCCCTGACCGCCGCGCGCCGGGCCATGGCCATGGATCCCTTCTCGCCGCATGTCCATACCGCGCTGATGGCCGTGCTCGCACTCAAAGGCGATGCCGAGCAGGCCCGACAGGCCGGGCGCGATGCCATCCAGCTCAACCCGTTCGACGCGAACATCATCGCCAGCGTGGCCTTCAACCACGCCATCCTCGGCGATTACCGCCAATCCCTGTTTCTGTTTGACAAGGCCAATCTCCTGCAACCGGCCAGCGCCCCTTTGCACCACTACGGTCAGTTCCTGTCCCACCTGGGCCTGGGCGAGGACCCGCGTGCCGCCATCGCCGCCCAGGGGCTGCACGGCAGCCAGGATCCGGTCCATCTGATCGTGAGCAAGCTGGCCTGCCGGCTCCAGCAGGATCTGAAATGCGCCGCACTCTACGATCAGAAACTACAGGCCCGAAACATTGACCAGCCCGCCACGATCCTGCGCCAGCATTACGCGCCAGATCTTACAGACAGGTTCATGGCCTACCTCGCCCCGGCCACAGGGAAAAATTCGGGCCCTGTATCGGACCAGATTTCGGGTAAAACCGGCAGCGCCCGCACCGCCGCCAGCTCTGACTGACAGGCGCGCCTGACTGCAAACGGGGCCAATATTGGCCCCGTCAGGTCAGATGTCCTGGGCATGTATTTTCTGATTATCGTTTTTAATCAAAGACATAACCATATGTCCCAGCTGGGACATTTGCTCAGGCCCGCAGTTTTTCGCCCTTCGGATCAAACGGAGGCTCATGCAAGATCCGCCCACGATGGGGCCGACCCAGAACCATCACCTCCACCTCATCCCCCGGCGCGGCGTCCTTCACAAATCCCAGCGCCAGCGACATGCCAACCGAATACCCGTAGGTCCCCGACGTGACCCGCCCGATCCCGACGCCATCCTTGAAAATCGGCTCTCCCCCGGTTGCATCCGCATTCGAGGCCGTCACATCCGCCTCTTCCAGCGCGATCAAAACCAGCGTCTCGCGCGCCGGCTTGTCCAGCACCTCCGCACAGGCCCCTTTGTTGAGGAAACTCTTGTCCATCTTGCACAGCCGTTCCAGCCCAACTTCCTGTGGCCAGTATTCCGGGCTGTATTCCCGGCTCCACGAGCCATAGCCCTTCTCGACCCGCAAACTCATCAAGGCCCGCGCCCCGACCGGACCCGCCCCCAAGGGCTTGCCCGCCTCAATCAGCGCCGCATACAGTTTTTCCTGATCCTCGGTCTTGCAATGCAATTCCCACCCCAGATCCCCGGTAAATGACACCCGCAAAGCCAGCGCTTCCACCCCGGCAATCGTGATCATCTTGGACCGCATAAAGGGGAAATCCTCGGTCGCCAAAGAGGCATTGGTCAGCCGCGCCAACAGATCCCGCGATTTCGGACCCGCCACATTGAACCCGCACATCGCCTCGGTAAAGCTTTCAAACGTCGTCCCCTCCGGCAGCGGCACCGCATCATAGAACCGCTTCTGATACCGCTCCGCCATGCCGGACGAGACGATCCAGAATTCATCCTCCGCCACCCGGGTCACGGTCGCATCCCCGGCAATACCGCCGCGCACACCGATCAGGGGCGTCAAACAGGACCGGCCAACCGTCTTGGGCATGTTATTGGCAAAGACCTGATTCAGCCACGCCGCCGCATCCGGGCCCTTGCAGCGATATTTCGCAAAGTTCGAAATATCAATGATCCCCGCATTCTCCCGCAACATCAGACATTCCCGCCGCACCGGCTCCCACCAGTTCTGCCGGGTAAACCCATTGGTATCCTGCGTGCCAGGCGTATCCGCAAACCACTGCACATGCTCCCAGCCATAGTTCAGGCCAAACACGCCCCCCATCGCCTTTTGCATCTCATAGGCCGGACGCACCCGCAAAGGCCGCCCCGCCGCGCGCTCTTCGTTGGGATAGTGAATGGCAAACCGGTGGCCATAGACATCCTCGACCTTGGCCTTCACAAACGCCTTGTCATTCGCCCAGGTCCCAAAACGGGCCATGTCCCAGGCGAACATATCGTATTCCATTTCCCCATGAATGAGCCATTGCGCGCACATCAAACCCATCCCGGCGGATTGAGAGAAGCCGGGAATAATGCCGTTGCAACAGAAATAGCCCTTCAATTCAGGCACCGGCCCCAGCACCACGTTGGAATCCGGCGACCATATCATCGGGCCATTGATCACACGTTTGATCCCCGCAGTGCCCACCGCAGGCACCCGGTCAATCGCGCGCATCATGTTCTCTTCTATCCGCTCCAGATCATCCGGAAACAGATCATGGGCAAAATCCAGCGGAGTCCCCTCTTCGGCCCAGAACCGCATGTCCCGCTCATAGGCGCCAACCAGCAGACCCTTGCCTTCCTGGCGCAGATAATACTCTCCATCGCGATCCGCGACCGATGGCAACCGCCGATCCATACCGTCGATCTCGGCGATTGTCTCGGTGACGAAATACTGATGCTCGGTCGGTTGCAACGGCAGTTCCAGCCCCGCCATCGCCGCAACCTCGCGCCCCCACAGACCCGCAGCATTGATCACCCAAGGGGTATGAATATTGCCTTTCGGCGTCTCTACAATCCAACTGCCATCCGCCTGCTGGGTCGTCGCCATGACCGGCGTGAAGCGATGAATTTCTGCCCCGCGCTGACGCGCGCCGACCGCATAGGCGTTGGTCACCCCGGACGGGTCAACATTGCCGCCATCCGGTTCAAACATGATACAGCGGATGCCATCGAAATTGACCAAAGGATGCAGCCGCTCTGCCTCATCCCGGCTCACCTCATGAAAGTTCATCCCATAAAGCTTGGCCTTGGCCTCTTGCAGCCGCAATTGGTGCTCGCGGTTTTCTGTCTGCGCCAAATAGAGCGACCCGGGCTTGAACACGCCGCAGGATTGACCGGTCTCTGCCTCCAATTCCTCATAGAGGTTCATCGTGTAATGCTGAATTCGACTGATATTGGCGCTGTCGTGCAAACCATGGATATTCGCCGCCGCATGCCAGGTCGACCCGCTGGTCAGCTCGTCCCGTTCCAGCAGGACAACATCGGTCCATCCCAGCTTGGTAAGATGATAAAGGATCGAGCAGCCAATCACGCCGCCTCCGATTACAACCGCCTGAGCATGAGTGCGCATGTTGGGTCCCTGTGTTTGCCTGTCGGATCGCAACTTGGCCCGTTGCGCGCCGATGGGGTTGATCATTCACGACACATCACGGCGGCCAAATGTCGGAGTCGCGCCAGCCGTGAAACTTTGTCTCAACGTTAAGACAGAGAACAAAAATGATTCAACCAAAAATGAACCTATAGGCAAATTTTCCTAAACCGAAAATATACCAAAAGCAATTTTCGGGCACTGCAAGGCTGCGAACAGCTCACATTGGCGCTCAAACAACGCAATGAATATTCCCGAATCTGCCCGCCCTTGCCACTGAGGTCCGCCGACCGACAAAACAGCCGGCCTCCACCTGCCCCCTGTCCCGTCCCCGTCACCGCAGGTCGTTTTCGGACTTGCGACGCCTGCCCAGCCAGCCGACTGTACCGGCAAATCCGTGGTCACGTAAACGTTGGAGCCCTCTTATGAAAACCACCACTCAAGTCTGTGTCATTGGCGGCGGCGTTGTTGGGTGTTCTGTGCTGTATCACCTGACCAAGCTGGGCTGGTCCGATGTCATGCTGGTGGAACGCTCCGAACTGACCAGCGGGTCAACCTGGCATGCGGCAGGTGGGTTTCACACGCTGAACGGCGACACCAATATGGCCGCGCTACAGGGCTATACCATCCGCCTCTACCGCGAACTCGAAGAGATCACCGGCATGTCCTGCGGTCTGCATCACGTGGGCGGCGTGACTCTGGCGGATAACCAGGATCGTTTTGACATGCTGGTGGCAGAACGGGCCAAACACCGGTTCATGGGTCTGGAAACCGAAATCATCACCCCGGCCGAGGTCGCCAAAATCGCCCCCGTCACCAACACCGATGGCATTCTCGGCGCGCTCTACGATCCGCTGGACGGACACCTGGACCCCTCCGGCACCACCCATGCCTATGCCAAGGCCGCCCGGATGGGCGGGGCCGAGATTGAAACCCATTGCATGGTGCGCGAGACCAACCAACGCCCGGATGGGTCCTGGGATGTGGTCACGGACAAGGGCACCATTCATGCCGAACATGTGGTCAATGCCGGTGGGCTATGGGCGCGCGAGGTCGGAGCAATGGCCGGTGTCTATTTCCCGCTGCACCCGATGGAGCATCAATATCTGGTCACCGAAGAGGTCCCGCTGATCACCCAGATGGCCGCCCAGGGGCAGGAACACCCCCATGTGATGGATCCCGCCGGCGAAAGCTATCTGCGCCAGGAAGGGCGCGGGTTGTGTATCGGGTTTTATGAACAGCCCTGCGCGCCCTGGGCCGTGGATGGCACCCCCTGGACCTTCGGCCATGAGCTCTTGCCCGATAACTTTGACAAGATCGCCGAAAGCGTTGAATTTGCTTACAAACGCTTCCCGGATCTGGAACGTGCCGGGGTCAAGTCAGTGATCCACGGCCCCTTCACCTTTGCCCCGGATGGCAACCCTCTGGTGGGGCCGGTGCCGGGGATGCGCAACTATTGGTCCGCCTGCGGTGTAATGGCCGGGTTTTCGCAGGGCGGCGGCGTCGGGCTGATGCTGGCCCAGTGGATGATCGAGGGCGAACCCGAGCGTGACACCTTTGCCATGGATGTCGCCCGGTTTGGCGACTGGATCTCGCCGGGTTATACCCGCCCCAAGGTGATCGAGAATTACCAGAAACGCTTTTCCGTCTCTTATCCGAACGAAGAACTGCCAGCCGCCCGGCCCCATCGCACCACGCCGATGTACGATATCTTCTCCGGGATGGGCGCGGTCTGGGGTCAGCAATATGGGTTAGAGGTGCCCAACTATTTTGCGCAGGGCGACGAACCCGGGTTTGAAACCCCCTCCTTTCGCCGCTCGAACGCCTTTGAGGCCACCGGCAGAGAGGTGCGCGCCGTGCGCAACTCGGTCGGGATCAACGAGGTGCACAACTTTGGCAAATACCGCATCAGCGGCCCCAATGCCCGGCCGTGGCTGGACCGGGTCATGGGAGGGCGGATTCCGGCGCCGGGGCGTTTGTCCCTCTCGCCGATGCTGTCGCCCAAGGGCAAGCTGATCGGAGATTTCACCGTGTCCTGCCTGTCCGAGACAGACTTCCGCCTGACCGCCTCTTATGGCGCGCAGGCCTTTCATATGCGCTGGTTCCAGAGCCACGCCAGCGATGGCGTCACCATCGAAAACACGTCGGACCGTCTGAACGGATTTCAGATCGCCGGCCCGAATGCCCGAAGCGTTCTGGCCGCCGTCACACGGGATCCGGTCGATCTGCGGTTTTTGGATGTGCGGCGCATGGTCGTCGGTCAGGTCAATTGCCTGGTGCAACGGGTCAGCTACACAGGCGATCTGGGGTATGAAATCTTTTGCGACCCGATGGATCAACGCAACCTCTGGAACACCCTCTGGACCGCCGGCGCGCCCTTTGACATGGTGCCCTTTGGCATGCGTGCGATGATGTCCCTGCGTCTGGACAGGTTCTTTGGCTCCTGGATGTCCGAGTTTTCGCCCGATTACACCGCTGCTGAAACCGGGTTGAACCGCTTTATCGCCTGGAAGAAGAACACCGATTTCATCGGCCGCGCCGCCGCCGAAGCGGAACGCGCCACCGGCCCGGCCCGGCAGTTGTGCGTGTTCGAGGTCACGGCGCAGGATGCAGACGTTCAGGGGTATGAGCCGATCTGGCTTGACCAAGAGGTGGTCGGCTTTTGCACTTCGGGCGGTTATTCGCACCATGCGGGTAAATCCATCGCGCAGGGTTTCCTGCCCACAGAACACATCCCGACAGATCCGGACGCCCCGGCGCCTGAGGTCGAAATTGAAATCCTGGGCCAGATGTGCCCGGCCCGGATGCTGCGCGAGGTGCTCTTTGACCCCACCGGCGCCCGTTTGCGCGGATGACGGTTGCGCTGCTGCTCCTTGGCGCCGGCGCTTCGTCGCGGATGCGCGGCGGTGACAAATTGCTGGAACCGGTCGCCGGGCAACCCTGTTTGCGCGTGCTGGCTGAGCGGGGCCTCGCCGCAGGTCTGGCGGTCTATGTCACCCTGCGCCCGCAGGACGCCGCCCGCCGCGCCGCGCTGGCCGATCTGAAGGTGCAGATCATCGAGGTGCCAGACGCCGCCCTGGGCATGTCGCATTCGCTGCGCGCTGGCGCGCGGGCCATGCCAGGCGATCTCACCGGTATGATGGTACTGCCCGGTGACATGCCCGAGGTCACCTCGGACGACATACGCCAGATGGCCGAGCATTTCGCGGCCCAGACCCATTGCGCCGCCCTGCGCGCGACGGCACAGGATGGCAGGCCCGGCCATCCCATCATCTTTGCCACGCCGGTTCTGGCGCAGTTTGACCAACTCAGCGGAGACCGCGGCGCCGCTGCGTTGCTGGCCCCGATGGGCGCGCGATTGCACCATCTGGCCCTGCCGGACATGCACGCGCTGCGGGACCTCGACACGCCCGAAGACTGGGCCGACTGGCGTGCGGCGCAACAAGACAGCGATGCAAAGGACCCGCCGCCATCAACCTGATCGCCCGGGGGGGCCTCTGACCGCGCCTCAATCCCATAACCGCCGGCCCGCAACTGTCCGCGCCTCGATGATCTGACCGTTGATGATCGCCAGACTTCCGGTTTCACGCAGCCGTTTCGGGCCGTATTGTTCACACGCCCCCTCCAGATCCAACGGCACAGAGGCAACGACGATCTGCCCGGCCGAACACCCCTCAAAGGCGGCCACCGCACGCTTGCCACTCAGATGCACAACCTCCCAGGCAGCGGTTGAATAGACCCGCTGCCGAGTCTGACCCCGCTGAGGGGCGCTCTGCGCAGGCGCGGGCCACCGCTCTGCGGCCACCGCCTGCACCACGTCTTCGCCATCATTCTCCAGCCATATGTCAGCCACGAACCCCTGCCCCTTGGCCCGGCTCAACCCGCGCCCCTCGGGCGTCATCACTCCGACCAGACCGCCGTTTTGCGCCACCAAAACCTCGGGCCGCTCGGTCTGTGCCCAGAGGCCAAAGGCCAGCGCCATAGGGACAATACCGGCCAGCCTGCCGCGCCCTTGCCACAACACCACCCACAGCGCCCCCAGCGCCAGGACAGGCAAGACCCAAGGGCCCGGCTGAGCTACATGCCCGACCGCATCCGGCAAACCAGCGGCCCAATGTGCGACGCCCAAAATCCAATCCAGCGCCCAGCCCATCACCATCAGCCCCAGCTCCTCCAGACCCAGCGGCGCCAGCAGCAGCGCGGCGACGGCGGCCGGGATCACAACCATCCCCATCAAAGGAACCGACATCAGGTTTGCCGGCAGCCCGAAATGCGCCAGCACGTTGAAATGCGCGGCAGCCACCGGCGCTGTCGCCGCCCCTGCCACAGCCGAAGAGACCACCAGCCCAATCACAGGCCGCAGCCAACCGGGCGCGCGCCACACCGGAACATCCCGCATCCAGGTAAACACCGCCACCAGCGCCGTCGTCGCGGCAAAGCTCATCTGAAACCCAGGCCCCAACAAGGCCTCCGGGCGCAGCATCAGCACAATCAACGCCGCCACCGCCACCGACCGCAAGGACAGCGCCCGACGGTCCGTCATCACAGCCAGCAACATCACCGCCACCATGACAAAGGCCCGCTCGGTCGCGATACTGCGCCCCGACAGCGCCAGATACCCCGAGGCCGCCAGCAACGCCGCCAGCGCAGCCACCTTATGGCCCGGCACCCGCAGCGCAACATAGGGCACAGCCGCCACAATCAGCCGCGCCAGCGCAAAGACAAACCCCGCCAGCAACCCCATATGCAAACCCGAGATCGCCAACAGATGGGCCAGATTGCTATCGCGCAAGGCCTGCAATCCATCCTGGCTGATCCCGCTGCGATCCCCGGTGGTCACCGCCGCCGCAAAACCGCCCGTATCCCCCGGCAAGGCCGCCTGCACCCGCGCAGAGGCCGCCAGCCTGACCGCAAGAATCCGCAACCCGATTCCCCCGGGGCCAGGCGGTTCGCTCTCCAGCACCGGGTTGCGCGTATAGCCGACCCCACCCAATCGCTGAAACCACGCAAACCTGCGAAAATCAAAACCCCCAGGCTCTGCCGGACCGCCGGGCGGCGACAGGTGACCGGTCGTCATCACCCGCTTGCCCGATCGCAGCTCTGGCACCTCGTCAACATGCAGCGACAATCGCACCCGGGCGGGCGTGCGATGCGGCGCCACCCGATCCAGCCGCACCTGATCCAGTGTCATCCGCACCACATCCTTGGCCGAACGATCAAGCCCCACCAACCGCCCCTCCACAGGACCGTAATAGCGAAACTCCAGCACAGGTGCCTGCACCCAATGCGCCCGCGCACCCGCCAGGGCAAAGCCGAAACAGACCAATGCAACCGCCCAGGCCAGGGCCGCCCAACCGCCCAGCAAATGGCCCGCGCGGCTGAGGGCCGCCGCCACCGCAACCGCGCAGAGGACACCCGCAGCCACATAATGCGCCAGCCCCGGTTCGAACCGCAGCATGAACCAGCAACCAATGCCCAACCCCAGGCAAACCGGCGTCCAGGGAAACAAATGCCCGCGCTGACCCAGCAGGACCATCTCGACAAATGCCAGTGCACGCATGCTTGCCCCCTGCGGTTCCGACCGCTAGACAGGCGCAAATCTTAACCGTCCCTGGTTACCAGAAAGTTAATTTTGGCTCAGGCCAAGTGGGCGCGAGTTAACCGAAAAGCGTGCGAATGCAGCGGTTTATGGTTGATTCACCTTGGCGCAAACCGTTAACGCGATACGCAAAACCGGCACAGCAGCCACTCAGAACCACTTAGGACAGAGGCACACCATGCCCAAAACAAAATTCACCCCTCGCGCAGTTGCCAAACTGCCAGCGCCCGACCCGACCGGAAAACAAACCGTCTACTCCGACCCTCGATACCCCGGCCTTGGGGTGGTCGTCAGCGGCACAACCCCGCGCAAGACATGGGTGATGCTTGGAAGTTTGCAGGGAAAAACGCTCAAGATCACCATTTCCGACGTCCCACCTAAAGTCAGTCAGGATGAATTCGACAAGGTGTGGAATCAGGTGCAGCAGATGCGGGCGAAAGTGCGCGCAGGGGTGCACCCGAGTGCCGACGCCAATGCAAAACCGGCCACCGGCGCAACACCCACCGGCGCAACACCGACCAGCCTTGAGCAGATTTATGCCCAACACCGCCAGACCAACGCTTGGAAAAAGCTCAGCCGCAATTCGCAAAAACTGTACGCGGGCGCTTGGGAGAATTACCTCGGCCCAGACTTTGCTCAGGTGCCCTTGGTCGACCTCAAGCCCGAACAGATTGTCAATGCGCACCGCAAGTGGGCCAAGCGAAGCCACGGACAAGCAAGGTTTGCCCTCCTACTTCTGAAAGCCATGGTGAAGTCTGCGCGCATCTACGGATGGGTTTCCCGCGATTGGGCGAACCCCCTCGAATTTCTGAGCGACCTGCTACCGGGATGGAACACGGTCAAGGTCAAACCCGGCACCCTAACCTTTCAACAGGCGGGAGATTTGCTCAGCAGGATGTACCGGCAGATGGATGTTCCACTGCACCCCACATTTGTGAAAAACTCCAACCCGGCGCTGATAGCCTTTGCGATGTTTACGGGACTCCGAGCCACCGAGGTTCACCATCTGAAATGGGCCGAAATCGACATTGCCAACGGGACGCTGCATTTGGCGTCTGAACGCACTAAACAACGCCGGGGGCACACTGCCCCACTTAGCAGTCAAGCCCATGACCTTCTGACGCGTCTGAGGGCCTCTGAGGGCACATTGCGAAGCGACTATGTGTTTGGTCACAAGGTGGGGCGGCGGTCTTACCCCGCGCAAAACCAAAATCGGTTTCTGAGGCTCATGGGTGATGTGGTCGGATACGAAAAGGGAAACCTTTCAATGCACCGGTTGCGGCACCTGTTCGCGGCCTTGGGGGACTCCACCTGCGGAATTGAAAACACTCAGCGTCTGATGGGTCATGCGCCGCGCACAGTTCTCGAACGCCATTACCTCGACCCGAGCAACATTGAACATCTTCGCCCAGCCGCGCAGGGCATCGGTGATAAACTGGAGGCATTGGCGGGGGTGAACGTGGTGCCCCTGCACGGGAGCACCAGCGTAGGGGCCGGCGAACGATAGGAAAAGTCGCAGGCGGGGAGACCAACCCCGCCTGCAACCAATGCAACAACCCGGCTTGCCGCATTGCCCGGTGCGCTAGTCCGTCAACCAACTTACCCCAGTAGGTTAACAGACCGTCAGCGTTTGCTACGGCCAAGACGCCCCCAGTGGCAAGCGAACTGGGAACCTAGATGTTCAGACACCTAATTTCCGGCGTAGAGCGTTGAACTCTGTCTGTTTTGGCCAACCTTTTGTCGCCTGAGGGAGCCTCTGGCTTCCCCCACCCATTATATTCAAAATGATGCTGCCATCATCCTGTAGATACAAAGAGGAACAAGCCTGGACCATGTCTACCGATACCGTTTGGCCATCAAACTGCTTGTACGCCTTGTCGTCCGTAGAGCAAAGCACAGGCACCCCAACGGGAGACCGAATGGACCATTTCCCAATACTTATCGACTGCGATGATGTTTGTACGCCAAGCGCCTGACCACCGGGAGAAAAGTACAAACCTTGGTTTGCATCGTTAAACGAATATCCGGAGATAAGGCGTTTTACCTCAGCTTCTTCAGTAACAAGCGTGCCTCCCGTATATGGAGTTGTCGAACAACCCGCCAAAGCTAAAATCACTAGAACGCACAAGTTCCTGAGTGCTGTCATAATCCATCCAATCTATTTTAACCGATATTCCCCAAGTAGAATGCCGTTCTTTCCAGATTGTACCGGTATTGCGTGCCGATCAAGACTCTCGGGCAAGCTGTGCTGGTATTTGGTGCTCACACACCAGTTCGAAATTCCAACCGGAGGGTCGAGGCTGGCAACCGCATCGAATAGGGCCTGTGGATTGGCTGCATGTGGGCTTGCGAGAACGGCAATGGGCTGGCTCGCCGGGGCAAGCGTTGCCCGGACCATGCGCAGGTCGATTACCCGAGGTTCAGAAACGAGAAGCTCATCCCATTCAGGTGAATTGGAAATCCAGTGGTGGAGCAGGGTAAAATACCGAGTCCACTGGTTTAGGATCATCACTGGGATTTCCAAATCCGCGATGACCTTCACATCCTCGTTCGCCACCTCAATGGATTTGTTCACAGATGTGCAGACCAGCCACCCGTTTTGCAGCATTGCAAATTCCGAGGGCGTGGGGCTGTCCTTGGTCAAGTGCAAAATGTGAAAAATCAACCCACCGATAGTCGTATCGACGCGGTGCCCATAGTCAATTTGCAAGCCGGTGTCCTTCGACGTTGGCTGCGGGAAGGCGATCACATCGAAGAAATAGTCTTCGTGCGCCCTGATCTGGGCGAAATCGTTCTCCGAGGTGAAGGCGAATCCGATCACATGAGCCAGTTCATGCGCTGCCAAGGGGGCGTCGAGGTTTTCCAAATCAAACATCGGCTTCCTCCGTCATCCAGCGCGGAAGGGGTCTTGGGTTTGGAGTTTTCATTTCCGGCCGGGGCTGGGGTGCAGGCGGTGCAAGGGCAGCTTGGAGTTGCTTGCGCCCAGCAAGGGCCGCTCGACGCACAATCGAATGGTCAAGCCAGTCCCAGAGTTGCAGATCTCCAAGGTGCTGGTTGGAGTGATTGCGCACAGCCTTGATAGCGGTAGTCATTTTGGTAGCGCCGAGGTGTCGAGTGACTTCCCATACGCCAAGAAGTAAAGCGACCTGCGTTGTTTCGGGTATCCGACCATTGGCAATCAGCGCCAAATCCTGCTCACTCAGTTCGCCGGCGGCGGCGGGGTTGGCCACCAGTTTGCGCGCCGTTCGAACCGGATTTGGGTCATCCCTATCAATCAAATCCGCCAGCGGCCCAAGTGCGTACAAGGATGCAAGCTCCCCATCCGGTGGTGAAAGGGCAAACTCACCTGACCCAGCATAGTTTCAATGCCTTCAAACAGCAAAAAGGTGGCGGGCGTTTGGCTCGAAAACATGGTTGCACTGCCCCAATGTGCGCCCCACCCGGCCACGGCATTTTGTGCGCGGCCATTGCCCTTATGGGTGCCCAGCACATCAGCCATGCGCCAATAGGGGTCACTGTGCTCACTGCGCCGCCATGTGCCGGCGACTTGTTCGAGCCGTGTAAGGTGCACATCGATAAAGCCGGTTTCACTGAATGGGGTGTCAGAGCCGCGCATGGGCACGGCCATCCAGTTCCAGCCGCCCAACACAACGTCATCAATGCGCAGGCCCCGTATGATCCGTTCAGACAGGCCCCGGCCTTTCAGGTATTGCAGGCTTGGGCTGTTGTAGGCCCACACATTGCTCACCGCGGTGCGGTCCAAAAACTCGCGCACGGTGGTATCTGCGTGCGGGGGTTGAAACTCAGGCTGTGTGCGCCGGTGCCCCGCCAACGCCTTGGTGTGCTTGAACAGGTCACAGCCGTTGCAGTATGCCCGGTCAAACTCCTCCGGGTTGTCATCCCGTGTGTAAAAGGCGGCACCCTTGTACCCGCACCGGGGGGCAGAGGCGCACCACCTTGTGCGCCTCCCAATGTTGCCGGGTTAGGCCCAGCTTGTCCAACAGTGTGTCGATGTGCAAGGTTCAATCCTCTTCACCGCCAATGATTTGGTCTGCCAGCCGCTCACTTTGGCGCAGGGCATCAAGCTCATCCTGTGCGGCTTGCCGGTCATGGAAAATCATCCAACGGCCACCCACCTTTTCAGTACTTGGGAATACGTCACTGAGCTTTTTGTCCGGATAGTCCTCCTGCACAAAGCCCAATTCACCCAGCGCCGCAGCCACCGCTTTTAGTTTTCTGCGCTGGCGGGCGGCAACTTCACGCTCTTCACCAAGGAAAACCAAAATTTCAACGGGCAAAATTTTGGTCAGTGCCTGTTCACGGGGGTTGCCCTCGGCGTCACGCAGTTTCAATTCAGCCAGCGCCTCGGCAACTTCACCCTCAAAACGTTGTGCGTCTGTTTTGCGCTCACGTTTCATGACCTCAATTCTCATGGTGCCCTCTTTGGCAACCGGCACCCACCAGCATCCAGGATGAGCTTCATTGTTGTCCCCGTTTTCCAGGAACTTTGTCACATTGTGAAACGCCTCGGCCAACACTTGGTCACGCAGTTCACCCCATACTTGCAGGTCAATTTTGCGGTTTACCTTAACGGGGTGAAACCGGCGGTTGCCCTCTTCACTGGCAAGGTAGCGGTTCTCTGCGTTGCGCACAGGGTTGATGGTGCCCAAAAACACGCAGCGCCGGGGAATCTCCTCCTCAGCTGATGCGTAGGGTGGCCGGTATTTGTCAATTGAGCTGGTCAGGAACGCTTTGACCGCTGCATTGCGTTTCGACATAACCAAACTGAGCATTTCGGGCACTTCAATAACGCAGCGCGCACCCAGCCCCAACAGGGCATCCTTGTTGCCAAGGTCCACCTTTAGCTCACCAAAAAACTCAGGTTGCGGCAAAATGGCGGCGGCAAACTGGCTTTTGTAGCAGCCCTCCGGCCCCTCCAAAATAAGTGAGGTGTCCTGCTTGCAGCCGGGTTGCAGTTGCCGCGCCGCAAGGCTGTTGAAAAAGCACCGGGCGGCAAGGCGGGTGTGCTCAGTGTCCTCCGCATCAAACAGCGTCTGAAAGATGGTGGGCACCCGCGTAACGCCATCCCAAGTGAGTTGGCGCATGTAGTCCAAGGCGGGGTCGGCGGGCCAATACTCTTCCGCCAGTGTGTTCAATGCCTTGCGGTTTTTCTCACCAAAGGAAACCGTCATTCCGTGGGGGTGCACCAAATCCTGAAACATGCTGGTGGTGAAGCGCAGCAATTCGGTGTCAGACAGCGGCCTCCATTGGCCGGGGTGTTCGAGTGACAACAGGCTTTCGAGGTTGCGGGTCATCAGGTTTTTTCGAAAAACCACCTCATCCTCAATGAAGTTAAAAACCTGCCGCCAATACACCAGACAGTTTTCTGCATTGGTCTGAATGCGCTCACCGTCAGTGGTTGGGCTGGTGGCAATTGGCCCCCAGAATGACTCTTCTTTTTCGGTGAGCGGCGGTAGCTCGGCCTTTTTGCCTTTGCCTTTGCCCCGACCTCTACGTTTGGCGGGGGGCTGCTCCGGCTCACCCGTTACGTCATTTGAGTCAGTGGGCGGTGTGTAGTCTTCATCCGAGGTGTGAATGTTCGGACGGTTTGAGTTCTCTCTCTGTGCCATTTATCTTTCCTAAAAAGACAAATAACCGCGCAAACCGCCTTTACTCCCAGCACCAAAAACATTACGGTGCAAGGCATACAAATAGTTTGGCGATTACTTGTATATTTGGGGGGCCTCACGTCTAGCCGCGTAGGCCCCCTCTCGCATCCTACCGAATGGCAGACGCTGCATATTTCAAGCATCAACATAGTCGATATTCCTTCTCCATTATGGTTAGGTGCCAACAGGCTCCGGACTGCTCCATCGCAGCCATACCTGTGGGTTTCTTGGTTCATGGTGGGTTTTCCTTCCTGACAGGTGAGGATTTGATGGGAGTGAGCAGGGGGCGGTGTAAGCCGCCCAGTGCTGGTATTATGGGGCGGCAAACACCGCAACCGCTGCCTTGGCCGCAATGGCCTCTACCTTGGAGCGTTCGACCACTTGTGCGGCGTCGAAGCCCAGGCCAATGTCGGAGCTCAAAAGTTGCTGTGCACCCATAAGGCCACAGGCCCGTATGTAAGCGCCGGGGTCGAGGCCCAGCCGCTTTGCCGCGAGGGTCACCAGTGCGCGCTCATCTTCTCGGATGCTGACCCAGATGGATTCAGATCGTTTGTTTGGACTTTTTGGTCGTCCTACTTTTGCCTCAGCCATGGCGTTTTTCCTCTCATCAATTGTGGTCAAAGGGTGCGATCCAAAATTGCACAGTTGGTATAAGGCGCACAGATTATATTTGCAATAAAAATATGGCATTTTGACTAGCTTTAATTGCAGATTATTTACCAAAATCACACAATGAAATAACCATACAATTCGAAAAACTTTACAATTATAAGGCAAAGTCATTGCAGGAAAGAACGATAGAATACGCCTGTACCCGTTTGGCGAAATACGGCGGTTCACCAGACGATTTTCCGGAATGTGAGATATGAGGTAAGTTGTTTTCTACGGATTGGTGAAGGGAAGACGTGGGGTCGAAAACAATATATCCAATTGACGTTCGCAATTCTATCTACCAAGTGTGCCTCGAGAACGAATGGCCCCCTACCTCGCAAAAATGCGACGAAAGTTGAGATTCTGATTGGCCGGCTTTCAAAATACTTTGGCCGCTCCTCAAAAAACCGCCTAGCATTTCAGCAGCTATGTTCAGTAGGTCAACGAGGGTTTTGCAAACGTACCGTATGATACTTTCAGCGAAAAATTTGGAGAATAATACGATGAAAATAAACGCTTTGTCGATAACAGCTTGCACAACGGTGGATAGCAGCACCGTCAAGGACATGCCCTCCGGTCAGCTTTGCGCCTTCCTTGATCCAAACACGTGGATAGCGTCGGAGGCTGAACGACAAGCGATTTACGCTGAACTGAAGGCCCGAAAGCAAGACTGTGTTTTGCCTTCTGGTGAGGCGGTAGATGCGGATTGATTTCCTAGGCTCAGGATGCATTGATCTTCCGGTAAGGTTCTGATTCACGGTTCCCAAAAAGGAGCGGTGTGATGAGTGATCTTTACTGGTTGAACGATGCGCAAATGGCGAAGCTTGAGCCGTTCTTTCC
>JAXMOA010000013.1:0-173543 GCA_034670145.1 Marinibacterium sp.
CGGGAAAAAGGGTTCCAGCTTGGCCATCTGCATGTCGCTCAGCCAGAAAAGATTGCTCATGTCACCGCTCCGTTTTCGGAGCCATGAATCACGCAGAACAACGGAAATCAATGCATCCTGACCCTAATGTTCGGTCGCTTGCAACCAGAGTACCAGCCTCTGATCGCACCCGCGATCCAATACGGTGTCTCGCAGCGGAACATTCCCTATGATCAATTGTATCTGACTGACGAGGCAGCTTTGTACTGTAGCGAATTGGTTGTTGATATGTTCAGGCAAGCCAACGGCGGTATAAACTTCTTTCACGAAGAACCGATGAGCTTCAGAGATACCCAGTCGGGGCAAGTCCATCAGAGCTGGATTGACTATTACGCCTATTTCGGAATGCAGGTGCCCGAAGGTGAGCCCGGGTCTAACCCTGGGGACATCAGCCTTGACGAGAGGCTGTCAATCTATCGCGTCGAAGGGCCGATCCCAGGACTCCGTCCAGTTTGAAAATGTGTTTCCCAGACTGTCGGGGTAATGGTATTGCGATCAGAACCTCATTTTAATCGGCAAGCACAGTGCATTGTAAGCGTCGCATCAATTGTACCGCGCAGCCATATCACGCCGACCTCTCCACATTTCTTGCCGCGCGGATAGAGCTTTTAAAAAACAGCATCCGTGCAGAAATTGACCTATCAAGAGACCTTGGCAGATTTGGGATACGCCTTTAATAACTTGGCCCTTGCTGCCTTGCCCGCTCGGAAAGAAGTTCTTCCAACGCGGCCCTGTAAGTTACTGCTTGCTCCGGCTTGCCATCAGCTTGCAGTTGCTGTGCGTAGATATGAAGAGCTTCGCGGACTTGGATTTCAGATTTCATCAAGCTGTTCTCTTGCTTCAAATTCCCGATCACAACCGTATCGGTGATGTTTGAGATGTAGTAAAATATGCCCTGGTCACCCATTCCCGGGAATAGTCCGCGACAATTTTCTTTGACCTCGTCGACGTATTGAAAGAATCCCTCTCTCGTCGGGGGTTTGATCAGATCGGTCCGCCTCTCTTCACGTGTCATTTTTTTCTGCTTTTTTGTCCAGTTGTGTTTACCCCAGGGTATCAACACTATTCGAGCCGCTATAGGCGAAGATCCCCATCGGGAAATTACGGGCCCAATAAGCGCATTCGTGCTTCCTTCTAACAACTGGAGTGCCTGAACCCTGTATCCGTCACTGCCCGTATCTGTACGAGCATGCCCAAACAGGAATAGGGTCTTGTCAATATAGACTCCTCCGCCAGATACCTCTTTCACCTCTCCCTGGCGCGCGTATTTGTTTGTGTACCGAACGAACATACTGCTTGCTGATCCCTTTCGTTCGATTTGAAATGTGAACCGGATAATATCATTTACAGCTGCACTTCGGCGGTACCCGACAAATGAACCAATGAATTCACCTGGAACCTCCTCTATATAATCGCGCAATGGCAAATCTGCAGCCAATTGATTGAAAGGATTGTTGGCATCGCTGACCCTGGCCTGGACCGCTTTGATGAGCCGGCGCACTTTCTCTTGAAGTTCCAGCCTTGATGTTTCATCAATATTGGCAGTTCTCAGAATTTCGTTCTTGAAACGAAAAATGATATAATCGCAGAATAATGCGAGTAACCCATTGTGTTTATTTGGCAGAGGTTTCGATAGTAGCGCCGAAACACTTTTGATATCGACAAACTTTGCTGCCCCTTTTTCCACACCGTATCTTTTGAAACTCTCGCGCGTTGCCTCCAACAATGCTCCGCCGCCACGTTTCACATCCTGGCCACCATGTCATTTGTCGATCTCAACAAGCTTGTTAATAAAGTCCTGTACGACATCGATCTGATCTTTGAAAAGTGTATGCGAAAATAACATCTTATTCTACCATTCAACTGTTCCACCCGCCAGGCGCAGTCTTTGCCCGATTGGCGTGAATGGTAAGTCGGAATTTTCCGACATCAAGACAATTCTCACGACATTAGCGGTGGAAAAGGGCTTCGCGACCCATTCTTGATGTCTTTGATCAGGCTTATGGTAATCCTATGTGGAGGTTAAAATGACAAAAATTGAATCCGACTTGATCGTTAGAATTGACGCGCTGAAAACTGAACTGGCCCGTATTGACCTGATGTATGAGTCCGCCAGCTCCGAGGACACAAAGGACGATCTTTGGATCGTCAGGGATCGCATGAAGGCTGAGCTCGGGCGACTTACCGCACTTGGCGAGAAAGAAGAGCGTACTGCAACGTCAAAGTGGATCACCCGAATTGGCGCCGTCGAAAAACTGGCCGGAGGCGGGTGTCTGCTCCTCTTGTTGTTCGTATGGCTGGGATCGCCCGACCAAAACACTTATGCGGCGGCCGAGACGGGCTACAGAGTCTTTTCCAAGCTGCACTTGATGATCTACGGTGCCGGGGTGCTTGTGTTTGTCGCCGCGGTGCTGAAAGCGGTTCTTCGTCGGCATCGCGAGCTCAGAAGGCTTGTCAAAGCGGTCACCCGTGATGTCCAAGATGATATCAAATAGGAGGCAGCTCCTAAAATGGCTTTATCCAATGTTGGGTAAATTTCCAAACTGTGCGATGCATTCTGCAGGGGCGTTCCTAACGCAACCAAAACCGCAACCTTTGCGCGGGCGATCAGCGCATAGGGCGAAGGATCTGACATTGACGGTTGGGGATTTATGTGGCGCCAATCAATACGCCCCTTTGCGACAGTCCCTACAAGTCATTGAATGTTTTGGCGATCCCTGAAGGACTCGAACCCTCAACCTGCTGATTAGAAGTCAGCTGCTCTATCCAGTTGAGCTAAGGGACCGCACGGCGCTGGTTTGCCTCAGTTCGCGGAGCAAGGCAAGACATCACAGTGTGCGAGTCATAAAGACGCTGAGCGGGTCTTCCACATAGTCGCCAAAAGGCGGACAGTCGGTGAACCCATGCGCCGCATAAAGCGCGCGGGCGGGGGCGAACATTTCGTCGCTGCCGGTTTCCAGGCTCAGCCGGGTCAGCCCCATGGCGCGGGCCTGGGTCATCAACCCCTCCAGCACCTGGCGGGCCACGCCGCGCCCACGGGCGGCAGCGGCGGTATGCATTGATTTCAGCTCGCCATGGTCCGAGGTCAGGGGTTTGAGCGCGCCCAGCCCCAGAACCACATCCCCATCCCGGGCCGCCAGCAGGAAGATCCCCCCCTCCAGCAGCGCCTCGGGGGGCAGCACATGGCAGCTTTCCTCCGGAGAGGCGCCGCGCATCATGTCGAAATGGGCCTGCAACAGATCCCGCACGCCGGGATCGGTTGGCGTGGCGGGCGTAACGCTCAGTGAGTCCATGCACCGCGCCGGTTGGTGGCAAAGTTTTCGCCATAGCCGCCTGCGCGCACATTGGCCTTGCGGGTCTTGGGCTCGATCACCTGGGCGTCGATGCCCTTTTCGCGGGCATATTCCAGCGCCGCCTCTTTGCTGTCAAACCGCAGCCGCACCTGCGATTGCGTATCCGACGAAGACGTCCAGCCCATCAGCGGGTCCACCTCGCACGCCGAGGCCGGGGCGAAATCCAACACCCAGATCCTGGTTTTCGCCACACCGGATTGCATCGCATTGCGGGCGGGTTTGTAGATACGTGCGCGCATGATCGGACCCTCTTGATCAACCGCACCTGTTATCAGCAATTTTGCCGACAGGAGCAAGAGGGCGCGTCGTCGCGCCTGACCCTGCGTCCACAACCACCAAATCGCCTCAAAAAGCAGCGCCCTGCCGTTTTTGACGCCTCTCGTCCCCAGAGATCGCTGGAAACCTGCCCCCTTTTGCGGCTAAATCCCCCCATGCCATTTCCCGACCACGTCTTTCGCCACACCCCCAACCTGAAATGCCGGATCACCCCGCCCGAGGAATCCGGCATGCGCTTTGGCTATGACCGGTTTGACGAGCTCGACATCAAGGCCGCCGCCGAAGGCTGGGAGCCGGGATGGCGGATGGACCATGACGAGCGCGAGGAAAACCGCCAGCAGGTGCTGCGGGGCCGGATGGACAAGGACCTGTGGGTCTTCGCCTATGGATCGCTGATCTGGAATCCCGGCGTTTATGTGGACGAATACCGCTATGCCACCCTGAACGGCTGGCAACGCAAATTCTGTATGCGCCTGCTGGGCGGGCGCGGCTCGCGCGAGCGGCCGGGGCTGATGGCCGCGCTCGATCAGGGCGGGGACTGCCACGGGCTGGCCCTGCGCATCGCCGCCCCGCTGGTCGAGCGTGAAACCGCCTTCATGTGGCGACGCGAAATGTTTTCCGGCGGCTACGTGCCCAGCTTCTTTCCCATCGCCACGCCCCAGGGCACGGTCGAGGCGCTGACCTTTGTCATCAACCCCGAAAAACAAGGCTACCTGCCCAATCTGCCCCAGACCGAAGTGGCCGAGATGATCGCCTTTGCCGAGGGCGACCTGGGCCCGAATTTCGAATATCTCGATTCGCTGGTCTGCCACATGAATGACCTCGGGATCGAGGATCCGGAGATGACCCAGCTGCACACGCTGACCCAAAACAGACGCGCAGGTTGAGCGAACCCGCCCTCTCGCCCCCGGCATAGCCCGAAAAACTGCCCCCCCGCGTCGCCTGCTGACAGACTATGTCAGCATCTCCCCTTGAACCTGGCGCGCAGAAGAACAAAATTGGTACGAATGCCCGCTTTGCGACCCCGCTGACCACTCTGCCCCGTCTCATCTGCCCCGCCTCATCTGCCCCGCCTCATCTGCCCCAATCCAGGTCCGTTTCATGCCCTACGCCCATTCCGACAAAACGATGCCCCTGAACCAGGCGCTGACTCACGCCCCGGCCGCAGACGTCAAACAGCGTGAAAAACTGGAAGGCGGCAAGGCGCTGGTGATGAAAACCGAATTCTCCCCCGCCGGCGATCAACCCACCGCGATCAAAGAGCTGACCGAGGGCGTCCGCTCCGGGGAACGCAACCAGGTGCTGCTGGGCGCGACCGGCACGGGCAAGACCTTTACCATGGCCAAGGTCATCGAAGAGACCCAGCGCCCGGCCATCATCCTGGCCCCCAACAAAACCCTCGCCGCCCAGCTATACGGCGAATTCAAAGGCTTCTTTCCCGACAATGCCGTCGAATATTTCGTCAGCTTTTATGACTACTACCAGCCCGAGGCCTATGTCGCCCGCTCGGACACCTACATCGAGAAAGAATCGCAGATCAACGAACAGATCGACCGCATGCGCCACTCGGCCACCCGGGCGCTTCTGGAACGGGACGATGTGATCATCGTGGCCTCGGTCTCCTGCATCTATGGTATCGGATCGGTCGAAACCTACGGCGCCATGACGCTGGATCTGACCGTGGGCAGCCTCTATGACCAGCGCGCCGTCATCGCCGACCTGGTGGCCCAGCAATACCGCCGCAACGACCAGGCCTTTCAGCGCGGCACCTTCCGGGTGCGCGGCGACAGCCTCGAAATCTTCCCCGCCCACCTCGAAGACCGGGCCTGGAAGCTGTCCTTCTTTGGCGAAGAGCTGGAAACCATCACCGAATTTGACCCGCTGACAGGCGAGAAAACCGGCACGATGGACCGCATCCGCGTTTACGCCAATTCGCACTATGTGACGCCAAAACCGACGATGAAACAGGCCATCCAAAGCATCAAGAAAGAGCTACGCACGCGGCTGGACCAGCTGGTCGACGAAGGCAAACTGCTGGAGGCTCAGCGGCTGGAACAACGCACCAATTTCGATCTGGAAATGCTGGAGGCCACCGGCGTCTGCAACGGGATCGAGAATTACTCGCGCTATCTGACCGGCCGCGCCCCGGGCGAACCGCCCCCGACCCTGTTTGAATTCATCCCCGACAATGCCATCGTCTTTGCCGACGAAAGCCACGTGTCCGTGCCCCAGATCGGTGGCATGTACAAAGGCGACTACCGGCGCAAATTCACCCTGGCCGAACACGGCTTCCGCCTGCCCTCCTGCATGGACAACCGCCCGCTGAAGTTCGAGGAATGGGACGCAATGCGCCCGCAATCGGTGTTTGTTTCGGCCACCCCTGCCGCCTGGGAAATTGACCAGACCGGCGGCATCTTCACCGAACAGGTGATCCGCCCCACCGGGTTGCTGGATCCGCAGATCGAAATCCGCCCGGTCGACATGCAGGTCGATGACCTGCTGGACGAGGTCCGCCGCGTGGCCGAGGACGGCTATCGCACGCTGGTCACCACATTGACCAAACGTATGGCCGAGGATCTGACCGAATATATGCACGAACAGGGCATCCGCGTGCGTTATATGCACTCGGATATCGACACGCTGGAACGGATCGAGATCCTGCGGGACCTGCGTCTGGGCACCTTTGACGTGCTGATCGGCATCAACCTGCTGCGCGAGGGGCTCGACATTCCCGAATGCGGGCTGGTGGCCATTCTGGACGCCGACAAAGAAGGCTTTCTGCGCTCTGAAACCTCTCTGGTGCAGACCATCGGGCGCGCGGCGCGCAACGTGGATGGCCGGGTGATCATGTATGCCGACCGTATCACCGGCTCGATGGAGCGGGCGCTGGCCGAAACCAACCGCCGCCGCAGCAGGCAGATGGCCTATAACGAAGAACACGGCATCACCCCCGAAACCGTGCAAAAGAACGTAGAGGACGTGCTCGCCGGGCTCTACAAGGGCGACACCGACATGTCCCGGGTCACGGCCAAGATCGACAAACCGCTGCATGGCGCCAATCTGGAGGCGGTGCTGGACGGGTTGCGCAGCGACATGCGCAAGGCCGCCGAGAACCTGGAGTTCGAAGAGGCCGCGCGCCTGCGGGACGAGGTCAAGCGGCTGGAGGCCGTCGATCTGGCTATCGCCGATGATCCGATGGCACGCCAATACGCGGTCGACAAGGCGGCAGAGGCCGCCGTGGGATCGCGCGGCCGCTCAACCGCCGGGCGGGCCGGGCAGCATGGCGGCAACGTCAAGCGGCGCGGGCGCTAGGGCAGGACGGTTTTCGGGGCAGACGCGATCCCGGAAAATGCATGTCCTGGGACTTAAGTGTTATAAATCAAATAGTTACGCGATGTCCTGGCTGGGACATCGCGCATGGAACGGGTATTTTAGGGGGGAAAAGCCTCTTTTCTTGCTCTTGAAACCCTCTGGGCACATGATAGGGACAGCCACCAATTGCTGCCAAATGGAGATTTTCATGCGCCCCGTCAAACGGCCCCTTATCCTTGCCCTGCTGCCCATCGCTGCCCTTCTGGCGGCTTGCGAGAACTCGGGCTCCAACTATGTGCCCGTCATCGACGGCGCCACTGGACCCAACTATCAGGCTGATCTGGCCGCCTGCCAGCAACTGGCCGCCCAGCAGCCCGCCCTGGGCAGCAACGCAGGCGTCAACACCGCCGCCGCAGCCGGCACCGCCGCCGCCACAACTGCGATCGTCAGCAATCAGGGCAACAACGTCCTGGACGCCGCCATCGTCGGCACGGTCGCTGGCCTCGCCGGATCCGCGGTCCAGCAGAACCAGGCCAAAGCCGACATCGTCAGCCGCTGCATGAGCGGACGGGGTTACAAAGTCATCGGTTGATATATCGGCAGGTTCCGGGCTGCCCCGGGACCACGATCAAGACCCACAAAAGGGCCCGTTCAAACGGGCCCTTTTTTGTGGATCACTCGCCCTGCACCTGCGCCGGGAATTCGAACTGCGGCAGATGGCCAAAAGCCTCGCGCAGCGCCAGCCCCCAGCCGCTGGAGATCTGCTCCATATATGGATCGTCCTGCTGGATCCGAAACTGCGGCCCGTTCCTGAGGCTGTCGCGGCGATAGACATGCACATCCAGCGGCAGGCTGACCGAAAGATTCGCCTTGATCGTCGAGTCAAAGGAGACCAGCAACAGCTTGACCGCCTCTTCGAAGCTCATGTTCGGCTCATAGGCCCGCACAAGGATTGGTCGGCCGTATTTGGTTTCACCGATCTGGAAAAACGGCGTATCAAAACTCGCCTCGATAAAATTGCCCTCTGGATAGATCAGAAACAGGCGCGGTTCGCCCTCGCCGATCTGCCCGCCCAGAATCATGGTGGCATTAAAGGTGGAATCGGCCCGCTGCCCGGATTGAGCATGCGTGGCGATCACATCCTTGAGCGTCGCCCCGATCAGCTTGGCCACCTGAAACATCGACGCCGCCCGCAAGATGTCGGGGCTGCGCGCGTCCGGTTCCTTTCCGCGTTCCTCCAGCAGGCTGACCACCGCCTGGGTCGTGGCCAGGTTGCCGGCTGTCATCAAGGTGATGGACCGGTCGCCCGGAACCTCCCAGGTGACCATCTTGCGAAAGGTCGAGACATTGTCGACGCCCGAGTTGGTACGGGTGTCGGACATGAACACCATTCCTGCCTCTAGCATCAGGCCAACACAATACGTCACGCGCGTTTCCTTCCCTTCCGAGCCTTGGAGTCGCTTTGAACCAGCCTATTGCTGGACCTGCAAGCTCACTTGTAAAGACTCGTGCCCGATACCCTGCCGAATTCCCAGAATCGGGGCCGCATCGGTGTAATCACGCCCGGTTGCGATCCGCACATAGCGGTCGTCAGGACAGATCCCGTTGGAGACGTCAAAGCTGACCCAGCCCAGCGCCTCGATCCAGACCGCGCACCAGGCGTGGCCGGCTTCCTGGTTGATGCCGCCATCCATCAGCAGATGGCCACTGATATAGCAGGCGGGATAGCCCAGGTGGCGGGTGACGGCGATCATGATATGGGCATGATCCTGACAGACGCCCTGCCCCGCGCTCAGCGCCACTTCGGCTGTGGTTTGACTGTCGGTCTGGCCGGTTTGATAGTCCACCGCCTCACCGATGGCATTGGAGATGGCGTGCATCCGGGCAATATCGTCCAGCCCTTCGGTTTCGCCACGCAGGCGCGCCGCGAGTTGGCGCACATTGTTGCCGGCTGCGGTCAAGGCGGTCGGTTCGCGAAACAGCCAGAGCGGCGCATAACCGGTATGGGGGCCCATCAGGCCGTTTTTGTCCTCGACCTCGACCAGCCCCTGACTGGTGATCTCGATCCGGGTCTGGCCCGGGTCGACCTTGACCAGCTCGGTCCGGTTTTCAAACGGATCATCATAGGCCAGATGCGTGCGCCCGCCATCGACTGTCAGGCGCCAATCATGCACCGTCTGCCCCTGACCGCTGCGCGGGATCAGACGCAGCCGTTGCAGGGCATAATGCACCGGCGCGTCATATGTGTATGTGGTGACGTGGCTGATCGAGAGTTTCATTCATCTTACCCGTAAAACCGGAAGTCCTCTTCGATCTTGGTCGACAGAGTTGTCATGTCGCCAATGAATCCCCGCAGGAATTCATGCAGACCGTTCTGGAAGATCCCGTCAATTGTGGTGTTGTTCATCCGATCCACGATCTCGACAGAGAAATCGTGGCTGGGCTGTCTGGCACCATATTCTTGTTCGAGCTGGTTCAGGTGGCTGCCGATCTGGCTCATACAGAAGGCCAGCGACCGTGGCAGGCGTTTGTCCAGGATCAGGAATTCTGTGATGCCACGCGGAGAAATCTCGCCCGCATTGAGCCAGCGAAAGGAACGTTCGGCAGAGACCGAGCGCAGGATCACCTCCCACTGGGTGTTGTCGACCCGCGATCCGACCGAGGCGGCAGAGGGCAGCAGGACGTAGTATTTCACATCCAGAATGCGCGACGTGTCATCGGCCCGCTCGATGAAAGTGCCCAGGCGGGAGAAGGAAAAGATGTCATTTCGCAGCATCGTGCCATGCAGCGCGCCCCGCACCACCGAGGTGCGATAGCGGATCGCGGCCAGCGTGTCGTGCAGGCTGCGTTCGCTGACCGGGCGGGCCAGGGTCTGTTTCAGAGCCATCCAACATTCGTTGGTGGCCTCCCAGACCTCGCTGGACAGGGCCGTTCTGACCTGACGCGCATTGGACCGCGCGCTGTCGATATTGGCCATGACGCAGGACGGGTTGTCTTTGTCACGAAGCAGAAAATTGATGACATTGGCCGCCGAGAAATCCTCGTATTTGGCGGCGTAGGCGTCGCTCATCCCGGCGGTGGCGACGATGGATTGCCATTCATTGGAATCCTGCGCCTGGGTGAGGGCCATGTACCAACCTGCTTCGAGCAGTCGTGCGGTGTTTTCAGCGCGTTCAAGATATCGGAACATCCAGAACAGGCCGCCTGCCGTTCTTCCCAGCATATTGGTTTAATCCCCCAGCACCCAGGTGTCCTTGGTTCCGCCCCCTTGGGATGAATTCACCACCAGAGAGCCTTTCTTCAGCGCCACACGGGTCAATCCGCCCGGCGTGATGTCTATACGGTTGGGCGAGACCAGCACAAAAGGGCGCAAGTCCACATGGCGCGGTGCCAGCCCGGTTTTGGCCAGGATCGGCACGGTCGACAATGCCAGCGTCGGCTGCGCGATGTAGTTGGCGGGTTTGGCGCGCAATTTGGCCTCGAAATCGGCGAGTTCGCGTTTGCTGGCAGCGGGGCCGACCAACATGCCATAGCCACCAGAGCCATGCACCTCCTTGACGACAAGGTCGGCGAGATTGTCCAGCACATGCGCCAGCGCGTCAGGTTCAGAGCAGCGCCAGGTTGGCACGTTCTTGAGGATCGCCTGTTCGCCTGTGTAAAATTCGATGATGTCGGGCATGTAGGAATAGAGCGCCTTGTCATCGGCGATGCCGGTGCCCGGCGCGTTGGCCAGGGTGATATTGCCGGCCTGATAGACATCCATGATCCCCGGCACGCCCAGCAGGCTGTCGGGATTGAAGGTCATCGGATCCAGGTAGGCATCATCGACCCGGCGATACAAAACGTCGATGGGTTTGTAGCCTTGGGTCGTGCGCATGGCCACATAGCCGTCTTCGATCTGCAAATCATTGCTTTCGACCAGCTCTGCGCCCATCTGATCGGCCAGGAACGCATGTTCGAAATAGGCCGAATTGTGGATCCCCGGCGTGAGCACGGCCAGCACCGGTTTTGCATTTGGCGACCCTGAAGGCGCGCAATCGCTTAGAGAGCGGCGCAGCATTTGGGGATAGCTGCTCACCGGGCGGACCTTCATCCGCGAGAAGAGTTCCGGGAACATCTGCAACATGGTTTCGCGGTTTTCGAGCATGTAGGACACGCCGGATGGCGTTCTGACGTTGTCTTCGAGCACAAAGAATTCGTCTTCTCCGGTGCGCACCAGGTCCACCCCGACGATATGGGTGTATATGCCGCCTGGAGGGCTGACGCCGATCATTTCGGGGGCAAAAGCCTCGTTTCCGGCGATGATCTCTTTCGGGATGCGCCCGGCGCGCAGGATTTCCTGGCGGTGGTACAGGTCATGCAGGAATGCATTTATGGCCCGGACCCGTTGCTCGATCCCGCGTTCGAGGCGGGACCATTCACGCGCGGCGATGATCCGGGGCACGATGTCGAAGGGGATGAGCCGTTCGTCGGCGTCATCCTGACCATAGACATTGAAGGTGATGCCGACCCGGCGGAAAAAGGCCTCGGCCTCTTCTGATTTGCGGCGCAGACGTTTGACATCGTCATTGGTGAACCAGTCAAAATAAATCTGATATGGATCGCGCACCTGATCGGAGCCGATCAGCATTTCGTCAAAATATTCGGTTGAACCTGTCATATTGGAATTGTTCCATTCCTTATTGTGCCGACAAGCAAATCAGTTCCTCCTGTTGGGCCCACAGCCTGTGTCGCTGCGTGAGGCGCCCCATTTTTAAGCCGCGCCCTGGCAGGCCGCGTATTTCCTGGGCCAAAAAAGGCAAGCCGGGCCTTGTTCCGCCCGGAATAGTGCCGGTGCGATTGAAGCAGGAAATGCGGCAACGGAGCTGCATTCCGACCAGAATACAAGCGGTTGTTCAAAAAACCAGATAAAAGCGACGGCCCCGTTCGCTGCACAGCTCAGACCGAGACCTTGGACAGGAGATCCTGTCGCGTGATCTCGTCCTTGGCGCCCGAAAATATGACAGAGCCGCGCTGGAGCACGACGATGCGGTCGGCCAGGTCGTAGGCGAAGTCGAAATATTGTTCGACCAGGACGATGGCCATGGTGGACCGGGCGCGCAGGTCTTTGATCACCTCGCCGATTTGCTGGATGATGTTGGGCTGGATGCCTTCGGTTGGTTCGTCCAGCAAAAGCAGTTTGGGACGGGTGATCAGCGCGCGGGCGATGGCCAGCTGCTGTTGCTGGCCGCCCGACAAGTCACCGCCGCGCCGGTCCAGGAAATCACGCAGGATCGGGAACATCTGGAACACTTCGTCCGGGATCTGATGGTCACGCGACGGCAGGCAGGAGAAACCGGTTTGCAGGTTTTCGCGCACGGTCAGCAGCGGAAAGATCTCGCGCCCTTGCGGGACCAGCCCGATTCCCTTGTGCGCCAGCGTGTGGCTGGGCAGCACGCCCAGATCCTCGCCATCCAGGACCACCTGCCCGCCAGAGCGCGGATGCGCCCCGGCAATGGCCCGGATCAGGCTGGTTTTGCCCACGCCGTTGGTGCCCATGACACAGGTCACCTGCCCGGTTTTCGCCTCGAGCGAGACCCCGTTGAGGATTTGCGAATGCCCGTAGTGCAGCGTGAGGTTATTGACTGTCAGCATGGTTCAGCGTCCCAGATATACATCAATCACCTGTTGGTTGGCGGTGACATGGTCCAGCGACCCTTCGGCGAGGACCGAGCCTTCGTGCAGCACGGTCACTTTGCAGTTCAGGCGGCGGACAAACTCCATGTCATGTTCAATGACCACGACGGCCTTGGTTTTGGCGGCCTCGACCAGCAGCGCGGTGGTATGTTCGCGCTCGGCCGGGGTCATGCCGGCGGCGGGTTCATCGACCAGCAGCAGGCGGGGTTCCTGGGCCAGCAACATGCCGATTTCCAGCCATTGTTTCTGCCCATGGCTCAGCTCGCCCGACTTGCGGGCCAGCTGGTCCAGAAGGCCGATCTCTTCGGCCAGTTTTTCGACCCGCTCCATATCGGTCGCAGATGGCCGGTAGAACAACACCTGCAGGGGGCTGCGGGGTTTTTGCAGGGCCATGGTCAGGTTTTCGCGCACGGATTGGTCTTCGAACACGGTGGGTTTCTGAAACTTGCGACCGATGCCTTCGCGGGCGATGCGTGCCTCGGACATGCCGCGCAAGGAGACGCTGTTTTCGCCCCAGATGATTTTGCCTTCGTCCGGTTTGGTCTTGCCCGTCACGATATCCATGAAGGTGGTTTTGCCGGCGCCATTGGGCCCGATGATGGCGCGCATCTCGGCTGTGCCGATGGCAAAGCTGAGGTTGTTGATCGCCTTGAACCCGTCAAAGGCGACCGAAACGCCGGATACTTCGAGGAGACGGCTCATTTCTCGGCCTCCGCTTCCTGGAGTGAACCTTTGTCCGGGCCGAGGTCGGCGCCGTGGCGGTCCGGGGGTCTGCGCCCGGTCCACAGGTCGATCAGGCCGCCGATGCCGCGCGGTGCGAACAATGTGACCAGAACAAAGCTGAGGCCGAGCAGGATGAGCCACCAATCCACCCATTGGATCGTGTAGAATCCAAGCGGAATATCAGGCGCCTGCCCGCCGGTGAACCAGCTGCTGACCAGGGAAACAAAGGCCGCGCCGATGACAGCCCCATAGAGCCGCCCTCGCCCGCCGATGGCGACCCAGACGGCCAGGTAGATGGATGCGATGGGCGCAATTTCGGCCGGATTGATGATGCCGGCCTGCGGGTAGTACAGCGCCCCCGCGACGCCGGACATCATGGCCGTGACGGTGAAGACAAAGAGTTTGTAGGTTTCCACCGGATAGCCGAGGAAGCGCACCCGCGCCTCGTTATCGCGCACGCCACGGATGACCGAGCCGAATTTGCCCGATACGATCCAGGCGGCAAAGAGATAGCCCAGCGCCAGCGCCCCCGCAGAGGCCCACAGGAACCAGATCGAGACATCGTCCTGCGAGACCGCATCGAGGCCCGGCAGGTTTTGCAGCCCGGACAGGCCATTGTTGCCCCGCAGCCCGCTGTCGTTCTGGAACAGGTATAGCGCCAGGGCCAGGGTCATCGCCTGGGTCAGGATGGACAGGTAGACCCCCGTCACCCGCGAGCGGAACGCCAGCCACCCGAACACCAGGGCCAGCACCCCCGGCACCAGAACGACCAGCGCCAGTTGCATCACCAGACTATCGGCAAAGGCCCAGACAACCGGAAACTCACTGCTGCCGACGACGCCAAAAATCTGATTGCCGATGGCGTCGACAATTTCAGACTGTGTCGGGGGAATCGGGGCCTCGGCAAGGGAGGCCTCGACGATATCGCGTGTGCGCTCGTACATGAGCCACATGCCAATCATATAGCCGCCTAGCCCGAAAAATGCAAAATGACCCAGGCTGAGGATACCGGTGTAGCCCCACACCACATCCATGGCGACGGCGATCAGCGCCAGACACAGGGTTTTGCCCAGCGTCTTGACAAAGGAGGTCGAGATCAGCCCGGCGCCGGTGGCCTCGGACATCAAGGTGACGCTGAGCGTGAACAGGCCCAGCACCGCCAGAAAGATCAGAACCGAGGGATTTTTGGACAGGAACCCTTGTTTCATGGCTTAGTCCCCCGCCGCGCGGCCCTTGAGGGCGATGATCCCTCGGGGGCGGAATTGAATGAAGATGATGATGAAGACGATCATATAGGTCTGGGCGGCCAGGGTGTTGGAGGGGTTGAACCACTCGATACCCTTTTGGAAAAAGCCGATCATGGTGGCGCCCAGCAGGGTGCCCCAGATGTTGCCGACACCGCCGACCACAACGGTCATGAAGCTTTGCACGATGTAGTCCGAACCGAGTTCGGATGTGACCTTGGCATAGAGACCGATGGCGACGCCCGCGATACCGGCAATCCCGGATCCGAGGCCGAATGTGAGCATGTTCACGCGGTCGGGGTTGATCCCCATCGAGGCCGCCATTTTGCGGTTCTGTGTGACGGCGCGGGTTTCAAGCCCCAGACGCGTGCGTTGCATGATGAACAGGAAAATGGCGAGGAAAAGCAGCGCCAGGACAAAGATTGCGATCCGGATGTAAGAGATCGAAATGACGTCATTGATCACCCAGGCCCCATCCAGCCATCCCGGCGAGGTGAGCGGGCGGGCCTGGGTGCCAAAGATGTTCTTGGCCAGCTGTTGCAGGGCGATGGAGATCCCGAATGTGGCCAGCAGGGTTTCCAGCGGACGCGAATAGAGCCAGCGGATCACCAACCGCTCCATCGCAACCCCGGCGCCAAAGGTGATGGCAAAGGCCAGCGGCACGGCGAGGATGATGGACAGCGTGTGGTTGGGCACGATCTGTTGCACCACATAGCCGGTATAGGCGCCCATCATGATGAATTCGCCATGGGCCATGTTGATGACCCCCATGACGCCAAAGGTGATGGCCAGGCCGATGGCGGCAAGGAAGTAGATCGAGGCGAGGGACAAGGCGTCCAGCCCCAGGTCAGCCGCCTGGCTGAGGCCGACGCGTGTCGAAATCGAGCGCAACGCAGCCTGGGCCGCGTCGGTCACGGCGGCTGAGGGCTCTTGGTAGATGGTCGCGAAAGTGTACCGCTTGAGCGCCGCGTCGACCTGAGGCTCGGTCACCAGGGGCGCCACCAGACCTGCCGCCGCGAGGGCGCTATAGGCCTGCGCGCGGGCGGTTTCGGTGTCGAGTTGATGCACGGGCACGCCGCCGACGGTGCCATCCTCGATATGTTCGGCCAGCGTCATGCGGATTTGGTCGCGGTCAATGTGGGCCGGTTCCAGACCGGCCTGAACCAGCATGCCATAGGCATCCGCGCGCGACAGATCGCCAGAGCCGGGCGTCAGCACCTGCGCCAGATTCAGATCGGATGGCACGGCCCCCTGAAACAGTTCCAGGTCCGTCGTCAGCAGTGGATTCAACGTGGCACGCACGTCCACGCCCAGATCGTGCGACACATATTGGATGGCCGCCACTCGCGTGGCTTCGTCGCTGTCATAGGCGATGGTGAGCAGCCGTTCGATCCGGGTCTTGCGGGCCTTGAGCGTTGCGTCCTGTTCGGTGTCGATAGAGGCACGCAGAGGCAGCAGCAGGCTGGCCTCGGGCGCGCGTTCGATGGCGATCAGCGCGTCCAGACGGCGGGCCGGATCCGGGTCCATCAATTGGAACTGGACCAGCGCGGTGGCCAGCATGGCGCGCACGCCGCTGTTGGGTTTGATCTGTTTGAGTTCGGATTTGGCGATCTCGCCCAGCTCGGCCCCGGTGTCGAAATCAAACAGCCGGTAGGTTTTCGCGTCGATCTTTTCCGCCCGGAAGAACAGCCCGTCGGATTTGCGTTGCCACATCTCCTTGGCTTGCCAGGCTTGCAGGACGTCCTGCGCCTGTTCCAATCCGCTGGAGGCAACCGCGTCGATGGCCGGGGCGATGGTCTTGCGCGAGCTTTTGACGATCAGCGCGGCCTGCTCTTGCAGGAGCGCCTGCACCGGTCCGGGTTGAGCCTCGCTCTGAGCTGTTGCTGCCAATGCAGATACCAGCAGCATCAGACCAGCCAGAAGTATTGATTTCATAGAAAAAGCCCCACCCAGGGAAAACTGGCCGGGGGAAACCCCGGCCAGATGTATTGCAGATCAGTAGTTGGATTTGATCTGTACGCAGGTCTCGGTCTGGGTGTTGTACATCCCGCAACCCAGGTCTTTCCAATCCGACTTGAGCACAGCCGATTCTGGCAGGAAGTCGGTCCAGGCATCGCCGGGCACTTCGGAGGTCTGGCTGATGATGTCGAACTGACCGTCTTCCAGGATTTCACCGATCAGGACCGGCTTGGCTAGGTGGTGGTTTGGCAGCATGACTGCGGTTCCGCCCGTGAGGTTCGGGAATTCCTGCCCGTACATCGCGGTGCGCACAGCGTCGACATCGGTTGTGCCCGCTGCTTCGGCGGCGTTCACCCACATGTTGAAGCCGATGAAATGCGCCTCCATTGGGTCGTTGGTCACGCGCTCTTCGCCCATCTTGGCCTTCCAGGTCTTGATGAATTCGGCGTTGGCTTCGGTATCGGCGGACTGGAAGTAGTTCCAGGCTGCCAGGTGGCCGACCAGGTTGGAGGTGTCCAGACCGGAGAGTTCCTCTTCGCCCACCGAGAAGGCCACAACCGGGATATCATCCGCAGAGACACCGGCGGCTGCCAGTTCCTTGTAAAAGCCGATGTTTGCGTCGCCATTGATGGTCGAGATCACACCAACCTTTTTGCCATCCGCGCCCAGCGCGACAACGTCCGCAACGATCTTGGACCAGTCAGAGTGACCAAAAGGTGTATAGTTTACAAAGATGTCGTCCGCCGCGATGCCTTTGGATTGCAGATAGCTTTCCAGAATGTTGTTCGTGGTGCGCGGATAGACATAGTCGGTGCCCAGCAGAGCGAATTTTTCGACGCCCAGTTCCTCGAGGAAGTAATCGGTGGCAGGGATGGCCTGCTGGTTGGGCGCGGCGCCGGTGTAGAAGACGTTTTTGGAGGATTCTTCGCCTTCGTACTGAACCGGGTAGAACAGCAGGCCGTTCAGCTCTTCGATCACGGGCAGAACCGATTTCCGGCTGACCGAAGTCCAGTTGCCGAAGATCACATCCACGTCGTGGACGGTCAGCAATTCGCGCGCTTTTTCAGCGAACAGAGGCCAGTCGGAGGCCGGATCGACAACCACGGCTTCCAGTTCGCAGCCCAGCATGCCGCCTTTGGCGTTCTGCTGGTCGATCAGCATCAACATGGTGTCTTTGAGTGTGGTTTCCGAAATCGCCATTGTGCCGGACAGCGAGTGCAGAACGCCGACCTTGATCGGACAATCGGCCGCAAAAGCCGGAACGCTCAGTGCGGCGACAGCGGCCGAGGCGGCGAGTGTGGTCTTTAGAAAGCTCATTTAGTTCTCCCGGCGGAGAGGCGTGGCGGCACTTGTGAAAGCGCGACAGAAACCATACCTGTATTCCGCATCATCTCTTTTGTTGCATCCGTGTGGTGGCCTGTTCACGTCTCAATTTGATCTGGCTGCCACACACCTGCCCGGTCAGAAATTTCCCCCCAAACGAGCAGGCAGGGGCAGCGTCGCTGCATTGCGGCAGGATAGGCAATTCTCGAGCGCGCAAATCGCGCAACATCGCCGTATTTGCATAAAAATTAGACGCACTCAGTGACGTATGCCTAAAAATTGAACGCCATTGCCCATCGACGGCACCGTGATTGGCTTTTTTCGTGGCGTTCCGGAGAGGGAATGCACAAAAACAGGCAAGTCATTTACGCCTTGGGGGGGCCCATCACACATCTCGCTTCGATAACCCGGCCATCACCGCCGCCATCACAGTCGACGTCGCAGGGATTTGGGGCGCTGGCCCCTGCCCCTGCCTGCGGTGACAGCGAAACGGTTTTGAACGCATCGCCCCCCGTTGCGCCGGTGACACGGGCCCGCGGCGCTGTGATGTTGTCGGCCAAAGCCGCGACCCCGATCACAAGGCGCGCCACAGACACAGGACCGGCCAGCCGGGTACCCTCAACCGTGCTGCGCGGGTTGCGCCAGTCGGGATCGCTGAAATGTGTGTTTCCGCACGGCTCGGACGAGAGCCTGCAGGCGATATTGGTGAATACGGCTGGTGGCATAACCGGAGGCGACCGGTTTGAAACAACGGCCAGCGTAGAGACGGGCAGCTGCCTGACCCTGAGCACCCAGGCCGCAGAGCGGGCCTATCGCGCCCAACCCGGTCAGCGGGGTCGCGTCGACGTGCACCTGAAGGTGGCGGCGGGCGCGCGGCTGAACTGGTTGCCGCAAGAAACGATTCTGTTTGAGGGCTGTGCGCTGGATCGCAGGCTGACCATTGATCTGGAGGCCGAAGAGTCAGAGACGCCCGGCGTGTTGCTGATGGCCGAGCCTTTGGTCTTTGGTCGTTTGGCCATGGGCGAAACAGTGCGCAATGGATCGTTCCGGGACCGAATCGAAATCCGCCGGGATGGGCGCCCGCTGTATCTAGATTCGGCAAATTGGCATGGCGATCTTCAGGCGCAACTGGATCGCCCGGGTGTCGGCAATGGCGCGCGTGCCCTGGCCAGTGTGGTTTATGTGGCCCCCGACGCCGAGGCCCGACTGGACAACCTGCGCGCCATGTTGCCCGAGACCGGCGGCGCCAGCCTGTTGGCCGATGATGTTCTGGTTCTGCGCCTTCTGGCCGAAGACAGCTTTTTCCTGCGTGCGGCGCTGGTGCCTGTTTTGACGTTTCTGAGCCCTCAGGGGCTCCCTCGTAGTTGGACTCTTTGATATGAATCTTACCCCCCGTGAAAAGGACAAACTGCTGGTCTCGATGGCGGCCGAAGTGGCACGCAAGAGGTTGGCCCGTGGCGTCAAGCTGAACCATCCGGAGGCGATCGCCCTGATCACGGACGCCGTGGTTGAAGGGGCGCGGGATGGGCGCTCGGTCGCGGATATGATGGAGGCCGGGGCGCAGGTGATCACCCGGGAACAGTGCATGGAAGGCGTGCCCGAGATGATCCACGAAGTGCAGGTCGAGGCGACATTTCCCGACGGCACGAAACTGGTGACGGTGCATAATCCTATCCGATGAAACGGATGGTCAGCGGCGGATGTCGCGGAAGAATTTCAAGTGATTTGGTCAAGAAGAAGCAGCGTGTCTGCACAATAAGGAAGGAAGAAACATGCGGTATGCAATTGCAGCGATGATGATGGCGGCTGGTCCGGCACTGGCGCATACGGGACCACAGGCCGGGGCGCATTTGCACCCGCATGGTGTCGAGGGATGGGTTGTTGGCCTGGGGCTGCTGGTTGTCGGCGCGGCGGCCGCTGTTGCAGTGGCGCGGCGCAGATGATTCCTGGCGAGCTGTTTCCGGCTGACGGCACATTGGAGCTGAACGCCGGACGTGAGGCCGTGACGCTGATGGTCGCCAATACCGGGGATCGCCCGGTGCAGGTTGGGTCTCATTACCATTTCGCGGAATCCAACGCGGCGCTGGATTTCGACCGTGACCGCGCACGCGGTATGCGGCTGGATATTGCGGCGGGCACGGCTGTTCGGTTCGAACCGGGGCAGCGGCGCGAAGTACAACTGATTCCTGTGGCTGGTGGCCGCAGGATCTATGGGTTTAATCAACAGGTGATGGGAGAGCTCTAATGCCTGCCACGATCAAACGCTCTGACTATGCCGCGATGTTTGGCCCCACAACCGGGGACCGGATGCGCCTGGCGGACACGGATCTGATTATTGAGGTCGAACGGGACCTGACCGCCGAGGCCGTCGGCAAGGCCATTGGCGGTGGCTCGGGCCCGAACTCTGCCATTTACGGTGAAGAGGTCAAATTCGGCGGCGGCAAAGTGATCCGTGACGGGATGGGACAGGCCCAGACCACACGAGCGGATGGCGCCGTGGATACGGTTATCACCAATGCGCTGATCGTGGACCATACTGGCATTTACAAGGCGGATGTCGGCCTGAAGGATGGGCGCATCCACAAGATCGGCAAGGCCGGAAACCCGGACACGCAGCCCGGGGTCAACATCATCGTCGGTCCCGGCACCGAAGCGCTGGCCGGAGAGGGCCGCATTCTGACGGCTGGGGGCTTTGACAGCCATATTCATTTCATCTGTCCGCAACAGATCGAGGATGCGTTGCATTCGGGTCTGACCACCATGCTGGGCGGCGGCACCGGACCGGCGCACGGCACGCTGGCCACAACGGTCACCCCTGGCCCCTGGCACCTGGGCCGGATGATGCAGGCGGCAGATGCGTTTCCGATGAACCTGGCTTTTGCGGGCAAGGGCAACGCCTCTTTGCCGGCTGCACTGGAGGAACAGATCCTGGCCGGTGCCTGCGCGCTGAAACTGCATGAGGACTGGGGAACCACTCCGGGCGCGATTGATTGCTGCCTGAGCGTGGCGGATGCGATGGACGTGCAGGTCATGATCCACACCGACACGCTGAACGAAAGCGGCTTTGTCGAGAACACCATCGGCGCGCTCAAAGGCCGGACGATCCACGCCTTTCATACCGAGGGTGCCGGGGGCGGACATGCGCCCGATATCATCAAGATTTGCGGCGAATCGCATGTACTGCCGTCTTCGACCAACCCGACACGCCCCTTCACCGTCAACACGGTCGAAGAGCATCTGGACATGTTGATGGTGTGCCATCACCTGGACAAATCGATTCCAGAGGATGTTGCCTTTGCCGAAAGCCGGATTCGCCGCGAAACCATCGCAGCCGAGGATATCCTGCACGACATGGGCGCCTTTTCGATCATCGCGTCAGACAGTCAGGCCATGGGGCGAGTGGGCGAAGTCTTGATCCGCACCTGGCAGACCGCGGACAAGATGAAAAAGCAGCGCGGCGCCTTGCCCGAAGAGACCGGCGACAACGACAACATGCGGGTGCGCCGCTATATTGCCAAATATACGATCAACCCGGCCATCGCGCATGGGATCTCGCACGAAATCGGCAGCATCCAGGAAGGCAAGCGGGCTGACCTTGTGCTGTGGAACCCGGCGTTTTTTGGGGTGAAGCCCGAGATGGTTCTGTTGGGGGGCACCATTGCCTGTGCGCAGATGGGTGATCCGAATGCCTCGATCCCGACACCGCAGCCGGTCTATTCGCGTCCGATGTTTGGGGCTTATGGCCGGTCGGTCGAAAACTCGGCAGTGACCTTCGTTAGTGCTGCGGCGCAGAATGAAGGCATCGGCGATCGTCTGGGGCTGGCCAAGCAGACCGTTGCCGTGACCAATACCCGGTCGATTGGCAAGGCGGATCTGGTGCTGAACACCGCCACCCCAGTGATGGAGGTGAACCCGGAAACCTATGAAGTGCGGGCGGACGGAGAGCTTTTGACCTGTGAGCCGGCCGAAGTTCTGCCAATGGCGCAGCGCTATTTTATGTTTTGATGCAAGAGACTAGAACACTCAAATCCCAAGGGCGGGCCATCGTTACGCCCCCCCTTGTCGGCCGCAAGTGTTAAGGAAAGGTAAACATGTCTGACCCAGATTTGCAGCAGACGCATAGCGGGGTTTCTGAAACGGGGCTACCTCATGCTGCAGATGCAGCATATTGTATGAGCCAAGGGGGGAGATTGATCTTTAAGAGGTACATCTCCGATGGCAAACACAACTGTAAACATGTCCGCTCGGTTGAGCGACGCAGCACCAATCCGCAATCCGTTTGCGGCGATTTTCAAAGCTTTGGTCTACATCGCAGAGAACAACCCGCAGATGAAGCAGGTTCAGGCACTGGCAGAATTGTCCGACGAGCAGCTGGCCAAACGTGGTCTGGAGCGTCAGGATATCGTTCGCCACGTCTTTGCCGACCGTTACTGGCTCTGATCCAGGTCCGGGGGCGCGGATGAGCGCCCCTGACCTGATCGCACGCGCCTATCACGACCATTCACACAGCCCGACGCCAGAGGCGCAGGTTACGTTGAATTACGATGGGCGATTCCTGCGGCGCCAGGTGCTGCAGCTGGACGACGGGCGGGCCATGTTGGTGGATCTGCCCAAGACGACCTCGCTGGATCATGGCGGGGTTCTGGTGCTGGAGACAGGCGGCGAAGTCCTGGTTCAGGCGGCGATCGAACCTTTGCTGGAGGTGACCGGTCCGGATCTGACCCGACTGGCCTGGCATATCGGCAATCGTCATACCCCCTGCCAGATTGAACCGGAGCGGCTATTGATTCGGCGCGATCACGTCATGGTTTCTATGTTGGAGCTGCTGGGCGCGCGCGTTGTCGAAATCGAGGCCCCGTTTACGCCAGAGGGCGGCGCCTATGGCCACGGACGGACCCATGGCCACAGTCACTGACATCGCCCCCGAAACGGATGCCGAAACCAAAGTCATGATGTTGGCGCAATGGCTGTCGCCTGCCTTTCCGGTTGGGGCCTTTGCCTATAGCCACGGGTTGGAAGCGGCGGTTGATCAGGGCTGGGTCACGGATGGGGCCGGGTTGGAACATTGGCTGGATGATGTTTTGAGTTTTGGCGCGGCGCGGGCGGATGCCTTGATGCTGGCGGCCGCGTATCGGGCGCATTCTCCGGCTGAACTGCGGGACATCGACGCAACGGCGCGGGCGCTTGCGGCCTCGCGCGAACGGTTGCTGGAAACCACCGCGCAGGGGCGTGCCTTTGGGGCGGCGGTTGCGGTTTGGGATGTGGCGTTGGATGATCTGACCTATCCTGTCGCACTGGGTGCGGCAGCCGCGCAGCAAAGCCTGCCATTGCTGCTGACCCAGAAGATGTACCTGCAAGCCATGCTCTCGAACCTGATTGCCGCCGGGCAACGCCTGTTGCCGGTGGGGCAACAGCAGGGCCTGGGCATCTTCAAACGCCTCACCCCTCTTTGTAGTACCGTGGCGCAGGAAACCGGCGATGGCGATCTGGCCAGGTTGAGCGCCACCGCCTATATGACCGATATCTCCGCAATGCGGCATGAAACCCAAGGTTCAAGGATCTTTCGCACATGAGCAGCCCCAACGGCCCCCTTCGCGTCGGAATCGGCGGCCCCGTCGGCGCCGGAAAAACCACCCTCACAGCCGCATTGTGCGAGGCCTTTCGCACCGAGCTGTCCATGGCTGTGGTCACCAATGACATCTACACCCAGGAAGACGCCGAAGCCCTGATGCGCCTTCAGGTGCTGTCTTCGGACCGTATTCGCGGTGTCGAAACCGGCGGATGCCCGCACACGGCCATTCGCGAGGATGCCTCGATCAACCTGGCGGCCATTGCGGATCTGAACGCTCAACATCCGGATCTGGATCTGGTTTTGATCGAATCTGGCGGTGACAACCTTTCGGCCACGTTTTCGCCAGAGCTGGCCGATATCACCATCTATGTGATTGATGTGGCCGCCGGAGAAGAGATCCCGCGCAAGGGCGGGCCGGCGATCACCAAATCCAACCTGCTGGTTATCAACAAAACGGATCTGGCCCCGCATGTGGGCGCGGATCTGAGTGTGATGGAGACAGACAGCGCCCGGATGCGCCCCGATTTGCCCACCATCTTTGCCGCGCTCAAACATCGCGACGGGGTCGCAGAAGTGGTCAGCACCATCCGCGCAGTCGGCGGGATCTGACGGCGTCAGGCCCGATACAAAGGGGCCCGATACAGAGGCGACAGCGACCATTCCATTCATATGGTGGAAAAGGGGAATGGCGGACACGGGTTGGGGATTGCCGTGCCCGCCAAGTTGCGGAGCCACACTCACTTGGCTGGGTCAAACGCCTGGCTGGGTTGGGTGGCCCGGCGCGACCTGTTCCGCCTGATCTCAATGACACATCCAACTCGGCCAATATGTGACCCAAATCACATTTGTGATTTTATTGGCAAAAATCTTTGTGCATCTATCCGGGAAGGTGTCTGTCGGCCTTGTGAAAAAGCGCCGGGATCACATGAACTGTTCCGACAACAGCCGCTCTTCCAGCCCATGGCCCGGGTCAAACAACAGCCGGTGCTGCACGTTGGAGTCCGAGGTGATCTCGACCCAGTCGATATCTGCCACCTGGGTGGAATCCGCGTCGGCCATCACCGGGCGTTTGTCAGGCTCCAGCACATCAAACCGGACCCGCGCCGTTTGCCGCAACAGCGCCCCGCGCCAGCGGCGGGGGCGGAATGCGGCAATAGCGGTCAGCGCCAGCACGTCAGATCCGATGGGCAAGATCGGCCCATGCGCCGAATAATTATAGGCGGTTGACCCGGCGGGAGTGGCCACCAGGGCCCCATCGCAAACCAGTTCGGCCATGCGCACGCGCCCGTCGACGCTGATCTTTAGCCGGGCGGCCTGCGGCCCTGCACGCAGTAGGGACACTTCGTTGATGGCCAGCGCCTCATGCACTTTGCCATGACGGTCCATAGCGTGCATGCGCAGCGGGTTGATCGCGGCCTCTTCGGCGGTTTCAAGCCGCTCGATCAGCCCGGTTTCGTTATACTCGTTCATCAGGAACCCGATGGTGCCCCGGTTCATGCCATAGACCGGCGCCGGCAGGGCCTGGGTGCCATGCAAAGTGCGCAGCATGAAACCATCCCCGCCCAGAGAGACGATGACATCTGCGTCTTCGGCAGCGACATTGCCATAGCGTTTGACCAGCGCATCGCGTGCGTCTGAGGCTGCGGGAGTTTCGCTGGCGAGAAAGGCGATCTTGAGGGCCATATTGGGCGCTTTCGGCGATTTTGCTTGGCCTGACCCAATCACACCTCCTCTGGATATGCCAGACTCGCCGCAAGATCGGTCAGAAAAGTCGCATTCCGCACTACCCCAGAGCGATGCTATCCGCTAGGGACTGCGCCAGCTTGCTCAGCCCAAAGGAGCCATCCGCAATGAACAATGCCAATCGTGACCCCGGGTTTTTCACCGAATCCCTAAGCACCCGTGATCCTGAACTGCAGGCCGCCATGACCAGCGAACTGGGCCGCCAGCGCGACGAGATCGAACTGATCGCCAGTGAGAATATCGTCAGCGCCGCCGTGATGGAGGCGCAGGGGTCTGTTTTGACCAATAAATACGCCGAAGGCTATCCCGGCCGGCGCTATTACGGTGGCTGCCAATATGTCGATATCGCCGAAAATCTGGCGATTGATCGCGCCAAAGAGCTGTTTGGGTGTGACTTTGCCAATGTGCAGCCCAATTCGGGCAGCCAGGCGAACCAGGGTGTGTTTCAGGCGTTGATTCAACCCGGCGACACCATTTTGGGCATGAGCCTGGATGCCGGCGGTCACCTGACCCATGGCGCGCGCCCCAATCAATCGGGCAAATGGTTCAACGCGATTCAATATGGTGTGCGTCAGCAGGATCTGTTGCTGGACTATGATCAGGTCGAAGCCTTGGCCAAAGAGCATCAACCCAAGATGATCATCGCCGGTGGCTCTGCCATTCCGCGCCAGATCGATTTCGCCAAGATGCGCGAAATTGCGGATATGGTTGGCGCCTATCTGCATGTGGACATGGCCCATTTTGCCGGTCTGGTTGCAGCGGGCGAACATCCGTCTCCGTTCCCACACGCACATGTTGCCACAACCACAACCCACAAGACCCTGCGCGGCCCGCGTGGCGGCATGATCCTGACCAATGACGAGGCGATCGCCAAGAAGGTGAATTCAGCCATCTTCCCCGGTATTCAGGGCGGCCCGCTGATGCATGTGATCGCAGGCAAGGCGGCCGCCTTTGGCGAGGCGCTGCGCCCCGAGTTCAAGGAATACATCAAATGCGTGATTGCCAATGCGCAGGCGATGGCGGATCAGCTGCAAAAAGGTGGGCTGGATATCGTGACCGGCGGCACTGACACGCATGTGGTGCTGATGGATCTGCGACCCAAAGGGGTCAAGGGCAACACCACGGAAAAGGCCCTCGGCCGGGCCCATATCACCACCAACAAGAACGGCATCCCCTTTGACACCGAAAAGCCAACAGTGACCTCAGGCATCCGGCTCGGGTCTCCGGCGGGCACCACACGCGGGTTTGGCGAAGCAGAATTTCGTCAGATCGCGGATTGGATTGTCGAAGTTGTCGACGGTCTGGCGGCCAATGGCGAAGACGGCAATGGCGAGGTTGAAGCCAAGGTCAAAGCCGAAGTTGCCGAACTTTGCGCACGCTTCCCGATCTATCCCGAGCTTTGATTCCACGCGGGAACTGACCGGGTCCAGGCCCGATCATCACAAAACCCAAGGGCGCCCCATCCGGGCGCCCTTGGCATTTTTGGTCTTGGTTTGATCTGAATCAACGTCTCCTCGTCTTCGGCATGCGATGAAACCGATGGCGACACCCCGGACCCGGGGCCTGCGCCAAATGCAAAGGAGATCTGGCAGATGGCATATAAAACCCTGATGACCGCGTTGACCGATCCGGACCATTGCTCTGGTGTTCTGAGGCAGCTTGGCCAATTGGCTATGGACTTTGACGCCCATGCCCAGGCCCTGTGCATCGGCGTGGACCGATCCCCGACGGGATATTATCAACCCGGCGGCGAAACCGTCATCCTTCAGCTGGCGTTGGAACAAGCCCAGACCGACGCGGCCGCGCTGAGCGAGACCGCGACCGCTGCACTTGAGGCGGCTGGTGTGCGATTTGGCGCTGAAACCATCGTGCAATCGCTGGCCGGTCTGGGCAATGCCGTGGCCGAACGCACGCAGTTTGCCGACCTGGTCGTGATGCCCCTGCCCTATGGCACCGGCAAGGGCGAGGATTTGCGTATGTCGGTCGAGGCCGCCCTGTTTGGCGGGCGCTCTCCGGTTCTTGTGCTGCCCGATCAGGCCGATCCCTCGAAGGGTTTCCGCACGATTGTTGTCGCCTGGGACGAAAGCAGCGAAGCGATGGCGGCCATTCGCCAGTCGCTGCCATTGTTGCAGGCGGGCGATACCGTGCGCATCGTCATGGTAGAGCCACCCGTGCATGGCCCTGGGCGGGCCGATCCCGGCGGGCAGTTGAGCCGTATGCTGGACCGCCACGGGGTATCCTGCGAGGTTGATATCCTCAGCCGGACGATGCCGCGCACATCTGACGTATTGCTCAGACATGTGACGGATACCGGTGCGGATCTGCTGGTGATGGGCGCCTATGGCCACAGTCGCCTGCGCGAGGCAATCCTGGGGGGCACAACGCGCAATATGCTGGAGAACGCGCCAATTCCTGTCTTTATGGCGCATTGAGCCTGATCGGCAGCGTGCACGCGAATTGAAGCAGGCGGGCCGCGGGCTCTGCCTGCTGTTCAGTTCGCCGCGATAGCCTCTATCCGGGGTGCACTTGGTTGCGATGCCCGCAAGAGCGCAGTTTCGTGGCTTTTGAGCGATCTGCGGCAAAGCGGGCCAAATTCGCTGAGGTCCGCCGCCAGGTCCGGAAAGATCATGAACAGTTCTTCGCGGGCGGCCATGTCGAGCGCGGTCAAGGCCAGCTCTGCTGGCATCAGCGTTTCACATTCCAGCCCGTCAGCAAAAACCGTGTGATGGCCTTCGAGCAGGATGTGGTAATATTCGACCGCTTCCAGCGAGTGATCGGGGGTGATGCTGTGATCATTCGTGAGGGAATGGGCCGGCACCAACACTTCGTTTTCGCCAAACAAAAGCTCGGCCCGCCAATCGCGCAGCAGCACCCGGTGCTGTGGAGACAGGCGCAAGGGGCGGCTGGGCACGTTCTCTTCTATGGCGCCGGGTTGCAGCATGATCGGGCGGAGTTGCCTTTGCGTGCGCAGGGTTTCGGTGTCGACGGCGCGGCTGCCGATCCATTTGATATTCCGGTGCTGCCCGTCTCCGCAGCAGAGGCTGTCGCCCGGGCGAAGCGTTTCGATGGGGCGTTCGCCGGTGGGTGTCAGAATATTGGCCCCCTGGACGAAGCACACCACGACGCAGACAACCCCGAACCCGTTGGTGGATTCCGCGTTCAGAATGAATGTGTGCGGGTCGCCGTCGGTTCCGGTGTACTGGAAGGTCCAGATATCATCGACCACCGAATAGCTGTCCCATCCTGAAATTCTCCAACAGTCTTCGGAATCCTGGCTTTTGACCTCGATATTGAAATCATCGTCAAAGCCGCTCAGGTCCAGGAGGAATTGATCGTCGTCATCGGTTGTCTTGCCAAAATTTGCGAAGACATAGGTGGCCCCTTCGCCATCGCCGTCATCATCGCCCAGATCGCCGCCGTCCAGAATTGTGACAATCTGCTGTTCGTCTTCGTCGACCCTGTCACCATTGTCGTCCCGCAGGTTCTTGCCCTTGATAGTGATTTCATCGTTGTCGTCACCGCTGCTGAGCGTGACGGTCACTGTTTGCGTTGGCATCAGGCGGCCCTTCTCTGAAAATTTTGGTGTTTCAGGAATTGCGCGCAGAACAGAATGCGGGCGACATAATTGAGTTCGTCGATGATCAGCGCGCCCCTGTGGGCCGTGTCAAACCCATTGGACAGCGCCTCGATCGCGGCAGCGCTTTGGTCGCCGTAGCGGTGTGCAAGGGCGTGCCAGGCCCTTACGTATTCCCACCCTCGGGGTTTCAGGCGCGCGGTTTCAAAATCGCACCCCAGCAGGCGCCCGTCCGGGGCGCTCAGATAATTGTGGAGCGCGCCGTCATTGCGGGCCATCACCAGACCGCAGAGCGGAATTTCGCTGAGCTGGTCCCGGGCGCGGTCGATCTGATCAATGTAGGGGCCAAGGCCCAGCCGGGTCGTGTAGGCCAACCAATTGCCACCGGTCCGCGCGTCTGCGGCGGTGGCCTCGAATTGCGCGATCCACTGGCCGACCTGATGGGCAAAGACCGTGGGTTCCAGACGGCCTGCGGGGTCACTGCCGGTTTCGGGGATGTCCTGGATCAGCAGCCAGTGGTTTTGATCGCAATAGGCCAGCAGTTTGGCAACAAGGTCGGTGTCCTTCATCTGGGTCAGAACCCGTTTCTCGCTGGCAAAAGCCCGCGTGGCCCCGGTGACTGCTGGATCGAACAGTTTCAGAAATCCGGTTCTGGTGCCCAGTCTGAGCCGAAAGCTGTGGGCGCGGCCGGAGGATTTGATGAGGTCCGCGTCAATTGCGGCGACATCCTGCCCCGGTGCAAGGATCCGGGCGATGGCCGGGCCTGCCTGGGTCAAAACCCGGCGTATCTGGTCCTGCCATGCGGCGGGAGGAGGCTCGATTATGTTTGCATTGTTTTCCAAGATTTCAGCCTTTGAGAAGCTTCAAGGAACGATTGCACTGGATACTCTGTCTCAAAGGGGTAGCGGCGGATTTTGCGCATTTTGGGCAGGATTTGCGAAATCATTTAGGCAAATTGTGTTCATCTTGGGAACAATGGCAGGGGCGAGGCCGCATTTAGAGTCGTCAATCCTGTAAAAACAGATAGGGATATTCGGGACAAACAAGTGGAGGAACCTGAGATGGGTTTAGAAGACGAAAGCGCCCGGATTGCGACGGCGATATTGGGGAATGCGTTGATCGACCCTGCCAGCAAGAACGGGCATATGTTGACGCTGGACGAGGCCTATGAGGTTCAGAATGGTGTGATTGCCGCTTTGGATCAGGCTGGGAAAGCCCGGGTTGGGGCCAAGATCGGGCTGAGCGCGCCTGCGGCGCAGGCGGCGTTTGGGTTGAGCGAGCCGGTTTCGGGGTTGCTGTATGACTGGATGCTGATGCAGAGCGGGCAGACTGTGGCGGCGGGCGCGCATGTGCGGGCGCGGGTTGAGGCGGAGATTTGTTTCCGTCTGCGTGCGGATCTGGATGACCCGGATCTGAGCGAGGCCGATGCTTTGGCGGCGATTGGTGAGGTCATGCCGGCGATTGAGGTGGTCAACAGCCGCTACAATGACTGGGCTGGCAAGCCGATGGATATGGTGGCTGAGGATGTCTCGGCGGCCTGGTTCGTTTGTGGGGCCCCGGTTGAGGGTCTGGATCCGGCGACGCTGGGTGAGGCTGCGATGACCATGTATGTGGATGGGGAAGAAGTGGCGACCGGGGTCGGTGCGGCCACCCATGGCGGACCATTGAAGGCTCTGGTCTGGTTGGCGCAGAATCTGTGCAAGCGGGGCTATCCGTTGAAGGCGGGCGACTATGTGATGAGCGGCGCCTTTGCGGCCATGCATCCGGTTCCGGCGGGGTCTGAAGTCCGCGTGGATATTGACGGGGCTGGGTCGGTTTCGGTCGGATTTGCGGCCTGACCGGCAAATGTCCCAGCTGGGACATCATGTTAAGTCGCTGAAAATAAACAATTTACCGAAAATAACCTCTCGTTGGAACCCGGGACATCGGCGGTTTTGACGAGAGCCAACGCCGGTAAGGTCCGGACCTCTTGGAGAGGGCACAGCAGAATGGAACCGTTTGAAACCGGACGCGCGAGGCCCCTGCCCGGTTTGTCGGACAATGTGCGCGGCAGCCTGTGGTTTCTGCTGGCCACGGGTCTGTTTGCGGTGGCGTTTGCCATGGCCAAGGAAGCCTCGGTCCAGTTTCACGTTCTGCAGATTCTGTTTTTCCGGCAATTGGTCATCTTTGTGTCGACCCTGCCGACCATGGTGCGCCATTTCCCACAGGCATTGAAAACCGAACGCCCTGGCCTGCACGCTATCCGGTTGGTTGGCGCCTTTGTGGCCCTGTCCAGCGGGATATGGGCGGTGTCGGTGCTGCCCTTGACCACGGCGATCACGCTGACGTTTGCGCAGGTGTTTTTCGTAACCCTCCTGAGCGCGCTGGTGCTGGGCGAGCCGGTGGACCGGGTGCGGATCGGCGCGGTGATTGGCGGGTTTATCGGCGTGCTGGTGGTGATGCGCCCCGGCGTGGCCGGATTTTTGGATTGGTTTGCGCTGGTGCCGCTGGTGGGGGCATTTGGGGCTGCGGTGGCGGTGATCTCGGTCCGGCAATTGTCGCAGAGTGATCGGATTGCGACCCTGCTGATCTATCAGGCCTGGTTCGTGGGTCTGGTGGCCGGGATTGCATTGTTGTGGTTATGGGTGACGCCGGATCTGGAGTGGCTGTTCTATTTGCTGATCATGGGGGTGATTGCCACGGCGGCGCAATGGGCCGGTGTGCGTGGTCTGCGCATGGGAGAGGCCAGCGTCATCGGGGCAATGCAATACAGTCAGCTGATTTATGCAGCAGCCCTGGGGTATCTGATGTTTGGCGAGGTGCCGGACCGGTACACTTTGGGGGGCGCTGTGATCATCATCACCTCGGCCCTGGTGATGATGCGTTGGGAGATGAAGACAAAAGCCAAAACGGGCTGAGCCGGGCCTGCGGTCAAACAGAGACGGGTTTCAAAGAGAAACGGGCCGGAAACAGATGTTTCCGGCCCGCTTTTGTGTTGGGTAAAGAGCCTGTGTCGAAAGGCTCAGAATTCCTGATCCTTGCGGCGGAAGGCGCCCTGTACGATGCGGTCGATGACCATGGCGCAGAACAGGATGGCAAAGCCGCCCAGCAGGCCCGGCCCCTTGGCCGCGTATTGCAGCGCTTCGAGGATCACTTTGCCCAGACCTCCGCCGCCGATGAGCGAGATGATCACCACCATGCTGAGACACATCAGGATCGTCTGGTTCACCCCGGTCATGATGGAGGGCAAGGCCAGCGGTATCTCGACGTCGCGCAGCAGGCGCCAGCGCGAGGCGCCAAAGGCGACGGCGGCCTCTTTGATGCTGTCGGGCACGCCGCGCATACCCAGCGCGGTCAGGCGGATCACTGGCGGCATGCCAAAGATGATCGTGGCCAGAATCCCCGGTGGGTTGCCGGTGCCGAAAAAGGCGATGATGGGGATCAGATAGACGAAGGCGGGCAAGGTTTGCATCAGGTCGAGCACGGGTTCAGAGGCGTTATAGGCGCGTCTGGATTTGCCGAACCAGATCCCGAGCGGGATGCCGATCACCACGCAGATGAGCACCGCAGCCCCGACGAGCGCCACGGTTTCCATTGCGACCTCCCAATAGCCAAGCAGCGCGATATAGGCGAGCGAGGCGGCTGTGAAGATCGCCACACGTGGCCCTGCCGCGCGCCAGGCGGTGACGCAGATCACCAGCATGACCACCGGCCAGGGTGAACCGATCAGCGCAATGGTGAGCGCGTCCAGAACGCTGCGCACCCCATAGACGACCCCGTCGAAGACATCGCCGCCGGCGACGGCTGCGGCGTCGATCTGGGCCTCCATCCAGGTGGCGAGGCGCGAGAACAGCGTGCCGCCATCTTCGCCCAGGAACAGGGCGGAGACGTCCTTTTCCGGGAAGGCGTCGAGCAGGGGCATAGAGGCGTTGACGGTGAATTTATAGATGATCAGCGGTGCGATCAGCGCCGTCAGGGCACACCCCAGGACGATATTGCGGGTTGCGCGGCCGCTTTCGACCGAGCTGGGATCAGTACGCCAGCGGGAATATTGGCGTTCGTAGACCTGGTTGGCATAGAGCCCCTGCACCGCCTTGAAGAACAGCAGCAGCAGCAGCCCCGTGATGGCGATGCCCAGCGCCTCGGATTGGGCGGCCTCGGCCTGGGCCAGGCTTTTGTCGGCGGCCTTCTGGATATTGGCGGCGAGTTTTGTGAACCGGTCGATATCGGCCTGTTCGGCTGCGGCGGCGGCCCGGTCCAGCAGTTCCTGCGCGCGGGTGCCCTGGCGTTCGGCGCGTTCGTAGAAATCGGCGCCCGGGTTGCCCCAGAGGCCGCGGCCCAGCTGGACCCAGGCGATGATTTCGAGGATCAGGAAGCCCCAGAACATGCTCCACACCGCGCGGGAAGAGGCCCAGATCGGCCCCAGAACCGCCGCCCAGAGGTTGAAGGTGGCCGGGAAGACCCCGGTGGCGTCATGGATGCGGTGAAAGGCTGTGGTGTAATAGTCGCCGCTGGGTCCGACAAATTCGCGGATGGAGTTGTCGAGCGCCTCGCGGTCGACCTGAATGTCGGAGGCCGCCGTGACTTTGATATCTGATGATGTGTCGGTCATTCCTGTTTGCCCCCTTGGATGCCGCGCAGCAGCACGGGTTTGGTGACGATGCCCACTTCGGCGTCACCTGCGGTGATGACCACAGGCAGGTCGGTGTCGACAGAGAGGTCGATAAGCTGGTCGAGGTCTGCCCCCTGGTCGGCACGCGGAGCCGCCGAGAGATCGCCGGTGAACCGCTCCATCGGTTGCATGATGGAATGGGCCTTGACCAGTTTGAGTTTGGAAATGCCCTGGACGAATTCGCGCACATAGTCGTCGGCCGGGTTCATGACGATTTCTTCGGGCGTGCCGATCTGGACGATGACGCCGTCTTTCATGATCGCGATGCGGTGGCCGATGCGGATGGCTTCGTCCAGGTCGTGGGTGATGAACAGCGTGGTTTTGGCCAGTTGGGCGACGAGCGCCTTGAACTGGTCCTGCAACTGGAGGCGGATCAGCGGGTCGAGCGCCGAGAACGGTTCGTCCATCAGCAGGATCTCGGGGTCGGACGCCAGGGCGCGGGCAATGCCGACGCGTTGCTGCATCCCGCCCGAGAGTTCCTTGGGCAGGCGGTCTTCGAAGCCGGTAAGGTCAACGAGGCCGAGCGCGTGGTCGGAGATGGCCCAGCGTTTGGATTTGGAGATGTTGCGGATTTCGAGCGGATAGGCCACGTTGTCGCGCACGGAGCGGTGCGGCATCAGGGCCATGTGTTGGAACACCATGCCGATCTGTTCCGCGCGCACGCGGCGCAGCTCGCGCTCGGACAGGGCCGAGATGTCGCGTCCGAGGATTTCGATGGAGCCTGCTGTCGGCTCGATCAGCCGGTTCACATGGCGCACCAGGGTGGATTTGCCCGAGCCCGAAAGCCCCATGATGCAGAAGATTTCGCCGCGTGCGACCTCGAACGAGGCGCCCTGCACCCCGACCACACAGCCGAAGCGTTCCAGCACCTGGGTCTTGCCGATCCCTTCGGATTTGACGGCTGTCATGGCGGCTTCGGCTTCGGCGCCGAAGATTTTCCAGACATCCGTGAGTTTGACGACCGTTTCGCTCATTTCGTCACCTTTTTATGCACAACAGGCCGCCGGGGAGATCCCGGCGGCCTGGATTAAAGGGGTTGCGTGTTGGGTCGCAATTACTCGGACAACCAGCCTAGAACGGTGTCTTCGTTGGCGGCGACCCATTCCTGAGCGTAGGCCAGAGGCTCTTTGCCATCCACGACGAGGGCAAAGGTCATGGCGGAAACCGTGTCTGTGTCCAGTTTCATGTTGGCCATAAGCGTTGCCACGCCGGGATAGGCTGTTTCCAGCTCTTTGGCGTAGTGGATATGCAGATAGGCCAGATCCCAGGCGACGCCCGCTTCGGATTTTTCGAGCCAGTCCGGATCATCCGTTGGCTGGATCACTTTCCACTTGGAGGCATCATATGCGGGCTCTTCGAGCACCTGCAGCTCGTGCAGAGCAAAGACGTAGTGAGGCGTGTAGCAGAAACCGACCCAGGGCTTGCCTGCCTTGATGGCGTTGTCGAGATTGGCATAAGCCAGCGTTTCATCGCTCTCGGTCAGCTCCATGGTCTGATCATAGCCATAGGATTTGGCGCGGATCTTTTCCACATTGGTCGAGGCCCAGCCCGGCGCGCCGATCCAGACTTCGCCCTGGCCGTCACCGTCCGTGTCAAAGATGGCGGCGATGTCGGGATTGGTCAGGTCGTCAATCGAGGTGATGCCGTTGGCGTCCGCAGTGGCCTGGTCAACGCACATCCCCTGAAAGGCGGCAACGCCATTCGTGTTCATGGTGACGGTGCCTTTGTCTTTGACAAAGGTGTCATGCAGGTTCTGCTGGTTGGGCAGCCACACTTCGGGGTGCACATGCATGGAGCCGCTGTCCATCGCTTCAAAGACAATCGGGTTTGTGCCGTTCTGCAGCTCGACCTCGAGGCCGAGGTTCTGCTCGATCGCAACCTTCATGATATGCGCCGTAGCGTTGACGGACGGCCAGTTTGGCACGCCGATGACGATGTCAGCCGCCAGGGCCGGGCCGGCAGCCAGCAGCGCGGTGCCTGCAAAAAGAGCTTTCAATTTGGTCATGGTGAATCCTCCATGTGTTGGAAAAATGGAACCAGAGCGCAATGCGCGCCTTCACCCACCGGCGAAGTCTGGTTTACGGGGCAGACCGTTTACCGGCCTTTTGTTCCTGTTTTGCCGCCCCTGTCGTAGGGGCCATTGTTAGTTTTGTGGCAAACCCGCGCGTCTTCAGGGAACACGGCAGGCGTCACAAACCCGACAATTTCAGGCGATTTTGCGTTTGTATACAGAAAATGACGCAAACTTAAATTTGGTATTACCAAATCTACCGATCTGGCCTGTTTTTGTGGATCTTCACCGGGAACACGCCTGCCCAAGATCTGAGCATGCCTTTCGGTTTCATTGGTGCGTTCCCGCGCGAGGCCATGGCGCGCGCGCTCTGACCTGCGTCGCCCCCAACAGACCCCGGCCCTGGGGATTCGGCGCAATGGTCCAAAAGCGACAGGGCGCCCTGCGGCCTCAGAACGCCTTGAACGTCATGGTGGTGAGGGTGCGTTCAATATTGGGAATGCCCAAAAGCCGCTCGTTGATGTATTTACCCACATCCGCATCCGTTGGGATGTAAAGCTTCATCAACAGGTCGTATTCACCGCTGGTGGAGTAAAGCTCGGAATGGATTTCATTCAGCGCGATGGCCTCGGCGACCGAATAGGTGGTGCCAGGTTTACAGCGGATTTGGATGAAGACACAGATAGACATGTGGCGCGATCCTTTGACGACATGCGGCGGTGTGCGGCAAGGCTGTCACAAGAGGCGGGGGGGTGCAATCCCTTGGGTTGGTCTTGGGGCTTGGGCCGCCTATAAGAACCCGGCTAAGAGAGGGAACATCATGCGCCAGGCTACCATCACACGAGACACAACTGAAACGCAGGTGTCGGTCCAGGTCAATTTGGACGGAACCGGGGCCTATGATGTGGCGACCGGCGTGGGGTTTTTCGACCATATGCTGGAACAGCTGGCGCGGCATTCCCTGATGGACCTGATGGTGCGGGCCAAGGGGGATTTGCATATAGATGACCACCATACGGTGGAGGATGTGGGCATCGCACTGGGACAGGCAATGACCGAGGCCCTGGGGGCCAAGACCGGCATCAACCGCTATGGCTCCTGCCTGCTGCCAATGGATGACGCCCTTGTGCGCGCGGCGCTGGATCTGAGCGGGCGGGCCTATCTGGTCTGGGATGTGGCGATGCCATCGGCCAAGATCGGCACCTTCGACACGGAATTGGTGCGCGAATTTTTCCAGGGGCTGAGCACACACGGCGGCATCACCCTGCATGTCGAGGCGTTGCACGGGCTGAACAGTCACCACATCGCAGAAGCCGCCTTCAAGGCGGTGGCCCGCAGTCTGCGCGTGGCATTGGAAACCGATCCACGCAAAGCAGATGCAGTGCCCTCAACCAAAGGCACCCTGTAAAACCGCCAGAACCGGCGCGGGTTTTCCCCGAAAATTCGCAGAATTTTCGTTGCCTGCGCCTGTTTCAGGGCGCGGGGTTCAGCGTGTTTGCGCCGGCCATATAAACCGACACAGTATCAAACACCCCGTTTCGCACCGTGAAAAAGTTGCAATTCGATTTGAAAACCTGCTCTCCCCCCGGCAAGGTGTTCATCACCCGAAAACGCGACGCAATGCGGCCCTGCCGGGCATCCGCCACATGGATGAACCGGTCATGGCGCACGCTGGCATGTGCCGCCCAAAGCCGGTTGAGCATCCCTGTTATCTGTTCCTGCCCCTCCAGCACGACCCCATGGGTTTCAACTGAAAATCGGCAGTCAGGGCTGAGCGTGGCCAGAACAGATTGAATATCCTGCGCATCGACAGCGGCAAAGTAACGTTCGACCAGGGTGATCATTTGTGCATCTGTCATCCGAGGCTCCTGTCTGGGGTGCGGCCATTTCGTCGCAGGGTGGCAGGCTCTGACCCGGATGGCCACCTGTAATGATGCGGCCCGGCGGCCTTTGCCTCAACTTTATCAAGGGCCCGCGTTCCGCCACCAAGGGCGCGCGCGCCGCATTCTGCGAAGATGTTGCAGACGAAGTGGATTAACGTTTCGCGTTGCTCTTGCCCTTCTGGCCATTATGTTGCACCACAGCACGGTTCGGCAGAGGCCGGACGATACGCAGACCACAGAGGCAAGAAATCATGGCGGACGCGACGATGGAAGTGAATGCAAAACCAACTGAGGATATCTCGGTTCGCGATGTGTTTGGCATCGATACTGACATGGTCATCAAGGGCTTTGCCGACGCGACTGACCGCGTGCCAGAGGTGGATGCGACCTATAAATTCGACCCGGATACCACGCTGGCCATTCTGGCCGGGTTCTCGCACAACCGGCGTGTGATGATTCAGGGCTACCACGGCACGGGGAAATCCACGCATATCGAACAGGTTGCGGCCCGGTTGAACTGGCCGACGGTCCGGGTGAACCTGGACAGCCACATCAGCCGGATCGACCTGATCGGCAAGGATGCGATCAAACTGCGCGATGGCAAGCAGGTCACAGAATTCCACGAAGGCATTCTGCCCTGGTCCCTGCGCAACCCGACTGCGATCGTGTTTGACGAATATGACGCGGGCCGCGCGGACGTGATGTTCGTGATTCAGCGGGTGCTGGAGCATGACGGCAAGCTGACCCTTCTGGATCAGAACGAGATCATCACGCCAAACCCCTATTTCCGTCTGTTCGCCACATCGAACACGGTTGGTCTGGGCGATACAACCGGCCTGTATCACGGGACACAGCAAATCAACCAGGCACAGATGGACCGCTGGTCGCTGGTGGCGACGCTGAACTATCTGAGCCATGACGCCGAGACGGCCATCGTGCTGAGCAAGGCGCCGCATTACAACACCGCTGAGGGCCGCAAGACGATTTCTCAGATGGTGACAGTGGCTGCTTTGACGCGGACGGCGTTCATGAATGGGGATCTGTCCACAGTGATGAGCCCCCGGACCGTCATCAACTGGGCCCTCAACACCGAGATTTTCCGCAACGTGGGCTATGCGTTCCGGCTGAGCTTCCTCAACAAATGTGACGAGCTGGAGCGCCAGACGGTGGCGGAGTTCTATCAGCGGTGTTTCGACGAAGAACTGCCAGAGAGCGCGGCGAGCACGGCTGTCGGCTGATCCGAAACCGGGTGCGGCGCGGGGGAACGACCTGCCCGCCAGCCTTTGGAACATGAAAATTTGGACGGGGTCGCCAGGCAAACTGGCGGCCCCGTTTGCTTTGGTGTTGGGGCCAGGGGCCGAAATCATCCCTTGATTGCGCATTAAATAGCCGTACAGTTCAATTTATGGGCTGTTTGAAAACTTTTCTGCGGACCACCGCCGTGTCCCTGCTGTGTTTGGCGGGCACGATGTCTGGGGCGGAGGCACAGTCTCTGGAAACCACCGAGGCGCGGCTGCGGGCGTTTTCGGTATGCGCCGGTCGGCTGCGGGCGCAGACAGAGCATTACTGGCTGTTCAGTGACCCTGCCTCGGATCAGAGCACGGCCTTGCTGGAGCAATATGAAGAGCTGATCGCTGCGATTTTGCCTTTGGCGCAGGCGGACGGTTTGACCGGGCGGGATGTGTTGAACTGGCGGGTGTCCGCGCGTTTGTCTCATCGTGCGCTTTTGCAGCAAACCAGATTTGGCGATGCGAAGGTGGCCATTTATGCGCAGGATTTGTCGACCCGTCAGATTGCGGGCTGCCGGACACTGTTGCTGGGTTAACGCGGGCGTTCGGGGCAGAGGTGACCGGCGACGGGCGCTGTCAAAGTGCACAGAACGCGCGCCTTGCTGTGCAAATGCTGTAAAATGCACATCTTATGTATATACACTATTGACTTACCCACAGACCTTCATAAACTTGTTACATGGTCAATTGTTTCAGAAAGAGTTTTGGGGGTGCGGTGTTTCTGGCGCTGGCGGCAGCATCGGCCCAGGCATTGCCGGCGCGGGCGTTTGAGCGGGCGGAGCTGTTTGCGAATTGCTCTGGACGGTTGAGCGCGCTGGCGACTCATCAGTCGGGCTATGGCGAAGGCACGTTTCAGCAGACCCGCGATATGGCGGAAATGTTTGACATGATGCTGGAGGCCGTCCTGCCCCATGCGCTGGACGAGGGCATGCCGCAAAACCAGATCACATTGTGGCGCAGTCAGGGATGGGGTGAGATGGCCGGGCTGCTGACGCAGGCGCATTTCAGTTTTGACACGATATCCGCAGATGCCGCGATGGCGGCGCTGGACGAGCGTGTGCTGGCCTGTACCTCGGTTATGCTGCCCAATGAGCCCACGGAACTAGGGCATCTGATGCGTTCGACAAGCCCGACACGCTAGGATTTCGCGGGCGGCCAATGCGGCGGAAAGGGGCGGTTTGCGATGGCCCTGACCGGTGTTTGGCGGCCTTGCGATTGGGCGCCGGGGGCCTGATGCGCCGGCGGTGGCCATAAAACCTGTGCGACATAGGTCTTTGACGCGTTTGCGCCTCTTGCCTTTTGGCCCATGCGGCTGTTTTAAGGTCATATGGCAAACCCGTCTGACAACCCCGCTGATCCGTTTAAGAAGGCCCTGGCCGAAGCCACCAAAGTGATGGCTGATGATCCTGAGCTGACGGTAAACTATTCTGTAGACCCGAGCGGTCTGAGTGGCGATTCCATGCGCCTGCCTCAGGTCAGCCGCCGCATGACCAAGGCCGAAGTTCTTTTGGCGCGCGGGACGGCGGATGCCTTGGCGCTCTATCACAAATATCATGATAACAGCGTGCATTCGAAATATGCCCCTCCGGGGGATATGGCGCGCGAGTTGTATGAAGCGATGGAAACCGCGCGCTGTGAGGCGATGGGGGCGCGGGATATGCCCGGCACGGCCGGGAATATTGATGCCAAGATCGGCAATGATGCGCTGCGCCGTGGGTATGACCAGATTCGCGAAGCCTCGGAGGCGCCTTTGTCGGTGGCGGCCGGGTATCTGGTGCGCCATCTGACAACCGGGCGGGATATGCCGTCGGGCGCGCAGAATGTCATGGATCTGTGGCGGGGGTTCATCGAAGAGCAGGCTGGTGACACGCTGGAGACGCTGGACGATGTTCTGAACGATCAGTCGGCTTTTGCCCGTTTGGCGCGGCAGTTGATTTCGGATCTGGGCTATGGCGATCAGCTGGGCGATGATCCCGATCAGCTGGACGACGAAAACGAGGATGACAACGAGGACGAGGTCCAGGAAGAGGATGATCCGGACAGCACGGGGTCGGATGATCAGGACGATGATCAGGCGGACGCCGATCCGGAGCAGAGCCAGGACGAGCAGCAGGATGCTGCGGAGGCCCAGGTCTCGATGGACGAGATGGTCGATGAGGAGATGGGCGAGGAAGCCGAGCTGCCGGAGGGCGAAGCGCCTCTGGAGCCGCCTGCCCCGCCTCCGGCGTCGGATGCGGACCCCAATTACAACGTCTATATGGACGTCCATGACGAAGAGATCCCGGCCGAGGAATTGGCCGAACCGGCAGAGCTGGAACGCCTGCGGGCCTATCTGGATCAGCAGTTGGAGCCTTTGAAGGGCGCCGTTTCGCGGTTGGCCAACAAGTTGCAGCGCCGGTTGCAGGCGCAGCAGAACCGGTCGTGGGAGTTTGACCGGGAAGAAGGCATTCTGGATGCCGGGCGGTTGGCGCGGGTTGTGGCCAATCCGACGACTCCGCTGAGTTTCAAGGTCGAGAAGGACACGGAGTTCCGCGACACGATCGTGACGCTGTTGCTGGACAACTCCGGGTCGATGCGGGGCCGGCCGATTTCGATTGCGGCGATTTGTGCGGATGTTCTGGCGCGGACGCTGGAGCGGTGCAATGTGAAGGTCGAGATTCTGGGCTTTACCACGCGGGCGTGGAAGGGCGGACAGGCGCGCGAGGCGTGGCTGAATGACGGGCGTCCTCAGCAGCCCGGGCGGCTGAATGATTTGCGCCATATCATCTACAAGAATGCGGATGCGCCCTGGCGGCGGGCCCGACCCAATCTGGGGCTGATGATGAAAGAGGGTCTGCTGAAAGAGAATATCGACGGTGAGGCGCTGGAATGGGCGCATCGTCGGATGGTGGCGCGGCGCGAGCAGCGCAAGATTCTGATGGTGATTTCGGATGGGGCGCCGGTGGATGATTCGACGCTGAGCGTGAACCCGGCGAATTATCTGGAGAAGCATCTGCGGGATGTGATTGCGATGGTCGAGAAGCGCCAGATGGTGGAGTTGCTGGCGATCGGGATCGGGCATGATGTGACCCGTTATTATGACCGGGCGGTGACGATCACGGATGTGGAGCAATTGGCCGGCGCGATGACAGAGCAGCTGGCGGCCTTGTTTGATTCGGATCCACGGGCCCGTGCGCGGGTGATGGGAATGAAGCGGGCCGGTTGATCCCGGCCGCTGGTTTGGGTCGCCTGTCCAGAACCGGGTCGGAGTGCGGCCCGGAGCGAGGCACCGGGTGACACTGGTTGCGATCATTTGCGGGTTGTTGTCCGGGCTTTTGTTCGGGTTGACGTCGCATGTGCAGCGGACCGCATTGCAGGGCACAGAGGTCGCCCTGGGCGCGTTTTTATCCATTTTGACCATGGCGTTGGGGCTATGGATGCTGGCGCCTGTGCTGTTGGATCCGGCGTGGTTTCAGACCCAGGCCTTTTGGATACTGGCGCTATGTGGCGTGATGTTTCCGGCGATGAGCCAGAGCCTGCAGGTGGCCTCGGTCGTGCGGGTCGGGCCGGCGCTGACCTCTGGCATCGGCTCGGTTGCGCCCTTGTTTGCGGTGAGCCTGGCGGTGCTGTTTCTGGGTGAGCATCTGAACCTGCAGGGTGCTGTGGGCATTGCGGTGATGTTGGCGGGATTGCTGATTTCGGCCCTGGGTCCGGGGGCCGGGATTGCGCGCGGCTTTCCATTCTGGGCATTGGCGTTGCCATTGGGCGCATCGGCGGCGCGCGGCATTGTGCAACCGGTGACGAAATACACCATGATCGAGGTGCCGAGCGCCTATTTCGGAGCACTGGTCATGTCGACCGTTGCGGCCGGAGTGTTGGGCCTGTGGACCCTGACGGTCCGCGCCCGCCGCCCTCTGCGCCAATCGAGCCGGGGCAATTTCTATTTTGTCGTGACCGGGCTGGTGGTGGGCGGCGGGATTCTGGCGTTGCAGATCTCGATTCACCTGGGCTCGGTTTCTCTGGCCGCACCGCTGGGGTCGACGACGCCGCTGTGGACTCTGTTGCTGGGACTGGTGTTTTTCCGCAATGAGACCCTGACCGCGCGCCATTTGATCATGGCCCTGCTGGTGGTGGCCGGTGTCACGCTGGTTGTGACGCGCTAGGGCATAGTGCGAAACACTTGAAACACCGCGCCTCACGCGGCGCGTTGAGCTCCCCGATTTCAGGCAGCGTCAGGGGAGCCGGGTTTTTCGCAATGTGGCATGGGCGTTTTGACCTCTGGCCTTCCGGCGCGGCACAGGCCACAGTTGCCGCGTTTTTCCAAGGATCGGAGCCGCCCCATGTTCCAGACGTTCAAAGTGACTGCCCGCCCCGAGCAGGGCCCTCCGCGCCTGGCGGCGCTGCGCCAGGCCATGGCGGATGCGGCGCTGGATGCCTATCTGGTACCGCGCGCGGATCGTCATCAAGGGGAGTACGTGGCCCCCTGCGACGAGCGCCTGTCCTGGTTGACCGGGTTCACCGGCTCGGCCGGGTTTTGCGCGGTTCTGTGCGAAGAGGCGGGCGTGTTTATCGACGGACGTTATCGCACGCAGGTCAAAACTCAGGTGGCAGATGTTTTCACGCCGGTGCCCTGGCCTGATATCCGGCTGGGCGACTGGCTGGCCGCGCGTTTGAAACCCGGCATGGTGATCGGTTTTGACCCATGGCTTTACACCGCCGGGCAAATCCAGGATCTGGAGGCGAGCCTGGATCAAACCGGCGTGACGCTGAAACCGCTGGACAATCTGGTGGACCGGATCTGGGCTGATCGCCCCCCTGCCCCCCAGGCCCCGGTGCGCGCCCATCCCATGTCCTTTGCCGGAGAAACCCATGCCAGCAAACGCGCCCGCCTGGCGCAAGAGCTGAAGTCAGCCGGGCAGGATGCGGCGGTGCTGACCCTGCCTGACAGCATTATGTGGCTGCTCAACATTCGCGGGTCGGACATTCCGCGCAACCCTATCGCGCAATGCTTTGCGATTTTGCATGCGGCGGAGGGCGGTCGCGTGGACCTGTTCATTGATTTACCCAAATTGGAGCCTTTGGGCGATCACCTGGGAGAGGCCGTCACAGCCCGTCCGATGACAGACTTCGAGGCAGCCCTGGACGCGCTGGACGGGACAGTGCGGGTGGAACGCAGCTCGGTTCCGCAGGCCGTTTACACGCGATTGGGCGCGCGGGCCGTGTTTGGCGAAGACCCCTGCGCCCTGCCCAAGGCCTGTAAGAACCCGGTTGAAATCGCCGGGACCCAAGAGGCGCATCTGCGTGATGCGGCGGCGATGGTCGAACTCCTGGCATGGCTGGATGCGCAGGCGCCCGGGACCCTGACAGAAACGCAGGTGGTGTCTCAGCTGGAAACCTGCCGGCGTGGCGACAACGCTCTGCGCGACATCAGTTTCGAAACCATCGCCGGCACCGGTCCGAATGGCGCCATCATGCACTACCGTGTGACCGAAGAAACGGACAGCAAGCTGGAGGACGGCCAGTTGCTGGTGCTCGATTCCGGCGGCCAGTATCTGGACGGCACCACCGACATCACCCGCACCGTCGCCATCGGCGATGTGGGCACGCCCGAGCGTGAGGCCTTTACCCGCGTGCTGCAGGGGATGATCGCGATGAGCCGCCTGCGCTGGCCCGCTGGTCTGGCCGGGCGCGACATCGAGGCGATTGGCCGGATGCCCCTGTGGCTGGCCGGGCAGGATTTCAACCATGGGCTGGGCCATGGGGTGGGCGCGTTTCTGAGCGTGCATGAAGGCCCCCAGCGCCTGTCGCGGGCCAGCCATGTGGCGCTGCAAACAGGTATGATCCTGTCCAATGAACCCGGCTACTACCGCGAAGGCGCCTTTGGCATCCGGATCGAGAACCTGCTGGTGGCACAAACGGCCCCGGCCCTGCCCCAGTCAGACCCGGAACGCGGGATGCTGGATTGGCTGACCCTTACTTATGTGCCCATTGACCGCCGCCTGATCGTGATCGAGGCTTTGACACCGGCAGAACGGCAATGGATGGATGACTATCACGCGCAGGTCCTGGATAAAGTGGCGCATAGGGTAGGAAAGCAGGCGCAGGCATGGTTGACTGCCGCCACAGCCCCTTTGTGACATCTGCGTGTTACATTTTCGGGCCACTCAGCAGAGCAGGACAAAAGGGAGATCAATTTGGCAGACCATATCCGTATCCGTAAGGCGCCGGGCACCTGGGTGATCCGCTCGGGCGGGGCCGTGTTGGGTGAAAGCAACGCAGCGCTGGAGCTGACCGAAGGCGAATACGCGCCGGTCATCTACTTCCCGCGCGGCGATATCGCCATGGCGTTGCTGGACCGGACAGACAAGCGCACCCATTGCCCGCACAAGGGGGATGCCAACTACTTCTCGATCGTGAACCGATCCTCTGTGGTCGAAAACGCGGCCTGGACCTACGAAAACCCGCTGGACGGCGTGGCCGAGATCAAGGACCACCTGGCATTTTACACCTCTGACTCTGTCAAAGTGGAACAGGTCTGACCAAAGGGCACGGACCCTGGCTTCTTTTTGGACCAAATACTCATTCCGCCCGTGCAGCCAAATGCCTCCGATCCAGGCCGTATGAAACCGCGCAACCTGAGCATGTCCGGTCGCGGCGGATCACAGCCATGCCACAGGCGCCCCGCAGGTCAGGAATGTTCCTCGGCTGCGGTGGCGGCCAGGGCGCGGTTCATGGTCTTTAACGCATCCACATGAAACAACGCCCCGCGCAGATCCGGCGGCGCGCCTTCGCGCCCCAAAGAGACCACAGGGATAAAGGCGACGCTATTGGCCTCGAAGGCCGGCATTGCGGTTTCCAACGTGGCGGATTCGTCGACATAGACGCCATTTTCAATCATTTTCCAGCAGCGCTCCGGATCTGGCGCGCGTGCATCATCCATCGGCCGCATCACCCCGGACACCCGGTGCATGGCCAGCAGATAGGCCTGTGGACCCGCCGCCAGATGGACGCCGCGCCGCTCCAGCTGGGTCAGGAAAAAGGAGCGGTGCACCAGTTTGGAGGCCACGGCGGTCGACAGAGACACCGAGACCATGACCGCCAGGCCGATCTGCCAGTTGCCGGTCAGTTCGAATACGATCAACGTGGTCGAGATCGGCGCCCCCAGCACCGCAGCCGCCACCGCGCCCATCCCTGCAAAGGCATAGAGCGAGCTTTCTCCTGAAAATTCGGGGAGGATGGCTGTGGCGATCAGCCCGAACCCCAGCCCGGACAGGGCGCCGACCATGAGCGAGGGCGAAAACACCCCGCCCCCCATGCGTCCGCCAATGGTGATGGCAACAGCGGCGGTTTTCAGCACGGCAAAGACAATCGCCTCATTCAAGACCAGATCGCCGCGCAGCGCCAGGATGGTGGTTTCATAGCCGACGCCGATGATATGCGGGTAAAAGATGGCGATCCCGCCCAACAGGGCCCCCGCCACAGCCGGGCGCAGCCAGCGCGGCGCTCCGGTGCGGGCCTGTACCTTGTTGGCCAGATCCTCGGCGAAAAAGATCGACCGCATGAGCACCACTGCGATCAACCCACACAGCAGCCCCATGATCAGGAATGCGGGCAGTTCCACGTAGAATTGCAGCGCACTGGGTGTGTCGAGGGTGAATTCGCGCACATCGCCAAACTCCAGCCGGCTGATCACCGTGCCGGCCACTGCTGCGATGACAATCGGGGCAAAGGCGTGGACGGCGAAATGGCGCAAAATTACCTCGAGCGCGAACAGCGCCCCGGCGATGGGGGCGTTGAAACTGGCCGAGACGGCCGCGGCGACGGCGCATCCCAGCAGGTCGCGCCCGGTGATCCCGTCGGCGTCGATCCGTTTGGACACCCAGGTCGAGATCAGCCCGGCGATATGGACCACCGGCCCCTCCCGGCCCGATGATCCACCAGAGGAAAGGGTGATGAAAGAGGCCAGCGCAGAGGCCAGACCGGCGCGGGATTCGACCCGGCCGTCGTAGATTGCGGCGCCCTGGATCACGTCGGCCACCGAACGCACACGCCCGTCGCGGGTGAAACGGTCCAGGATCAGCCCGACCAGCAGCCCGCCCATGATGGGCAGGATCAGCACCCAGTACCATGGCAGGGTTTCAGCAAAGGTATGCAGGGCGCGGGTATCTTCGGACCCGTAGAGGAAGGATTGCAGGCGGTTGATGCCGATGCGGAAAGTCACCGCCGCAAACCCCGCCACGATCCCCACCACCAAGGCGATGAACCAGAATTGCACCTGCCCCGGTCCGCGCTTTTTGAGCACGCGCCACGCATTCTGACAGGCGGTGACTGATCTGGTCACCTGATGTGAGAGAGCGGAGGGCGGTTGGTCGGTCATCTTGGTGCAGTTTGGACTAGCTGGTGTTTGCTGCTGAATTTGGTCAGCGCGAGGCTGTGCCTACTGGTATTGCCCATGCAGGCGGCAATTGCCAAGAGGATCGACTGGTATGGTAGCAGGAGTTTCCGGACGCGGCGGATAAGTGACAGATTGCGCCGCGCCTGCTGCCCTGCCCCGCCTTATCCGGCGAGCAAGGTGCGGGCGGCGGCGCGGGCTTCTTCGGTGAGTGTATCACCGGCCAGCATGCGGGCGATTTCATCCACGCGCATGGCCTCGGAGAGCGCGGTGACGGTGGATAGGGTTGTGCCGGATTCGACCCGTTTTTGCACCTGCCAGTGATGCGCACCGCGCGCGGCGACCTGGGGCGAATGGGTGACGACCAGCACCTGCCCCTGCTCTGCCAGCGCGGCCAGCCGCCGTCCGACGGAATCCGCCGTGGCGCCGCCGACGCCGCGGTCAATTTCGTCAAAGATCAGCGTCAAACCCGCTACGCCCCGGGTCAGGCAGACCTTCATGGCGAGCAGGAAGCGGCTGAGTTCGCCGCCTGAGGCGATCTTGTTCAGGGGGCCTGCGGGAGCGCCGGGGTTGGTTGCGACCGTAAAGGTCACCTGATCCAGCCCGTCTGGCCCCGGCTCGCCCTGGGTGATCACTGTTTCAAAAACGGCCCGTTCGAGTTTGAGCGGCGCAAGCTCTGCCATGATGGCGGTGTCGAGCGTTTTGGCCGAGGCCTGGCGCAGGCGGTTCAGTTCGGCGGTGACCTGAGCGTAATGGGCGTCGGCCGATGCGACGTTCTGTTCGGCTTCGGCCAGATCCTCTACCCCGGCATCCAGCGCCTCCAGCTGAGCGCGCAGGCGGCTGGCCAGGGCCGCCAGATCATCGGGCGGGACGTCATGTTTGCGGGCCAGCGCGCGGATGGCGAACAGGCGTTCTTCGGTTTGTTCCAGTTCAGTGGGATCGAAGGTGAGATGTTCGAGGGCGGTTTCAATGCCTGTTTGCGCCTCGCCGAGTTCCACGAGGGCCCGGCCCAGAGCCGCGATCGGTGCTTCGAGCAGTCCCTGGGCCTGTTCAACCGCATCGTCGAGCCAGCGCAGGGCGTCGCCGGTTGCGCCTTCGGCCCCGTCGCCACCGATGGCCTGAAGCGCGCGGGCGACGTCTGTGCGGATACGCTCGGCCGCTTGCATGGTGCGGCGGCGGGCGTCCAGCTCGCCATCTTCGCCCGGTTGCGGGTCGAGCTGATCGAGTTCGCCAACGGCGTGGCGGATGAATTCTTCTTCGGCTTGGGCGGCCTGGAGCGCGGCGCGTTTCTGGTCCAGCGCGGCGCGGGCGGCGGCGCGGGTGCGCCATGCCGCGCGGGTGGTGGACAGCGGATCGCCGTGATTGCCGAAGGAATCGAGCATGGCACGGTGGCCGCTGGTGTTGAGCAGCCCCCGGTCATCATGTTGCCCATGCAGTTCGACCAGACGATCAGAGAGGGCGCGCAGGATCTCTCCGCTGGTGCGACGATCATTGACCCAGGCGGTTTTGCGCCCGTCCGAGCCATTGATGCGGCGCAGGATCAGTTCGTCGGAGACGGGCAGCCCGCTCTCTTGGAGCACGGCACGCGCCGGGTGGTCCGGGGTGAGGTCAAACACGGCGGTGACTTCGCCCTGCGCGGCGCCCTGGCGGACCAGATCGGCGCGGCCGCGCCAGCCCAGCACGAAACCGAGGCTGTCGAGCAGGATGGATTTGCCTGCGCCTGTTTCCCCGGTCAGAACGTTGAGACCCGGGCGGAACTGGAGTTCCAGGTGATCAATGATCAGCAGGTCGCGAATCTCGAGCGTTCGCAGCATCGCTAGACCCTCCGGGCTGGGGTGTCAGTACCACTGACCCTTGATCGACTGACGATAGATCTGACTGAGCCAGTTGTTGCCAATGTTACGGGCCTTGAGCCCCTGGGCTGTCAGCAGTTTATAGCTGGCCTCGTACCATTCGGTCGACTGGAAGTTGTGCCCGAGAATTGCGCCCGCTGTTTGTGCTTCGTTGACGAGGCCGAGGGACAGGTAAGCCTCGACCAGGCGGTGCAGCGCCTCGGGGGTATGAGAGGTGGTCTGGAAATCTTCGACCACGACGCGGAAGCGGTTGATGGCGGCAGCATAGTGGCTGCGGCGCAGATAGTAGCGGCCGATTTCCATTTCCTTGCCGGCGAGGTGATCGAAGGCGAGGTCGAATTTGAGAATCGCCGAAGAGGCGTATTCGCTGTCTGGATAGACCTCGATCACGGTGCGCAGGGCCTGAAGCGCCTGGAATGTCAGCCCCTGGTCCCGGCCAACTTCGTCAATCTGGTCATAGTAGCTGAGCGCGAGGAGGTATTGGGCGTAGGCGGCGTCTTCGTCGGTTGGGTAGAAGTCAATGTACCGTTGCGAGGCGGCGCGGCTGTTGGGGTAGTCGCGGCCCTGATGGTAGGAAAAAGCCTGCATGATCAAAGAGCGTTTGGCCCAGTTGGAATATGGGTAGAGGCGCTCGATCTCGGAAAAATACCAGGCGGCGTCGCCGGTGCGACCCCGGTTGAGTTCATACTCACCGCGTTCGAAGATCTGCTCTGGCGTGTATTCTTCGAGTGACTGATCCCGGTCCACAGCGCCATTGTTGCTGCAAGCGGCTATTGTAAAGACCAAGCTGATCAGGATCAGAAGCCGGAATGCGACCTTCAAGCCTGTCATGTGTACCGCTCCTCGACGTCGTTTGACGGGTTTTTACCCCGTCTCTTTGGATCGGGTCTAGCACATAATCTGGGGGAGCAAAACGACTTATGACGGTAGATTTAGATATCAGACACGAGATGCTGGCCAGAGGGGGCTGAGGGTGGGGGCAAATCGCCTATGAATCAGGCGACTTGCGGGACCTCGGCCCAGACCAGACCGCGCCCGGGAAGGTTGGCGGCGGTGCTGATGTCGCATTCGACCACGCGGAACGCGGTTGGGTCGGCAAACAGGGCACGCAGCAGCGCGTTGGTGACGCTGTGGCCGGCGCGGGCGCCGACATAGCGGCCCAGAAGCGGCAGGCCGGCGAGGGCCAGGTCGCCCAGGGCGTCGAGCATTTTGTGGCGCACGGCCTCGTCCCCGTGGCGCAGGCCGCCCGGGTTCATCACGGTGTTGCCATCAAAGACCACGGCGTTGTCCAGGCTACCGCCCAGGGCCAGGCCGTTTTGCTGCATCATTTCGACGTCGGAATGGCGACAGAAGGTGCGGCTGTCGCAGAGTTCGCGGGCGAAGGCTCCGTTGGCCATGTCGAGTGTCTTGCTCTGACGGCCGATGGCGGCCTCGGCAAAGTCGATGTGGAACTCGATTGTCAGCCGGTCGGATGGCAGCAGCGCGGCCGAAGCCTCGCCCACCTGAACACGCACGGGGCGCAGAATTTCGATGGCGCGGACGGGGGCGTTTTGGGCGCGGACGCCGCGTTCGACAATGGCGCGCACGAAGGGGACGGAGGACCCGTCGAGGATTGGCACCTCTGGTCCGTCGATTTCGATCATTGCATTGTGGACACCGCATCCGGCCAGAGCGGCCATGACGTGTTCCACGGTAGAGACGGAGACGCCGGCCATATTGACCAGGCGGGTGCACAATTGGGTCGGCTCGACCACATCCCAAAGGGCTGGGATCATCGCGTCGCGGTCTGTCACATCTGTCCGGCGGAACCAGATGCCGTGTTCGGCAGAGGCAGGCAGGATTGTCATGCGGGCGGGACGGCCACTGTGGAGGCCTGTACCTTTGAACCGGACTGGTGCTTTGATTGTATTTTGCAAAACGTCCCTCGGGGGCAGCACCCCATTGCGGGGCTCGATGTCAAAGGAGGTAAGCGGAGCGGGCAATGGGTACAATTCAAAGTTTGTAACCAACTGAAACATGGCTGAAACATTTCGGCAGAACCCTGCTCACCTGCCCGTATGCTACTGTTATTAATAAAGAAAAGGCTGCCCTGAGGCAGCCTTTTGATCGCAATTTAATTTAACTTTAGTTCGCCTGGCGCCTTAAAAATGCCGGAATCTCGATACGTTCCTGTTCACTTTCGTCCATTTTTGGCACGGCTGACCCTGTGTCAGGGCTGTAAGTTGGTGCCGCATGGCGTGCTGCGGGCTGGGCGGGCATGTCACCTGGTGTGTCGGCCGCATGGCCGGTCATCCGGGTGATCAGGCGACCAAAACGGGATTGTTCGCCCTGGGCCGGTTCGCTGCTGGGGACGGCTGTTGGCGCCGATACGGAGCCGGTTTTGTCAACCGCGCTGCGCAGGCGCATCATGGTTTCTTCGGAGACCGTGCCAGGCGCGGGTTTGGTCGGTGCCACGTAGCTGGCCGGGTCGGCCTCCAGCGATTCAGCGCGCGGTTCGAAGGCCGGGATCTCGGGCTGGTAGGCCGGAGGCGGCAGGCCATCGGAGGATTCGACCATGTGCTCTTCGATCTCTTCGAAGATGTCTTCGGCCTGCTCGGCGGCTGCGGCGCGTTCAACGTCGAGGCGTTCAAAGAGGCTGGGCTCTTCGGCGGCTTCGGCAACCGAGGCGGCCCCGGATGGTTCTGCGAAACGCTCGGCTGTGACCGGTTCGCTGAGTGGCAGCGGCTCTTCGCGGCGGGCGTCTTCGACCGATACGGTTTTCTTGAGCGGTGCAGCCATGGAGCGGCGCGGAAGCGGGATGTCGTTGACCACTTCGGTGGCGTCGATGCCTGTGGCGACAACGCTGACGCGCATGTTGCCTTCCATTTTGGTGTCCAATGTGGAGCCGACGATGATGTTGGCGTCCGGGTCCACCTCTTCGCGGATGCGGTTGGCGGCTTCGTCCAGTTCGAACAAGGTCAGGTCGTGGCTGCCGGTGATGTTGATCAGCACGCCCTTGGCGCCGCGCAGCGAGATTTCGTCGAGCAGCGGGTTGGCGATGGCCTTTTCGGCGGCCTGGATGGCGCGATCTTCGCCTTCGGCCTCGCCCGTGCCCATCATTGCCTTGCCCATTTCGTCCATGACAGCGCGCACATCGGCAAAGTCGAGGTTGATCAGGCCGGGACGGACCATCAGATCGGTGACGCCTTTGACACCCTGATAGAGCACGTCATCGGCAAGCGAGAAGGCCTCTGTAAAGGTGGTTTTCTCGTTCGCGAGCCGGAACAGGTTCTGGTTGGGGATGATGATCAGCGTATCGACGACCTTTTGCAGAGCATCAACGCCGTCTTCGGCCTGGCGCATCCGTTTGGCGCCTTCGAACTGGAAGGGTTTGGTGACGACACCGACGGTCAGAACGCCCAGCTCGCGCGCGGCCTGTGCGATGATCGGCGCGGCGCCTGTGCCGGTGCCCCCGCCCATGCCGGCGGTGATAAAGCACATATGTGCGCCTGCCAGATGATCGACGATCTGTTCGATGCTTTCTTCGGCGGCCGCAGCACCGACGGTGGCCCGCGCGCCCGCGCCCAGCCCCTCGGTCACTTTGATGCCCATTTGCACCCGGCTGGTTGCATTCGATTGTGCCAGCGCCTGGGCATCGGTGTTCGCCACGACGAACTCAACACCGTCGAGTTCTTTCTCGATCATGTTGTTGACGGCATTGCCGCCCGCCCCGCCAACGCCAAATACCGTGATCCGGGGTTTCAGCTCCTCGTGACCGGGCATTGAAAGGTTCAAGGTCATGGTGTCTCCGCCTGCTTTTCCGCCTGAAACGTCCGCCTTATGGCGAATTTTATGGTTTATCGCTTTGAGAATAACCCATAGCGGACAGTATCGTCACCCCAAAAAAGCCCTGATTCCACAAAATATGGTCATTTTTTTGACAATACAGGCGGCATTTTGCTGATGGGTGGAGATATTGTGGAATTGAGGCGCGCAGGCACAAGGCGTGCAGATTTGGATCAGGGCGGGTAACGCCGCTGAGGGACTGCTGTGCCGATAAAGGCAGCGCCGGGTCAATCGGACCGGGAGTGGCTGCCGGCAAGGGCTATGGTGTGAAAGGCTGCTCTACTCGCCTCGGGTGCCCAATTTCGGGCTTGACCCAATTATATCATAAAATTGTCGGGGGTTGTAAAGAATCTTATGTCAATAGCTGGCGTTGCAAGAGCGAAATGGGTGATCCGGGCTATTGCGCAAGTGGAGGTTTGGCCGCAACCGGATCATGCAGGGCGTCGTCATGCAGGGCGGCGCGGCCGGTGCATGACCCGGTTTGCCGGTCATCCGGGTCTTACCAGTTGTCGCGGAACCATTTGACCGCGCGTTTCAGGGAGCGTGCCGGGTAGTTGTTGACGGGGACGTCGAAATCCCACCATTCGTCCTGTGGATGTGCTGCGAACAGGCAGAGGCCGACGACCGAGGAAAAGCCCGGTCCGGTTGCGGCCTGTGGCAGCCCATGGACCCGCAGCGGCCGGCCCAGGCGGACCTGTTGGCCGAGAATGCGGGTGGCCAGACCGTCGAGCCCGGGGATCTGGCTGCCGCCGCCGGTGAGGACGATTTGCTGGGAGGGCATGTATTCAAAGCCGGCGGCGTCGAGGCGCACGCGGACCTCTTCGAGGATTTCTTCGACGCGGGGGCGCATGATGCCGATCAGCTCGGCGCGGCTGACGGTGCGCCGGTCGTGTTCCCAATCGCCGGTTTCGCCGCCGATTTCGATCATTTCGCGATCATCCATGCCGGTGGCGTGGACGCCGCCGTAGAATGTCTTGATCCGTTCGGCGTTGGCGGCCGGGATGCCGAGACCCATGGAGATGTCGGCGGTGACGTGATCCCCGCCGAGGCGGACGCTATCGGCGTAGATCATGTGCTTTTTCATGAAGACGGAAACAGAGGTTGCGCCGCCGCCCATATCGACACAGGCCGAGCCCAGTTCCTGTTCGTCTTCGACCAGGGCCGAGATGCCAGCCGCATAGGCCGAGGAGGCGATGCCCGCCAGCTCCAGGTCGCAACGTTTGATGCAATGGACCAGGTTGCGCACGGCGTCGCCGTCTACGGTGAGCATATGCATGTCGACGCTGAGGTTCTGTCCCAGCTGACCACGCGGGTCGATCAGGCCAGAGCGGCTGTCGAGGGCGAAGTTGACCGGTTGGGCGTGCAGCACGTCGCGCCCTGCCCCGTAATCGGGCACGTCGCAGGCGGCGAGCACGCGGGCGATTTCATTTTCGGTGACAACCTGGCCTTCGAGTTCCACATGGGCGTCGAGGCCATAGGACCGGGGGCTGGCGCCCGAAAAGCAGGCGATCACGTGATCCACGCGCATTTCGGCCATTTTCTGGGCGGCCTGGAGCGCGGTCCGGATGGCGCGCTCGGTCTCTTGCATGGAGGTGATTTCGCCAAACTGGACCCCGCGCGAACGGGTTGTTGCAGCGCCGATCACGCGGAAGCCGGATTGCCCCGCCAGAGATCCGATGGAGTTGTCCTCGCTCAGGCGTGAGGAGCCGTCAAAGCGCAACACAAGGCATGCGATCTTGGACGAACCCACGTCCAGGATGGCAACCACGCCCCTTTGCATTGCCTGTTGGCGCATCTGGCGCATCGCCCGCTGTGTGTCGTAAAGCTCGGTCATTGACTGTTATCCGCCATTATTCAGCTGTCTTATTTCGCGCCATTCTTCGACGGCGTGTTCTGTCATTCGCAGGGTCGGGCGTTCGCCGATCCGCATATCCACCGCCGCCACGTCCCGCGCCAGCAGGTCCTGAACCTGATTGAGGGCCATCACCCTTTGGAGGGCCTGGACGGGGTTTTCGGTGGGGAGGAGGATTTTTTGTTCGCGGTCGAGCACCAGATCCCAGCGGCGTTCCCCGACCCGCGACAGGCCGCGCACCCGGTCAGTGAGGGGTTTTGCGGCGGCGAAGAGGGCCAGGGCCTCGTTCACATGTTTGTCGGCGCCCTCGCCCAGGATCAGCGGCAGGTCGGCGCGCATCCGGCGGCTGGAGAGTTCGGCCACATGGGCGCCGGTGTCGTCCAGGACAGTCACGCCTTCGTAGTTGCGCCAGACCACGACGGGGACGCGCTCCACCACGAGCACCTCCATCAGGCCGCCGGGACGGATGCGCACGGTGGCTTCGCGCACCGGGTCGAGCCCGACGATGATGTCGCGGATCTGTTCTAGGTTGAGGTCAAAGGAGCTGACGGGGAAGTCGATCGGGACGACTTCGCGGATGTCTTCGGCGACATCGGGGCTGGCGCCGTCGATGGCCATGAGGCCGACCATGAATTCCGGGCGTTCCTGAATGTTGGAGCGGATTTCGGCCACGAAAAGGTTGAGCGCGTCGCGGCGGTCATCATTGGCGAGGAAGCCGCTGACGGCGGCGAAGACCAGCGCAAAGGGGATGCCGACGCGCAGCATCAGGCGGATTCCCGGGGTCAGCATCCAGCGCTGCATGCGATAGCTGAGACGGGAGGGCGCCGGGTCGCGCGCGGGGGCTGTGGGTTTTACCGATTGCATGATGCGTCCTCGACCAGCCACCGGCAGAGCGCGCCAAAGGAGAGGCCGGTTTTTTCGCCCTGTTCGGGGGAGAGCGATGTTGGGGTCATGCCCGGTTGGGTGTTGGTTTCGAGCAGGTAGAGCCCGTCAACGCCGCGGGAGTCATCCCAGCGGAAATCCGAGCGGCTGATGCCGCGGCAGCCCAGCACCTGATGGGCGCGCAGGGCGTATTCCATGCACAGGTCAAAGATCTGTTGCGGCACCTGGGCCGGGACCGTGTGGGTGGATCCGCCCGGCGCATATTTGGCGTGGTAGTCGTACCAGCCCTCGGCGTGGATTTCGGTCACGGTCAGGGGTTTGTCCCCCAGAATGGTCACGGTCAGTTCGCGCCCTGGCACATAGGTTTCGACCATCACCTGGTCGGGCATTGTGTCTTCGAGCTGGGGCGGGCCGTTGGCGGCCTCTTGTACGATGTAGACGCCGACGCTGGAGCCTTCGTTGTTGGGTTTGACCACATAGGGCGGTGGCAGCACGTGGCCTGCGGCGACATCCGCCTTGGGGCAGATGACGCTATCGGCGACGGGCAGTCCGACGGTGGCGAATGCGGCCTTGCTGCGTTGTTTGTCCAGCGCCAGGGCCGAGGCGAGCACGCCGGAATGCGTATAGGGGATTTGCAGCCATTCCAGAATGCCCTGGACACAGCCGTCTTCGCCCCAGCGGCCATGCAGGGCGTTGAAGACCACATCGGGCTTCAGGTCGATCAATTTTTGTGCAAGGTCGCGACCGGCGTCGATTTCGACGACGTCGAAACCTTCGCTCTGCAAAGCGACGATACATTCACGGCCCGTACTGAGGGACACTTCGCGCTCTGCCGAAGGTCCGCCCAACAAAACCGCTACCGTCGGGGATGTCCCGTCCGATTGCTCCACAACTGCCTCAACCGCTCAGGGCCTTTTTGACCCGTTTATTATTCGTGGTTCCGGAGCTGCCCTAAGTGCCTGTGTCAGCGCCGGTTCCGGCTATTTTTATGGTCGTTTTTTTGATTTTATTCTGCTGCTGGTTCATCGACCTTTTCACCAACGCGCATGATTTCCCATTCTAGCGTGATACCGCTGGAATCGTAAACCTTTTTTCGCACCTCTTCGCCCAGAGATTCGAGCTGTGTGGCGGTGGCATCGCCTGTGTTGATCAGGAAGTTGGAGTGTTTTTCGCTCATCTGGGCGCCGCCGTTGCGGGCGCCGCGCATACCGGCCTGGTCGATCAGGGACCAGGCCTTGAGGTCGTGGACGTCGTCGGCGCGCCCGGTTGAGGAAAATCCTGCGGGATTGCGGAAGGTCGACCCGGCAGAGCGGTCCCGGGTGGGTTGGGTGGCGTCACGTTTGGCGATCTGGCTTTCCATACGGGCCAGCAATTCGGCGGGATCGCCCGGAGGGGCGCGGAAGGTGGCCTCGATCAGGACGGCGCCGTCGGGCAGATCGGACTGACGGTAGCGCATGTTCAGATCCTGCGCCGGGAGCGTCGTGATCTGGCCCGAGCGCAGGACCACGCGCACTGATTGCAGGTGGTCGGCGGTATAGCTGCCATAGCAGCCTGCGTTCATACGGACTGCGCCACCGATGGAGCCCGGGATGGTGCGCAGGAACGTCAGGTCGAGGCCCGCCTCGGCCGCTTTGCGGGCCACATGGGCATCCAGTGCGGCGGCCCCTGCCCTGACGGTTTCGCCCTCGCTGTGAATGGTGTTGAAGCCGCGCCCGAGGCGGATGACCACCGCACGCAGGCCGCCATCGCGCACGATGAGGTTGGAGCCGACGCCCATGGGGAAGACGGGGATCTGTGGCGGCAGATCGTGCAGGAAGGCGGCGAGGTCTGCCTCGTCTGCGGGTTGAAACAGCCAATCCGCCGGGCCGCCGACACGCAGCCAGGTGAGGTCTGAGAGGGCCCGGTTTGGGGTGAGTTTGCCGCGAGGGGTTGGGAGGGCGCTTGGGAGATGGGTCATGGTGGGGGTGGTAGTTGGGTGTGCGCGGCAACGCAAGCCGGGCGAGCGCCGAACCGCGGGGTGGCGCGCTGGATTGTCTGGCTGCCGCTTTATCTATCCGCGTCTGTGTGTGTTCGACAGGGACCGTCATCCTCTCCAAAGCGCCGCCCCGGGGGGCGGTTCGGCGCTCGCCCGGCGGCCTACGGCCTTGATTCCGGGCGGGGTGGCTTTAGCCGGGTTTGGGCAAAATTGAGTCCTTTGCAAGCTTGATGATGCCCTCTGCCTTTTTAGGCGCGATCACCAGTGCGGAGACAGGAAAGCCAATATTCGGAGGCACGCCAATTTGCGTCGCCAGAAATGTGGACCCCGCAATAATCCCAAACTGAGCCGCAGCTTTACCGGTTTCCCAAGCCCCTTCTGCAACTTCATCGACTTTCTTTCGCGGTAAGTCAGCTAGCTTGTCCTTGTATAGCTGCCAAAGACTCACAGTCTCCACCGCCAGAGCATCGGTGACTGGCGCTTGTTCAGGGAGTATTTCCCGCATGCGCACGATCGCTGCGTGCATCGTTAGGAAAACGCCAATCTGACGCAGACACTCTTCTTGATCATCATCATCACGATAGTTCTTGTTTTGAAGCCGTTCCATTTCGAGCAGGATAAGGGACTCCAATGCGTCGTAGGTCGGCGGTAACTCGCGGCGGTTTTGCTCCATCGCGTTTTGTACAGTCTGTACCAGTTTGTTCTTTGGTGGCCGTCGCCGGTCCAATTGGGCTTGGATGTCTGTCGGATCGGTTGGCACCTGCCCATTTTCGATTTCAGCAATCTTTGCCGCGACCTCTGACGGCCCTTTGTCCCAGATTTCCGGGTCAATCAGGGCAATGTCGTGGATCAGAGCCGGGGAGAGTGGGGTGCCGTCCAGCAAGGATTGGTACCAGCGGAGCCAGAAACTCCAATCCGGGGAGTCGGCGAGGGTTTTCTGGAGCATGCTCCAGGTTTCAGCCAATGGTTTTTCGCCATTGGGCCATAAGCCAACTGCGGTCAAATCGGCGTTGTCAGCGATTTGATGCACATCGAGGGTGACGGCTTCCCAGTCGACTTTTTCTCCGGCGGCGGCGAAGGCGGACAAGGCGGCGTCGTCGGCGGAGAAGGCGGCCGCGTCGGCGGCGGCAGAGGCGGCCGCATCGGCGGCGGCAGAGGCGGCGGCAGAGGCGGAGAAGGTGGAGAAGGTGGAGGCGGCCGCGGCGGAGGCGGCAGAGGCGGTGGCGGCGGTGGCGGTGGCGGCGGCAGAGGCGGTGGCGGCGGTGGCGGTGGCGGCGGCGAAGGCGAAGGCTCTGATATCCTGCGCAGGTGAAACAGCCGCTGCGGAGGATATCAAGAGGCAGCGCAGGACTGGCAAGGCTGTCAAATCATGTGTCTGCGCGGCATCCGTCAGGCACCACTCCCACCATATCGGCGCAACACGCGCCGCCGCGCGCATGGCGATGGTCACGGCAACCTCGCGGGGTTGATCCTTTAGCCAGCTGTCCAGGCTGTCATGATCAAAAATCTCTGGCAGGTCGGTCATGCGCTGCAGTTTGCAGAACAATCATGGGGTGAGCAAGGATTAGCGTTGGCCGCTGAGGCGGGTTTTGACCCAGCGGCTGAGGTAGATCACCGGCCAGCGCAGGATGCTGGCCCCTGCCAGCAGCACCAGGAACCCCATGAGGGGGCCGTTTTCATAGGTCACGAACCCCAGGATCGGAATGCCAACCGCGATCAGCACATAGGCGCGGAACCAGTGGTTGTCGCGCGAGGGGATCAGCGCCAGGACATTTGCGGACAGTGCCCAGATACAGGCCAACAGGAGGGATGTGGTCACTCGGGCACCTCAACTGGCAGGCCGCGCCATTTCTTCCAGAGGTAGCGCAGCGGGTTACGAAACATGGACAAAAAGGCCAGAACGGCGGCGATGGCGGCAATCCAGCCGAAATTGATACCGATCATGACGATCAGCACCGGCGCCGCCAGCAGCAGGGCGCCGCCGGGCAGATATTGTCGGCGCATCGGCAGAAAGGCGACGATGGTAGAGGCAAAGACCCATGCAATGGCGAGGAAGAGGGTGGCTGTCATTGTCGTCGGTTGCCTTTGTTCGTGGTGTGGTCTGGGTGTGCGGGGATCGGGGCGTTAGCCGGTCTGTTCCGTGAGGCGGGCGGGCAAGCCGTTGGCCCAGGCGCTGATGGTGCCTGCACCGAGGCAGACCACCATGTCGCCCGGGCGGGCCTGTTCACGCACCAGACGCTCCAGGTCATTTTCATCGAGGATGGCGCGGGCGTGGCGGTGGCCATGGCGGATCAGCCCCGCGACCAGATCATCGCGTTCGGCGCCGGGAATGGGGGCTTCGCCTGCGGCAAAGACCTCGGCGATGGCGACCACGTCTGCCTCGTTGAAGCAGCTGCAAAAGTCATCGAACAGGGAGGACAGGCGCGAGTAGCGGTGCGGCTGGTGGACGGCGATCACGCGGCCCTCGGTGGCCTGGCGGGCCGCTTTGAGCACGGCGGCGATTTCGACCGGGTGGTGGCCGTAGTCGTCGATGATGGTGACGCCGTCGACCTCGGCCACTTTGGTGAAGCGGCGGTTGACGCCGCCGAATTTGGCCAGCGCTTCGCGGATTTCGTCGCGTTTCATGCCGAGGTGGCGGGCGACGGCGATGGCGGAGAGGGCGTTGGAGACGTTGTGGTCTCCGGGCATGGGGAGGGTGCAGCCTGTGATCTGTTTGTCTTCGGCTTGCAGGATCACGTCGAAATGGGCGGTGCCGGATTTATAGGTCAGGTTGGTGGCGCGGACGTCGGCCTGGGCGTTGAACCCATAGGTGATCACGCGGCGGTCGGTGATGCGGCCGACGAGGGCCTGGACCTCGGGGTGGTCGGTGCAGCAGACGGAGAGGCCGTAGAAGGGGATGTTGGACACGAAGTCATGAAAGCCCTGGCGCAGGTTTTCGATGGTGCCCCAATGTTCCATATGTTCCGGGTCGATATTGGTGACAATGGCGATGGTGGCGGGCAGACGGTTGAAGGTGCCGTCGCTTTCGTCGGCTTCGACCACCATCCATTCGCCGTCTCCGACGCGGGCATTGGAGCCGTAGGCGTGGATGATGCCGCCATTGACCACGGTCGGATCAAAGCGGCCATGGTCCAGCAGGGCCGCGACCATGGTTGTGGTGGTGGTTTTGCCATGGGTGCCTGCCACTGCGACATTGGATTTCAGGCGCATCAGTTCGGCCAGCATCTCGGCGCGGCGCACGACGGGCAGGCCCCGGCGGCGGGCTTCGTCCAGCTCGGGATTGCCGGGTTTGATGGCCGAGGAGATGACGACCACCTGCGCGTGTTCGAGGTTGTCGGCGCTTTGGCCTTCGAAGATCGTCGCGCCCAGCCCGGCGAGGCGTTCGGTGATTTTGGAGGATTTCAGGTCAGACCCTTGCACCACATAGCCGTGGTTCAGAAGCACCTCGGCGATACCGGACATGCCGATGCCGCCGATGCCGACGAAATGGATCGGGCCGACGTCGCCGGGGAGTTTGGTGGCTGGGGTCATTTAGGATCCTTTCTGGGACAGATGCTCGACCAGGGCCACCAAACGGTCGGTGGCATCCGGCACCCCTGTGCTCAGCGCGGCGGTGGCCATGCTCTGCGCCGTTTGCGGATTGCTCAGGATGGAGGCGATTTCCTCTGAGAGGCGGGGAACGTCAAGGGCCGCTTCCTGGATCAGCACGGCGGCCTCTGCCTGGACCAGAGCGCGGGCATTGGCGGTCTGTTCGTCGCGGATGGCGGCGGCGAGGGGGATCAGGATGGACGGGCGGCCGATCACGCTGAGGTCTGCGATGGTGGAGGCGCCGGCGCGGGTGATGATCAGCTGGCAATCGGACATCCGGCTGGGGACGTCGTCAAAGAAGGTCTGGACATCGGCCTGGATGCCTTGGGCGCGATAGAACGCCTGAACGCGGTCCTGGTCTTCCTGACGGGCCTGGTGGCTGACGCGCAGATGTTGACGCAGGCTGTCTGGCAGAGCGGCAATCGCGTCGGGGACCACGTCGCTCAGGATGCGGGCGCCCTGGCTGCCGCCCATGATCAGCAGCGACATGGGGTGATCGCCCGGGGGGATGTAGGCGGCCGCCTGGCGTTTCAGGATGGCCGCGCGCACGGGGTTGCCGATGTGCCGGCCTTCGACTCCGGCGGGCAGTTCGGTTGGCCATGCGCCGCAGGCCACGTGATGGACCCGCCTGGCAAAGAGTTGGTTCACCCGGCCCAGCACGCCGTTTTGTTCGTGGATCATGCGGGGCAGCCCCATCAGCCAGGCCGCGCCCAGCGCCGGGATGGAGGGATAGCCGCCAAAGCCCACCACCACCGCCGGGCGGTCGGCGTGCATGGAGGCGCGGGCGCTGAGGATGCCGGACAGCACACGCGGACCGACGGCCAGTTTGGCGGCAAACCCGCCGCGCGCGAATGTGGCGCTCTGGACCTGCTCGATCTCGGTGGAATGGGGGAAGCCGCCGGTATAGCGCGCGCCGCGCACGTCGGTGGACAGTTTGACCCGCCAGCCTTTGCGCAGCATTGCCTCGGCCAGGGCCTGGGCCGGGAACATGTGCCCGCCCGTGCCACCCGCCGCTATCAACAGCAGGGGGGCGCTCATTTGGCCCTCGGGGCGCCGTGAATATGGGGCGTCGCCTGTGGTTGTGGCTGTGGCGCGGTGGGGGTGGCTGTCATCGGCCGACGCCCCGCAGGTAGTCGCCGATTTCGCCCTGTGGCCGGGTGCGGGTGAAGGCGAGCAACATGCCCAGCGCGATCCCGCCCGCAATCAGCGAAGAACCACCGTAGCTGACGAATGGCAGGGTCATGCCCTTGGCGGGCAGGAGCCGCACGGCCACGCCCATGTTGATCATCGCCTGCACGCCGAACATGGCGGCGAGCCCGGTGCCCGCCAGGCGGATGAACGGGTCACGTTCGCGCATGAGGCGGAGCAGAGAGCGGACAACGATCGAGCAATAGAGGCCGATGATGATCAGGACCAGGATCAGGCCGTATTCCTCGGCTGCGACGGCGATGATGAAATCGGTATGGGCATCGGGCAGTGACCATTTCACCTGCCCCTCGCCCACGCCAACGCCGAAGAGCCCGCCTTCGCGGATGGCGTTGGAGGCGTAGCCCAGCTGCGTGGTCGGGTCGACCTCGGCAGATAGAAAGCCGTCGATGCGGCGGGCGAAATGTTGCGAGCTGGAATAGGCCAGCACGCCGCTGAGGACGGCGGCTCCGGCGATTCCGACCAGCAGGGTCATGGGGGCGCCAGCGACGAAATACATCACGCCCCAACCGAACAGGATCAGGCAAGCCTGGCCAAAGTCGGGCTGCATCACCAGCATGGACGCGATCAGAACCGTCAGCATGAAGGACCAGAGCCGTCCCGGCGGTCCGTTCACCTGCTGTCCTGCCGCAAGCAGCCAGGCCGCGACGACGACGAAGCCGGGCTTCAGAAACTCGGACGGTTGAAAGGAGGCAAAACCCAGCGAGTACCACCGCACCGCGCCTTTGCCAAAATCCGTGCCAAGGAATGGCAGCAGGGACAATGCGATGAAGGACAGCACAAAGCCCAACACCGCCAGGCGGCGCACAAGGGTTGGGGACATCAGCGATGTGATCAGCATGGCGAAGAGCGCGGCGCCGCCAAAGACGGCCTGTCGCTGGACATAGTGAAACGGGTCAAACCCGTTGCGCGCAGCCAAGGGCGGCGACGCCGCAAGGCCCAGAAGCAGGCCAACGGCAAACAGGATCATCACGCAGGACATCGACCATTTGTCGATGGTGCGCCACCATTTGGGTACAATAGGCTCGCCGTCCCCGCTTGGGACCGCGCCATAAACCATTTCTGTCATGAGCCTCGCCGCTCGCTGCCTCGATTGCGCCCCTTTGCGGGGTCTGGGGGCAAGTCTAGCGCGAAATGGGGGCGCAGGCCAGAGGTTTTGCGGTGGGCGGCCTTGATTGCGGGGTCTAGGCGGATGGGTCCGGATCAGATTTCAGGGAAGCTGCGGATTGGTTGAAGAGGACATTATTATTGTCGGCGCGGTGCTGTCCGCGGTTCTGGCGGTCTTTCCAGAGGTTTATGGCGGATTGGACGGCGGGGCGCTGTTTGATCCGGGCGCGCCAGGCGGCGACATTGGGAAAGGCATCAAGCGAGGCGCCCAGGGGTTTGGCGATAAACGCCCAGGGAAAGGCGAGCATATCGGCGATGGAATAGGTGTCGAGGATATAGTCGCGGCCCTGAAGGCGGTCCTCCAGCACGCCAAGGTTGCGGTCGTATTCCCCGAGGTAGCGTTTGAAGCCATAGGGCTGGTCAGCTTTGGGGGCGTAGTTGCGGAAATGGCTGAGCTGCCCGCCCATTGGCCCTTGATTACCGACCTGCCAGAACAGCCATTCGTTCAGCTCCTTGCGGGCGCGGCGGTCTGTTTCAGGCGGGGCGAAGCGGCCGGATTTGTCAGCGAGATAGAGCAGGATTGCGCCACTTTCGAAAACGGCCATCGGGTCGGGGCCGTAGGAGGCTGGCGGGCTGTGGTCGAGGATGGCGGGCATCTTGGCGTTCGGGCTGAGGGCGCGGAAGGCCGGGGCGAACTGATCGCCGGCTGAGAGGTTCATCAGGATCGGGGTATAGTCGAGGCCGCATTCCTCGAGCATGATCGCCACTTTCCAGCCATTGGGGGTGGGAGAGAAATAGAAGTCTATCATTCGGGAAACACCTGTGGACCGGTGGCAATGCCATCCTGGATCATGGATTGGACCTGTTCCGGGGAATAGCCCAGTTCGCCCAGCACCTGGGCCGTGTCGGCGCCCAGGAGGCGGCCCGGGCGGGGCGGGTCGACCGGGGTGGTGGAGAATTGCGCCGGAGAGCGGGCCTGACGCAGGCGGCCGGCCTGGGGGTGGTCGGTTTCGATGACTGCGCCATTGGCCGCCACCTGCGGGTGGTTGAACATTTGCCCTCGGGTTAGCACCGGGGCGCAGGGCACATCATGGGCTGGCAGGCGCTGCATCCAGTTGTCGGTGGTATCTTCCAGCAGCGCCTGTTGGGTCAGTTCCAGCCGCGCCGGTTTGTTGACTTCGCGCAGGGCGGCGGTTGTGAAACGCGGATCATCCAGCCAGTCAGGCCGGCCGACGGCGGCGGTGAGGCCGCGCCAGGTGCGGTCTGTATGGGCCGAGACGGCCATCCAGCCATCGCGGGTCTGATAGATCAGTTCGATAAAGCTTTGGCTCTGGCCGGTATCGGTTTCCTGGACCTCGTCTCCGACAAAGGTGTAGCCGGTCATGTCCGAGCTCCAGAGGAAATGCACGATGGTGTCGAGCATGGAGAGGGTCAGGTTGGTCCCCTGCCCTGTGCGTTCGCGTGACAGCAGGGCCGCGGTGATCGCCTGGCTGGCCTGGATGGCGGTGACTTTGTCCGGCAGGATCGTGCGCACCAGCCGGGGGCGGGCGAAGTCAGAGCCGCCCTGGACGGATGCGAGGCCGGAGAGGGCCTGGATCAGCGGGTCGTAGACGGGTTTTCCGGCCCAGTCGCCCTCAAAGCCGAAGCCGGCGATGGAGGCGTAGATGATGTCGGGTCTGGCGGCGCGCACGGCGGCCTCGGACAGGCCGATGCGGTCGGCGACGCCGGGGCGGAAGTTCTGCACAAAGACATCCGCCGTTTCGCAGAGCCGGAGCACCGCCTGGAGGCCACGGGGGTCTTTGAGGTTGAGGGTGATGCAACGTTTGCCGCGGTTGTTGTTGAGGAAGGCGGCGGCGAAGCCGCCACGCCGGTCGGCCACTTCGCGGGTGTGATCCCCGCCGTTGGGGTGTTCGACCTTGATCACATCCGCGCCCTGATCGGCGAGGATCATGGTGGCAAACGGACCGGAGATCATTGTGGTGAGGTCGACGATGCGGATGCCGTGCAATGGTCCGGGCATGGGAGGCTCCTGTGGGGGTGGGCGGACCGTAGCGCGGGTTGGGATGGCTTGGCAAAGGGGATTTTGCCCCCTCTGCACGGCCCCGCCCTGCCCCATGGCCCAAATGGGCCGGGGTCAGCTGGCTGCGCTTTGATCGGACAGGCGTGGCAATGTCAGGGACAGCCCCAAGCCGACGACCGCGAACGCCAACAATGTGGCGAAGGCCGGTGTGTAGCTGTCGAAGATATCGAAGGCGAGCCCGCCGAGGATTGGCCCGACAGAGCCGCCGATGGTGCCAAAGAACAGCACGGTGCCAAAGATTGCCCCATGGGCGCGCATCCCGAAATACTCGGCGATGGAGGGCGATACGACGGTGAAGAAGCCGCCGTGGCCAAAGCCGTAGATGGCGATGAAGATATAGATGACGGTGATGTTTTGCAGCAGCGTGAAGGCCAGCAGGCCGATGATCAGGGTGGCAAAGCATAGCAAATAGCCATTGCGCCCGCCGATCCGGTCGACCAGCCCGCCGACGACCAGCCGCCCTGCGATGCTGGAGGCGCCGATCACCGAGAGCATGGCGGCGGCCTGGGTTTTGGTCATGCCGAGGTCTTCTCCGTAGACGGGAAGGTGGAGGGGCACGGTCATGAGGGAGGGGAAGAACAGGAACTGCATGGCGCATAATGTCCAGAACAGGCGCGAACGGCGGACCTGGGCAAAGGTGAGGCCCTCTGCGGGGGCCTTTGGGCCGGACTCCTGGTCAGCGCCCTGCCCGGCCGGATCGCGCGGCAGTGACATCAGCATGGCCGCAGCAAACAGCACCAGACCCGCGCTCAGCCCCATGGTGAACATGGCGCTTTTCCAGCCGAAATTGAGGATCAGCAGGGCCGCGATGGGTGGCAGGGCGATTTGGCCGATGGCGGTGCCGACCTTGGTAATGGCCGTCATCAGGCCGCGACTGGCCGGAAACCAGCGCGCCACGGTAGAGAGCGTGACAACGTCGTGGGTGCCCAGCCCCAGTCCGATCAAAGTGCCAAACAGCACATAGAGTTGCCAGGGCGACTCGATATTGGCCAGCAGCATGTAGCCGGCCCCATAGCAAAGACCGGTGACCCCCAGAACGATGCGCGGTCCGAACCGGTCGTTGAGGCGCCCGCCCAACATGGCAAGCAGCCCCATCATGAAGAACGCCAGCGCAGTGGCCCCGGACAGCTGGGTGCGGGACCAGCCGAACTGGCCCTGAAGCTCTGTAAAGAACAGGCTGAAGGAAAACAGGATGCCGATGATCGTGAATTGTGTCAGGCCCGCGCCGACAAGCGTTAGGTAACGTGGTTGCATGGGGCTCCTCCGGTCTGATGCGGTGATGGAAACCACAAAGGCGCGGGAATGAACAGGCCGGAGCATGGTTAATATGTGAAGGGTCGGATTCACCACATTTCCCGCCAAAGTTGATGCGGATCGGCGTCAAAACACGCATGGCGTCACGGTTTTTACCATGATTTGTCAACCGCGCGTCACGCGACCGCCCCTTTTCCGGCACAATGCTTAAGTAATTTCGATACTAAGAAACGAGCAAAGGCAGCAAACCATGTCAAATTTGACCGGAACCTCGGGGCACACCGCTGGCCAGTCCAAATCAGCATCGCGGAACGCGCCCAAGATGCGATTGCTGGTGGTTGATGACGAGTTGAGTATCTTGGAGTTGCTCAAGACCGCCTTGAGCGCGTTGGCGGATTATGATGTCTCGATCGCGTCGAGCGGGGCGGATGCGCTGAAACTGGTGAACAACCAGAAAAAGCCGTTTGACTGTTTCCTGCTGGATATCCAGATGCCGCAAATGAACGGCGTGACCCTGTGTCAGGAGCTGCGTCAGCGTCCTGAGTATCGTCATGCGCCGATCATCATGCTGACGGCCATGTCTGAAAAGAAATATGTGGACCAGGCGTTTGTGGCCGGGGCGACCGACTATGTGACCAAGCCTTTTGACCTGTTGGAGTTGCGCAGCCGTCTGGGCACGGCGCGTCAATTGGTCGAAGAACACAGCCGGGCAGCGGACAGCATCGCTGTGGCGCGCAAGTTGAAAGAAGAGCTGGATATGAACCTCCAGTTCAGCTTTGAAGATCCGATCAGCATTGATGGGGTCGACCGGGCGCTGGGTTTTGCCGAGTTTGAAAACTATGTGATGCAGCTGAGCCGGGGGCATCGGTTCAATTCATATGTGTCCGGGATCAAGATTGACGGCGGGCGGCAGTTGCATGCCGATATCTCGTCCAGCGATTTCCGCGACAGTTTGCATGACGTGGCCCATGCCCTGTCCAAACTGACCAAGAACGAGGACAGCATGTTTTCGTATCGCGGCAACGGGATTTTCCTGTCGATCACCTATGGCAAGCAAAATGTGTTGCCGCAAACCTCGACCACGCAGCTGAACCAGCTGATCGGGACGTTGCAGGCGCGCCGGCGGACGGATTATTCGGTGCGGGCGATCATTGGTGAGCCGGTCTGCACCCGGTCGCTGACCAAGTTTGGCGCGCTTTACGCCCTGAACAAGGCGATCGAGACCGTGGAAGAGCGGGATGCGGCCTCCAAGGAGGTTGTCACATTCTCCAAGCGGATCCTGAAGGATCGGGTGCGCCCCGATGACAAGGCCCTGCGCGAACGGCGCGCCTATCAGGCGGTGCTGAACCAGCTGCTCAAGGAAGAGCGGGCCCTGGGGCAGCGCTGATCGGGTTGATTGAAATGCAATGATGCGATGGCCGGGCCGGTTTGGGTCCGGCCTTGGCATTTGTGGGGCATGGTGTGCTGCCGGGCAGCGGGGCAAAAACGGCGGTGTCGCCATAATTGCCAAAGGATCATCCGATTTCCGGCGAACTGGTGCCCAAGTCTTTTACTAGTGTTGAGACTGAGGAACAGCAGTCACAAAAAGAAGACCAAAATGGCACTGGTAGAGAGCGGGATTTATGAAGGGCAGAACTGGGTTTCGGGCGCACGCTTGAAGCGGCAGCTGCAGGATTACTTCAGTGTGTCGACCAAGCTGATCTGGCAACGCCAGGCCATCTTTTTTGCGGCGATGATGCTGTCTGCTTTGTATTTCGACCCGAGCAAGGCGTTGATCTGCTATGCGGCCGTTTTGTTCACCGAATTGGTGGACCTTGCGATGGCGCGACGGGTGAAAGACTGGAAGGGCTGCGACCCGGCCGTGGCGGCGCAATATATGCGTCGGGTGATGATCAACACTGCGTTGAGTTCATCGGCGATCTGTCTGTTTGTGACGGTGATTGCCCTGCAACAAGAGGGCGGCGGACATTTTACGCCGATCTTTTTCCTGTTCGCGGCGGCCTTGTTTGCGGTGATGAACAATCACCAGTTGCTGCCGGCGTTGATGTTGCGGGTCGGGATATACTCGGCAACGTTCATCTTTATCGGGTTCCTGGACGTCTGGCGGGTGGATTCCTCTTTGAGGTCTGAGCCCTGGCTGCATGTGTTCACGTTGATGTTCGTGATCTATTTCATCATCGACTGTTCCTTTGTGTTCCTGAAGATGTATCGCGATCAGGTGCGACAGATGGAGGTTTTGCGCGAGAAACATTTGCGCGCATTGGAGGCCTACAAGCTGAAATCCGAGTTTGTGTCGACAGTGAGCCATGAGTTGCGCACGCCGCTGACGTCGATCAAGGGGTCGCTGGATCTGATCAATTCCGGCGCCTTGGGAGAGATGCCCGAGGCCATGGCGCCGATTGCCGAGATCGCCACCAAGAACAGCACACGGCTGGCGGATTTGATCAACGATATTCTGGATTTGCAGAAATTCGAATCCGGCGAGATGAACTACGATCTGCGGGCGCTGGAGATTGGCGGTCTGGTGCACGAGGCGGTGACGGCCAATAGCGGCTATGCCGAGACGCTGGGCATGAAGCTGGTCTGTGCCGAGGCGGACGAAAAAGAGGTTTACGTAAACGCGGATGAAGCCCGGATGATGCAGGTCATGGGCAACATCATCTCGAACGCGTTGAAGTTCAGCCGAGAGGCGGGAACTGTCCGGGTTGGGTACAACACCTGGGACAACAAGGTGCGGATCTGGGTCGAAGACAAAGGCATCGGCATTCCCTCTCATTCGCAGGACAAGGTGTTCGAACAATTCACGCAGATCGACGGATCCGATCAACGGCGGGCGGGCGGCACCGGATTGGGCATGAACATCTCAAAACAGATTGTCGAGCATCATGGCGGTGTGATCGATTATCGCAGCCAGGAGGGTGAAGGCACGACATTCTTTGTTGATCTGGATATCCTGGAGCTGCCGGAACTGGAATTCTGAAGCAGACCGCGCCGGGAGGTTTGGAGCGGCGCATAAAAACCTGACAATCGCCCGTTTAGATGACTTCAACTGGCGTCACGTGTTGCCAAAATTCACAGGTCAATCGGAATCATCCCGCCGATTGTGGCCAAATCGTGAAAAAACTGTGGACCCATTGGAAATTGTGCCCTCAAACTTAAACCAATTGTTGAGTTTTGAGAGCAGGCATGAAGCAACCCAGGACAAGCGGAAAACCCGTACCTGCGTGGCGCGTTTTCCCCGAGCTGCGGCCGCCCGAGCCGAGCGTCCCTTCGGCTGGGCGGGTGTTCGCGGCCGCGCGGCGCTTGTTGCCCCATATAGATCGCCCGATTCAGGTGAACGCTGTGATCGCAGCCGGTGCCTCTGGCGCGGGGCGCGCTGAGGCGGCGGCGGAGCAAGCTGTCGCACAGCCCGGTGCGCAGCCTGTCGCACAGACCGGTGCGCAACCTGTTGTGGCAGAGGCGGCGGGTTCTGCTGTTGCGCCCAGGAGCGAGATTGATCTGGCGCCCGGTGCGATCCGCACGACGATCCTGTCGTTTCGCAACATGAACGAGCATGGGGATCTGTTGGTGCGGTATCTGAGGGCGCGCCATGCGGTCTTTATCGCGCGTCTGGGATGGGACCTGCCAGAGACCGACGGCATGGAGTTCGATCAATATGATACGCCGATTTGCCGCTGGGCCGTTCTGCATGTCGCTGGCGAGGTGGTGGCCGGAGTGCGCCTGACCCCCACGACGGCGCAGATCGGGATGCACAGTTACATGCTGCGCGATGCGCAATTGGGCCAGTTGAGCAGTATCCCGAGTGATGTGTTGTTTATGGACGCGCCTGTCAGCGATCATATCTGGGAGGCCTCGCGGCTGTTCATCACCGAGACTGTCAGTGCAGAGCAGCGGGCAGAAGTTCAGCGCAAGCTGATGAGTGCTATGGCAGAAGTGGCGCTGGCCGAAGGGGCCAGTCAGGTGATTGGTATCGTGCCTTATGTTTTTGCCCGATGGCTGCGCCGTTTGGGTTTGGGCGCTGTCCCGGTTGGACCTGCGTTTTCGATTGATGGCACACGCAGCCAAGCGGCGCTGTTCACGGTAAGCCATTACTCAAACCAAGCTACGTAAGTATTTGCTTTAGAGCAGAAATACAGCAAGCAGTGACCGCTTGAACAGCTTGCGCCTGTGCGGGGTATTGGCTGTGATGTCAGGCTATGCGCCTGGCCTGCGGTGTTACCTGAATGGCTCAGCTTAAAGCGCTGTTTTTGAATTGAAGCATTGGCTTGTCCCCAGAGTTATTCACACCAGAGCCAGCCTGCACCGGGCAATGGGATGCGCCGCTATGTGCGCTTGTTGTTATCGGAGCGCCGGTTTATCACGCGCGCTCAAAGGAGAGCGTGATGCCACAGTTCCTCGACTCGAGTTCGGCGCAGTTTGAAGCGCAGTTTAGGGCCCTGTTGCAGTCCAAGCGGGAGGATAGCCCCGATGTGGATGCGGCGGTTGCCGGCATTATTGCGGATGTGCGTGCCCGTGGGGATGACGCGCTGATCGCGTTGACCGAGCAGTTTGACAGGATGACCCTGACCGCCGATCGCCTGGCGATTTCGGCGGCAGAGGTTGATGCCGCGATTGCTCGGGTTCCGGCGCAGGAGCGTGCGGCTTTGGAGACCGCCGCGGCGCGGATCCGTGCCTATCACAGCCGCCAGATGCCCGAAGACGCCATGTGGACCGATGAGGCCGGGGCGCGTTTGGGGTGGCGGTGGACGGCGGTTTCGCAGGCCGGGCTGTATGTGCCGGGCGGTTTGGCCTCTTATCCTTCTTCGGTTTTGATGAATGCGATTCCGGCCAAAGTGGCGGGAGTGGAGCGGCTGGTGATTACGGTGCCGACGCCGGATGGGGTGTTGAACCCTCTGGTTTTGCTGGCAGCGCGGCTGGCTGGGGTGGACGAAATCTATCGGATTGGCGGGGCGCAGGCGATTGCCGCGCTGGCCTATGGCACGCAGACGATCGCCCCTGTCGACAAGGTCACGGGGCCCGGTAATGCCTATGTGGCCGCCGCCAAACGGCAGGTGTTTGGCAAGGTTGGCATCGACATGATTGCGGGCCCCTCTGAAATTCTGGTGATTGCGGATCGGGACAATGACCCGGAGTGGCTGGCGCTGGATTTGCTGAGTCAGGCTGAACATGACGAGAGCGCGCAGGCGCTGTTGATCACGGATGATGCCGGCTTTGGTCAGGCGGTGGCGCAGGCCGTTGAGACCCGGCTGCAAACCCTGGAGCGGCGGGCGATTGCGCAGGCCAGCTGGCGCGATTTCGGGGCGGTGATCACGGTGCGCGACCTGGAGGAAGCGGCGGTTTTATCCAATCGGATTGCACCCGAGCATCTGGAGATTTGCACTGCGGATCCCGAAGGTCTGGCCGATAAATGCGTACATGCGGGCGCAATTTTCCTGGGGGCCTGGACGCCTGAGGCGATTGGCGATTACGTGGGTGGCCCGAACCATGTGCTGCCCACGGCGCGATCTGCGCGGTTCTCTTCGGGGTTGAGCGTGATGGATTTCATCAAACGCACCACTCTGGCGCGGATGACGCCCGACGCCTTGCGCCAGATCGGCCCGGCGGCCGAGACCCTGGCGCAGTCGGAAAGCCTGGAGGCGCATGGGTTGAGTGTGTCGGCCCGTCTGGAGCAGTTGAACCGTTAGCGGTATCGCCCTTGATGCTGCCGGTTTGGTCTAAAATTCAGGCGGCCCGCCCCATTGCACCACTGGGACCTGCCCGCTAAGCAGGTTCGGAACAATCTGAAGTGTCTAACATGTCGCGTATTGCAAATATTGAGCTGGATGACAGCGGCCTGCCCGTCCCGACCTCTGAGATCGAACAGGAGCGCAAAGTTGCGATTTTCGATCTGTTGGAGCAGAACAGTTTTGTTTTGCCGGACCGGGATGGGCGTGTGGTTCCTGAAGGTCCCTATGATCTGACATTGGCGATCCGGGACAAGCGGCTGGTGTTTGATGTACAGACGCAAAGCGCCGAGAAGGCGGCAGAGTTTCATTTGTCGCTGGGCCCGTTTCGCCAGGTTGTGAAAGATTACTTTCAGATTTGCGAAAGCTATTTCGACGCTGTGAAAAACCTGCCGCCCAGTCAGATTGAAACGATCGACATGGCGCGCCGTGGCATTCACAACGAGGGGAGTCGCGTGTTGCAAGAGCGGCTGGAGGGCAAGGCCGAGGTCGATACGGACACGGCGCGGCGCCTCTTTACGCTCATCTGCGTGCTGCATTTCGGGGGCTGACACATGGAGGCCCTGCCCCAGTCGGTGTTGTTCTGCTGCGATCACAACGCGGTGCGTTCGCCCATGGCCGAAGGTATTATGAAACGGTTTTACGGGGCGGGAACCTATGTGCAATCCGTGGGCGTGCATAATGACATGGAGATTGACGGGTTTTCCATTGCCGTCTGCCAGGAGCTGGACGTGGAATTGTCGCGGCACCGGTCGCGCAGTTTCGACGAAATGGAAGAATGGGGCGATGATCTGTCGTCCTTTGATCTGGTGATCGCCTTGTCTCCGGCCAGCCAGCGGCGGGCGCTGGAGTTGACGCGGTATTTTCATTTGACGGTGGAGTATTGGCCGATCCTGGACCCCACGGGATTGGGCGAGACACGCGAAAGCAAGCTGGCCAGCTATCGGCAGGCGCGTGATCAGATCGTCAAACGGTTTGTGGACAAATGGGGGAAGCCCGAGGAGCAATCATGACAGCGGTGGCACGATATTTTGCGGCTTTCAATGCCGGGGATGTGGATGGGATGTTGGCCTGTTTGACCGACGATGTGGCCCATCATGTGAATGAGGGACAGATCCGCACGGGCAAGGCTTTGTTCGCGGAGTTCTGTGCGCATATGAGCCAGACCTATCGCGAAGAGCTGACCGATATGGTGATTTTCGAGGCCGAAGCCGGGACCCGAGCGGCGGCGGAATACATCGTGAATGGCACCTATCTGGAAACGGATGCTGGCCTGCCCGAAGCAAAGGGGCAGACCTATCGGCTGCCGGCGGGTTCGTTTTTCGAGCTGCGCGACGGGCTGATTTCGCGGGTGACGACCTATTACAATCTGGCGGATTGGGTGGCGCAGGTTTCTTGACCCGTGGACGGATTGACGTTCGGCCTCTGACCGGCGCTGCATTGGATGACGCGCTGGACGAGGTCGCGCGGTTGCGCATTGCGGTGTTTCGCGACTGGCCCTATCTCTACGACGGAGATGTGGCCTATGAGCGGGCCTATCTGGAGCCTTACCGCGCGAGTCAGCAGGCCGTGCTGATCGGGGCCTATGACGGCGCGGATCTGGTGGGGGCCGCGACAGGCACGCCGATGGCGGATCATGCGACCGAGTTTGGCACTGCGTTTGAGGGACAGGATCTGACACTGGAAGAGGTGTTTTATTGCGCCGAATCCGTCTTGTTGCCGGGCTATCGGGGGCACGGCATCGGGCATCGGTTCTTTGATCTGCGCGAGGCGCATGCGCGGGCCCATGGGTTTCGCAAGATCGCGTTTTGCGCGGTGGTCCGCCCGGAGGATCATCCGGCGCGGCCTGCGGGGTATCGCAGTCTGGATGGATTCTGGCGCAAACGGGGGTACGCCCCCCTGCCCGGCGTGATCGCCAGGTTTGGCTGGAAAGATCTGGATCAGGCGCAGGAAACCGACAAACCTTTGCAATTTTGGATGCGGGATCTGGAGACGCCGGCCCTATAGGCCAAAGATCAGGCCAGCCCAGTTGAGGCCCTGTCTGTCTGGCGGATGAGGCACTGCGAGCATTTGAGCGGTGTGTTTTTGCGGAATGTTTTCGCAGTCTGGACAGGTCACAACAAGAACGCCCTTGAATGTCGGCGTCTTTGGCCTCATTTAAGGGCATCGTTGCACCCCAGGGTGGCCTGAGGGCTTGCTGTGGCGTGGACAAACATTGATGGAGTAAACATGGCCAAGGAAGATACGCTCGAATTTCCAGGTGTCGTGAAGGAACTCTTGCCCAATGCGACATTCAGGGTCGAGCTGGAAAACGGCCATGAAATCATCGCACATACGGCAGGAAAGATGCGCAAAAACCGCATCCGTGTTCTGGCAGGCGACAAAGTTCAGGTGGAAATGACACCTTATGATCTGACCAAAGGTCGGATCAACTACCGTTTCAAGTAATCGGCGCGTGTGCGGCTGATTCTGGGATCGGGCAGTCCACGGCGGCTGGACCTGTTGGCGCAGCTTGGTGTTGTGCCGGATGATGTGCGGCCGCCTGATATTGACGAAGACCCTCTGAAATCAGAGCTTCCGCGCCCCTATTGCGCGCGGATTGCGCGTGAGAAGGCCGCTGCTGTGACGGCGGAGCCTGATGATCTGGTGTTATGCGCGGACACCACCGTGGCATTGGGCCGCCGCATTTTGGGAAAGCCTGCGGATGCGGCCGAGGCGGCATCCTTTCTGCTGGCTTTGTCCGGCCGGCGGCATCGCGTGATCACCGCCGTGGCATTGCGGCGTGGCGCGCAGGTTTGGGAGCGAGCCGTGGAAAGTCAGGTCAAAATGAAAAACCTATCGGACCGGGAGCTGAACGGCTATCTGGCGAGCGAAGACTGGCGCGGCAAGGCTGGCGGCTATGGGATTCAGGGGCCCGCCGGGGCGTTCATCCCGTGGATCTCGGGGTCGTTCACGGCGATTGTCGGGCTGCCGGTGGCGGAGACGGCGACATTGCTGCAATCGGCGGGTTATCCGCTGTATCCGTCATGAAGGGCAGCACGGTCCTGCTGGATCAGCTGGATGGCCGCGAGGCGGCTGCGCTGATGGTGGATGGGGTGCTGGAGGATCTGTTTATCGCCTCGGATGTGCCGGCGCCTGGTACGATTTATCGCGCGCGGGCGGATCGTCCGGTCAAAGGCCAGGGGGGGATGTTTTTGTCGACCCCTGACGGCTCTGCGTTTTTGCGTCAGGTCAAGGGGCTGGCCCCTGGTGCGCCGCTGTTGGTGCAAGTGTCGGGCTATGCGGAACCGGGCAAGGCGATGCCGGTGACCACACGGCTGCTGTTCAAGAGCCGCTATGCGATTGTCACGCCAGAGGCGCCCGGGTTGAATGTATCGCGTCAGATCAAGGATGAGGGGCTGCGCGACGCCTTGCAGGTCCTGGCCCGCGAAGTGATGGAAGACAGCCCCTACGGGCTGATTTTACGCTCGTGCTGTGCTGCGGCGCATCTGGACGACATTGCGGACGATATTTTGCAGATGCTGCAACTGGCCAACAATGTGATGGGCGATGCTGAGGGTGCGCCCGAGAAGCTGTTGGATGGGGATGCACCGCATGTGTTGGCCTGGCGGGAATGGACCGAACCGGCAGAAGTGGTGACAGAGCCAGGGTGTTTTGACACCCATGGGGCGCTGGATGCCATCGACGCGGCGCGCGGCCCGGCAGAGCCTCTGGCCGGTGGCGGCACGATCTATGTGGAGCCAACCCGCGCTTTGGTGGCGGTGGATGTGAACACCGGCCGCGATACATCCATGGCCGCCGGGTTAAAGGCCAATATGGACTGTGCCCGCGCCCTGCCCCGGGCCCTGCGTTTGCGCGGATTGGGCGGCCAGATTACGCTGGATCTGGCACCAATGCCCAAGAAGGACCGTCGCGGGTTTGAAACGGTTTTGCGCAACGCCTTCCGCGCGGATTCAACCGAAACCGTCTTGGTGGGGTGGACTCCGCTGGGTCATTTTGAGCTGCAACGCCAGCGTGGGCGGGTACCGCTGAGCCCTTTGGGCTAAGGCGCGTTAACGTTTGGCGCATGTGGGCCAGGGATGATCGGGCGCCCGGATAGGCCAAAATCGGGACGGAGGGACGATCGCCCCTGTACCAAGATCACTGCCGCTCAGAGAGAGGAGAACACATGCCCTGCCCTATTTGCAAAGCCAAAACACAGCACGAATGGCGCCCGTTTTGTTCCCGCCGCTGCGCGGATCGTGATCTGGGCCAATGGCTGAGCGATGGGTATGTCCTGCCCGGAACCGGTTTGGAAGAAGACGCCGCCGAGATTTCAGATGAACCGCCGGGGCGCCCTTTGCATCACTGAGAAATCAGCCGGCGCGACAGGCCGTGTCCGCAACACGAAATCTGCGCGCCGTCGGATCGGACATTTGCAAAGAAACGCTTTGGGGGCATCTGGGGCGGACTGTTGGCGGTCTTTCCCTGCGGTTTGATAGGGGGATTGAAACGGTCGGTCATACGCTCCGGAAGTTTTGTAGGAATTGGCCCACCGCCTTCGTATCCGCATTGGATTGAAGGCAAAAAACGCTCCGAAACGGAGGTTCCGGAGATGCTGGAAGAAGACGAGCCGTCAGCTTCCCATTCATCGGCCAGCGACATGATGCGGATCTGTGGATGGCGGCAATGGCCTTTGCAGAACCGACGCAAGAACTCACTGGCGCGCTGATCTGACATCAATTGCCATCAACGGTTTACGCGGGTGTTTGCCAGGTTTTGACCCAACAGTCCGGCGTGGATGCTTTTTTCGCAAAATGCCTCTGGACACCCCGCGCGCCACCCCCTAGAACCGCCCCACCCCAAGGTTGTCGCCTTGCCCGTGCCCGGGTAGCTCAGGGGTAGAGCAGTGGATTGAAAATCCTCGTGTCGGTGGTTCGATTCCGCCCCCGGGCACCATAATTTCAAGGACTTAGAGAGAAACTGAAGTTGCCAGAAGGCACCTTGTCTCGCTTTTGTCTCAGGTTCACATTCTGTTCTTTTGGGGGTTCTGACACAAAATCTAGCGGTTCCCCTTGCGGAAGGCACAAACCGACCTTATCTTCGTCTGACCCGCACCAGTGACGGGAGTTAGGACGGCTTCACTTGGAAGCTTTTTTGAACTCCCCAAGCTTGGAGCTGTAAGGTGAACGACTTTCAGTGGCTCTCAAAGTGGGGAACGGGATACGGCCCGAAGTGTCGACCCCGCATGTCGGGAGACGCTCTGTCAGCGCGTTCACGGTGACGGTCTAACTCGCTCGATGAGTTGAGTAGGATAGGGCGAATGGCAGAGTGCTGAGAGCCTGGTCGCAAGTGGATAGCCTTGTCAGCGGGATGCTGGCGGGGCGACCGGAGCCTACGGGATGTAGGTAACGGTCACAACGAAGCCTGTTACTCTTCAAGAGCGCTCTGCCGTCCCACCTACTTCAGGAGCTCTGGGTTCTCATAGATGTTTCCGATGACGGCGTACTCATGGCGCAGGATGTCCGGAAGGTCCTTGTGTGAGGACTTCGCTGACTTGTCTCCCTCAAAGCGCGCCTTCTTGCAGTTGAAGACCACTTCGATTTTTGCGGTGTAGTACTTTTTTCGGAAATCATCGTCGCTGACACAGCACCGATCTACACAGAGACGCGTGCCGGTTGGTCGGGCTGACGAAGGCCGTCTGGTTGCGGACATGATCGAACTGACACGTCAGTATGGGCGATACGGTTACCGTCGGATTGCCGCTCTGCTGAGAGATGCAGGCTGGCAGGTGAACGATAAACGCGTCGAGCGTTTGTGGAAACGTGAGGGGCTGAAAGTGCCAATGAAGCAACCGAAGAAGGGGCGGCTCTGGCTGAACGATGGATCCTGCGTTCGGCTGCGTCCCGAGTGTCGTAATCATGTCAGGTCGTACGACTTTGTGCATCATCGAACAGACGATGGCCGTGCGTTCAGGACATTGAACATTCTGGATGAACACAGCCGGGAATGCCCCCCTCTCGGCAGATTTGGCATGGCCAAATCGCCTGCCGGGCAGCGGGACGATCCGGGTGAGGCGAAAGCTGAACTCGACCAAGGTCATCGACGCGCTGACGGACCTGTTCATTCTTCGCGGTGTGCCTGCATATATTCAGTCAGGCAACGGCCCCGAGTTTATTGCGGAAGCGGTTAGAAACTGGATCAAAGCCGTTGGGGCCAAGACGGCCTACATCGAGCCTGGATCGCCCTGGGAAAACGGATACTGCGAGAGCTTCAACGGGCGGATGCGCGACGAACTGCCCAACGGTGAGGTTTTTTCTCATTGCGCGAAGCCCAGATCATCATCGAAAGCTGGAGGAACCACTACAACACCAAACGACCACACAGTGCTCTGGGCTACCGCCCGCCTGCGCCCGAAGCCATCATCCCGATGGACCAAAGGCCAACCATGCACTAACTTTCAACTTGGACCACTTAAGTGGGGCTGCTCAAAAGATAATGGTGCGAAATCGACGCTCCCCGATTGTCTTTGACAAACAGGCAGCATCAACGCCCGCTTTGACCTGCGCGCCAAACTTGAGCAACTTCGCGGCGTTGTCATATGCCGTATCGCCCAGATCAGCTTCGTCCTCGTATGCAGTGGCAAGAATGGATGAAGGCGACACACCCTTTCAGACGCGCCAGAGCCAGAGCCAGAGCCAGAGCCAGAGCCAGAGCAAAACTAAAGTTGCCTTCGCCAACAAACAATGCGCTTCCAAGGCGAGCGTGGGCACAAAAGTCGAACTTTTGTCGAGATTTGTTGAGCTTCTTCTGTTCAACCGCCGACGCGTTGTGACCAACGGCCTGCTGGACTGCACAAACAACGAAGCTCCTCAAAATTCATACGTCACGCCCAACACCCCCTGTAAATCTGAGACAAATCGAAGGTACCCAAGCCGGGTTAACAGGTGGTTCATCTGGCTCTGTGTGCTGGGTTCTGGGGGCCACATAAGGGCCAAAATGCTTGAGCTTGATTGCCATGAACTGAAGGAGAGTGAAACAGTTCGGGACGTTCAAGTAATTGACTGCAAACCATATTCAACACGGATTTCTAGGGAATGTGATGGTTTGGCCGGAGACTAAGGGCCCAGTCACTGGGTCGATAAAATCAGTTCGTAGTCTTGTACTTCGTTGGGGCCCAACTGTTCATGTTCTCCAGCTATCATGCTGGCCTCATGATGTGAATCCATCACGTGAATTGTGTAACACAGTCGCAAAGTCGGCTGAACCAACCAACTTGAGCATTCAGGTGCCAGAGGCAATTCAAGACTGGTGTTATGTGAATTGAAACAGTGTCTCGGGATTGGTTACTAATGCGAGATCACGCGCCTCTTCGGAAGGGAACCATGAGAGGACGGTATCAAGAAGCAGGGCATCATCGGGATATTGTTCCGTTGCCTGTGCCAGATTATGAGGCCAGTTTGTGCCCCAAATGATCCTTTCGGGGGCATAGGACGCAATTTCCGAAGCAATTGCGGCAACATCCTCAAACTCTGGTCCGCCGGATTGCGAACTCTCATAACACCCCGCGAATTTATACCAGCATTTGCCCGTATCAATTAGCCGCTTTAGAATGTCCGTTTCGGGGCCATCGGGAGCAATGCTGGAAAAGAATTTACCGTGGTGATCGAGGATCCAGTTGCTGCGCATCCCTTGCAATCTGCTTTGGTGAACATCAATGGTATTGCCATCAAATTGAACAGCAACAGTCCAATTGAACTGTGCCGCGCGGGCGTCAACTGCTTCGAGTTGTGCCAGCCCCACTGCCCCCCCGGGCAAATCCATGACGCGCGCGCCCACGCATCCGGCATCCGTCAATTTGCGCATGTCCTTGTCGGTGGTATCTGCATCAATGACAGCAACGCCACGAGCGACACGTCCCATTTCAGCAAGGCATGCGAGCAGGTTGGCGTTGTCGCGCTGATGCGCATTCGCTTGGGTAATGACCACCCTGTCGATCCCGAGCCAATCCATTACAGTCCGGTACTGCGCCGGTGTCGGGAGAATGCCCGGAGGATTCCCCGGCCCGCCAGGCAGAGCGGGAAAGCCGGGCAGATAGGTGTGCATCTGTGTATCAATTGTGCCTTTTGGCAGACGGGTCTTGGGGGGTTCCCCTGAAAGTTTGCGCAATAGCATTAGTGGTCCTCTGGGGCGAATTCGCGTAACGCCGCGCGGTCAATGTCAATCCCGAGACCTGGCCCGTCAGGGATCGTCACCTGGCCTTTTTCATGTTCAATGGGTTGCGATACAATCGCCTGTCGGAATGGGTTCTCTGTGCGGTCAAACTCAAGAATTGGCTCTATTGGATTCACGCGCACCGGGCTGGGAACCATTGCTGCCATAAACTGGAGCGCTGCGGCGATGTGAACGGCTGTTCCCCATACATGCGGGACAAGCCGGACTCCGCTGAGCGCCGCCATGTCCGCGATCCGTTTGGCTTCGGTGAAACCGCCACACCCTGCCAAATCCGGTTGTAGTATATCAACGCAGCCTGTTTCGACCGGCTCTTTCATTCCCCACCGGGTGTGCCAGGTTTCCCCCCCGCTCACAGGGATCGGCTGACCTGCGCGAACGGCACGATAAGCAGCCAATTGTTCTGGGACGACGGGTTCTTCGAACCAGTCTATGTCATAGTCGGCGGCACGGCGTCCCAGCTCGATCGCTTCGATTACGTCATATCCGTGATTTGCATCAATCATGAGACGCATGTCTGAGCCGGCAGCTTTGCGCACGGCCTTGATAACGCGTAAATCTTCCTGAACACCGAAGCCAATCTTGATTTTTGCCGCATGAAAACCAGCCGCGCGATGGCTTGCGACCTCTTCTGCATTATCCGCCACACGGTCGACACCATCGCGTTTAAAACTGCCTGTCGCGTAGGCGCGGACGCTTTCGCGAAACCGCCCGCCCAGCAAAGTGGATACCGAGACGCCAAAGTGTTTACCCTTGATATCCCACAACGCGATGTCGATGCCTGACAGGGCCGTAATCGCAAGGCCGCGCTGCCCCTGGTCCCTCAGGCCATTGTAGAGAACCGCCCAGATCTTCTCGGTTTCGAGTGGATCCATTCCGATCAACCATTGTGAGTAAGTCTCGACAATGGTGGCGTTTGCCTTGGCGGGACCTAAGCATTCACCCCACCCGCTTATGCCATCATCTGTTATGACCTCGACCAGAACATGCGTGCGACGGTCAAATCGCATTGACGCACTTTCGAATGGCGTGTCGAGTTTATGATCCAGCAGGTATGTGCGAACGGCGGCAATTTTCATCTTTTGTATGGGGCAATGAGATCTTCCATCATGCCCATCTCCTCGTGCGTTAAGTCGGACAATGGCGAGCGAACGGGACCTGCGTCAAAACCCTGCAAGCGCACACCCGCTTTGATCGCGGCAACGGCATAACCTTTGCCACGGTTTCGAATATTCATGAACGGATAGAAGAAGTCTTTCAGGATTTCTTCGCAACGGGCACGATTGCCACCACGAAGGGCATCGTAGAACTCAATTGCCAATCCGGGGACGAAGTTGAACACGGCCGAAGAATAGGTTGTGAACCCTGCCCCCATGTAAGCCTCGGCAAAAAGCTCTGCCGTGGGCATGCCGCCCAGATAGGTCAGCCGATCGCCCATGCGCGCGGTGATCTGCCTGACGAGGCCGATGTCCCCTGAACCATCTTTGAAGCCGATCAAATTCGGGCAGCTATCGCACAACCTTTCCAGCGTATCGGCCTGTAGGATCGCATTGTCGCGATTGTAGACCATCACGCCGATACCGACCGCGTCGCAAACGGAACGGACGTGTTCGAACAAACCCTCTTGGGGGGCATCAATCAGGTAGTGGGGCAGCAGCAGAATGCCATCAGCGCCCGCCTTCTCTGCACTTTTGGCGATGGAAACAGCCATTTCAGTGCCATAACCGCACCCGGAAATGATGGGGGTGTTTCCTGAAGAGGCCTTGGCCGCACGTACAATTGTGGGGATTTCATCAGGCGCGAGCGAGAAAAACTCTCCTGTGCCGCCAGCGGCAAACAGGGCTGTCGCTGGAAAACTGGACAACCACTCCATATGCGCACGGTATGGAGCTTCCGCGAAACGACCGTCGGGGCCGAAAGGTGTGACCGGGAACGAAAGCAAGCCAGCTCCGAGAGCAACCTTTATGTTCTGTGGATCCATCATACCAAACTCCATTCCATTTTTTGTTCAGGCCAATCGTTGATCAGCCCATGCGTTGGCGGATGGAATAACAACCGATCAGATCTCGGTCAAGAATTTGTATGATGACTTTGAGATGAATCTCGGAAAATCTTGCGGTACCGCGCATGACTCCCCTCCAGATGCGCCCGCATCGCGGCGCGCGCGGCGACTTCGTCACGTTCTGATATCGAATCGGCAATGCGCAAATGCTCGTCTCGCAGCTTGGCCATATATTGCGCATCGCGCGCCATGGCGGCTCCGCTCTCTAATTTTGCGCGAGGAATGGCATCAAGGCCAAGCATGGTCAGAAATTGTTCGAAACGTGGATTATTCGTCGCGCGGGTGATTGCGATATGAAAGGCGAGGTCTGCGGGTTCGGTCTGTTGGCCCGACGCTATGGCCGCCTCCATGTCAGACAGGGCCTCAAATATGTCCGCCTCTTGCGCAATGGACCGGCGTGTCGCGGCAAGCCCTGCGGCCTCAACCTCAACAGCTGTCCGTAGCTCAATGATCTCCAGAACGCTAGAAAGCCTTTTATTATCAATAATTTGAAGCGGGGAAACGCTTGCTGGCCTGGCGCGTGTGACGAAAACGCCTGCCCCCTGGCGGGGCTCAACCATACCATCAGCCCGCAACGCGGCCACAGCCTCGCGCACCACTGTCCGCGACACGCCGTGCAGCTCTGTCAGCGCCGCCTCGCTGGGCAGCTTTTCCCCAACGGCCAGATCGCCGGACGATATTGCAGCCCTCAGATTCTCAACCAATGTCTTGACGAGGCTGAGTTTCTTTTTCTGACCCTGCTTAGCGTCACTGAGTGAAGTCATTGGATGTGGGGCCTTTGTCAGGAAACCGTTGATATAGAGGTCATATGCATCATGCGCAGAAGCTGGAAAATTCACAACATACTTATTGACAAGTCATCATACAAATCAGTACCAACATATTACATCAGGAGAGTCGGCGGGTTGCTGGCTTGTTTTCAGGGAGGAAAATTATGTTGGGCTCAAACCTTAGGAACGGTGCAATTCTGACAGCCGGGTTGCTGGTCATGGCGAGCGCACTCACTGCTGAAGAAATCCGCGGTTGGAACACTCATGCTCCGGATTACCCAGTGTCGGTCGCGATGGACCATTTCGGAGCATTGGTTGCCGAGCGCACCGATGGGCGCATCGAGCCAAAGACGTATCACTCTGCACAGTTGGGCGAGCAGGATCAGGCGATTGAACAAATGCAGTTCGGCGGCCTTGATTTCGCGGTTTTCAACCTTGTGCCATTGAACAACATCGTCCCTGAGACACAAGTGACGACCCTGCCATATGCATTCCGCTCGATCGATCAGATGCATCGCGTGGTGGACGGTCCAATCGGTGAAGAACTGTCTGCGGCGATGGAAGTGGCCAATATGGTGGGGCTCGCCTGGTATGACAGTGGCGCACGTTCTTTTTACGCAAACAAGCCGCTGAATTCTGTTGAAGACATCAAGGGCCTGAAGATCCGGGTCCAGAATTCAGACGTGAATGTCGCCATGGTCGAAGCCCTGGGTGGTAACGCGACACCAATCCCGTTTGGTGAAGTATACACATCCATTCAATCCGGCGTTGTTGATGGTGCCGAGAATAACTGGCCATCATATGAGTCGACCGGGCATTACGAGGTCGCTCCTTACTATATCCTGGATCAGCACACCATCGTGCCGGAAGTTTTGGCGATCAACAAAGGGACTTGGGATGGTCTGAGTGCTGAAGATCAGAAAATTGTACGCGCAGCTGCAATCGAGAGCGCCCAGATGCAGCGCAAGCTTTGGGCTGAGCGTGAAGCCAAATCCGAACAGATCGTGCGGGATGCGGGCAATACGATTGTCGAACTGGAAGACAAATCGGCCTTCATCAATGCGATGAAGCCCGTGTACGATCAGTTTGTGACAAGCGATGAACTGCGCGATCTACTGGCACGCATTCAAGCGACGGAATAATTCGCAAGATGAAGAGAAGATTAATCGGCCTGTTGCAGGCCGGTTAATGTTCTTCGGCGGGGGAGGCTGAAGGATGCGTTTCAGGATACTGGACTATTTGGTTGCAATAATTGTGGCGCTTGGCGGCGCTGCTTTTGTCGTACTGATTGGGATCACGGGCTGGCAAGTCTGGGGACGATATGTTCTCAATGACACTCCGACCTGGGCTGAGCGTCTTAGCTTATTGCTCATCTTGATTGTTGTGTTGCCATTGGCGGCCGTGGGCTTGAGAGAAAGAACCCATCTGGGGATTTCCTTTCTGATTTCGCTGTTGTCACCACGGCTGCAATGGGTCGTGAATATCATCAATGCGATCATCCTGGGCCTATTTGGCATCGCTATGGCGGGATATTCCATGCAGCTGGTAAATGGCACCTGGAACCGCAAGATACCATTGCTGGGCGTGCCGCAGGCCTTTCAATACCTTCCCCTGGTTCTCACAGGCGTGTTGATCGCCGTTTTCATGGCCGAACGCCTGTGGTTCCTGCTTCGTCATCCAGAAAAAACCACTGATATAGCGGAGTAGAAAAATGGGTCTGGCAATATTATTGGGTTGTTTTGTTCTGGGTATCGTTATCGGGCTACCCATTGCATTTGCGCTTGGGGTCGCCGCCCTTGTAACGGCGATGTTTGAAGGCATTCCCGAACTGATCGTTTTCCAACGCATGATTGCCGGGATGAACATCTTTTCACTGCTCGCTATTCCGTTCTTTATTTTCGCCGGCGAGTTGATGATGCGCGGCGGAATTGCGTTGCGGCTGGTACGTTTCGCGCAAGCGTTGGTTGGGCAGATGCGTGGTGGCCTTGGCCTGGTGAATGTCCTGTCTTCGATGCTGTTTGGAGGCATATCAGGTTCGGCGGTTGCGGATACCTCCGCCCTGGGCTCGGTCCTGATCCCTATGATGCGCGAGAAAGGGTATGATGACGACTATTCGGTGAATGTTACGGTCACGTCATCGATTGCCGGCGTTATGGTACCGCCCAGTCATAATATGATCCTATATGCTCTGGCCGCTGGCGGCGGTATCTCGATTTCTTCTCTCTTTTTGGCTGGGATCGTGCCCGGTGTCATTATGTGTCTGTGCTTGGCGGTTGCAGCTTGGGCCATTGCAGTCAAACGCGGCTATAAGGCTGAGCCATTTCCGGGTCTGAAGGCAGCTGCATTGGCAGGCATTGCGGCGATGCCGGGCTTCATGACGGCGGTCGTCATTATCGGTGGTGTGGTATCCGGAATTTTCACAGTCACTGAATCTGCTGCAATCGGCGTGATTTATGCGCTCATTGTCACGTCGCTGGTTTACCGCACGCTTACCGTGCGAGATTTCTGGCTGAGTGTCGTGCAATCCATCCGCACGACCGCGATGGTTATGGTCTTGATTGGGACAGCAACCTCGTTTGCCTATTTTCTTGCGCTTTATCAGGTGCCCGCGTTGATCCTGGAGCTCTTGCTTGGGGTGTCGGACAATCCAATTGTTCTGTTGCTGCTGATCAATATCTCGCTGCTTGTGCTTGGTGCGTTTATGGATATGGGCGCTTTGATCCTGATTTGTACGCCGATCTTTTTGCCCGTCGTCCGCGAGATAGGCATGGATCCGATACAGTTTGGGATGCTGCTGATGATGAATTTGGGTCTGGGCCTGACAACGCCCCCGGTTGGTGCGTGTCTCTTCGTTGGGTGCTCCATTGCAAAAGTACCTATGGAAACGGTGCTGAGGACCATTTGGCCGTTCTATTTTGCTGTTTTTCTGGCGCTGATGTTAACGACCTATGTTCCAGCCATTTCACTGACACTTCCATCTCTGTTCAACTAGGGGACAACATGTATCAAAGACTGCTGATTACTGGTGCAGCCGGGGGACTTGGCCGTATCATGCGCCAGCGCTTGGCGGAAATGGCGAAGGTCATCCGTGTCTCCGACGTCGCGCATCTGGAACCTTTGAGCGACGGCGAAGAAGTGGTGCAATGTGACCTGTCTGATGCCGATGCGGTGAACGACCTCGTTGCGGGGTGCGATGGGATTCTGCACCTGGGCGGCATTTCGGTTGAGGATAAATTCTCCAAAATCCTGCGCGGCAATATCGAAGGTGTCTACAACCTTTATGAGGCGGCCCGCGCCCACGGGCAGCCGCGTATCTTGTTTGCCAGCTCAAATCACACAGTGGGATATCATCCACAGGACGCCTATCTGGACGCAGAATGCACACTCAAGCCCGATAGCCTTTATGGTGTCTCCAAGTGTTTTGGTGAAGCGCTGGCCACAATGTATCATGCAAAATTCGGCCAGGAGACCGCGCTTGTCCGGATCGGTTCGTGTTTTGAAAAACCGGTGGATTACCGGATGCTTGCGACGTGGTTCAGCTATGATGATTTCACGAGTCTCATCAAAGCGGTATTTGCTGCGCCTGAGTTGGGTTGCCCGGTGATCTGGGGCGTATCGGACAATGAAGACTGCTGGTGGGATAACTCCGCAATCGACTATCTTGGCTGGACGCCCAAAGATAGCAGCGCCATGTTTCGTGCCGAAATAGAGGCAAGAGTGGAGCGTCCGCCTGCTGACGCGCCGCATGCAATCTGGCAAGGTGGTGCCTTTACGCAGACCTCAATTTTCGAGGAAGGTTGATGTTTGTTAGGCCGGTCTGGGGCGCGTGAACCTTTGCGCGCGGGAGGACGGGCCAATGCATGCCCGCATGTGTGGATGAGTTGCCGATTTTGCGCTGCCTTGCCTGTTACAGTTTAATCCATGCGGACTTCAGGTTCAGGTATTTGTCGAAGGCATGTAGCGACTTGTCATGTCCATTGCCGGATTGCTTCACGCCGCCCAGAGGCACTGTGATATCCGACCCACCATAGGTATTGACGTGGACAACGCCTGCCTTGATCGCCCGGACCATGCGGTGCGCGCGGCTAAGGTCTGCGGTCCAGACGGCAGAGGCGAGGCCATAGACACTGTCATTGGCCAGTTTCACGGCCTCTTCTTCGGTGTCGAACGGGGTCACGGCCAGCACGGGGCCAAAGACCTCTTCCTGATAGACACGGTCGCTTGGCTTTACGTTTCCCAGGACCGTTGGTGCCATGAAGAAGCCTCCTGTTTCTTCGAGAATGCGGTTGCCACCGGTGATGACCTCTGCCCCCTCGGCGACGGCGTCGGCGACAAATGCGAGATTCTGGGTCAGCTGGCTTTCCGAATTGACTGCGCCGGATTCGGTCGCTGGATCAAGCGGATCGCCGACCGTCATCTTTTCTGTCACTGACTTCAGCTTTGCCACAAATTCATTATGGAGGCTGCGTTCGACCAGCAGGCGCGAGCCTGCGATGCAGACCTGCCCTGCGTTGCGGAAGATGCCGTAGGCGGCGACTTTGGCAGCCTCGTCGAGGTCAGGCGCGTCGGCGAAGATGACGTTCGGGGATTTGCCGCCCAGCTCCAGATAGGTGCGTTTGAAGTTGGAGTTGGCCGAGGCCATCATCAGTTGCCGCCCGGTCGCGCCCGAGCCTGTGAAGACCAGCACGTCGACATCCGGCGACTCTGAGATGGCGGCACCGACGACCGAGCCTTTGCCCGTGATGACGTTGAACACCCCGGCAGGCAGGCCCGCCTCTAGCGCAAGCTCTGCGATGCGCACCATCGAGAGGGTCGCCGTCTCGGCAGGTTTGAGCACCACGGTGCAGCCTGCCGCCAGCGCCGGGCCCAGTTTCCAGGCGCCAATCATGAGGGGGAAGTTCCAGGGGATGATTGCGCCGACAACGCCCACGGGTTCTTTGTGCACAAGGCCCAAGTACTGCGGGTCTGTCGGAGCAATCTGGCCAAAGATCTTGTCACAGCTTTCGGCGAAATAGCGGATCGTGCCCGCAGCGCCCAGGGGTTCGGCCTTGAGGGACATCCCGATCTCGGTGCCATTGTCGCGGCTGCCGAGGATGGCGATTTCCAGGGCGTTCTGCTCGATCAGGTCCGCCCATTTCAGAAGGATTTTCTTGCGCCCTGCGGGGGGCATTTCGCTCCAGCGGCCATCGTCAAAGGCGTTGCGGGCGGCGGCGATACCCGCTTGTGCGTCCTCGATCGTGCCTTTGGCCATCGTCGTCAGGACAGAGCCGTCCAGAGGCGAGATCGCGTTGATCGTGCCGCCATCTGACGCTGGGCGCTTTTCTCCGTCAATGATATGGAAAAACGGCGGAAGCTGCTGGTTGGCGAATTCAGCAATCTGGTTTTGATCGAGCATCATCTGTCCTGTTTGTCTAAGCGCCTTGAGGGGCGTGACCGCATGGATCAGCTTTGCCGTAAGGCGATAAATGCCGTTTAGGATGGCGCGCTTTGGAAGTTCTCTTGCAGGTGACAAGAGCCATGCCTGAGAGCCTGAGTTTGAGACTAAGGCGGCTGAGCGCCGTCACGCTTCATGCCGTGGAGGATCGGAGCAAAGCGCGGCGACAGGCGAACATTTGAATTTGATCCAGGTCTGAGGAGGGACTGCTCTCAATCGGGCAATTCAACCATGTTCTGGGACCGCCACGCCGCAGGCGTAACACCATATCTGGCTTTGAAGCTTCGGGTGTAATGCGCGGCATCGCTAAAATGCCACTTGTATGAAATTTCGCTGATGCTCTTTACGTTGGGTGGGCAACGGAGGTCTTTCAGGCTTTGATCAAGGCGGCGTTCCTTGATCCAGGCGGCCACTGTTATGTCATTCTCCGAGAAAAGCATGTTCAGGTAGCGTACTGAAATATCGTGCTTTTTCGCAATATCGGAAGGGGACAGATCGTTTTCGGCAATATTGGCTTCGATATAGCGCAGGATGCGCTGATATCGTGTTGTGCGGGATGTTTTCTGGACCAGAACACCTTCTGTTTTCAGGACTCTGCCCAGCATGCTCAAACAGACTTCGATCGCGGTTTCCGCTGCGCTGTCGTCGAATTCTGAAAGGGTCGCCCAGAAGTCATGGATATAGCGAAAGATCAGCTTTCCGATCGGGGTGTTGCCGCGCAGGGCCCATTGCAGCCCATAGGAGGGAACCTTGAGAAACGCCTCGAAAACGGGTTGTGGCATCACGATGGTGATGTTTTCGGCAAAGTCAGGCACCTCAAAAACATGCTCGCCGCTGTTTTGCCAAACAAAGATATCACCCGGTGAAAGCTGCAATTCGTTGTCTTCCGTGCAAGATGAAATCCTGCCGCCGACAATCGCACAAATTGACACGAGATCTTGTCCATCAAGTGCGTTGTGTGCCCCCTCTCTGGCTGCGTAGACGGCTCCGCCCCTGATTTGACCGGTCCGAAAATGCCCGATATCCCGGCACACACATGTGATATTCTGATAGACCTCGTCAGAAATCTCGAGGTCCCAGTGCAGCATTAGGTGTGCCAAAGTCGCGCGTTTTTCTTCTGCCGAGCCAAAATCGCGCGACTGTATCAAGTTGCCGCGTTGCACACCGCCTCCTCCCAGACTTGGTCTAAGTTTTACCATACCAAGCAAACCGAAAGTTTCAACGTCACAGCGGGAGTCCGTTGCGCCTGTTATGCGCAGATGTTCAAGGAATGGTTCCGAAATGTTCAATCGCGCGGCGAACGCCTCGTCCACAGTGGTCGGAGGGAGGAATTTGCGTCAGATTCTGGGCCGGGCAAAACATGCTGGCCCCGGAGGGGTGATCGTATGGCGCATAAGGTTCGTTCCCTGATCCAGCACGCGGGGAGGCGACATGGTGAACTTTGCTCTGATATGTTCCTACAAAGACGAAGAGTTTCTGAAGGCTTCGCTTGAAACGCATTTTGACGGGGACTTCTCTGGCTGCTTGTTGATCGCCAATTACAGCGCTGTGACGCGTGCCTTTCCGCAGATGCCCCGTATGATGGATGCCGGGATGCTGGAAGGCGCCAATCTTGCCGACAGCACGCTTTATGAAACCATCGCTGACATCATCGGCAGTCATGAAAAACCCCGCGCCTTGATCGTTGATATGGCCTGGATCATCAATGAACCCTGGGGTGGCAGCGCGATTGAAGCTTGGGCAGAGCTGATTGAAAAGCTGGCCAGTGAGTTCGAGATTGAATTCATCTCGCTCTACGATCAGGAAAACCTTGTCGAGGAAGACTTGGCAGCTGTGTTGCGGTCCCATCGGCATTTTCTTGCGCCGTCGGGGCATCATGTGAACCCGTATTGGTTGCCTCCAGAGCTGGCCCAAAACGCCACGACAGATACGCAGCTGCGCTTTTTGCTGGAGCGGGCCGTCCCCGACTATGCCGATGCGCCGGCCCTGAACAGCCCGCTGGAAGGTGCAGCGCGTGGAACAGCGCCAGATTGGGTGCCACAGGCCCATCACCATGGCGTCGCACCTCCATTGCACAATCGCTGGCATATCCATTGCCTCGGCGAGTTGAAGGTCTTTGTCGGCTCCAATGAACCGGTAGAGTGGCGGGTGAGCGGCAGCTCTCCGACGAAATCCAAGCTCTTGTTTGCCTATCTTTTGACACGCGGACGGCGCGCCGCACACAACGACCAGATTTGCGAAATCCTCTGGCCGGATTGTGGCAACGTCAAAGAAAAACGGCACCGTCTGCATCACACCATATCGACCCTTCGCAAAACACTTGGAGGAACGGACACGGTTTTGCTGGACGGCGAAAGCTATCGGTTGAACATACCGGCGGGCAGCTGGCTGGACATGGAACGGTTCGAACAATTGTGCCGCCGTGGTCTGGCCCTGTTCAAGCACGGAGATCTGGACGGTGCTTTAAAAATCTATCTTGCAGCCGAACGACTTTATGCAGGTGATTTGTTTGACGGGTTGCCTATCGAAAACACAGATTATGACCTGGAGGACTGGTGCACTTCGCGGCGTCGGTGGCTTTCGAGCATGGCGGCCAAGTTGCAATACGACATGTCCAAGGTTCTGCGTCAGAAAGGACGTTTGAACGATGCGTTGTCACATTGCCAACAGGCGCTGATCCACGATCCCATGGACGACAACGCCAATATCGAGATGCTTGAGGTGCTGTTGGCGCAGGGTCGTCTGGATGCTTTGGTCCGCCACTACAAACACTTTGAATATGTCGCGCAGGACAACGGGGTCGAACCAGAGGCAACCGGGTTTTATGAAGCGTTTCATTCGCTTTTGGGGGAACGGTCCGCCAGCAAGGTCCGGCAATAGGGTCACGACACAGTGTAGAACATCGCGAACCCTTGACGCGATGCGACGGATTTTCAGCGTCCAAAATGCGTCTTGTCCTGCAATACTGTCCCAAACGTCAGGCATTTCTGACCTCGACCGGACAAACATTGAACCGAAGCAAGGGTCGGATCGGCGGACATAGCGACCCTTTGCTGAACTTTTTGGAATGCCTGTTTACGGAAATCGCTGAGGTGCAAAGGGAATTTCCTTATTTTCTCTCAAAGATTGGCTAAGACTCTCAGCAAATCTATGAGCAAAGACCTCGCGCTCAGAAGTTGGTCTTGAAAAATAGAGTTCAGAAGCGACATCTTGATCCGGATCAAGGGCGGTTTCTTCACAAAGAACCCTCTGGTGGTAGTCAGCCAAATGTCCAAGCTCGTGCAGCAAGGTGCGATATAGTTTCGTGTTCCTGATGCCCTCTTCTTCAAGATGTGCTTCAAAGTGACGCTTGGTTTCTGCAAAATTGTGCCCGTCACGAATGAGCCGTTCGCACTCGGCGCGATCTTCTAAACTCATGTTTTTTGACAACTTCAACGAAGCGCCCAACTCTTGTGACTCAAGGACAATAGCAGTGCCATGTTTTCGCCCGAACTCCGCAAAATACAGGAACCGACCCCACACCGGAAATTGTTGGCGCTGCTTTCGGGTCGGTTGCCTAAAAGCAATGATTTCCGGCATGGCGAGAACGGAGCCAAAAACAAGTTTCAACAACTTTATGATGTCTGTTGGGGAACAGCCGTAAGTGAAGCCATCATATGGCTTTTCATACAGAATTTTGATCTCGAATTTGCCAATTGAAACTTCCTCCACGTGAGCAAGTTCAAGGCGTTCGTAGTAGAGTGAGTAGTTTCCGTGTTTGTCTTGCCAGCTTTGGGGAATCCGCATGTCGTTTGACTTGGAAAAACCAGAGCTTTCTGTGCCAATTTTTCTGTTGCGGCGTTCTGGTCTCCACACAACCATGCGATTTTTCCTCTACGGCTTTAGGCCAGCAGACACTCGCGCAAAGCGCAGCATCGGTCAACTTGGGCTCTTTTTCCGCTTTCGCCGCGTCAAGCTCAAACGGCTGCTTTTCCCACGTCACGTTTCTGGATCAGTATTGCAACGTGAAGGTCACAGTCATCTGCGGTTTCACCCATAGGATAAAGCGAACCGCAAAATGAAAGCGACGCCCTGAAAGGCGTCGCTTCTTTTATTGCTTTCCCAAAAGTTACTGCAGGCTTTCGCGATTTGCGATGTACTCTGCCAGAACGGCGCTGTCGTATTCGTAGCAGTCGCGTACGAGCTCAAAACCACCTTCGACCACTTTGGTCATGTAGCCAGCGGTGTTCGGCATGTACTTGTCAAAATCGCCAACTGAGTAATCGTCGCACATCAATTCGGTTTTAAAGCCCTTGATGGCGCGAATGGCTGCGGTGACTTTTTCACGCTGATCCACGTCGGCAGGGTCCATCGCCAAAAGCGCATTGGTGAAGACCTGGGCCGTTAGGTACCCTGCCTGATTGAACGTGTCGCGGCGATCATTTTCGGTGCCGTAGGCATCGAACACAGCGGTCCAGTTGTCCATATCGGCGCTGGTTTTCTCGGATGGTGTCAGCTCTGCGTTCACATAAACGCGGCCCGCCCAATAGGGCCCAAGCGCTGCGGGGACGGCAACATCGTAAAGAGGTGTTGCAGAGGTCCAGGCAAGTGCATCGCCCAAGTCCTGCTCTTCGGCAGCTTTCAGGACGGCAACGCCAAGACCTGCTGGCATAATCAGAACAACGCCATCGGCCCCACCGGCAAGAATTTCGAGAACGCCGGAATTCACGTCAGGCGCTGCGGGGTTCAGGAAGATCGGAAAGCTGTCGCCACCTTTTTCGCGGGCATAATTGGCAACGCCGTCACAGGCCCACCCACCGGAGTTCGCGACCCCCAAAGAGACACAGGCGATGTTGGTCACACCCAGCTCTTCCATAGCGAATTTTGTTGCGCCAAGGCCAGAGGCCAAGGGCCCCTGATTGGTGGCGACGATGTTGGTCGTGTCATAGCATTCCGACGTGGCGCAAGCAGCGGCCATCGCCATGATGCCCGCTTCTTTATAGGTGTTGTAGTTCACACCCATCTCCACAACAGACCCATTGCCGATCAGCGCGATTGCATTGTCATCATAGACCAACTTGGCGGCGGCCTGTGCTGCAAGCTCTGGATTCCACTGGTCGTTTTCAACGCGGTAATCGACGGGGCGGCCATGAATGCCGCCATTTGCGTTCACGCATTTGAAATACGCAGCGGCACCGTCGGTCGCACCCGAAAAATCGCCCGGTGCGGCATCACCGTGAATACCGCCGACAATGATTGGCTCCCCCGTTGCGGGCTCTCCGGTGTTGGCCCCGCATTCTGGCGCGGCGAATGCAGCGGATGCAAAGCCCAGCGATACAGTCATCGCTGCGGTGGCAGTTAAGATCTTTCTCATGATTTTCCTCCCAGAAATTGAGCTCAGGTTTTGGGCAGCGGGGTGAACAGGGCTGAAGCCAGCCCTGTCATCCCGGTCCCGTAGGTTTTTGGTTTGTTGGTTTCTTTGGCCTTTTGCGACCACACGGTCTCGGGGCGGCTTTGCAGGGCAAACAGGTTTTCGCCGTCCGGCGCATCAGCATCAAAAGCCCATTCAATGTCTTGCGGGCACTTCTTGAGTTTCTCGAGCGATTTGGCGAGAGCAGCGACGGCGAGGACTTCTTTGTCGGTCAAGCAAGACAGGGTTTGCCTTTCGGGCTCGATATCGCGTTCCACCGCCTGCCGTGCTGCGGGATCAGCGACGAGTTCCATGTGTTTGGGCGAGATTTTTCGCTCCAGAACCTCCAGCAGGACCTTTTCGACGCGGAAATTGTCGGGTGTCACTGTGCCGGACACCACGGTTTCGCCAAGGCCAAAGCTCGCGTCGATCACCACTTTGGTGCGGTCACCGGTTGCGGGATCGAGGGTCATGGCCACTCCCGCGGCACGGGCGTTTACCATTTTTTGTACGGCAACACTGATCTTCACGTCATCGCTCGGGATATTGTTCTGCGCGCGGTAGATGATAGCACGCGATGTGAACAGCGACGCCCAGCAATCGCGCACCTTTGTCAGCATCTCTTCTTCGCCAACGACCCAAAGATAGGTGTCTTGCTGACCTGCGAAGGAGGCGTCTGGCAAGTCTTCTGCGGTGGCCGAACTGCGCACGGCGACAGGCACATCAGACCCAAGCGCACGGTAGTCCTGCAGGATACTGTTGGACACGTCATCGGGGATCTGAGCGTTGCGAATTGCATCGCCGATCGCGGTGGCGACCTTCTCGACGGCGTCAACATCGTCCATATCAAGGCTGCGCAACGGACGCTCGATCTCTTCTTGCAGATTGTTTGCTGCCAAAACGGCGTCATATGCATCGGTGGTGACCGCAAAACCGGGCGGCACGGCAACACCCGCTTGGGTCATATCGCCCAGACTCGCGCATTTGCCGCCGACAAGGGCGTGAGCATTGGAGTCGATTTCCTTAAAATTCAATGTAAAGGACGTACCCATTGCGTCTCCTCCAAACGTATTAGGCGCGCTCTCTGTTTCAGAGCGTTGGAGGACGATAGGCACACCTTCTCTGGCATCCCTCTTGTGGGGCACAAGAGAGTTACCATAGAACGCCGCACTACCCTCGCTCTGAGCTTTTGCAACAAGCTTGACGCTCAGGGAGGGCCGCAACGGATCATGCAGGATGCATTGAAATTTGACTATGTGATCGTTGGCGCGGGGTCTGCAGGAGCTGTTCTTGCCAACCGACTGAGCGAAAACCCAGCCGTTACTGTTTGCCTCATCGAAGCCGGCGCAAAGGATAAGTCACCGCTTATCAAGATCCCTCTGGGTGTGATGTTGTTGAGCAAGCACAAGACGTTGAACTGGGGTCTTCAGTCGACACCGCAGAAGGGGCTGAATGGCAAGTCGATTTCTGTCCCTCGGGGCAAGGTTTTGGGCGGGTCATCCGCGATCAATGGAATGGTTTATATTCGCGGCCACCGCAGAGATTATGACGGTTGGGCCGAGATGGGTTGCGCGGGCTGGGATTTTGACTCGCTGCTGCCGTATTTCAAGCGCTCGGAGGCGAACAGCGATCTGGCGCTGGACGATGATTTGCATGGGCGCGACGGCGCTTTGAGCGTGACGTATATACCGGACCCTTCTCCTATCAATGCGGACTTCATGGCGGCAGCCGAAGAGCTTCAGATCCGCAAGATTGATGATCTGAACGTTCCGGAACCTGAGGGCGTTGCGCAGTTTCAGGTGACGCAAAAAGGCGGGGAGCGTCATTCAACGGCGCATGCGTTTTTGGCTCCTGTTCAAAGTCGCGCGAACCTGCACCTGATCACCGAAGCGATGATTGATCGGGTTGTCATCGAGGGCAAACGGGCGACTGGGGTGCAGGGCCGCGCTGCAGGGCGCGCGCTGAGGGTTTCGGCGCGGTCGGAGGTTGTGCTGTGTGCCGGGGCGATTGGTTCGCCTGACCTTTTGCTACGCTCGGGCATTGGCGACGGCGCTGAAATGACCAGGGCGGGTGTGCAGAGTGTTCATCATTTGCCCGGTGTTGGACAGAACCTGCAAGAGCACGCGGATTGCCTGGTGATTTGTCAGTCGCAGTCCACAACGCCCTATGGTTTGTCTCTTTCAGCCTTGCCGAGCCGGATTTTGGACGTAATGAAATACGTCACCAGGCGGGGCGGAATGTTTTCGTCCAATATGGTCGAAGCAGGCGGTTTTGTACGTTCTTCGCCCGCCGAGGACAGACCCGATCTTCAGTTCCATCTGATCCCCGGCCTCAAGAGCCATCGGGGCCGGATGTTCGAGATTGGCCACGGCCTGTCCTTACACACCTGTATTTTGCGGCCAGATAGCCGGGGCAGCCTGACACGCACCGGCCCGGATGGCCCGCCCGAGATTGATCTGGGGCTGCTCGAAGCGACCTCTGACCAGGACCGAATGCTCAAAGGTGTCAAACTGGCGCGACAGATCCTGTCCAGTCCGCCTTTGGCGCGTCACGGGCTTACCGAAGTCATCCCCGGCGCCGAGGCGCAAAGCGATGATGCGCTAATGGATCACATCAGGACCCATACGCGCACAGTCTATCACCCGGTTGGAACCTGCGCGATGGGGACAGGGCCAGACGCAGTGGTGGACCCGAAATTGAAGGTGCGCGGGTTGGAGGGCCTGCGCGTCGTCGATGCATCCATCATGCCCAAGATCGTTTCAGGCAATACGAACGCGCCGACAATCATGATCGCAGAAAAGGCAGCCGACTTGATCACGGCAGACCGCCTGCAAGCAGCGGAGTAAGAAGGGGAGGACATGCAGTGAAGTGGGAGGTTTGGTCGGGCTGGCTTTTGTGGGCCGCGCTCATGACGGCAATTTTGCTAAGTCTTGGATGGGGCGCGCGTCCGCAAATCCTGGGTTTGTTCCTGGCCTCGGGGCTGGCGGCCGGATCGCTTTACGCCCTGGGTGGGATTGGTATCGTTTTGCTTTATCGCACGACCGGCGTGCTCAACTTGTCCTGTGGAGCGGCCGGCGCGGCCGGTGCCATGACGACATGGCAGTTGCTTGAATGGGGATGGTATCCGCCCGCGACCTGGATCATCGGGGTTTTGCTGTCGCTTGGTGTGACGCTGTTTTATGGCATTGTGATCGCGCCCTTGCTGGCCTGGCGGGATACCGTCGTCAAAGCGGTTGCGACCCTTGGGTACGCGTTGATCATCCTTGGCCTTGTTGCTTTCATCTGGATTGACGAGCCGCGCAAACTCTCGCTTCCGACCGACTCTATGGCGATCAAGCTGATGGGCATGCGCTTTACCGTGACGCGGCTGATTGTCATTGGCGCGTCGGTTGGTGCGGTTACCGCAATCTGGGCCTATCTGCGATACACAAACATGGGCTTGCAGATGCGCGCGCTGGCAAATGACCGCGATCATTCGGCTTTGTTGGGGATCCCGATCCGCCGGGTCGAGACGGTCGCCTGGACCATTTCGGGTGCCTTTGCGGGGTTCACCGGCATCATGTTTGCTGACCTGATCAGGCTCGAGGTGGTTGTCATCACCTTTATGGTGATCCCATCCATCGCTGCTGCGATCTGCGGCAGGCTGGAGAACCTTGCGGTTGTTCTGGTTGCGGGGATCTCGATGGGCGTGATCGAGAACCTGCTGACCTTGTCACCTACGCTCAAAGGCGTGCGCCCGATTGCGCCCTTTGTGATTGCGGTGATCGTGCTGTTCTGGCTGCAACGCGGCAAGCGGCTGACTTTCGCGGAAAGGGCCTGATATGCGCGGGATCTATCACATCACACCGTCAGGATGGGCTGGCCTTGCGTTTGCGGCCTTCTGTTTTGTTGTGCTTCCCGAAATCTCGGGGCGGCTCTGGCTCTCGGTCTTTACCTCAACGGGCTGCTTTGTGGTCGCCATTGCGGGGGTTGCCTTTGTCTATGCGCGCCTTGGCATGGTCTCGCTCACACAGGTGGGGCTGATGGGCATTGGTGGCTGGGTTACACTGCGGCTTGGCTACTATTGGGATCTGCCTTTTGAGGTAAATGTCCTGATCGCCGGGCTTGTCTGCATGGTGTTTGGCTGCCTATTGGCCCTGCCCGCGCTGCGCATGCGTGGTCTTTATCTGGCGCTTGTGACGCTTATGGCGGCAGGTGGATTGGACATTATTTTTGTGACGTTTCAGTTCCCCAACGGTGGTGAGGGTTTCTGGGGGGTCGCAATGACCGGTGGGCAACAGATCGCTGGACCCGTTCTGGCGGCAGGGCCCGAAGGCTATTTGCGGCTGGTTGTCGGTGTGGCGCTGCTGAGCTTCCTGTTGATCGAAGCCCATTGCAGGACCAAACCCGGGCGCGCCTGGGCGATGATCCGACGGTCCGAGGCATCGGCCATTGCCGTTGGCGTCAACGTCGCGCTTTACAAAACCTGGGCCTTTGCAATCGCCGGTCTGCTCGGCGGGATCGCCGGGGGGCTTTTGGCCGGGTCAATTGGTATTCTGGATGCGGCGACCTTCCGGGCAACGGAAAGCATCATGCTGTTTGTGCTCGCCGTGGTTGGAGGCTCGCGCTACTGGCTTGGTGTCGTGATCGCGGCCACGCTGTACAAGATCCTGCCAGCCCTTTTGAACAATTGGGGTGTCAGTGCTGATCTGTCGTTCGTGATATTTGGGGCCGGGCTGCTGCATGCGGTGATCACGGCGCCTGATGGGATTGCCAAACAGATCTATGACGGCGTCGCCGGAAGCGTCACAAAAAAGAAGCAGGAGGCGACCCGTGCTTGAGATCAAGGATGTCACCGTCAAATTCGGCGGCGTCACTGCGCTCAATGCGGTGTCGGCCAGTTTCACGCAAACTGTGGCCGGGATTATCGGGCCCAATGGAGCGGGTAAGACAACGCTGATGAATGTGCTGTCAGGCTTTGTGACCCCGGTTGCAGGGGCCGTGAACCGCGATGGTCAGGACATTCTTACAATCAGACCGCATCGCCGCGCGCATTGGGGGCTGCGCCGTTCATTCCAGCGCGAAGAGATTGCGGACGATCTGACCACTTTCGAGAACGTGATGGTTCAACTGGACCATGGGCGCGCTGGCGGTGGGGACCTGAGGGGTGAGGTTGAACAGGCACTCGCCTTTGTCGGTATGTCGGATAGGGCGCATGTTCATGGGGCGGAACTGAACACGTTTCAGCGCCGCCTGACGGATGTTGCAAAATGTATGGTCGGGCAGCCGCAAATTGTGATGTTTGACGAACCTGCCGGAGGCCTGTCTTTGGATGAAAGCAAACATCTGGGCGGGCTCATCCGCAAGATGGGTGCAGAGACAGGCGCGCAAGTGCTGGTGATCGACCATGATGTCGACCTGATCCGCGAGATTTGCATCGAGACCCTCGTGCTAGATTTCGGAGAGCGCATTGCCTTTGGACCCACCGCAGAGGTGTTGGATGATCCAAAGGTCAAAGCCGCCTATCTGGGCATTGAGGAGGTCGAGGCATGAGTTTGGTCGTTGAAAACCTGTCTGTCGGAACCGGCGGGCGACTGTTGGTCTCTGACGTGTCTTTTACGTTGAACCCGGGCGAGATGATGGCCGTTTTGGGCTCAAACGGCGCGGGAAAATCTGAACTGGTGATGGGGCTTGCGGGGATGATACCTGTGACAGGCGGCACCATTGCTGTGGAGGGTCAGAACCTTGCGGGCTGCGACCCGGCGACGATCCGGCAGGCCGGCGTTGCGGCGGTGCCCGAAGGCCACCGTGTTTTGACCAAACTGAGCGTGGATGACAACCTGCGCGTGGCCGGGCTGCTGCGCAGCGGCGAGCTGGAGCAGACGCTGGCCGAGGTTTACGATTTCTTTCCGGAGATGGCAGAGCGCAAAGAGCAGATGGCCGAGACGATGTCAGGCGGGCAGCAGCAGATGCTTGCCCTTGGCCAGGCGATGATGGCCAAGCCCAGGTTCCTGCTGATTGATGAGATGTCGCTTGGACTTGCTCCGTTGATTGTCAAACGGCTGATGGGTTTTGTCGAAGGACTCAAGGCGCGCGGCACCGGCATTTTGCTGATCGAGCAATTTGCGGACCTTGCTTTGGAGGTTGCCGATCATGCCATTGTCATGCGCTCTGGCAAGCCGCGCTACCACGGTCCCGCGTCAGAGCTGAAAGAAGATCCAGACAAGCTGAGCGCGGCCTATTTCGGAGGTTGATTCAAGCGTTGTGACAAAACGTAAAAAGGGCCACCCTGTACACCATTGATATCTTCGAGAGCATTTTGATTGTAACAGACAGTCGTTTGATTGAGGCACCAAATAGCGGACGAAGCGGACTTCTGTCGAGCGGCTTTGAAAGACCGGTTTCAGACGGAAGAAAAGTATCTGACAGCGAGCGTCGCATAGGCCGCTCACTGGATACGAAGATGGTAGCTGGCTATAATGAAGCCCTTAAATAGCTTGGAGAATCGAAGTGTCGGAGATTTCAATCGAAAGCGTATTGTTGGAATATCTGCGGATGACCAAGAAGCGTCCTGGTATGTTTTTCGGCTCCTACAATGTTGATCATGTCAGTCTGCATTTGGGCGGGTGGAGAGCGCATAGGCATTTTCATAACGACAATGATGCCTTTGCTGACTTCTTTTTTGAGAACTTCCACTCATTCGTTGGAGATTACTATCAGGACAACCGAAGTGTCGGATGGAGCAGTTTTATCAGCGAGAATACAGAAACCGAAGAGGAAGGTTTCAGAGTGTTCTTGTCGCTGCTTGAGGAGTTCGCAACGAGTTTCGCGTCAGCGGGGAGTTGACCTCGGTCACGCGACATATCCGGACATTCGCTGCCCTTTGGAAACTTGTAAGGATGGGCTCGAAGCGGACCTTGGGGTGGATAAATTCCAAGCACTGGATTTCGTACCCAGACGCAACTGCTCCGATCAAGGCGTTTGGCCTGACATGCTGTCAGCCCGTCGATCTTTCTGGTTGACCCCAGAGCAGTTCTTTGGGCCTGTTTTTTCGCTATTGGATTAGAGAACAGTCCCAAATTTTGACGTGGACTTGCGCACTATTTGTCAGTCTTTTAAGTGGCCTGAAGCAGTCCGATCCCGAGCTTCTCAAAGACCTCTTGGTAACTTCCAGCGGGGTTTGTCACGTCAAAATGAACGCAGTTCATCCCAACGGCCTGCCCGCCTTTGATGTTCTTCATCTGATCATCGACAAAAACACAGTCTTCGGCAGGCATGTCCAGCGCGTCGGTGACAAAGCCAAAGGCCCTCGGGTCAGGTTTGAGCACCTTCGTATAGGTCGCATCGACGATCGTGTCGAAACCGTCAAGGAACGTCAGCTTCTGACGCATTTCGGGGCCATAGAACAGGTCCAGCTCATTCGACAGAATGGCCAGTTTGCATCCCGCCGCTTTCGCGGCCTGGATCGTGGCCAGCGCCTCGGGGCGTGTGTTGATCATCGGGTCATTGCCTCGGCCCCGGCGGATAAAGGTCTGCATGTCGCGCCACTCTTCGCCAACCATTTTGCCGATGCGGTCCATCATCTGAAACCAATATTCGCGCTCGGTCATTTCCCCTGCTTGCATCGCGCGCCACTCCGGATCCTGGGATGGATCGAAAGGCCCGGTAATCGTAATCGACCCCTCTGGCAGGCCCAATGCTTTTTCGGTGTTCCGCCAGTCTTCGAACGGCGTCTTCGAGATCACACCACCGTAGTCTAGAACCAGTGCTTTCATCTTATTCTCCTCTGATTACAGACCTCTAACCTGATATATTGACTTTGTCAAAATGTATGTTGATTTTGTCAACATACTGCCATATTGAATCGTTGGGAGGAGACTGCAATGCCACTAGATCCATTATTGGAAAACTACATCGCGTCGCGCAAAAACGAGCCACGGATGTACATGATGACGCCGAAAGATGCGCGGGCTTCCAAGGCCGATTCACGGATGAAGACCTGGCCAAAGGCCGCATCGGTTGCCACGCAGGACATTGCGATTCCCATGGACTGGGGCGATTGCAAGACTCGGCTCTACCGGCCTTCGAACGAGATGTTACCGCTGGTCATCTTCTATCACGGCGGCGGCTTTATGCTGTGCGATATTGAAACCCATGACGGAGTCTGCCGGTCTATCAGTGGCAGCGCCAACGTGGCCGTTCTGTCGGTCGATTACCGCCTTGCGCCAGAGCACCCCTACCCCGCCGGCCAAAACGATGCGACCGAGGCGGTGCGGTGGGCCGTAGCAAACGCGGAAACGTTGAATATCGACCCGGCGCAGATCATCCTTGCAGGCGATAGCGCTGGTGGAAACATCGCAGCTGTTGCGGCCTTGCGCCTGGTCGGAGAGATCGATGTCCTGGGCCAGGCGCTGTTGTACCCCACAACCGATTTTGCGGACCAACATTATCCGTCCCGCGATACATTTGCGAATGGCTATGGCCTGACGAAAGGCGACGGCGATTTTTTCTGGGAGCACTACCTGTCTGGTGACGAAAAGCGGCCCGGCGAGATTGCCATTGTCGAACGTGATGATTTGGGCAAATCCCCAGCCACCTTCCTTGCCACTGCGGAATACGACCCGATCCGGGACGAGGCAGAGGTCTATGCTGCGCGGCTCGTCGCGCAAGGCGTACCCACTTTCGCGCGCCGCTACCTGGGCGCCAACCACAACTTCCTTGCCTTCGCGGGGCTGATTGCGGCCTGCGATGAAATTTACACTGACCTGAGCCGCTGGATCGGCTCCATCACAGGAGAGAGCCAATGAACAATCCTGAAGTTTTAGTCGTCGGCGCAGGTTTTTCCGGCATTTACCTGATGCACAAGCTGAACGAGGCCAAGATTGACGCCCTTTGCGTCGAAGCCGCACCTGATCTTGGCGGCACGTGGTATTTGAACCGTTATCCCGGTTGTCGATGCGATATCGAGTCCATGGAATATTCGTTCACCTTCTCCGAAGAGCTGCGCAACGGCTGGGATTGGTCCGAGAAATATTCAGCCCAACCTGAAATCCTGTCCTACGTCAATTGGGTGGCTGACAAGCTGGACGTCCGCAAGAACATGATCTTTGACACGCCGATCAGCAAAGCACATTGGAACGCGGATGAAGAGCGCTGGCATGTGACCGCTGAAGATGGCCGCACATGGCAACCACGCATCGTGATAATGGCGACCGGCGGTCTGACGGTTCCCAAGAACCCGGACATCCCCGGCTTTGAGGCCTTCAAAGGAGAAATCTATCACGTCGCGGATTGGCCGCATGATCCGATTGACGTGTCAGACAAAAGGGTTGGCGTCATTGGAACCGGCTCTTCCGGCATCCAGGTTTCGACGGCGCTCGCTCCGGTGGCGGGGCATCTGAGCGTTTTCCAACGCACCGCATCTTATTCGGTTGCTGCGCAAAACAAGCCGCTCAGCGCCGAAGAACGCAACAAGTTTCGCGACAACTGGCCTGCACTTGATGCATGGGCGCGCTCTTCCAAATCAGGTTTGATGACGGGTCCAGCGGAAAAGACGACAATGGAGTACACCCCTGAGGAGCAGCAAAAAATGCTCGAAGGGGCGTGGGCCCAGGGCGGCGCGTTTCATCTGACCGCGCAATTCACCGACACGCGCAAAGACGAAGAAGGCAACATGGTTGTTGCGAACTTTGTAAAGGAACGCATCCGCGAACGGGTCAAAGATCCGAAGCTTGCAGATCTGCTGTGCCCTGATGATCTGATCGCGACACGCCGGATTTGTGTGGACACCGGCTATTACGAGATCTTCAATCAGGAGAATGTGTCTTTGGTGGATACCAAGGCCGATGCGATTGTCGAAGTCACGCAAACAGGCCTGCGGCTTGCGTCTGGCGCTGAACATCCGCTTGATATTCTGGTGCTGGCAACAGGTTACGATGCGATCACAGGGGCCCTTTCGCGGATAGATCTACAGGGCGAAGACGGGGTCACGATCAAAGACGTCTGGGCCGATGGGCCTGCGTCGATTTATGGGCTCGGCATTGCGGGTTTCCCGAACCTCTTCACCGTCGGTGGCCCTATCAGCCCGGGTGCGCTGGCAAATGCGTTCCGCACGATTGAACCGATGGTGGACTGGATCACCGATGCGGTCACCTATATGCGGGATAATGACGTTGCGGTCATGGCACCGACCAAAGAGGGTCAGGAGCAATGGACCGAACATGCGGCCAAGGTCGCGGCGCATACGCTCTTTACCAAAACGCGGTCATGGTACATGGGGACAAACATTCCCGGCAAGCCTCAGGTTTTTATGGCCTATGCCGGTGGTGTCCCTGCTTATGTGGAAAAATGCGGGGCCGAAGCCTCTGCAGGTTACCCAAACTTTGACAAGCGCATGGCTGGCAAGCTAAAGGCAGCCTCGTAACTTGAATGGACGGCATATTGGCTGATTTCCCGCACGACATCCGATCTCATGTGGTCTTTCGCATGTCGCTTTTTGCGACGATCACGGATCGGGGCGGGAAAAACAGCTTTCACGATGCTTTTGGGCTGTCTTTGCGTGAATATCGCATTCTTGCGGTGATCGCCTATATGCAGCCGACGTCTCTGGGCGACCTGGTCAACGAGTGTTTCCTCGACAAAGGCCAGGTCAGCCGCAACGTTTCAAAGCTGGTCGAAGACGGGCTTGTCACGCGCAGCATCAAGGGTGAGACCTCTGAGCGCGGGGGGCAATTGCAACTGACTGAGGCTGGCGAAGCGCTGTATCGCAAAGCGTTGCAGCTGGGCGACGAATTCAACGACCGTTTGATGTCTGGGCTGAGTACTGAGCAACGGGAGGCTCTTTCCCAGGCTTTGGACATTCTGGTCGAAAATGCGCGCGACGCGTTTGCCTGGAGCGAGGCAAACAAGGGTGAGCCTAAAGCGCGGTAGCGCCCCCATCGACCACCAACATCGAGCCCGTCATATAGCTTGACGCGTCCGAGGCCAGAAACAGCAGGGGGCCTTTGATCTCTTCCAAAGTGCCAAGGCGTTTCATCGGGGCTGCGTCGGCCATGATGGCGGCCCCCTTTTCGCTGCTGGGGCGGTTTGCGGTTCGGATGGCGCCGGGACAGATCGCATTGATGCGCACGCCTGATGTGCCATAGCTAACGGCCATCTCGCGCGTCAGATTGGCAACACCCGCCTTTGTGGCAGAGTACCCGGGCAGATCGAACATTCCGGCCGGTGCCACATGCCCGAAAATCGACGACATCGTGATGATCGACCCGCTGCCCTGCGTCACCATTGTCCGCAATGCAGCGCGACAGGTGTAGAAGACGCCATTCAGATTGACGTCAACGATGGTCAACCAGTTCTCATCCGTTGTTTCATGTACCTTTGATTTGACCGGATCGCCGATGCCTGCATTGGCAAAGCAGATATCCAGCCGGCCATGCCGCGCGACGACCTCGTTCATTGCCGCATCGACCGCTTGTGAATCGGTCACGTCGCCTACCCCAGTGGTGCAAATAACGCCTCTGGCTTCCAGCGTCTTTTGCGCCTCGGCCAGTGTGACTTTGTCCCGGTCGATGATGTGAACATGAGCACCGGCCTCGGCGAAGACTTCCGCCCCTGCCAGACCAATACCGGTCGCACCTCCGGTCACAAAGGCAACGCGGCCCGTAAGGTCGAAACGATTGTTCATGAAAACGCCTCCCGTCGTGCTTCGATCACTTGGGTAAATGGGTTGAAAGCCTTAAGCCATTTGGCGGCTTAAGGCTCTTGTTGGACCTGCTCGACAGTCCCTTCAGAGGACGGTGACCTCGCCGGTATTGCCGTCAACGCGCAACTTCATGCCCGTCTTGATCTTTGCCGTGGCAAAGCCGGTGCCGGTGACTGCGGGCAAACCATATTCACGGCAAACGATTGCTGCATGGCTCATGATGCCACCGATGTCAGTGACCGCCGCACCGATTTTGCCAAAAACAGGGGCCCAGCTTGGCGCTGTGACCGAGGCGACGAGAATGTCGCCCTTTTCCAGCTCTCCCAGTTGATCGGGGCTTTGCAGGACCCGCGCTGTGCCTTCGACAACACCGGGTGAGGCCGCCATACCAGAGAGTTTATCATCCCCCTGTTCCGAAGCGGCGGCCCATTTGGCGATGGTTTCGTCGTTGATTCCCCAAAGCATGATGGTGAACGGTTCTTCAATTTGTTCAGGTGGATTATTGAGTGCGGGAATTGGGCGTTCCTTTCCCATCGCCTCAAGCATGGCTTTACGCTTTGCAATCTTGGCAGGCCAGATCGCCTTTCCGACGGGTTCAACCCCGCTTGAGAAGGCGTTCACCATGTCAAACATGGCCTCGCGCACTTCGACGCGGGTCATGTAGAACAGGCCCTCTTCGTCCTCGTAGAACCCGGCGGCTTGCAGCAGGCGTGAAAACTCGCGCACTTTGCGCCAGAACACGCCCATCGACCAATGCTCGATGAAAAAGTTGTGGTCTTCGACATAGGGGAACACCACGTGGCAGAGGCCGATTTTCTGATCGAAAGCGGCCTGCCCTTCCTCATCAAACAGTTCGCGATATTCTGCGGTGATCCGGTCCCGTTCGGCGCGCAGATCGTCGACGGGGCGATCAATGGTCTCTCCGGCTTGCAACTGCCCGATGTAGTCGCGGATATAGCCGAGCGGAATGTCAAAGTGGTCAATCCAGCGCTTGTCCGACGACAAGAGGCCAGAGCCTGTGGACAGGTTGAACCACGGATCCTGCGCCGCTTCCCAAGCCTCGATCCATTCCGCGCCATTCGGAGCCGCCGCGACCGCAGCCAGCGCTGCATCTGCGTCACCGGTGCCCAGCGGAGCGGTAACGTCCAACTTGATCGCGAGTTTCGCGAGCGCCTTAAGCTCGTCATCCGGCCGGAACAATAGGCTGTCCACGCCCTGCACCATCTTGGCAACCGCCTGATCGGGGATCGTGGGGAATTGCGATTTGATGAAGGCGAAGAAGTCTACATAGGCCGCATACCCGAGGTTCAGAAACTCGAAGTGGTACTGCCAGACACGGTGGAAGCAATTGAGCAGATTGTCCCAATTTTCCATGATGTCCGTGGTGTTATCGAGGCCCTTGCCTTCCACCACCCACTCCATTGGAATGGACTCTGGCAGAGCGTCAAAGGTGATCGCCTCCATCTCGTCGATCAGGCCGCGCACTTTTACTTCCCAGGCCTCAACAAGTCTGGGCCAGTTCTGAAAGTAATACCCGGCGCGCTGCATGAATTCTGGAATGCGCGCCTCGATCTCTTCGGGCGGCACGGGCACCATGGACATGTAGACATAGCCGTTGATGATCCGGCCCTCGATCCCGTTGGCGGGGGGGATCATCCACTGGCGGGTGTTATACTGGCTCAGTGTCTTACCGGAGTATTCGAGCTGCATGGTCTCGAACGGGCGCAGCGGTGCCGGCCAGTGCTGAGAGTTGCAGAACCAGAATTTCTGCTCGTCCTGCTCCTTTAGCTCGGGCTGTGGCACCATATAGTAGGGGTACATCTCCTTCCAATCCTCGGCGCCAGCGACAGGCGCGACATCGGATGGGCGCGGAAAAAGGCTCGTGTGTTCGTTCATGATATCCTCCCAAGTGCAACGCTTGTCGCCCCAGCCTCCAGTCCGGGATGCAGTGCTGCGAAATTATCTCTATCTGCAGTGTGCGCAACGACACTATTGTAGAGCCATTGTCGCTTAAGCGACTGCAAATACGTCGAAAATCCCTCGTCAATCACAGCTCTCGGGTTGGGTCGCGCCCACTTCCGTCAGGTTCAAGAACCACTTCGCTCTGATACAATCCCTGCCCCCCGCCTTTGCATATTGATCGTTCTATCCTGGCCTTTTTCTTGGGCGCGGCGCTATTGGGAGGAACCAAATCATGAGCGACCTGCAAGACAAAATTATCCTGATCACCGGTGGCGCATCAGGGATTGGCGCGGCGGCAGTGACAACGGCTGCGCAGCATGGCGCCCGCGTCGCCGTGGTAGACTTCAACATGGAGGCGGCCACGGCCCTTGCCGAAGAAACGGACGGGGCCAAAGCGTATCAGGCGGATGTCACCAATCCGTCAGATATGGATGCGGTTGTGGAGCAGGTGGTCGCGGATTTTGGCGGGTTGGACGGTGCCATCAACAACGCGGGCATTGGCCAGCACAAGCGCGTTTTGACCCATGAGCTGCCGAACGACATTTGGGCAAGGGTCATGGACGTGGACCTGAACGGGGTCTTCTATTCTGCCAAGGCTGAACTGCGCTATTTCGCGGAAAAGCGTGCTGGTTCTATTGTGAACACGGCGTCTTTGGCCGGACTTCGCGCGACCGAAGGCATGGCCTCTTACGTTGCATCCAAACATGCCGTTGTCGGGTTGACCAAGGCAATTGCGCTGGAATACGGGCCGATGAACATTCGCTGCAATGCGATCTGCCCGTCTTACGTCCGAACACCAATGACTGAAAAGTGGTTTGCCGACAAAGGCTTGACAGAGCGGGTCAAGCAAAAGCATCCAAGCGGACGCGCTGTTACCGCGCAGGAGGTGGCAGACGCTATGGTGTTTCTGCTCAGCGATCGGGCCAGCGGCATCTCGGCTGAGCTCTTCAAAATCGACTGTGGCGCAGCAGCAAGATGACCCCTGCCATGACCCGCGATGAGGCGATCGCAGATTTGGTCGCAAACGATCCGCGTTTTCAGATCGAGATGGCGGAGATCCGTGGCGACAGGTTGAAGGTCTTCAAGAACGCACCGGCCAGCGTCGGAGATTTGCTGAGTATTGGCGTCCAGGTGCGCGGCAACAAGGATGCTGCGTACCTGTTCTTTGAAGGCGAGCGCTGGACCTACGGTGAATTTTGCGAAGAGGTTTACGCGCTCGCCAATCTTCTGCGGAACGAATTTGGAGTGACTTCGGGCACCCGCGTTTGCCTGTGTTCGCGCAATACGCCCGAGATGTTGTTCGGCATCATGGCAATTTCGCTTTTGGGGGGAACGGCTGTGTTCCTCAATTCCTGGTGGACAACGTCCGAACTGGAATACGCCATTCAAAACTGTGAGGCGTCTTTGATCCTGGGGGACGCAAGACGCTGCGAAAACTTGCTGCCACTCAAGGACGCCTATGGTCTGACGTTGCTGTGCTATCGCGATCCCGCCCCGGTGGGGACCGAAGACTACAGCGTATTGATCCAAAACGCGCCTCGCACGGCACCGCCACAGACGCCGATTGATACAGACAGCGATTTCGGGATCATGTTCACTTCGGGCAGTTCCGGGAAGCCGAAGGGCGTTCTGCAAACTCAACGCGGTGTGGTGAATGCTGTCTATTCTGGTTTGATGCTCGATTGCATTGCCGGGCGCATGGCGCCGACTGCGGTGCCGCCAGAGCATAACCTGATGATCGTGACCCCCCTTTTTCATGTCACAGCCTGCCACGCCTGTTTTTTGTGGAGCCTGGTTTCCGGGGCCAAACTGACCGTGGTTCCCAAATGGGATGCCGAAAAGGCGGTTGCGACGATCCGCGACGAGGGCGTGACCCGTTTGGTTGGCGTTCCGACGCAATCGGCTGATTTGCTGGCAGCCGCCAAGACCTTGGGCGAAGCCTTGCCAACGCTGGGTTCGATTACATCCGGAGGCGCAAAACGCCCGGAATCGCAGGTGGCTGAGTTGGCAGACGCTTTCCCACATGCGCGGATTGCGTCCGGGTATGGGTTGACCGAAACCAACGTGCTGGGTCTGTTTGGTGCTGGCCCGGACTATGTCACTCACCCCAGTTCCAGCGGGCGGTTGGTCCCACCCCTACAGGAAGTACGCTTTGTCGACGACGACGGCAACGATGTGGCCCCCGGCGCGGTTGGTGAATTGGCGCTGCGCGGCTGCAATATCATGCGCGGTTATCTGAATAACCTCGACGCGACTGCTCAGGCAATTCGCAACGGATGGTTCCATACCGGCGATCTGGCAAGGATCGACGACGAGGGCTTTGTCTATATCGTTGACCGAAAAAAGGACGTTATCATTCGAGGTGGCGAAAACATCGCTTGCCTGGAATTGGATAGCGCGCTCTACGCGCATCCTGACGTCATCGAGGCGAGCGTTTTTTCCATACCAGATGACCGTCTGGGTGAGATCGTCGGGGCGGCCGTGCGCATACCGCCGGCCAGCCCGGTGGATTCTGAGCAACTGTCCAGCTTTCTACAAGACCAGCTTGCGGCGTATAAAATCCCGGCGCGCTATTGGTTCTTTGACGGCCCGTTGCCACGAACTACGACCGACAAAATCGACCGCCGCATGCTGCGTGCGCAATGTCTGGAAAACCTGTGAAATAGGTTGCCGCCGTTCCGTCAAATCCGAGGTCGGTTCGCTGGGTGCAGACGGCATAATCTGTCCCGAAAAGGGCAGGAACAAATGACTGAGCCAATGCAACAGATTGTTCTGGCGGCCCGCCCAACCGGGGTACCGGCGACGGAGCCTGCTGGATAAGTCCCTCAGGGGCGGGCTGCCCTTTACCGATTGACGTAAAAGAGGTGATCGAACCGGATAGGTTGCTTCCGTTGTTGGCGCAGTACTTTCCGGCCTGACGCGGGGGTACAAGAAGACCTCTTGCCCCCGCGTTCCCGGTCTATTCGGCAGGTGGGTGCCTGTTTGTCAGCCTGCGCCAGGCGTCAAATTGCGACAGGAATACCTGGCCATTCAAATCATTGATCAGGTGCGATTTTTTCAAACGATCCATCACGGGCCCCTTGACCTCGGAAAGGTGAAGCCCCACGCCCATGTCCTTCAGGCGCAGGTTGATTGCCTCAAGGCTTTCCAATGCGGAATAATCCACCTCGTTCACTGCCGAAAACATCAAGACCACCTCTTTGATTGCGCAGCCTGCGGTCACGCGAGATTGGATCAGGTCTTCGAGAAAACGTGCGTTCACGAAATAGAGGCTTTCATCGACACGCAGACTCAGCACTTGGGGGTGTGTTTCAACCTCATGGCGATTGATGTTGCGAAAATGCTGGGTTCCGGGGACCAGACCGACCTCTGCCACATGCGGGCGAGAGGTTTTGTAAAGATGCAGCAGGATTGAGATAGCCACCCCACTGGCGACGCCCACTTCGACGCCCAAGCCCAGGGTCAAGACGATCGTCACCGCAACTGCAGAAAAATCGGCGCGCGCGTAGTCCCAGGTTTTTTTCAGGATCGAAAAGTCCACGAGGGACAGAACCGCGACAATGATGGTGGCGGCCAGCGTAGCCTTGGGCAGAAAAAACACCAATGGGGTCAAGGCCACGGCGGCGAATGCAAGGCCGATGGCGGTGTAAATGCCGGCTGCCGGGGTTTCCGCGCCAGCATCGAAATTGACCACCGAACGGGAAAACCCGCCTGTCACGGGGAACCCGCCAGTAAAGGCAGCCCCCAGGTTGGCTGCGCCCAGACCGATCAACTCCTGATCCGGGTCGATGCGTTGTCGTTTTTTCGCGGCAAGCGTTTGGGCGACTGAGATACTTTCGACAAACCCGATGACCGAGATCAGGATGGCGGGCACCAGGAGGGTGCTGATGAGCTCTGGCGAGAGACCCGGCATGGTGAGTGGGGGCAGGCTTTGTGGGACATCGCCCACAATCCGGACACCCCTTTCATCAAGGCCAAGCGCCCAGACCACCAGTGTTGTCACCACGACCGCTGCCACGGGGCCGGCCTTGGATAAAAGGTCCGTCAAAAGTGGTCCGGTTCCGATGCGTTTCAGCCAGGGTTTCAAATTGCCGCGAACCCAGAAGAGGAAGCCTGTGGCGCTCAGCCCAATCAAGACGGTGATCCAGCTGATTTGATCCAGATGTTCGAAAATGGAGCTCAGCATTTCTGGCAGAGTGTGTCCGTGGGCGCTGACCCCGAGAATGTGCTTGAGCTGACTTGTTGCGATGAGGATGCCGGATGCGGTGATGAACCCGGCGATCACGGGGTGGCTCAGAAAATTCGCAAGAAAGCCCAACCGGAACACACCCAGCAGCACCAGAAAGGCGCCCGACAGGAAAGCCAGCGTCAGAGCGGCAACGGCATAGCCTGCGGTTCCGGTTTCGGCGACCTGGCCAATGGCCGATGCTGTCAGCAAGGATACCACCGCGACCGGCCCCACCGCCAGCGCCCGAGAGGTGCCGAACACAGCATAGAGCACGATCGGCGCGATGGATGCATAAATGCCGGCCTCGGGCGGGAGCCCTGCCAACAGGGCATAGGCCAGCGACTGAGGGATCAGCATGATCGTGACGATGACAGCGGCGACCATGTCGTTGGACAAGGCGCTGCGATCATAGCGGCGGCCCCAATCGAGGATGGGCAGATAGCGTGAAAGGGCGTTCATGGCGTGTTCAGTTCAAATGGGGAAACGATCCAAAAGGGACGGAGCGGTTCGATCAATGCGTATGGGGCTATGTTCAAGATCTGTCAGCCTGCCGCGACCTGGAGCGTTTCAGGCTTTGCCACGCGCTCTTTGCTTTTCGACATCGCCTGGCTACAAATTGCGGAAGTCCCTTTCCATCGACGCCCCAGGCGGCGCGGGTTGGTTTAGCGCCATTGAAACGGAACGATGGAAAGCTGGGTGTGCGCGCACCACCGGAGCCGATATCGGCCAGCATGGTATTGCCCCGTTCGACCGACACAGGACAGGATCCGTCGCCAACATAGGCTGAGACCGGAGAGTGGCCACGGATGACTGCGGCAGGCGATGCCTGTCCTTGCACCGCCGCAGCGGCAATCGCTGGGCTGACGTTCGCGGTGTCAGAGATTTTGCTGAGTTCCATGCCCCCGATCCCCTTAGAGCCTGTTCACGGGCACTTTGAGCATTGGATTGCCGTCAGGATCGGTTGGGACCTCTCCTGCCCTCATGTTCACTTGCAACGACGGGATGATCAGCTTTGGCATGGCCAATTGCGCATCCCGCTCGGTGCGGAACTTGATGAAGTCTTCTTTGGTTTTGCCAGCCCCTACATGGATATTGTGGACCTTTTCTTCGGCCACGGTTGTTTCCCACTGAATGTCGCGACCATTGGGACCGTAGTCATGGCACATGAACAAACGCATGTCGTCGGGCAGCGCCAGGACCTTCATGATAGAGGCATATAGGTCTTCTGCGCTGCCGCCGGGAAAGTCACAACGGGCAGAACCGCCGTCTGGCATGAACAAGGTATCGCCGACAAAGGCTGCATTTCCGATGACGTGAACCATACAAGCCGGTGTGTGCCCCGGTGTGTACATAGCAAAGGCCTGCATGTTCCCGATCATGTAGGTATCCGCATCTTCGAACAGGGCGTCGAACTGACTGCCGTCACGCTGGAATTCGGTGCCTTCGTTGAACACCTTGCCGAACACGTCCTGAACGACGGTGATCTTGGAGCCGACCCCAATTTTGCCGCCGAGTTTGCTCTGAATATAGGGTGCGGCGCTCAGATGATCGGCGTGAACATGCGTTTCGATGATCCATTCCAGCTTCAACCCTTGGGTTTTGACCTGCTGGATGAGCGCGTCTGCGTGTTCAAAAGTGATCCGGCCAGCGGCGTAGTCTATGTCCATGACGCTGTCGATGATTGCGCAGGCGTTCGACGTTGGGTCCTTGACGATATAGCTGATGGTGTTTGTGGCTGCGTCGAAAAATGCCTGAACGTCGGGCTTGATATCCATGTTCACTGGGTAGGTCATTTTTGTCTCCTTGGTTTCAGCGGCGATCAATGGCCGCGGCCCTGGCGCTTCATCATGTCATGGACAGCTTCCATGCCACGATCGGCCATATCCGTGACTTCTGCCGCATGGGTTTGCAGGGCTGTCACTATCTTTGGGTTGTTTGAGGTTTGAATGACGACAAGCCCGTCATCGGTCACATCGACCACGGACTGGATTTCGTCTCCGTGCAGAAAGAACATGTCCAGGGTTGGGCTCTGGATCCGGATCTTGGGATCGTCCCTGGCGCTGACACGGTCAATCATCCCGATGGAATGGTTGACCAAAGCATCCATGACCGCCTGATCCGACGATCGTGTGGTGGTGCGGATGCCATTGGGCAGGTTTTCGACCTCGCGGGTAATTGTGTTGAAATTGCGGAACAACAACGCGATCTCTGCGCTTTCCTCGGCGCTGGCGTTCTCACCCCGCAGGCCCGGCATGTTCTCTTCGTCATGGGTGTGCTGGCCCGCTGCCGGCTGCGTGTGCCCGTTGGATTGTGCGTGCGCGAAAGAGAACCCCGTCAAGGTCAGAGCCAGGACCGACGCGCTGGTGTAGATCCAGGGTGTCATTGCGGCACACTGACCAGTGCGAGGCGGGACAGGCCGCGCCGCAGCGCCAGTCCACCGATCACGGCAACGATGAAAAGCACAACCTCCCAACGTCCGGTTCCCAGAGCGGGCAGCGCAGCGCCCGGACAAAAGCCGGCGATGCCCCATCCGATCCCGAACAGTGCTGCGCCTGAGACAAGGTTGCGATCTATGTGTGTACTGACCGGAACCTGAAACGCGGTGTCAAACAGTGGTTTCGCGCGGCGCCAGACCAGACGGTATCCCAATCCTGTCACCATCAATGCTCCGCCCATGACAAAAGCGAGGCTTGGATCCCAGGTGCCGGCAATATCGAAGAAGTTCAAAACCTTGGCCGGGTTCATCATACCGGACAACGCAATACCGATGCCAAAGACAAGGCCGGTCACACCTGCAAAAATCAGTTTCATAGCTCAGGCTCCAATCACGTGGCGAAGGACAAAAACGGTTAGCGCGGCGGTTGCCATGAAGGTGGGCACGGCCACGAATGATCTGACCGACAGGCGGGACAATCCGCAAACCCCATGCCCCGATGTGCAACCGGATCCGAGACTGGCGCCAAAACCCACGATCACGCCGCCGATAACGATCATGGCCGGGCTGACGGGCACATCCACTGCGGGCATTGTGCCGGAAACCAGATAGATCAGTCCCGGCGCGAGGATCATGCCAATAATCATCGCGACCCGCCAGGACGCCTCTTTGCGGCTTTGCGCAAAGACCAAGCCCGAGATAACGCCGGTGGCCCCCAGAATGCGACCCAATCCGAGCATCAGCAGAACGGCGCCGAGGCCGATCAGCACGCCTCCGCCCAGGGATAAAAAAGGAGTAAAGACTGTTTCCATCACGACACCCGGCACGTCTGGAGGCCAAAGATCGCATAGATCGGGCAGATACGGGTTGCGGCCACAGTGAGCATGACGACGCCCACCAGAGCGGCGCCATACTTCATCACGGGCCCAGCAAAGGCAGGCGCGCCGCTGAAGAAGGCAAGGTAGATAAGGACCACGCCCAGAGCAGCGCGTAAAATCCGGTCGATGGTTCCAACATTGGTGGTCATGGCAGTCTCCTCAGACACTAAGTTGAATCTGAGATAGAACTTTGGCGGCACGGCTTCAGTGACATTGTCACTCAAGTCTCAGAAAGCCGGGTCAGCTGCTTTCAGCGATAGCGGCCAGGCCCGGTTTGTTCTTGAAGGTAATGACGCCGCGCGACTGCTCGATCAGTTCACGTTTGTGGAAATCATTGAGAACACGGGACACGACTTCGCGCGCTGTGCCCAATTCGCTGGCCAGTTCCTGATGGGTTGCGTGAACCTGTTTGCTGCCCTGCCCCAATGCCAAAAGACGCTCTGCCAGACGCACATCGATCCGGCCAAAGGCGACATCGTCGACAACGCGCAACAGGTCGATCAGACGGCGGGAATAGGCCGAAAAGACAAAGTTCCGAAAGGCATCCTCTTCGGCCGCCAAACGATCAAATGCGGGTTTGGGCAAGACGATGGCTGTGATATCCGTTTCGGCGATGCCTTCTGCGTTGTAAGCCTCTTCGGCCAGCATGCAGGCCGTCGTCAAGACACAGCTTTCGCCTGCATCCACCCTGTAAAGCACGATTTCCCGCCCACTGTCCGAACTTTGAGACACCCGAATGCGGCCATCATACAAAAAGATCAGACTGTCGGGAATATTGGCCGGCCCGAACACCTGACCGCCCTTTTTCACATGGATGACGCGCGCTGTGTTGTTCAACCGTTTGCGCACAGCCGGTGGCAAGGCGGCGGTTCCCTGGAACCGCTCGGTCCAATCAAAATCTGTCATTTCACTCTCCGTCTTGGACCTGTGTTTCCATCCTCTAATAGCGTAGCGCCTGTCGCGCGTCCCGGCTGGGTGACCTGGGGGGATCATGACGGCGGCGGTTATGTCACAGCGTCATACTTTGAACCCATTAGGTAAAGTCGTTTTCAAGGCCCAAGCGCGGGCTCCTGTTCCTTGTTTTATCGTTAGAGGCCACACATGTTGGACGGCTTTTCTGCCGAAATGCTGGCGCGCATACAATTCGCGTTTACCGTTTCGTTTCATATCATCTTTCCCGCCTTCTCCATCGGACTTGCCAGTTATCTGGCGGTTCTGAACGGCCTTTGGATCCGTTCGCGGGATGAGACCTATCTGACGCTTTTCAACTACTGGAAAAAGATCTTTGCAGTGGCCTTTGGCATGGGCGTCGTGTCGGGCATTGTGATGTCATATCAGTTTGGCACCAACTGGGCGGTTTTCTCGGACAAGGCCGGGCCGGTCGTTGGGCCACTGATGGCCTACGAAGTGCTGTCGGCGTTTTTCCTTGAGGCGGGGTTTCTGGGGATCATGTTGTTCGGGCGCGAACGGGTGGGCGAGCGTCTGCATATGTTCGCAACCGCGATGGTGGCCTTTGGCACCTTGATGTCAGCGACATGGATCCTGTCGGTCAACAGCTGGATGCAGACCCCGGCAGGTTACAGCATCAACGAGTTGGGCCAGTTCGTGCCAGAGGATTGGTGGCAGATCGTCTTCAGCCCGTCCTTTCCCTATCGCCTTGTGCATATGGTGCTGGCCGCTTTCCTTACCACCTCTTTGGTTGTTGGAGCGGTGGGCGCCGTACATCTGTTGCGCGACAGCACTGACAAAGAGGCGCGGCGCATGTTTTCGATGGCGATGTGGATGGCGGCGCTTGTCACGCCGATCCAGATCTTTGCGGGTGATGCGCATGGGCTGAACACATTGGAGCACCAGCCTGCAAAGGTGATGGCCATGGAGGGGCATTATGACAGCCACCCCGACGGCGCACCGCTGATCCTGTTCGGCATCCCGAACCCGAGTGAAAAGCGGATCGATTACGCCATCGAGGTGCCCTATCTCAGCTCGCTCATCCTGAAACACCAATGGACCGCGCCACTGGACGGGCTGGACACTGTTCCGGACGAGGATGAGCCACCTGTGGTCGTCGTGTTCTGGAGTTTTCGGATCATGGTTGGCCTTGGCTTTGCGATGCTGGGGCTTGGGGTCTGGTCACTTTGGGCGCGTCGGAAGGGAACCCTTTATGACGCCAAAATGCTGCACCGTATCGCGATCCTGATGGGGCCAACGGGTTTTATCGCTGTGCTGGCGGGCTGGATAACGACCGAGGTTGGGCGGCAGCCTTTCACGGTCTATGGGTTATTGCGCACGTCAGACAGCCTGTCACCCGTGGATGCACCGGCTGTTGCGACCTCGCTTGTCGCGTTTATCGTGGTGTATTTTTTCGTATTCGGGGCCGGGACATTCTACATTCTGAGGATGATGAACAAACGGCCTTCGACCCCGAAACTTGGTCTTGCTGATGGGCCGATCCGAACGGCGGGCATCACTCCAGCCCAGCAAATCGCTACAGCGGGCAACGCGTCGCACAAGGAGAGCCAAAATGATCTTTGACCTTGCATTCATTTGGGCGGGGCTGATCGCCTTTGCCGTATTGACCTATGTGGTTCTGGACGGGTTTGATCTGGGATTGGGCATTCTGTTTCCATTTGCCAAGTCGGATCGCGACCGCGATATGATGATGAACTCGGTCGCGCCGGTTTGGGATGGAAATGAGACATGGCTGGTTCTGGGCGGCGGCGGGTTGTTCGCCGTTTTCCCTCTGGCCTATGCCGTGATCATGCCGGCGCTTTACATGCCGATCACAGCGATGCTGTTGGCCTTGGTGTTCCGGGGCGTGTCGTTCGAATATCGCTGGCGCACAACGCGCTGGAAGCGGGTTTGGGACGCGGCCTTTTTCGGAGGGTCCCTGATTGCCGCGTTCTGTCAGGGCATCGCATTGGGCGCATTGGTACAGGGCATCGAAGTGACGGATCGCTCCTATTCTGGCGGTTGGTTCGACTGGTTGACTCCTTTTTCGGTCCTGACGGGCATTGCTGTCGTTGTGGGTTATGCATTGCTGGGAGCCACATGGATCGTTTTGAAAACAGAGAACGAGTTACAGATCCAGATGCGTGGCTATGCCTGGTATCTTGGCGCGGCGACGCTGGGGCTCATCGGGGTGGTAAGTCTGCTGACACCGTTTCAGGATCCGGTTTACTTTGAACGTTGGTTCAACCTGCCGGGCAGCCTGTGGACGATGATCGTGCCCGTGATCATGTTGGCGCTGGTCTGGTCTTTCTTCCGAGGGCTAAACGACAACAGGGATCTTCAGCCGTTCTTGTCTGTGTTGGGCTTTTTCGTGGTCAGCTTCGTCGGAATCGGCATCAGCTTTTATCCGATGATGGTCCCGCCTTCGCTGACCATCTGGCAAGCTGCGGCGCCTGACAGCAGCCTCGCCTTTGCGCTTGTTGGTGCGGTTGTGTTGATCCCAATCATTCTGGCCTACACCGCCTATGCCTATTGGGTATTCCGAGGCAAAATGGATCCTGCCGAGGGGTATCATTGATGAAACACAGCCTGGTTCGAAAATGGCTCTGGTTTGTAGGCCTGTGGGTGGCAAGCGTTCTTGCGCTTGCCGTCGTGGCCTATGCGATCAAACTGGTCATATGAGGCTGATGCAGGGCCCGCTCAGACCCTGGCGTTTCAGAACTGTCGATCATGCCCAACATTGGTTCGGGTATGATCGACAGATGAGTGTTTTCGAAGGATCAGTATTCAACCACGGCGCGGATTGATTTGCCTTCGTGCATGAGATGGAAACCGTGATTGATTTCATCAAGCGAGAGCTTGTGGGTGATCATCGGATCAATCTCGATCTTGCCGTCCATGTACCAATCGACGATCTTTGGCACGTCGGTCCGGCCCGAGGCCCCACCGAAGGCCGTTCCGCGCCAGCTGCGGCCTGTGACCAGCTGGAAAGGACGTGTGCTGATTTCGGCACCCGCAGGGGCCACACCGATAATGATGCTTTCGCCCCAGCCCTTGTGGGCGGCTTCCAGAGCCGTTCGCATGACGTTGACATTGCCTGTGGCATCGAACGTGTAGTCCGCGCCGCCTTTGGTCAGCTCGACCAGATGCGCAACCAGATCGCCGTCAACCTCGCTGGGGTTCACGAAATCTGTCATGCCGAACCGGGTCGCCATTTCCGCTTTGCTGTCATTGAGGTCGACACCAACGATCTGGTCAGCACCGGCCAAACGCAGGCCCTGGATGACGTTCAAACCGATGCCGCCCAATCCAAAGACAATGCCGCGCGAGCCGATTTCAACCTTGGCCGTGTTGATGACCGCGCCAATGCCGGTGGTCACACCGCAGCCGATGTAACAGATCTTGTCGAACGGCGCGTCCTTGCGCACTTTGGCGAGTGCGATTTCGGGCACAACCGTGTGGTTCGCAAATGTCGAGCAGCCCATGTAGTGATGGATTGGTGTGCCATCCAGCATCGAAAAACGTGTGGACCCATCCGGCAAAAGCCCCTGCCCCTGTGTCGCGCGGACCTTTTGGCACAAGTTCGTTTTAGGGTTGAGGCAATATTCGCACTCGCGGCATTCCGGCGTGTAAAGCGGGATTACATGATCGCCGACTTCCAGGCTGGTAACACCCTCTCCGACTTCGATAACGACCCCTGCGCCTTCATGGCCCAGAATAGCCGGGAAGATCCCCTCGGGGTCATCGCCAGAGCGGGTGAACTCGTCTGTGTGACAGAGGCCGGTTGCTTTGATCTCGACCAGCACCTCTCCGGCGCGTGGTCCTTCTAACTCAACCTCCATCACCTCCAGAGGTTGTCCTGCGGCGACGGCGACGGCTGCACGTGTTCTCATTTTTCTTCTCTCGACAATTTATCTTGATTTTAGACGAATCATTCTCATTATTCGAGACCTAGCCTCACAATTGTAAGGTAGGCCGTCAATATGCATCTCGAACGCCTGGTCAATTTGATGGAGGTCATCGCCGTCGTCGGCCGGCCCGTCAGCGCGGGCGAAGTACAGCGTGCGACGGGTTTGCCAAAACCGACCTGCTATCGTTTGATCCAGAGGTTACACGAACAGGGGTTGATTGACGAGCCTGCTGGAGACGGTCGCTATGTGGTGGGTGAGCGTCTGATCCGAATTGCCTTGCTGGGAAAGTCAGATGTGGACGTTCGCAAATGCGCAGCGCCCATGTTGAAGGTCGCTGCGGCCGCCTTTAACGAGACTGTGTTTCTGGGCCGTTTTCGCGACAGCAAGATCGAAATCATTCACGTTGAAACGCCCGAGGACCCGACGCGCGCATTCGTGCATCCGGGCATCGGCGAACGCCCCTTGCACGCCTGTTCCTGCTCCAAGGCGATTGCCGCCTTTTCGGAACCGGAATTTCGCGACGCGATCATTGATGGATCGCTGGAGGCGTTCACACAGCACACGAAAACAACGCGTGCCGAATTGCTGGAGGAATTCGAAGACATCAAAACCCGTGGTTTTGCCGATTGTGACCAAGAGATTGATATCGGCATTTCGAGTGTGGCGGCGCCAATCTCGATTGGAAACATTGGCGCCACCTTCAGCGTCGGAGCGGTTGGCCCCGTGCGGCGGTTCGGGTTGGAATACCGACAGAAAATAGGCACTCAACTCATTGATATTGCGGACAGAATTAGCGGAGCGATTCAGCTTTGCAATGTGGGAGAAGTATAAGGAGGGATGTAGTCGCTTGAAATAAGGCGTCTCATGGAGGTGGGGCGTTGACATAAACCCTAGGGAGGAAAGAATGAATTTGAGACCTGATCCGACGTTTCACGCGTCGCCTCGGCTGGCGATGGAAGCGCCAGTGGAGAATTTTGCGTTTACTGTAATGCTTGGTAAAGATTCTTCGCAACATGACGGAATTGCAGTCGTCGATTTGCGCCCCGGTTCCGATACATATGGCGAAATTGTTCACACAGTCATGACCCCCACGACGGGTGACGAATTTCATCACTTTGGTTGGAACGCCTGTTCTTCGTCACTTTCCCCTCTTTCCGGTCACGCGTTTTTAGAGCGGCGGTATCTGATTGTTCCGGGAATTCGGTCTTCGCGTATTTACATCTTTGATGTGAAGGAGCCATTGAAGGCCAAAATTCACAAAGTCATCGAGCCTGAGGAGCTTTTCGAGAAGACAGGCTATTCGCGCCCGCATACGATCCATTGTGGGCCCGAAGGCATCTATGTGTCCACTTTGGGCGGTGGCGGCGAAGATGGCACGGATGGCCCGCCTGGCATCTTTATCATGGATTGCGAAACCTTCGAGATCATTGGCAAATATGAGATGGATCGCGGGAAACAGGACAAGCACTATGATTTCTGGTGGAACCTGCCCCAGGATTACATGGTCAGTTCCGAATGGGGTTTGCCGCCACAATACGAAAACGGTGTGGTTGCCGAAGATCTGCTGAGCAACAAATACGGACACAGTATTCATTTCTGGGATCTGCGTGCGCGTAAGAACATCCAGACCATTGATCTGGGCGAGCAATACCAGATGGCGCTGGAGATCCGCCCCGCCCATGACCCCACCAAATCCTATGGGTTTTGCGGCGTTGTGGTCGATACGACCAATCTGCAAGGCGCAATCTTTACTTGGTGGCGCGATGATGACGGGACGTGGCAAGCCAAAAAGGTGATCACGATTGATCCTCGACCTGAAGACCCCGAAAACCTGCCAGACCTGCTAAAGGGGTTCGCAGCGGTGCCGCCGTTGGTCACGGATATCGACCTCAGCCTGGATGACAAATACCTGTATGTCGCCTGCTGGGGATTGGGCGAGATGCACCAATATGATGTGTCTGACCCGTTCAACCCAGTGCTGAACGGAAAAGTCGAGATTGGCGGAATCGCGCGCGAAACCAATCATCCCAACGGCAAACCCTTTATCTATGGGCCGCAGATGGTTGAGATCAGCCGCGATGGCAAGCGTGTGTATTGGACGAACTCGCTATATTCCACATGGGATAATCAGTTTTATCCGCATCATGAGGGTGGACAGATGGTTATGGCCAATGTCGGCGATGATGGCAGCTTTGCGTTGGACAAGGATTTCTACATTGATTTCCCGGAAAACACGCGCGCCCATCAGATCCGCCTGGAAGGCGGCGATTGTTCGACGGACAGTTTCTGCTATCCGTCCGCCTAAATGATGGCAGAAATCTCTTTGACGGCCCTGTGGTGGGCCGTCATTTTTTCGGGGTTCTACCACGGGATCAACCCTGGCATGGGGTGGCCCCTGGCGGTGTCAGCGGCCCTGATGGAGCGCAAGCGCGGTGCAATGGCCAAAGCGCTCGCGATGCTGGCGGCCGGGCATTTCCTGGCGATGATCTGCATTCTGGTGCCATTCTCGCTCATGGTTGTTCTTGTCGAACGCGAGCGCGAGATCCGTGTTGCGGCGGGGCTGATTGTGGTTGCGATGGGGATTTACCTGTTGATCAATCGCAGGCATCCCAAATTTCTGTCCCGTGTCCATCCCGCGCGTTTGGCCCTGTGGTCATTCCTGGCGGCCATGGCGCATGGCGCAGCGTTGATGTTGTTGCCGATCTACCTGGGGATATGCGGATATCTGGCGCCGGGTGACGCGATTGAGACCGGTCACTTTGCGGCGCAGACTTTGATGAGTGATGACATAGTAACAGCTGTGATCGTCGCAGGGGTTCATACGATTTCCATGACGGTTGCGGGCGCGGCGATTGCGCTTTTTGTATATCACTGGTTCGGGCTGAAATTCATCTCTCAATCCTGGTTCAACCTGGATGTTGTATGGGCGATGAGCCTGATCATCGTTGGAGCGTTTGGGATTTATTCTGCGTTGAATGGCCATTGAACATGGAGGCACAGCGAAAAACATCGGCCTTTTCAAGCCTCATGCGCCATTCAGGGCGCAAAGGCTTTTCGACAAACCCAGGAAAAATGAACAAATTTGTCATGGGTGTTTGGCGCATTCCCCTGCTAGGTTGGGCAAAGTCTACATTGAAACCAAACACCAGTTGGTAAAATGATGTACATACGACTATTTTGGAGAGACCAATGAAGAACAATCTATTTTCAATGACCTGCGTCGCCGCATTGCTGGCAGCAAACGTTGCTTTTGCCCAGGATAAATCCGGAAGCAATGTGGATGCCTCCGCTGAGGGGCAACAGGGTGCTGTGGCGCTCTTGGCGATGGCTCAGGATCTTTATGGATATGGCATTGAAAACAAGGACGCGCTTTCGGTCCTGAATGCCGCGCGGATTGCCAGCTCGATCGATGCGAAAGATGTTGAGCGGGAAGTGGACAACAAGCCGATTGAAGGGGCCGAAACCAGCGACGACGACGGGGCGAGCGCGAACCCTGTGGATGCAGAACAGATGTATGCCGATGCGATGGAACTGGCGGGTGGTGACGAGACCATCGTTGGCATGATTGAGGACGCGATGGCCGAAGGCAGCCGTGGTCGTGTTGGAGGGGCGTCGCGAACACTGAGCCGTTTGAGAGCAGGCAGAACAGATGTTTTTGCGATTACATATCGCGGCGGGCAACTGGCAGAATTGGCCATTATCGGCGATGGAGATGCGGATCTGGATTTGTTGGTGACAGATGAAAACGGCAACACCATTTGCGTCGACCAAAGTTACTCCGATCAGCTGTACTGCTCGTGGACACCGATTTGGGACGGTCAGTTTCTGGTCGGCGTGCAGAACATGGGGCGCGTGCGCAACAGCTATTACCTGCTGACCAACTAAAGCGTTTGGCCTGCGCCTGAGGCGCGGGCCACCATCACACATGCGCAATTTCGTTTTGGTTTTTACGGCGGTCCTGGCGCTGATAGCGTCGGCCGCCACGTCTCAGACAAAGGCCAGCATCGGCGAGCGTGTCTTTATGACGGTTCAGCAGGTGACGACCTCGGTTGCCGGGCGCGCATTGTCCCAGGCCAGCGCGCGTATTGCGGCGGGCGACTGGGAGTTGTCGGCTTTGATCCGAAATCGTCAGGATAAATCTGAGCGACTGGACAAGCTGCGCAGCAATGTAGCGGCTTTGGCCAATGTTGCCGGAATTGACGCCGAGGAACGGTTGCGCACAGCCGAAACCGAAATGGCGGTTCTGAGCGCAGAGATTGACGCATTGGATTCCCGGTTGATCGCAGAGTTCCCAAGCTTTCTGCAATTGACCGCCCCCCGCCCCTTGCGCGTGTCTGATGTGCAGGCTCTCTTGTCACCGGACGAAGCGTTGCTGTTTACCTTTGGGGAAGAAACGGCGACCTATACCTGGGCGATCTCCAAGACAGATTTCGATTGGAACAGGGCCGATATTGGCCGGGAGACACTGGCCTCGAGGGTCAAGCAGCTGCGTGTCGATCTGTCAGGCTCGGGTGATCTGCGGGCTGGAAAATCACTAAAGACAAAACGCTTGTCGCAGGATGCCCGGCCGTTTTCACAAGCCTTGGCCTATCGGATCTATGCAGATGTTTTTGAGCCGCTGGAACCTGTTTTTCGCGATGCGGACCATTTAATGATGGTGTTCAACGGGCCTTTGACCAGCCTGCCGCCAGCGGTGTTGATTACGCAAGATCCCGGTGGCTCTGGAACGGCAACAGCCGAAGGTTTGAGAGCTGTCGAATGGTTGATCAAGCGCCATGCATTGACGACACTGCCGAGTGTTTCGTCCCTGAAATCGTTGCGGCAGAGCAAACGCACGGAGACGACCGCTACCAGAGCGGCGAGTTTTGTTGGGTTTGGAGATCCGGTTCTGGGATATCGGTTGGAGATGGCCAGCACGGCGGCCGCTGACGGCGATGGAACCGAGGCGGCGGTCACGACCCGCGGAGCCTATGATGCCGTCGTCGAGGTGGCCCAACTTGCGCCGCTGCCCAACACGTCCAAAGAGCTACGAAATCTGGCCAAGATTTTTGGCCGGGACAACTCGCAAGTGTATCTGGCGGCGGATGCAACCGAGAATACGGTCAAGTCGACAGATATGAGTACGGCCAGCATCGTTGCCTTTGCCACGCATGGGCTGTTGGCCGAAGGGCTGCCGGGTCTGAGCGAACCCGCCTTGGTTTTTACTCCGCCTTCTACCCCATCTGCGGACGATGACGCATTGCTGATGGCATCCGAGGCGGCCGCTTTGAACCTGTCTGCGGATCTGGTGATCTTGTCGGCCTGCGACACAGCCGGCAGCGACGGGACACCTGGGGCGGAAGGTTTGTCGGGGCTGGCGCGGGCGTTTATCTATGCCGGGGCGCGATCAATTTTGGTGTCCCATTGGCCGGTTGATGACTATGCCGCCTCGACCCTGACAACTGAAATGCTGCGCGGGATGTATAACCAAGAGACTCCCCGCCACCGCGCCCAGGCGTTGCAACACTCTATGCTGACGCTGATGTCAGACCGGTCAAATGATCGGTTTGCTCATCCCAGTATCTGGGCCCCATTTGTGATTGTTGGTGAAGGTGGGGAATAGGCTTACTCTGTGCTCGACAGCGATTGCGCCAAATCCCATCCTATGGCGGCTTCGTGATTGGCGAGGCTGATGGCATGTTGATCAACGCCTGTATTGCCCGCCTGGGGATCATTTCCAATCGCCTCTTCAACCCAGTCAAAATACAAATCCGTGCTGAGGAGGATGTCAGCGTAGGCGCCCACAAAATCACGGTCCCAGTATTTGATGCGCGCGCTGGTAAACAGGGCATGTGAGCGCGACGTGGTCCATTGGGTCATATCGTTGCCCAAGGCCACCTCGGCGGCCCGCAGAGCTGTCAGAGCCTCTGACGCCGGGGCGAAATTGGCCAACAGACCGGCATAGAGATGTAGCAGCATAAATTGCGTCGCCGTATCGAGGCGTTTCATAAATTCTGCGTCGTCCAGATTGGGGCGCAAGATGGCCGCCACGCGTTCTGCGTCCTGCAAATAGTAGTTCGCGATACTGACGTAGCGCTCTATCACACCGGCAGCGATATTGGGTTGGGCGTCTATGCCGCTCAGCATTTCATAGGCGGTCTTGGCGACCACGTAAGCCTCTTCTGTTCGCCCCATCCACGTCAGGCTGGACGCCTTTTCGGAGATCAGCAACGCCACGATGTCCTTGCGCCCGGCTGGAGTTGCGGTGACGCTTTCGATGGCGCGATCCAGCCAGGCCAAAGCTTCTTCGTTGCGGCCTTGGGCCTGCAGCGCACGCGCCATGGCCACCTCGGACGTTGATATGAAGGTGTGCCCCTCGGGTAGAGTTTGGGTGAAAGTTCCCAAGAACCGACCGATCTCCTGCAAGGCAGTTTCGCGCCGATCGGCTCCGGCTGTGTTGTTGAACTGGACCAGTCGAGCCCAGGACACAAACAAGGCCAGGTGACTGTTGTTGGTGATCCTGACCCTGGCCGCCTCAAAGGCCGCTTTTCTTTCTGAATCGGGCAATGCCAGCCAGAGGTTGTTTTGAATTAGGATATCGGCCAGCAGATCCCATTCTGTCCATTCGCCTTCCGGCTCTGGAAGGGCCTGATACTCCAGCACCGATTGTTTGCCTGCAGCCTCCTGGTCCAGGCTGAACTGTGATTTGGCCTGCAGCGCCAGGAACAAGCGCTTTTGGGTGAGCGGCAATGCGTCATACACCGACGCCAGCCTTTCCAGTGGAGCGACGGCGTCCTGGCGGTCGATCTCGGTCATGACGGACAGCGCCAGGATTTCAATGATATCCAGGATTGGATCGTCTTGGGCGACGCCTTCGTCCGGGAGCGTCGGGATTGAATTGCGCAAGGAAGCGATCAGGTCCCGGGACGCGATGAAGTCTCCGATCAGCGCATAGTGGAGTGCCGCATTCAGGTCTGAGACCACAGGTTGGTCAGTGGTTTGAAGGGACTTTGCAGCCAGGATGCCCTCGAATTCTGCGTATTTTCCGCGAAAGAAGAAATCGAGCGCGACGGAACCGTCTGCTGTCAGAATGACATCCGGAGGAGGTGTTCCCAATAGCTCGTGGCGCAACGAAAAGTCCTCGACCGCCGGGTTGGACAGGTCGATCCGTGCCTTGATGCGCAAGACAAAGCCGTCATCAATCTGGTTCTCCTGACGGGCAAAGAAATAGGAATCCAGATAGGATTGTTGTGCGTCATCGCGGCCACTTTGTTCGGCATAGAACCCGCGTTGAACCAGCAGGACAGAGCGTGTGGTTGCATCGGCATTTTCGCGCGTTGCTGTGGCGTAGACTTCGTCGAGAATGTCGAGCGCATCGTTGTAGCCTGATGTCATGCGCAAGGCCTGAACCAGGCTGAGTGCATTGGAGTAATAGGCAATCTGGAACTGCGCTTCGGCTGTCAGCGCTTCGTGATAATCTTGCAAGAAAGGCAAGGCCGCAGCGAATTCGCCTGCGTCCAACAGATTGTCGCCATGCGCCCCCAAAAGAGAGACAATGAATGCTGCGTCCAGGTCCTTGGCAGCCATGGTCACTTCGTACAATGATTGGGTACTGTGCAGGATCCAATCGGCATCGGCGCCTTGCTCTTTGCCCCATTCGATATGCAAATAGAGGACCCGCACAAAGTCACTGTCGCCCAGCGCATCCGTTTGGGGGTAAGCGGTATAAAAGGCCGCGAAGTAGTCTGCCAAACCTTCGTAGTTCAAATGTCTTGCGGTTCTGATGAAGTAGTAGAGTGCTTCAATCTCCAACTGCTCCATCCCACCACGACGCACCAGTTCATCATAAGTCTTCAACAAGATTGGCGCGGCTTGTTGATAGTCGTCCTGCTGCCAAAGCGCGCGACCATGCAGCAGGCTGGTTTCGAGTTTGAGGGGGTGATCCTGCAAACCATTGCTTTCCATTTCAGCCACTTGCCGGGCCGCGAAGAAAATGGCGTTCGCGCTTTCTCCTATCGCAAGATACATGCGCATCATGCCGATGTTGTGATAGCGTAGCGCGTCGTTCGAATAGCTGTTTTCGAGATTTGCCAGTTCATTGGCGCGCCACAAAAGATCTTGGGCCGTGGCCACGTCGCCGGCCTGCAAAAGTGCGATGCCCTGTCTGTTGAGATCAACAAATTCGGCTTCGCTGATCGACGTTTGGGCCGGTACGGGGGCCTGGGCCGAGATAGGCATTGGGGCTGTGAGCAAGGTCGCCAACAGCCCCAGAACAGAAAGAAAAATGCGCAGCCTAGTTTGCATTCACGATGCCGTTCAACCAATCCAGATAGTTCGACAATTTTGTATAAGCCGAAAACTGGGCATTTTCCACGCAGGTTTGGGTTTCGGCAATGGCCAGCCCCCAACTCACAACGCCGGCCTGTACGTATGACCCATCATTGAGAGGCACGACCAACGGCCCGCCGCTATCGCCCTGACAGGAGGTTTTACCACCCTCGTAGGTTCCAGAGCACAGCATGTTTTCAGACATTGGGATCGCGGCGCGATTGATCAGTTCGACCCAAGCTTCTTGTGCGGCTTGGTCAGACAAGCCAAACACCGAGGCCGCTTTGCTGAAAGATTGCGCTGCAACCTGTGCGCGCCCTTCGAGCAGGTTTCGATTGCATTGGTCGCGATCCATCATCTGGATATTGGCCTGATACATATCGGTTGGATGGCTGCCTCCGGCCACAAGCCCCCAGCCTGTCACGATTGTTGGCACGCCTTCCTGGTCCAGAATTTCACCCAGATCCGGGGTTGGTACGGTGATTAACTGGTAATTGGCCTGCGGAGCGCGTGCGAGTTTGACCAGGGCGACATCATTGTCAAAACTGACGGGGTTATAGCCAGGATGCGGGAACACACCGGCAACCGGCACATTGTCCCCCCTGCCCTCGACCAGCACATTTGTCCCGGCCAGAACACTGAACTGCTGCGGGGCAAGTATGAATTGGCTGCCATCCTCGGCCGTGTGCTGAACGCAATGCGCAGCGGTCAAAACCCAATTGTCCAGAACCATGGTTCCGCCACAAAACTGGCTATCAGAAGAAACCGGCATATCCGCGATCATCAGCGCGACCTGCCATGGCCATGCGCCCTCTTTTGCCAGTTCGCCACCGATGACACGCGACGCGGCATCCGTGCTGGCCAGTTCGGCTTCGCGGGCGGCTTTTTGCTTGCTCTTGGCAAAGTCGAACGGGCTGGCGCTGGCAACTGTTTCCGTGACCTGGGCATGGACCTGTTGCGCGCCCGCGAACGGGAGCAATGCGGCAAAGGCCGTTGCAAGCAGTGAGAGTTTTGACGTCATTTAATGTTCCCCTTGGGTCAATCGAATTGGAAAAAGTTTAGTGGTGATCTTGGGCGCCGCATCTATGGCGCGGGTCTGGGTGTCTGGGTCAAGTTGCGCATCAATCCAAGCCAAAGCCGGAGCATTTGCATGGCCCCGTGTCGCGCCATCGGTTGCGAGGATGGTCAAGTCATTGCGCGGCGCGCCCGGTTGGGCGGCCACCGCGACAACCAGGATTTCTTCGAGCGCGGGCCGATCGGTGGAATTCTGGAGCTGCATTCCAACGGTCTGGGTTTCACCATAGGCAATACGGTTGGACAGCCCGTCAACCGGCCAGATCGCGGATATCGTGTAGTCCCGATTGACATACAGAACCGTAACATCCTGCGCGGTGGAGGACGGATTGTGGATCTCCAGCCATATTTGATCGCAATGACGCGCCACGATCGGTCCCTTGATAAAGGTTTCGGATACTTCGCCAGAACAGTCTCCGCCAGCATCCATCTGCGTCAGAGTATACTGAACCTCGGTTCCCGGCATGGCAAAACTGAACCCTGCTGCCTTTGGCTTTTTGGCCAACGCGCCCTTCAACCGTTGGGTCGCACTGATGTTTTGCAAAAGTGGTGCCAATTCATTCGGGTCTGACACACGCAAGCTGGCGGGGCTGATGGCCCCGGCCGGGTAGCCGACGATCACGTCGTTTTCCTCAGGGATCAATACGACATCCGGAGATGCAGTGGTCTCTGTCATCATGGCGGGCACCGCAGCGCGCCAACGATCCGAGACGGATCCTGTATCAACAACAAAGGGCGCAATCGGGCCACTGTCAGAGATACGCGCAATGCCGTGCCTGGGAGCATCCTGAGGGGCGAGGAATGTGGAGGTCAGCGCATCGACATGATTGAGTGTGACGGTCATTGCCGGGAGCTGTGCACTGTCCTGGGCAGGCGTCAGGGATCGCAATTCAATGGTGGCACCGGGCGTCAACCCATGTATCGCCCCGGCGTCCAGACGATTGTTTGTAAATGTTACGGACCGTTCCGGCGGAGTTGAACCGAACATTTGCGTCTGGATCAGCGTCCCTTCGGCGTCTGGGGTTTGTTTGGCCCCACCGGTGTTTTGCAGCGTGTCGATTGAGACCTGCAAGACCTGTCCCCAGCTCAGCTCATTCCGGGTTGCCAATACGTTGGCAAAGGCGCGGGTGAAATCACCATACCAATTGGCATCCACAGCCTGGTCGCCAACCGGTGTTTCAAACGCGCGTTCATCGGATTGGGCCGAATAGAAAAAGACGAAATCACCATCAAACCCTGACGCGATGGTGCCCGCTTCGTCGAAGGATTGTGTCTGAGGCAAACCCAGTTGAGAAGGGCTGACATAGCGGGACGCGGTTGCAGATTGAGGCAAATCCCGAAACCCGGTTCCAGAATGACAGGCATCCAGAACCGCAATTACCTGGGCGCCCGTGGACAAGATGGCCTGTACAGACATTCCCAATTCATCGTCCAGTATCGCGCCTTGGACGAGGCCTGCGTTGCCATCCCAGCCTTTGGTATCCGCGGCCAGCAGTATTTCATCCATCCCACCCGCTTCGTCTCCGCTCTGGTCCGGGGCCTGGCTGCCATGGCCGGAATAATAGATGAAAACGATATCGCCGTCCCGCGCGACATCAGCCAGGTCAGACAGACCTTGGAGGATCGCAGCGCGTGTCGGCACACCGGCGTTTTGGACCCCATCGGGCACACGCGCTGTTTCGGCGGCCAGGACCGCTATGTTTTCCTGCGCAACGCCGCGTTGGATCAGCGTGTCGGCGATCAGCCCGACATCATTGGCTGGGCCGCGCAAATCTGCGTCTATGTACAAATAGTCAGACACCCCGACCAGCAATGCGCGAATCTCTGCGCTTGCAGGCAAGGCCCCAAAGCACAACAACGCCAGTAAGTTAGAGAATAAAACCCTAATCATTTCAATTGCTCACCGGTCGAATAAGTTTCGGTTTCTGCCCTGCTGCGTTCGCCCCCGACAGGCGCGACTCGGCCGGATCTTCTTCCAGGCGCAGCAACCCGTTGAAAGCGGCGTTTTGTTTGGTGGAAAGCCGACCGGCCTCAATCGCCAGATCCACATCGGTCTGTGGCAATCGAAGGCGCGTGGGAATTTTATTCAGATCGTCCCGCATTTGTTTTGGCAGCCCATCAAATGAAACCTCGCCAACCAGAAATTTGACATCGGTGCATTCCCAGTCATTTGTGGAACCAATCAGGCTGCGGACCTCTGACAACGGCATCGCGCAACGGGTTTCAATCAGGTCTTTTTCCCAATTGGCGATTTGCAATCGCATGGCGTCATAGCTGGTCCGTGTTGCGGCCCCCATTGCGGATTGGACAATGGCCATGCCCAACTCTAATCCTCCGGGTCCGCGCGCCTGTTTTGTCCATCGCAGATCCTGCTCGGTCGCAGCATTGGCGACGAGGAACAGCAACCTCTTCATCTTCACCGCTTCTGTTTTGCTGAGTGGCGAAAATGCATTGCGTGATCGCGCACGATCCACTGCCAATCCGGTTGTGCCAAAATTGTCAGTGATCCCGCCGTCAAGCAGTTTTAGAAATTGCACCTCGTCCGGGTCTGCATAGCTTTCCAACGCATTGGCATAGGCGCGCATCGCGCTGGTTGCTTCGGGATTGTAACGTGCCGTGGTGAGCCAGTCAGGTTCCTTGTAGTTACATGCTTCGTGGTGCGGCTCTAGCACGATGGGACGAAAGACCAAGGGAAAGGCCGCCGACGCGCTCACCGCGTGAGAGATGGGGTATTTGTCAAAATCAGAACAGAGAGCGTCAAACGTCTCTGGCGAAAACAAAAAGCTTGTCTGGTTTGCCACATCCGCGGCGTTGATCCAGGTTTGAATCCGGGATCGCCTGCGCAGGTCGCCAAAGGTCGCGCCATGAAACAACGTCTCATCCAGAAAACGCCCGAAAGTATCTATCCCATTGGCACCGCCCGACAGCCCCTTGGCTATGGTTATCGGGTTGAATGCCGAATTTGACATGTATTTTTCCCCATCGAGCAAGAGGAAGTCTTCTCGAAACCCATCCAGAGCCCGCGGCCCCTTGTAGCCGAAGTTCGCAGCAATGACGGATCCTCCTGAGACGCCTGTCACCAAACGGACTTTGGTCAGGATACCATCGGGATTTTCCGGTGTGGCCGTTGCCTCTCGCATACCGGCCAGCATGCCATAGCCAAAGGCGGTGGCGCGGGTGCCTCCTCCGGAAAACGCGAGCGCGACATAGGTGTCTTGAACGTCCTTGGCCGAGGGGCTGCGGGCCTCTGAGTTGGGGACAGCGGATGCGACGTTGACCGGTGGATTGTAACCGGCGCAGGACGCAACCAGCAGTGCAGCCAAAAGGGTGATTGTTTGTTTAAGCGGCATGGCCGGGCCTGCAGGTTTCTTTGTTGCGGAGCCGGTGGCCAGGTTCCGGGATGCTTTCGCTGGGAGAAAGCATCGACCAGACAACTTCGATCGCGAAACCAAGCTGTGGTTGCAAGACCTTGATTTTCGCCCCGTGCCGGGTGGCAATGGCATGCACCAACGCCAGCCCCAGCCCATGCCCGTCTGCTTCGCTGTCACGCTCGGAGCGCACGAATTTTTCAAACAGGGTTTCGCCAATGTCTTCCCCCAAACCCGGCCCTGTATCGCGAATTTGCAGCACCACATGGCCGCCGCGCGGGACCAGCTCAACCGTCACTTGATCATTCGGGCGGGTGAATTTGATTGCATTGTCCAACAGATTGGCCAGCAACTGCGCCAACAAGGATCTGTCGCCCAGAACATACAAATCCGCAGTAATCTCCGCTCTTAGATCAAGGTGTTTATCTTCGCTCAGGGGGCGATAGAGATCAACGATTTCGCCACATAGAGCGGAGAGGTCCAGCTCGGTCATACCTATGTGGTCGCCTTCCTGAGACTCGGCAGATGAGATATCCAAGAGGGCGTCGAATATGCGAATGGTGCGTGAAATTTCGTTTTGAATGAGAAGCTTGTGCTGATCCTCGGTTGGAATGGCGTCGATTTGCTGATGTATGCGGTTGAGTGGCGTGCGCAATTCATGCGCGATGGCATCACTGATACGAAGTTTGGCGCGATGTAACCTTTCGATCCGGTCCAGCATCGCGTTGATATGTCGGTCGAGTTGCGCAAATTCGTCCTGCTGCTCTGAGCTGGGCAGGCGAGCGGCCATATCCCCTTGTCGGACGGTTTCGGCCAATCTGTTGACACGTGAAATACGGACCAGAATGCGTCGGACAAACAGGGTTCCCAAACCCATTCCGCACAGAATGATCAAGGCCAGCCAAAAGAGGGCTGTTTTCTTTTGGCTCGCCAAGGCCTGGTCGAGCGCCGTCCGGTCGCGCCCGACCAACAGACCAAATCCACCAGGCAATACGCGGGCTGCGACGGTATAGGTCCTGGCCCCCTGGGTGTAGTTGCGCAGGCCGGCCATATCGAAGAGCCCGGCCTGCGCAGGGATATCTGCGGGCCATGATTCGAGGTTGCCCGCCAATTTCGTGGCATTCCGATCTTGCAAAAACAAAACGGTATCGCCCTGGGCGTCACTCAGCGCGCGAAACTCGATCGATTGGCGCAATGCGACGATGCGGCGTTGGTCATAAAGGGCGGCAAACCCATTCAGGTCGGCCTTGAGGGCCTTCTGGTGTAGCCTTTCAAGGTTCTTTGCAAAACCACGATACTGAACCGCCATGGCAAGCGAAGAGATTATGGTGACGATCAACGTAAAGATCGCGATCAGACGAAAACTTGCGCTTTTGAGAGCAACTGAGCGGGTCATGATCGCGCCACTTCGGACGCGCCGGTCGGGTCAAACACATACCCTTCGCCACGGGCGGTAAAGATTACCGGGCGCTTGGTCAATGCCTCCAGTTTTCGCCTCAACCGACCGACATGCACATCCACGACATTGGTTTGCGGATCAAAGTGCAGGTTCCAGACCTGCTCGAGCAATTGCATACGCGTGACGATTTCCTTTTGGTTTTTGGCAAAGACCAAAAGCAATTCAAATTCCTTGGGTGACATTGGCAGGTTTGTCTGGCCGATGTGCACGGTCCTTGCTTTGCTGCGAATTTCAATATCGCCAAACGCGATCAGATCATTGTCCAACACAACCATCTGCGCGCGCCGCAGCAACGCCCGAAGGCGGGCGCGCATCTCGTTCTTGTCAAAGGGCTTGGCCAGGTAGTCATCCGCGCCCTGCTCTAACCCTTGAATGCGGTTTTCGGCCCGGCCAAGGGCGCTGACAATCATGATCAAAGCAGTGCTGCCATGGGCCCGCAGGATTGGAATAGCATCCATTCCATCCCCACCAGGCAACATGCGATCAAACACGATGACGTCAAAATCGACCTGTTTTGCTGACTCCAACCCGTCTTCGAAGCGGGTCACATGGGTGGGCTCTGCCCCGAGCTCACGGACAACGTCACTGATGACCGCGGCGGAGGTCATATCGTCCTCCACAATCAGGATGCGTATCGGGGTTTCGGGCATAAAACGCTCTTGAATCAAAAAGAAATCACGGCCGGGTCAATGACATTCCCGCCATTCAAAGGGCGCATCAACCTATAGGTCAAGGAAGAATCAAATATGATGTGCAGGGTCCGTCCATCACGGCGGATCAGGAAAACAGTTGGCCCGGTCAATACCCGCGTGGCCAAGTCAGCCGGGTTGTGAACCGGGTTTCCGTTCCACGCCAAAATCTCATCACCGGCGCTCAGACCATTGTGGAACGCTGCGCCAGCCGGTTTGACCTCGGATACAACCGCCGTTTGGTCGACAAACAGGACGCCACTGCTGGTCAACGTATGGCGCGGTTCTGCGCTGGCGGCATAGACGGCCTGCAGCCCCTCGTTTGAGGGCGGCAGATCCAGTTTCAGGCTGATTTCAGTCGCGCCACGCAGCAGGTTGATCGTGACCTGCGATAACGAGCGACGGTCCAAAATGAAGGCAAAGTCGCCGGCCGTCTTGATGATCTGGCCGTTCAAGGCGATCAGGATGTCACCTGCCTGCAGGCCGTTTCTGGCCGCCCAGCCATTGGCCATAACGTCATCTATCAGCAAACCTGATGTACCCGCCAAATCCAGAGCCTGCGCGATCTTGGGAGTAATAGGGCGACCTGAGAAGTTGAGATCCAACACGGGCGGCAATTTGCCAGCCAACCAGTCCTCGATCACTGAAATCGGGATCGCATAGGCGATTCCGACAAAGTATCTGGAACCGTCTGCGATTTGACTGTTCATTCCAATCACGGCACCTGTTTGATCAAGCAATGGTCCGCCCGAGCTGCCCGGGTTGATGGGAGCGGAATGGCGGATGAAGCGCATCGGGATGGTCGCATCCAGATGAACATTGAGCGTCGAAACAATACCCTGGCTCAGCGTGAATGGGGACGACAATGGCGCGCCCAATGCAAATACTTGCTGGCCAATTTCGAGACCGCCCCCTTTGTTCAAGGGCGCAGGCAGCGGCGTCGGGCTGGTGATCAAGGCCAGATCTCTGGCAGAATCGCGCGCTGCCACCTGCCCTTGGACGATACGCCCGTCCGATAGTTTGATTGCTACGTTGTTCCGATCTCCGACCACATGTGCGTTGGTCACAACAACTGACCGGCCTCCTGTCTGATAGACGAAACCTGATCCCAGGAAGTGTTGATCCAGGTCATCAGTTTGCAGCACCACGGTACCGGCCAAAGCGGGATCGAAGCGCGCGCTGGCAGCCGTGTGGGCGCAGAAGATCGAAAACGTCAAGATCGTGAGAAAGTGGATCAACCGCATTTACCAGGCTCCTTTAGAGGTGAGTTGAACCTAGGATCCGGTTCGGTCAATTGCACATGACAAGTTCTGTCATGTGCAGCAAACGCCTTGATTTGTTGATGGATCTGGAAAGACTGCGGGGTGACGGAAATGAAAGTGAGCGACTTTTGATGAAACTGACTCTTGCAGGAACGGGCCTGGCGCTATTGCTGGCTACGGTTGCTTATGGCGAAACGCCGATCCAGAGGGCTGAGATGTCGGGCCGTCTGTTTGAACTGGGATTGCAGGAACGCGATCCGCTGTTGATGATTGCAGCCGCCAAACTGCGCAAACCTTTGGACCTGCAGAAAGGCGACCTGACGCCAGAGAAAAGCGATGGCAGCCGCGATACCGGAGCAGGCATTGTCACATGGGGCGATATGCTGGACACGGCATTGGATGCGGCGCCTGACGACCCCCAGATCGCTGCGCTGGTCGATGATGTACGCACGGCCAAGACCAAAGGCGTGACATCCGGCCAAGTGTATTCCATCACCACTTTGCGCGCCAAAGGTAAGGATGTTTATCCCGCTCTGACCTACACCGGTGGTGTGTACGCCGAAGTCTATGTCGAAGGCAAAGGCGGTGCAGACATAAACCTATATGTGATGGATCATCAAAACAGGCTGGTCTGTTCGGATACGGACCTGAGCCCAATCGCCTATTGCGGATGGCGGCCAGCGCAAAGCGGCGCGTTTGTTATTCAGGTTCACAATGATGGGGCCCATTCCAGCGAGTATTCTCTCATTACAAATTGACACGGCCATTTAGGTGATTTTCATGAAATCCATTTTATCGTCAGCAACCGCAGTTACCTTATTTTTGGCGCCCGCTGTTTTGGCCCCTACATTTGCTTTTGCAGAAAACTATGCATTGCTTATTGGCGCGTCCACATATGAAAATCTGGACGAGCGGTATTGGCTACGCGGCCCTGCGAATGATGTTGATCTGGTTTCGAAGTTTCTGTTGAGCAACCCTGCCGTACCGTTCCAGGCGGATCACGTCACCATCCTGGCCGATGGGATTGAGGGAAAAACCGCTCCGACCTTGGCAGCCATCCGAACAGCCTTTGGTGATCTGGCCGATACTGTCGCCCCGGGTGACTTTGTCTATCTGCATTTCTCGGGACATGGGTCACAGGCCCCTGCCCTGGATCCGGCCTCGGAACTGGATGGTTTGGACGAATTGTTCCTGCCGGTGGACATCGGGCCATGGGAGGATTCGATTGGCACGGTCCAGAATGCCTTGGTCGATGATGAAATTGGTGCGCTGATCGACAACATCAGGACCAAGGGTGCCGACGTCTGGGTCGTTTTTGACAGCTGTCATTCCGGCACGGCAACGCGCGCGGCCCCCACCGACGATGACGTGCGAATGCGCAAATTGGACTCCTCGGCGCTGGGTGTGCCAGAGGCCGCTTTGGCGCAGGCAGAGAGCTATTCCAGAGCGCTGCCTGATCCGACCACACGTCCCGACGCTCCGCTTGTTGCCCAAGAGGGTGCGGAAATGGGGTCTCTGACTGCGTTTTTTGCCGCGCAGACCGATGAGGTAACGCCAGAGAAAAACATGCCCAAGGGCAAAGCCGGTCGGCGTTTGCAGGGGGTGTTCACCTATACCCTGTTTGAGACATTGGCAGAGCGCCCAAATTTGACCTATCGGCAATTGGGACAAGAGATTCTGCGTAAATATGCGGTCAAGAATCTGGCCAGATCGACCCCGATGTTCGAAGGCGCCCTGGACGACCATGTGTTTGCACAGGGCGGTGGGAACCGCATTCTTCAATGGACCGTGCAGGAAAGCAAAGGCAAGGTCAGCGTCAATGCCGGCAGCCTGCATGGCCTGGTGGAGGGGTCAGAATTGTTGCTGCTGAGCTCTCCCGCAGACACGAATGATGCCGCTTTGGCGACATTCAGGGTCACCTCCTCGACAACGTTTCAGGCCAAGCTGGAGGCCGTTGGCACCGCTCCGGACATTCCACGCGGTGCCGTTTTGCGCAAACTCAACGATGTGATTGATTTTTCGATGAACATCGCGCTCCCTCCGATGGACAACCCCGCCGCCGAAAAGCTGGCCAGGGCCATTACGGAGATGCAACGGCTTCAACTGGTTGGTGAGCGGGTGAGCTTTGTCGCTGCAGGGCAACCTGCTGATCTGCGATTGGCGATCCTCCCAGACTCGCCCCGGCCGGATGCAATTTGGTTTTTGCCAGGGAGCGGGTTGATTGATCTGAAGAATTTGGACTCCATTCCGTCGATCTCTACAGGTGACAAAACGGTGGAGGCACTCGCGGAAGCGGCAGCTGAGAACATCGGTGCAATCGGCAAGGTCATCAATCTGATGAAGGTCGGCGCGGCCTCGGGTCAGGGCAAACCGCTGCCGGTAACGGTATCTCTGAGCAAATCCAAGTTTGATCCTGACGCAGAGGAAATCGTCGAAAACAGCCGAAGCCTGATCGATGCGGTCAAGACCCCCCGATTGATCCCAAATGATGTGATCGGGATGAACATCGAAAACAACGCGGAATATCCTGTTGACTACAATATCCTGTACGTCGGGTCTGATTACTCTGTGTCATTCATCGACAATGGGCGCTTGTTACCAAATGGCAAACTGCAGGATGATTTCATTTTGGTCACGGACGAGGCATTTGGAAAGGATCGTGTGATCGTCATTCTGGCCCCAGCCGGCGAGCAGGCGGATGTCCAGGACCTGAGCTTTCTGGAGCAAGGGCCGTTGGAGCGGACACGTGGAACCGAGCGCGCAGGTTTTGCCGGTCTGTTGGATGAAGCCGGGTTTGGGCAGACAACCCGCGCGGCTGTTCGATTGTCGAGCCGCAAGAAGACGTCCGCGCCGGCACCGTCGATTTTTCAGTTTGATGTAGAGACCACGCGCGCGGGCCTATAGGCGCCCAAAGGCCGTTCCCGCAGGGGGCCGGAGAGTGCACCCGGCCCCAGCGCTTGCTAACTTTTCACGGCCGTCATGAAGCGGTCCCGGATGATCACAGGATCCATCGTGATCACAGGCATCTTTGCGTTGCCGCTTTCGCATTTGCACACGATGACAGTCATCTCCTGGGCTTCTAGTGCTTCGCGCAAAACTTGTCCGGTGTCCTCGGCCGCGCATTCGATCACCCGCTCGCAGCCCGCTGCACGTGCCATGCCCGCAAGCGAGGTTTTCTTGCCCGTATAGGTCGGCTGATCACCGGTGGACCCGTAAGATCCATTGTCCACAATCAGCAAGATATAGTTGGGTGCAACATTGTTGGCGATGGTCGGAAGGGTGCCCAGATTGGTCAGCACCGAGCCGTCCCCATCAATCACAATCACGGGTTTGGGTTGCGCCAAAGCCAGCCCCAAACCGATAGACGAGGCCAGGCCCATGGTCCCCAGCATATAGAAATTGCTGGGTTGGTCGTCGATGGCATGCAGTTCCTGGCTGGGAATGCCGATGTTGCAAACCACCAGTTGGTCCCGCAGGATCGGTGCGATTTCGGTCAGAATTTCAGAACGGATCATTGGTCTCCGTAGCCTCCCCAGAAATTGGCATCTGTCAGCACGGCCACCGGTTTGGAGCTCATGAAGGTGTACTTCAGGATCATGTCGAGCTCGGCCACGTCAGATTGCGTGTGGAAATGATAGGTGGGAATGTTGAGCTGGGCCAGAAGCGCCTTGGTATGGACCGCCATTTCGACCTGGCAAGCGACGGGTTCACGCAGCTCGCCTCGGTATGAGATGATCATAGGCAGAGGCATCCGGTAGAACTGGATCAGCGTGGCGAGCGTGTTGATTGTGACGCCGATGGCCGTGTTCTGCATGATGATCGCAGGGCGTTTACCGCCCATCCAGGCCCCTGCGCACAGGCCCATGCCTTCGTCCTCCTTGTTGGAGGGGATGTGGTAGATCTCGGGGCGCTGGTCGATTTCCTCGATCACACCAGCCAACTGTTTGCAGGGCACCGTGGTCACAAAGCGGATGTCGTTGGCGACAAGATCATCCGCGATCTTTTTGTCGATGTTCATGAAGCGGCCTTTCGATGGCTGTTTCCTGGGAAGGTATTCACAAATCGGGTGCCTTTCACAAGGCGCGGTGGACATGAACGGCGCAATTGGCGTGGCGGACAACCCGCGCTGCCGTCGAGCCGATGAGATAGTCGCTCAAACCGGGGCGGTGCGATCCCATCACAATACAGTCGACACCATGTGCCCCGGCGAAATCAAGGATCGAGCGGTAGACATGACCTTCGATCAAATGCGATTGCAGGTCGGTCTGTTGGGCGACGCGCGATCTCAGCAATGCGCGCGCCCTGTCGACGGCCGCTTTGGCATAGTTGGCTTCCTGAGTTGCCTGGGCAATGCCATAGGCGGCTTCGACCACATGCAACGCATGGATCTGGCCATCTTCGGCGCATAGCCTGCGAGCCGTGGCAAACAACGTGTCAGACAGGCCATGATCCAGAGCCAGCGGAACCAGGATTGTACGGTACATTGAACCTCCGATGGTGTTTATGGCCAGATATCAGGGCCAGGGCGACAGAATAACCTTAGGGGCAGCGACGGCGTTCGTGCGGATGTCACGAAACGCCGCCGCGCCATCAGACAGGGCGCGCAGATCGGTCCAGTCCAAAGCGCCCAACTGGCCGGCAAACATCGCCTTGGCGGTGTCTCGAAAATCATCAGCCGTGTAAGTATAGGTGCCAATGAAGGAAATTTCCTGCAAGGTCATACGACGAATGTCGAGACCACCTGAATCCTCGCCCAGACCTATATGCACAATCACGCCCCCAGGCTGGGTCAGCGCCGAGGCCGTCGCGCGGGTTTGCGCATACCCGACGGCGTCGATGATCAGTGGCCAGTCCCCCCGGGCTTCGCCCAGCACAGTTTCCCCCAGTTCAGAAAGATAGCTTGCGCGTGCGCTGTTGGGTTCGACAATGGCAATCTTGCCAACGCCTTTGGCGCGCAAGGCCAACGCCGCAGCCAAACCGATTGCCCCTCCGCCCAGCACCAGTGCAGAGTCCGCCGCGCCATCGGGGAGCCCCTTCAGGCCCAGTTTCACGGCATGCCAGCTGACCGCCATAGGCTCGGCCAGGGCGGCCTGTGCAAAGGACACCGATTGCGGCACGTCGATCAAATTCACGGAAGGCACCGCAACCAGTTGCGCAAAGGTTCCTTCCCGAGGCTGCATCGATAGGATCTGGCGTTCAGGACAGAGGTTTTCGCGCCCGGCCTTGCAGGCCCCGCATGTACCGCATGTAACCAGAGGGTTTATTGTCACCCGCGTCCCGGCCCGGGGCCCATCCACGATGGTGCCAGCGGCCTCGTGCCCCAGGATCAGTGGCGCCGGGCGTCTGGCGTCATGGCCCAGATAGGCGTGCATATCAGAGCCGCAAATACCGGCTGCCTCGACCCGGACCAGGTCTTCTCCTGGCGCGGCAACAGGATCGGGCACGTCGCAATGGGCCAGTGTCTCTGTGCCTTGGTAAACAAGTGCTTTCATTTGGCTGTGAACCCTCCGTCAACCATGAGCAGCTGACCCGTGACATAGGATGACGCATTCGAGCATAAAAACAGCAAGGGGCCGTCTATGTCCTCTGGGTTCCCATTGCGACCAATACAGGTTTGAGCCGCATTTCGGGCAGCGCGCTCTGGGTCGGCAAAGACGGCCGCCGTCAATTCGGTCGGGAAAAAGCCCGGGCCGATTGCATTGGCCGTAATGCCATCCGGTGACCAGGCCTGGGCCATGGCGCGTGTCATCTGGACCAGTCCCGCCTTGGACGTGCCATAAGCGATGCCGCCGGGAAAGGCGCGACTGCTTTGCAAGGACGCAAAATTGACGATACGCCCCCACCCCTGCGCGCGCATCCCCGGTATCAGGGCCTGACTTAGAAAAAACGGGGCCGTCAGGTTCAGGTTCAGCGTTTGCGCCCACCCTTCGTGTGTAACCTCGTCAGCGGTTTGACGCGTGTTCAGCCCGGCAGCATGTACCAGAATGTCGGGCGGGCCGAATGGGTCGCAGATTGCCGCAACCAGATCATCCATTCTGCGGTCAGCCGTATCGGATGCTGTTGCAGCGCCATGGTCAGCGCCCAGATCCCAAGTGACGCCAGCCGCGTTTTCACCCACGGCTTCGGCCCATTGCGCCAATGCTTCGGCCCGACGCGCCACACCGACAACCTTTGCCCCCGCAGCAGCTAGCACCGTTGCTGCGCGCTGACCCAAGCCAGCACTGGCACCAGTGACACAGGCGACACGGCCCGACAGATCAAAAAGCGTGCTGGGATCATCCATTGCTGGTCAGGTCGAACTCTTCGTCAGGAAAATACTTGGCCAAGCGCACATCTGCCGCACGGGCATGGGCCTCCATCCCTTCCAGACGCGAGATGCGTGCCGTTGCCTCGGCGATTGGTTTGGAGCCCTCCCGGGTGGCCCGTTGCCAGGTGACGATCTTCATGTATTTGTGAACGCTCAGCCCCCCGGTATAGGCCGCAGCCCCCGAGGTTGGCAAAACATGGTTGGTGCCAGACGCTTTGTCGCCATAGGAAACGGTGGTCTCTTCTCCCAGAAACAGCGACCCGTAGCAGGTCAGCCTGTTGAGCCACCAATCCAGATCGGCCGCTTGCACGGTGAGATGTTCCGGAGCGTATTCATCCGATGTCGCGGCCATTTCATCGCGAGTATCACACAGAATAACCTCGGCGTAGTCACGCCAGGCGGCCTCGGCGTTTTCACGGTTCAGCTCGGGCAGATCCGCGATCAGGCCTGGCACCAGGCGCAGCACTTCTTCGGCCAAAGGTTTGTGGTCTGTAACCAGCCACACGGGGGAGTTGTAGCCATGCTCTGCCTGGCTGACGAGATCCGTCGCGACGATAAAGGCGTCAGCATCCTTGTCTGCCAGGATCAGGCTGTCGGTTGGCCCTGCAATCATGTCGATGCCCACGCGACCGAACAGGGCGCGTTTGGCTTCTGCCACGAATTGGTTGCCCGGACCGACGATGATGTTGGCCTGTGGTTGATCGAACAACCCATAAGCCATTGAGGCAACGGCCTGCACGCCGCCAATTGCCATAATCTTGTTCGCGCCACAGACATGCGCGGCATAGGCGATTGCGGGTGATATGCCCTGCCCCGGCTGCGGCGGCGAACAGACCGTGATATGGCGGCAACCGGCCACCTTGGCGGTGGTGACTGTCATGACCGCGCTGGCGATGTGGCGATAACGTCCCGCCGGAACATAGCACCCGGCGGCATCGACCGGGATTGCCTTTTGTCCGGCGATCAGACCCGGCACGATCTCATACTGCAGATCAGAAACGGTTGCTTTTTGCTGTTCGGCAAACCGGCGTACATTGTCCTGTGCAAACAGGATGTCGTCCTTGAGTTTTTGCGGAACCTGATCAGCGGCGGCGGCGATCTCGTCCTCAGTCAGCAAAAGGTTACCATCATATCTGTCAAATTGCGCCGCATATTTCAGGGCGGCGTCTTCGCCTCGTTCGGCAATTTCTGCCAGGATGCGGGACACGGTTTCGCGGGTTTCACCAGCGTCAGAGACAGAAGTACGGCTGGCCTGTTTGAGATAGGTTCTTGGCATTGACAAATTCCGCTTGTTGAAAGGCCTAGGTCTGATGGCGGTTGTGATGGATGGACGAGAAAAGCGCGTAACCGATGAAAGCCACGCCAAGGCCGCCTGTCAGCAATTCCGGGACATGCATGATGGATTGCATGAACATCACAATCGACAGCGCAAAGATCGAGTAAAACGCCCCGTGTTCCAGATAGAGGAACTCTTGCAGGGTGCTTTTTTCGACCAGCATGATGGTCATGGAGCGAACATACATTGCCCCAACCCCAAGACCGATGGCGATCAAGACAATGTTGCTGGTCAAGGCAAAGGCGCCGATCACCCCGTCAAAGGAGAAGCTGGCGTCCAGCACCTCCAGATACAAAAAGGCGCCCAGACCGCCACGTGCGCCCATTCCGGCCACTTGTTTGGAAGAGTGATCCAGATAGGTGCCCAGCCCATCGACCATGGTAAAGACCAACAATCCGGCAATTGCAGAAAACAGAAAGGTCGTGCGATCATAGACGGGCAAGACCTGTGACATGGTCAGGATGATTGCCAGCACAAAGGCGATTTCAAAACCACGCACGGAACCGCATTTCCGCAATCCCCGTTCTAGCGTTACGATCCAGTCAATGGATTTGTCTTCGTCCACGAAAAAACGCAGGGCCACCATCATCAAGAAGGTTCCGCCAAAAGCGGCGATCGCCCCATGCGAATGCTCGATGATGCGGGCATATTCGTCCGGGCGCGCAATGGCGAGGCGCACAGCTTCGAACGGATTGACCCAAGCAAATATCGCAACGATGGCCAGTGGAAAGACGATCCGCATTCCAAAAACAGCAATCAGGATACCCCAGGTCAAAAACCGCTGTCGCCAGACCGGGGTCATTTCGACCAACTTGTTGGCGTTGACGATGGCATTGTCAAAGCTGAGCGCGATTTCAAGGCTGGCCAGAACCGTGCCGATCATCAGAAATGAAAGGACGCCCTGAACTGTTCCAACAGTCACCCAGCCCAGCCAGGCGGACAGGATCAGTCCAACGGCCGTCACAATCAATGGCCATTTCAGATACGAAACCGTTGTACGAGGCTGGCTCATATCATTGACCGTAGATGTAGTTTGGCAGCCAAAGTGCGATCTGCGGGAAGTTGAAGATCAGGATCAGGCCAAGCAACTGGATCACCATGAATTGCATCATGCCCAGGTAGATGTCCTTGAGGTCCCACTCGGGTACCACCCCCTTCAGGAAATAGGCCGACAGCGCCACAGGCGGTGACAGCCAGGCGGTTTGCAGATTGACCGCAACCAGAATGGCGAACCAAGTCAACAACATCTCGGGCGAGGTGAAGTAAGGCATGTCCAATGCCAGGATGGTGGGCACGAGGATGGGCACGATGATCAGCACAATGGGCACCCATTCCAAAGGCCAGCCCAGCAAGAACACAAGAGCCATGATCACGATCAGGATCATCGTTGGCGACAGGTCCATCCCCAAAAGCAGGTCCGTCAACATCGTCGGAGTGCCCAGCCGAGAGAAGACCGCACCAAAGAAATTGGAGGCTGCGACAAGGAACATGATCAGAACGGTGATTTCCAAAGTCTTGATCAACGCATCATAAAAACTGGCAACCGTGAATTTGCGATAGGCAATCGAAAGCAACAGGGCGCCAAAGGCTCCGCAGGCTGCGGCCTCGGCCGGAGTGGCCCATCCAGCCAGGATAGACCCCAACGCGAAAGCGATCAGCGTTGTCGGCGGCACCAGCCCCATGAAGAATTCGTACCACAAATCCGAATAGTAAAAGCCTCGGGGTTTGTGGACCCGGGTCCATTTGTAGACCGCGTTCATGATCAAAATCCACAGGATCGGCACCACGAGCCCCGCCATCGGGAACAGCATCTGCCCCAATACCCCTGTGACGCCCAGAGTGGCCAGCCAGATCAAAACAACGATTGCCGCCAGCACGGACGCGAATTCGAAGAAGAAATAAGGCGACGTTTCCGGCTGCTCCTCGACCGGCAGGATCGGACCCAGATCCGGATCAATCCAACAGCGGATCAGGGAATAGGCCATATACAAAAAGGCCAGCATGATTCCCGGAATGATCGCCGCCTGAAACAGCGTGGTCACCGGCACTTCCAGCACCGGGCCCATGACGACCAGCATGATCGACGGCGGAATGAGAATCCCCAATGTCCCGCCAGCGGTGATCGTGCCAGAGGCCAGTCGCACATCATACCCAGACCTGTTCATCGTGCGCGCGGCCATGATCCCCAAAATCGTGACCGACGCGCCGACAATCCCGGTGGCGGCTGCAAAGATCATGGACACAAACAAAACCGCCACAAACAACGCGCCCCGTGTCCGCGAAAACATCATCTGGATCGACAGGAACAGCCGTTCCATCAGCCCCGCCTTTTCCATGATGATACCCATCAGGACAAACAGCGGTACGGCGACCAATTGATCGTCCAGCATGGTCGAGTTGAACTGGAAGGTCTGCAGATAAAAGGTGAGCTTGGCGCCAAATCCCCAGGCGCCAAAGACAACACCCAAAAAGATCAGGGTGAAGGAAATCGGGAAGCCTACAAAAATCGAAAACAGCATGACCGCAATCATGATGATGCCGATGGTCTCGGGCTCGAACACGCCTAATCCGAACACGCCGACAATGGCAGACCACCAATCCCCAACCGGAACTGCCTTTGGGTAAGCCACGGACAAAAAGATGACGACCAGCACCACCACATAGATCGGCAGGATGCGCAAAAAGAAGCGGCGGCGTTCTTCGGTCATTTCATAGAGGCTTTTCAAAACCTCAGAGATACCTTGCAGGAACAAGAACGCGGCCGCCAGCGGCATCGCGGTTCTCGCCGGGGCCAGTGGCGCCATCATAGTGGTGTCCATCGCCCGTTCCCAAGTCACCCAAGCTTTCCAGGTAAACTCGAAGCTGACCCAGAAAAAGAACATCATCGCCGGGAAATAGAAGGCCAGATAGAGCACAGTATCGACCGTCAGCTGCCGTTGGCGCGGCCAGTTGCGATAGATGAAGTCAGCGCGAATATGCACACCACGCATCAACGCGTAACCAGCGCCCAACATAAACAGAACGCCGGCCATCATGCGGGAAAACTCATAAACCCAAAGTGTCGGCCCCAGACCCAGGTCACGGGCCAATTGATCCATGCCCCAGCTCGACAGCATCGAAAAGCCCTGCCGGCTGACCACTTCGAAAACGATGGCAAAGATCAAGGGAACGCAAAACAGGCAGGCAATGCGGCCAACCCACAAATTCATCAAGTCAATGCCGGCCACGACGGGCCGCATCCAGGGTGTCATGTCCTCAGGCGTTTCGCCCGGAGTGAAGGCGTTGCGTTCTGCGATCAGCTCGTCAGTGATCTCCAAATCGCCCGGATTTACCTCGTCGGCCATGTCCCGTTCCCTGCGTCTTGCAATTGTTGTTATGAAAGGCTCTGCCAGCCTGTTGCGGCAGAGCAAGTCGTGAAACGATGTCGCCCCGACCCCAAAGCCGGGCCGGGGCAACTTCTGATCACTTCAGGCTATCGGCGAAAGCACGGCCGAGGTTCGCATTCGAGGTCTGAGCACCAGCCCAGAACGGAACTGCAATCTCGGCAAAATCCTTCTGGCTCTGCCAGACGGTTGCAAAGAACTCATTATCTGCCGCGTTCTTTTCCAGCGATGCCTTGGCTGCGTTCATGTACTCGGAGAAGTAGTCCTCAGGCGTATCATGCAGGATGACACCGTGGTTCTCGGTCAGATCCTTGAGCGCCTTGCCGTTCTCGAAAATGCGATAGGACATGGCCTTGCTGAGGGATGCATTGGCTGCAACTTCGAGCGCTTTTTTCTCCAGATCTGTGAGACCATCATAGACGTCACCATTGATGTAGAGGTCGGCGTTCACAACAACCTGGTGCAGGCCCTGAAGGTAGTAGTGCTTGAGCACCTTCTGGAAACCAAACACACTGTCTGGTTTAGGGCAGCACCATTCTGCGGCGTCAATCGTACCCTTCTCCAGAGCAGGCAGGATATCACCGCCACCCATCGCAACCGAGGCCACACCGATATCTTTGTAGGTCTGACCAGGAATACCCGGAGGTGTCCGGAACGTGTATTTGCGGAAGTCATCCATCGAGTTGATCGGCTCTTTGAACCAGCCCAGCGCCTCGGGACCAACTGGCTGCAACATGAAGCCTTTGACGTTCACACCCATCTCGTCCCACAGCTGGTCGTACAGCTCTTTGCCGCCGCCGTACTGGAACCAGCTCAGAAAGGCGATGTTGTCGATGCCAACACCGGCCCCTGCCACTGGCGAGCCGAACAACATGGCCGCCGGGTGTTTGCCCGACCAATAGTGGGTCCAGGCAAAGCCGCCTTCGATCAGGCCCGCGTCCACGGCATCCAGCGTTTCGCGCACGCCGACGACTGCGCCAGCCGGCAACACTTCGATCTTGAGCGATCCACCGGTCAACGCCGCAACGTCAGCAGCAAAGTCGTTGAGCATGGTCACTTCGTCCGCGGCCGCCGGAATAACCGACTGTACGCGGATGACGGTTTCGGCCCAAGCGCCCGAAGCCGTCATGGCAAGGGCAACAGCGCCACCAGCCAAAGCTTTCAGATTAAACATTTAATTCCTCCCAGAATCGATTGCCTTCAGCTTATTTTTGTTCTCCCAGAGGCGAAGGCACGGCCTCGGGCGAAGGTCTGTCAGATGTGCCTGCGCCCCCTCTTGTCACGGGCCCACCTGAATGGATTGGTTGGGAAATGGCTCATGCGACTGCATCCTCCAAAATGAGGTCGCTGGCCTTTTCCCCGATCATGATCGCAGGGGCGTTGGTATTGCCGCTGGTAATGCGCGGCATGATAGAAGCGTCGGCCACCCTCAGGCCGTCGACACCGCGAACGCGGAGTCGTGGGTCCACTACAGACATGGGATCAGTGCCCATTTTGCAGGTGCCTGTCGGGTGATAAATCGTCACGGCTGTGCGTCGCGCCCAATCGAGCGTGGCCGCATCGTCGTCATAGGCTATTGAGGCGCCTGGCGCGTACTCTTCGACGATGTGCGACTTCAATGGCTCAAATCCCGCGATGCGCCGTGCCACCTGGATGCCTTTGATGATGGTTCGGCAATCCGTATCCGTGGCCAGGTAATTGGGGTGAATGGCCGGATGGTCCTGGGCCCGCGCCGAGGTCAGTGTCAGATGCCCCGCGCTTTCTGGGCGCAGTTGCAGCACAGAGGCCGTAAAGGCCGAAAACGCGTGAGGCGGTTGGCCCGGGCTGTCGGCGCTAAAGGGCTGGATGTGGAACTGGATGTCGGGTGTTTCCAAATGCGGCTCGGTTTTCAAGAACCCGGTCCCCAGGCTCGCCGCCATGGTCATCGGCCCCGATTGCGTTAGCGCATACATTGCTGCAATGGACGCCTGTTTGAGCAGACTGTTGGTTTCCACATTGATCGTGCTGAGATTGGTTTTGAACACGGGACGTGCCTGCAGATGATCTTGCAGGTTCTTGCCCACCCCGGATAGCGCATGCACCACGTCAATGCCGTGCGGTTGCAGATCTCCTGGGTCCCCGACGCCCGAAAGCATCAGGATCTGAGGCGATCCGATGGCCCCGGCGCTGAGCACAATTTCACGTCGTGCGCGGATCTCTTGTCTGGTGCCCCTGATCATAGCCAGCACCGACTGGGCGCGTCCCTCGTTGATCAGGATCTTTTCAACCTGCGCATCCGTGATCACCTCCAGGTTCTTGCGCCCGCGTGCCGGTCGCAAATAGGCCACGGCCGAAGAGCAGCGGCGCCCACCTGTCATCGTGAGCTGAAAATACCCGACCCCTTCCTGATCGTAGCCGTTATAGTCCTCGGTCCGATTGTACCCGGCCGCCACTGCTGCATCGACCCAATGGTCGACGATGTCCCGCTTGAGCCGCGATGTCTGTACCGAGAGAGGCCCATCCGTGCCGCGCAGATCACTACCGCCCTCGCCTTTCCAGTTTTCCGAGCGGCGGAAATAGGGCAGGACTCCATCCCACGACCACCCCGTGCATCCCATCTGCGCCCAACCGTCAAAATCCTGCGGTTGACCGCGAACATAAAGCAGCCCGTTGATCGAACTGGACCCGCCCAGAACCTTGCCACGCGGCCAGGAAATGGACCGCCCGGCAATCCCGGCGTCTGCCTCTGTCTTGTAGCGCCAATCGGTTTTCGGGTTTCCCATGGTTTTGAAATAGCCGACCGGAACATGGATCCACGGGTTGCGATCCGCGGGACCGGCCTCCAACAGGGCCACGCTGAAACGACCGTTTTCCGACAACCGATTGGCCAGCGCACAGCCGGCTGATCCGGCTCCAATTATGATAAAATCAAATTCCATGTGCAAAAATGTCAAATATTGAGACTTTTCCTCTCGATTTTCGCCGTTTTGACACGCTACTATGATTCTCGATGAAAACAATATCGAAATCGGACATAAGGCAGATCAGGTGAGTGACGCAGATAGAATACCAACCAATTTGCGCACCCTCATGATCCTGGAAATTCTGGGCCGCAGCGATCAGCCCATGACAGCGGCTGAGATCAATCAAAGCCTGGGATTGCCAAAGCAAACCGTGCATCGGCTATGTGTCACGTTGGAACGCGAAGGATTTCTGACGCGCCATGGGACATCCAAACGTTTTCAACCCGGTCGTCGGCTTCGCACCCTCGCTGCAGGCATCTTGCACACTTCTCGCTCCCACATAGCGCGCCGTCAGATTTTGATCGAAGTCGCCCGCGAGGTGCGGGAAACGGTGAATTTTGTCGTCCCGCAAGAGGACGGGATGAGCTATGTTGACCGGGTCGAGACGGATTGGCCGTTTCGCGTGCAGCTGCCGATCGGCACCCATGTGCCCTTTCACTGCACGGCCAGTGGCAAATGTTTCGCTGCAAGTCTGCCGCCAAGGATGCGCCGGGCGTTTGTGCAGTCTTTGACTCTGGACGGGCTGACCGATCATACCCACACCGATCCTGACACATTGCTCGAAGAACTGGCCGAGATCGCGGCCAATGGGCATTCTTTGGACCGCGAAGAATTTGTCGAAGGCATGGTGGCTCTGGCGGTTCCAGTGACCGACCCGAATGGGCGGTTTGTTGCTGCGGTCGCGGTACATGGCCCGATCCAGCGGCTTTCGGTTTCGGGAGTGATTGACCACAAGGAAATCTTGCAGCGGTCCGCGCTGCGCCTGCAACAGGCGCTGTTTTCAGAGGACTGACCAAATCCTGACAGCCTCTGTACTGCAGGCATTGCCCGCCTGCCCTCGACGGTATCGTCGCCACGGTCGGGTGGCTGAAATCCTGCGGCACAAGGGTGACCGGCGCGGCCAAAACCAATGACCGACAGGCCTGCCCATACGTCACATAATCCGGACACCCCGACCGGGCAACGCTGAAAAAATAACCGCCGCCCCACGAAACAGCCCGACAATTAATCACATCTCCACATATCCAAGGCTCGGCTCGCCATCTGATTTTGAGATTCAACAAACATCACCACAGCGTAGTGCGGCAGGGTGTCTAGGGTTCCGCCTCTGATCGGAGGGTCTGGTCCAAGAGATGCCGCGCGGGTGGCGAACTCCACATGCGTACACGGCGGGGAAAAATCCCGGGAGAGCACTGCACCTTCTGGCCGTTGCTCTGGTTATTTCTTCGGTCGGGTTTTGAGTTTTGACCGCTTGGAGAAAGACATGAAACGCATTTTACAGACAACGGCTCTGGCCCTGGCACTGATGCCCGCTTCGGTTATGGCTGCGGAAAAAGACAACTTTACAGTGGCTTGGTCGATTTACGTCGGCTGGATGCCCTGGGGCTATCTGGAAGACAGCGGCATCATGGACAAATGGGCCGAGAAATACGGCATTGATGTCGAGATCGTGCAGATCAACGACTATGTTGAATCCATCAACCAATACACGGCTGGTGCTTTTGATGGTGTGAGCGCGACCAATATGGACACATTGTCGATCCCATCAGGCGGTGGGGTTGACACCACTGCCTTGATCGTCGGCGATTATTCCAACGGCAATGATGCTGTCATCCTAAAAGGAGAAGGCGGGCTGGCGGATCTGGCTGGCAAGCCGGTGAATCTGGTCGAGCTCAGCGTTTCCCACTACTTGCTGGCCCGAGGCCTGGACAGTGTCGGGCTTGCCGAGGCCGATCTGGGCGGGGTGATCAACACATCGGACGCCGATATGATCGCAGCCTATGCAACCTCGGATGTAGAGGCCGTCGTGACATGGAACCCTTTGGTCTCGGCCATTCTGGAAGACCCCACCGCGACCAAAGTTTATGACAGCGCCGACATCCCCGGCGAAATCATAGATATCATGTGGGTGAACACCGAGACGCTGGCCGACAACCCGAAGTTCGGCAAGGCCCTGACCGGCGCCTGGTACGAGTTGATGGGGCTGATGCAAAGTGGCGACGAAGCCGCGCTGACTGCCATGGCCGAAGCTTCGGGCACCGATCTGGCGGGCTACAAGGCTCAGCTTGCTTCGACGGAAATGTTCTGGAACGCGGCTGATGCAGTTGCTTTCACTGAAAGTGACGCGCTCAAGGACACCATGGTCAACGTCTCGGAATTCCTGTTTGACAAGGGCATCCTGGGCGAAGGCGCGCCGAGCGCTGACTTTGTGGGTGTGGCCTATCCCGATGGCACGACGACGGGTGACCCCGCCAACGTCAAAATGCGATACGACACCACCTTTATGCAAATGGCCGCCGATGGCGCACTCTGAGGCACTGGCGCGCATCTTGGGATGCGCGCCGCGTCCGCAATAACATGAGATGGATCAACCGATATCCCGCCCGTCAGATGGCTTTGTTCATCGCGGCCGTCCCCTTTGTGTTGATGCTGGTGGCCTATTCCATCGGATCAGAGGCGCGTCGCGCCGTGAACCCGGCGGACAAGCTGTTGCCGGCGCCGACGCAAGTCGTTGAAACGGCCCAACGTCTGGTCAGCGTGCCTGACAAACGCTCTGGCGTGATCCTGTTCTGGAAGGATACGGCATCCAGCCTGCGACGGCTGGCGTTGGGGGTTGGTATCGCGGCATCCCTTGGCCTGCTCTTTGGCCTGGGCATAGGGTTGTTGCCATACATGCGCTCTGCTTTGTCGGGGTTTGTGGCGGTCTTATCCATGATACCGCCTTTGGCAATCCTCCCGATCCTGTTCATCGTCTTTGGCTTGGGCGAAACCTCGAAGGTCGCATTGATTGCCATTGGGATCACCCCATTTCTCATTCGTGATTTGACCTCGCGCACGCTTGAAATCCCACAGGAGCAGATCATCAAGGCACAAACCTTGGGGGCCTCTTCCCTAGCCATTGCGCTTCGGGTTGCCCTGCCCCAAATCCTGCCCCGCCTGATCCAGGCCATCCGCCTTTCGCTGGGTCCGGCATGGCTGTTCCTGATCGCGGCCGAGGCCATCGCCAGCCAGGATGGCCTTGGGTATCGCATCTTCCTGGTCCGTCGATATCTGGCGATGGATGTGATCCTGACCTACGTCATCTGGATCACGATCATCGCGTTTGTTTTGGACGCGCTGCTCGCTTGGATCTCGCGCCGCGCCTTCCCTTGGGCAGAGGCCAGCCTATGAGTTTCGTTTCTGTCCAGAACCTGTTTCAAAGCTACGGTCAGCGGCCAATTCTGGAGCGTGTGACCACCACCGCCGATGAAGGCGAATTCCTGTCGATCGTTGGCGCGTCGGGCTGTGGCAAATCCACCTTTCTGCGTTTGCTACTGGATCAGGAGCGCCCGACAAGAGGCGAAATAACCGTTGACGGCGCCCCCCTGACCGGAGAGCCGAACCAATCGCGCGGCATTGTTTTTCAGCGGTACTCGGTCTTTCCTCATCTCACCGTGCGCGACAATCTGGTCGCCGCCGAAGGGTTGTCGGCCAACCTCTTTGGTATCCTGCCTCTGGCACGACGCCGCGACGCCCGTGAACGCGCGATGGAAGCGCTTGATCGGATCGGCTTGTCCCACGTGGCCTCGCAATATCCCGCCAGCCTGTCGGGTGGTATGCAGCAGCGCCTGGCGATCGCCCAGGCCCTGGCCGCAAAACCACGTATTTTGTTGTTGGATGAACCATTTGGCGCGTTGGACCCAGGAACGCGCGACAAGATGCATGGCTTTTTGACAGATCTGCGACAGGCGACAAAGATGACGGTCTTCATGGTCACCCACGACCTGTCCGAAGCGTTCAAACTCGGGGATAGGGTCTTGGTCTTTGACAAGATCCGCTGGGATCCAACTGACCCCGAAGCCTATGGCGCGACCATCACTTACGACTTTGACGCGCGCAATGGGTCGCTTCCCGACGCCATGACGCACTCCCAAGTTTCTCAGCCCGAAAACCGGTCCAAATGACCTGGAGGAATACATGTTTCAAAATCTAGACCAGCGCAGCCGATCGCATCACCCGAGTGATCAGATCAGACCACAGGCCCGCCACCATCACCCCGATTTGACCAAGCTGGGCGGCTGGAAATCCATGCGCGCCGAGGCCGACATCCCGGATGCGGAATGGGAAAAAGAAAAGGCCTGGGCCTTGCGGATGGGCCTGACAGCGGCGGACAGTATCGAAGACCGTTCCATCCCGACCTTTGCCCGGGGTGAATTGCCCCATTACGCAGGCATCAATACCTTTCTCAAAGCGCCCTATACCGAGGATGTCACGGAAGTCGGCAATTATGATGCCACGGTCCTGGGTGCCCCATTCGATGGCGGCACCACGTATCGGCCCGGCACGCGATTTGGGCCGCAGGGGGTACGCAAGATTTCGGCGCTGTACACGCCCTACAACTATGAAATGGGAATTGATCTGCGCGAACAGATGAGCCTGTGTGACGCAGGCGATATCTTTACCATTCCCGGCAATATCGAAAAAACCTTTGACCAGATCAGCCGCGCGGTTGCGCATACATTTTCCAGTGGTTCGATGCCGATCATCATAGGCGGAGATCACTCAATCGGCTTTCCCTGTGTGCGTGGTATCGCCGAATGTACATCCAAGAAAATCGGGATCGTGCATTTTGACCGCCACGCCGACATTCAGGAAAAGGATCTGGACGAACGGATGCACACGACGCCGTGGTTCCATTCGACAAACCTGCCCAATGTGCCCGCCAAGAATTTGGTTCAGGTCGGCATCGGCGGCTGGCAGGTGCCCCGCGAGGCGGTCAAGGTCGCGCGGGAGCGGGAAACCAACATCATCACCATGGGCGACATGGAAAAGATGGGCATAGACAAAACCGCCGAAATGGCGCTTGAAATGGCCTGGGACGGGGTGGACATGGTCTATATGTCTTTTGACATCGACAGCATCGATTGCGGCTTTGTCCCCGGCACAGGCTGGCCCGAACCCGGCGGCTTCTTGCCACGCGAAGCTTTGGCGCTGGCCTCCAAAGTGGCGGCAGAAGGGATCTGCGGCATGGAACTGGTCGAGGTGTCTCCGCCTTATGACCAATCCGAAATCACCGCGTTGATGGGCACCCGGGTGATTGTGGATGTGTTGGGCTCTCTGGTGGCAGCAGGCAAGATGGGCGCCCATCGCAAACACATCGACAAACCTGTCACCATTCCCATGGGCGATTATGACCCTGACCGTGATGGCCCGCGCTGGTCGACACGCGCCAAAGGAGCCTGACCCATGCCCCATGACATCGTCGGTGGCTTTGTCGGCCACAACCATCACCATGACCACTTGCATTCGCATCTCAAACCCGAAGATGAGGCAGCAGACCTACAGGTCCTGACCGCGCAATTTATTGACGGGTTTCAAGAGGCCAAGGACAAGGCCGCTTACCTGCGCATCGCTGGCGTGCCGCTGGAGAAGCCCTGCCCGGATGGCGGTCCATCCCTCAAGCTGGTGGATGTTGCGTTGCAGACTGACTGGCAAGTGGGAACAGCCTCACCTTCCTTTGGCTCGCGCGAGTTGAGCTATCTGCCCTTTCCCGGGGATATGATAACCGAACGCACGAACATGAGCTTTGTTTACGTATCCAGCGCACGCAAGGAACAGACAGATCTAAGAGATTTCTTGCGTCAACAGGCTGACGCTATGGAAGGCCGGTCCTAACAAGACCGGGCGGGCCGACGTCAGGCCCGCCCAAATGTGTTGCTGCGATTTCTGCGCTGATCGACCAAACTCTGCCCACAGGCCCGAAACCCGACCTAGAGCAAGCGAAGGACGCGCGCGCGCATCAGGACCAGTCATCCTGTTGTTCAAGCCGCGACAGGTCCTGACGCCAATCCGCCAGATGAGTAATATCTTGGCCATCCTCGACACCATAGGCCTCGCAAACGAAGCCCTTGACCGTCGTGCCATCGCTCAATTCGACAGACCCGATACCCAAAGGCGCCGGAATGGCTTGTAGGAAACCGTCCAACTCTGCCAGCGGCAAGGACCAGATTTCAACCGCAACAGAGGCCCCATTCTGAGAGTCATGAATCAGGCCGGGGCGCTTGGGGGGACCACCCGCAAGAGCATAAAACCGGTATACTGGCGATGTCATAGAACGATGTAAAATCCACAGGTTGGATCTTGGCCCCCTGAACCTCCAGCCGGGCAACATCGCGCTCCAACGCGTCTTGCTGGCAGGTGTCACCAAAAAACTTGATGCTGGCTGCATCGGGTACACCAATGCACAATGCCTCGGATGCGGCCGAGAGCGCCTTGGCGGGGACGTGTTTGGAATAGGCATCCGCCGCATCAAACCCGCGCGCCACCTCGAATGCGGCATAGGCATCATCCACCGTCAGCGCAAAAATTGAAATAGTGTCCAGGGTCCGACAGGCCGGAACGACCCCGCTGGCCGACAAAGCACCCAAAGTGGCTTCAACCCGACAATATTGCTGAGCGCCGCCGGCACCCGTCCCGACCCAGCCGTATTGGTGCCCAATGAAAAACTGACCAGCCCATGTCCAACAGCGACGCCCGAGCCGCTGGACGATCCACCTGGAACAATCTCGGGATCCACCGCGTTGCGCGGCACGCCATAAGGTGATCGCACACCAACCAACCCAGTGGCGAACTGATCCAGGTTGGTTTTGCCGACCAGCAAGGCACCCGCTGCGCGCAATTGCGCCACCACAAATGCGTCCTCTTGTGGCGTGTAAGCATGGGCCGGACAAGCGGCCGTGGTTGGAAGCCCTGCTGCATCAATGTTGTCCTTGACCGCGAATGGGATGCCCCATAGCGGCCTGCCCGGGTCAAACTCACCCAACGCGCGCGCCTCTTCTTGCAGAGCCGCTGCATCGCGCAAATGCAGGAAGATGGCTGGATCGCTGATCTTTGCAATCCGCGCGAAAACTTCTTCAATAACATCAACGACAGACAGGTCATCGGCATGGGCCTTGCGCAAAACGGGAAAGGTAAGAGGCAGAGATTTCAACACAGGTGTTCTCCGAAATTTTTTGTTCTGTTCGTCGACGCAGCGGCAGCTTGAGGGCCGCAAACAGAAGCGTCTGTGCAAATTTGTGTTTGTGACCACTTACTCCGTCTGGAACCGTTCCCTGTTCCACCGTCCCTCGTCCGCCTATAGCGCACCGTCGCGGCACAACATGCAGATCGTAGCTGTCAAAGACATAGCTTAACCGCAGTTTGGCGCGCCGATCTACTAGCGGGTTCAAAACCGCTGCCCGGATCAAGGACGGTTCGTCATCAGTATCTTTCCGCTCGTTGGCTCATGGAGCCCAAGCAAGATCAGAGGTCGTCGAATTACAGCAGCCGCGCTTCCCGATCATCAGACGCCCCCGTCCACCGGTTTAAGAGTGCAGCCATGCTGTCAGATTGACATGGACGCCTGCCAGCATCACAACACCCCAAATCACAGACATAACCCAAAGGACCTGCCCAATGGCTGATTTCATGGAACGGCGCGCTCTGGTCGCCTCTCTTGCCCGCAAAGCCGGGCTAGAAGCGATCGTTTTTGTTCCTGGTCCCAACTTTTTCTATCTCACCGGTCTGGATTTTCACCTGATGGAACGCCCCACGCTTTTGATCCTGGGGGCGGACGATTCTGTATCAGCGATCATGCCCGAACTTGAGCGTTCCAAATGGCGCGCAACCTGCCCCGATGCGGTGACGTATTTCTGGCAGGACAGCGATGGTTTTGATCAGGCATTCGCCGATTGGGGCGCGACGGCGACTGGCCCTATCGGGGTCGAAGGCGCGCGCATGCGGATGTTCGAGGCCGAGGCCCTGACCCAAGCGATCCGCCACGGCCAGTCCAACGGTGCAGTGCGCAACGCCGACGCGGCCCTGATAGACCTGCGCATTCGCAAAGACGCAGAGCAAATTGCCAACCTGCGCGAAGCCATCCGCATCAGCGAAGCCGGCCTGTCCGATTTGATCAAAACAGCCCGCGCCGGCGAAACAGAGGCGCAGCTGGCCGCACGGCTGAAACAAGCCATGCTGTCCCATGGGGCACCATCCTTTGCTTTTGAGCCGCTAGTCCTGTCCGGCCCGAATGCCGCCGATCCGCATGGCAGCCCAGGAGACCGCCCGATCGCCGCAGGCGAACCGCTGTTGATTGATTTTGGCGCCACTTATGGCGGCATGGCAGCTGACATCACCCGGACGTTTTTTTGCGACCATGTGCCAGATGCCTATCGCCCAATTTATGAAACGGTTTTGGCCGCCAACGCCAAAGGCCGGGCCATCGCTGGTCCCGGTGTCACCTGTGACACGCTTGACAGGGAAACGACCGCAGTGCTGGCCGCCTCTCCATATGATCAGATGATCGTCCACAAAACAGGGCATGGTCTGGGCCTGGACGTGCATGAGGCGCCACAGATCATGCTGGGAAACACGAGGCAGCTTGAACCCGGCATGGTCATCACAATCGAACCCGGGCTGTACAACCCGGGTCAGATCGGCGTGCGGATCGAAGATGATATGCTGATCACCGAAACAGGTGCAGAAAGCCTGACGCAATTCCCGCGCGAGCTGACCTGTTTCGGCTAAGCCCACTCAACCCGAATAGAGCGCCCGCCAGTTTTGGTGGGCGACGCCATAGGCCTGATTGCGGCTCTGGTCCGGTTCAAACACTTTTGTCACGCCGGGTTTTGCAAACAAGGCAGGATCATATCCACCCACGGCCGCCATCCCCAAACGCGCCGCGCCAAAGGCGGCGCCATATTCCCCTCGTTCTGGCAACAACAGCTCTGCGTTGCAGATGTCTGCAATCATCTGCAACCACGTGTCAGACCGTGAACCACCGCCCACCGCGTAGGCTTGGGTTACGGTGTGTCCCCCCTCGGCCAGCGCGTCCACGCAGTCGCGCAGTGCAAATGCGACCCCCTCCAAAACGGCCTGCACCATCTCTTGTGGGCCATGGCGTGCCGACAGACCATGAAACGAAGCCAGTGCAGTCGGATCGTTATGCGGCGTGCGCACTCCCGTCAGATAGGGCAAGAATTGCAAACCCGAGGGCTCTTGGACCACCTCTGGCAATTGGCGCAACATCTGCTCAACATCTTGGCCCAAAATTTTTGAGAGCCACTCCAGACAACTGGCCGCTGCCAGGATGACGCCCATCTGATGCCATGTCTCTGGCACCGCATGGCAAAAAGCGTGCACTGCCTTTTGGGCGCAAGGCATGAATTGCTTGGTCGGGGCAAAGACAACCCCCGACGTGCCCAAACTGAAAAACGCACCATCTTCGACGATGCCCATGCCACAGGCTGCCGCCGCATTGTCCCCGGCCCCACCAGCCACAACTGTGCCCGGGCGAAAGCCCCATTCAGCACATAGGTTCGCACGGACTTCACCCGAAGCCTCTGTCCCTTCGCACAGCCCCGGCATCTGAGCAGAGGTCAAATGTGTCGCCTCAAGCAAGGCATCAGACCAACGCCGTCCAGCGACATCCAACCACAATGTCCCCGCTGCATCTGACATCTCTGCCATGTGACCACCCGTTAGCCACAGGCGAACATAGTCTTTGGGCAACAACACTTTGGCCACTTTTGAAAACACTTCGGGTTCATGTTTTTCGACCCAACGCAGCTTGGGCGCCGTGAACCCAGCCATCACCAGGTTGCCTCCGATGCCTGCGAAATCTGCCGCTTGCGACAGCTCTTCGCATTCCACACCGGATCGCCCGTCATTCCACATGATACAGGGGCGCAATACCTGATCTGCCTTGTCCAGCAGGACGGCGCCATGCATATGCCCGGACAGGCCAATGCCCCGCACAGCGCCGAACAGATCTGGTTGTTTTGCCTTTATCTCGCCCAACGCGGCCTCGATCGCCGCAATCCACTGAACCGGGTCCTGTTCAGAGCAGGGCGGCGCCACTGGTAAATCCGCGACATCTGCTGTCGCCTCGGCCACGACCGCCTGCGTATCATCCAGAACCAGACATTTTACTCCTGACGTGCCCAGATCAATCCCCAGAAACATCACTTCCCCCTAAATGCAGTTGAATCGGCTCGCGTCCACTTTTGCGTCATGCCAGATACCCGGATGGTAGCGGTAACTTTCCGGACTGACCAGACATGTCACCGCCCTTCTGGAACCAGAAACACCTTGAAGACGGGTGATCGTTTGAGGCTATCGGACGCAGGCCATGTGCCGGCATTCCTGGGAATCAATCAGGACATTCCGGTAAAATCAGTGCAAAGAGGTCGAGGCATCATAGGAAGAGGCAGACAGACTATGCGACATGGCGGACAGGTATTGATTGAAAGTCTTGTGGCTCTGGGCGCGCGCAAGGCATTTGGCGTACCGGGTGAAAGTTACCTGGCCGTGCTGGACGCGCTGCACGATACACCCGATCAGCTGGATTATGTCCTCTGCCGCAATGAGGGCGGCGCGGCTTTCATGGCCGCAGCCTGGGGCAAGCTCATGGGCAGTCCGGGCATTTGCATGGTCACGCGCGGACCTGGTGCCACCAACGCCTCGATCGGTGTGCATACGGCCCGTCAGGACAGCGCCCCAATGCTGCTATTTGTCGGCCAGGTCGGCACCGACATGGTCGGCCGAGAAGCGTTCCAGGAAATGGATTACCGCGCCGTATTCGGCACCATGGCAAAATGGGCCGTCGAAATTGACCGGATAGAACGGATACCCGAGATTCTGGCCCGCGCCTGGAGCGTTGCGACGTCGGGCCGCCCTGGCCCGGTTGTCATCGCATTGCCCGAAGACATGCTGACACAGACAACCGACATCGCCCCACTCACCGCGCCAATCGACATTGCTGAACCGGCTCCTGCCCCATCGGCTCTGGCCCGGGCACTCGACATGCTCGCCAGATCCAAGCGACCGCTGATCATAACCGGCGGATGCAACTGGTCCGATGACGGCACCCAGGCCCTGCAACGCTTTGCCGAGGCGTCGGACATTCCTGTGATCGCGGCATTCCGATATCAGGATCAGTTTGACAACTTCTCGCCAGTTTACTGCGGCGAGGCCGGTGTTGGCATGCCCGCAGGCGTCAAACGCATGATTTCTCAGGCGGACTCGATCCTGGCGCTCAACATCCGCTTTGGCGAAATGACGACAGACGCTTACACACTGCTGGACGTTCCGATCCCTAAACAATCACTGATCCATGTCCACAGCTCAGACAGCGAACTGGGTAAGATCTATGTTCCCAGCCTGGGCATCCAGGCCGGGCCGAATGCCTTTTGTAGCGCACTTACGCCGGTCGCAGGCGATTGGTCAGACTGGCGCGCGCAGGGGCGCGCCGAATGGGAGGCCGGGTTTGACGCCCCGGTACAGCCTTCGCCCGTGGATATGGTGGCTGTCACTGCCTGGCTGCGCGATCGCCTGCCAAAGGATGCAATCTTGACCAATGGCGCGGGCAATTTCACCGTCTGGCCAAACAAGTTTTACAAATTCGGACCTCAGGCCAGACTGCTGGCACCGCAATCCGGCGCCATGGGCTATGGGCTCCCGGCCGCCATTGCAGCCAAAGTGGCGTATCCTGAGCGCACCGTTGTATGCTTTGCCGGCGACGGTGATTTTCAGATGAACTGCCAAGAGTTGGCGACCGCCGCCCAGGCTGGTGCGCAACCAATCGTGCTGATCGTCAACAATGGCATCTATGGCACCATCCGCGCGCATCAGGAGCGGCACTACCCAACACGGGTTTCCGGTACCGACATGATTAGTCCAGATTTTGCAGCGCTTGCGCAATCTTATGGTTTTCACGGCGAACGGGTCGAAACCACATCTGACTTTGCCGAGGCTTTTGACCGCGCCATGGCATCGCCAACCGGCGCTGTGCTGGATCTGAATGTCTCTGCCGAGGCTCTGACCCCCCGTGTCACCCTGTCTGAAATGCGAGAGGCCGCACTGGCCGCAAAACCCTAGTGGAAACCGCTACGGTCAATAACTGATCGTGGCGGCCACGGCCCGTTTCCAGGCCTGGTACTTCTGGTTGCGGGTCGCCTGTTCCATTTTTGGCGCAAAGCTGCGTTCCAAAGCCCAGGTTTGCGAAAAGCCGTCCTGATCTGGATACAACCCCGCCTGAAACCCAGCCAACCAGGCTGCGCCCAAGGCGGTGGTTTCCAGAACCTCCGGACGATCCACCGGCGCGTCAATGATGTCTGACAGAAACTGCATCGCATAGTCCGAGGCGCTCATCCCCCCATCAACGCGCAGGGCTGTTTCCTGACTACCGGGCCAATCGGCGTGCATCGCCTCCAGCAAGTCCCGGGTCTGATACCCCACACTTTCCAATGCGGCACGCGCGAATTCAGCAGGCCCGGTGTTCCGGGACAGACCAAAAACCGCACCGCGGCAATCGGCATTCCAATATGGCGCGCCCAAACCGGTGAAAGCCGGAACCAAAATCACCGGCTGATCCGGATCGGCCTGCTCAGCCAGGGGTTGTGACTCTGGCGCGTGTTGCAGCAGGCCCAATCCATCGCGCAACCATTGCACAACGGCACCGGCCACAAAAATCGACCCTTCCAGAGCATAGGTCGGCTGCCCATTCAACTGATATGCGATTGTCGTCAGCAACCGGTTTTGCGATGCAACCGGTGTCTGGCCCGTGTTGAGAAGGGCAAAACAGCCCGTCCCGTAAGTCGATTTCAGCATTCCGGGCTTGAAACAGGCCTGCCCGACAGTCGCTGCCTGCTGATCACCCGCGACACCCAAAATCGGGATCGGACGTCCAAACAAGTCAGCCTGCGTTTCCCCAAAATCAGCGGCGCAATCACGAACCTCGGGCAACATGGACATCGGAATGCCAAGCCGGTCGCAAATGGTCTGCGACCAACGTCCTTTGTGGATGTCATACAACATCGTACGCGCGGCATTTGTGGCATCGGTCACATGCTCTTGCCCGCCTGTCAGGTTCCAGATCAGCCAGCTGTCCACTGTCCCAAAAACCAATTCGCCCGAGTCAGCCCGCGCACGCGCACCCTCCACATTCTCGAGCACCCAAGCCAGCTTGGTGGCCGAGAAATATGGATCCAACAGCAATCCGGTGCGTGCCGTTATGGTCTCTTCCAACCCTTCGTTACGCAGTGTTTCGCATAACGCAGCAGTCCGCCGATCCTGCCACACAATCGCGTTGTGCACCGGCTGCCCTGATTTACGATCCCAGACCAGCGTTGTTTCACGCTGGTTTGTTATCCCAATCGCTGCAATCTGCTCTGCCCCAATCGACGCCTGAGCAATCGCGGCGCGACAGGTCGCCACCGTGCTTTTCCAAAGATCATTCGGATCATGCTCCACCCAGCCACTGGCTGGAAAATGTTGGGCAAACTCCTCTTGTGCCGAGGTGACACTGCGCATGGCACTGTCAAACACCATCGCTCTTGTTGATGTTGTTCCCTGATCAATCGCCAGAACATGCATTGTGGACGCCTCCTCCAAAAAGCGGTCTAATCTTTATTGCTTAGCCCTAGCCTGACAGGGCCATTTTTGAAACCTGCATCCGATCCCAAGGCTCAGGAATGAACCGCCGTCAGACAACAGAAGGATCGCCACGATCCAGTTCGTTGACCATCCAGGTGTCCAATGCAGCAACCTCGGGTGCGCCCAGCCTCAAACCCAACTTGCTCCGCCGCCAGACGACATCTTCGGCGGTTCGGGCATATTCATGGCGCATAAGCCACCGCACTTCGGATTCGTACAAAGACGCGCCGAAGAAATGGCCCAGATCCTCTACCTTCTGGGCGGAACCCAACAGCACGCGCACCTCTGTCCCATAGGCCCGCACCAATCGGCGCAAGTGATCCACCTCCAGGAACGGATAGGCCACGCCCAGCCCGGCGACCAAATCGTCAAACCCATTCACCGGAAAATCCCCGCCCGGCAATGCCACGCCTGCTGTCCACGGCCCGGACGCAACGCTCAGATGCGCCCCAATCTGCTCCAGAGCGCTTTCTGCCAGTCGTCGATAGGTCGTGATCTTACCGCCAAAGATGTTCAAAACAGGCGCCCCGGCCGCGTCGACCTTCAGCGTGTAATCCCGTGTTGCGGCCGTGGCGCTGTTGGCGCCATCATCATACAGAGGGCGCACGCCCGAATAGGTCCAGACCACATCCTCTGCGGTTAGTTTTTGTTGGAAGTACTGGTTGGCAAATTCGATCAAATACTGCTGTTCATCCGCGCTGCACGATGGCTTTTCAGAGGGATCCGTATGGTCCGCATCGGTTGTTCCAATCAATGTGAAATCTCCCTCGTAAGGGATTGCAAAGATGATCCGCCCATCTGTGCCTTGAAAGAAGTAGCACTTGTCATGATCATACAGTCGCCGCGTCACAATATGACTGCCCCGCACCAATCGCACACCATCTGACGTGTTCAGGCCAACCTTGGTCTGCAACACCTCCCCCACCCAGGGTCCTGCCGCATTGACCAGCATTCGGGCCAAATGCGTTTGGATATCGCCATTTTCGTTATCGCGCGTTTCAACGCGCCAATGATCGCCGTCACGTTTGGCGCTTACAACCTCGGTCCGTGGTAAAATCCGTGCGCCTCGGGCCTCGGCATCGCGCGCGTTCAGAACGACCAGACGCGAGTCTTCTACCCAGCAGTCCGAATATTCGTAGGCCCGCTCAAACCGCGCCTGCAACGGCGCGCCCTCTGGGCCCTTCGTCAGATCGCGCGCTTTCGTACCCGGCAAGATCTGGCGTCCGCCCAGAGTGTCATAGAGGAACAAACCAAACCGGATCAGCCAGGCCGGTCGCCGCCCCTTCATCCAAGGCATCACAACCCGCAGCAATCGCGACGTCGGCGTCTCGGACTCAAACCGCATATCTTTATGGTAAGGAAGCACAAAACGCATCGGCCAACTGATATGCGGCATCGCCCTCAACAGCGTTTCGCGCTCGATCAATGCCTCGCGCACGAGGCGGAATTCGAAGTACTCCAGATACCGCAGACCGCCATGAAACAATTTGGTCGAGGCAGAAGACGTGGCAGAGGCAAGATCATTCATCTCAGCCAGCGTAACACTCAGCCCACGGCCCGCCGCATCACGCGCAATACCGCAACCGTTTATGCCGCCGCCGATGATGAACAGATCAGAAACAGGAGGGTCGATCACCTTGGTCACGCGATTCGCCTTTCTTTGACAGATGGCGAAGGCATCCCAGATCGCACGCATTTCCGCAACAATTTTATGTTCGTTTTCGTTCGTTTCTGGATTGGCATTTTACAATTGCCCCAAAGCCCGGCTTTATCCCCAGACACGTCCACCTGCCCAAAGGAACTGAGCGGCATGTCACAATCCTTTCGACATCCCGAAATACTCGACATCGCGCGCCGTCAGGGCAAGGTCACTGTCGAAGGGTTGGCGGCACATTTTGGCGTGACCTTGCAAACCATCCGACGCGACCTGTCTGACCTGTCTCAGGCGGGTCGCCTGGAACGCGTGCATGGCGGCGCAGTACTGGTATCGGGTACGACAAACATCGGATACGAAGACCGCCGCGCGCTCAACGCGGACGCCAAGGCCGCCATCGCTCATACCTGCGCAGCCCAGATCCCGAATGGCGTATCGCTGTTTTTGAACATCGGCACCTCGACCGAGGCTGTTGCACGTGCCCTGATCCACCACCGCGATCTGATGGTTGTGACCAACAACATGAATGTCGCCAATATTCTGGCAACCAATCCGGACTGCGAAGTCATCGTGACCGGCGGCCATCTGCGGCGCACAGATGGCGGTTTGATTGGAAGCCTGGCAACCAACACGATCCGCCAATTCAAATTTGACCTTGCCGTGATCGGCTGTTCTGCACTGGATCAGGACGGTGATCTGTTGGACTTCGACATCCAGGAAGTCTCTGTCAGCCAGGCCATTTTGCATCAGACCCGGCGCACCTTTCTGGTTGCCGATCAGACCAAATTTGCACGCAACGCCCCGGCCCGTATTGGCTCTTTGGCCGATCTGGAGATGATTGTCACAGACGCCCCCTTGCCGCCTGGCCTGACAAAGGCGTGTCTCGAATGGGGCACCTCGATTGCCCTGGCGCAAACAGCGAGAGGATGACCTTTGCAACATATTAGAAACACATGGCTTTCGTCCCCAGCCAACGCAGGTTAGTTTGCCACTCAAGAGGAGACAGACATGAAAATGAAAGCCGCAATCCTGTTTGAACAGGGCGCCCCCGCTCCGTTTGCGCAATCGCAACCCATCCAAATCGAAGAGGTGGATCTGGCCCCACCGGGACCAGGAGAGTTGTTGATCCAGACCGGTGCTGCGGGCCTGTGTCATTCGGATCTTTCGATGATCCAGGGGTTGATCCCCAAAGGCATGCCAATGGTTCCCGGACACGAAGGCGCGGGCGTTGTCTTGGAAACCGGCCCCGAAGTCACCAAGGTCAAACCCGGCGATCATGTCGTCATGAGCTTTGTTCCCGCATGCGGCAGTTGTGAGTATTGTGCGGCAGGTAGGCCCAATATTTGCCTCACAGCCTGGGACAAACGCCAAACCGGGGCCCTGTTGACCGGCGCACATCGGATCACCCTGAATGGTGACCCAATCAACCACACCAACGGGGTCAGCTGCTATGCGGAATACATGGTTGCTGCCGAAAGCTCGGTTGTCGTGATCGATCCAGAGGTGCCCATGGTAGATGCCGCCCTGTTTGGCTGTGCCGTCGCCACCGGTGTCGGAGCGGTCATCAACACCGCCAAACTACCTGCCGGTGCCAGCGTTGCGGTGGTCGGTCTGGGCGGTGTTGGGCTGTCTGCTCTGCTGGGCGCCCAGGTGGCTGGCGCAGGCCGGATCATCGCCATCGATCTTGATCCGGCCAAACTGGGCCTGGCTCGCCAATTGGGTGCCACCGATACGTTCAATGCAGGCGATCCCGATCTGGCCGAGCAGGTAATCGAGGCCACAAAAGGCGGCGTCGAATACGTTATCGAAGTCGCCGGCGTCGTCGCCGCGATGAAGACCGCCTATTCCATCCTGCGCCGGGGCGGCGTGCTGGTCTCGGCAAGCTTGTCACCGCAAACCCACCGGTTTGAATTGCCGCAAATGGACATGGTCCTTCATGAGCGCTCGATCCTGGGATCCATGATGGGCGGCTGCGTGTTTTCCCGCGACATACCGCGCTATATCTCGCTGTATCAACAGGGCAAACTACCGGTTGACCGTTTGCGCTCTGGCGAAATCGGACTGGACGGGCTGAACGCCGGGTTCGACAGATTGGCCAGCGGCGCGGCCGTGCGTCAGATGCTGGTGATGCATGATGCGTTCATGCCCTAGCTAACAGTCGCATTTGGCACCCGATCTGCACGCCGCAAATAACGAAACACAAAATTTGCACCCGCGCAGGATCGGGCAACGATCCTTTGGTCGAGCGGAAACGACAACCTCCTACCCAAAAGGAGGCAGAGGCCATCCACACAGACGGAGACCCCGTTTGGAAGGCTGATCCTGGACAAAGAAATCGACTTACCGCGCGCTCGGATTGTATTTGCGCAGATACAACAATTTACAAAAACCAAAAGACACTTCGACGAAAGTTACAGCTTTTCAACAGAAAACATGCATCCTAAAGAAAAAAATGGCAGGATACAGGCGTTGAAGAGACTTATATCTGCCCGCAAAATGCGGGCCGGTCGCCCCATTGTGGCCGAAATCCCAAAGGCATTTTCCCTGTTGGCTCTGCTTCTGGCAGCATCCAATGCTGCGGCCCAAAACAGCGCCACCGACAATTTGCCTAGCAGTTTTGAACCAGCCAACCAGCGTCCCGTGCCGGCCGTCAGCATCGCGCGTGACCCCGGGGTTGCGCCCCCGCCGGGCTCTGAAAGCCTGTTCATCCTGATCGGCAATGTCAAAATCGAAGGCGCTCTGCCCGAAATGGCCGAAGCGAACCAGGCATTTCGTGATCAGCTGATCGGCAAACGGATTGCAGTGTCTGACCTGTTCCGCGCAACCGGTGCACTTGAAGTGGCATACGCAAATTCCGGGTACGTTCTGTCCCGTGTTGTCCTTCCTCAACAACAGGTTGTTGACGGCGGATCATTGCGCGTCGTGGTCGTAGACGGGTTCATCGAGTCGATTGACGCCACCCGCGTTCCCGGCCCTGTTCGGAACCGGATTATCGTCATGACCGATGGCTTGATCAACAAACGCAAACTCAAACGCCGCGATCTGGAACGGGCGTTGTTACTGGCAGGCGACACATATGGCGTCGCCCTCGGCTCCACCCTGAACCGAGGTGGCTTGCCGGGCGGCGTCGTAATGGTGCTGGACGGCGAATATCAGCGCGTGACCGGATCCTACGGATTTGACAACTCGATTTCCGGAGATCTCGGCACAGTGGCCCTGAATGGCGGCCTGGAACTGAATGGCGCGCTCGGTATGGGCGAAACATTTTATGGCCGGGTCGGCGGAAGCCCACGCAATTTCCTGGGGACCAATCCACAAAACCGCATTCTTGCGGCCGGCAGCGTCTTTCCGATTGGGCAAACCGGCCTGACCTTCAACGTAGAGGCGACATCCAGTCGAACAACACCAACAGACCAACTGGTTCCGACCAATAGCGCCTTTGACCGCCTCAGCCTGCGTCTCTACTATCCGTGGATCAGGTCACGCAACTTTAACTTGTCCTCACAGTTCATCCTGGATCGGCAGTCTGACCAACAAAATCTGTTGATTAACGGCCAGGAAACTCCGATCTACAACGATGAACTCAGCGTTTTCCGCGCCACGTTGGCCGCCAATCGAAATTTTGAGAATGCCACGGCACTATCTGCCGACATGATTTTTTCCCAAGGCGTTGACGCCTTTGGCGCGCAGCGCGCAAACAGCGGCGCAACACCCATGTCCCGCCAAGGTGCCGATGCCGTTTTTTCAAAACTGGTATTGGGCGTGGGATACCAAAAGCCTCTGAACAACGGGTTCAACATTTCCGTCAACGCCAAGATGCAAAGCGGCTTTGGCGATGCTCTGCCGTCATCAGAACAATTCAACGCAATCGGCGGCCAACAACTGTCCAGCTTTGATTCTGGCGCGATCAAAGGCGATTCCGGCTTTGTCGCCCGAGCAGAGGTATCGCGGTCCAGCCCCGTTGCATTAAAAGGCTTCCCAATCGTGTTGAGCCCCTACCTTTTTGCAACATATGGTGTTGTGGGTCTGGAAAACCCCACTATTGTGGAGCAAGGCACAACGAAGGCTAGCGCGTTTGGGATTGGGCATGACCTGTTCACCAATGACAATTCTCCTTTCGGTTCTGGGTCGGTCCGGTTGGAATTGGGCTGGGGCAGCCGCGATGACAATATCCCGGCTGGCAGCCGGTTTAACATCGTGGCCAGCCGGAGGTTCTAGCCGCCCTGTCAAACTCTCACCCGACGCGGAAATGCCATGAAGCGTCGAGGTCTGGCCTCTTCGGCCTCGGTGCTGGCTCTTTGCGCGGGGTTCGGATGGGCCAATGAATTGCCGACAGGCGCCTCGGTCGCGTCCGGTTCCGTCAGTATCGCGACCCCCTCCACTCAAACGATGACCGTTACCCAGACGACCAACACCGCAGTGGTGAACTGGGATTCATTTTCCGTCGGAGAAGGTGCGCAGGTCGACTTTGTGCAGCCCGGCTCTCAAAGCGCGATCCTGAACCGTGTCACAGGTAGCACGACCAGCGCAATTCATGGCCAAATCAATGCGAATGGACAGGTCCACATTGTCAACCCTAACGGGATATTCATAGGCACCAACGGACAAATCAGCACTGGAGGTTTTGTCGCTTCAACCCTGGACATTTCCGATGATGATTTCAGCAGCGGCCGCTATCGATACCAAGGCGCGGCCCGTCCGGCAGGGGTCGAAAACCAGGGCCGCATCCAAACCGTACCGGGTGGCTACGTCGCCCTGATCGGTGGCCAGGTGCGCAATGGCGGTATTATCAGCGTGCCCCTGGGCCGTGTCGGATTGGGGGCTGGTGGCCAGATCACGCTCGATCTCTCTGGCGACCGTTTTCTCCAGATTGGCGTTCCGGTCGACAGCGACGACGAGGCGATGGATGCGCTGGTCGAAAACTCAGGCACCATCCTGGCCAATGGCGGGCGCGTTGAAATGGTGGCCGCCTCGGCGCGGAATGCAGCCCGGAATGTGGTGAATATGTCTGGTGTGGTCGAGGCCCGCTCGGTCAGTGGCCGGTCCGGCAATATCTTCCTTGGCGGCAGCGGCGGCGCGGTGCGTGTCTCTGGCCGCGTGAATGCCTCAGCGCGTGTGACCCTGGTTGACAGTTCCCCCCGCCCCGTGGCCAGATCAGACGCCTCTTCGCGGGAAAATGGTGGTGAAATCACCATTGTCGGACGCGAAATCCATCTGGCCGGCGCCGAAATCTCGGCCGATGGCGCAGAGGACGGAGACGGCGGCCTCATCCGCATTGGTGGTGACTTTGAAGGCCAGGGCGACCTGCCAAGGGCGCTGCAGACCTTTGTGGATGAAGACACCCTGATCACCGCAGACGGAGGCACCCGAGGCGACGGCGGCCGTATTGTTCTATGGGCTGACGAACTGACGGAATTTGACGGTCAGATCTCTGCCCGTGGTGGGGACGAATCCGGCGATGGCGGTTTTGCAGAAGTCTCTGGACGGGACGTTCTGTACTATCGCGGCCTGGCTGACATGCGCGCACCCAACGGCGAATTCGGCACCGTCCTGATGGACCCGGAAGACTACACAGTTCCGGGAACGATATCCGTCACGGCCCTGCAAGCGCAGCTTGAACTGAGCGGCGTCACAACAACCACCACGGCGGATAGTGGTGAAGAAGGCAACGTCATTCTGGGCACAGACCCGGACAATCCAATCACGATCAGTTGGAACGCCGCTACAGAATTGTATTTGCAGGCCGTGAATGCAATCACGATCAATGCCACGATCAACGCCCCAAACGGCCAACTTCTTATTGAAGCCCAAGGCGCAACAGATGGCATTGGGCAAGTTACCGTAAACCCGACGCAAACCATTACAGTCGCCGGCCTGGTTTTGAACTTTGGAGTATGGGAGCAATTGGGGGCGCTGACCACGCTCAACGTGACCAGCTTTGATTTGAACAGGGACTCGTTCCGTTTCTTGCGCGCGCTCGATGGTGATGGCAGCGTCGCCAATCCCTATCAAATCAACGATGTCTACGGCTTGCAGGGTATAGCCTCCTCCGGCCTGGAAACGCAAAACTACGTGCTGACTTCGGACATAGATGCATCTGGCACGTCCCAATGGGGCGATACCGGTGAAGGCGACCCCTTTGGCTTTCGCCCGATCCGGTCATTTTCCGGCGTTTTGGACGGCGGGCGGTTTACAATCAACAATCTGTTCATCAACCTGCCCTTTGGCCTGAGCCTGCAAGGCATGTTCACCAACCTGACCAGCACTGCGACTGTAACGGACCTGCGGTTGACCAACGCGGTGGTCAATGCATCCGGGGGGGGCATCCTGGCCGGTGAAAACCTGGGAACGATCAGAAACGTATCGGTTTCCGGAACGATCAACGGCGACGGCCAGGTGGATGTGGGAGGCATGGTCGGCAGCAATGGCAACAGCGGCGGTACAGATGGCACCATAATCGACAGTTATTCGACCGCGACAGTCTCGGTCACCTCTCCAAACAATGATATATCAATTTTTTCAGGGACAGGCGGCCTGGTTGGTTCAAACTACGGACGGATCGAGCGTTCGCATGCCACCGGCGACGTCACTTTCACAGATCAAGTGGCGGTCAGCACACTGGACCTGGGCGGTCTGGCTGGTACAAATTTCGGCGAGATCCTCAACTCTTACGCCACCGGCAACGTCTCTCTGACATCCGGACCCGGGGGCGATGCCGAGGCTGGCGGTCTCACTGGTGCCAACGAAATGCCAGGCACGATCACCAGCTCATTCTCGACCGGCACGGTTGGTGTAACAGGGGCCACATCGTCCATTGGCGGGCTGTCCGGTGCAAACACAGGAACCGTGACAACCTCCCATTGGGACAGTGACACATCCGGCCTGACAACCAGCGCCGGAGGCACAGCGCTGACCACTGCCGAGTTCCAGGATACCGCCACATTCTTCCAAACATCTGGATGGGATTTTGTGAACGCCTGGGCCCCTGGGGCCGCAGGGTTTTATCCCCGCATTTACACCACCAGCCCGGTTGTCTTTGCCCTGCCTGATGATTTCTCCGTCCAATACGGGCAAACCAGCACCGCCTCGACGACAGGGACCATTCGGGGTGGTTCGTCGGTCTATGCGTTTGGCGCCCTGGGCGACACGCTGGACACCTCGGGTTTGCTGTCCACGCTCACTTTCAGTGACACGAATGTCGGCACCACCAATTTTGGCCTCACCACCACCAGTCTGAGCAGCACGGCAGCACAGAACTATGACGTGGTGTCCTTGACTGCCACCGCGACAATAACCCCCGCGCCTTTGACCGTAACAGCCACCAACACCAGCCGCACCTATGGCGACAGCTTTGGCTTTTCCGGTACCGAGTTCACCACAACCGGGCTGGTCAACGCGGACTCCGTCGACACCGTCTCACTCGCCAGCACGGGCACAGCGCAATTCGCCAATGTTGGCAGCTATTCGACTACACCCAGCAGCGCCTCGGGCACGGGCCTCTCCAATTATTCGATCACATATGCCGACGGCCAGCTGTCAGTCGATCCCGCCGCACTGACCATCACCGCCTCTGATGCCAGTCGCACCTATGGCGACAGTTTTGGCTTTTCTGGCACCGAGTTCACCACCACTGGCCTGCTGAGCACCGACACCGTTGATACCGTCACCCTGACCAGCGCGGGCACGGCGCAATTCGCAGATGCTGGCAGCTATGCAACCACACCCAGCAACGCCGCCGGCTCGGGTTTGTCGAACTATGCGATAACATTTTCCGACGGTCAGCTTGCAGTCGATCCCGCCTCTCTCACCATCACCGCAAATGATGCCAGCCGCACCTATGGCGACAGTTTTGGCTTCTCCGGCACGGAATTCACCGCCACCGGCCTGCTGAGCACCGACACTGTTGATACCGTCACGCTGACCAGCGCGGGCACGGCGCAATTCGCCGATGTTGGCAGCTATGCAACCACACCCAGCAACGCCGCCGGCTCGGGCGTGT
>JAXMOA010000014.1:0-172500 GCA_034670145.1 Marinibacterium sp.
ATAACGTCCGATCCATCAGACCAGGATACGGCCTGAACCCAAAATACCTCCCCAAAATCACTCAAAACAATATCGCCACAAAAAACATCAAAAAAGGCGAACCAATCACTTGGACAAACATTCAATCCTTCGATGACGTATAGGGACGGCACAATCCGATCCGCCTGACTCATCTCACGCCGCCTGACATCGCAGATTTCAGCGCGTTCAGTGACAAACAGCGCCTCACGTATTTCGCACTATGCTCCAAGAGGATTTTGGGGTGATCAAAGGACAGGGCGTGCCCCGTCCTTTCCAAATGCTGTCAATCCACCACACAGCTCGTATCGCGCAGGCCGGACTTCGCTGGTCCTGTCCCTCAGGCGCGATGCCAAAAGCGTCGGGGGCGCTTGCGGGTGCCGACAGGGCGCGTCCCCGTGTCAAACCGCTCTCCCATCGCCTCAGAGATAGGCGCCACCCATACCCGATGACGCATTGCGGTCACAGGGTATGGGCATTTCATCCAACCTCAGCGCGATCAATTCAGCGCGGCAGCCACAGGTGTGGTGATCAAAGAAGGCGTGATCTGTGCGATGGTCCGACCCCAACGGGTGACCGGGTTTTCCGCCACGAAAATCACATCGCCCGGACGCAGCTGGAACCGCGCGGCAGATGTCAGCGTCGCCGCATTGCGGGCATTCAGATGCCAGGCGGTCACAGCCCCAAATTCCTGCGGATTGTTCGAGGCCCGCAAGACATAGATCTGCGACACATCCCCAGTGACTTTGGCAATCCCTTTGCCCTCGTCATAGATCGCATCGGCCAGGGTCGCATTGCGCCCATAAGGCAGCACATAGCGGCTTTGGGCTTCAACCTCGCCGGTGACGTAAACATAATCCCGGTCGACCGCGTCATATTCCGAGCGTGCATTATAGTTGGACCGCGCCTCATTCAGGTTGGCCCGGCGCAGGCTAACCTCGGTGGTCAGCTCGGCCAGGGCCCGCTCGCGCGCCGTCAAACGGGTTTGGTTCAGAGAGATTTGCTGCTGGAAATAGGCCTCGGCCCGGTCCAGTTGATATTCAGAGTCGACAAAAATCGAATCCCCATTGACCAGACGCGTGCGCTGCAAATCAGCGCTGGCATAAAGCGAGGCCAGCGGGATCTGATACAGTTTGCCATTGCGATAAATCCGAACCGAGCTGAGGTCGATATCACCGACAGAAACCGAGCCCGCCTGCGCCAAAGCTTCGTCCAGATACAGGGGCACCAGGGTGATCGGAACAACGCCCGGCTTGCGCACGGCGCCACCAATCGACACGCGACGCGAATTGAACTCAGCGATTTCCAGACTGAAGGCCGGCTCGATCTGTGCCGCGACCAAACGCTGGAACAGGACGTCCTCGGCCTCTTCAACGGTCATATCCACCAACCGCACGCGCCCGACATCAGGCACATTGATCGACCCGTCTACCTGCACCGTATAGCCCTGACGCGAATTCTGCGCGGCCAGCAGGCCGGACAGTTCCTCGACCGTGCTGCGGTTCGACGGGGTGGCCAGAACAACAACATCGCCAACGCCAATCGTGTAGGGGCCGGGGTTGGCCGGGGGAGGGACCAGCAATTGCAACGGTCCGCGTTCCCCTTCCTGTGTCGAGGGCGCATCCGGCAGGGCCGGGAAACCACGCGGCGACACATTGCTGCCGTCGCCTGCGGTAAAGCTGAAGACCGAAGGCAGGGCCTTGGGCTGATAGGGCGAGCGGTTGGCCTGGATCACCGTTTCACCGTTGATCGGCACCACACGTACCTTGGCGTTCTCCGAGACACCTGGCACGACACGCGGGCTGCGATAAACGGTGGCGCAGCTTGCGACACTGAGAAGAATTAGGGTCAAAACAAGGGAGCGCAATTCAAATCCTCCTGGAGCAGTATCGCTTGTTGGCTGCTTCGTGTCATTTCATCACCTGTGTCGCAATGTTGCCGACGAAGTCGCCTGTCCATTGTACAGTCTGGACGATACGATGTTTTTGTTCTGGGATCACCCAATACAAGTTCTGAAAGCTGTCTTTCAGACTCTGGCAATCCTCGCTGTAAATAAATGTACGGGTTTCTTTGCCGCCGACAACGATGTCCGCGTAACCCTGATTCTTGATATCACACTGATAGGTCGTGACCGTGACCTTGTCATTGCCATCAATCCTTGACTGGATTCGTGTGGCGGGGCCTTCCTTGCCGGCTCTCACCAGCGCCCGGGTTTCATCCGCGTCAATGTAATCCAGCCCGATACCAAAGCCGCCCGTCGCCACCAGGAACTCGTCCTTCATGGAAAAGGTGGCGCCATCGGTCGAGATCCAGGTCTTGACCCCATCCCGCTCGGAATCCAGCACGACCAAAGAGCCCAGGTCGAACTTCTCGATATAGATCTTCAGCTGCGGCTTGCCGGCCTGGGTCGCGCTCTGAAAGCGGTCCACAAACGCGGGTTCGCTATTGGGCAGGATCGCCCGTTCGATATCGCTCTGCGTCTCGTCATAGTTCGTACAGGCCGTAACCAGACCAGCCAACGCGCTCAACGCCATCCAGGGGAAAATACGTGTCATCGGTAATACCTGCCCCAACGATCTTCCAGGCGCACGCCACGCTCAGTGCGGGTATAGCCATACAGACGATTGCGCACATTCAACCGCGCCCCGCCATCACGCAGGATGGGCCGGATCGTCTCGTTGATCACCCGCTTGCTCGGCCGTCCCGTGAACCAGCTGATCGGTATCGTCAACGTCACACCCTTGTCAAAGGACCCCTCGCCGAAATCCTCAAACGACACATCCGTCAGCGTGAAAAACGCGCCCACCTTGAACCCGTTGTTGAACTCGCGGTCGACCGTAAATGTCGCCCCCCAGTCGCCAGCCAGATAGCGGCCCACATCCACCTGGCCCAGATACCCGCGGCCAAAGTTGTAATAGGCCGAGGCATGGCCCGTCGCGATCGAGTAATCCTGGAACCCGAACAGCATGTCGTAGTCCCGCTTCACCGCGTAGTTGATCTCGCCGCCCAGGGCCAACCGGTTCTTGACCGGGAACCACAGCATCTCGGCCGAGACCCCGCCATACATCATCTCCAGATACCCGGCCGTGACCCGCGCAAACCAATCTTCGCGCGGCCGCCAGATATACTCGGCCGTCAAATAGCTCAGCTCCACATCCGACTGCTGCGCATATTCCAACCAGTCCGACCGGACGATCTGAATGGTCGAGTTCGACTTGCGCGTCGAATCCGCGATGTTCCCGACAATCGGCACACGCACCCGACCGGCCAGCGTCAGGCCCGGACGCAGAATCAGGCTCGATTTCAGCTGGATGCCAAAATCCCCGCGCAACGGCTGCTCGGGGTCGAAATAGGACAGCTGACCATAAGGCCCCAACCGATAATCAAACCGGGGATACAACGCGTCATTGCCAACCCATTTGGCATCAGAGGCATCCTCGATATCCGCGCGCGCCAGACTGGTGGCCGTGCGATCAACCGTGTGCTCCAGACCGGCCAGATCCGCCCGCGCCGTGGTCACCTGCGTGATCGGCACACCGCCCCGCGACAAGACAACCGTAAACCGCTGAATCTCGGGCGGAAGCGTATTGGCCAGGGCCCGGTTCGCCCGCCCGATGGCCTGCGCATTCGCATCATACCGCCGGTTGCCGACCTTCAGAATAACCAGATCGCCGTCCTGACGGATCCCCTCATACCGCAGGCCCTCGTCCTTCAGACGCTGGCGCAACACCTGATGGGCATCCGGTTGCCCCTCGTCCCGGTCCGGCAGGTTCCAACTGGCCACCGCCACCCGATCCTCAGGCAGCAGAACCGGCGGCACCGGCCCGGCCCCGGCCGCATTGCGCGGCTTGGTCGGGTTCATCGTATAGGACAGCTGAATACCAACCTCGGACCCCTGAATGTAGTAGCCCGACAATTGCCCATTGTCCCCCAACCGATAGGAAATCCCCAGGTTGTAAGGAGAGCTGACCTTCATGATCCCGGCAGACTGCTCTTCCTGATACGAATCCGAAGAGATCTCGGCCATCAGCGTCAGCCGGTCATTCACAGAATAGCTGATCCCACCAAACAGCCCCGCATCACCGCGAAACCAATTGCCAGCCGACAATGTGCCCCCAAAACCGGCCGATTCCTGCCGGGTGGGGCGCGTACAAAACCGGTTCTCCGAAAAACACAGCGGGTTCTTGACAGTATTGCGCGTCGCCAACCGGCCCCAGCCCAAACCGCCGGTAATCTTCAACCGGTCATTGAACGTCTTGGTCGCAACCAGATACTCGCCAGAATACAGGCCCGTCCCCAGCATATCCCGCAGCCCGACCGCAATCGACGGCCAATAGGTCGATTCCTTACGCAACTGGAAATGAACGTCAAAACTGCGGTCGTAAAACGTCTGCCCCTGGGTCAGCAGATCATCGACCGCCGAGTAGCGAAACGTACCATAAGCCCAAGGCAGGAACTGAAAGCCAACCGTGTTGCGTGTGGTCGCTCCGAAATGGCTGATCGTAAACGTCATACTGCCGTCGTCAAAAGACTCCGCAGTCGGCATGTCAATCAATCCGGGAGTCCCGTATGTTGACAGATTTTGTGCATGCAGTTTGGTCGCCCCACCAAATGCGGTCAAACCAACTACAGCTGAAAGAAAGGTCAGCCAGCGCAATTAAATACCCCCAGTATCGTTTTCAGACCTACCCGACTATCTTTCTCATGGCCAGAGCGGTGGTTCGAAACTCGTGCCCATTTTGTCACTTTTTGCCGGGTTTTGGCCAGTCAGGCGGCAGTTCGCCGCCAAGAGGCGGGGCAGGCAACGCACGCCAACTGCACGGCGGGTTTATCTCTGGCTCGAAACTTGGACAGAATTAAGGTTTACAGATTCCAAACCCTCAACCCATCAGGAGATTCCGCATGAAGGTCGACGGCACAAAGTATCGCTCCATCTGGCGGGACACAGACGGCGTCCAGATCATTGACCAGCGCTGGCTGCCACATCGGTTCGAAATCGCCCGGCTCGACAGCCTGGATGACTTTGCCACCGCAATTCGCGACATGTGGGTGCGTGGCGCGCCGCTGATCGGGGCCACAGCGGCCTTTGGCGTCGCGGCGCAAATGCAACGCGATCCATCTGACGCCTGCCTCGATCAGACCTGGCAGGTGCTGAACGCCACACGGCCCACCGCCATCAACCTGCGATGGGCGCTGGACCGTTGCCGCGCGGCGCTTGCCCCTTTGGACCCGGCACAGCGCGCCTCCGCCGCCTGGGCTCTGGCACAGCACATCGCCGACGAAGATGTAGAGATCAACCGCCAGATCGGCCTGCACGGGCTGACCCTGATTCGCCAGATCGCGGCGCAAAAACCCGCCAATGAACCGGTGCGCCTGCTGACCCATTGCAACGCAGGCTGGCTGGCCACGGTCGATTGGGGCACCGCCACCAGCCCCATGTACCACGCGCATGAGGCCGGTTTGGCAATCCATGTCTGGGTCGATGAAACCCGCCCGCGCAATCAGGGGGCGCTCACAGCCTGGGAACTGGGCCAGCATGGCATCCCTCACAGCTATATCGTCGACAATGCAGGCGGCCACCTGATGCAACATGGTCAGGTCGATCTGGTCATCACCGGCACCGACCGCACCACCGCCCAGGGGGATGTCTGCAACAAGATCGGCACATATCTCAAGGCGCTCGCCGCGCAGGACAACAATGTGCCCTTTTATGTGGCACTGCCCTCGCCAACCATTGACTGGACCGTCACCGACGGCGTCGCCGAGATCCCGATCGAAGACCGCGCCGGATCCGAGGTCAGCCATGTCATGGGCGTCAACAGCGACGGCGCGCTCAGCTCGGTTCAGGTCACACCGCACGGCACTGATGTGGGCAATCCGGCCTTTGACGTCACGCCAAACCGCCTTGTCACGGGGCTGATCACCGAACGCGGCATCTGCCCCGCCTCTGCCGAGGGGCTGGCCGCCCTGTTCCCCGATCTGGCCCCCTGACCGGGGGGCGCCAGCGCCCCCGCAGCGCCGCTGCAATTGCTTGCAAAAACGGCGCTGTGGGCGGTGATGTCCTGATCTGTCCTGGGTCTAATTTTGTGATATTTATTTAAAAACAATAATTTAACCCTATGTCCCAGCTGGGACATTTCTTATGCCCCCCTCAAACCGGCCTTGATCCTGCCCCCGCCAAGGGGGCACCATCCGCCCACCAAACCCGGAGCATGAGATGAACCCGCCCCCCAAACCCTACGATTTTGCCATCATCGGCGCCGGGATAGCCGGGGCCTCGGTCGCAGCCGAGCTCGCCCAATCCGCCTCGGTCCTCCTGCTGGAGCGTGAATCCCAGCCGGGCTATCACACCACCGGCCGCTCCGCCGCGCGATTCGAACCGGGATACGGCCCGCAACCGATCCGCGCGCTGACCAGGGCCTCCATCGGTTTCTACAATGCCCCACCCCAGGGCTTCGCCACCGCCCCCCTGCTCAGCCAGCGCGACGCGGTGATGGTCGCCACCAGGGATCAATTGCCCGAGGTTGACGCGATGATTGCCGACCTCAGCGGCGAAATCGAGGTCTCCCGCATGACCGCCGAAGAGGTCCAGGCCAGCCACCCACTCCTGCGCCCCGGCTACGCCGCCGCCGGCGTGCTGGACCGCAGCGGCAGCGATATCGACGTGAACGCCCTGCATCAGGGCTATCTCCGGCACCTGCGCACCTTCGGAGGAACGCTGCAAACCAAGACCGAAGTGCTCGGCCTGCACCGCAAGGATGCGGTGTGGACCATCGAAACCAACACCGGTCCGATCCTGGCCCAAACCGTGATCAACGCCGCAGGGGCCTGGGCCGACCTCATCGGCCAGATGGCAGGCGCCGAACACATCGGCCTGATCCCGAAACGCCGGACCGCCCTGATCGTGGACGCCCCCGACGGGGTCGCCGTCGATCACCTCCCGCTGGTGGCCGATATCGAAGAGAAATTCTACATGAAGTCCGACGCCGGCCGCCTGCTGATCTCTCCGGCAAACGAAGATCCCTCTGACCCCTGCGACGCGCAGCCCGATGAAATGGACATCGCCTATTGCATCGACCGCATTCAAACAGCCTTTGATCTGGATATCCGCCGCATCGCCAACAAATGGGCCGGCCTGCGCAGCTTTGTCGCCGATAAATCGCCGGTGGTCGGATACTCTGATCAGGCCGAGGGTTTCTTCTGGCTTGCCGGGCAGGGCGGCTACGGCATCCAATCCGCCCCGGCCCTGTCACGCTATGCCGCCGCCCTGGCCCTCAAACAGCCCGCTCCGGCCGACATTCTGGCCCAGGGATTAAACCCCGCCAGCCTGTCCCCGACACGTCCGGGCCTGTCCGGATAAACCGGCCCGGACCAGGCACAAGGATCAGACCTTGCGGCAGATCATATAGCAATGGACATAGTCCATCGCATGACCCTCGGGCGAAGCAGCGACCAGATCTTCGTAGCGCCCATAAAACGTATCCACCAACGCCGCACGTTCCTCGGGTGGCCGCTCGGAAGACAGACCCGAGACAAAGACCGGCTCTGACCAGGACCGAAGGGTCGGGATGTAGGATTTCGCAAACTCTGCGGCATCGCCATGAGACTGAAAATCCTGTGCAAAGGGGCAGGGCACCATCCGGGTTTCCGCCAACTCCAGCCGCAAACCCGCCTTGTAAACCGGGCTGTCAGGGTCGTTGAGCGGTGCGCAAAACTGCTCGACCGTGCGATAGACCTGCGGGAAGTTCGTCGCGTGATACTCGTCTTTGGTGATCAACCCTTCCTCGGCCATTTCTGCCCAAAGCTGGTCGAATGTGTCAAACATCGACACACCACCTGTATGCCCCAGGTACCGCCCCTCTTCGTCGATACCGAAGTTGAACAGGGCGAGGATCCCGCCGGAACGCAGTTCCTGAGCGCGCAGGGTCAGGAAATTCTCCCAATCCAGAGCGCCCTTATCCTCCCAGGCCTGACGAACGTCGCCAGAGGCCCCGACCATGTGAACATGGTCCGGAATAGGGCAGGGCGCAGCGGTGATGTAATGGGATGCCGTCGCAGAATGGCCCAGGTCCAACGTGCCCTGCGGGACGATTGGGCGATGAAACGAAGTGCCCGAGGCGCTGACAAAAAGGTTGTCAATGTCGCCGGCATAGCTGTCGATATCGGTCAGGCCATGCACAATCTGAAACAGTTGAGAGAAGTCATTTTTGGGCAGATCGGTATAGATCATCTGAATCGGGCGGGATGGGCAGCGGGCGCGCACATCGCGCAGGATCTGACCGACCATGTCAATGGACGTCCCGCCATCCGCACAACCCATATCCGTCATCGTGAAAACGGTGCCGTCATCGGCCGGGGGCTGACGCTCCAACGCGTCCTGAATCAGGCCGACGGCATTGTCCATCACATGTTTCGCGCCGATGGTTGCCCGCGAATAATAGCCGGCTCCTTTCATCGACATGAAGTTGTCCGTCTTTTCCAATGCCATGATTTCCTCCGTTAAATGTCAGTCGGTTGGCGTCTCAGTCGCTCCACCAATCGTCCGACTGCATTTCGCGCAAGCGTGATGCGGTGCGTTCGAATTCAAACGTGCCTTCGCCTTCGAGGTAGAGCATTTCCGGTTGCGCTGCGGCCGAGGCTATCAGGCGGATGCGGGCTTCGTAAAGGGCATCCACCAGGGTCACGAACCGTTTGGCTTCGTTGAAATTCGAGCGCGACAGGCTTGGGATGTCTTCGAGGATCAGAACCTTGACCGACTCGGCCAACGCCAGATAGTCGGCAGGTCCCAAAGGGCGCCCGCACAGATCGAAGAACCTGGCCCGCGCTATGCCATTGCGAAAGGCCGGGATGGTGACCTCGCGGCCCTTGACGTGCAAGACCAGCGGGTCAGCCTCGCCGCCGGTCAGGTCGGTCCAGAGGGATTGGATCTGAGCGCGCGACTGTGCATTCGCGGGGGTAAAATAGACCTGCGACCCCTGCATTCTGTTTTGACGGTAGTCTGTCGGGCTGGACAGTTCATGCACCACCATTCGCGTCTTCAGCAACTCGATGAAAGGCAGGAACAGCTGCCGGTTCAACCCGTCCTTATAAAGATCGTCCGGATGGCGATTGGACGTGGTGACCACAACCACGCCATCTGCAAACAAGGCCTCGAACAGGCGGCCCACGATCATTGCGTCGGTGATATCGGTGATCTGCATTTCGTCAAAGGCCAGCAACCGGACCGAGGCGGCAACCTGGGCGGCAACCGGCGCAATGGCATCATCCACGCCTGTTTTGCGCACTTCGTGCATGGCGGCGTGAATTTCCTGCATGAAAGCGTGGAAATGTACGCGGCGCGACGGTATGTCAGACAGGCTTTCGACAAAGAGATCCATGATCATGGATTTGCCCCGCCCCACGCCGCCCCAAAGGTACAGTCCCTTGGGCGGCTCGGGTGCCTTGCGGAAAAAGCCCTTTTTGACCGGAGTCAAAAGCTGGGCGCGGATGCGGTCAAATTCCGGGATCACAGCGACCTGGGCGGGATCGGCGACCAGCTCTGCGTTTTTGACCTTGGTGGTGTAAATCTGATTCAGGTCTGACATTCGAGAGCCATAGCCCGGCAAAGCGGGGTTGAAAAGGATATGCCGGCACGTAACGGAATGGCGGGCATCACAACTGATGAATTGACCGGCGATTTGCCTGCAGTAAGTTCACAACGAATTCATGCGGAGCAGACATGCAGAGCAAAGCCTCCCTCATCACGCCAGTTCTCATCGTAGGCTGTGCGATTCTGATTGTCAGCTTTGGCATTCGGTCGACATTCGGCGTTTTTCAAATCCCGATTGCGAGTGAATTCGGGTGGTTGCGCAGCGAATTTTCCATGGCGATTGCCATTCAGAACCTTGCCTGGGGTATTGGTCAGCCGATCTTTAGCGCGATTGCTGAAAAGATTGGGGATCGCAAGGCCATCGTGATGGGCATCTTGGTTTACGTGTTGGGATTGATCCTGTCGGCAGAGGCTGTGACGCCCATGGGGCATCAGTTGAATGCTGTTCTGATTGGTTTTGGTGTGGCCGGGACAGGATTTGGGGTGATCCTGGCCGTGGTTGGGCGGGCGGCTTCGGACGCGAACCGGTCGATGGCGATGGCGATTGTGGCGGCCTCGGGCAGTGTCGGGCAGATTGTCGGACCTCCGGTGGCGGCGTTCTTGCTGGACGTTGTCAGTTTGCAGACTGTGTTTTTGATTTTTGCGGCAGCTATCTTTTCGATGATGCTGTTGTTGCCGGCGATGAAGGCTCCGGAGGCCGCCAGCAAGGCTGAGCTGGAGGAAACCCTTGGACAGATCCTGGTCAAGGCGTTCAAGGATCCCAGCTATACGCTGATCTTTCTGGGCTTTTTCAGCTGTGGCTATCAGGTCGCGTTCATGACAGCGCATTTTCCCGCGATGGTGACAGAGCTGTGCGGGCCTATTTTGCCGGGTGGATTTCTGGAGTCAGTTGGGGTCGGATCAACGGCGGTGCTGGGCGCGATTTCGATTTCATTGATCGGGTTCGCGAATATCGCCGGGACCCTGACGGCGGGATGGCTGGGCAGCCGGTATGCCAAAAAGTACTTGTTGGCTGGAATCTATGTTGCCCGGACCGTGGTTTCGATCGTGTTTATCATGATGCCAATCACCCCGCTGAGTGTGGTCGTCTTTTCCATCCTGATGGGGACATTCTGGCTGGCGACTGTGCCGCTGACGTCCGGGATTATCGCCCATATTTATGGATTGCGGTATATGGGCACCCTGTATGGCATCGTGTTTTTCAGCCATCAATTGGGTGGATTTCTGGGCGTCTGGCTGGGCGGGCGGATGTATGATGCGTTTGGTGACTACACGATGGTCTGGTGGATCGGGATCGGGGTGAGCGCGTTCAGTGCATTGATCCACCTGCCGATCCGCGAACGACCATTGTCCGCACTGCCAGCCTGATCAGCTGTCAGCCTCAGGGACGGGAACTGAATTGCTGATGGCGTTCAGAACCTGTGCGGTGTGGGTGTAGGCCAGGCTGTGGTCTGCGCCGTCGATCACTTCTTGAAGGCTGTTGTGGTTCCACTGCGCCAGTTTCCCGGCCGAGCTTTTGGGGATCAGCGGATCATCCTCACCCCAAATGGCAAGCACCGGTATTTTGGCGGCGGAGAGGGCGCGGTGGTCCTGTTCGGCGCTGTCGCGCAAGATGCCGCGCAGGCTGCTCAGCACAGCCGGGACAAAGCCACGATACCGCAGTTCATTTTGCTGGCGCTCGACGACATTTTCGACCGAGCTGGGCTTTGCGCGGTCTTCTTCGGTGCCCTTGCGGTGCATCCGGGGGTAAAATGCGTGCATTAGCCAATCGCCAATCACGGGTGTGTCGCGGATGAACGTGCCCAGACGGCCAGGAGACACGACGATACCGGCGCTGGCGATGATGATCAGCTGGCGGATGCGCGATGGGTTGGATGCGGCCCAGGCGGTGCTGATTTTTCCCCCCATGGAGTATCCCAGCAAAGTGATTTGGCCGGATATGTTCTGACTCTCCAACAGTTCGCTCAGCTGGTTCAGAAAGAACGCCCGGTCCTGCAGGCCACGCGGGCGGTCTGAATAGCCGCGACCGTAAAGATCATAGACGAGCACTCTGTATCCTGCGGCAGCCAGGCCATGGGCGATTCCACGCCAGACAAAGCTGGGCGTTGTCAGGCCATGCACGCAAACAGCGACCGGGCCATTGGCGGGCCCGATCCAGTCGAAATGGGTGATACCGTTGCTGAGCGTTACAAACTGACCCTCGGCAGTTTCCCGTGCGCCCGGTCCCATCCGACGCCGAAAAAGCTCGATCACAAAGGGGAGTGCGGCGATCAGGCAGAGGAGGAGCACCAAAAACATCATTTGGCCGCAGACCAGCGGTCAAAGACGTAGCGCGAGGTGATCAGGTCCAGGTGGGCGCCGCCGCCGTTTTTGAACAGGGTGATGGCGTTGGGGTCCGGCGCAAAGGCGTCGAGCCCATAGAAATCTGCCAGAACATCGCTGCGCTGTATCGCACCAGAGGCGAGCGGGATTTTGAGTTCGCCGATATGGTCCAGGGTGGTGTCAAAACTGTCCACGTAAATGCGGGAGCGTTGCAGCGCGGCGTCATCGGCCTCTCGCATGTCAGGGCGGTAGGCGCCGATCATATTCAGGTGTTGACCGGGGCGCAGCCATTCACCCCGGATGACCGGTTCGCTGGACATTGTGGCGGTCAGGATAATGTCGGCAGCGTTGACGGCACTGGCCAGATCTTCGACGGCTGAGGCATAAGGATAGGCTGCGGCCAGGGCCTGTGCCTTGTCTCCGCTGCGGTTCCACAATTGAATTTCTGCCTTTGGGAAGCCGGCATGAAAGGCCTCGCACAGCGAGGCGCTCACCGTGCCGGCGCCCACGATCAGAATGCGGCGGCTATCTGGCGAGGCCAACCGGAGGGCGCCCAACAGGCTGTCTGCAGCAGTTTTCCATTTGGTGATCAGGTGAAAATCCAGCATCCCGTCAACGGTCCCGTCGCGGTCTGAATAGAGGCAGACAAGACCGTTGATCATGGTTTCCCCCCGGGCGCTGTTGCCGGGAAAGATTGTGGCGGTTTTTACAGCCGCTCCCAAACCGTCGATCCATGCAGAGCGCGAGAGGATCGTATCGGGATCGCGATAGAGAAATGTATCGCCAATGTCGGCCTTGGGCAGAGCGTGACCATCGGCCAGCGCCTGCGCGAGGCCGAGCCAGTCGAGGTATTTTTCCCCTTCGGCAAATGAAATGAACGGCAGGGTCATATGGCTTCGCTTTCGGTCAGGAGCCCCTCAGCGACCAGGCGATCAGCCCAGCCTTGTGGCGTTTCAAACAGATGGGCCTGCCATCCGCGTGCCAGGGCTGCATCGATGTTTTCGGGGCGGTCATCGGCAAACAGCAGGGCCTGCGGCGCCACCTTGCTGTCGGCTTCCAGGTGGGCATAGAGCGCTGCGTCAGGCTTGATCATTTCCAGATAGCCCGAAATGTAGCGGCGGTCGAACTCGTCCAGGAACGGGTATTTGGTGCAGGCAAATTCAAACGTGCCAATGCCAAAGTTACTGAGCGCAAAGACAGGGATACCCTTGGCCCGCAGCGCGCGTAGCAGGCGTACGGAATGAGGAATCTCGGGCGAACACATTTCGATCCAGCGGTCGTGCCAGGTTATGATTTCATCGTGCCATTGCGGAAACTCAGCCGCCTTGGCGTGAACTGTTTCCTTGAACGGCGCGCCCAGGTCTACCTGAAGGTTCATTTCGGACAGGCCGGTTTCCGCAAACAACGCTTCGCGTCGTTCGCGCCCGATCAACGCATCGTAAAAGCGTTCCGGATGCCATTCTACCAGGACATTTCCGATGTCGAATACGACGGCTTCAATTGTCATTTTTGCTCCTTTTGCCCGTCAGGCTTGGGTCCAGCCTGACCTTTGGCGGGCCAGGGTTGGCCATATATGTCAGACTTGTCTTGCCGCTCTGATTTCGCGTTCCAGCGCGTCGAGGAAACGGGATCGGTCCGCTTTGGAAAAGGCCTTTCCACTGCCACCGGCCCCCAGCGGATTGGCCGCGCGCAGATCTGCCATCAGATCACGCATCGCCAGTTGTTGGCCGATATTGGCAGGGGTAAAACGTTCGCCATTGTGGCGCAGGACCCGCGCGCCGGCTTCGACGCAGCGCGCGGCCAGGGGAATGTCGCCGGTTACCACAACATCCGTTGGGCCGCATCGTTCCGCGATCCACTTGTCCGCTTCGTCTGCACCCTGGTCAACGACAATCGTGTCGACCAGGGGGTTGGCCGAAGGCCGCAGGCCGCCGTTGGACACAACAGCCATGCGCACCTTGTGCCGGGTCGCGACGCGTTCCGCCTCGGCCTTGACCGGGCAGGCGTCGGCGTCGATGTAGAGCGTGGTCACGTCTTCTTGGCCTTTGGCTTGGTTGGTTTTTCGGTCTTTTGGACCTTGAACTCTTCTGGGATGGGCATGCGGTTGAAGGCGTCCAGTCCGGCAACCTTGTAGGCCTCGGCCAGGGTTGGATAGTTGAACGTATTCTTGACGAAGTAATCCACCGTGCCCTGCAAGTTCATGACCGCCTGCCCGATATGGATCAGTTCTGTCGCGCCCTCGCCAACGATCTGAACGCCCAGAACGCGCCGGGTCTTGAGGCTGAGCAGCATTTTCAACATGCCATGTTCGACCCCCATGATGTGCCCGCGCGATGTTTCGCGAAACCGGGCAATTCCGACCTCATATGGAATTCCGCGTTCTTTCAATTCTTCTTCGGACATGCCGCAGGTCGAGATTTCGGGGACCGAATAGATCCCATAGGGAAACCAAGGGCTTTCCTCGAGTGTTGGCGTGTCCAGGGCGTGGCAGGCGGCGATGCGCCCTTGTTGCAGCGAGGTCGAGGCGAGCGACGGATGGCCGATGACATCACCTGCTGCGTAGATATGCGGCACCTGGGTCTGATAGGATTTGCGATCAACCGTGATCCTCTGGCGGTGATCGGTTTCAACGCCGACAGCCTCCAGGTTCAGCGCCGTGGTCGAGCCCATGCGACCCGCCGCGAACAACAGGCAATCGGCCCGCACCCGGCGTCCGTTTTCCAGCGCGACCTCCACATAGTCGCCCGCATCCTCGATGTTGTCGATCTTGGAACCCAATCGCAGGTCGACGCCGTTTTCGCGGATTTGATGGGTGAATTCCTGGATCAGAGTCGTGTCAATGAAATCGAGGAACGTATCGCGCGGTTCGATCAGGGTGATCCGAACGTCCAAGGCCGAGAACATCGTGGCGTATTCAACCCCGATGACGCCAGCGCCCACAACGATCAGTGATCGCGGGATTACGGCAAGCTCCAGGAATTCGTCACTGTCGACGATGGTTTTGCCGTTGAATGGCACATAGTCGGGGCGATACGTCTTGGTGCCTGTGGTGATCAGGAACTTATCCGCCGTCAGCCGGATGGTTTCGCCGGCTTCGGTGGCCACTTCGATTTCGTTCGGGCCAAGGAATTTGGCCAGACCATGCAGCGTGTCAACGTGGTTGCGGTTAAACTGATGCTCCAGCACATCGACCTCGAAGTCGAGAGTCTTGTGCAACCGGGCCTTCAGATCTTCGGCGCGAATTTCGTCTTTGACCCGGTAGGCGCGGCCGTAAAAGCTGCGTTCGCGCCATCCCGACAGGTTGAGTACGGTTTCCCGCAGGGTTTTGGACGGGATCGTGCCGGTATGCACGGACACCCCGCCCAGCCGATCCTTGCGGTCGATGACCAGGACACGGCGTTTGAGCTTGCCGGCCTGGATCGCCGCGGATCGCCCCGCCGGGCCCGAGCCAATGATGATCAGGTCGTAGTGGTTCATACCCTAGTCCGCGTAAAGCGCGTCGGCGTGGAATGCCACGTGCTCTTCCATAAAGGTGGAGACAAAGAAATAGCTGTGATTGTATCCCGGTTGCAGACGCAGCGTTGCCTGCTGGCGGCGTTTCGCGACAGCTTCGGCCAGGGCTTCGGGGCGCAGCAGGTCGATGAATTGGTCCGAGGTGCCGGTGTCGATCAATATCGGTCCGTCAAATCCGGTGCTTTGCATCATCAGGGTGGCATCGTGGCGCGCCCAGGTCGCTTCGTCGTCGCCAAGGTAAGCCGACAGCTGTTTGCGGCCCCAATCAGATGCTGTGGGGTTCGAGATCGGCGCAAAGGCCGAGACTGAACGGTAACGGCCCGGCAGGTTCATCGCGAGCGTCAAGGCACCGTGCCCCCCCATCGAGTGGCCGGTGATTGCCTGACGCTCGGCATCGATGGCGAATTTTTCGCTCAACAAGGCGGGCAATTCTTCGGCCACATAGTCCCACATGCGAAAATGAGGCGCCCATGGGGTCTGGGTTGCGTTGACGTAAAATCCGGCCCCCTGGCCCAGATCATATGCGTCATCATTCGCCACGCCTTCGCCGCGCGGCGAGGTATCAGGAAAGACCAAGGCAATGCCCTGCTCGGCGGCCCAAGCCTGGGCGCCGGCCTTGACCATCGCGTTTTCATGGGTGCAGGTCAGGCCGGAAAGATACCAGAGCACCGGAACCGGACCGCTTTGTGCCTCTTCCGGCAGAAACAGACCAAAGGTCATGTCACAGCTGCACGCGTCGGATGAATGGGTATAGACCCCCTGGACGCCGCCGAACGCCTTGTCTTCGGACACAGTTTGCATTTTTACTCTCCTGTTTTCAGGCTCAAGGCGCAGAGACCCAAGCGATAATTGTTGGCACCGTTATGATGCTGGCGACGGTTGATAACAGAATCGCCGTTGATACCCGTTGCACAGCAACACCGTAGTGTTGCGCAAGCATGAAAATGTTCCCTGCCACCGGCAAAGCCGCGGCAGAGACAACAACAGTCGCCGAAAAATGGTCAATCGGAAACAACAGGATCACGCCGATCGCCACAAAAAGCGGATGCAGAACCAGCTTGGCAAAAGCCAGCCAGCCCGCCACCTCGATCCGTTCCGCGGATTTGACGGCCAGCGAAGCCCCGATTGCAAACAGTGCGCCGGGCGTGGCGGCACCGCCCAGGATGGTCAGAAAGTCGTTGAGTACATTTGGAATGGGCAGGGCCAGCGCCGACCATGTCAGCCCCAGAGAGATTGACAGAATCATTGGGTTCTTGATCAACCCCAATCCAATACCGCCCAGCATGGCCAGGTTCAGCCGCCCGTCGCGCGCGCCATTGATCAAGATGACGATCAGGCTGGAGAACACCACCAGATCCACCGCCAGGGTCATCATCACCGGACCGACTGCGGCGTCGCCAAACAGCAGCACAAACATCGGCAACCCCAGGAATCCGGAATTGGCGATCACGGCGCATTGGGCCTCGACCGCGGTGGTGGGAATGTCCAGTCTGCGCCAAATCGCAACGCCGGTGGCAATCAGATAGACCACCGACGTGCCCCACAAATATCCGGCCAAAAGGCGGGGGTTGTACACCTCGGACATTTTCAGGTTGGCAGCAAAGCGGAACAACATTGCCGAGAGCGCGAAGAAGAAGATGAATTTCGTCAGGTAGGCTGTTGCTTCCTCGGTGAAGAAACCCGTTTTCGCGGCGGCAAAGCCCATCGCGATGATCGCGAAAAAAGGGAGGGTTCTCAGGAAGATTTCGAGCATGAGACCGGGTTAGTCGCGTGCGCGTGGCTCTGCAAGAACCAAGCGGCGGATAGGGGGGATTGAAACAGACTTCTGCGCCAAAATTCTACCAGGTTGCTGTATTGTGAATCATAGGATCAGCGCCTCGGGCAATGTGCAACAGAGAGGAACCCGGATCATGTTACGGGTTTTCCGCCATGTGCTTCGATCAGGGTGCCACATAGATAACGGGCCTGATCCGAGGCCAGAAACAGGACCACATCCGCAATTTCACGGGCCGAGGCCACACGGCCCAGCGGCGCAGAGGCCTTCAGCTCTTGCAGAGCCGTCTCCGGGTCCTGGCCCTGGGCGGCGAGCCGGTCGCGCAGCATGGGGGTATCCACGTCGTATGGGCAGACTGCGTTAATGCGGATGTTCTGGTGTGCATGATCGCGCCCCAGGCTTTGCGTCAGCGCGGCGATTGCCGCTTTTGACATCGCATAGAGCGGATGGTTCGCGCCGGGTCTCTGGCCCAGACAGGATGCGGTGTTTACGATCGCGCCGCCTCCGTTTGCTGCCAACAACGGGATTGCAGCCCGACAGATGCGAAAAGGGGCCTCGACATTCACGGCCATGGTCCGGTGATACTCTTCGTCCGTGGCCTGCGTGATCGGACCGTGAACCATGATGCCGGCATTGTTGCAAACGATGTCCAGCCCGCCCAGCATTGCGCTGGTGGCGCCGGGCAGGGTGTTGGCAAACTTTGGATCGCTCAGATCGCCTTCGAGCTGTACCTCGACGGGCAAGGATGTGGCGTTCAGGTCCGCAGCGGCCACCCTTGCGCCCTCACGTTGGAAACCGGCCACGATTTCGCGCCCGATCCCGCCGGCGGCACCGGTCACCAGCACGCATTTCCCGTGAAACCGCATTTCAATACTCCTGGTTCAGCGCGTCTGCGGCCGGAATTTCGCGCTCGCGTCGCGCGATATAGTCACGCAGAGCCTCGTCTGTCGCCGGGTCCAGTTTGGGCTCTTCGTAATCGGCCAGCAGGGCCTTTGCATAGGTCAGCGCGCGTTCGGGTGTGTTTACGGCGCCCTCGGCTTGCCATTGTTCGATAGAGTTGTTGTCAAACAGCTGCGGCATGAAATACGCCCGCTGGAAGTTTTCCAGCGTATGCGGATGGCCCAGATAGTGGCCGCCCGGTCCGATGTCGCTGACCGCCGCAATCGCTTCGTCAAAATCGTCCCAGCGGATGCCCTCGGCCATGCGATACCCCATGGCACATTGTTCCGCATCCACCACGAATTTTGCCATCGAGCAATGCATCCCCGCCTCATTCCACCCGGCGCTGTGCCAGATATAGTTCGCGCCCGCCATCAGGACGGCCATCAGGGTGGTGGCGCTTTCATAGCCGGCCTGTGCATCAAAGGTCTTGGCACCGCCCAATGTGTTGGAGGTCCGCCAGGGCACGTCGTAGTAGCGCGCCATCTGACCGATCATGAAATTCATCAGGCTGATCTCTGGCGTTCCGGCCATGGGCGCGCCCGACTTCATTGATACAGTTGACAGGTAGTGGCCGTAGATCGCCGGGGCGCCCCTGCGGATGACCTGGGTATAGGCCAGCGCGCTCAGCGCTTCGGCGTTCAGCTGCGCCACGGTTGGCGCGACCGAGGCGGGCGTATTTGCACCGCCCAGCACGAAGGGAGAGCACAGAACCGGCTGATTGCGCCGCGAAAAAGCGCGCAGCGCGCCCAACATGGTTTCGTCCCAAACCAATGGAGAATTGCCGTTGCAATTGCCGGTCACGACCGGATGAGTGTCCAGATAGGCTTCGCCGAAAAGGATGGCCGCCATATCCAGCACGTCCTCGGCGTTTTTGGGGCTGGTGGTCATCCCCATGAACGTCTTGTCCGAGTATTTCATCGACGAATAAGTGATCCGCAGGTGCCGTTGGCTGATCGGATGATCATAGGGTTCGACAATGTGATGCGCGCTGGAATGCAGGGCGGGCAACATGTGGCTCAGTTTGTGGAAATTGGCCAGATCGTCCAATGTAGGATTGCGGCGCACATCGTCCAGATCGCGCAGATAGGGCGCGCCCGTCATCGGGACAAATATGGAATGATCGTTCCCGAACGGCAGATTATTGGCCGGATTTCGGGCGTGATAGGTGAAACTGGCCGGGATCGTTCTGATCAGGTCGCGGATCAGATCGCGCTCTGGATAGACGGTTTCGCCGACAACTTTGGCACCAATGTTGCGCCAATCGTTCAACGCAACGGGATCGCGAAAGACGACCCCGACGTTTTCCAGGATCTGCATCGAGGCCGCGTCAATACGCTGAACCTGTTCCATGTCCATTGGCTCGGTCAGCGGGAGCTTGCGTTTGAGCGCTGGCAACATCCTGAAATCGCGTGCTTGACGTTCGGTCTTGCGCGCGTTGCGGCCCCGTCGGGTGCGGTTGGTAGGATCGGCTGTCATCGGAATGCCCCAGGGACCGAACCCTGTTTGCAGGCGCGCATGCTGGGTCTCGGCATGACATTACAAGGCATCGCGCGGCTCCTTTGAGGGATCACATCAGCCAACAACGGGGCAGAGTGGTTTGCAGGTCGTCGCGTCCGGCCTCGGTCCGAGGCGCGGCAAACGGAGTTTCAGTCTCGCCGGGGGTGTCTCTGTGTTCATCTTGGGGGTTCGACGCCTGGTAGAATGGTAAATTACCTTACGACGGGGCGATCATGAATCAAGCCTCAAAACATAAGGCTTTCATACCGGACACAGGCACGCGCCCCGCCGGTGATGAAACCGGTTCGCGGATCCTGTCAGTAATCTGATCCGGGTTCAGGCGGCGATAAAGTCGACAGAGCCGTCTGTAATTCTGGCGGCTGTCAGACGGCCGGTGGCGTAGGCGCCGGTATCGACCGAAATGCGCCCGTGTTCTGCCATGGCCTGATCCACGATTGTGTGCCCGTGGACCACCCATTGCCCGTCTGTGCGCGCGGTTCTGTCAAATTCGGGGTGCCCCCACAGCAATGTGGAATTTGTCTGTTGGTCAATCGGCATCTGTGGATTGGCCGCCGCGTGGACGATGGCAACATTCCCACTCTTGTACCACAGCTTTAATTGTTCCAGCCAATCGATAATTTCTTGCCCCATCGCTTCAACCAAATTATCGCGCGCCTTCTCCAGGTCCTCGTCCTTGGATCGCTCGTTGATACCCGCAACGCCATAGCTCGCTATGGTTTGCAGACCTCCGTAGCGCAGCCATCTGGCCCCTGCTGAACCGGGATTCTTGATAAAGGACAACAGCATTTCTTCGTGGTTGCCCTTGAGGCACAAAACATCAGGCCGGCTTTGCAGAACTTTCAACACGCCTGCACTGTGATCGCCCCGGTCGACATAGTCACCGACACAGATGATCTGATCGTCGGCGCCAGCCTTGTCCAGCAGGCGCTCCAGCAGGTCTTGGCGACCATGCACGTCGCCAATGACAAAAAGAGATTGATCGGGCTTGACGGGCGGGAAAGAGTCAGCCTTGCCAAAAATCCGTTTGAAGAAACCTGATGCCATAATTCAAATCGTCGCAAAATTGATCACAGAGCCACCTACCTTAGCGATAGCAGGCAGACCTGTGAAGGGTGGTCTTCTGGCACCTGGTACCAATTCGGGCCACATGCTGGTCAGAGTGCGAAGGTTGGGTGCCTCTTAGGCACGCTTGCCAGCAATTGAGGCGATCCCGAGCGTGTCCAGCACTTTTGCCTCGATGCCTGCCGCGTTCAATTGCGCCCCGGCATACATCTGCGCCGGACTGGCCTGATCGGTAAACACATCCGGCAGGGTCATCGAGCGGAACTTCAATCCTGTATCAAAAGCGCCGCTCTCGGCCAGGGCCTGGGCCACATGAGACCCAAAACCACCAACGGCACCCTCCTCGATTGTAATGAGCGCCTCGTGTCGCTTGGCCAGATCCAGCACCAGATCGAGATCCAGCGGCTTGGCAAAACGGGCATCCGCGATCGTCGGGGTCAGACCACGCGCGGCAAGGGAATCTGCGGCCTTTTCTACTTCGGCCAGACGGGTGCCAAAACTGAGCAGCGCAACCGTATTGCCCTCGCGCAGGATGCGTCCCTTGCCGATTTCCAACACGGTGCCCTGTTCGGGCAGATCGACACCAACCCCTTCGCCCCGCGGAAAGCGAAAGGCGATTGGACCGCTGTCATGTGCGGCTGCGGTGGCGACCATATGCATCAGCTCAGCCTCGTCAGCCGCGGCCATCACGGTGAAGCCGGGCAAATTGGCCAGAAAGGCGATGTCAAAACTACCGGCATGAGTGGCGCCATCCGCCCCCACCAGACCGGCCCGGTCGATGGCAAAGCGCACGGGCAGCCCCTGAATGGCCACGTCGTGCACCACCTGATCATAGCCACGCTGCAGGAATGTCGAGTACATCGCGCAGAATGGGCGCATCCCACCCGCTGCAAGCGCGGCGCAGAAAGTGACCCCATGCTGTTCGGCTATACCAACATCAAAGCAGCGCGAAGGGTAGCGTTCCGCAAACAGGTTAAGCCCGGTGCCATCTGGCATGGCGGCGGTAACAGCGACAATCTTGTCATCCTGCTCGGCCGCGCGCAGCAAACCCTTGGCAAAGACCTTGGTGTAGCTTGGTGCGTTTGACGGAGTCTTTTTCTGCTCTCCGGTCATCACGTCGAATTTTACTGTCGCATGGCCCTTGTCCCGGGCCTGCTCGGCCGGGGCATAGCCCTTGCCCTTGCGGGTAATGGCGTGGATCAGGATCGGGCCGCTGGCGCGATCCCGCACCGTGCGCAGCACGGGCAGCAACTGGTCCATGTCATGCCCGTCGATCGGGCCCAGATAGCTAAGCCCAAGAGCCTCGAACAAGGTGCCGCCGACGGTCATGCTCTTGAGCATATCCTTGGCCCGCTTGGCGCCTTCGCGGAAAGGCTCGGGCAGGAACGACACGGCGCCCTTGGCCGCGGCCTTGAGTTCCTGAAACGGTTCTTCGGCATAAAGACGCGATAGATAAGAGGAGAGCGCGCCAACCGGTGGGGCAATGGACATATCGTTATCGTTCAGGATAACGATCATGCGCTTTTTCAGATGCCCGGCATTGTTCATGGCCTCAAACGCCATGCCAGCACTCATCGCGCCGTCGCCGATGACGGCGATACAGTCTCCGATGCCTTCTGGCGTTACCCCGCCCAGATCGCGGGCCGTTGCATAGCCCAGGGCAGCACTGATCGAGGTTGAAGAATGGGCGGCGCCAAATGGGTCATAGGGGCTTTCGGCGCGTTTGGTAAAACCGGACAGGCCATTTTCCTGCCGCAAGGTGCGGATGCGGTCGCGACGGCCTGTCAGGATCTTATGCGGATAACACTGATGCCCCACGTCCCAAATGATCTTGTCTCTGGGGGTCTCGAACACGGCGTGCAGCGCAACCGTCAACTCGACAACACCCAGCCCGGCACCCAGATGGCCACCGGTTTCAGAGACGGCAGAGATTGTTTCAGCCCGCAACTCATGCGCGACCTGGGTCAACTGCGTGTCTGAAAACTGCTTCAGATCGGCGGGCCGGGACACTTTATCAAGCAGCGGCGTGTGGGGTCGTCTGGACATTGGGGGCTTCCAATTGGTGGGCTAGGTTTCGCGCGCAATCACAAAACGCGCGGCCTCTCTCAGGGTGTCGGCATCCTCGCCGTAAACAGATAGAGATTCCACCGCGGAATCCACCAGCTCTTGCGCGCGGCGTTTCGCCCCATCAACGCCCAGCAAAGAAACAAACGTCGCTTTGCCGGCGGCAGCGTCCTTGCCAGTTCGTTTGCCGGTCTTCTCCGAAGAACCCTCGACATCCAACAGATCGTCAGCAATCTGAAAGGCAAGGCCCAGATCGCGCGCATACTGGAGCAATACCCCGGTGTCCGCCTGGGCCATCACGGCACCCGCCGTGGCCGACCATTCAAACAAAGCGCCGGTCTTGCCCTGCTGCAATCGCGTAATTTCCGGCAAGGACAACGGTGTTTGGGCCGTTTCTGCCGCCATATCCAATGCTTGCCCCAGCACCATGCCGTTTGCGCCAGCCGCCCGAGCCAGAGATAGCGTCAGCGCCGCCCGCACCGTGTCAGAGCCTGTTTCGGGTCGCGACACCAGATCAAATGCCAGCGAATGCAACGCATCACCCGCCAACACGGCCGTCGCTTCGTCCCAGGCAACGTGAACCGTCGGACGCCCCCTGCGCATGTCGTCATCATCCATGCAGGGCAGGTCATCATGGACCAGACTATAGGAATGCAGCGCCTCAATCGCGCAAGCGGGCCAGATGGCTTGTTCAGCGCTGACCCCATGCAGGCGGGCCGATTCGAGCACCAAAAACCCACGCAGACGTTTTCCGCCCTTGTCGGCATAGGCCATGGCCCGCGTAATGGGCACCTGCGGCAAGGCGGCCATCACCTGCGACAGCTGCGCCTCGATCTGGGCAGCGGCCTGGGCCAGCCGGGATTGAAACATCAGAGACCTTCGACCGGGCGCGTTGAGGTGGGTGTGCCATCCGCATCCAACGTGATCGCGGCCACTTTTTCCTCAGCGCGTTTCAGCTCTTCTTCGCAGCGTTTCTTGAGTTTTGCGCCACGTTCATAAAGATCAATGGAAGCCCCCAACGCCACATTGCCCCGCTCCAATTGGTCGACGACGGTCTCCAGCTCTTTCATGGCGTCTTCAAAGCTCATCTCGGCAATGGGTCGATCAGTCATGCGCTGGCCTTTATCAATTCTTCTACATGGGCGCGGGCCGCTTCGGCCAGCGCAGCGAGGTCGTACCCGCCTTCGAGCAGCGACACAATCTGGCCTTCGCACAGATCGTCTGCCAATCCACAGATCTGTGCGGTCAGCCAACTATAATCGGCGGTGCTCCAGTTCAGATTGGCCAGCGGATCCTGAGTGTGGGCGTCAAAGCCGGCAGATATGATGATCAATTCAGGCTGAAACTCTTTCAGCCGAGGAAAGGCCAGCCGCTCATAGGCGGCGCGCATGTCCGGGCCACCCGACTCAGGGGGCAGCGGAATATTCAGGATGTTGCCAAAAGCGCCGTCTTCTTCGGGCCGACCAGAGCCGGGCCAGAGCGGCATTTGCTGCGAGGTGATCAACAGCGCGCGCCGCTCGTCCCACAACAGGTCCTGTGTGCCATTGCCGTGATGGACGTCAAAATCAACAACAGCAACGCGGCTCAGCCCGTGATGGTCCAAGGCATATTTGGCGGCAATAGCCGCATTGCCAAAGATACAGAACCCCATGGGGGTCGCGGTTTCGGCGTGATGGCCGGGCGGTCGCGTGGCGGCAAAGGCATTGCCGGCTTCGCCCGATAAAACCAGATCGACGGCCCGCACCGCCGCACCGGCTGCCCGAAAGGCTGCGTGCAACGTTCCCGGAGACATCCAGGTGTCCTCGTCCAGCGCCACCGCACCACCAGATGCGTCCACCACGGGGGCCTTCCGGCGAATCTCGGCCAGATAGTCCGACGGGTGGACCCGCAAAATGTCATCTTCGGCAGCCAGCGGGGCCGTCACTCTGGTCAGATCCAGAGCTTCCAGCGCGTGCAGCACATGTTCTAGCCGGGCCACCCGCTCTGGGTGGCCGTCGGGTGTGACATGCGTCAGGCAGTCAGCATGGGTCAGCAGGGCAGTTGTCATGTACCGCAGGCTAGCAATGGGCATCGAGGGCGGCAACCTTGGATCCAGTCCCGGGGTCGCGTTTCTTTGGCTGACCCTGCTCTTGTCGCAGGCCCTGCCGCCATCCTTGTGTTGCCACGATCAAACAAAGCCCGGTTCAGACCCATTTGGCCAAGGGCGGCAAACTCATCAGAACCGCATTGGCATCATGGCCGGTTTCAAGACCAAATTTTGTGCCCCGGTCATAGACCAGATTATACTCTGCATAGAGTCCGCGATGTACCAACTGCTGGTCTTTGTGCGCATCGGTCCAGGGCTGGCAGCGTCGTTTTTCCACCAGCGGCAGATAGGCTGGCAGAAAGGCGCGGCCGATATCCTGCGTCAGCGCAAAATCGGCCCCCCAATCTGCGGTGCACAGATCATCCATGAAAATGCCACCCACCCCACGCGCGCGTTTGCGATGAGGGATGTAAAAATATTCATCCGCCCACGCCTTGAGCCTGGGGTAATGCGCGGTCCCATGCGGATCCAGAAACGCCTGTTGTGTCGCATGAAAATGTGCGGTGTCTTCGTCATATTCGATGCAGGGGTTCAAATCGGATCCGCCGCCAAACCACCAGGCGTGCGGGGTCCAAAACATGCGTGTATTCATGTGCACAGCCGGCACATGCGGGTTCTGCATATGCGCCACCAGAGAAATCCCCGAAGCCCAGAAGCGCGGATCGTCAGCCATGCCCGGCAGACCCTTGCGCGCCATCATTGCCGATTGCGCGCGCGGGGACAGAACGCCATAGACCTGAGAGACATTCACCCCCACCTTTTCGAACACCCGACCGCCGCGCAAAACGCTCATCAAACCGCCGCCCGCATCAGACCCGTCGTCCGAAGCGCGGCTGGTTTCGGTCACCTCAAACAGACCGGCAGGCGTCTCGGCCCAGGGTCCGTCGGTATGGCTGGCCTCAACGGCCTCGAATGCTGCAACAATCTCGTCGCGCAACTGACGGAACCATGCGGCGGCGGTCGCCTTTTCGGTTTCAAATTCTGACATGGGGCCTCTAGTGTGCTGGCGCGGCGACAGGGTCAAGCAATGTGCGCCCACCGTCCACCGTCAGGATCTGCCCCGTCATGAAGGCCGAGGCATCTGACGCCAAATACTGCACGGCGTCGGCCAATTCTCCGGGGGCGGCGATGCGGGCAAGGGGGGTATGGTCCTCGATATCCTGCCGGAAACTGCGGTTGTCCTTGAGCGTAGATTGCAAGGACGCGCTCATCACCGATCCAATGGCAACGGCGTTCACCCGGATGCGATGTGGGGCCAAGGCCACGGCCATCGAACGCGTAAACTGATCCAGTGCGGCCGAACTGACCGAATAGGCCAACAGCTCGGGATGGGTGCGGCGCGCGGCGATAGAAGAGATGTTCACGATCGTGCCCACCGGACCTTCTTCCTGGCCTTCGGATTGTTTGATCATCCGCCGGGCAACCTGCTGTGTCAGTCGCAGGGCGGGCATCAGGTTTTGGTTCAGCATCGAGGTCACGCTGTCGTCCTCGGGATCCAGCGGATCCGATGTGGTCACCTGCCGCGCTGCGTTGATGAGGATATCGACCTGATCAAACGCGTCCAGCGTCGCGGACAGCAGGTTGGCCACGGCCAGTTTTTCGCGCATATCACCTGCAAAATAGCGGATATTGCTATCTTCAGGCTGTTCGCCCACCTCTTCGATCAGGCGTTTTTCATCCATATCGGCAAACACGACATTGGCCCCGTTGTCGGCAAATTGCAGAGCAATCGCCCGGCCGATTCCGTTGGCTGCTCCGGTGACAATGGCGGTCTTGCCGGCGATGGAAAAAGACATGGGCCGCAGCCTCCTTGGATTGCGCTCAGCTTAACCTGGACCGGCGCTTGTGGCGAGTAGGGCGTGAGGCCCGCAGGATTTTGAACCGATTGTCGCCTGCCACCTCGGCCCAGTCGCCAAACTGCGCCTCCAGAGTTGATTCGTATGGCAGGTGTCGATTCGCGACCATCCACAGAACGCCATGCGATGGCAAAATGCGCGCAGCAGCGGCTACGAAATCGCGACCCAATGCCGGGTCGGCCGCGCGGCCAGTGTGGAAAGGCGGGTTCATCACGACCGTGTCCGGGGGCGTCTCTGGCGACCACTGCAGGGCATCAGCCCAATGAAACCGGACCCGGGGATCTGTCACGTTGCGCCGGGCGCATTGGATGGCGACATGTTCCGCTTCGACCAGGTCGACCTGTGTTACTTCGGGCCGATTCAGCACATTCGCGCTCAGATAGCCCCAGCCGCCGCCCAGATCGACCACACGTTTGCCAAGCTTGGCAGGCAGCGCCTCTGCCAAAGCGACTGAGGCCGGATCGGGCCCATCGGCAGAAAAACAGCCCGGTGCCGTCACCCAACCCTCTGGGCTGACACTGTCACGAGGCACCCAATCCGCAAAATCGTCTGGTGAAGCGGTGAGCCAGAACAGCTTGCCATGTGCCTTGCTGATCGCATCAGAAACGGGAACACGGGTGCGCATCGCCTTGAACACACCATCAATCCCGCTGACCTTCATCCCATCCACGGCCACGACGCCATCTGTGTGCATTAGCGCCTGCCAGATCATCGCATGTGCCTGCGGTTTGGAACGCGGCAAACAAACGAGAGAAAAAGCATACCGCCCGGATGGCTCTGCGACAGTGTCAAACCCTGCAGCCTCAAAATGCTGATGAAACGGAATAAACCCCTGAATGATCTGCACCCGATCCTGAGGCAATTCAGACAGGTCCATTTCCGGCGTTGCCGCAAATACAGCGATCAACCCGGTATCGGGCAAAGACAGCCCGGCCTGCAGGGCGGGTTCCAAGCGTGCGGACATATTTGAAACGTCAGTCTTCTTTTTCCATCGTACACTGCAGCGGATGCTGGTGACGACGGGCGAAATCCATGACCTGACCGACCTTGGTTTCTGCAATTTCGTGGCTGAACACACCGACAATGGCCAGGCCGCGCTTGTGCACGGTCAACATGACCTCGAACGCCTGAGCGTGATTCATCCCAAAGAACCGTTCAAGAATGTGGACCACAAATTCCATAGGCGTGTAGTCGTCATTCAGCAGCATCACCTTATACATCGGCGGCCGCTTGGTCTTTGTACGCGTCTGAAGGGCGATCGACGCGTCGCCGTCATCCCCGAATTCGTCTGACATCATATAGTGGCGCAAATTCACTCGTCCGTACTGACAACAGGGTTTCAATTGGTGATCCCCTCTATATAGCCTCATAAATCTCAAGGAAAGAGAAACAGGACCACCAAAGTGCCAAGGACCATCACAACAGTCGGATTTGATGCAGATGACACACTTTGGCATAATGAGCGGTTCTTTCAGATAACGCAGGCCCGGTTTTCGGGCCTCTTGGCTGACTACAGTGATCCGGACCACCTGGATCGCCGCCTGCTTGAGGCGGAAAAGCGAAACCTGGGCCGGTATGGCTATGGGATCAAAGGGTTCGTGCTGTCGATGATTGAAACCGCAATCGACGTGACCGACGCCCGCGTCCCGGCCAATGTAATTCAAGAGATCATTGCCGCGGGACAAGAGATGCTGGCGCATCCGATCGAACTGCTGCCCCACGCCCGAGACGCGATCGAAGCCATTTCCGGCCGCTACACCATTATCCTGATCACCAAAGGGGATCTTCTGGATCAAGAGCGCAAACTGGCGCAATCCGGTTTGGGCGATCTCTTTGACCGGGTCGAGATCGTCTCGGACAAGACGGTCCGGGTCTACCAGCGCATCTTTGCAGACCACGCAGATGGGGTGGCGCGCGCCATGATGATCGGCAACTCCATGCGTTCGGATGTGGTTCCTGTGATCCAGGCAGGCGGTTGGGGTGTCTATGTCCCGCATGGTCTGGTTTGGGAAATCGAACATGCCGAAACGCCTGTAAATGCACCTCGCTATCGGGAAATTTCTGATTTGGGGGCGCTTTCGTCACTCCTGCAGGAATTGGACTAGGTCGCAGCCAACATATGCTTGCTGCCAGGTGGCTGCACCGATAGCGTCGCCAGCGTGATCTACGTTAGGGGAAGCGGAATGATCGGGGCCAGGGACATGCGCATCTGGAGCATCATCGTGGTGCTGATCATAATAGGTGGCACAGTGACAGTCATCGTTCGGCTGTTTCCACCACAGACATTGACGATGGCAGCAGGGCCTTCCAATGGCGGATATTACCAGATTGCACTGAAATACAAAAGCATTCTGGAGCGGGATGGCATCCGGCTCGACATTATTGAAACGGCCGGGTCGGCTGAAAATGCAGAGCTGCTGGAACAGCGAAGGGCCCAGGTCGGCCTTTTGCAGGGCGGGATTCAAACAGACGACCCGGCAATCGAGGCCATCGCCTCGATTTTCTACGAACCATTGATCCCTTTGGTGAACCAACAAAACCGCGTTCCCGGCAATCCCAGCGAATGGCGCGATCTGCATATTTCGGTTGGGACTCAGGGTTCCGGAACCAATGCAACCTTTGTCGACCTGCAACGCAGTGTCCGCCTGGCCGGAAACGCCAATGAAATCGAGAACTTCGGGTATAGAGAGGCTCTGCAGAGTCTGCTGGACCGTCAGATCGACCTGGCGCTCTTTGTGGCACCGATTGGCGCGCCGTATCTTCAGGATGCGTTTTGGGAACCCGACCTGAAGATTTTGCAGTTGGATTATGTCGATGCCATCTCGCGCCGTCTGGCGTATGCTGATGTGGTGACCGTCCCGGCTGGTGCAATTTCGCTGCATCGCGTTATTCCCAAGCAGGATATGTCGCTGATTGCCCTGGACGCCCGATTGGCGATTGCGCCGGGCATACATCCAGCACTGATCAACCGCCTGACCCTGGCCGCAGTCGAGCTGCATAGCGGGCGCAGTCTGATCAATGACGAAGGCCGGTTTCCTTCGGTCTATGGCACCGAAATGCCAGTGAACAACGCCGCCCGTCAGTTGATTCTGGAAGGGCCCAGCACCTGGCACGACTGGTTGCCCTATTGGCTGGCCGCCCAGATCAACCGCATGCTGTTGTTGCTGCTGCCGATCTTCTTTCTTGTTGTTCCCGCCTTGCAGGCCGTGCCCAAGATCTATGCCTACCTGATGAGCTGGCGGGTCTGGCAACACTACCCGGCCATCCGGGAAATCGAGGAAGAGATCGAGGATGAAACGGATCCCACTCAACTGCGCGAGATGGATGCAAGGCTGGCGGATATGGATGATTTGATGGCGCAGATGCGCCTGCCGGCAGCTTATCGCCGAGGGGCCTATGACGCACGCCTTCATATTGAGCTGGTGCGCAAGAAAATTGGTGAAAGATTGCAACACTCACCGACAAATCAGCAGGCCTGAGCGCCCCATTTCTGCCACAATCACTGGTTTAGGGACTGGCGCCAGCCCGGGCGCTAAATGTGGTGCAGTGATCGCGATTCACCCCGCGCGCGTGCCGAAGCCTATGGGTTTCTTTGATCTGAGGCCTGTGCTAGCTTTTTTTCAATAATGTAGAAAACACGCCAGCCGGACCACCGGCGGCTCGAGGCAGACAGAGGCAGACACATGCAGGTGCGGCGCACAAAGCCGGCCCAAGTAGGGCTGTATGTATTCGCGGTTATTTGGTTGTTTGTTATTCTGCCACTTAGTGTGGCAGCGGCTCCCTATGCGGCTATGGTTATCGACGCGAGGACCGGAGAGGTGCTGCATTCTCGCAATGCCGACACCCGGTTACATCCGGCGTCGCTGACCAAGATGATGACTCTCTATATTGCATTTGAAGCGGTGCGGAATGGAGAGATCACTTTGGACACCAAGGTGCGCATTTCCAAACATGCAGCGTCCGAGCCGCCTTCGAAACTGGGGCTGACGGCGGGGCAGCGGATTGCGTTCCGGTATCTGATCCGGGCTGCGGCCGTGAAATCGGCCAATGATGCGGCCACGGCGATTGGTGAGGCGATTGAGGGCAGCGAGGCGGCCTTTGCGCGGCGCATGACCCGCACGGCGCGCGCGATGGGCATGTCGCGAACCACCTTCAAGAATGCGCATGGTCTGACCGAGACCGGGCATATGAGCTCGGCCCATGACATGACGATTCTGGGGCGGCATCTGCTCTATGATTTCCCGGAGTATTACAACCTGTTCCAGCGGCGCTCGACCAATGCGGGCATCAAGACGGTGAACAATACGAACCGAAAACTTCTGGCGGCCTACGAGGGCGCTGATGGGATCAAGACGGGCTATACCAGGGCTGCGGGTTTCAACCTCGTGGCCTCTGCGCAGCGCGGGAACAAGCGGATCATTGCGACCGTTTTCGGCGGCAAATCTTCGTCGTCGCGCAATGCGAAGGTGGCTGAATTGCTGGATCTGGGCTTCCGTCGCGCGCCCGACCGGGCGCCGCTTCGAAAACCGCAGGCTCCGGACTATGTGGCGGGTGGATCGGCAAAACCGGCCACGCAGGCGACGCGTCTGGTTGGGGCGGTTCAGAAAAGCTTGCGGCCCAAGGCGCGGTCGGGGCGGACCGTTGTTGTGGCGCAGGCCGTGGCGGTGTCGGCGGAACAGGATGAGGCCAAGATCCAGCAGGGAGTGGATGCGGTCATGGTGGCTGTGCAATCGAGCGCCGCGACCCAGCCCGCTTCGGGATCGGGCGACTCCGGGACGCGGATGAATATGCGGCAGGAACCGACGCGTGAGGTGGTCACGCGGGCGTCTTCGAGCGGGGACCGGGGGTGGGGCATCAATGTGGGCCGCTATTCGAACCGGTATCAGGCCGAAAAGGTGCTGTTGAAGACAGCCTTGGCTGAAATGGCCACCCTGGATGGAACCCAGCGGAAGGTCACGCAGAGTTCGCGTGGGTTTGATGCGAAGTTCATGGGCATGACCGAGGAGAGCGCGAATCTGGCCTGTCAGCGGCTGTTGGCGCGGAATATGACGTGCACGACTGTGAACCCATCTTAGGCGATTTTGGGGTCTGTCCCGGGAATGTCCCAGCTGGGACATTGGGTTAAGTAATTGATATAAATCAATTTACCCAAAAAACACACCCAGGACAAACCGGGACAGGGGACCAAAACAAACCCTTGTCCCGCGCGTCCGCCAGGGCGGGTATCGGTGGCCAGGCGCAGACCGGTCAGTTACGGAAATTGAATTTCCACGGGGTCGGCTCTAGGCTCTGGCACATATGCCGGAGAACAGCTGATGTCAGAAAAGAACGACCGCCCAAATGTCATTTTGATCCTTGCCGATGATCTGGGATTTGCGGACCTTGGCGTGACCGGGTCCGAAATCAGGACCCCGAATATTGATGCCCTCGCACAGGGCGGTGCCATGTTGTCCGCCATGTACAATTGCGCGCGTTGCTGCCCGACCCGTGCATCTCTGCTGACTGGGCTATATCCCCATAATGCAGGCGTTGGTCACATGGGGGCCAACCTTGGGACGCCCGCCTATCAGGGGTTTTTGCGCAACGACAGCGCCACGATTGCCGAACATCTGCGCGCGAACGGCTACCGGACGTTGATGTCGGGCAAATGGCATGTGGCCGGGGACTTCATGGCCCGCGAGGTCGACAGTTGGCGGGTTGGCGATGTCGAACATCCGACGCCGCGCCAACGTGGGTTTGACAGGTTTTACGGCATTGTCGATGGGGTGACGCATTTCTTCTCTCCGCACTACATGCTGGAGGATGATTCGCGGGTCGAGACCTACCCCGATGATTTCTATTTTACCGACGCCATCACCGACAAGGCGATCAGCATGATCGAGGAGACGCCGGACGATCAACCGTTTTTCCTTTATCTGGCGCATACGGCCCCGCATTGGCCGCTGCATGCCCATGAAGAGGATATCGCGCGGTACGATGGTGTCTATAATGCCGGTTGGGACGCGACGCGCACGGCGCGCCACGAGACGATGAACGCCATGGGGCTGTTTCAAAAGAACTGGGAAATCTCCCCCCGGGACGGGCAGGTGCATCCCTGGACGGCCGAAGAAAACACCGATTGGGAAGCCCGAAAAATGGCGACCTATGCGGCGATGGTTGACCGTATGGATCAATCCATTGGCCGCCTGATTGAAGAGCTCAAACGCATGGGCCAGTTCGACAATACGCTGATCATGTTCCTGTCTGACAATGGCGGCTGCGCTGAGTTTATGGCCGAGGATGGCTGGGCCAAGTTTTTTCCCGACAGGCTGGACGACGGGCGCAAGATCGAAATGGGCAACCGGCCTGACGTGATGCCGGGCGGCGCGCTGACCTATCAAAGCTATGACAAACCCTGGGCAAATGTGTCGAACGCGCCGTTTCGTCTGTTCAAGCACTACGTGCATGAGGGCGGGATTTCGACGCCATTGGTGGCGCATTGGCCCAAAGGGTTTGCGCCCCGGGACACGGCACATGCTGCGTGCCATGTGGTGGACATTCTGCCGACCATTCTTGAGGCGACGGGCTGCGCCTATCAGACAGAGGTTGGAGGGCATGAGATTCAGCCGATGCAGGGTGAATCGCTGATGTCGCTGTTCGAGGGCAAACCCTGGGAGCGCGAACAACCGATCTTTTTCGAACATGAAGGCAACGCCGCGATCCGGCTGGGGCAGTTCAAGCTGGTGCGCCAGTATTCCCTGGACTGGGAGCTATACGACATGGAGGCGGATCGGACCGAGTTGAACAATCTGGCCGGAATGTCGCCAAAACTGGAGGCGGATCTGAAGGGGCAGTATGGGTCATGGGCCGCGAAAACGGGGGTTCTGGATTGGAGCGTCGGATTGCCCAGGTTGCTTGCAGCCTGGAACCTGGAGTCTGCGGAAGGCTAGGAGGCCGGTTTTGTTCTGACGGGTAGATCCCTGGTACGGTGATACGGTCCGGTATACGAGCCGGTGCCTGGGTTTGCATTGGCGGGTGACAGTCGTATCCGCTATGCGACCCGCAGCCCCTAAGCGAGAGAGACCATGGAAGAAATCATTGTACCTGCCTTTATCTCGGTCACTTTGGGGTTTGTTGTTTTCTTCCTGGGTGTCTTTCTGACCCGCAAGGTTGGGTTTCTGAGCAAGTATAGCATACCGGAGCCCGTGTCCGGGGGGCTGGCGGTTGCGACGCTGACCTGGGTGTTTTTCGCCATGACAGGCCGGCAGATCGTGTTTGACCTTGAGGTGCGCGATTACCTGCTGGTGGTGTTTTTTGCGACGATCGGGCTGAATGCGCGCATTTCGGATTTGTTTTTGGGGGGTCGGTTGCTGGTATCTTTGCTGGTGATGACGCTGGCCTTTATTGTTTTGCAGAACGTTGTTGGGTTGCTGGGGGTCACTTTGTTTGGGTTGCCGCCTGCGACATCGGTTCTTGTCGGCTCTGCCTCGTTGATCGGAGGGCATGGGACGGCGATTGCCTGGGGGCCTCAGATTGAGGCGCTGACAGGGTTTGCCGCCGCACCGGAGATGGGGGTTGCTGCGGCGACATTGGGGCTGATCATGGCCGCTGTGTTGGGGGGGCCTATTGCCAAGCGGTTGATTGACCGGAATGGATTGAAGAGCGATCAGAGTGACGATCCGGTGGTCGGGCTGGAGTTTGAAGACACTGAGAACCCGGATGATTTGATAAACCACGTCAGCCTTATGCGCGGGATGCTGGCCGTGCATGTGGCGATTTTGTTGGGGTATTTCCTGCATTTGGCAATTCTTGATGCGGGGGTAAAGCTGCCGTTGTTTGTGCCGTGTCTGTTGGTTGGGATTGCGATGTCGAATACGGTGCCGCACTTGTTTCCATCGCTGACATGGCCTGCGCGCACCAAATCGCTGGCGGTTATTTCGGATTATTGCCTGTCTGTCTTTCTGGCGATGTCTTTGATGAGCTTGCAGTTGTGGACGTTGGCGGAACTTGGCCCGCCGATCCTGGCGGTGCTTGTCATGCAGGTGGGGATGACGGTTGCGTTTATCTTGTTCGTGTTCTTCCGCGTGATGGGCCGCGATTATCAGGGGGCGGTGCTGAGCGCCGGGTTTGCGGGGTTCACGCTGGGGGCGACGCCCACGGCGATTGCGAATATGTCATCGGTCACCAAACGGTACGGGCCTGCGCCATTGGCATTCATTGTGCTGCCTTTGGTCTCTGCGTTTTTTGTCGATCTGGCCAATGCCGTGGTCATACAATTCTTTGTCAGCCTCTGAGCGGGACGGTTGGCTGTCGCGATGGGCGGTCATTGCTTTGCTTTGTGGCGGGTTTGATGCATGGTCCCTGCATGGCGGTGATTGAATACATCTACTCGGCCCATTCGGCGTTTGCATATCTGGGCTCGGCAGAGCTGAGCCGGATCTGTCGGGTTCACGATGTGACGTTGGTCCATCGGCCCGTGCTTTTGTCGCCGGTTGTGGAGGCGCAGGGGAGCCTGCCGTTTCGGGCGCGGACGCAGGCGCATGTTGATTATTTCTTTGGGCGCGAGATTGAACGGTGGGCAGAGTATCGGGAGGTGCCGGTCATCAGCTTTCGCCCCACGTATCATGATGCGGATTACAGTATGGCTTCGGGTATGATCCTTGCGGTTGGAGAGACGGGGCCTGCGGTTGACGCGCTGGCGCATCGGTTGCTGGAAGCGCATTGGCGCGATGATGCGGATCTTTCAAACCCTGAGACGCTGGCAAAGGTGGCTGTGGAGCTGGGGCATGAGCCGGATGCTTTGCTGAAGGCGGCCGCATCTGAGGCGATGCAGGACAAGCTGCGGGCCAACTCGACCTGGGCGCGGGCGCAAAGCGTTTTTGGATCGCCGACGTATATTGTCGATGGAGATCCGTTTTATGGTCAGGACCATCTGGAATTGGTGGCGCGGGCGCTTGCGCGCCCTTTCGCGCAATCGGTCTGGCGCAATCCGCCTGTCGACTGAGCCGTTGATCAGTTGACCGCGGCCAGCAGTTCCTGGGTGTAGGGCTGTTGCGGATTGCCAAAGACGTCATCGGCCTGGCCCAATTCGACGATGTCGCCCTGTTTCATGACGATGACCTTATGCGACATGGCGCGCACCACATTCAGGTCATGCGAGATAAACAGGTAGGTCAGCCCGTATTTGCGTTGCAGATCGCGCAGGAGGTCGACGATTTGCACCTGTACGGTCATGTCGAGCGCCGAGGTTGGTTCATCCAGCACCAGCAGTTTGGGGCGCAGCACCATGGCGCGCGCGATGGCGATTCGCTGGCGTTGGCCGCCGGAGAATTCGTGCGGGTAGCGGTCCATCGTCGCCGGGTCGAGCCCGGTTTCTATCATGATGGCGCGCACCAGTTCGCGCGGGTCGCGCCCCGGTTCGATCTGGTGGATGGAGAGGCCTTCGGCGATGATCTGATAGCAGGACATCCGCGGTGAGAGCGAACCGAAGGGGTCCTGAAACACGATCTGCATATCTTTGCGCAGGTGGCGCAATTCGCGGGTGGACCAGTCGCGGATGTTGTCGCCGCGAAAGGTGATGCCGCCCTGTGACGCGATCAGGCGCATGATGGCCAGGGCCAGGGTGGTTTTGCCTGATCCGCTTTCGCCGACGATGCCCAGGGTTTCGCCCGCGCGGACCGAGAAGGAAGCGTCGTTCACCGCTTTGACGTGACCGACGGTGCGGCGCAGCAGACCTCTTTGGATGGGAAACCAGACGCGCAGCTGGTCGGTTTTCACGACCTCGGGCGCCTGATCGCTGATCGGATCGGGGCGGCCCTTGGGCTCGGCGGCCAGCAGCATCTGGGTGTAGGGGTGTTGCGGGTTGGCAAAGAGTTCGGCGGTTGGGCCTGTTTCGACGATCTGGCCGTGCTGCATGACGCAGACCCGGTCTGCGATTCGGCGCACGATAGAGAGGTCGTGGGTGATAAAGAGCAGTCCCATGCCTTCGCTTGATTTCAGCTCGGCCAGGAGGTCGAGGATTTGCGACTGGATGGTGACATCGAGCGCGGTGGTGGGTTCGTCCGCGATGAGGATATCGGGTTTGTTGGCCAGCGCGATGGCGATCATCACGCGTTGGCGTTGGCCGCCTGACAGCTGGTGCGGGTAGGCGCCCAGGCGGGTTTCGGGATCGCGGATGCCAACGCGCGTGAGCAGGTCGATGATACGGGCGTCTGCGTCTGCGTCGGTCAGCCCCTGATGCAGCAACAGGGATTCGGCCAGTTGTTTGCGGATGGTGTGCAGGGGGTTGAGCGAGGTCATCGGCTCTTGAAAGATGAAGCTGATGTCATTGCCCCGGACGCGGCGCAGCTCTGCGTCGCTGGCGCCGATCATTTCCTGCCCGTCATAGGTGACAGAGCCCTCAACCTGGGCATTGCCCAGCAGGGACACGGTCGAGAGCGCCGTGACCGATTTGCCAGAGCCGGATTCGCCCACCAGCGCGACGGTTTCGCCACGGTCCACCGAGAAGGAGACGTCGCGCACCGCCTGGTTGATCTTGCCGTCCTGCTGGAAGGCGATGGAGAGGTTTTTGACAGTGAGCAGGGCGCTCATGAGAAGGTCTTTCTTGGATCAAAGGCGTCTCGGACACCTTCGAAGATGAAGACCAGCAGGGACAGCATGATCGCGAAGGTGAAGAAGGCGGCGAAGGCGAGCCAGGGGGCCTGGAGGTTCTGTTTGGCCTGGAGCGTGAGTTCACCCAGCGAGGGCGCCGAGGCGGGCAGGCCGAAACCGAGGAAGTCGAGCGAGGCCAGCGAGGCGATGGTGCCGGTGACGAGGAACGGCAGGAAGGTCAGCGTTGCAACCATGGCGTTGGGCAACATGTGGCGCACCATGATGGTCAGGTTGCCAACGCCGAGCGCCTTGGCGGCGCGGACATATTCCAGATTGCGGGCGCGCAGGAATTCGGCGCGCACAACGCCCACCAGCGCCATCCAGCCAAAGGCGATGAGCAGGGCCGCCAGCAGCACGGCGGACCGGCCCAGGATCGCGAACATGATGATGATGATGTAGAGCGAGGGGATGCCGGACCAGATCTCGATAAAGCGTTGGAACAGCAGGTCGACCCAGCCGCCGAAAAAGCCCTGGATGGCGCCTGCGGCGATGCCGATGAGGCTGGACACGGTGGTGACGATGAGGGTGAAGAGGATCGACAGGCGGAAGCCATAGATCACCCGCGCCAGCACGTCGCGTTTGGTGTCATCTGTGCCCAGCAGGTTTTGTCCGTTCGGTGGCAGCGGGGCGGCGCCCGGCCGGTCGACGGTGGTGTTGAAGCTGTAGGGGATGGGGGGCCAGATGGCCCAGCCTTTGGCCACGGGTTCGCCCTCGATCATGCCGTCGGCGGCGTCCTGGATATAGCCCTCGGGGTCATCAAAGCACAGGTCCAGCCCGCCGGTGGCGATCAGGCATTTGACCTCGGGGTCGGCATAGACGGCCTCGGTCTGGAAATCGCCGCCGAAGGCTGTTTCGGGGTAGAAGTTCCAGATTGGGGCATAGAATTCGCCCTGAAAGCGGATCAGGATGGGTTTGTCATTGGCGATGAACTCGGCAAACAGCGAGAGGCCGAAGAGGATCGAGAAGATGATCAGGGACCAGTAGGCGCGGTTGTTCTTGCGAAAGTTGCGCCAGCGTCTTTGGTTGATTGGAGACAGTGTCATTTAGCCCTCTCGGCGTTCAAAGTCGATCCGGGGATCGACGAGGACATACATAAGGTCGCTGAGAATACCGGTGACCAGACCGATGAGGCCAAAGACAAACAGCGTGCCAAAGACGATCGGGTAGTCGCGGGCGACGGCGGCCTCGTAGCCGAGGCGCCCGAGACCGTCGAGCGAGAAGATGGTCTCGATAATCACCGAGCCGCCGAAAAAGACCCCAATGAACACGGCTGGGAAGCCGGCGATCACGATCAGCATGGCGTTGCGGAAGACATGGCCGTAGAGCACGCGGCGTTCCGAGAGGCCCTTGGCGCGGGCGGTCATGACGTAGTGTTTCTTGATCTCGTCCAGGAAGCTGTTTTTGGTCAGCAGGGTGAGTGTGGCAAAGGCCGATATGGTGGAGGCGAGCACGGGCAGGGTGATGTGCCAGAAGTAGTCGCCGATCTTGCCCAGCAGCGAGAGTTCGGACCAATTGTCGGAGGTCAGCCCGCGCAGGGGGAAGATCTGCCAGTAGGAGCCGCCGGCAAAGAGCACCAGCAGCAGGATGGCAAAGAGGAAGCCGGGGATGGCGTAGGCCATGATGATGGCGCCGCTGGTCCAGGTGTCAAAGCGGGACCCGTCGCGCACGGCCTTGCGGATGCCCAGGGGGATGGACACGAGGTAGGCGATCAGCGTGGACCACAGGCCGAGGGTGATGGAGACGGGCATTTTCTCGGCCACCAGGTCGATCACCCGTTCGGAGCGGAAGTAGCTTTCTCCGAAATCGAAGCGCATGTAGTTCCACATCATGTTGAAGAAGCGTTCGAGCGGGGGTTTGTCAAAGCCGAACTCTTTTTCGAGTTCGGCGATGAATTCGGGGGGCAGGCCGCGCGCGCCGATATAGTCGCTGTTGGACGGCGCGTCCTGGTCGAGGTTGGATTCACCTTCGGTGCCGGCGAAACTGCCAAAGACGTCGCCCTGGCCCTGGGACCGGGCAATGGCCTGTTCGACGGGGCCGCCGGGCACGAATTGGACCAGCGCAAAGTTCACGATCATGATTCCGAGCAGCGTCGGGATGATCAGCAGCAGCCGACGTAGGATATAGGCGCCCATCTGGCGGTTACCTCAATGCTCCGGCGGCTTTGAGTGCCGCGCCTTTTTCTGCGTCGTACCACCAAAAGTCCAATTGGCCCAGTGCATAGGGTGGCAGCGGATCAGGGTGGCTGTACTGGTTGTAATAGGCGACCCAGTAGCTGTCGTTGTACCACATTGGAATCATGAAGAATTCATAGCGCAGGGCCCGGTCCAATGCGGTCATGCGGGTGACCTCTTCTTCGCGGGTGGTGGCGGCGAGCGAGGCCTGGATGATTGAATCGACCATCGGGCTGGCCAGTCCGGCGGGGTTGAAGATGGAGAAGGCCGCGTCGGTGGATCCGTAGCGTTGCATCAGCCCCGTGCCTGTTCCCAGGAAGGCGCCATAGCTGTCGTAGATCATGTCATAGTCGCGATCCCGTTCCCGCAGGGTGTATTGGGAGGGATCCACTTTTTCCATTTTGGCGTCGATGCCCATCACGACCAGGTTCTTGATGAAGCTTTCGATGACGCCGCTGAGCGTGCCTTCCTGGGCGGAGTTGAACAGGAAGGTCAGTTTGAGCAACTCTCCTTTTGCGTTGCGGCGTTTGCCGTCATCGCCAACCAGCCAGCCCGCGTCGTCCAGCAGTTTCATCGCGGTGCGCAGATTGCGCCGGTCCGACAGGCGCGCGGCCTTGGAGGTGTGGGGCATCCGGACCGGGGTGTCGAGCATGTCAGCCGGGACCAGATCGCCCAGCGATTTGAGAAACTCCAGCTCTGCGCCGGTTGGAGCCCCGGTTGCCATCAGCGGTGTGTCCTGGGTGAAAGAGGCCCTTTGCTTGAACAGCCCGTATTGCAGACTTTCGTTGGTCCATTCGAAGTTATAGCCGAGGGCCACAGCTTCGCGGACGCGTTTGTCCTTGAACGCCTCGGTGGCCAGGTTGAAGACAACGCCGGTCGGAGTGGGCGGGGTGCCGTTGTTCAGCTCGGCTTTGATGACATCGCCTTTGCGGATCTTGGGGAAGTCGTATTGCGTCGCCCATTTTTTGGAGTCGCCTTCCTGACGGAAGGTATATTCGCCGGCCTTGAAGGCTTCGAAGGCTGCGGTGTCATCACCGAAGTATTCGACCCGGATCGAATCAAAATTATGCCGTCCGACATTGACCGGCAGATCCTTGCCCCAATAATCGGGGTTGCGTTTGTAGACGATGCGGCGGTTCACATCGACGGTGTCGATCACATAGGGGCCAGAGCCGGGCGAGGTTTCCATGCGGCTTTCGTCCAGCCGCGCACCCGTGGATTCGTACCATTTTTTCGACCAGACGGGCACGCCGCCGACCTGATCAATCAGCGAGCGGCGCGAGATGCCTTCGGTGAAGTAGAATTTGATGGTGTGATCGTCGATGACCTCGGCCTTGGGAATGCGCTTTTTGACGGCGGCGCCGTAGGAGGGCAGCCCCTGTTCGAGCAGCAGGTTGTGCGAGAACAGAACGTCATGAGCGGTTACCGGAGTGCCATCGGAAAACCGGGCCTCGGGGCGCATGTGGAAGATGACCCAATTTTTGCCTTCGTCATATTCCAGGCTTTCGGCGAGGAGGCCGTATTCCTGGCCATAAACATCGGCGGCGCCGCTATCCAGCAGGCTTTCATAGATGGACCAGCTGAGCACGCCCGCGCGGCCTTTGACGGAATAGGGGTTCATGGAATCAAAGGTGCCCAGACGCGAGAAAGAGATTTCGCCGCCTTTGGGGGCGTCGGGATTCACAAAATCATAATGTTTGAAATCCGGGCCGTATTTGAGGTCACCATAAAAAGAATAGCCGTGGCTGGAAATGATCGTGTCGTCGGCCCGCACAAGCGAGGCCGCGCCCAGAAGAATCAGACCGGCGAGGCCAAGGCGCAGCGTGGTTTGGACCAGACCGGTCCGGGACGCTGTGGCGGCGCGGGCTGTGGCAGTTGGGCGGTGTCGGATCATATCGGGCTCCCTCGGTGGTGTCCGGTTGTGTGCGGACTACATTTGTGGATTTAGGCTAAAGGTCCAGAAGCGCAAACATCAAGGTGAGATTCCGTGATCGTTCGTGCATTGGTGTTTTGGGACGGATTGTTGCGGGTTTCGGACAGGACGGGTGGCCCGCAGCAAAAAGGCCGCGCTGAGAGCGCGGCCTTGAGATTCGGTTCTGACCCGTTTCCGGGCTGGTTCTGGTCAGTTTCTGGTCCGGGGCATGGCGCGGCATGGCCGGAAATATCAGCTGATCAGCCTTCCAGGCTTTGCAGATAGGCGATGAGATTGACGCGGTCTGATTCTTTTTTCAGACCGGCAAAGCCCATGGAGGTGCCTTTGACCGCTGCGCTTGGCTTGGTCAGGAAGTGGTTCAGCTCTTCTGGTGTCCACTCGCCACCGTGGCTGGACATGGCGGCAGAGTAGCCAAAGCCAGCGATCGAAGCGACCGGGCGGCCAACCACGCCATTGAGGTGTGGGCCGGTGATGTCTTCGCCGTTGACCTTGTGGCAGGCCGAACATTTCTTGAAGACTTTGGAGCCTTTTTCGACGTCGGCGGAGGCCATCAGCTCTTCGAAGCTGACCTGTTCGCCTGCATCGGCGGTATCCTCGGCCGATTCAACCTCGATGACATAGGCTTGTTCGCCATGTCCATCGACGTGGTAGATAAGCTCGGCCGCGAATTTGCCGAGAAGAAAGACCAGGAGTGCCCCACATAGGGCAGCAGCAGTCTTGGTTGCGGTCATCGTATCCATTCGATCGCGAGCCTATTTGATCCCTAATCGGGGAGTGTCTACGGCTTCCCCTCGGCGGTGGCAAGATATAGACACCGCGACCAAACGCCCATCTGGGCGCAGTCGGGAAGAAGAACATGACCAATCGCATTGCATTTCAGGGGGAGCCGGGGGCCTACAGCCACGAAGCGTGTCAAAAAGCGCGCCCGCAGATGGAGGCGTTGCCCTGTGCCACATTCGAAGAGGTGATCGAGGCGGTGCGCAGCGGGGCGGCGGATCTGGCGATGCTGCCGATTGAAAACTCGACCTATGGGCGGGTGGCAGACATTCACCGGTTGTTGCCCGAGAGCGGGCTGCATGTGGTGGATGAGGCCTTTGTGCGGGTGCGGATCTGTTTGATGGCTTTGCCGGGGGTGGCGTTGGAGGATGTGACGCAGGTGCGGGCGCATCTGGTGTTGTTGCCGCAGTCTGCCGGGTTTTTGAAAGCGCATGGAATCAAAGGGATAGCGGCGGCTGACAGTGCTGGAGCCGCGCAGGAGCTGGTGCAGAGCGGGGATCAGGCGAGTGGGGTGCTGGCCTCGGAGTTGGCGGCGCAGATCTATGGGTTGAATGTGCTGGCCACGGATGTGGAGGATCACGGGCACAATACGACGCGGTTTGTCATCATGGCGCGGGAGCCGGATTTGAGCCGGCGCGGGGATGGGCCGATGATCACCACCTTTGTGTTTCAGGTGCGCAATATTCCGGCGGCCCTGTACAAGGCGATGGGTGGGTTTGCGACCAATGGCGTCAATATGACCAAGCTGGAGAGCTATATGGTGAACGGGTCGTTCACGGCGACTCAGTTCTATGCGGATATTGACGGGCACCCGGAGGATGAAAATGTCCAGCTGGCGTTGGATGAATTGGGATATTTCACCACCAAGCTGGAAATTCTGGGCGTCTACCCGGCGGCGGCGGACAAGGGCTGAGCCGATGGTCGGCGCGGCCTGTTTGGGTCGTGCCGGTTGAGTCGGGTGTGTTTGGCCCGGGTGTGTTTGGTGGTGGGTGTCAGATCGTTTTGGTAAATTCGCGCACCTTGTTGCGGAACCGGCGGTTGAGGTTGCTTTTGGCCAGTTTGAAGGACTGGAGCATCAGCCGGGCCGACAGGGTTTTTGGGGCCAGCTCCATCGCGACGGACAGGCGGGTGCGTTGGGGCGACAGGGCCAGCAGGTCAATCAGCAGGTTGCCGTCCACGCCCTGACCGATCGCATCGAATCGCAGGGCGTTGGGTGGATCCAGGTCCGAGAGTTTGACCTTGATCTTGCGGGTGCGGCCGCGCATTTCGAAACGCGCTTTCCAGCTCATCCCGACCTTGGGGTCCAGGGTGTTTGATTCGCGTTCAATCTCGGCACCGCGGCGGATGGCGGTGCGTTCGAAGGCTTCGAAATTGCTGACGTGCTGGAAGACCCGGTCTATCGGGGCTTCGATGTCTTCTTGGGTCGAGAACCTCATGGTATGTGCCTGTGGTTGTTGCGCAGTTTGGCTGCGCTATCTTCGCTGATTTGTTTGCTAGTCTAACGTATCTGACAGCCAGTTTTCCAAAAGAAAATGCGCAATTGCACCTTTTCTGGCGGGTTTGATCTCTGGGTGCTCACCTGCGAAGGCGCGCATCATGTCATTTTTGCTGACCCAGCGGGCTTCTTCTATCTCGGCGGGGTCGATTTGAATGTCGGTGGTGGTGGCCTCTCCGGCGCATCCGAACATGAGGGAGGCGGGGAAGGGCCAGGGTTGGCTGGCGAGATAGCTGACCGCGCCGACGCGGACGCCGGCCTCTTCGAAGACTTCGCGGCGCACGGCGGCTTCGAGGGTTTCGCCGGGTTCGACAAAACCGGCGAGGAGTGAAAACATCCCTGCCGGCCAGCCCGGAGAGCGGCCCATGAGCACATGCGGGCCGTGGGTGATCAGCATGATCACGACGGGGTCTGTGCGGGGGAAGTGGTGGGTGCCGCAGGCGGGGCAGGTGCGTTGCCAGCCGCCCTGGGTTGCGTCGCTATGGGCCCCGCAGGCCGCGCAGAATTTATGGGTTCGGTGCCAGCCCAGCACGGCGCGGGCGGTGGCGGCCAGCTCTGCGTCGCGGGGATTGAGGTGGGTCATGAGCCGGCGCAATTCGGCAAAGACGTGATCGGCGGGCAGGTCCGGGTGGTGTTGTTCGCTGGGGTCGAGAAACTGGTTGAGCGATGCGGTGTCCTGATCCTGGGGATGCCAGCTGGAGATATCGGTGGCAAAGCAGGGTGCGCCGTCTTCGCGGCCCAGCAGGATCGGCTCTGCGGTATTGCCGTCCGGCCCGTTGGCGATCAGCGGATGGGACATGGGCAGGCGCACCAGTTGATCGCGATGTTCCCCTGTCACCAAAGGTTTACCGCGCCAGATCAGGATAGAGCGTGCATCGCCCAGACCGCGGGCAAAACGAAGAGCGTCAGGATTGGCGCGCAGGTCGGCGGCGCGGTCCAGGCCCGATCCGCCGAAGGTAACGGTTTCTGCGTGTTTCATGATCTGGGCCCTTCGCTGCCTATTATTTGTGCGTACGTGGAACGGGTCTTGCCCTACGTGCGCCGGGCATGACACGATGAGTGCAATAATTCAATTCACGGTGTTTTTCCGTCTCGCGGGGGTTGCTGCCTTTGCGGGAAAATATAGATTTATTACAACTTAAAGGAAGGTTTGGTCGTGCGGCCCAATTTCAGGCATGTACGCCTTTTGGCGACTTCAGATTTGCATATGTCATTGACCGGTTGGGATTATTCCAAGGATCGCGCGATGACGCGGGGTGGGTTCAGCCGGGTGGCCAGCCTGATTGAAACCGCCAGGGCCGAGGCGGCGCGCGACGGCATGGATGTGGCCTTGTTCGACAATGGGGATTGGTTGCAGGGCACGGTTTTGGCGGATCTGGCGGCCGAAGATGTGACCGAGGGGCGGCCCCATGCGCTGGTGCAGGGGATGGCGCAGCTGGGATATGATGCGATTGGTCTGGGCAACCATGATTTCGATTATGGGATCGACCTTTTGCAGCAGGCCCTGGCGACAGCGGACTGTCCGGTGGTCTGTTCCAATTTAGAGCGAATCGCGGCGGAGGCTCTGCCGCAGGTGGTGGATCATGCGGTGGTGATGGCCGGACCTCTGCGGGTGGGCGTTGTGGCCGCCGTGCCGCCGCAGACCGCGCTGTGGAATGGTGTGCGGGTGGTGGGCCGGTTGAAGTTCGCGGATATCGCCGAGGCATTGGCGGATGCCGTGGCGCGGGTGAGGGCGGCGGGCTGTGATCTGGTTGTGGCGCTGGCGCATACTGGTTTTGGTGATGGCGTGTGGCGGCGCGGGCAGGAAAATGCGTTGGAGCATGTCCGCGCGCTGGATGGAATTGATGCGGTCTTTGGCGGGCATACGCATTTGCCTTTTGCGGATGGGATGTCGCAGCAGGGCGCGCCGGTTGCGTTGCCGGGGCCGGGGGGCATGCATCTGGCGCAGATTGATCTGGAGCTGGAGGCCGGGGCGGACGGGCGTTGGTCGGTGGCGGGTGCCACGGCGTGTTTGCGTGCGGCGACCGAGGATGTGGCCGAACATGCCGCTGTAAGCCACTGTCTGACGCCGTTGCATCGGGCGGCGCGCGCCCGGATGAACGAGCCTTGCGGACAGACGGATCGGCGGTTGCACAGCTATTTCTCATTGATCGAGGGGGATGCGTATCTGCATCTGATGGCCGAGGCGCAATATGCGGCGGCGATGCGCACGCCCGGGGTGTTTGGTGATCTGCCGGTTTTATCGGCTGTGGCGCCCGGGCGATTCGGGGGGCGTGGGGGGCCAGAGAATTACACGGATGTGCCGGTTGGGCCGGTGTTGCGGCGGCATGTTTCGGATCTGGTGCTGTTTCCAAATGCCCTGCGGGCGGTGGTTTTGAATGGTGCGCAGCTGCGCCGGTGGCTGGAGATGTCGGCCAGCGTCTTTGGTGTTGTGATGCCGGGGGAAAAGGCGGCTGCCTTGCTGGATGCGGATTGGCCGGCGCATGGGTTTGATACGCTGTTCGGGCTGAGCTATCGGCTGGATCTGACACGTCCGGCGCAGTTTCTGGTGGATGGCCGGTTGACGGGATCGCAGGAGGCGCGGGTGGTTGGGTTGACCTATCGCGGGCAGCCGGTGGGGCCGGAGGATCGGTTTGCGGTTCTGCTGACGGATTATCGGCTGAGTGGCGGGGGCAATGTGCCCGGTCTGGCGCGGGCAGAGAAGCTGGCCGTGCCGGGGATTTGTTTGCGTGATGCGGTGGTGGCCTATCTGGCGCAGCCGGGGTGCGCGCAGTATGCGCCGCAGCCCTGGAGTTTTGAGCCGGTGCCCGGTGCCCGGGCCGTTTTTGCCACGGGGCAGGCGGCGGCGCCGCTGCTGGCCGAGATTTCGCGGTTTTCGCCGCAAGCGCTGGGCCTGGACGCGGACGGATTCCTGCGGGTCAGTCTGGCGCTATAAGGCGTTTGGAGTTTTACCTGGGCCCCTTGTTCGCGGCCTCTGTTTACGGTCGAGCGTGAAAAGCAATACGCGGTGTCTGATGCTAAACTCGAAATGTTATTGGTGGGCGTATTCTGGTGTATTTTGGCAGGCGGGGCTGGCTTGTCTTCCGGGGCGGGCTGGCTTATGTACTCTCGTTGAGAGGTTGGCGCGGGCGAGCGCCTCGCCAACCCGGTCAGATCCGGAAGGAAGCAGCCGTAACGAGCCCCGCTTGGGTCGTTGTCCAGCCTCTCACCTTATCCTTTGACCTGCGGGTCGGGATCGTCCCCTTTTTCTGATGGTTCGGAGTCTGGTGTTTCGGGGTGGTTGTGTTGCAGCCCGGCCTGGAGCCAGTTGCGCATGTCCTGATCTTCGAGCGCATAGACGCCGCGTTGCGGGCGCCAGACGATGCCGGTGTTGCGCAGGCCGTCCAGCGCTTTTTGGATGCGGGCGCCGGTGGGCTCGGTTCCGAGCGATTGGGTCAGCCGGTCGCGGGTGGCGCTGGTGAAGGGGGCAAACTGGGCGCCGTCCTGGATGATCACACGCAGGATGGCGCGTTGCAGGTCGTTGAGGGCGCCATAGTCGCTTTCATGTTGTTGCCAGACCTGGCGGCGCAGGGCATTGGCGCGTTGGGTCACGGTCTGATGCAGGCCGGCGCTGCCGGAGTCGCCGAGGGCGTGTTCGCGGATGACTTCGGTCAGTTTTTCGGGACGGTGGGCGAGCAGGGCAAAGGCCTGGGCAACGTCCTGTGGGTCCAGTTGATTGTTGGCGGCGAGGCGGGGATTGACGGCGGCGACGAGGGCGTCGGTGTAGTCACGGCCGAGGCGGGGGAAGTCCTGTACCCGGGCGCCAAAGAACGGGGCCTTGTGGTCGATGACCAGCGCGGCGAGTTTGTCGCGGTGCGAGCCGGTGAAGACGAGGTAGAGCCGGGGGCCTTGGGGGGCCTGGTTCATGGCGTCGCGGGCGGCCTTGAGCGCGAACATGGCGTCGAGGCCGGCGGAGGTTTGCAGGGCGTGTTGGGCCTCGTCTATGATCAGGACCACATCCTGGCCACTGCGTTGACCGATTTCGAGCAGGGCCTGCGACAGGGTGGCGCTGCGGGGGGCGCCGTCGCGCAGCCTGACGGAGAGGCCACCGACCGAGATGGCGTTGAAGGGCAGGGCGCCCAGCGCTTTTTGCCCGCGCGAGGCCAGTTGGCCCAGGTCATCGGCCAGCGTGTCGGCCAGCAGCTGGCCCGGGTCGGCGGCTTTGTCCTCCCACAGGTCGACATAGATGGGGCGGTGGCCTTGTTCTTGCAGCAAGGGGACCAGATCGCGGCGCAGGAAGCTGGATTTTCCGGTGCGGCGCGGGGCGGCCAGGAACAGCCCGGCGGGGTCGCCGAAAATGGGATCGGGGCTGAGGGCGGCGGTGATTTGCGCGGCCTGTTCGGGTCTGGGGAAGTAGCCGTCGACGGACATGGGGGCTTCCTGCTGGTTATCCTGAATTATCTGGGAGGGATAATATATCTGCTCTGGATAATTGGAGATAAAGAGGTCTCAGGTCAATCCCCTGTACTGTCAGATCTGCGAGGCGGTTGCGTCCTGATCCTTCGGGGGCGTAGATTGATCCGGTCAGATCCTCTGGCCAGATCACGGAGCCCCCATGACCGACCAGCCCGCCTATCAGGTGCTCGCCCGCAAGTACCGCCCCGAGACCTTTGCCGACCTGGTTGGCCAGGATGCGATGGTGCGCACGCTGCGCAATGCGTTTGAGGCGGATCGCATTGCGCAGGCGTTTATCATGACGGGCATTCGTGGCACCGGCAAGACGACCACGGCGCGGATCATTGCCAAGGGGATCAATTGCATTGGCCCGGATGGCACCGGGGGGCCGACCACCGATCCTTGTGGCAAATGCGAACATTGCGTGTCGATCATGGAAGGTCGCCATGTGGATGTGTTGGAGATGGACGCCGCCAGCCGGACCGGTGTGAACGATATCCGCGAGATCATTGATTCGGTGCGGTATCGGGCGGCCTCGGCGCGCTACAAGATTTACATCATAGATGAGGTTCACATGCTGTCGACCAGCGCGTTCAACGCGCTGCTCAAGACTTTGGAAGAGCCGCCTGAGCATGTGAAATTCATTTTTGCCACGACGGAAATCCGCAAGGTGCCGGTGACGGTCCTGAGCCGCTGTCAGCGGTTCGATCTGCGCCGGATCGAGCCGGAAGAGATGATCGCCATGACGCGCCGGATTGCGGCGGCGGAGGGCGCTGAGATTGCGGATGACGCATTGGCGTTGATTGTGCGGGCAGCAGAGGGATCGGCGCGGGATGCGACATCCCTGCTGGATCAGGCGATTTCGCACGGGGCCGGCGAAACCACCGCCGATCAGGTGCGTGCGATGCTGGGGCTGGCCGATCGCGGCCGGGTGCTGGACCTGATGAACATGATTCTGAAGGGTGACGCGGCGGGCGCATTGACCGAGCTGAGCGGCCAATATGCAGATGGCGCCGATCCTTTGGCGGTTTTGCGGGATCTGGCCGAGATCACCCATTGGGTGAGTGTGGTCAAGATCACGCCGGATGCTGCGGATGATCCCACGGTCAGCCCGGACGAGCGGGAACGCGGGCGGCAGATGGCGGATGCTCTGCCGATGCGGGTGTTGACGCGGATGTGGCAGATGCTGCTGAAAGCGCTGGAAGAGGTCTCCTCCGCGCCCAATGCGATGATGGCTGCCGAGATGTCGGTGATCCGGCTGACGCATGTTTCGGAATTGCCCTCGCCCGAGGAGCTGGTGCGCAAGTTGCAGGCGTCTCCACCGACGGGCAACCCGCCGATGGGCGGCGGGGGCGCACCGCAGCAGGGGGGCGTGTCTGGTGGCCGGGGCGGATTGTCTGGCGGCATGGGGTCTGGCGGCGGGGGTTCTGGTGGTGCGGGCTCTGGCGGGGCGACGGCATCGCATTCGGCTGGGCCGGTGATGGGCGGGGGTGGCAGCCCTGCGGTTGCGCAGGCGGCGCAGTCTGCTTTGGCGCATTACCCCAGTTTTGATCATGTGGTGGAGTTGATCCGGGCCAATCGGGATGGTCGATTGCTGGTGGATGTGGAAACCGGCGTGCGGCTGGCGAGCTATCAGCCCGGGCGGATCGAGTTTGAGCCGACCTCGAAGGCGCCTGCGGATCTGTCCCAGCGGCTGGGCCGGCAGTTGCAATTGTGGACGGGCAATCGTTGGGCTGTGACGTTGGTCAACGAAGGCGGCGCCAAGACGATTGATGAGGTGCGCAACGCCGAGGCCTATGCGCTGGAGGAAGAGGCGCGGGCGCATCCGATGGTGCAGGCCGTTATGAGCCGGTTCAAACAGGCCAAGATCATCAGCATTCGCACGCCCGAGCAGATCGCCTCGGAAGCGCAGGTGGAGGCGTTGCCGGAGGTCGAGGACGAATGGGATCCGTTCGAAGAGGATTAAGCCAACTGGCCGGGAAGGGCCGGGATATCTGAGAGGCCGCTATGAAACACTCTGCTTTGCATCCGCGTTTTGGTGTTCTGGTCGAAGATGTCGATCTGCGGGCGGTGACGGCGACGCATTTGTATCCCGAGATCCGGGACGCGTTCGAGCGGCACTCGGCCGTGTTGTTTCGGGGGCAGGATCTGGCGCCGGAGGATCATCAGCGGTTGGCCGAGTTGTTTGGCCCGTTGGAGAACCGCAATGCGATGGCGGCCGGGCGGGATGTGGCCTTTGAGATACCGGCGGTGTCCAACGAAACGGCGGATGGGGTGCATGCGGCCGAGAGCCTGCATGTGCAGGATTTGCAGAGCAATATGTTGTGGCATACCGACAGCACGTTTTTGCCGGTGCCGGCGCTGATCAACATATTGGTTGCGCGGGTGTTGCCGCAGGCTGGCGGTCAGACCGAGCTGGCCTCGACCCGGGCGGCCTGGGCGGATATGCCCGAGCGGCTGAAAGGGGTGTTTCGCGATGCGGTTCTGTGGCATCGGCTGAGCCATTCACGGTCGCAGATTTCGGCGGAGCTGGGCGCGTTGGAGGCGATGCGGCGGTGGCCGGACCGGCCCTGGCGGGCGATCTGGCCCAATCCGGTGACGGGTGAGGAGGCGTTGTTCATTGCGTCTCATGCCTTTGCGATCGAGGGGCGCGGACATGACGAGAGCAAGGCCCTGCTGGACGAAGCCATCGGGTTTTGCACGCAGGACGCCTATGTCTACAGTCATGACTGGCGTTTGGGGGATGTGTTGATCTGGGACGAGCGGGCGATGCTGCATCGCGGCCGGCCCTGGAATTATGAAGAACCGCGCACGTTGAGTTCGATCTGTTGTTCGGTGACGGATGCGGATGGATTGGCGCAGATGCGGTTGGTTTGATCCGCTTTTCTGTCTGGTCCTGGCGTTTTAGTCTGATCCTGGCGTTTTGAAGTTTGGCGGCAAGGGGCAGGTTGCGTGCGCGCGGCCTTGTTCCAGGGGCGTCGAGTCCGTATCTAACCGGGGAACACATAAAAGGAGCATGGATATGCTGAAGGGTTTGGGCGGGCTGGCTGGCCTTGGCGATATGGGCAAGATGATGAAGGCGGCCCAGGAAGTGCAGGGCAAGATGGCCGAGTTGCAGGAAGAGATGCACAACATGACCGTCGAAGGCGAAAGCGGCGCCGGTCTGGTCAAGGCGGTCTGTTCCTGCAAAGGGGAGCTGAAATCGCTGGATATTGATCCGTCGATTTTCAACCCGGACGAAAAGGATGTGGTTGAGGATCTGATTCTGGCCGCGATCAAGGATGCGCAGTCCAAGGCGACCGACCGGGCGCAGGCGGAAATGGCCAAGCTGACCGAGAGCATGGGTTTGCCCAAAGACGTCAAGCTGCCGTTTTAAGGCGGGGCGCGCGGGATGTCCTCTTCTGAGATCGAGTTGCTGATTGATCTGATGGCCAAGCTGCCTGGATTGGGGCCTCGGTCGGCGCGGCGGGCGGTGCTGCATCTGATCCGCAAGCGGTCGGTCCTGCTGGGGCCGCTGGCCGAGGCGATGGCGGATGTAGCGGCCCATGCGCGCGAATGTCTGAATTGCGGCAATGTTGGAACGATGGATGTCTGTGACATCTGTCGCGACAACCAGCGGGCCAATGGCGAGCTGTGCGTGGTAGAGGATGTGGCGGACCTGTGGGCGATGGAGCGCGCGCAGGTGTTTCGCGGCCGGTATCATGTGTTGGGCGGCACGCTGTCCGCTCTGGATTCGGTTGGCCCCGAAGAATTGCGCATTCCGCGTTTGATCGAGCGGATTTCGGATGAGGCGGTGAATGAGGTCATTCTGGCGCTGAATGCCACTGTGGACGGGCAGACCACGGCCCATTACATCGCCGATCAACTGGGCGAGCGGGTGACCTTGACCTCTTTGGCGCAGGGTGTGCCGATAGGGGGCGAGCTGGATTATCTGGATGACGGGACGATCACCGCTGCCATGCGCGCGCGGCGGCGTCTGTGACCGGCTGTATCGCCCGCGCCGGATTGGCCTGATTCAAACACAGATCTGACAGGCACAGAGCGCGCCGAACGGGTCGGCGCGCTGTTTTTCCTGAAACCGCAAGCGGATCAGAGGCGAGGATCGTCGCTGTCGTCCTCGTCGTCTTCGTCATCGCCAGAGGGCAGATTGAAGAAGCTGTCGGCATCCACAACGGGTTCGTTGCGGGGCCGCTCGTCTTCGAAGTTGCCGAGCGTGAAGGTTTCGAGCCCTTCGATCGCTGATGGGATCTTGGGTTCTGCTTCCATCTCGAGCGACTGTTCGGTGCTGACCAGCTTGCGCCGTTCGTCGTCTGTCATCAGCTCGCCTTCGGCGGCTTTCTTGGCAGCGGCTTTTTGCACGGTCGCATCCAGTTCGGACTGTTTGCACAGGCCCAGCGCCACCGGGTCAATGGGCTGGATGTTCGAGATGTTCCAATGGGTGCGTTCGCGGATGGTCTGGATGGTCGGCTTGGTCGTGCCGATCAGCTTTGAGATTTGCGCATCGCTGAGCTCTGGGTGGAATTTGACCAGCCAGAGGATCGAAGCGGGCCGGTCCTGACGTTTTGAAAGCGGCGTATACCGGGGGCCGCGGCGCTTTTCTTCGCCCTGAGCGGATGGGTTGTACTTGAGCTTGAGCGCGTGGGTCGGGTTCTTCTCGGCCTTGTCGATCTCTTCCTGGGTCAGCTGGTTGTTGGTGACAGGGTCAAACCCCTTGACGCCAGCAGCCACATCGCCATCAGCGATGCCCTGAACTTCGAGTTCGTGCAGACCGACAAAATCAGCGATCTGCTTAAAGGTCATTGTTGTGTTATCTACCAGCCAGACAGCGGTTGCCTTGGCCATAAGCGGCTTTGCCATGGGTCGTCTCCTTGCATCTCGCGCCCGGGGCGTGTGTTTCCGGGCATAGCTTCTGCGTCGCCTGAAACTCAGGCTGCCTTGGCTTGAGGGCCGCGGCGGGTTTCCGTTGTCGGGGAACTTCGGACGTATATAGTCGCGCGAAGCAGGGAAGGGAAGAGTGGAATGCGTTGGGTCTGGGTGTGGATGTTCCTGGTGGGGCCGGTGATGGCCGAAGGGGAGCGGTCCGGGGCGTTTGATTACTATGTTCTGGCGCTGGGCTGGTCACCGAACTGGTGCGCCCTGGAGGGGCGTGCACGCGGGGCAGAGCAATGTGATACGGACCTGGGCTGGAACCTGCATGGGCTGTGGCCGCAGTTTCATCGGGGCTACCCGTCGTATTGCAAGACGCTGGAACGGGCACCGTCACGGGCGATGACCCGGGACATGGCTGACATCATGGGATCGTCGGGCCTGGCCTGGCATCAGTGGAAGAAACACGGCACATGCAGTGGATTGTCAGCCGCACAATATTATGCACTTTCGCGCGAGGCCTATCGGCGCGTGGTGCGCCCGGCTGTGTTTCGCAAGCTGGACCAGACGGTGCGCCTGCCGGCGGGCGTGGTGGAAGACGCGTTTCTGAAGGCCAACCCGGGCGTCGAACCCGATGGGCTGACAGTGACCTGCCGGGATGGATACATCCAGGAGGTCCGCCTGTGTTTTTCGCGCGATCTGACCCCTGTGCCGTGTGGGCAGGATGTGGTGCGCGATTGCCGGTTGAAGGACGCTCTGTTCACACCGATTGAATGATCGGGTGCGGCACAATACGAAAATTCGCAGAATTTTCGGGTGGCGGGTGGCCTAGCCCATTTCCTCCTGGCATTGAATCGCCGCTTCCAGACCGACATAGGTCCCGTCCAGGTCGATGGACATGACCTCGGCCCCGTCATGGTAAAGCGTCATGGTGTATTTCTCGGCGATGGCAAACAGGAAGTCGGGATTGTCGAAATAGATATCCGCCCCTGGCAGATCTTCCAGATAGATCCCGGTTGCGACGCCTGAGTAATTCTCTCCGTCCAGAGCAAACTCGACATCATACTGAGCGCCTTCTTCGATATCGCCCCAGTCGTAATTGAAGGTCGCCACATACCCCATGCCCTGGTCGCGATCAAAGCCGATGCGCACGACCGAGCCATCCTGATACGCGGCCTGTATGAGGCAACCATCGCCCAGAGTGGGGTCAATCATCACATCCCAGCCACCCGCCTCGCCCCAGTGGCGCAGGCTCTGGGCCTGGGCGCTCGCCGCAATCAGCGCAAGCGTTGCGGAAATGATCAGTTGTTTCTTCATATGTCGCATCCTCCTGGGTTCTGATGGGTTCCGCGAGCTTAGAGCAGGAATGGCATTCTACCTAAGACATTTGCCCTTTGGGTGCCTCGGGCGCGACCAGAAGGTGGATGAATAGCCGGTAGAGCAGGGCAAAGGCCGCGCCCCAGGCAGAGGCAAAGACAGCGCCGAAACGCCACAGGATCATAAAGATTTCTGCGTTGAAGCTGATGTTGAAGAGCAGGAAGACCAGGATGAAAAAGAGCGGTGACAGCATGTTCAGCCCAAAGCCGATCAGGGCAAAGGTTGCCGGATGGGGCGGGGTGTAGCGCAGGGCAATCCAGAAGACCGGCCCGGCCAGAAGCAGGTAAGGCAAGCCGCCAAAATAGAGGGAGCCGACCGCGAACATCGGGACCCAGGAAAACAAAAGCGAGACAGAGAGCGGGGCGCAGATCAGGCCCATTCCATAGGCCAGGCGGCGCGCTGATTTCGGGGGCAGCCAACGCCGTGTTTGGTCTGTCAGGCGCGACATGGGGTCAGGCTGGTTTCTTTTGTCCGATCCGAGGTTCGGTGCCCGCGCGGATACGGGCGATGTTTTCCTTGTGACGCCAGATGATCAAAGCGCCCAAGGCCAAAGCCAGAACAGTTGCGCTGCCATATCCCAGCAGCAGGCACCAGACGACGCTAAAGCCTGCGGCGGCCAGTGCCCCGCTGGAAGAGATGCGGGTCAGCGCTGCGGCCGCCAGCCATGTAAGGCAGCAGGCAATGCCCACGGGCCAGGCGAATGCCAGCCACAGGCCCAGGAATGTGGCCACGCCCTTGCCGCCCTTGAACGAAAGCCAGACCGGAAAGCAATGCCCCAGAAACGCGGCCAGCCCAGCCAGTTGCACAGCGTCCTCGCCGGCAAAGGCGCGCGCCAGCAGAACGGCCAGGGCGCCTTTGCCCGCATCAAAGAGCAGCGTCAGCGCGGCGGCGGATTTGTTGCCGGTGCGCAGGACGTTGGTTGCGCCGATATTGCCCGATCCGATGTCGCGCAGGTTGCCCAGCCCAAAGAGGCGGGCCAGCAGGATACCAAACGGGATGGACCCCAGCCCATAGCCGATCAGGCCCCATATGATCAGGGTCAGAATGGAACTGTCAAAGCTGGGCATTTGTATCAGCCTTTCTGATAGATCTGGCGTCCGGCGACATAGGTCGCCTGCACCTTACCCTGCAGGCGCTGGCCGTCAAAGGGCGTGTTCTTGGATTTCGAGCGCAGGGTGAAACGGTCCAGCTGAAAGGGCGCGCCCGGATCGAACAGCACAAGATCGGCTGGCGCGCCGCTGCTCAGGCGACCGCCGGGCAGACCCAGGCGGCGTGCCGGGGCCAGAGACAGGGCGCGAAAGAGGGTGGGCAGGTCCAGAATCTCGTTATGATAAAGCCGCAGGGCAGCGGGCAGCAGGGTTTCCAGGCCGACGGCGCCACTGGCCGCCTCTTCGAAGGGCAGGCGTTTTGATTCTTCGTCCTGTGGGGTGTGCATGGAGCAGATCACGTCGATCACCCCGCTGCGCACGGCCTCGATCACCGCCTGCCGGTCGTCCTCGGACCGCAGGGGCGGCTTGACCTTGAAGAAGGTCCGATAGTCGGCCACGTCCAGTTCGTTGAGCGTGAGGTGGTGGATGGAGGTGCCTGCCGAAATGTCATGACCGTTGGATTTGGCACGCTCCAGCGCGGGCAGGGCGCGGGCGGTAGTGATCTGGTCTGCGTGATAGCGCGCGCCGGTCATCTCAACCAGCCCGATGTCGCGGTCCAGCCCGATACGCTCGGCCATGGCGGAGACGCCTGCCAGCCCGCGCAGGCTGGCGAATTTGCCCGAAGTGGCGGCGGCTCCGCGGCTGAGCCCGGGTTCCTGCGGGTGCGCCATGACCAGCGCCCCCAGCGAGCGCGCATAGGTGAGCGCGCGTGACAGGACCTTGGTGTCTTCGACCACGCGGTCGCAATCGGTAAAGGCCACGGCGCCTGCATCGAGGAGAAAGCCGATCTCGGTCATTTCGCGGCCTGCGCGGCCTTTGGTCAGGGCGGCCATCACGCGCACATTGACGGGCGAGGCTTCGGCGGCGCGGCGCGAGACAAACTCCAGGGTTTCGGGATTGTCGATGGCGGGGGATGTGTCGGGGCGGGTGACAATGGTTGTGACGCCCCCTGCGGCGGCGGCCAGACCGGCGGATTTGAAGCTTTCCTTGTGGCGTTCGCCGGGTTCGCAGACTTTGACGCCGATGTCGATCAGCCCCGGGGCCAGCACGTGGCCGGCGCAATCGACGATATCCGCGCCTTCCGGTGCAGCCTCTGCCGGGGTGGCTTGAGCCGCGATCCTGCCATTTCTGACCAACAGCTGGCCGAGGCTGTCGGTTCCGGCCTCTGGGTCAATCAGGCGGGCGTTGGTGAAGAGCGTATCGCGCATGTGCAAGCGTTCCTGATTCATCAGAAGAGAAGGAAGAGGGCAAAGATGGCAATGATGGCCAGCATCGCAAGAAGCAGAGTGGTTCCGATCCGCCGTGTTGCGCCCGGATCCGGGGGAGTCTGGCCTGGGCCAGAGCCCGGCCGCGCGCTGGCGGTTTCGATTGGTCCGTTTCCGGTCCAATCGACGGGTGTCTCGGCATAAATCCCGACCAGGTGCAATTGCGCGGCGGGCGCGATCTGTGCAGGTTGGGCCCGGAATGCCTTGCTCAGCACCACCATGAGGTGACCGGTCAGCAGATCCAGCCTGTCACGGTCCGGCGCGATCACCGGTTCGGGCACGCCGCAGCCATCGACAAGGTAGGTGGCCAGGCCAACCCCGGCCAGATCACTGACGGGGAAGACCTCTACATAATCCGTATTGACGTCGCGCAGCCCCAGCGCCCTGTCGATGGCGCCCGGGGCCTGAAAGGCGCCTGCGGTGCCTGCCTCGATCGTCACCTGAAAGACCCGCACCACCCCGCGCTCGGTTGCCGGAACCGATAGTGGATCGCTCATCTTGGGATCTCCCGGGCGTTCCGCGTTTGCGTCATGCGGCCACCTGGCCCCGGAGGTTGCGGGCCAGAAGCTCCATCGCGGCCATGCGGACGGCGACACCCATTTCAACCTGTTCCTGAATCACGGACCGGTTGATGTCGTCTGCGATGGTGCCGTCGATTTCAACACCCCGGTTCATGGGGCCGGGATGCATGACGATGGCGTCGGGTTTGGCGAGGGCCAGCTTTTCGGCATCCAGGCCGTAGCGGTGGTAGTATTCACGCTCGGACGGGATAAAGCCGCCATCCATACGCTCGCGTTGGAGGCGCAGCATCATGACCACGTCGACGTCCTTGAGGCCCTCGGTCATGTCGTCATAGACCTCGACCCCGAACTCAGCGACCTGAGACGGCATCAGCGTGGGCGGACCGATGAGCCGGATGCGGTTTTCCATTTTGCCCAGCAGCAGAATGTTGGAGCGGGCGACACGCGAATGGGCGATATCACCGCAAATGGCGATGGACAGGCGGTGCAGCCGGCCCTTGGCGCGGCGGATGGTGAGCGCATCGAGCAGAGCCTGCGTGGGGTGCTCATGACGGCCATCGCCGGCGTTCAGAACGGCACAGTTGACCTTTTGCGCCAACAGATCGACGGCGCCGGAATGCGGATGGCGCACAACCAGCAGGTCCGGATGCATGGCGTTGAGGGTCAGGGCCGTGTCGATCAGTGTTTCGCCCTTCTTGATGGAACTGGCCTGCATGGCCATGTTCATCACATCCGCGCCCAGCCGTTTTCCCGCCAGTTCGAAACTGGCCTGGGTGCGGGTCGAGTTTTCAAAGAACATGTTGATCTGCGTCATGCCCGACAGCACGTCCGAATGTTTGTCGGCCTGCCGGTTCAGCGCAACATAGCTGTCAGCCAGATCGAGGATGGTGGTGATATTCGGAGGGCTGAGCGGCTCGATGCCAAGCAGATGCCGGTGGGGGAATGACATGGGCGGCCTCTCGGGATTGTGTCCCGGAGGTTATAAGGACCGCAGCCGCATGGAGCAACGGCGCGGAGGGGCGATTTTTCGCCGAAAAATCGTGGGCGTCACGGCAAAAGCGCGAGCGCCTGTGGCAGGTGATCCTCTGTGGCAATACCGGCCAAGGCGTAGCCATCGGGGCGGATGAGGGCAGCCGCCAGGCCGCGGTCTGCCAGCCAGCCGGTAGAATCCATCACACAGGGCAGCGACGTCTCTGTAAACACGGGGCTGATCGGGTCGCTGCACAGCAGGTGAAACCCCGGAAATGCCAGATCATCCGCCATTTGCCCGTCTGCGCCAAGCCCCTGAGGCGCCAATGTGCCGCCGATCCCGTCGCGCGGGCCCAGGCCGGGACCCAGATCAGGCCAGATCGACTTCATCTGGCCCTGTGGCAGCTTGTCAGGATCGGTCTGGTTAATTAGCCGGCCCAGCGCCATGGACCGGTCGATGAATTCGCGCACATTGGCCTCGCGTTCGCTTTGGTAGCTGTCGAGCAGTTCGGGCGAGCCCTGCTGCACGGCGCGCGCCAGTTTCCAGCAGAGATTGGCGGCATCGCGCACCCCGGCGCACATGCCCTGGCCCATGAAAGGCGGCATCTGATGGGCGGCATCGCCGGCCAGCAGAACCCGGCCCTTTTGCCATTGCGTCGCCACGCCAGAGCGAAAGACATAGACGGCGGCGCGGTCCAGCTGGGCGTCGGTGGGCGTGATCCACCGGGCGAGCTTTTGCCAGACCTGCGCGTCTGTCGGGCTGTCGGGGTCGCTGTCGCTCAGGCGGATTTCCCAGCGACGGCGATCGCCTGTGCCGCGAACATAGGTGGCGGGGTGTTCGGCGTGGCAATGCTGGATCGAATGATCGCCCAGATCCGGGCGCGGGCGGATCAGCTGTGCATCGACGACCAGCCAGCGTTCCTGAAACCCCAGATCGGTCCAGCCCATGTCCAGCCCCTGACGCAGGGTGGATTGCGCCCCGTCACAGGCCACAACATAAGCGGCCGTCAGATCGCTGCCATCCGAGAGGGTCAGTGTGACCTCTGCCCCGGTCTGTGTGGCTTTATCGACGCTGACGCCCCTGCGCAGGGACACATATTCAAAACGCTGCAGCCCGGAGATCAGCGCGGCCTCCAGCCCGGGTTGGTGAAAGCGATAGCTTTCGTACCAGCCCATCGGGCCGGGCACCTGATCGCGGGACCAGTCAATCAGCGTGCGTCCGGAGCTGTCCTGAAACAGCATCCCCTTGCCCACATGCGTATGGGGCAGCACGGCCTCTGCCAGCCCGGCGGCCTGAAAGGCGCGCATGGCCTCTCCGTCGAAATGGATGGCGCGGGGCAAGGGGTAGGGCTTGGGTTGTTTTTCGATCATCTGGACCGACAGCCCGCGGCGCCCCAGCAGATTGGCGATCAGCGCCCCGACAGGACCGCAGCCCACAATTGCAACATCACAGGTCATTCACAGCTCTTCTGTATGCGTGCCTTCCATACGGATCCCCTGGCCGTTGCGGTGGGTTCCGTCCGGGTCGATTGTGGCCAGGTCGCAGAAGATCTCGATTCGGTGGCCGTCCGGGTCCAGGACATAGACGGCTTCGTTTTCGCCCCAGCTGCCATCGCCGCGTTGATCGACCCAGGAGTGCAGGACCGGCCCGCGCACCACGGTCAGGCCGAGTTCGTTCACCCGGTCGATAACGGCGAGCCAGTCTTCGCGGCTGTCACATTCCAGCGCGTAGTGGTGGAACATGGGGGGGCCGTCCAGGTCATCCTCGGGGCGGACCGGTTTGGGGCGATAGGTTTTGGCCGGGTTGTGCACCAGGACCAGTTCGTGATGCACATTGCCCAGACGCATGAAGGTCAGTTCGACCGGGATGTTCGGGTTTTCACCGGCCGGGTGGCGTTCGGTCAGCTTGAAGCCGAAAGCTTTGCGGTAGAAGGCGATGGACCGGTCTGTATCGCTGACCTCGACAGCGAAATGCTGCATGCGTTTGACGTTGGGCATGATGGCTCTCCTCCCCAGGATGTGTGGTCAGCCTGTCACAGAGAATGGGGATCGGCAATCGCGGGATTTTTGGGATGCGGGGGCCGGGGCAATTGCGGTGGCCCGCTCAGAACCGGTCGCGCACAAACGAAAAACCCCCGCAGCTGATGCTCGGGGGTGTTCCATTTATTTGTCCGCTGAGAGGCGGTCCGGTCTTAGAGGAGCCCTTCGCGTTGGGCCTTCTTGCGCGCCAGCTTACGGGCACGACGGATCGCTTCTGCTTTCTCACGCGCCTTTTTCTCGGATGGTTTCTCGAAATGCTGCTTGAGCTTCATCTCGCGGAACACACCTTCACGCTGAAGTTTCTTTTTCAACGCACGGAGCGCTTGATCGACATTGTTGTCGCGAACACTAACCTGCATGTGGTTTTCACCACCTTTCTGTCTAGAGTTGCATGGAATTGCAGGAGGTGGCGATATAACAACACCATGCTACGTTGTCCAGTACGTGGATTCGATCCTTGGAGGGATGTGTCATGTCAGGTGAAAACAGTCTGGAACTCTTGCTGGATGCTGCTTTGGAGCATGTGGCGTTTGATGGCTGGTCAGATGAAACGTTCAAGGCTGCGATTGAAACGTCGGGTCTGGAGCCGGGGCTGGCGCGGGGGTTGTGTCCGCGCGGGGCCGTTGATCTGGCGCTGGCCTATCATCGTCGCGGGGATCGCCTGATGCAGGAGCGGCTGGCGGGGATGGATTTGCAGGCGATGCGGATACGCGAGCGGATCACTGCCGCAGTGCGGGTGCGTCTGGAGGTGGTTGAGGAGCCAGAGGCGGTGCGCCGGGGAATGACGCTGTTTGCGCTGCCGGGTCACGCGCCGCTGGGGGCCAAGGCGATCTGGAACACCTGCGATCAGATCTGGACGCTGATCGGAGACAGTTCGCGGGATGGCAATTGGTATTCCAAGCGGGCGATTCTGAGCGGTGTCTATTCGAGCACGGTGTTGTTCTGGCTGGGCGATGACAGCCCGGACCGGCAGGCGACCTGGGATTTTCTGGATCGGCGGATCGAGGATGTCATGAAGTTTGAAAAGTTCAAGGCGCAGGTGAATGACAACCGGTTGCTCAAGCCGTTGCTGGCCGGGCCGAACTGGTTGATGAGCCGGATCAAGGCGCCGACCGCGCGCGAGGATATGCCCGGCTCGGTCAATTGAAAGGGGATCGGCCCTCTGATTCCGGTCAGATTGGGGCCGATTCCGTTATTTTGGGTTAGCCAAAGCCGTCGATGAACCAGACCAGCCAGAGCGTGATGGGCGGGAAGGCCACAAGCAGGACGACTCGGATCATGTCGGTCAGAACGAAGGGCATGGCGCCGCGATAGGTTTGGCCGATTGGCGTGTCCTTTGCCATCGAGTTGATGATGAACAGGTTCATACCGACCGGTGGCGTGATCAGGCCGACCTCGACCACGATCAGGACCAGAATTCCGAACCACAGCCCGAAATCGTTGACCGTCATGCCAAAGTCCAGCACGGACATGATGGGAAAGATGATCGGGACGGTCAGCAGCACCATGGACAGCGAATCCATCACGCAGCCAAAGATAAGATACATGATCAGCACGACCGTCAGGATCAGCCAGGGCGACAGATCCTGGAGTGCCACCCAGGCCGAGGCGGTTTGCGGCAATTGGGTGAGGGACAGGAAGTTGTTGTAGATCCCCGCGCCCAGAATGATGAGGAAGATCATGGCTGTTGATCCGGCGGTGGTCAGTATCGCCTGGGACAGGCGGGACCAGCTCATCTCTCCGGCGAGCAGCGCCACCAGCCCGGTGCCGGCGGCGCCAATGGCGGCGGCCTCGGTCGGGGTGAAGATACCACCGTAGATGCCACCGACGACGACGACAAAGATGACGATCACCGGCCAGACCTTGCCCAGGGCGACCAGGCGTTCGGCCCATGGCACGCGGTCCTTTACGGCGGCGGAATTGGGTGACACGCGGACCCAGATCGAGATTGTGACCATATATCCGATGGCGGCGAGAATCCCCGGCAGCAGGGCGGCGACGAAGAGTTTTTCGATATTCTGCTCGGCCAGGATGGCATAGATCACCAGGATGACCGAGGGCGGAATCAGGATGCCCAGCGTACCGCCGGCTGCCAATGCGCCGGTGGCCAGTGATCCGGGATAGCCGTAGCGGCGCAGCTCGGGCAGGGCGACCTGGCCCATTGTGGCGGCGGTGGCCAGGGACGATCCGCAGATTGCGCCGAAGCCGGCACAGGCCCCCACGGCGGACATGGCCACGCCACCGCGCCGGTGACCCAGAAAGCTTTCGGCTGCGCGAAACAGGGCGGCGGACATGCCCGAGAGCGTGGCGAACTGGCCCATCAGCAGGAACAGGGGGATGATGGAGAAGGAATAGTTCGAGAAGGTGCCGTAGGTCAGCGTCTTGAGCTGATTGAGGGTCATCATGGGGGTGCCGATCACCAGATAGGTGCCGGTGACGCCGACCCCGATCATGGCCAGGCCAATCGGGGCGCGCAGGAAGACCAGCAGCAGGAGAACGGGAAACGACCAGATGGCCAGTTCGAAAGGAGACATCGCGGGACCTCAGTCGTCGATCCCGGCCAGACGGCGGCCGGAACGCAGGATGCAGAAAAGGGAGACGATGACGAACCCGGCCGCGCCGATCAGACCGGCGGCGTATCCTTGCCAAACCGGGATCTGGGCGATGAGGGTGGTTTCGCCGTAAGAGAGTTTGTCCTGCATGCCCAGATAGAGCCTTTGGGTGCCGATGTAGGCGACAAAGCACATGGCGATGTTGAAGAGCAGGTCCAGGGTGCGGTCCATCACCGGGGGGATGACGGTTTGAAACAGGTCAACCTTGGCGTGGGCCTCTTGGTATTGGGCCCAGGGCAGGAAGGCAAAGATGGCGGCGGCCATGCCGATTTCGGTGAAATCATAGATGCCCCGGATCGGGCCCAGCCCGATGTCCAGCGGCACAAAGGCGCGTCCGGCGATCGAGATACATGTCATCAGGATCACAGCCAGAAGGGTCGCCCCACCCGCAAAGGCAAGGAGGCGGGCCAACAGGCCGATTGCGCGATCAAGGTGTTGGTACATTCCACCCTCCCATGGAAATGAGGCGCGGGGGAAGGGTGCTCTCCCTCCCCCCGCGCCGGGATCTGGCGGATTTAACCGCCGTGCTTGACGATCAGGTCTTTGGCCTGCTGGATCAGGGCGGCACCGTCGATGCCTTTGGCTTCCATATCGGCAATCCAGCGGGCGACGACGGGTTCGGACGCGGTTTTCCAGCGGGCGACCTCGGCGGCGTCGAGCTGCACGATGTTGTTGCCGGCCTTGACCGCGATTTCGCGGGCCGGGGCGTCTGCGTCCCACATCACCTGGGTGGCGAAGGCCGAGAGTTTGGCGCCGGATTCCGCGTCGATGATGGCCTTGAGGTCATCTGGCAGGGAGTCATAGCTGTTCTTGTTCATCACCAGGACGATGGCAGCTGTGTAGAGTGCTTCGTCTCCGGTGAATTCGGTGTGGTTGCTGACCAGTTCGGACAGGCGCACGGCGGGGGTGACCTCCCATGGGATCACGGTGCCTTTGACGACACCTTTGGACAGGGCCTCGGGGATGGCGGGCAGAGGCATGCCGACCGGTTCGGCGCCCAGTTCGGACAGCAGGTCATTGATGACGCGGGTTGGGCCGCGCATGGTCAGACCTTTCATGTCTTCGAGGGTGTTGACGCCGTCTTTGGTGTGGACCACGCCGGGGCCGTGGACCCAGGCGCCCAGAACCTTGACGTCCTTGTATTCGTTGTTCTGCCAGTCGGTTTCGACCATTTCCCAATAGGCTTTGGCGGTTGCGACCGGGTTGGTCATCATGAAGGGCAGTTCGAAGACTTCGGTCCGTGGGAAGCGGCCTGGGGTATAGCCGACCACGGTCATGGTGATGTCCACAACGCCATCGCGGGCCTGGTCCATCAGCTCGGGCGGGCGACCGCCCAGGGACATGGCGTCAAAATGCTGGATCTTGATGCGGCCTTCCGAGGCCTTTTCCACTTCGGCGGCCCAGGGTTTGAGGATTTGCGCGGGCACGGTGGCGGGTGGTGGCAGGAACTGGTGCAGGCGCAGTGTGACGTCCTGAGCCTGTGTCATGACGGGCTGTATCAGCAGGGCTGTTGCACCGGCTGCCAGTGTTTTCAGAAAATCGATCCGTTTCATTTGATCCTCCCTAGGGTAAATTACGGGTCTTTTGTTGTGGTCTTGTCGCGTGTGATGCGACGGGCTGGGGCCGGGGCACTGTCGCAGGGCGAAAGGTGCCTGTTTTGTGCCCTGGTCCCTTATCGGAAGTTCGGTGTGCGTTTTTCGAGGAAGGCGCGCAGGCCTTCCTGGGCGCTGTCGGTGGTTTGCGACATGGCGGCTGCGAGGCTTTCGGTGAACAGCCCGTCGGCGCGGGACATATCGGCGATTCGGGGCAGGGCCTGAATCATCAGGTAGTTCGAGAAGGGCGCGTTATCGGCGATCTTGCGGGCGAGCTTTTTGGCCAGTGCCAGCCCTTCGCCTTCGGCAACCGCGTAGTGGGCGAGGCCAAAGGTGACGCCCTCTTCGGCGTTGAAGGAGCGGCCGGTCAGCATCATTTCGCGCATCCGGTCAGCCCCCAGGATATTGCCGACACGCACGGTTGCGCCGCCGCCGACAAAGATGCCGCGCCGACCTTCGGGCAGTTGGAAACGCACCGAGGGTTCGGCGATTCGCACGTGGGTTGAGGTCGCGATTTCGAGCCCGCCGCCGATGACGGCGCCGGTCAGTACAGAGAGCACAGGCAAGCCGCCGCTTTCGATCAGATCTGCAACCCGATGCCAGTTGCGCGAGTGAAACACGGTTTCCTCGGGGGTGCGGTGCTGTTGTTCGGCCAGGTCCAGCCCAGAGCAGAAATGCCCGCCTTCGCCGCGCAGGATGACAGCGTTGATGCCTTTGGGCGGGGCGGAAAAGAACGCGTCCAGTTCGGCGACGAGGGCGTCGTTCATTGCGTTGCGTTTGTCCGGGCGGTCAAACACGATTGTTGCAATGTCGCCGTCGATTTCGATGCGGGTCACCGATTGTTTGGTGGCGCTGTCCTGCATTGGTGCGTGCTCCTGCAATATTAATGTGGAAATTGTTGTACAGGTAAACAGTTTCCCTGTATAGCCTTTAATCAGTTAACGGGATTTCTGGACGGGAGGCGGATATGGTCGACTTTAGCAAGGTGAAGGCGATTGATTTTCATACGCATGCAGAGGAGCCCTGCAATCATGGCCGCGATGACGGCTATAATGAGTTTCAGGCGGGCATGGCGGCGTATTTTCGCAATCCGGCAGGTGTGGACGGCATGTTGCCGACGGTTCAGGACACGGCGAGCTATTACCGCGAGCGCAATATTGCGGCGGTTATCTTTCCGGTGGATGCGGAGCGCGAGACCGGGTTTCGCCGCTATTCGAACGAGGAAGTGGCCGGGATCTGCGCCGAGAATGACGATATCCTGATCCCGTTCGCCTCGATTGATCCGCACAAGGGCAAGGCCGGTGCGCGGGAGGTCAAGCGGCTGGTGCGCGATTTTGGCGTGCGGGGTTTCAAGTTTCATCCGACGATGCAGGGGTTTTTCCCCAATGACCGCGAGGCCTGTTACACGGTGCTGGAGGCCTGCGCCGAAGAGGGGGTCATCACGCTGTTTCATACCGGGCAGACGGGTGTCGGCTCTGGTATGCGGGGCGGTATGGGGATGCGGTTGAAATACTCCAACCCGATGCATCTGGATGATGTGGCGGTGGATTTCCCGGATATGCCGATCGTTCTGGCGCATCCTTCGTTCCCCTGGACCGAAGAGGGGCTGGCCGTTGCCCAGCACAAGCCGAATGTTTACTATGACATGTCAGGCTGGTCGCCCAAATACTTCCCCGAGGTGTTTGTGCGCTATGCCAATTCGATCCTGAAAAAGAAGATGTTGTTCGGGTCGGATTGGCCGGCGATCACACCGGATCGCTGGTTGAAGGATTTTGAGGAGGTTGGTTTCAAGGACGAGGTACGGCCCTTGATCCTCAAGGAAAACGCGTTGCGTATTCTGGGAGAAACAGCCTGAGGCCTGAATTGGGGGGCTGAGAAGGGAGGAAACGGACATGTTGGATCTGGCGCCACTGGATGAAGAGATCACACTGCAACAGTTGGATACGGATCCATATCCGATTTACCAGCGTCTGCGCCGGGAGGCGCCGGTGCTGCGTGTGGCCTCGGCGGGTCGGACCCTGCTGACCAAGGCGGAGGATACGAAATACGTCAAGGACACGCCCGATATCTTCAGCTCGGACGACCCGAACACGCCGATGAAGCGGGCGTTCTGGTCTCATACCCTGATGCGCAAGGACGGGGAGGCGCATCGGCGCGAGCGGATGGCGATGGCGCCGGCCTTTGCGGCGAAGGTGATTCAGCAAGACTGGATGCCGCAGTATCAGCGGATTGCAGAGGACTATGTCGGGCGCCTGCCGCGGGGCGAGGTGGTTGATCTGTTTCATCTGTTGTCGGGCGCCTATGCGGCGCGCGGTCTGGCGATCCTGTTGGGGATGGAAGAGGCCAGCGACGACGAGATGATGGAGTGGTCGCAGGCCCTGATCGAGGGGGCGGGCAACTTTGGCTGGCGGGATGAGCCCTTTGCGCGGGCGGATCGCGCGAATGAGGGGGTGCATGCGCTGTTGGATCGCATCCAGGATCGCCATCGTGCCGCGCCCAACAACTCGGCCTTTTCCGTTATGCTGAATGCGGATGATCCGATTGAGATGAAGCAGATCTATGCCAACATCAAGATCGCCATTGGTGGAGGGATCAATGAGCCTCGGGATGCGCTGAATACGATTCTTTATGGTTTGTTGACCCATCCGGACCAGTTGGAAGAGGTGCGGCGCAATGCGGATTGGGACAAGGCGTTCGAAGAGGGCGTGCGTTGGGTCGCGCCGATTCAGGCGTCGTCGCGGCTGGTGACGGAGGAAACCGAGATTCGCGGGTGTTTGATCCCCAAGGGGGATACGGTGATGACCATTCAGGCCAGTGCGAACCGGGACGAAGATGTGTTCGAGGATGGCGAGGCGTTCAATGTGTACCGCCCGAAGGGGGCGCATCAGGCCTTTGGCAATGGGCCGCATTTTTGTCAGGGCACGCATGTTGCGCGGCGGGCGGTGGGCAAGGTGATGCTGCCGATGTTGTTTGACCGGTTCCCGAACATGTCGATCCCGGACAGGTCGCAGGTGATCTGGCGCGGTTTCGGGTTTCGCGGGCCGGTGCAGATCCCGGTGTTGTTGCAGTAGACGCGTGGTCAGTCGGTGAACTGGGCCCTGTATTGGGTCGGAGTGCGCTGGCGGGATTTCTGGAACCGTTTGGTGAAATATGACGGATCCGCATAGCCCAGCCGGTAGCCTATTTCGCTGACCGGCGTTTGGGTGAAGGCCAGCAGGCGGCAGGCCTCTTGCATGATGGTGCGTTCGATATAGGCTGTGGCGCCCAGCCCGGCGGCGGTGCGGCACAGGCGGCTGAGGTGGCCGGTGGTGATGGCCAGTTGCGAGGCATAGTCGGAGGCGGTCCAGCCTTCGCTCATGTGATCGAGGATCAATTGGTCCAGCCGGTTCAGGCGGGATTCGGCGCCTTGCGGGCGTGGGGTGGTGCGGGCGTGGGCTGTTTCGGCGATCAGGCTCAGCATGGAATGTGCCAGACTGATGGCACGTTGGATGCGAAAGCTGCTGCGGCTGCGGCTGGCGGAATTCAGCAGGTCGGCGAGGGTTTCGAGCGCCGGGCTGATCTGTCCGGCGACGGGGTGAGCCAAGGCGTTGCGCAGGTCGGCTGTGGCCGGGGCGAGGGTGTTGACCACGTCGCTGCGCATAGAGATGACATGGCCGGACGTTTCGGGCACGAATTCGAATCTGTGAACGCAAAGTGCTGGTACATATAGAAAATCAGAGGGGTTGAGGGTCAGGCGGGTGTTGTCTATCGCGGCCTCGATCCCGCCGCTTTCGATCAGGAACAATTGCGCCAGATGGGCGTGGCGGTGGGCCGATATGCGCCAGTCATGCACCGGGGCGCGGGCCGAGAATTGTTCGCAATGCACGACATCGGGGAATTGGTCGGTTTCGCCGTAGAGCGAAAATACCGGGATGTTGGAGGTCATGGTCATGCACGATTATTACCAGAAGTCGCGCGCAGCGTCTATTCCTGAGCGTTGCCGGATTGGCTAGTTTGCGTGGATTGATGGAGCGCGTTGACAGGTGGGGAGCGTCATGAAGACCCAGGTTGCAATTATTGGTGGCGGACCCTCTGGTTTGTTGTTGTCGCAATTGTTGAACAAATCGGGGGTCGATACCGTGATCCTCGAACGATCAAGCCGGGCGCATGTGCTGAGCCGGATCCGGGCGGGCGTGCTGGAGTGGGGCACGGTGCAGATGCTGGAAGAGGCCGGCGTGTCCAGGCGGATGCTGCGCGAGGGCATTCCGCATGATGGCTGTTTCCTGACGGATGATGATCTGATGGTTCGGATCAATTTCAAGGAGCTGACCGGCAAAAGCGTGATGGTTTATGGCCAGACCGAAGTGACGCGGGATCTGTATGAGGCCCAGGACGACATGGGCACGACCATCGTGCATGGGGTCGAGGATGTCGTGATCAACGATGCCGACAGCACCAGCCCCTCTGTGGAGTACACGGTGGATGGGGTGCGTCAGACCTTGCAGGCCGATTATGTGGCGGGTTGTGATGGCTTCCACGGGGTGAGCCGGAACACGATCCCCGCTGAAAAGCGGCGGGCCTTCGAGCGGGTTTATCCGTTTGGTTGGTTGGGTGTTCTGTCGCGCACGCCGCCTGCCAATCATGAATTGATCTATGCCAGCTCTGCCAATGGCTTTGCCCTGGCCTCGATGCGGAATGAAAAGCTGAGCCGGTATTATGTGCAGGTGCCGCTGACCGACAAAGTCGAAGAGTGGAGCGATGACCGGTTCTGGACCAAGCTGAAGTCCTGTCTGCCTGTCGATGTGGCGCAGAGTATGATCACCGGCCCGTCGATTGAAAAATCAATTGCGCCGTTGCGGTCGTTTGTGAACGAGCCGCTGCGCTGGGGGCGTTTGTTTCTGGTCGGGGATGCGACGCATATTGTGCCGCCGACCGGGGCCAAGGGTTTGAACCTGGCGGTGTCGGATGTCTATTACCTGCACCATGCGTTGATTGACGCGCTGCGCAAGGATGACATGGCCGGAATTGATGCCTATTCCGAGCGCGCTTTGGCGCGGATCTGGAAGGCGATGCGGTTCAGTTGGCAGATGACCACGATGCTGCATCAGTTTGAAGGCGAGGACAGTTTTGCGGCGCAGATGCGCAAGGCGACCCTGGCGCATCTGGCGCAGTCGCAGACCGCGCGGCGCGATCTGGCCGAAAACTACATCGGATTGCCGTTCTGAGCCTGAGAGGCATCGAAGCTGTTTTCGATGAAAAGCGCCAGCGCGGCGAGTCGCTGGGCGGCGCCTTTGCCGAAGTCGGTCAGGGAGTATTCCACATGGGGCGGCACGACCTCGAAGGCGCGGCGGCTCACGATGCCGTCTTCTTCCAGCAGTTTCAGGGTTTGGGACAGCATCCGTTCGCTGACCCCCTGGATGCGGCGACGCAGGTCGCTGAACCGCAGGGTTTCGCTGTGCAGTGCCAGCAGGACCAGCACGCCCCATTTGCTGGTGACGTGATTCATCATGGCGCGCGACGGGCATTGCGCGCTGAGCACGTCGGCTCTCAACTCTGGGGATCTGTCCATCGGTTTTTCCATACTAACAAAAAAGTGCGTACTTCCTTTTCGTTAGTTAAGGGTTACATCCGTTTCCGTCAACATTTTAACGGAGAGACATGATGACCATTGCCATCACAGGGGCCAGCGGACAGTTGGGCCGGATTGCCATTGAAAACCTGAAAACCCGGGTTGCGCCGGAGGGTATCGTGGCCCTGGCCCGATCACCGGAGAAGGTGCAGGATCTGGGCGTGACGGCCCGGGCGTTTGACTATCGCAAACCTGCGGAGCTGGCGGCTGCGCTTGCGGGGGTCGAGGTTTTGGGGCTGATCTCGTCCAGTGATTTTGACGATCGTCCGGGCCAGCATGGGGCGGTGATCGCGGCGGCGAAAGAGGCGGGCGTGCGGCGGATCGTTTATACCTCGATCTTGCGGGCTGACAGTTCGCCGATGGTGGTGGCGGTGGATCACAAGGTGACAGAGGCGGCGATCAAGCAGTCCGGGTTGGCCTATACGATGCTGCGCAATGGCTGGTACACGGAGAATTGGACCGGAGCGATCCCGGGTGCCCTGGCGGGCGGGGCTTACATTGGCTGCGCAGGTACTGCACAGGTGGCGCCAGCGACGCGGCAGGATTATGGCGAGGCTCTGGCGGCGGTTCTGGCGGGTGATGGCCATGAGAACCAGACCTATGAGCTGGCGGGGGCGCCGTTTACGCTGGCGGAATTGGCGGCCGAGATTTCTGCGCAAACCGGTCAGGCGTTGCCCTATAACAATTTGCCGCAAGAGGCCTATCAGGAGATCCTGAGCGGGTTTGGTTTGCCCGAGGGGTTGAGCCTGATGATCGCGGATGCGGATGCACAGGCGGCAGAGGGCTGGTTGTTTGATGACAGTGGCGATTTGGACAGGTTGATCGGCCGTCCGGCAACGCCCATGGCGGCGGCTGTTGCGGCGATGCTGGCGAGCCTGCCGGCGCAGGCAGAAGCGTCTTGAGGCGCGATGGGGTTGGGGCTGTTCTGGCCCTGACCCCTTTTGGGAATGCGGTTGTTTTGACGGCGTTTGAACCGTAACAGATTGGCGGACTTGAGGGAGGACGGTACATGACGGACAAAACAGTGATTATTGCCGGTGGCGGCATTGGCGGCCTGGCTTTGGCGTTGACGCTGCATCAGATTGGTGTGCCGTTTGTGGTCTGTGAATCCGCGCGCGAGATGAAGCCGTTGGGGGTTGGGATCAACCTGCAACCCAATGCGGTGCGCGAGCTGTTTGATCTGGGGATCGGGGCGGATGATCTGGATGCTGTTGGGGTGCCGGCGCTGGAATGGGCGCTGGTGGGGCTGAACGGCAAAGAGGTCTATTCGGAGAGCCGTGGACTGGAGGCCGGGTACAACTGGCCGCAATATGCGGCGCATCGCGGGCAATTGCATATGTTGTTGTACAACCGCGTGATCGAGCGGGCTGGTGCGGATGCTGTCCGGCTGGGCGCGCGGGTCAGCGGGTGGCGGAGCGATGGCGATCAGGTTGTGGTGACGGTTGATCAGGCCGAGGGCGGTCAGGTTGAGCTGCGCGGTGCCCTGCTGATCGGAGCGGATGGCATCCACTCGGCCGTGCGGGCGCAGATGCACCCGGATCAGCCGCCGATCCATTGGGGCGGTGCGGTGATGTGGCGGGGCACGGTCCGGGCCAAGCCGCTGCGGACGACCTCTTCTTTTGTCGGGTTGGGCACGCATCGGCATCGGATGGTGATTTATCCGATCTCTTACCCGGATGAGGATGGTCTGGCGCTGATCAACTGGATTGCCGAGATGACGCTGGACAGCGAGGCAGGCTGGCAGCAGGACGGTTGGTTCCGGCAGGTGGCCATCGAAGAGTTTGCGCATCATTTCGAGGATTTCCGCTATGATTGGCTGAATGTGCCCGAGATGTTGCGGGAGGCGGATTGTGCCTTTGAGAACCCGATGATTGACCGCGATCCGATTGCGACCTGGGTCGATGGTCGGGTTGGGCTGATGGGGGATGCGGCGCATGCGATGTATCCCACCGGGTCGAACGGGGCGAGTCAGGCGATTGTGGATGCCCGGGTTCTGGGTGCCAAATTGCTGGAGCACGGGCTGACCCCGGCGGCGTTGAGCGCCTATGACGCGCAGTTGTGCGAGCCGATTTCGCAATTGGTGTTGCGCAATCGTGGGGCGGGCCCGTTTGGGTTGCTGACGCTGCTGGACGAGCGCTGTGGCGGGGTGTTTGACGATATCGAAGATGTCATTCCGGCGTCTGAGCGGGCGGAGTTCATGGCGCGTTACAAGGCGGCGGCTGGCTTTGCGATTGAGCAGTTGAACGCGGCTGCGCCGACGATTGCGCTGGAGTAGGGCGCTCTGACACAGGGCGGCGGCGCTTACAGGTGGCGTTGCAGGCCCTCTTGGGTCTTTTGCAGATCGGGCAGGTAGAGCGTCAGCAGATCGTCCGCAGTGTTCTGGACCGCGGCCATGCCGGTGTTGAGGGCGGCGATCACCTCTCCTTTGCTGTCAAACAGGGGAACGGCGAGCGAGCGCAGGCCGATTTCGATTTCCTGATCGACGAGGGCATAGCCATCGCGGGCCACCTGGCGCAGCAGGGCCATGATCTCGGCCGGGTCGGTGCGGCTGTGCGGGGTGCGTGGGGTGAGGTCGGAGGATGTGACGATTTCCCGGGCCTGATCCGGGGGCAGCGCGGCGAGCAGCACGCGGCCCAGCGAGGTGCAATGCGCGGGCAGGCGGGATCCGGGCATGAGCCCGATGGACATGACCCGGCGCTGGGCGGCGCGGGCGACATAGACGATCTCGGTTCCGTCGAGCAAGGCGACCGAGCAGGATTGCCCGATCCGCGCTGTCAGATGGTCGAGCCAGGGTTGCACGATTTGCGGCAGGGGCAGGGACTGGATGACGCCGGTGCCCAACCGGAGGGCACGCGGGGCGAGGCGGAAGTATTTGCCGTCGTAATCTGCGTAGCCTTCGTCATGCAGGGTCAGCAGGCAGCGGCGGGCGGTGGCGCGGTCCAGCCCGGTGGCGGCGGCGGCCTGGGCGATCGACAGGCGCGGATGGGTGGCGTTGAACGCTTCGAGTATGCGCAGGCCTTTGGTCAGGGCGCCGATGTGGTCCGGCGATTTGTTCACGATGTGCACCCGATTGTTCGTCATCCGTACAAATATCGTATATCGCACAAAGTGGCTGGCGGCAATTCGTTCAGGCGGGCTACATGTGCGGGTGGGCGCAGGCCCCGGAGAGAGGAGACCCAATATGGATAAGACGCTGAGCAGTCTGGCGGATGCCGTGGCTGACATTGCGGACGGAGATGTTCTGATGATTGGCGGATTCGGTGGATCCGGCGCGCCGATCGAGCTGATCCATGCGCTGATCGACCGCTATCGGGCAACCGGCAGCCCCGGGAATCTGACGGTGGTCAACAACAATGCAGGGAATGGCAAGATCGGCATCGCCGCGATGATTGACGCGGGCATGGTGAGCAAGATGATCTGCTCTTTCCCCAAGACCTCGGATCCGCGCGCCTTTACCGACAAATACATGGCGGGTGAGATCGTTTTGGAGTTGGTTCCGCAGGGCACATTGGCGGAACGGATTCGCGCGGCGGGGGCTGGTATTCCGGCGTTTTTCACGCCGACGAGCTATGGCACCGAATTGGCCGTGGGCAAGCAGATTCAGGAGTTTGACGGGCGCCCCTATGTGCTGGAGCGTTGGTTGAAGGCGGATTTTGCGCTGGTCAAAGGGCAGGTGGCTGACACCCATGGCAACCTGACCTATCGGCTGGCGGCGCGGAACTTCAATCCGTTGATGTGTATGGCTGCGGATCGGGTTGTGGCGCAGGTGAGCCAGGTGGTGGCGCCGGGTGGCATCGCGCCCGAGCAGGTGGTGACGCCGGGTTTGTTTGTGGATGGTGTCATTGAGGTGGCGGATGCCCGGCAGGAAGAGGCGCTGATCCGCGCCGGGGAGGAATACGCATGAGCTGGACCAAGTTGAGCACGGCGCAGATCGCCTGGCGCGCGGCGCAGGATATTGCGGATGGCGCCTATGTGAATCTGGGCATCGGGTTTCCTGAGAAGATCGCCAAGTTTCAGCCCGAGGGGCGCCACATCACCTATCACACGGAAAACGGTGTGTTGGGGTTTGGGGCGGCTCCGGCGGCGGGCGATGAGGACTGGGATCTGATCAATGCGGGGAAAAAGGCGATTACGCTGAACCCCGGCGCGTCTATCTTTCACCATGCGGACAGTTTTGCGATGGTGCGGGGCGGGCATCTGGATCTGGCGGTTCTGGGCGCGTTGCAGGTGGCTGAAAACGGCGATCTGGCGAATTGGCGGGTCGGCTCCAAAGGGGTGCCCGCAGTGGGCGGTGCGATGGATCTGGTGCATGGAGCCAAGCGCGTGGCCGTTGTGACCGAGCATGTGACCAAGGACGGCAAGCCGAAACTGGTGGAGCGTTGCAGCTTTCCTTTGACCGGGGTTGGGTGCATTACAAGGGTCTATACCTCGCTTGCGGTGGTGGATATCGAGGCGGGGCGGTTCGTATTGCGCGAGAAACTGGCCGACATGGCAATGGATGAATTGCAGGCGCTGACTGGGGCTCGTCTGCATGTTGACGGCCAGGTTGGGGATCTGATTGTACCAGAGGTGGACTGATGACTGACGTATTTATCTGCGATTATATTCGCACTCCGATTGGGCGGTTTGGCGGGGGGTTGGCCTCGGTTCGGGCTGATGATCTGGGGGCGGTTCCGTTGCGGGCCCTGGCCGAGCGGAACGCGGGCCTGGATCTGGGCGCGGTGGAAGAGGTGATTTTCGGCTGCGCCAATCAGGCGGGCGAGGACAACCGGAATGTCGCGCGGATGTCTTTGCTGTTGGCGGGGTATCCCGAAAGCGTGCCGGGCTCGACCATCAACCGGCTGTGTGGGTCGGGCATGGATGCAATCATCAGCGCTGCGCGGACGATCAAGGCGGGTGAGGCCGATTTGATTGTTGCGGGCGGGGTTGAGAGCATGACGCGCGCGCCTTTCGTGATGCCAAAGGCAGGGGCGGCGTTTTCGCGCGCGGCCGAGATTTACGACACGACGATTGGCTGGCGGTTTGTGAACGCGTTGATGAAGGCGCAGCATGGCGTCGATTCGATGCCTGAGACGGCCGAGAATGTGGCGGAGGATTTCAACATCAACCGCGACGATCAGGATGCCTTTGCCCTGCGCAGTCAGCAAAAGGCAGGCGTGGCGCAGGCCAGCGGCCGTCTGGCGCGCGAAATCACACCGGTGAGCATCCCGCAGCGTCGGGGCGATCCCAAGGTGGTGGAGGCTGACGAGCATTTGCGCCCGCAGACAACTGCGGCGGATCTGGCCAAGCTCAAGACCTTTGTCAAAGCGGATGGGACAGTGACGGCGGGCAATGCCTCGGGGGTGAATGATGGCGCGGCGGCGTTGATCATCGCGTCTGAGGCCGCGGTCAAGGCCCATGGTTTGACGCCGATTGCCCGGGTTCTGGGTGGGGCGACGGCGGGTGTGCCGCCGCGGATCATGGGGATCGGGCCTGCGCCTGCCTCCAAAAAGCTGATGGCCCGGTTGGGGCTGACGGTGGATGATTTTGCGGTGATCGAGCTGAACGAAGCCTTTGCGTCCCAGGGGTTGGCGACGCTGCGGGATCTGGGTGTGGCGGATGATGATGCGCGGGTGAACCCGAATGGCGGAGCGATTTCGCTGGGTCATCCGCTGGGCATGTCTGGTGCCCGGATCACGGGCACGGCGGCGCTGGAGTTGAAATCCGGCGAACGGTCGCTGTCGACCATGTGTATCGGTGTCGGGCAGGGGATTGCCGTGGCGCTGGAAGCGGTCTGATCGCGGATCAGACCGGTGCAAAAATTGCAGCGGGGCGCCTGTCAGCGCCCTGGTGCCATGCGGATCAGCCAATCGCGAAACTCTGCCGCCAGCTGATCCAGCGCGTGGCTGGAGGGCCAGAGCAGGTAATAGCCCAGGTCGGTGCGGACCTTGTCCGAGACCGGGCGCACCAGATGCCCGGCGGCCAGGTCGCTGTCGATCAGGTGGCGCCATCCCAGGGCGATGCCGCGCCCGGCCTTGGCCTCTTGAATGATCAGCGGATATGAGTTGATGCGCAGGGGTTCGCGTTTGATCCGTTCGTGCACCCCCACCGCGCTGAGCCAGCCCCGCCAGTTCATCCAGTCCCAGTGCAGGTCATCCAGTTCGAGCAGGGGATGTTCGGGCAGGTGGTCCGGGCTGAACACGGGCGGGTTGTCCATCAGGTAGGAGGGGGCGCAGACGGGAAAGACCTCTTCCGAGAACAGCAGGGCGGAATCGTGGCCGGGCCAGGTGCCGTCTCCGTGGAGAATGGCGAGCTCGATATCGTCGCTGAGGCATTCGGAATCCTTGTCGGAGGCGACCACCCGGATCGACAGTTCCTGATCCGCCTGATCGCGGAAGCGCGACAGGTGGGGCATCAGCCACAGGGTGGCAATGGATTGGTCGGCGCCGATGCTGAGCCGGTCGCCGCTGGTGCGTTCGCGGATGTCTTCGCTGGCGAGGGCGATCTGGCGCAGGGCCGGTGCTGCGGCGTGTTGGAGGGAGCGTCCGGCGGCGGTGAGTTGCACGCGGCGATTGGCGCGCACGAAGAGCGGCGTGCCCAGGTGGTCTTCGAGTTGCCGGATGCGTTGGCTGACGGCGGCCTGCGAGAGGGCGAGTTCCTGGGCTGCGCGGGTGAAGCTGCCATGTCGGGAGGCGGCCTCGAAAGCGACCAGCGGGTCGAGGGGCGGGAGAGAGCGACGTAGATAATCCATAAGGCGTGGTAATGCGGTTGCATTGGAAATTGAAGTTTTTCAGGTGCGACATGATGGGATACATTCGCGTCAGCGAAGAATGAACCGGAGGTTGCCATGACTGTTCCCCCTCGTACATCTGTCAGCCCACCGGCGGACCGGCCCTTTCGGGCGGATCCCAAGCAGTCGTTCACCCTGCCGGCGCGGCATTATACAGAAATGGCGACCTTTGAGGCCGAGAAGCAGGCGATATTCTATCGCAGCTGGCACTATGCGGGGCATGTGAGTCAGGTGGCCGATCCTGGCATGTTTCTGACCACGTCCATTCATCAGCAGAATGTGTTTGTGGCGCGGGGCCGGGATGGTGTGTTGCGGGCGTTTTACAATGTCTGTGCCCATCGCGGGCATGAGTTGTTGAGTGGGGCGGGCAAGAAGAATGTGATCACCTGCCCGTATCATGCCTGGGCGTTTGATTTTGACGGGCGGCTGGTGTCTGCGCGCAACTCTGAGAATGTGACAGGGTTCGACAAATGTGATTTTGCGTTGAAACCCGTTCGGGTGGAGGTGTTCTGTGGGTTGGTGTTGATCAACCTGGATCCGGAGGCGGCGCCGTTTACGGAGACCTTTGCCGGGCTGGAGGAGGAGATCCGCCAATATCTGCCGCGGGCGGATGAGTTGGGGTTTGCGCAGCGCGATACCTATCATGTGGCGGCAAACTGGAAGGTGTTGGTCGACAACTTTCTGGAGTGTTACCACTGTGCCCCGGCGCATCACGATTTTGTCGATCTGGTCGATATGGAGTCCTATCGCACGATCACGCACAAGGCTTATTCGGCGCAATGCGCGGCGGCGCCGCGGACGACCCGGTCCAAGGCGTTCGAGTTTGAAGTGGGAGATGTGGATTTTGGCTATGCCGGGTTTTTTGTCTGGCCGAACTTTACGATCTGGATTTATCCCGGTGAGCCCAACATGAGCGTGTTGCAGATGAACCCGGATGGGCCGGAGACCTGTCTGGAGTATCAGGATTGGTTTACATTGGGCGGGGTTGTGACACCGCAGTTGCAGAGTGCAATTGCGTATCAGAAGGATGTCTTGCAGCCCGAGGACATTGGTCTGTGTGAGAGTGTTCAGCGCGGGTTGAAGTCAATGGGCTATAATCAGGGTCGTTTCATTGTGGATGAAGGGCTGACGGAGCTGAGCGAGCATGCGGTGCATCATTTTCAGCGGATGGTGGCGCAGGCCCTGGACATCGGGTTTGATCCCTGAGCGTTGAGGACGAAAATTCTGCGAATTTTCTTGGGGTGGTCACTCGGTCAGGGGTTTGGTGTCTGGGGGTGCAAGCTCTTGTTCCAGGAACCTTTCGAAACTGTCGAGGTTCACGGGTTCAAACTGTCCGAAGCTTTGCATCCAGACGCTGGCGGCCTTCATGGCGTCCGGGTCGAGTTTGCACCATTTCACGCGGCCGCGTTTTTCCTGAGTGATGAGCCCGGCGCGGGTCAGGATTGTCAGGTGTTTCGAGATAGCGGCGAGCGACATCTGGAATGGCTCTGCGACGTCGGTGACGGCCATGTCGTCTTCGAGCAGCATCGACAGGATTGCCCGTCGGGTCGGGTCAGCGAGGGCGGCGAAGACGGTATCGAGCGGGTCAGACATATGGGGGCTGTGCCGGTATTCGCGGAAATCGTCAACCGATTGGTTGAATATAGATTTTGGGTGAATTTGGGTGGATTGGCATGTGCGACGGATTGGCCTGATCTGAATGGGTTCCTATTTGTCAATGAAATTCAATGCCTTAACCTGAAATGAATAGCATTTTTTGTGGAATTGACTCGGGCGGCGTGGGGCCGTAGCACCGTGCCAAAGGTATGAGGTGCCCTGCCGTTGACTGACGACGATCCGAAATCCCGCCTTGCGGCGCTGGAAGCGCGGATCGAAGCGGCGAAAACGGGCAAGGAGACACGGCCTCATATGGAAGAGCATCATTCGCAGGCGCAATTGGCCTGGAGGATGGTGTTGGAGATGGTGGCCGGTCTTGGGATCGGCTTTGGCGTTGGGTACGGGCTGGATCGCCTGTTCGGGACTATCCCGATTTTCCTGGTGCTGTTTACATTGCTGGGTCTGGCCGCGGGCATCAAGGTGATGCTGGAATCGGCGCGCGAGATTCAAAGGAAACAGATGGCCGAAGCGGCCGGAGACGACGAGGGGAGCTGACAAGTGGCAGACAAAGCACACGGCGCAGCAGATGCACATGGCGCGGCAGAGGGGGGGAGCCTGACGTTCCACCCAATGGATCAGTTCATCATCAAGCCATTGTTTGGCGGTGACGAAGTTGGTTTGTTCACGGTGACCAACGCCACGTTGTGGCTGGCTCTGGCTGTTCTGGCGATCTTTGCGTTGCTGGTTCTGTCGACGTCCAAGCGGGCGATCGTGCCGGGCCGTGGTCAGTCGGTTGCGGAGCTGGCTTATGGGTTTGTCTACAAGATGGTCGAGGATGTGACCGGCAAGGATGGCATCCAGTACTTCCCTTATATCATGACGTTGTTCATGTTCATTGTGGTTGCAAACTTCCTGGGTCTGTTGCCCATGGCCTTTACCACCACATCCCATATTGCCGTGACGGCTGTGATGGGCTTTGGCGTGTTCATCGCCGTGACCATTCTGGGATTTGTCAAGAATGGCGCCTCTTTCCTGAGCCTGTTCTGGGTTGCGAGCGCGCCATTGCCGCTGCGTCCGGTTCTGGCCATCATTGAACTGATTTCCTACTTTGTGCGTCCGGTCAGCCACTCCATTCGTTTGGCGGGCAACATGATGGCCGGTCACGCGGTTCTCAAGGTGTTCGCAGGGTTCGCCCAGGTCGCGGCCATTGCGCCGATCGCCATTCTGGGCGTTGCGGCCATGTATGGGCTGGAGATTCTGGTGGCCTTTATTCAGGCCTATGTGTTCACCATTCTGACGTGCGTGTACCTCAAGGACGCACTGCACCCGCATCACTAACATTCTGGTGGGCGGTTGCCTGCCGGGACTTCTCAATCAGCAATTCCATCGTAAGGAGACAAAGACATGGAAGGCGATATCGCAAACATGGGTCAATTCATCGGCGCAGGCCTGGCAGCCATCGGTTCGGGTGCAGCTGCTATCGGTGTGGGCCACGTGGCTGGCAACTTCCTGGCGGGCGCGCTGCGCAATCCGTCGGCAGCGGCTTCGCAGACAGCGACCCTCTTCATCGGCATCGCGTTTGCGGAAGCTCTGGGGATCTTCTCGTTCCTCGTTGCCCTGCTGCTGATGTTTGCCGTCTGATCCTCACGGAACCTTTCCTTACGAACGGGTGGCGCGGTCCTGTGCCACCCGGTGAGGGTTTAAGTTCCCAAGGAGGACAACATGGCAACCGAAACGCATAAGGTGACGAATGACGGCCTGGCTGATGCGCTGGGCGTGGATACGCACGCGGCGACAGAGCCTGCGGGCATGCCGCAGCTGGATTTCGCGACCTTTCCAAACCAGATCTTCTGGCTGATCATCGCTTTGATCGCGATCTATCTGATCCTCGACCGTGTGGCTTTGCCGCGCATCGCGGGCATTCTGGCCGAGCGCCAGGGGACGATCACGAACGATCTGGCGGAGGCGGAAAACCTCAAGGCGCGTGCGCATGAGGCCGAAGAGGCCTATAATCAGGCGCTGGCAGACGCACGGACGGCGGCGCATCAGATTGCAGCCGAGGCGAAGGCCGAGATTCAGGCCGAGCTGAACCAGGCGATTGAGAAAGCGGATGCCGAGATTTCGGCCAAGGCTGCCGAGTCGGAAAAGGCGATTGCCGAGATCCGGGCCGGTGCATTGGACAGCATTCGTGAGGTTGCGACCGATACAGCAGCCGAGATTGTTGGCGCGATGGGTGGCTCTGCGGATGCAGCGGCTGTTTCCGGGGCCGTCCAAGAGCGGATGAAAGGATAAGCCATGCGCACTCCATTTGCATTTGCCCTGACGGCCGCCTTTGCGGTTATGAGCAGCCCGGCCTTTGCGGCCAGCGGACCCTTCTTTTCGCTGAAGAACACCAACTTTATCGTTCTGATCGCGTTTGTGCTGTTCATTGGTGTTCTGGTCTATCTCAAGGTGCCGAGCCTTTTGACCGGCATGCTGGACAAGCGTGCGGAAGAGATCAAATCGGAGCTGGATGAGGCCCGGTCGCTGCGTGAAGAAGCGCAGACCATTCTGGCGTCTTATGAGCGCAAGATGGTTGAGGTCAAGGAACAGGCTGACCGGATCGTGGCCGCGGCCAAGGAAGAGGCCGTGAGCGCGGCTGAGCAGGCCAAGGTTGATCTGGAGCAGTCCATCGTGCGCCGGGTTGCGGCGGCTGAGGATCAGATTGCCTCGGCTCAGGCGGCGGCGATCCGCGATGTGCGTGACCGTGCCATTGTGATTGCGACGGCGGCAGCTGCGGAAGTGATCTCCAAGCAGATGACAGCCGCGCAGGGCAACTCTTTGATCGACTCGTCGATTGATGAGGTTGCAGCCAAGCTGCACTGACCTGCCAAGCAGGCGAAACGCTCTGACAAGATTGGAAACCCGGCCATTGTGCCGGGTTTTTTCATGTCCTGTTGCGGGCGATGTGGTCTTGTACTTTGGTGATGGGGTGCAGACAGTTGGCGCGCAGGGAGAGGAGACCCGGAATGGATTGGGATCACATTGTGGTCGGGGCGGGGAGCGCCGGATGTGTTCTGGCCAACCGGCTGAGCGGAGCCGGGCGGCGCGTGCTGCTGCTGGAGGCGGGCGGGCGCGACAATTACCATTGGGTGCACATCCCGGTGGGCTATCTCTATTGCATTGGCAATCCGCGCACGGACTGGATGTTCAAGACGGCTGAGGAGCCGGGGTTGAACGGGCGGTCTTTGATCTATCCGCGGGGCAAGGTTCTGGGGGGCTGTTCGTCGATCAATGGCATGATCTATATGCGCGGTCAGGCGGCGGATTATGACGGGTGGCGCCAGACCGGGCTGAGCGGTTGGGGTTGGGACGATGTCCTGCCGTATTTCAAGCGGTCCGAAGATTACGTTGACGGGGCATCGGATCTGCATGGGGCGGGCGGAGAGTGGCGCGTCGACAATCAGCGCCTGCATTGGGACGTTCTGGATCACTGGATGGAGGCGGCCTGTGCCTGGGGTCTGGAGGAAACGGATGATTTCAACCGGGGCAACAACGAGGGCGTTGGGTATTTCAAGGTCAACCAGCGCAAGGGCTGGCGGCTGAACACGGCCACGGCCTTTTTGCGGGCGGCGAGTGGGCCGGATCTGAAGGTGGAGACCGGAGCGCAGATCCTGCGGGTGCTGATCAAAGACGGCCGGGCGGTCGGGGTTGAATATGAGCAGGGCGGCACGCGCAAACAGGCGCGGTGCGGTGGCGATGTGATCCTGTCGGCGGGGGCGATCGGGAGCCCTCAGATCCTGCAATTGTCCGGGTTGGGGCCGGCTGCTCTGTTGCAGAGTCACGGTGTCGAGGTGCTGCGGGATATGCCCGAGGTGGGGGCGAATTTGCAGGATCATCTGCAATTGCGTTGTGCCTGGCGGTTGACGGGGGCACATACGTTGAACACGTTGTCCGCGACGCTGTGGGGCAAGGCGCGGATCGGGCTGGAGTATGCTCTGTTCCGTTCTGGTCCGATGTCGATGGCGCCCAGCCAATTGGGGGCATTTGCCAAATCGCGGCCTGAATTGGAGACACCGGATTTGCAGTACCATGTCCAACCTTTGTCGCTGGAGGCGTTCGGCCAGCCCTTGCATGATTTTCCGGCTCTGACGGCGAGTGTGTGCAACCTGCGCCCGGAAAGCCGGGGGTCGGTTGAGATTACATCGGGGGATGCGCGGGACGCGCCCCGGATCGCGCCGAATTATCTGTCGACTGAGGGTGACCGCCGGGTGGCGGTGGATGCGTTGCGTCAGGCCCGCGCGATCATGGGGCAGGGGGCGATGCAGCGGTATAGCCCGGAAGAGATCAAGCCGGGGATTGCCTCGGATGCCTATGAGGATTTGGTGCAGGCTGCGGGGGATGTGGGCACGACGATTTTTCATCCGGTGAGCACGGTGCGGATGGGGACGGACCCCGGGGCGCCGCTGGATGGTGATTTGCGGGTGCAGGGTGTTGGCAATCTGCGGGTGGTGGATGCGAGCGTGATGCCCAGGATCACCAGCGGCAATACCAATGCGCCGACCATCATGATTGCGGAAAAAGCTGTGGATCTGATTCTGTCATGAGCGGAGTTGTTATTGTTTTTGCCAGTGGTGCGGGCCACTCGATGCGGCTGGCGGAGGAGATCGCCCTGGGGGCGGGGGGCGCCCGGCTGATGGATGTGGCTGCGATGGGGCCGCAGGATTGGGACGCTCTGCATGCGGCGGGGGCTATTGTTTTTGGCGCGCCGACCTATATGGGCAATGTGTCTGGTCCGTTCAAAACCTTTATGGATGAGACCAGCGATTTCTGGGTCGACCGGTTGTGGAAAGACAAGCTGGCGGCGGGGTTCACCGTTGGGTCTGCGGCCAGTGGAGATAAGGCCAATACGTTGGGAACGCTGTCCATTTTTGCTGCACAGCAGGGCATGATCTGGGTCGGGCAGGATGAGATTGGCCCGCCCAGCTGCCCGGATAATCCGGTCAACCTGGAGGGATTCTGGCTGGGTCTGGGGGCGACATCATCGCGGGACAAGGCGGTTTTGATCGACAAGGCCGGGCTGGAAACGGCGCGTCGGTTCGGGGCACGGATTGCGGCGGCTTTGGCGCGTTGGGGTGATCCGGTTTAGAGGGCTGGTTCGGGGCGGGTGCCCCGGGGGGCTCAGCCGATTTTGCCGCGATTTTCGCCCACCTGGCCGCGATGCAGCAGGACATGGTCCAGCAGAACGCAGGCCACCATCGCCTCGCCCACTGGGACCGCGCGGATGCCGACGCAGGGATCGTGGCGGCCCTTGGTCACTATTTCGGCCGGGGCGCCGGATTTGGTGATGGTTTTGCGCGGCTTGAGGATGGAGGAGGTGGGTTTGACGGCGAATCGCACCACCACATCCTGACCGGTGCTGATGCCGCCCAGAATACCGCCGGCGTGGTTGGAGGAGTAAACCGGGAGGCCATCGTTGCCCATGACGATCTCGTCGGCGTTTTCTTCTCCGGTCAGCATTGCGACGCTCATGCCTTCGCCGATTTCCACGCCTTTGACGGCATTGATGGACATGCAGGCAGCGGCGAGGTCTGTGTCGAGCTTGCCATAGATCGGTGCGCCCAGGCCGGCGGGGACGCCGGCGGCGGTGACCTCGATGATGGCGCCGACGGAGTTGCCGGATTTGCGCAGGCCATCCAGGTAGTCGGCCCAGACGGTGGCAGAGTCTGCGTCGGGCACCCAGAATGGGTTGCGCTCGATCTCGTCCATGTCAAACCGGGAGCGGTCCATTGCGTGCTGACCCATCTGGACCATGTAGCCGGTGATTTTCAGATCGGGCACCAGCGCATTTAGCGCCGCGCGGGCCACGCCGCCTGCCGCCACGCGTGCGGCTGTTTCGCGGGCAGAGGAGCGCCCGCCGCCGCGATAGTCGCGGATGCCGTACTTCTGCCAATAGGTGATGTCGGCATGGCCGGGGCGGAATTTTTCGGAAATGTCCGAGTAATCCTTGGACCGTTGATCGGTGTTTTCGATCATCAGCTGGATGGGTGTGCCGGTGGACTGGCCTTCGAAGACGCCAGACAGGATGCGCACCATGTCCGGTTCGCGACGCTGGGTGGTGTATTTGTTCTGACCGGGTTTGCGCCGGTCCAGCCAGTGTTGCAGCATCGCTTCGTCCAGCGGCACGCCGGGCGGGCAGCCGTCGACGGTGGCCCCCAGAGCCGGACCATGGCTTTCCCCCCAGGTGGTCACGCGAAAGAGATGGCCAAAGCTGTTCAGGGACATGGTGGGCTCCTTTTTGGGGCGGTTTACCTGTCAGGGCAGGGGCGGGCAAGCACCGCTTGCCCCGGCCGCCCCCTCCCACACACGCAGGCGCTGGGGACGGGACCGGGTATGCGCGGGTCGCGGTTACGCGGGGATCAACGCCTTGCGGGTTTCATGGATCATCAGGGCCGCGCGTGCGGCTTCGCGGCCTTTTTCGATGAAGTGGGCGCGGTAGATGGCGTTGTGGTGGTCTGTTTCCTGATAGTGATGCGGAGTCAGCGAGACCGACAGCACCGGTACGCCGCTGTCGAGCCCTGCGCGCATCAGCCCGTCGACCACGGATTGGGCGACGAAATCGTGGCGGTAGATCCCGCCATCCACCACAAAGGCGGCGCAGGCCACGGCGGCGTACCGGCCGGTCTGGGCCAGGTCGCGCGCCAGCAGTGGCATTTCAAACGCGCCGGGGACGTCGAACACGTCGATCCGATCGGGGTCAATCAATTCCGAGAATCCCTCGAGCGCGCGGTCGACGATATCCGCATGCCAGCGGGCTTTGACAAAGGCAAATCGGGTGAGTGTCATGGCAATCTCCTTGGTTAGCGACACATTCCACCCAAGGCGATCACGTACAAATCGCGGCCTTCGGCCACGGTTTGTGCGTTCTCTCTCATCCGGACTATGACCGTCGGCTCCGGCATCTCACCGGATCTGCTGACATCCTGGACCTGGTCCGGGACCGCTCGCGGGCTCGCGGGGAAGACCCGCATACCGCCGGTGGGGAGTTTCACCCCGCCCTGAGAACAGGGGCAACTTGTCAAATCCCGGCGGGATCTGCAAGAAGCCTTCAAAAGGGAGAGCCAAGATGCATCCGAATCCGGTGTTTCACACAGCAAATGCGGGCGAAAACGCCGATTATGCCCGGGCGCGCGGGTTTGGCGTTTTGGCGGTGTCGGCCGAAGGCGCCCCGCATCTGAGCCATATTCCGTTTCTGTTGTCTGATTCTGGGGAGATGGCCGAGTTTCATCTGGTGCGCTCCAACCCGATTGCGCGGGCGCTGCGTGGGCCGCGCCCTGCCCGGCTGACGGTGAGCGGGCCGGACAGCTATATTTCCCCGGATTGGTATGGTCTGGAGGATCAGGTGCCGACGTGGAACTATGTCTCGGTGCATCTGACCGGAGAGGTGGAGTTGCGCCCTGCGGAGGAGCTGCGGGATCTGCTGGATCGTCAGTCCGATCATTTCGAATCACAGCTGCTGCCCAAACCGGTCTGGACGACGGACAAGATGGCGCCGGAGGCCTTGGACAAGATGATGCGTATGATTGTGCCCTGCCGGATGCGGGTTGATCAGATCGAGGGGACCTGGAAGCTGAACCAGAACAAGCCGGAGGCCGCGCGCGAGGGGGCGGCGGCCCATGTGACGGCCTATGGGATTGGTGCGGAAACGGGCATTCTGGCGGCGCTGATGCGCGGGGCCGGTTCATCATAGACAGCCCCGGATGCCCGATCTAGGGTGCGCGCAACCCAAGGGAGGCCCTGAGATGAAGCTCTATCATTTTCCGACATCACCTTATGTGCGCAAGGTTATGGTCACATTGCACGAGACCGGTCAGCTGAAGGATGTGGAGCTGGTCAACACGCAGACCGCGCCTATGGCACCGGCTGAAAATCTGACCCCGTCCAATCCGCTGGGCAAAATTCCGGCTTTGGAGCGTGATGATGGTCCGGCGTTGTATGACAGCCGGGTGATCTGTGCCTATCTGGATGGCCGTGCCGAAGCGGGGCTTTATGGCGAAGGCGCGCAGCGTTGGGATACGCTGACGCTGGAGGCAACGGCGGATGGGATCATGGATGCGGCGATCCTGATGGTTTACGAGACCCGGGTTCGGCCCGAGGACAAGCGGTATGATACCTGGGTGGATGCGCAATGGGGCAAGATTGCCCGCGCGACGGCTGCGTTGAACCAGCGTTGGATGAGTCACCTGCACGGGCCGCTGGATATGGGGCAGATTGCGGTGGGCTGTGCCCTGTCTTATGTGGATTTCCGTCACGGTGACCGCGACTGGCGTGCCGGAAATGATGCGCTGGCGGCCTGGCACAAAGGGTTTGATGCGCGTGACAGTATGCAGGCGACAGTGCCGCCCGCAGGGTGAGCCTGTGACGCAATCGCAGGGGGCTGCGATTCGCCTGTGTTCATGGGCAAGCAGCGCATGAGAGGCGGGTGCATGAGGGTTGGTCATTTGCTAACCTGAATTGCAGAGCGATAAATCCAGCCCCTGCGACGTCCTGCGCGCCTTTGACCGCTGGACGAAGGCGCGATGCGCCGATAAATACCCGGGTTGAGGCGCTGCGTTTTTCGCGGCGATTTGGAATTTGCCCGTTCGGGCGCTGAACTGGAGTAAACCTCGTGTCCCACGCAGAAGATCACGAAGGCACCCGGAGGGATTTCCTCTATTATACGACTGCGGGGGCCGGTGTGGTCGTCGCAGGTGCGGCGGTTTGGCCGCTGGTCAACCAGATGAACCCGTCCGCGGATGTTCAGGCGCTGTCCTCGATCCTGGTGGATGTTTCCGGGGTTGAGCCTGGAACTCAGATCACGGTGAAATGGCGCGGTAAGCCTGTTTTCATCCGTCGTCGTATGCCGGTCGAGATCGAAGAGGCCAATGCGGTCGCGATTTCGGACCTGCCGGATCCGAATGCGCGTAACGCCAATATCAGCGCAGAAGCCGAGGCGACAGATCCGAACCGTGGCCTGCTGCCTCCGGGCGCAGAGCCGGGCACCGACAGTGAGTGGTTGGTGATGATGGGCGTCTGCACCCATTTGGGCTGTGTGCCTTTGGGCGACGGCGCGGGTGATTTTGACGGCTGGTTCTGTCCTTGTCACGGGTCGCATTATGATACGGCTGGCCGCATCCGCAAAGGTCCCGCACCGCAGAATCTGCCGATTCCGCAAGCGGCCTTTACCGATGCCAATACGATCAAACTGGGATAAGGAAGCGCAAGATGTCCGGAATTCCGCACGATCACTATGAACCGAAGTCCCGCCCTGAAAAGTGGGTTGAGAGCCGTCTGCCTGTCATAGGCCTGATCTATGATACGCTGATGATTCCGACGCCGAAGAACCTGAACTGGTGGTGGATCTGGGGCATCGTCCTGGCGTTCTGCCTGGCGTTGCAGATTGTCACCGGGATTGTTCTGGTGATGCATTACACACCGCACGTCGATCTGGCCTTTGCGTCGATCGAACATATCATGCGCAACGTGAATGGCGGGCATATGCTGCGCTATCTGCACATGAACGGTGCGTCGCTGTTTTTCTTTGCTGTCTACATGCATATTTTCCGTGGTCTGTTTTACGGGTCTTACAAGGCCCCGCGTGAAATCACATGGATTGTCGGCATGCTGATCTATCTGTTGATGATGGCGACAGCGTTTATGGGTTACGTTCTGCCTTGGGGGCAAATGTCCTTCTGGGGTGCGACAGTGATCACCGGTCTGTTCGGTGCCATCCCGTTCATCGGCGAAGGCATTCAGACCTGGCTGTTGGGTGGACCGGCGGTGGATAACGCCACGCTGAACCGCTTCTTCTCGCTGCATTATCTGCTGCCGTTTGTGATTGCCGGTCTGGTGATCGTCCACATCTGGGCGTTCCACACCACAGGCAACAACAACCCGACCGGTGTCGAAGTGCGCCGCGGTTCAAAGGACGAAGCCAAGAAAGACACGCTGCCATTCTGGCCCTACTTTGTGATGAAGGACCTGTTTGCCCTGTCGGTGATCCTGGTGGTGTTCTTTGCCGTCGTCGGGTTCATGCCGAACTATCTGGGCCATCCGGACAACTACATCGAGGCAAACGCACTGGCGACGCCTGCGCATATCGTGCCGGAGTGGTACTTCCTGCCCTTCTACGCCATCCTGCGGGCCTTTACGTCCGATGTTTGGATCGTGCAGATCGCGTCCTTTGTGACCGGTGGCATCATTGACGCCAAGTTCTTTGGTGTGTTGGCGATGTTCGGTGCGATCCTGGTGATGGCGCTGGTGCCATGGCTGGACACCTCGACCGTACGTTCGGGTCGGTATCGTCCCAGCTTCAAATGGTGGTACCGTTTGCTGGCTGTCGACTTTGTGGTCCTGATGTGGTGTGGCGCGCAGCCTGCCGAGGGGATCTATGGGACCATCGCGCTGATCGCGACAACCTATTGGTTCGCCTACTTCCTGGTGATCCTGCCGCTGTTGGGTGTTTTGGAAAAACCACTGCCGCAGCCTGAGACCATCGAGGAAGATTTCGAAGCGCATTACGGTAAGGGCGACGGTTCTGCCGCTGCCACGCCGGCCGAGTAAGGGAAGCCAGGCTATGTTCAAAAAGCTCGCCATCGCCACTGCGGCCGTCATCTCCTTGATGCCTGCCGTCACGCTCGCCGCTGGGTCGGAGGGTGGTCACGTCGAGAACATCAAGTTCTCGTTTGACGGACCGTTCGGCAAATATGACCAGAACCAGTTGCAGCGCGGATTGCAGATCTACACCGAGGTTTGCGCCTCTTGTCATGGGTTGCAGTATGTACCGCTGCGCACCCTGGGATACGAAGGCGGCCCTGGCCTGCCTGAGGATCAGGTGCGCGCCTATGCGGCGCAGAACTTTGAGGTGTTTGACGCCGAACTGGATGATTTCCGTCCTGCCAAGCCGACCGATCACTTCCCGACGAATACCGCTTTGGGTGCACCGGACCTGAGCATGATGGCCAAGGCGCGTGCAGGTTTCCACGGCCCCTATGGGCTGGGTATCAACCAGCTGTTCAAGGGCATGGGCGGGCCGGAGTATATTGCGTCTTTGCTGACCGGATATACCGGCGAAGAGAAAGAAGAAGCAGGTGTGATTCTGTATGAAAACCATGCGTTCCCGGGTGGTTGGATTTCGATGGCACCGCCTTTGTCTGGTGAGGACGTGGAGTTTGCCGATGGGCATTCCAGCGAATTGCACCATGAGGCAGAGGATATTGCCGCATTCCTGATGTGGGCGGCGGAGCCGAAAATGATGGCGCGCAAACAGGCCGGTTTTGTCGGTGTCCTGTTTCTGACCATGATGTCTGTGCTTCTGTATCTGACGAACAAGCGGCTTTGGGCTGGCGTCAAAGGGCGCAAAGACTAAGCACGACTTAAGCATTCTGAACAATCAGGGTCCGGAGCAATCCGGGCCCTGTTTTTTGTTCTGCGCGCTGATCCTTGGGGTGATGTGATGGTTTGCAAAGAAATAAGCCTCCGCTCTCGCGGAGGCTTTGATGCTAAAAAGGTCTGCTCAAATCGGGGTGACGCAGCCGGGGTCCGGGACTCAGGAAGGGGTCCCGGATGACCCTATGCACTACATCTTACCAAGTCTTTTAATTGCCAACCTTTGCGGCGTACGGGTCCGCTTGGGTCTTTGCCTGCTTGGGGAAACAGGAACTCTGTTCAAAAGACTTTGGCGTCTAGTGATCCCTATTTGCCCCATGTCGCGGCCTCTGTCTGTGATCCGGATCACAGGTAAGGGAAAAGCGCAGTTTTTTTCGACATTTTTTGATTTGGGGAGGTGCCTAGCGGCTGATGCCGGGAATCAGGCGCAATAGCAGGATCAGGCTGGGCATCGGGTCTGTCAGTTGCCATGTCACATGCCGCCGGGTGGTAAGCCCGCGCCAGATGGCCATGGTGGCGCGGGACAGGGTATGTGCGACGCCGGCCTCTTTGTTGCGCAGGGCCAGCCCCAGGCCGCGCAGATCGCCGGTGGTCCAGACATAGCGCCGGCCCTTGGGGCCCAGGCGCAAGGGAGTGTCGAGCGGGGTTTGTCGGGCCAGATCCAATGCCAGCGTATCCAGCCCCAAACCGCAGTGGGCGGTGATGGCGTGGTTTCCACCGATTCGGGGATTGATCTCGAGAAAGCTGGGTTGGCCTGTCGTGCGGTCCATCAGGACCTGGATGCAACCAACGCCGTGATAGGACAGCCGGTCCAGCAGGGCATCTGCCATGGTGTGAAGGGTCGGGCTGAGGTCGATGGTGGTTCCGGTCGTGGCCAGGCCCGTGCCATCGGCGATATCGGTTTGCCCGATCTGGACGGCCAGATAGCGGATGGCGCGCCCGTTGGCGGCTGCAAAATAGAGGTTTACGCGGGGACCGTCGACAAAGCGTTGGATGATCAGCGCCTCATGCGCTTGGGGCCATTCCGGCAGCGCGCGGGTGAGGGCCTGCTGGTCGGGCAGGATCAGCGCCTTGCGTGTGCCCAGCCAGATGGTGCTGTCGGCGGGTTTGATGACCAAAGGGTAGCCGATTTGCGCAGCAGCCGCGTGCAGCGCGTCATGATCTGTCACCTCGATCGCGCGGGCACAGGGCAGCCCGGCCTCGGCGGCGGTATCGAGCAGGCGGGGTTTGTCCAGGCAGATGTCAATCGCCAGCCGGTTCGGCATGACATAGAGCCGGTCCTGCGGCAGCAGATGCGCATGGTCGTAAAAGCTGCGCACATAGGATTCCATCAGGGGAAAGACCGTGGTGATCCGCGAGTTGGCGGCCAGATAGGTGGCCAAAGCGCCGTAGAGTTCGGCGGGATCGTTGCTGTTCGGGGTGTCCCAGATGGCGTCCACCGCGCGGGACCATTGTGCGGCTGCGGCGTCCCCGTCGCGGGAAACCTCGACCCGGTATCCTTTGGCCGACAGGGCCCGGGCAACGGTCAGGGCGGGGCGATAGTTCCCCAGCAACAAAACCGTTTCGCCCGGGGTTAGGTGCATAGATGATCCTGCTTTGCTGCGGTGATGGTGGTGGAGATGATTTCTCCGACCGGTTGGGGGGTGGCAAAATGCACTTCGGCAAAATGCTCGGTCCGCCCCATTTGAGGTTGTTCGGTCAGGACCTGATGTTTGCGCCCGACCTGAGCTGCCAGGTGCAGAGCCTGCTGGCTGGCGCCAGCGGCGCGCAGCCGGGCAGCGCGGGATTTGATTGTCGGGCCGTCAATCTGGTTCGGGATGCGGGCGGCTGGCGTGCCTTCGCGTTTGGAATAAGGGAAGACATGGAGCCAGGTCAGGTCACATTCCTGTACCAGCTTGACCGAGTTTTCAAAATGCTGCTCTGTCTCGGTCGGGAAACCGGCAATGATATCCGCGCCAAAGGTGATGTCGGGCCGGAGCGCCCGGGCCTCTTGGCAGAACCGGATGGCATCGTCGCGCAGGTGGCGGCGTTTCATGCGTTTGAGGATCAGGTCATCGCCATGTTGCAACGACAAATGCAGATGGGGCATCAGGCGGGGCTCGGTCGCGATGGCCTGCATCAGGTTGTCATCAGCCTCGATCGAATCGATGGAGCTGATCCGGAGCCGGGGCAGGTCTGGCACCAGTTTCAGGATTCGCATCACCAGATCGCCCAGCCGCGGAGATGCTGGCAGATCGCCGCCCCAGCTGGTCATGTCCACGCCGGTCAGGACCACCTCGTTATAGCCCTTTTGGACCAGGCGCTTGATCTGATCGACGACCACCCCGGCGGGCACAGAGCGCGAGTTTCCGCGACCGTAGGGGATGATGCAAAAGGTGCACCGGTGATCGCAGCCATTTTGCACCTGCACATAGGCGCGGCTGCGGGTGCCGAAACCGTCGATGAGGTGGCCGGCGGTTTCGGTGACGGACATGATGTCGTCAACCTGCACGGGCTCGGTGCCAAAGTCACCGGCCAGGGCGGCCCAGGTGTCGGGCTGCATTTTTTCGCCATTGCCGATCACGATGTCGACTTCGTCCATGGCGGCAAAGCGTTCAGGCTCGGTCTGGGCGGCGCATCCGGTGACGATCAGCTGGGCCTGTGGGTTTTCGCGCCGTAACTTGCGAATCTCCTGACGGGCCTTGCGCACGGCCTCGGCGGTGACGGCGCAGGTGTTGACGACAATCGCATCCTTGAGCCCGGCGTCCCTGGCCATGGCCTTCATCGCTTCGGTTTCGTAGGCGTTGAGCCGGCAGCCGAGTGTGGAAAAGCGTGGCGTGTTCATAGTGCGGCCAGAAATGCGGGGGTCAGGGTGCCGGTAAAGACATGGGCCGTGGGGCCGGTCATCCAGACGCCATCATCGCGCCAGTCGACCTGAAGTGTGCCGCCATCCAGGTCGATGGTCACAGCCCGACCGGTCAGCCCGCGCCGGGCGGCTGCGACGGCCGTGGCACAAGAGGAGGAACCCGACGCCAGAGTGATGCCTGTGCCACGCTCCCACACGCGCATACGGATGCGGGCGGGGCCGGTGATCTGGGCGATCTGCACATTTGTCCGTTCGGGAAAGAGCGGGTGATGTTCCATCTTTGACCCAAAGCTGTCCAACTGTATCTGAGCGACGTCATCGACAAAAAAGGTGCAATGTGGGTTGCCCATGCCCGTCGCGGTGGGGGCGCCATCAATTGGCAGAGCCAGGGTGTCCATGCCTTGCGCCAGGGGAATGTCCTGCCAGTTCAGCAGTGGCGGCCCCATATTCACCGAGGTCAGATCCCCGCCTGCGTCGCGCGCTGTCAGGGTGCCACGCTCGGTCCGCAGGTCGATTCGATCTGCGCCGGTTTCGTCCATCAGATAGCGCCCGATGCACCGCGTGGCATTGCCGCAGGCCGCCGAGAATGACCCATCCGCGTTAAAGAATGTCAGCGTGGTTTCAGTGTCCTGGGTGCCGATCACAGCCAGTTGGTCAAACCCGACGCCCCGATGCCGGTCTGCCAGGGCCGTTGCCAGGGCTGGCGACACGGTTTGAGGCCTTTGGCGGGCATCAATCACGACAAAATCGTTGCCAAGCCCGTGCATCTTCATGAACGGCAAGGGGGGGAGGGATGTATCAGTCATGGCTGCCATATAGCCTCGTGGGCGGCTCAATACCAGCAGTGCAAAAAACCTTGCGATTCAGCTCTTGACCGTACCGGGCGGCTCGCTTAGGAACGCGCGACGCGTCGCTGCTGATAATGCAGGTTGATCCCTACGGATCCTCATGCAAAAAGGCGACACGAAAAATAGTGGGCCGTTAGCTCAGTTGGTAGAGCAACTGACTTTTAATCAGTAGGTCGATGGTTCGAACCCATCACGGCTCACCACTGACAACAATGACTTGGGACGGTTTCGACGCCAGTGGTCATTCCCTCGTGCCATAGCTGTTGTTCTGGGAACTTGGTTGAACTCTTGATCGCGGCACTGATCAATGCAGGGTCTGTCGTAGTGAAGACTCTGTCCCCAAAATTGTCCTGTACGGCTGTCACCAAGCGGCCTGACTTCGCGTCTGGATTTTCGACCTTCACGGCGGACGACGACGAAGAACTGTTTCTGGCTTACAAAATTTTCGATCTGTGGAATTCGTCAAAAAGCTGACTTTTCGCAGAAGCGCGTCGAAAATCTGCACTCTTGTGGTCCAATGACAATATTGTTTGATGAAGCGTCGTTTGTCTCTGGTGACATGCGTGCCCCCGGATTGTTATGCCCAAACGTCGGTTTAGAGTGCATCAGAGTGCAACGGGCGGCCCGGCTGCGACCCTCGCACGATGTATCATGCGAGGGCGCGTGTGAACGGTCACGCCCAGGGTTCGAACGCCCTTGCCACTGTGGACAAAACCACGGCGCCAACTGTGTTACATTGGTCGGGCGCGCATTGATGTATGATCACACCAAATCATCAATAAGATCGCCAGCTTCGAACCCCATATCCAGAACGAGACCTGCGCCGGCTTCGACAAACTCTGCGACGCCGCCAGCGTCTCCGAAACCAAAGCCAGCGGAACCGAGAGCAAGTGCAATGGAGGTCACGCGCGGCGCTATCTTGTCAAATACCTTGTTGAATTTCGTGTCCTTGGAATTCAATTCGTCCAGGAAAGGGCGCAGATGTTTGATCGCTTTCTCGCCCCTGGTCATCTTGCCGCCCAGATCACTGCATTTATCTAGCGCCCGATTGAGTACACGGCGCGCCTGGACAAGGCGTTTATACGCTGCCTTCGCCTTTTTATCTTTGAGGCGCTTGATTGCATCAGCGAGTTTATCGACCTTATCCAATCCATCGACAATTTTTTTTGTAAGCTTTCGGCATTCAACATTGAGGCCCGCAATCTTTTGTTCCAGCAACTTAAACTGATCGTTACATTTCGGAATGCTCGACATGAAGGGAACATCGGTGCCCAGGATAGCCTTGAGCGAAGACATACCCGTTTCGGCGGCGATTTGGGTCTTTTTGGCGTTATCGTAACGCGCGATGAGTGTTTCCAGGTGGCCTTTCAAAGATTTCGCGATCTTATCCGCTGATGTGCCTAAATCCTTGATATTTTTTGCAAGACCAATACTGCTTCGCAATGTTGCCGCCGCGCCGATCGCCAGGCCCGGGATGGCAAGTGGCAGCGTGCCGCCCATGGACGGGACAGCACCTGCTGTGGCCGCAATGCCAAGCGCCAGCCCCCCGACACCGATTGCAACACCGACGACCCCGGTCACGATCGTCACGGCGGATCTTATCTTGTACCTGCTGTATTGTTTACGCTGTTTTGCAAACCCATTCCACCGGTCCCGTATTATCGCCTTGAATTGAGGTTCGGAACGGACCATTTCGGCTTTGATCAATTTTTCCACCGCTTTTTTCATCTTTTTGGGATCAGCATTTTTTGGATCCTGCTGCGCCAGACTGTCAATTTCAAGAATTCTGACTTTCACCCGTTTGGCGATCTGATTGGCCAATTTTTCTGAATCGTCAGCGATCTGTTGTGGTGTGATGTAGTCTTTCTCTTTTCTCATTTCTATCAATAATTGACCATCAATCTTTTGAGCGATCTCGAAACCCTTCAGGGTGAGCCACGCCGGTTTTTTACCGTCACTCTGGAGTTGCACGACCACACGTTCGCCGAGGTCACGTTTCCAGATAACAACCTCTTGGCCGAATTGTTGAGGCGCGGGTTGAGGCTGCTGTGGCGCTTTTTTCTGTTTCTGGGAGTGTTCTTTTCGTGCGTCGGCAATGACTTTGTCGAATTTCTTCAGGGCCTGAAGCGTTTCAGCATGCGTCTTGGGCTTGCACTGTTTAATGGCGGCATCGACGGTTTTTTTGACCTTGTCCAGTGCGGTCAGCATCGCCTTGGTGTCGTCTTGTTCTAAAGAAATTTGATAGTTTCTCAGCGCCTCTGCCAACCCGGTTTTGCCAAGCGTCCGCGCCTTGTTTTTTGTCCACCACTTTGCACTGAGTTGTGGTGTTTCACCCTTTTTCATAATCGTACTCCATCCTTAAATGTCTCTTTGGCCCCGTCAATTTGACGGATCGTTGAAATCCGGTCTTTGATTGGCCAAAATTGCAGATCTCGGAGGGCGGGTGTCATCATCTGTTCAGATGATATCGTGCTTTTTGTGCGGCGTTGTGTCGGGTTATTTGTGGGGGGATCCACGCATGGATCACTCCCGGCCAAGGCTCAGGCCTACTTATGGTTGTGGCGCGTCGTGGCGTTTAGGTCGTCGGTCAGGATGTTTACGACTGTTTCGATGATTTCATCGTGTTCGTTCCTGTTTCCGATTTCCAGACACAGGCTTTGATCCAATGTGACCCGATTGGAGAATGGCGCGACCAGTTCGCCGCGTTTCAGGAGCGGTTCGACCAGAAAGCCGTGCCCGATGATGACGCCCGCGCCATTTTTGGCCTCTTCCAGGGCCAGGCCGAACAGGGAAAACACCGGGCCGGATGTGCTGAGTGGACCGGTTTCTCCGATGTGAGAGAGCCAGAGAGGCCAGTCATCGAACCATGTTTCGTCGCTGAGCAAGGTTTCGTTTAGGAGGTCGGCGGGCGCGTGCAGGCGTTTGGCGAGCTCTGGCGCGCAAACCGGGAAGATTTCATCCTGGGCGAGGCAGATGGCGCCGTTTGTGTCGGCTGTTGGGGTCAGGAACAGGCTGAGGTTGAAGGGTTCGCGTTTCAGGTTGGGCGGGGTCTGACGTGTTGTGACAGAGATTTCCAGGTTTGGGATGCTGTGGCGCAGGGCATTCAGGCGAGGGGCGAGCCAATATTGCGCGACGCTGGGGAGGGTGGCGATTTTGATGACGTGCGGTTTTGCGGTGCGCAAGAGCCCGGAAACCGAGTCGCCCATCAGGTCAAATGCCTTGGTCAGCTGACCCACCGCCTGCCTGCCGGCGTCATTCAGGCTGACACCCTGTGCGTGGCGGTCAAACAGCGTGAGGCCCAGCCATGTCTCTAACGATTTGATCTGCTGAGAGATCGCGGCCGGGGTGACGCAGAGTTCATCTGCCGCGCTGATGAAGCTGCCCAGTCGGGCAACCGACTCGAAGGCGCGCAAGGCGTTCATTGGCGGCAGGCTGGGTCTGTGAGTGAGTTTGCGCGACATTAGGCCTAGATAATCTATGCCTAGAGATCAGTAAATCTCGTTTGCTGGAATTTTGGCGACATGGTTCATTTGTGAGGTCGTTTTCTGGACCCAATAGATGTTTTGCCCCTGGCGGCAGGACAAAAGTGAGAAATCATCATGTCGGAATTTTTTTCGGCGGGCGTCGACCGGACGGACCCGCTTATTGCGGAGGCTTTGAACCAAGAGCTGACGCGGCAACAGTCGCAGATTGAACTGATCGCGTCGGAGAACATGATCAGCCGGGCGGTTCTGGATGCGTTGGGTCATGAGATGACCAACAAGACGCTTGAGGGGTATCCGGGAGCGCGGTTTCACGGCGGTGGGCTGAATGTTGATATCGTGGAACAGGCCGCAATTGACCGCGCCTGTCAGCTGTTTCAATGCGCCTATGCCAATGTGCAGCCCCATTCTGGCAGCCAGGCAAATCTGGCGGTGTTTTTTGCGATGTTGAAGCCGGGTGACAGGTTGTTGAGCCTGGATTTGGCGGCGGGCGGACATCTGAGCCATGGGCTGGGGGCGAACCTGTCCGGGCGATGGTTTGAGGCGCATCACTATGGGGTCAACCGGGATACCGGTATGCTCGATTATGACGATGTGCGGGCGCGGGCGATGGAGGTGCGGCCCAAGCTGTTGATTGCGGGGGGGTCTGCCTATCCGCGGGCGCTGGATTTTGAGCGGCTGGGCGCGATTGCGCGGGAGGTGGGCGCCTTTTTTCTGGTTGATATGGCGCATATTGCCGGGCTGGTGGCCGGGGGGGCGCATGTTTCGCCGCTGCCTCATGCCGATGTGGTCACCTGTACAACCACAAAGACGCTGCGCGGTCCGCGGGGCGGTTTGATTTTGTCCCGGGATGATATCTGGCGCAAAAAGCTGCAATCCGCGATGTTTCCCGGCGTTCAGGGCAGCCTGCACACGCAGGTTCTGGCGGCCAAGGCGGTCTGCCTGGGCGAAGCTTTGCAGCCGGATTTTCGGGGCTATGCGCGTCAGATTGTCGACAACGCCAGGACATTGGCGTCGGCGCTGCAAGAGGGCGGTGTGGAGGTCGTTTCGGGTGGTACGGATACGCATATCGTTTTGCTGAACCTGTCGGGGGTCGGCCTGTTTGGGCGCGAGGCCGAGGCGTTGCTGGATCAGGCCAACATCACCTGCAACAAGAACCCGATTCCGTTCGATGTGCCCAATCCGAACAATTGGGTTGGCCTGCGCCTGGGGGTGGCGGCGGCGACAACGCGCGGGTTCAGGCAGGCTGAATTTGCGCAACTTGGCAAGAGTATTGCCGGACTCCTGACCTCGGATGCTACAAACCGGGACAGTCGACTGTCAGAGGCCCGGGCGGCCACGGGGCGGCTGTGCACGGCTTATCCTATTTACACCGGGTGACGGAAATGAGCGCAAAGATGAACATACTGGTGGTGCAGGCTGACCAGCTGGCGGCCCGGGCTTTGGCGGCCTATGGCAATACGGTCTGCAAGACACCTGTGCTGGACGGGGTCGTCCAGGAAGGCACGGTGTTTCAGCAGGCGTATGCGAATTACCCGCTTTGCGGACCGTCGCGAGCCTCGATGATGACGGGTTTGTTGCCGTTCAAGGGCGGGTTTTATGACAATGGGACGGAATATGCCGCGACCATCCCCAGTTTTGCGCACTACCTGAGGATGGCGGGGTATCAGACCTGTTTGTCGGGCAAGATGCACTTCATCGGCCCGGATCAGCTGCATGGGTTTGAAGAGCGTCTGACGGCGGATATTTACCCGTCAGATTTCAACTGGATGTCGAACTGGACCCTGGACAACGCGGAAACTGTGGCTGATCGGTTGTTGGCGGCGCAGGGCGAAGTTCAGGGGATCAAGAATTCGGGGATCTATGAGCGGACGGTGCAGCTGGATTATGACGAAGAGGTCATTTTCAAAGCCTGTCGCAAGATTCATGATTATGCGCGCAGTGACGATCCGCGCCCGTTCTGCCTGGTCGCCTCGTTGACGCATCCGCATGATCCCTTTGCTGTGCCGCAGCGGTATTGGGACAGGTATGATCATGACGCGATTGATATGCCCGAAATCCCCCGTGCGGGGCCTGACGGGCTGGATGCGCATTCCCGTCGGTTGTACGATCATATTGGCGTTGATGCGGCGGATATGAGTGATGAAGAGGTGCGGATTGCGCGCCATGCCTATTACGCGGCCATTTCCTTCGTGGATGACCAGTTGGGCAAGTTGATAGAAGCGCTGGAGGTCTCGGGCCAGCGCGACAACACTGCGATCATCTTTATCTCTGACCATGGAGAGGCGCTGGGCGAGCGTGGTCTGTGGTTCAAGCGGTCGTTTTACGATGTCGCGTTGAGTGTGCCGCTGATCGTGTCGGTTCCGGGGGCTGATCAGGTGCCGGTGTGCGACAGCAACGCCTCGCTGGTTGATTTGTTGCCAACGCTGGTGGAGCTTGCGGCCCCCGAAGATGGGCCGGAGCAAATCACGGCGGCCTATAGCGGGAAATCTCTGGTGCCGTTTTTGTATGGGCACCGTGCGGCGGGGGATGAGGACGTTGTTCTGTGCGAAATGGCAGGCGATGGGCTGACGCAGCCGGCGGTTGCGGTTTTGCGCGGGCGGATGAAATACATCCATTGCGACACAGATCCGCCGCTGATGTTTGATCGCGCTGTTGATCCGCATGAAAAGGTCAATCTGATCGGAGACCCGGATTATGCCGAGGTGGAACACTGGTTCCGCGCGACGATTGCAGACACATGGGATTTCCCGCGAATCCGCGAGGACGTGTTGGAGTGTCAACGCCGTCGCCGGGTCGTGGAAAGAGCGCATGCAGAAGGTCAGACGCCGTCATGGGACTATGATCAGGTGATTGCGGGCTCTACCCAGTATTTCCGAGCCTTGCCGGTCAACCCCAGCGCGTCCAATTATTCGAGCACATTCGAGGTGCGGTTGCGCCCTGACAGCGAGCGTCCAAACCGCCGCACGCCCTTTGAAAAGCCGTAGATCGGGCGGAACAGAAGAGGAAAAGCACAGAATCGCCGAGGGTCGGCGTGTTCGATGCAGAGACTGGCTGAATATCAAATGTTGCACGCCATGGTGGTGACTACCTGTCCTTTGCAAAAGGAGAGGCACGTTTCATGGAGCTGTTGGGATTGGTGTTGGTGGTGGTGGGCTTTGTTCTCGTCTGTGATAAAGTTCTGAAAGTGGGACCGCGCCGGCAGCGGTATCAGAGGCCTCCTCTGGTCAGGCCAGCGCCGGAAAGAAGGGCGCCCGCCGGAACCCGATCAGCCCGGCCGCCACATTTTGATGACGCAAGTGCACAGCATCTGTCGCACAAACATATCGTGGCCGGTGCCGCCTATGTCGTCGATGGTGATACGATCAAAATCAAGAACACCCAGATCCGCCTGTTCGGGATTGATGCGCCTGAGCTCAATCATCCTTATGGCAACAAAGCCAAATGGGCTTTGGTCAAGCTTTGCAAGGGCCATGTCATTCAGGCGGAAGTCACCGATCGGGACGTATACGGACGGTTGGTTGCGCGGTGTCGCCTGTCGGATGGGCGGGATCTGTCGGCTGAGATGGTAAAGCAGGGGCTGGCGATTGACTGGCCCAAATTCTCGGGCGGTCGTTACCGAACCCTGGAAACGCCGGATGCGCGCAAGAGGATGTTCCTGGCGGACGCGCGCCAAAAGGGGCGGATGCATGTTTGGCGAGCATTCGAAGCCCGGCAAGAGAGGTCGTAGCGCTGTCGCCTGACGCGCCTCAGACGGATGAGCCGGTCAGCGGCACCCAGAGGCTTGTCCCTGGCGCGGCGCGCTTGACGATCCAGTGCAGGTTGGCCCGGGAAAAGGCCAGGCAGCCTTCGGTCGGGTAGCCGGGGCGGCGCCATTGATGCAGGAAAATCGCAGAGCCTTTGTGCGCCGTTGCGTCGGGCCAGTTCCAGTCGGTTGTCAGGATCAGGTCATACAGCGGGTCGGGGCGGCGCAGGCATTCATGGCTGGCGGCATAGGGGCTGCGGACATGGGTGTTATAGGCCGGGTCATCGGGGGCATCGGACCACAAGTCGCCCGGACCAATGGGGCGCGCCCAGGGTGTCGGGCGGCGCATCCGGTCGGGGCGGTAATACAATCCGGTGATGTGGTGCAGTCCGATGGGCGTGGCGCCATCGCCTTCGCGCTTGGTCGCGGAGAGGCCGCCGCGCCCCACACTACAGGGAAATTTCCGTCCCAGATAGTGCAGGCCAGTCGGGGTGAGGACCATATCAGGGCCCCCGCCGGTCACAGCAGATGGCCGGACTTTTGCGCCTTGGTCGCAAGGTAGGCGCGGTTATGGCTGGTTTCGCCCACTTTGAGCGGGACCCGCTCTACCACCTCGATGCCGGTGCGTTCCATCATGGCGATCTTGGCCGGGTTGTTGGTGAGCAGGCGCGCCTTGGAAAAACCCATAGTCTTTAGAATATCCGAGCCGAGCCGGAAATCACGTTCGTCATCCTCAAAGCCCAGGCGGTGATTGGCCTCGACGGTGTCAAACCCTTGATCCTGGAGGGAGTAGGCCCGCATTTTATTGGCCAGCCCGATGCCGCGCCCTTCCTGGTTGAGGTATAGGAGAACGCCTGCGCCCTCGGCCCCCATCTGGGCCAGTGCCGCGTTGAGCTGCGGGCCGCAGTCGCATTTGAGGCTTCCCATCAGATCTCCGGTGAAGCAGGCCGAATGCAGCCGGGTCAAAACCGGCTGATCCCGGTCCGGGCGTCCGATTTCGATGGCATAATGTTCTTCGGCGCCGTCATCGGGGCGAAAGATATGCAGCCGTCCGGCATCAGAGACGCGCAGGGGCAGGCGGGCGTGAATGACCGGTTGCAAGGGATGATGGCGGGCCAGTTCCGGTTGCACCGCCGCCAGGTTGAGTTCTGTCAGACCCGACAGATCGCCGGCCGCATCGGCCAGAATCGCCGCCGGAAGCAGGCGCGCGGATTTCAGCAATTGGATCGCGATGCGATGGGCCAGGGCCGAGCCGTCGCGTTGCGATGTCAGGGGGCCTTTCATCGGGTGGCGCAGGTCGTCGGCCGGGTCGGCGATGGCCTGAATCCACGACAGCCCGGCGTCCTCTGGCAGCAGGATTCGCGCCAGATCTCCGTCATAGGCGCGGGCCTTGAGCGTTTCGGCGCGTCTTGCGGTAATGGCCAGCACGATCGCCGGAGATATGGCGCGCATATCTGCCAGCCGCTCGGGGCTGAGGGTTTCGGCGCTGGCGGCGAGCAGGCGTTTGGTGCCGTTGGTCAGCACGACGGGCAGCCCCATGCGCAGGTCTGCGCGCGCACGGGCGAGGCGTTCGGTGATATCTGGGATGAGGCTCATGATCAGCTATACCTAGGTACTTTTGACGGAATGTGAAACATTTACGTGTTTGTAGACACGACGGCGTGAGTGCAGTGCAGCAAATCTTGTCGAAAGGCGAGGTCGGACGCATGTCATTGTCACGCAAAACGGAGGGATTGACGATGGCGCAGCTAAAGAAAATTCTGTTGGTAGATGACGATGAAGATCTGCGGGAAGCATTGAGCGAACAGTTGGTCATGACCGAAGATTTCGACGTGTTCGAGGCCGGTGATGGGCAACAGGCCATGGAGCGTGTCAAAGAGGCGCTGTATGATCTGATCATTCTGGATGTCGGCCTGCCCGATACAGATGGGCGCGAATTGTGCCGCCTGATGCGCAAGCAGGGCGTCAAGGCCCCGGTGCTGATGTTGACCGGTCATGACAGCGATGCAGACACGATCCTGGGTCTGGATGCTGGCGCCAATGACTATGTGACCAAGCCATTCAAGTTTCCTGTGCTTCTGGCCCGGATTCGGGCGCAGCTGCGCCAGCATGAACAATCCGAAGACGCTGTATTCCAGTTGGGGCCTTATACGTTCAAACCCTCGATGAAGATGTTGATCACCGAGGAAGACCGCAAGGTGCGCCTGACCGAGAAGGAAACCAATATTCTGAAGTTCCTGTATCGCTCGACCGATGGCGTGGTGGCGCGGGATGTGCTGCTGCACGAGGTCTGGGGCTACAATGCCGGCGTGACGACCCATACGCTGGAAACGCATATCTACCGCCTGCGCCAGAAAATCGAGCCGGACCCGTCGAATGCGCGGTTGCTGGTCACTGAAAGCGGCGGATATCGCCTTGTGGCGTAAATTGGCAATTCTTCCCCCTATTTTTGCCAAAATGCGTTCCTATATCGAGTCTATCCCAACCCGCTGCATGTCCGGGTTATGACATGCTCCTCCCTGTTGGACTGACCCGGCTTTTGCCGGGTCTTTTTTTGTCAACTTTCGGGATATGGGATTGATGGACCCCGGGTTGCGCGCGCGATAGGGTAGGGCATTCAAACCCCCGAATGCGAGCCGCACATGCCCCTGACCATTGCCACCTGGAACATCAATTCAGTTCGCCTGCGCGAGCCTATCGTTTTGAAATTGTTGCAAGAAGAGGGACCGGATGTGCTCTGCTTGCAAGAGACGAAATCGCCGGTTGAGAAGATTCCGACCGAGAGTTTCGCCGCTGCTGGCTATGGGCATATGATTGCGCGCGGTCAAAAGGGCTATAACGGGGTTGCGATCCTGTCAAAGCAGCCGATTCAGGATGTAGGGGGCGAGGATTTTGCCAGCCTGGGTCATGCGCGCCATGTGGCGGGGCGTCTGGAGAATGGCGTGGTGATCCACAACTTTTACGTGCCCGCGGGCGGCGATGTGGCGGATCGTGAGCAGAACGAGAAGTTCGGTCAGAAGCTGGATTACCTGACTGAGATGCGCGACTGGTTTCATGCTGCGCGCCCCGAGCGGGCGGTTCTGGTGGGGGATCTGAACATCGCGCCGCGCGAAGACGATGTCTGGAGCCACAAGAAACTGCTGAAGGTGGTCAGCCATACGCCGGTTGAGGTTGAGCAATTGGCCGAGACGCAGGATGCCGGTGGCTGGGTCGATGTCACGCGGCAGGATATTCCGGAGGGGCAGCTATACAGTTGGTGGAGCTATCGGGCCCGCGACTGGGCGGCAGCCGACAAGGGGCGGCGGCTGGATCATGTCTGGGCCACGCCGGATATCTCGTCTGCGGCGCATTCCAGCCGGGTTCTGCGCGATGCGCGCGGGTGGGAAAAGCCCAGCGATCATGCGCCGGTTTTTGCGACATTCGATTTGTAATCGGCGCGCATTCTTTGATGTCGGGATTTGATCGGGCCCCACCGGCGTCAGATGCGCGCGGAACGCGAAGATATCTGACCTGCCGGGTTTCATTTGCCCTGACCCCCTTGGTTTCCCTGCGCGTGGTCTTCATATAGGGACAATCTCAAAGCGGAGAAAATGTGTGATGGAAATTCTGGGTGGTGGCGGCGCGGCGCCGGCAGGTGATCTGATCAAGGACGGGTCGGAAGCGACCTTTATGCAGGACGTTGTCGAAGCGTCCAAGCAAGTGCCTGTGATTGTGGATTTCTGGGCACCGTGGTGTGGCCCCTGCAAGACGCTGGGTCCGATGCTGGAAGAGGCTGTGACGGCGGCCAAGGGCGCGGTCAAGATGGTCAAGGTCAACGTGGACGAGGCGCAGATGATTGCGTCGCAGTTGCAGATCCAGTCGATTCCGACGGTCTATGCCTTTTTCCAGGGTCAACCGATTGATGGGTTTCAGGGCGCGTTGCCGGGCTCTGAGATCAAGGAATTTATCAACCGCGTGATTGCCGCCGCAGGAGGCGAAAGCCCGGCGGAGTCTTTGGCCGAGGCGGTTGCCGCTGCCGAAGAGATGCTGGCGCAGGGCGCAGCGGTGGATGCGGCGCAGACCTTTGCCGCGATTTTGGAGGAAGAGCCTCAGAACGCAGCCGCCTATGGGGGACTGGTGCGTTCGCATCTTGCTCTGGACGATCTGGATCAGGCCGAAGCGATTTTGAACGGCGCACCGGCGGAAATTTCGGACAGCCCGGAACTGGAAGCGGCGCATGCGCAGTTGGAGCTGGCCCGTCAGGCGGCGGATGCCGGCCCGGTTGCAGAGCTGAGCGCTGCGGTCGAGGCCAATCCCGATGACCATCAGGCGCGATTTGATCTGGCGCTGGCGCTGCATGCCAATGGCGATGTCGAGGCGGCAGTGAGCGCGTTGCTGGAGTTGTTCCGCCGGGATCGCGAGTGGAATGACGGGGCGGCCAAAACCCAGTTGTTCACGATTTTCGAAGCTTTGAAGGCAAATGACCCCATTGTTCTGGCTGGTCGGCGCAAGTTGAGTTCCATGATTTTTGCCTAATTGGCAAAACAGGCTAGGTTACCGAGTATGCTGACATCTGCTGATTTGCCGGACACGATTCCTATCTTTCCTTTGCAAAGTGCGCTGCTCTTGCCGCGCTCTCGGTTGCCGTTGCATCTGTTTGAGCCGCGCTATTTGCAGATGTTCGAGGATTGCCTGAAAACCGAAGCGCGGCTTGTGGGGATGATTCAGCCGAATCCGTCTTCGTCGCGAGAGGATGGGTTGCACAGCATTGGCTGTGCGGGCCGGGTGACGCAATTTTCGGAAACCGAGGATGGTCGTTACCTGATCACGCTGACCGGGATGAGCCGGTTTCGCATTCAGAACGAGCTGGACGGGTTTGCGCCGTATCGGCGCTGCGAGGTCAGCTGGACCGGGTTCGAGCGGGATCTGGGGCAGGCGGAAACCGATGATCGGTTTGAGCGGCCGGCCTTTATGGACCTGCTGAACCGGTATTTTTCGGCGCGCGAATTGCAGACAGACTGGGACACCTTGCAGGAGGCAGAGGACGAATTACTGATCAATTCGCTGTCCATGCTGCTGGAGTTGGATCCGGAAGACAGGCAGGCCCTGCTAGAAGCACCGAGCCTGCAAACACGGCGCGAAACTCTGGTGACGCTCATGGAATTTTCGCTGCGCGGCGGATCTGCCGAAGAGGTTTTACAATGAACGATGCGACGGCCCCCCTATTTGATCGGCGGATGCTGGAGGCGCTGATTTGTCCGGTGACCCATGCGACGCTGGAATATGATGCAGTGGCGCAAGAGCTGGTGTCGAAATCTGCTTCGCTGGCCTTTCCCATCCGCAACGGGATACCGATCATGTTGGTGGATGAGGCCCGCGCGCTGGATTAAAGCGGCTGGCCCTGCATCAGGCGGGGTAGATCACCGGTGAGGCCTGCGGCCTCGCGGATCAGACCACGGCGCAGGCCGGGCAGGGCGTTGACCAGGCCCAGGCCCAGGTCCCGCCCCAGGCGTAGCGCTGGATTATCATTTGAAAAAAGTCGGTTGAAACCGTCTGTGGCCATGGCGAGGGCCTGCACGTCAAACCGGCGCCATTGTTCGTAGCGGGCCAGGACAAGCGGGCTGCCGATGTCTTCTCCTCTGCGGCGGGCGTGCACCAGCACTTCGGCCAGGGCGGCAATGTCGCGGAAGCCCGCGTTCAGACCTTGTCCGGCCAGGGGGTGCACGCGGTGGGCGGAGTCTCCGACCAGGGCGAGGCGGGTGTCGACAAACCGGTCCGCGACCGAAATGTTGAGCGGATAGGTGAACCGCTCTCCGGCCAATGTGATCTGGCCCAGAAAATCGCCAAACCGGGGGCGCAGCACCTGTAGGTAATCTGCATCGTTCAGGGCCTGGATGTCGGCGGCGCGGTCGCTGCTTTCGGTCCAGACAATAGAGCTGCGATTGCCGGTCAGCGGCAGAATGGCCAAGGGGCCCTGTGGCAGGAACAATTGATGCGCGCCGCCATTATGGGGCCGTTCATGGGCGATGGCACAGACCAGCGCGGTCTGGCGGTATGGCCAGCCGATATGTTTGATCCCGGCGCGCTGGGCGGTTCCACTGTTGCGCCCATCCGCACCGATCAGCAGCGACGCCTGGATCTGGCGGCCATCGTCCAGGGTGACGGTGGCCTTTTCGCTGGTGTCTTGTGCGACGACGCGGGTGTTGTTGATCTGTGTGATCTCAGGACAGGCCGCGACCGCATCCAGCAGCGCACGGCGCAGGTGGCGGTCTTCGATCATGTGGCCCATTGGGCCTTCCTCGATCTCTCCATGGTCGAAATGCAATGAAAAGGGCGATGGACCGGACCAGGCCTGACCGTCGGAGACGGTGATATCCAGAATGGGCTGGGTTTGCTCTGCGATCCCGTTCCAAAGGCCGATGGCGGAAAGCATCCGCTGCGCTGTCAACGCCAGCGCATAGCTGCGCCCGTCAAAATCACGCTCGCGCCGGGTGTCTTCGGGCAGGGCATCGACGATGGTACAGCGCAGCCCGGCCTGGGCGAGGCACAGCGCCAGCGTCGGGCCGGTCAGCCCGCCGCCTATGATCAGGATATCGGTCTGCTGGGTCATAGCCGCAATATGGACCCCATTTCGGCATTGTCCATGCGGGATGCTGTCGCTACCGTCAGCGCGGCAGACAGAATGTGGACTGTGAAGGAGGCGCATCAATGCAGGACTGGTTGACAATGACCGCGGCGGATTTGGGTCGCGGTATCGCAAAGGGAGAGATTGGCCCTGTCGCGTTGACCGAGACCTATCTGACCGCAATTGATGGGCATGCAGAGGCAGACCGGATTTACGCCCGGGTGACCCACGACCGGGCCCTGGCCGAGGCCGGCGCGGCCGAAGCGCGGGCCAAGGCCGGTCAGCGCCGATCGTTGCTGGATGGTGTGCCGATCAGCTGGAAAGACCTGTTTGATACCGCCGGAACCGGGACCGAAGCCGGATCTGCCCTGTTGGCCGGGCGTGTGCCTGATGCGGATGCGGTGGTGCTGCGCAATGCCACGGCGATGGGCACGGTCTGTTTGGGCAAGACGCATATGAGCGAGCTGGCGTTTTCTGGTCTGGGATATAACCCGGTGACCGAAACCTCGCCCAATGTGAACGACCCCGAGGCGGTGCCGGGGGGCTCTTCTTCGGGGGCGGCGGCCTCGGTTGCGTTCAATCTGGCGGCGGCTGGGATCGGGTCTGATACGGGCGGGTCGGTGCGGATTCCATCGGCCTGGAACGATCTGGTCGGGCTAAAGACCACGGCGGGCCGATTGTCCCTTGAGGGCGTGGTGCCGCTGGCGCTCAAGTTCGACACGGTGGGGCCTTTGACGCGCTCTGTTGAGGATGCCGCACAGTTGCTGGCCCTGATGGAGGGTGGGGCGCCTGCGGATCTGGCGGGCGCGTCGCTGAAGGGGCGCCATTTTGCGATATTGCGGACATTGGCCTTTGATGACATTCGCGATGAACCGCTGGCCGGATTTGACAGCGCGGTGGCCAAGCTGCGCGATGCCGGTGCGGTGGTCGACGAAATCGAGATCCCCGAGGTGGTTGCCGCCAACGGTTTGACCGGCCCGTTGCTGCCCGGCGAGGCCTATGGCCTGTGGCGCGATGTGATCGAGGCGCAGCCTGACCTCATGTACAGCGAGATTTTGGAACGGTTCCGCGGTGGTGCGCAGTTTTCGGCCCCCGACTATGTGGCCGCCTGGGCCGCGCTGGAGGGGCACCGCATGGCCTATGACGCGGCCGTGTCGCGGTATGATGCGGTTTTGTTGCCCAGCTCTCCGATTTTGCCGCCCAAGACCGAGCGGCTGGTGAGCGATCACGATTATTACGTCACCGAAAACCTGTTGGCGTTGCGTAATACCCGGATCGGCAATCTGATGGGATTGTGCGGGCTGACCCTGCCGACGGGTGTGCCCAGCTGTGGTTTGATGATGCTGGGACTGCCCGAAACCGAAGAGGCGTTGTTGCGGCTGGGTGCTGCGGCAGAGCCGGTTTTGGCGCAATCCTGAAACGTTGGCTGCGGGCCTTTGATCTGACTCTGTTTGGATCAGAGGCCGGTGCAATGGCCTGAAAGCCACAGCTAGGCCGGGACGTTCTCTGAGCGCTGGACGGGTTGGAGGTGGGCCGGTAACTTGGTCTCAAACGGGGCGATTATGATCCCGAAATTGAGGCAAGTTATGGATTTTCCTGAGCGGTTTTCAACACTGCCGGAATACGCATTTCCGCGATTGCGCGCGTTGCTTGACAGCCATGCGCCCGGAGTCGATTCCGAAGGTGACATTGTCCATATGACCATTGGAGAGCCGAAACATGCGTTTCCGGCCTGGGTCACGGACGAGATTGCGCGCCATGCGGCGGGTTTTAACAGATATCCTCCGAACGAGGGGGCGCCGGAACTGCGTCAGGCGATGACCGATTGGGTGCAGCGCCGGTATGGCGTCCGGGTGGATCCGGAAACCGAGATCATGCCGCTGAATGGCACGCGCGAAGGGCTGTACAATGCGGCCATGGCGCTGTGTCCTGAACAGAAGAACGGGCAAAAGCCTGTGGTTCTGGCACCCAACCCGTTTTATCAGGTCTATATGGTTGCGGCCTATTCCGTGGCCGCCGAACCGATGTTGATTCCGGCGACGGCGGCCACCGGCCATTTGCCCGACTTTCCCGCATTGCCCGAGGATGTGTTGAACCGGACGGCGATTGCCTATCTGTGTTCGCCGGCGAATCCGCAGGGTGCCGTGGCCAGTCGCGCGTATTGGACCGAGCTGCTGGGTCTGGCCGAGCGGTATGATTTCAAGATTTTCGCGGATGAGTGCTATTGCGAGATTTACCGCGATGCGCCGCCCCCCGGAGCGTTGCAGGTCGCCCATGAGATTGGTGCGGATCCAGAACGCGTCGTTATCTTTCATTCGTTGTCCAAACGGTCCAACCTGCCCGGCCTGCGGTCTGGGTTTGTGGCATCTGGCCCGAAAAACATGCGCGAGATCCGGCAACTGCGCACCTATGCCGGTACGCCTCTGCCCTTGCCGCTGCAAATGGCGGCGGCGCGGGTGTGGCAGGACGAAGACCATGTGATCGAGAATCGCAGCCTTTATCAGGCCAAGTTTCGTCTGGCGGACGAGATTTTCGCCGGGGCGCAGGGGTATCAACCGCCCGAAGCCGGTTTCTTTTTGTGGCTGCCGGTCGAAGACGGAGAGGCCGCGGCATTGAAGCTGTGGCAAGAGACCGGCGTGCGTGTGTTGCCGGGCGCCTATCTGGCGCAGGACTATCAGGGAGAAAACCCCGGCAAGGGGTTCATACGGGCTGCGATGGTGGCCCCAATAGAGAACATGGCACCGGCGCTGACCCAGCTGCGCGACTGCCTGTACAGATAAGAACCGAGGACGAGTATGGCATATCAGACACGCAGCCGCGATCCGCTGCTGGACAGCACCATGCAGGCGGCGATTGAAAAGCGGGGCAAGGAACTGATCGGGATCTTTCTGATCTGTCTGGGGCTCGCAGCGGCGGCCATGGTTGGGTCCTATTCTCCGGATGATCCGAACTGGATGGTGTCGACCGATGCGCCGGTTCAGAACTGGATGGGGCGCCCCGGGGCCTCTATTGCAGCGCCGTTGTTCATGATTGTGGGCTGGGGCAGCTGGGGTTTGCCGCTGGTTCTGTTGGCCTGGGGCGCGCGGTTTGTCCTGCATCGTGGCGAAGATCGTGCGATCAGCCGGTTGGTGTTTGCGCCGATCGCGATTGCTGTTGCCTCGGTCTATTGTGCCACGTTGCTGCCGGGTGACGTTTGGCGGGCGACCCATAGTTTTGGGCTGGGTGGATTGTTTGGCGATACGGTGATGGGCGCGTTCCTGACGCTTTTGCCGATTGGGTCCACTTTTGCCGTCAAGTTGATGTCGTTTGTTGCGGCTGTGTCGATGTTGTACCTGGGGTCCTATGTTCTGGGGTTCACGGGGCAGGATATTCGCCGTGCCACTCGGATGTCCCTGATCGGGTTTGTGATGTTTTACGGGCTCATCGTTACGCTGATGGGGCGTGGGGCCAGCAAGGCAGCGCAGGCGGCGCGCGAACGCAATGCGCAACGCACGGAGCGCCGTGCCGAGCAGAAGGCGCAGGCGGCATTGGCCGCTGAGGCGCAGGCCGCTGCCCAGGCAGAGGCAGAGGCCCAGGCGGAGATTGACGCGCAAAGACAGGCGCAGGCAGAGGCACAGCATCAGGCGTTGAAGATTGCCCGCACAGCGCATGAGGCGGATCAGGTGGTTTATTCAGACGAGCCGGTTCTGCGTGCCGAACCGGGATTTTCGGCAACCTCGGGGATGCAGCCCGTTCAGCCCCCTGTTCAGCCTCCGGTCGAGGCTGCACCGCCAGAGAAGACCGGTTTGCTGGCGCGTATGCCGTCGCTGATCCGACGCCCAGAAAAGATGCCAGAGCCCGAGTTGGTAGAGCAGCCTGACCCAGCCTTTGTGCCAGATGACATGCCCGGTGATGACCGTATTCGCGCCAGGATCGCGGATGTGATCCGCTCGCGGGCGGCCCCTGTGGTTCCAGAGCCCGCACCGATCCCGGCCGACAAACCGCTGACCAAGGGGCGTGGGCATGGTCCCAGACCGCTGTTGCTCAACCCGGATCCTGACACTGTGGCCCCTATGGCGCCGCCGCTGGAACAGATGACCGAGGCCGAATTGGAGGTCTCGCCCGAGTTTGAGCCGGAGTTTGAGCCCGGGTTTGAGCAGGAACTGCACGCGGCCATCTATGACGATCTGCCACCAGAGCCCCCCATCAGCCATGTGGCGGCCCGTGGATTGCCGCCAGAGCCTCCGCTGACCGCGCCTGCGCCAAAGGTTGCGGCGCCTTCCGGTCTGATGGCTGGCGTGCGGCCAACGGCGACACCTGCACCTGCACCTGCACCTATGCCAGCGCCAGAGGTGACATATTCGCCAGTGCCGGCGGCGCCGAGCGCATTGACCTCGGAACCGGTGCCCGAAACTGGGCTGGAGGCGATGCCAGACGCCCTTTATGGTGCCCCCCGCGAGTCCGCTGCGATGGCTGAGCCTGTGGCAGAACCGGCGGCACCAATGCGTCCGCATGTGATACCCACGGCCGCCCCCGAGCCGCGCACCGTGGTGCAAAACCCTGCGCGCAAGGCCCCTGTTCCGTCGCGCCGTGCCCAGGCCGAGGCGCAGCCCACCCTTCAGTTTGACGATCCCGAAGTAGAGTTCGAATTGCCGCCGCTGAGCCTGTTGACCAATCCGATCGACATTTCACGGCATCATCTGAGCGACGAGGCGTTGGCGCAGAATGCGCGTATGCTGGAAAGCGTGTTGGATGATTATGGGGTCAAGGGCGATATTGTCAGCGTTCGGCCGGGTCCGGTTGTGACGATGTACGAACTGGAACCTGCACCGGGTCTGAAGGCCAGCCGCGTGATCGGTCTGGCGGATGATATCGCCCGGTCCATGGCCGCGCTGAGCGCACGGGTTTCGACCGTGCCGGGGCGGTCGGTGATCGGAATCGAACTGCCCAATGAAAAGCGCGAGATGGTTGTTCTGCGGGAAATTCTGGCGAGCCGGGATTTTGGCGACAGCAACATGAGCCTGCCTCTGGCCCTGGGCAAGGATATTGGCGGCGACAGTATGGTCGCCAACCTGGCCAAGATGCCTCACCTGTTGATTGCCGGGACCACCGGGTCGGGTAAATCCGTGGCCATCAACACGATGATCCTGTCGCTGCTGTACAAACTGCGGCCCGAGGACTGCCGCCTGATCATGATCGACCCCAAGATGCTGGAACTGTCTGTTTATGACGGCATCCCGCATCTGCTCTCGCCTGTGGTGACGGACCCCAAGAAGGCGGTTGTCGCGCTGAAATGGGTCGTGGGCGAGATGGAAGAGCGCTATCGCAAGATGTCCAAGATGGGTGTGCGCAATATCGAGGGCTACAATGGCCGTGTCCGCGAGGCGCTGGACAAGGGCGAAATGTTCAGCCGCACGGTTCAGACCGGATTTGACGATGATACGGGCGAACCAGTGTTCGAGACGGAGCAGATCAAGCCGGTCAAACTGCCATATATCGTTGTGATCGTGGACGAGATGGCCGACCTGATGATGGTTGCGGGCAAAGAGATCGAGGCCTGTATCCAGCGTTTGGCGCAGATGGCGCGGGCATCGGGCATTCACCTGATCATGGCCACACAGCGCCCGTCGGTGGATGTGATCACCGGCACGATCAAGGCAAACTTCCCCACGCGGATCTCGTTTCAGGTGACCTCGAAGGTCGATAGCCGCACGATCCTGGGCGAAATGGGTGCCGAGCAGCTGCTGGGCATGGGGGACATGCTGTATATGGCCGGTGGGGCCAAGATTACGCGCTGTCACGGGCCATTCGTCAGTGACGAGGAAGTCGAAGAGATCGTGAATCACCTCAAGCAGTTCGGCCCGCCGGACTATGTGGGTGGTGTTGTCGAAGGGCCCCCGGACGAGAAGGCCAGCGATATCGACGCGGTCCTGGGGTTGTCGACGGGGGGCAATACGAATGGCGAAGATGCGCTATATGATCAGGCTGTGGCCATTGTGATCAAGGATCGCAAATGTTCGACCTCTTACATCCAGCGCAAGCTGGCCATCGGGTACAACAAGGCCGCGCGTCTGGTTGAACAGATGGAGGATGAGGGCATCGTGACCGCCTCGAACCATGTTGGTAAACGCGAAATTCTGGTGCCAGAGCAGCAGTAGCAAACGGCGGTTCACCGCTGACACCTGACCTGGGTCGCCGGATTGTGATGTCTGTCCGGTGACCTTTGGCGAATGAAATCATATGTTGGGCCCATGACAGTACTTCGTTTTGCATATGGGCTGATTTCAGCCTGCCTGCTCGCCTCCCCCACGTTGGCCGAGCAATTGCCGCTGAGCGCGATTTCAGGCTATCTGAACGGCCTGCAAACCGCGCGCAGCGATTTCACGCAGATCAATGATGACGGGACCTTGTCGACGGGAACGCTCTACCTGAAAAGGCCGGGGCGGGCGCGGTTTGAATACAATGGCAAGAATGCCGGGCGGGTGATTGCCGGGCAGGGGTCCGTTGTGATCCACGATCCGAAATCCAACCAACCGCCCGAAACCTACCCGCTGCGCCGCACCCCGTTGTCGATCATTCTGGCCGAGCGGGTGGACCTGAACCAGGCGCAGATGGTGGTTGGGCATGACTATGACGGTACGGCCACGCGCGTGCGCGCCCAGGATCCGGAAAACCCAGATTACGGCAGTATCGACCTCTATTTCACTGACAACCCCGTTGAATTGCGCAAATGGGTGATCAACGACGGCAGCGGCAGCGAAACAACCGTGATCCTGGGCGGGATGGAGACGGGCCTGTCGTTTCCGCTGAGCCTGTTCAGCACGGTCAACCCTTCGCCGGTGGGCGAACGATAGGCGGTTGGAGGTCAGAGGGCGTTGTCGGATGCGCCACCTTGATCATCGTGAAACCGGCGCACGCAGCTTTGATAAATGTCCTGGATCGGCGTGGTGCTGCCCTTGGCGGTGAAATGGTTGTCCAGTTGCGCCAGCACCCATTCACCGCCCCAGAATTTGCGCAAGGTTGTGGTGTTGCTGGCCTTGAGCTGGCGAACGAACCGTCGGGCGGGGCGTTGTGACAGCCGAAGGAAGGGCATGTTCATCGCGAAGACCAGATTGGTATAGATCGACTGGTCATGGCGATGCTCTTTGAAGCCGGGGCTATTGGGCAGGCCCATGACATTTGCGTCGTCGGTCACGATTCTGCGGTCTTCGTTAAAATGCTGCCACTTCTCCAGCAGTTCGAAACATTGCGGCGATCGGGTCCATGCGCTCCACCCGACCTGGAGTTGATCGGCCTGGTGGCAGGCGTCGGTATCGGCCTCCATCAGTACGAAACAGTCGCGTTTGGTCCAATGGTCGTGGCGCAGGCCCGTCAGCTGGACGCCAGACAGAAACCCCTCGGGGGCCAGTTTGGCCAATTGGGCGATGCGGTCCGGGCGGGTGATTTGACCCGGGGGGAGCTTGCCCGCGTCCGAGTAAATGAGGACGTCATCGTCGCCTATGGTGTCCAATGCGGTTCTGATGGCCAGCGGTTTCCAAACCCAATAGCCCGCGCCGCGCCATTCTGTCAGCAGGTCTGCGTTGCGTTGCGCAAAGGCGGTGCCGGCATAGAGGGAATCACTATAGGCGGTGGCGTGGTCAAACCCCGCCGCCAGGGCGGCGTCGCGCAGGGTGCAGGCGGTTTCGAAGAAGGAAACGCCACGGCGGGTTTCGCCGCCGCCATATGTGACCAGATGCAGTTTCATGCGGCCTGCGTCTGCTGCTGTGGGTCGGAGGCGATGTTGAACCCATCCTGAAAGCTTTGGCCGAGCGCTGACTGTGTCAGGGCACCAGAGGCGTCTCTGGCCTCTGCGGCATCCGGCAGGTTCAGCAACAAGAAGCGTTCGTATTGCGTGCGCGGTGGCTGGGCCCGCAGCAGCGCGCCGGCATCTGCGGCCCTATTGGCCCGGCACAGCTGCACGGCCCACCAGGCGCGAAAGGCCGGGTGATCGCTGTGCTCGAATGCGCGTTGCATGGCCGCTTCGGCGGCCTTGGGTTTGCTGCGCGCCAGCAGTATCTGCGCCTTGCGCTTTTCCAGCAGGGCCAGCTGAAGCGGCGTCAGACCGTCGGTCTCTTCGGCGATGGCGGCCATGATGCGTTTTGCGCGTGGCAACCGTCCGGCCAGGTGGTGGCCAACGGCGGCCAGAGATCTTTCCATCACGCTGGCATCAGAGGCGGTGGCCACGATACGCTCCAACGCCTTGAGGGGCGGGGCAAAGCCGCCGCTCATCGACAGGTCGGACCAATCCGCAGCCATCGCGGCCTGCCAGTTCAGGGCCGGGTTTTGGCCCAGGAACCGCTGTAGCAGCGGCGTGCGCAGCTCTGGTATGTTCTGAAACCCCATGGGTGCCCCCTGGTCCGCGTCATAGGTGATCAGCGTTGTGGGCGGGCAATCAAAGGCACCCGTGGTCAGCGGGCTGGCGAGGCTGACGCTCAGCGTATCGGCGGGGCCGGGGCGGTGTTGCATCAGGATCAGGGTGCTGAGGGTCTGTACCGCCTGCCGGACCTGCGACTGCCCGACAAATGCCTGCGCCGCCAGAAACAATTGATTGCTGCGGCGCCTGGTTTCGGGGGGTTTGCGCAGATAGCCGGTCAGGAACGGGCGGTTTTTCTGATCTGTTTCGATCAGGGACAGAACGCGCTGATCCTGTTGCGTCTGAACCGCCTGGGTCAGGATCGGCCCGGCCAGATGCGGCAGCCAGACCTTTTGCTGCACGGCAGAGTCGAGCATGGGCTGCACCAGGTCCTCCTGGTTCTGTGCGCGCAGGGTCTGGACGCGCCAATGCAGGCTTTGGGCGAAATCGTTCTGGTTGATGAATTGCTCGGGCCCGGCCTGAATACGCTGTTGCAGGCGGGCTTCGGCCTCTTGCCGGAGAGGCGCGGGCATATCGTCTGGCAGGGCCACCTTTTGCGCGCCGCCAATCAGCGTCGCGGCGGTGGAAAAGGCGCTATAGGAGCCGCTGATCACCCGTTTGCAGCGCGCAATGGCCAGCAGTTCGCAGAGGTCGGCCTGACCCGGGAACACCTGATCCAGCCCCATCAACGCGCCGGCCGAGGTGATGCCATAGCGATCCTGAAACCGGCGCAGGGACTCCGGCGTGTCGGAAAACATCAGGTAGGGCGCGTTTGGGGCCTGCTCGATCATCACGTCGTAATATTCGTCGGGAACATATTTTGACGGCCAGAAACGGCGCGCCCAATAGGGATCAAAAATGATGTCGCCGCGCCGGACATGGATTGCCGTCAGCGGTGTTTGGCCTGCGAATTGATCGACCCGTGCCAGCCGGTCCTGAATGGTGTCATCCAAAGGCAGGGTCGCTGCGGTTGCAATGAAATCGGCCCGCGCCTGTTCTTCTGACTCCGAGGGCAGGGCGATGTTTTCGCCCATGTTCTCGATCCGGATGGAGCCGCCCGTCTGCAGGTGATGTTGCATCTGCTCCAACTGCTCGAATGTGCCCAGATCGGTGGCAGCGGCGTTGATGGAGTCAATCCGGTCGGCATCCAGAACCAGATGGTTGGCGACAAATTCGGCACCAAACAGGCGTTGCGGCCTGCGCAGGTCCTTGGTGTTGCGGCTGAGCGGCCACAGAATGATCAGGTCGCAGCCAAACAGGCGCTGCATCCGCATCCCGACCACGATATTACGCAGCCGCGCGCCCAGCCCATCCTGACGGAAAACGACGATTTGCCCTGGCATTGTTGCTCTGGTTCTACTTTTTGCCTGATCTCAGCGTTGCACGCGCCGCCCTTTGGGGCAAGCGGGATAGGGAGGTGTCGGGGCGCAACCGGGCAGGTTGGCCCGGCTGCGCAAGCGCCGCACCTACCGGGCCTTACGGCACGAGGCCAATTGCGTCTTGTAGAGGTCGGCCCGCGAGTCGACCTTGTTGGCAACGCGCACCAGCCAGGTCTTTTTGTTGTACGTCCCGCGCCGATAGCCGGTGTGGCCTTCGTGATAGGCCAGATATTGATTGCGCGCGTCATCCAGTGCGATGCCGTTCTTGATTTTGCTCTGGTTGAAGTACCAGCCCATGAAATCTGTGGCGTCCTTGATATTGTCCCGCTTTGCGCCGCGCCGTCCGGTGGCCTGTTTGTATTCATCCCACGTGCCGTCCAGGGCCTGGCTATAGCCAAAGGCGCTGCTTTGCCGGCCCATGGGGATCACGCCCAGAGCATAGCGAAACGGCGTGCGCGCATCGGCGTCGAACTTGCTTTCCTGATGCATGGTGGCCATTTGAACATGCACGGGCACATTCCATTTACGCTCGGTCGCCTTGAACGCCTTGATGTAGGGGGGGCGCTGATTAAGGATGCTACAGGCGTCATCCAGGTTGCGCGGCGGGGTGTTGTACCGCGCACCGCAACTTGCAAGAAGCAATAGCGCCAAAAGCGCCAGTATTGATCTGCCCATCTGCCTCGAACCTTTTTTGGCAAAACGATAGCGCGTTTTTGCGCCGCTGTTAATCCCTGACGCATGGTCGCACGGCGTTGTGACCGGATCAGAGCCGGAATTCTGCGCCCCGGAGGGCCTGCAAATTCAGGTTGTGGAAAACACGTTCACAGTCTGTTTCCTTTCAGGGCCGTCGCAATGTTGGACATTTGGGCCTTGAAACGGGTAGAACGCGTGGATAGGGGCTGTATGTTATGTTGAAGACGCGTGCGAAATATCATCTCGGGCAGATTGTCCGTCACAGAAAACATCCCTTCCGGGGGGTGATTTTTGACGTGGATCCTGAATTTTCCAATACGGAAGAGTGGTATCAGGCGATTCCCGAGGACAGCCGCCCACAGCGGCAGCAACCCTTTTATCACCTGCTGGCCGAGAATGAGAGCTCGTATTACGTGGCCTATGTGTCCGAGCAAAATCTGATTCTGGATTATTCTGGCGAACCGGTGGATCACCCGGATATCCCTGAAATGTTCGGCCCGTTCGAAGACGGCACCTATCCGCTGCATTTCCAGCTGAACTAAAACGCTTCCAGATTATGTTGCGACAGGATGTCTCGGCAAATTGTCGGGGGCCTGATGCGTTTTGCGTGGATGCTGCGGCGACCGAGGCTGTTTGATCCGGGTTTGAGGCGCCACGGGAGGGGGCCCCCGTGGCCTTGGCAAATGGCGCGCGGGGTCAGTATCCCAGCGCGCAGCCGTCTTTGCGCGGGTCGCTCGCCCCTTCCAGAACACCGTCTTCGCGGATGTGGATCATCTGTGCCCCGCCGATGGCGGTTTCGGGGATTTCTACGTTGTGTCCCAGGTCCGCCAGGGCCGCGCGGGTGTCATCCGAATAGCCCCGCTCGACGTTCAGAACACCGGCGTCGGTAAAGCTGCGCGGGGCGTCGTTGGCGGTTTGCGGATCCATGCCGTAGTCAAACAGGTTCGACACCATGCGTGCGTGACCGTTCGGCTGATAGGCACCGCCCATCACGCCAAACGGCATGGTGACACGCCCCTCCTGGCGCAGCATGGCCGGGATGATGGTGTGCATGGGGCGTTTTCCGCCGGCCAGTTCGTTGGGATGGCCAGGGTCCAGCGTGAAACCGGCGCCGCGGTTTTGGAACAGAATGCCGAATTTGTCGCTGGCGATGCCAGAGCCAAACCCGTGATAGATGGAATAGATCAGAGAAACGGCCATGCGATCGCGGTCGACGACCGTTATGTAGATCGTGTCCTTGTGCACGGATTCGCTGATCTGGGCCGGGCTGGCCATGGCGCGATTGGGATCAATCAGCGCGGCCAGGGCCGAGGCGGTTTCGGCTGACAGCATGTGGTCCAGGCGGGTGGTTGCGTCCGGGTCGGCGATGAACCGGTTGCGCGCATCATAGGCCAGCTTGGCGGCTTCGGCCTCCAGGTGGGCGCGTTGGGCGCCGAACGGGTCCATGGCGGCGATGTCGAAATGCGACAGGATATTCAGCATCAGGATCGCGGTGGCGCCTTGGCCGTTGGGTGGATGCTCGACCAGATCGACGCCTTTGTAGTTGCCTGCAATCGGGGTGGAGGTGGTCGCCGCAGAGGCCGCGAAATCCGCCAGCGTCTGGGGTCCGCCCATCGCCTGGAGTGCGGCAACCATGTCCTCGGCAACCTCGCCGGTGTAAAAGCCGTCCCGGCCCTGGGCGGCAATGCGGCGCAGAACTTCGGCCTGTCCGGGGGCGCGAAAGATCTGGCCGGCTTTGGGGGCTGCGCCGTTCAGCAGGTAGTGATCACGTGCGCCGCCCTGCAGGCGACCGGCGTCCTTTTCCCAATCGAATGCCACGCGGGGGGCCACTGGCACGCCTTCTTCGGCATAATGGATGGCAGGGGCCAGAATCGCGTCCAGCCCGATTTTGCCTTTGGTTTCGGCGAGTGTGCAAAAGGCGTCGATGGCGCACGGTATGGTGACAGTGTGCACGCTGTTTACCGGGAGCGCCTCATGGCCCGCCTCGCGCAATACCGCTGCGTCAGCGGCGGCGGCAGCACGGCCGGATCCGTTCATGGCCTGGATCGAATCGTCACCCGGCTGCGAATACAGCATGAAACAATCGCCACCGATTCCGGTCATTTGCGGTTCGCAAATGCCCAGCAGGACAGCACCGGCAATAGCGGCGTCCATTGCGTTGCCGCCCCGGCGCAGAATGTCGATGGCTGTCATCGCGGCCAGCGGGTGAGACGTGGCACAGGCCCCGTTCTGAGCCAGAACGGGCGAGCGCCCGGGGATTTGAAAATCGCGCATTTGGGGCAGTCTCCTTGTCAATGGAGCGAGACTATCGTGTTTCTGGGCATTGGTGAATCGATTTTCGCAGTCGTCCGGACATCAAACCATGCCGAAACGCCCCGGATTTGCGTCCTGGCGTGGCGATTGTGCTGAGATGGGGGAGAGTAGTCCTCGGTGCCACGCAATGGGTGGGGGCTGAAAATGCGTGACACCGAGGGAAGCCATATGCAGCTACAAGACAACGTATCGCCGATGTTTCGGGCCGGAATTGGGGAGCAATAAGGCTTTATTGGGGCAATCGGGGACCTTCACCTGATCCGGTCAGTTGAAACCACAGGCGCAGGCGGTTTACGCCGTTGATCCGATCATATCGAATCTCATCCGTGAGTTCATGGATGAGCATCCAGCCGAATCCCCCTTCTGGCAGATCTGCGGGATCGCCGCTCAGGTCGTGATGACGTGCCTCCGGGATGCGGAGCCCAGGCATCGCCTGTCCGCGGTCGCGGATCGTGACCAACAGGCGCCCGGTTTCCAGTTTTGCAGTCAGGCGAGCCTCGACCAAATCCAACTGGGCAAAGGCGTGTTCCGCCACGTTGTTCAACGCCTCGGCCAGCACGATCTGGGCGTTGCCCAGGGCATCGTCCTGCCCGGCTGGCAATATTGTCCGACACAGCGCCATGGCATCATCCAATGCGCGGCGCACGTCGTGTTGTTCGGGCATGAACCGGATGATTGCTTTGGGAATTGCCATGATTTCGCAGACGCGCACGAACACTGGCGCGCCTAGGCCCGCTGTCCGTCCAGCGCATCATCCAAGGTGGGAAACAGCGTGAAAATCGTATCCATCCGGGTCAGGCGGAACACCTTTTGAACATTTGGGGTTAGCCCCGCCAGGTCGAGTTTCTGGTTGCGGCTGAGTTGTTTCATCGAGGCGACAATCGCGCCCAAACCGCTGGAATCGATGAATTCAACATTGGTCAGATCCAGCACCACACGGTCCGGCCCCTGCGCGGTTTCGGAGCGCATGTCCTCCTTGAACTGAACCGCCATGGCGGCATCAATCCGGTTGCTGTCCACCGAGATGACGCGGGTTTCGTTTTCTATTGTACTGGATAGGCTCATGATGCCACTCTCTTGCAACTTTGGTTTCAGCCTGACTAAACCTGAATCCTTACCATTCGGTTTTTCACCTCAAACAGACAGAGGATCGCGCTCATGCGTGCGGATTATTCAGCCCTGCAAGCCACAATCGCGGCGTTGACCGAGGGAGAGAGCGATCAGGTTGCCTTGATGGCCACGGTTGTGTGCGAGTTGCACCATTGCGATGACCGGTTTGACTGGACGGGGTTTTATCGCGTGACAGAGCCCGAATTGCTCAAGATCGGCCCCTATCAGGGCGGGCATGGCTGTCTGGTGATTCCGTTTGAGCGCGGGGTTTGTGGCGCGGCGGCCCGGACCGGGCAAACGCAACTGGTGGCCGATGTCGAGGCCTTTGAGGGGCATATTGCCTGTGCGGCGTCGACGCGGTCGGAATTGGTTTTGCCGGTGCGCGATGGCAGCGGGGCGTTGATTGCTGTGCTGGACATCGACAGCGACCAGCCGGACGCCTTTACCCGCGAGGATGCAGAGGCGCTGGATGCGATCCTGGTCAGCGTGTTTTCACGCTGACCAGAGGTTTGGCGCTGATCAGCCGCCGTATTCCAGTTTGATCGAGGCCAGCCCACCAGCGATGTTGAGGCCTTTTTGTGTGCCCAGGCTCAGCGGTTGCAAAGCGAAGGATTTGTCGCCACCGCCAACCAAAAGATTTGCTCCGGCACCTGCGCCCACGGTCGCCTCGGCTGCGATCCCGACATATTCGCCGGCCAGCGCACCGGCGGGTGTGTCTTCGGCCGGAGCCAGGACCAGCCACCAGATCACCGCGTCCTTGGTCGCGCCGATATCCAGGCCAACCTTGGTCACACGGCCTGTATAGGTCTCGGTTCCGCCATCCTTGCGTTCAAAGGTGCAGGCCATTTTCTTTTTGGAGCCGAGGATCAGTCCGACACCGCCCTCGACGTCACATTTCAACTGCCCGGCTTCGACGCGGTCGATGTCCTGAGCCTGCACAGAAACGCCGGCCAGGGTGGTGGTGGTGGCCAGGAGCAGGCCGCGGGTCAGATGTTTGATGCTCATGTTCGGTTTCCTTGAAACTCTGTTTGTTTTGTCAGACTCGCATATCGCGGCGCTGGTGCAAACTCAAATACCCCGGGTGAGGCGCACGCGCCTTTGATCAATACCTCTGCATTTATCCTGCTGGGAAAATTGGGTCTGGGCATGAAAAAATGATTGATATTTTCATGCGTCGTCGCCATCGTGAAATTTGAAGACATATTTTCACGACTCGACAGCCGGGGCCGGATGACCGTTCATACGCACCTTAACAGCGACACATTGGGCGCCGATCTGCGGGCCTTGCGCAAGTCGCGCGGTCTGACGTTGGCGGATCTGGCCGAGCGGCTGGGCCGTTCCGTCGGCTGGATGAGCCAGGTAGAGCGGGATCTGTCGGCCCCCTCGATCACCGAACTGCGCCACATGGCGGCGATTCTGGACGTGCCTACATCGCTGTTTTTCGGCCGGGCGAGCGCTCCGGACGGTGAATCGGGCTATGTCGTGCGCAAGGGCGCGCGCCGCCCGATCGGCTCGGGCAAGGCGGGGTTGGTCGAAGAGCTGTTGTCTCCGGATCTGACGGATGATTTCGAAGTGGTGCATTCCACCTTTGAGCCGCACAGCCGGATCGGAGAGCTGGTGACGCGGCCAACGCAGGAAGTCGGCTATCTGTTGTCGGGCCGATTGGATCTGGTGATTGGCGGGCACGCGTTCACGATCAATCCCGGGGACAGTTTCCGCATCAAGGGAGAGCCGTTTGAGTGGATCAACCCTTATGACGAACCGGCTGTGGCGATCTGGGTGATCGCCCCGCCGGTTTATTGAGGAGCAAGGGATGCATCAGGGATCCTGTTTATGCGGTGGGGTGGTGTTTGAGGTGGCTCAGGTGCTGAGTGATCCGATTGGCTGTCATTGCCGGCAATGTCGCCAGCAATCGGGCCATTATTTTGCGGCTGGCCATGCCGAGACGCGCGCGATCCGGTTCATCGAGGATGCATCGCTTGTGTGGTATCGGGCCAGCGCCTCGGCCTCGCGCGGGTTTTGCCGGACTTGCGGGTCTACCTTGTTCTGGCGGGGGGACATGAGCCCGCAGACGGCGGTTGCCCTGGGGGCGATCGACGGACAGACGGGGGTCACGCTGGGCCGGCACTGTTGGGTGCAGGCCAAGGGCGACTATTACGACCTGCAAGATGGGTTGCCGCAGCAAGAGGGGTTTGACGGATGATTTCGGGTCAATGCCTGTGTGGCGATATCCGGTTTTCAACGCAGCATCCGCCGCAAGCGGCCAGTGCCTGCCATTGCGTTCAGTGTCGCAAGCAATCGGGGCATGTCTGGGCGTCGGCCTATGTGCCGCGCGAGGCGTTGCAGATTGAGGGGCCTGTCGCATGGTATGAGTTCAGTCCGCAGGCCAAGCGCGGGTTCTGCCAGCGCTGCGGGTCTTACCTGTTCTGGACGGCCCATGACGAGGATACGATCAGTTTTGCCCTGGGTGCGCTGGATGCGCCGACCGGGCTGCGGTTGGAGAAACACGTCTTTGTCGCGGACAAGGGTGACTATTATGAGATCAGCGATGATCTAGTGCAAAAGGAGCGGTCATGATTGATCTGCTCAGCAGCTTTGATCCACTTTTGCTGATCACGTTTGTCACAGCTGGCCTGCTGCTGAACCTCACGCCCGGGGTCGATTTTGTCTATGTCTCGGCCAGTGGATTGCAGGGTGGTCCACGGATCGGCATGGCGGCGGCGCTGGGCGTCAATCTGGGCATTGCGGTGCATGTGTTGGCGGCTGCGGCGGGGCTGTCGGCGCTTTTGCTGGCCTGGCCCGGCGCTTATCTGACGATCAAGCTCATCGGCGCGGCCTATTTGTTGTATCTGGCCTGGCAGGCCTGGTTCACGCGGTCTGGTCCGTTGGGCACAACCGCGCCAGCCAGTGTCAGGCGTGCGATATGGCGTGGGTTTCTGACCAATATTCTGAACCCGAAGACGGCGCTTTTCATCTTTGCGTTCATCCCGCAATTCACCGACCCCACCATCGGCCCCATCTGGGCGCAGATCCTGATTTTGGGCGCGATCTTTCTGATCAACGGGCTGGTGTTTTCCACCTGCCTGGGCGCGTTGGTTGGCGTGTTGGCACAGACAATTTCTGGCCGGCTGCGCAGCCAGGGCACACGATTGAACAAACTGACAGCAATCCTGTTCGCCGGGCTGGCAGCCCGGTTGATCATAGACTGAGGAAACGAAAATGGCAGAGTTCCCCACAACGGCCCGCGTGGTCATAATCGGCGGTGGCGCGGTTGGCACATCGGTATTGTATCATCTGGCCAAGGCCGGCTGGACCGATTGTGTCCTGTTGGAAAAGAATGAACTGACAGCCGGGTCGACATGGCATGCGGCGGGCAATGTGCCGACCTTTTCGACCTCTTGGTCGATCATGAACATGCAACGGTACTCGACCGAACTCTACGCCCGGCTGGGCGACGAGGTCGACTATCCGATGAACTATCATCAGACCGGCTCTATTCGGTTGGCCCATTCCCGCGAACGGATGCAGGAGTTCGAACGCGCCAAGGGCATGGGGTTGTATCAGGGAATGGATCTGGAGATTCTGGCCACCGAGGACATCAAGGCCAGATACCCCTTTATCGAGACGCATGACCTGGCCGGGGCGCTCTATGACCCGAACGACGGAGATATCGACCCGGCTCAGTTGACGCAGGCGCTGGCCAAGGGCGCGCGGGACATGGGCGCGCGGATCGAGCGGTTCTGCCCGGCGACCGGTGTGAGCCGCGACAATGGCGAATGGATCGTGCACACGGACAAAGGCGACATCCGCTGCGAAAAAGTTGTCAACGCCGCCGGGTATTATGCCCAGCGGGTGGGGGAATGGTTCAAACCGTTCGGCGGGCGCACTGTGCCCATGATGGTGATGAGCCATCAGTATCTGCTCACCGAAGAAGTCCCCGAGATCGAAGCCTGGTCGGCCGACTCCGGCGTCAAGTTGCCGCTGCTGCGGGACGTGGATGTCTCTTACTATCTCAGACAAGAGAAAAACGGGTTCAACATCGGCCCCTACGAGCCCAACTGTCGGGCCCATTGGGTGAACCCTTCGGATCCGATGCCGGATGATTTTTCGTTCCAATTGTACCCGGATGATCTGGACCGGATCGAAGACATCGTCGCGGATGCGATGGAGCGTGTGCCTTTGGCCGGGGCTGCGGGCATATCGCGCATGATCAATGGCCCGATCCCTTATGCCCCGGACGGGCTGCCGTTGATCGGCCCGATGCCCGGCGTGCCCGATGCATACGAGGCTTGTGTGTTTACCTTTGGCATCGCGCAGGGCGGCGGCGCGGGCAAGGTGCTGGCCGAATGGATCACCGAAGGCCAGACCGAATGGGACATGTGGTCGTGCGATCCGCGCCGCTATACCGACTACACCGATCACGATTACTGTGTCGCAAAGGGCATGGAGGTCTATGGCAATGAATACGCCATGCACTTCCCCTGGCATGAATGGCCGGCTGGGCGGGATCAGAAACTGTCGCCGGTTCATGACAAGGTCAAGGACCTGGGCGGCGTCATGGGGGTCTACAATGGCTGGGAGCGGGCGAACTGGTTCGCCAAACCCGGCGACGACACATCAGAGGAAGCGACCCAGACCTGGGATCGCGCCGGCCCGTGGCAAGCGCGCATCCGCGAAGAGTGCGAAGCGGTCCGCGATCACTGTGGTGTTCTGGACCTGCCGGGATTTGCCCGGTTCATGCTGCGCGGAGAGGGCGCGGCCGAGGCCCTGCGCGGCCTGGTCACGGGTGGGCTGCCCAAGGTGGGTCGGATCAACCTGGTCTATATCGCGGATGCGCGTGGCCGTATTCTGACGGAAATGTCCTGCATGCGGTTGGCAGAGGATGAATTTGTCATGATCACCGCCGCCACCGCACAATGGCATGACCGCGACATCCTGCGGGCGGCGATGCCTGACACCATCGAGATCCAGGATGTGACACACACCCGCGACACGCTGATCGTCACCGGCCCCAAGGCGCGCGAGGTGTTGGGCCCGTTGACGGATGCGGATCTGACAACCGGCTGGCTCAGCCATCAGAGCGCAACCGTGGCCGGCAAACCCGCGCATCTGATCCGGGTTTCTTTCGCCGGAGAGCTGGGTTGGGAGGTCCATGCGGGCAACGAAGACATGCCGGCGATCTACGATGCGATCCTGGCAGCTGGGGCGAAACCCTTTGGCATGTGGGCACTGAACGCCCTGCGCATCGAAAAGGGGTATCGGGCCTGGAAAGGGGACCTGTCGACGGATTACTCCATGTTCGAAGGCGGGTTGGAGCGATTTGTCAAACTTGACAAACCACAGGATTTCCCCGGCAAGGCCGCGCTGCAAATCGAGAAACAGCAAGGCAGCCAGAAACGTTTTGTCACCTTGCTGGTTGATGCCAAAGAGGCGGATGCGCCTTATATGTCGACCCTGTGGCATGACGGGCAGATCGTGGGTGAAACCACCTCTGGCGCCTGGGGCTACCGGGTGGACGCCTCGATCGCGTTGGGCATGTTGCGCAGCGATCTTGCCACGCCCGGCACCCAGCTGGAGGTCGAAATTTATGGCCAGCGCTGTGCGGCGACCGTGCAGGAGGATCGCCCGCTTTGGGATCCGGACAACGAACGGCTGCGTGCATGACCCTGCCGTCCACAATGTCCGGCGTGCAGCTGGTCCGTCACGGCGGGCCAGACGCTCTGGTCTGGAACGATGCCATTGCGGTGCCGCAGCCGGGGCCGGGCCAGGTTCTGGTGCAGGTCAAGGCGGCCGGCGTCAACAACGTGGACATCAACACGCGCGTGGGCTGGTACGCCTCCGAAGTCACCAGCGCCACCAGCGACGTTGGCCCGGATGAGGATATCGCCGAGGGCGGTTGGGATGGCGCACTGGCCTTTCCGCGCATTCAGGGCGGCGATCTGTGCGGGATCGTCGTGGCCGCGGGCGCCGGGGTCGAGCGGATCCGGATCGGCCAGCGCGTGACCAGCGCCCTCAACCTGCCCCGATCCACAGCCGACAACCCATTGGGGTTCATCGCCCTTGGCTCTGAACGCGATGGCGCTTTTGCCCAATTCTGCCTGATGGAAGAGGGCGACCTCCATGATGTCTCCGACTCTCCGCTCAGCGATATAGAGATCGCGGCCATGCCCTGCGCCTTTGGCACCGCCTGGTGCATGTTGCAGCGGGCCGGGGTGGGCCTGGGCGATCACGTGCTGATCACCGGCGCCTCCGGCGGCGTTGGCATGGCGGCGGTGCAATTGGCCAAATACCTGGGCGCGCAGGTCACGGCCGTGACCTCTCGGGCCAAGGCACAGGCGGTGCGGGCGGCTGGCGCGGACGTCTTGCTGGACCGCGACGCGCCGCCTGGCGAAGGCCGTTTTGATGCGATCACGGATGTGGTCGGCGGGCCTGGCTTTTCGCAATTGATCCAGGCTTTGAAACCGGGCGGATGTTACGTGGTGTCAGGCGCCATCGCCGGGCCGATCGCCAGCGTTGACCTGCGCGACATCTATCTGGCTGACCGCACCATCAGCGGCGTCACCTTTCAGCCGCCCGACATGTTCGCGCGGCTGATCGCACTCATCAATCGCGGCGCAATACGTCCGCTGGTCTCTCAAACCTATCCGCTGGCCGATATCCGCACGGCCCAGACCGACTTTGCCGCCAAAACCTATCCGGGCAAGCTCGTTCTCATTCCACCAGAGGTTTCCACATGAGCAAAATCACCCTCCTAGACGGCTCCATCGGCCAGGAACTGGTCCAACGCTGCGCCGATCCGGCGACGCCCTTCTGGTCCACCTCCGTGATGATCCACCACCCTCAGTTGCTGCACGACCTGCACCGCGCATATGCCGATGCCGGGGCCACTGTGATGACAACAAACACCTACGCGGTGCTCTATGACCGCTTCGAACAAATGGGAGACCTGGGCGTCCCAATCCCGCAGATTGTGTCCATGGCACTGGACGCCGCCTGCGCCACACGTGATTCGGATGCAGACGCAGGCCGGCGCGTGGCCGGTGCGCTGGGCCCGCTTATGGCCTCATACCGGCCAGACAGATGCCCACCCCCGGACGAAGCAGAGCGCATGTATGCCGACAGCGTCGCCCACCTGGCAGAGCGCGCGGACCTGTTGATCTTCGAAACCATGGCATCCGTTGAACAGGTCGAAGGCGCAATGCGGGCCGGTGACGCTTCTGGCCTGCCATATTGGATCGCGGTGACGGTCGAGGATTTCGACGGCACGAAACTGCGCTCGGGCGAGCCTCTGTCGGATCTTGCCCCGCTCCTGTCCCAGCATCAGCCAGAGGCCCTCCTCATAAATTGCTCCCGCCCCGAGGCGGTGACAGACGGGCTCGACATCCTGGCCAGCTTCGGCCTCCCATTCGGGGCCTACGCCAATGGGTTCACAAAAATCTCCGAGGGTTTCCTCAAGGATGCCCCCGTTGTCGACGCGCTGGAACAACGCAGCGACCTGGATCCATCCGCCTATGCGAATTTTGCCATGAGCTGGGTCGACAAAGGTGCAACCATCATTGGCGGGTGTTGCGAGGTCGGCCCGGCCCATATCAGCGAAATTGCTTCCCGTCTGCGGGCGGATGGCCATCAGATCATCTGATGACCCCTGTCCTTCTTTTTGGTCGAAATACTCCGGGGGTGCGGGGGCAGCGCCCCCGCGTTGGTCGGATCGTGTCAGCGATCCGAAACCCGCTCAATCAGCACGAGGTTCACACATGACTCTTCCCTCCCAGGCCCGCGTGGTCATCATCGGCGGCGGCGTTGTCGGCTGCTCTGTCGCCTATCATCTGACCCGCCTGGGATGGCAGGATGTGGTCCTGCTGGAACGTAAACAGCTCACCTCAGGCACAACCTGGCACGCCGCGGGGCTGATCGGTCAGTTGCGGGCCAGTTCCAATATGACCAAACTCGCCCGCTATTCGGCCGAACTCTACCTGCGCCTTGAAACGGAAACCGGCGTCGCCACCGGCATGCGCCAGGTCGGCTCCGTCTCGGCCGCGCTGACCGAGGAGCGCCGCGAAGAGCTGTTTCGCAATGCCGCCATGGCCCGCGCCTTTGGCGTCCCGGTCGAGGAACTCTCGCCCAAAGAGGTCAAGGAACGATACGAACACATCAACCTTGAAAATGTCACCGGTGGGGTCTGGCTGCCGACGGACGGGCAGGCGGATCCGGCCAACATAGCGCTGGCGATGGCCAAGGGCGCGCGCCAACAGGGGGCAATCGTATCCGAGCGGACCAAGGTTACCGATGTCACCCGCACCGGGCGGCGCATTACCGGTGTCGATTGGCAGAATGAAACCGGGGAACAGGGGCATATTGCCTGTGACATGGTGGTCAACTGCGCCGGCATGTGGGGCCATCAGGTCGGCCGCATGCTGGGCACAAACGTCCCGCTGCAGGCCTGTGAGCATTTCTACATTGTGTCCGAGCCCATCCAGGGGCTGACCCAGATGCCGGTTTTGCGCGTTCCGGATGAATGCGCCTACTACAAGGAAGACGCAGGCAAGATGATGCTGGGTGCTTTTGAACCGGTTTCGAAACCCTGGGGCATGGAGGGTATTCCCGACAGTTTCGAGTTTGACCAGCTGCCCGAAGATTTCGACCATTTCGAACCGATTCTGGAGGCGGCGGTCAACCGAATGCCGATGCTGGGCACGGCAGGCATCCATACGTTCTTTAACGGACCAGAAAGTTTCACTCCGGATGACGCCTATCACCTGGGTCTTGCGCCAGAGATGGACAATGTTTGGGTCGCGGCAGGTTTCAACTCGATCGGGATCCAATCCGCGGGCGGCGCCGGTATGGCGCTGGCGCAATGGATGGAGGATGGAGAAAAACCATTCGACCTGGGTGACGTCGATATCAGCCGGATGCATCCGTTTCAGGGCAACAAGACCTATCTGGTCGAGCGGGCCCGCGAGACATTGGGCCTGCTCTATGCCGACCACTACCCCTATCGTCAAAAGGCCACCGCACGCGGCATCCGGCGCACGCCGTTTCATGCGCAACTGGCAGAAAGTGGTGCCGTTTTCGGCGAATTGGCCGGTTGGGAGCGCGCCAACTGGTTCGCCAACCCGGGCCAGGATCCCGCCTATGCCTACAGTTGGAAACGCCAGAACTTCTTTGACAATGTCGCCGCCGAGGTGAACGCGGTGCGCAGCAATGTCGGCATGTATGACATGTCGTCTTTCGGCAAGCTGCGCGTAGAAGGTCCCGAGGCCGAAGCCTTCCTCAACCACGTCTGTGGCGCGGATATGTCTGTTCCGGCGGGCAAGATCGTCTACACGCAGTTCCTCAACCCACGCGGCGGGATCGAAGCAGACGTCACGGTCACCCGGCTGAGTGAAACCGCGTATCTGGTTGTCACACCCGCACTGACCCGTTTGTCGGATCAAACCTGGCTGCGCCGCCACCTGGGGGCGTATCAGGCGGTTGTGACCGATGTGACGGCGGGAGAGGGCGTATTGGCCGTAATGGGACCAAATGCGCGCGCGCTGATGCAGCAGGTGTCGCCCAACGATTTTTCGAACCAGGCCAACCCCTTTGGGACCGCGCAGGAGATTGAGCTGGGGCTGGGTCTGGCGCGGGTGCACAGGGTTTCCTACGTGGGTGAGCTGGGCTGGGAGATCTATGTTGGCGCTGATATGGCAGGCCATGCGTTTGAAACATTGATGCAGGCCGGGCAGGGCATGGGATTGAAGCTTTGTGGAATGCACATGATGGACAGTGCGCGCATCGAAAAGGCGTTCCGTCACTTTGGCCACGACATCACTTGCGAGGATCACGTGCTGGAGGCGGGGTTGGGATTTGCGGTGAAAACCTCAAAACCAGACTTTATCGGGCGGGATGCGGTGCTGCGCAAAAAGGATGAAGGGTTGAAGACCCGCATGTTGCAGTTCCAGCTGACGGATCCAGAACCGCTGCTGTATCACAATGAACCAATTCTGCGCGACGGCGAGATTGTGGGCTACCTCAGTTCAGGCGCCTATGGGCACCACCTGGGGGCGGCGATCGGTATGGGGTATGTGCCCTGTGAGGGCGAAACCGCAGAGCAGGTTCTGGGGTCTCGGTATGAGGTGGATGTTTGCGGCACGCGGGTTCCGGCAAAGGCGAGCCTGCGTCCGTTGTATGACCCGAAATCGGAGCGGGTCCGGGCCTGAGCCTGAAGCGAAATGTTGTCGCCCGGGAGGACCCCGGGCGCGGCGCGGTCTGGGATACTCGAAAATTCTGCGAATTTTCGGATGTGTTTTGCATCGGATGTATGTCGGATCAATCGGCGGGTGTCAGGTCAGCTGAGTGCTTCGCGGTACTTCAGGAACCGCGCATCGGTTTTGACCCGGGCGTTCATCGCTTCGCGCAGGGCTGCGACGGATTTATGTGGCCGCATGACCACCTCGAATTCGGAGATCAGCCCGGCGTCATCCAGTGTGATCAGGTCCACACCCACGGCGTCGAATTCTCCGATCTTGCATTGAAACTCCAGCGCCCAATCCGGGCCGGCCCCCATGATCCGTCGATAGCGGAAATCCGAGAACACGGCGCCGACGTGGCCGAGCACGGCCGAAACCGGTTCGCGACCGGTCCAGGTGGCCCAATAGGTGGGCGGGCGAAACGCGACCGTTTCGCTGAGCAGCGGGCCAATGGCGGCTTCTTCGCCGGCGGCGACCACGTCCAGCATCTTTTCGATTGTGGGGTGCAGATTTTCGAATTTCATCGTCGTTTTCCTCCTTGATCAGCCGATCAACCGCCTACCCGGGCTGGAATCCCGGGCCGCTCTGTGCGACCAGCGCTATCAAGATGAGCGTTACGCAACCCTATACCCCGCCACAAGAGCCGTTGGACATCCTCTATGAAGATGCCCAACTGTTGGTTGTCAACAAGCCTGCCGGTCTGCTGAGTGTGCCCGGCAAGGGCCCGGAGTTGGCGGATTGCCTGATCAGCCGGGTGCGCGCGGTCTTTCCGGATGTTCTTTTGGTGCACCGGTTGGATCGGGACACATCGGGTGTGATTGTTTTTGGGCTGACCCCGCATGCGCAGCGGCATCTGGGGCTGCAATTTGAAAAGCGTCAGACCAGAAAGAGCTATGTCGCCCGTCTGGCGGGCGAGTTGAGTCCGAAGACGGGCACGGTGGACCTGCCGCTGATTGCGGATTGGCCGAACCGGCCCTTGCAAAAGGTCTGTTACGAAAAAGGCAAGGCGGCGCATACGGATTGGCGTGTGCTCAAGCAAGGGGATGGGGAAACCCGCGTGCGTCTGACCCCGAAAACCGGACGCAGCCATCAATTGCGCGTGCATATGCTGGCCTTGGGCCATCCCATTCTGGGAGACCCGTTTTATGCCCCGGATACAGCGGCGCAATACCCGCGGATGATGCTGCACTCCGAAGAGCTGAGGATCAAGAACCCCGAGGGCGGCCATGCGCTGAGCTTTCGCGCCAAGGCGCCTTTTTAAAGCAGCCTGCGACAGGCATGAAACGCGGCGTTTCACTGAAGGTGTCGACATCGTTGACTTCAGGCGGCGGTGAGTGGTTCGGGTTTTTCGCATTGTGCCATAGCGCGGCTGGAATTGCGCGCGCCCTCAGATTGGCACCGGGATCCAATCTGACGGCAGAATGTCGGGGTTTTGCAGGCTTTGGCCACCAAACCAGCGGGACGGCGCGGCGACCTTTTTGGCGGGGTTTGCATTCAGCCAGGCCGCCCACCAGGAAAACGACGAATTGCTGATGATGTTGTGCTGGCACAGGCTCATCAGCCGCATATCCTCGAAATCCGTATCCGCGCCGTTCAGGTCCACGATGACCTTTTCGCATGGCAAGGGCAGGTTTTGCCTGGCCCAGTCCGGATCGTCCGAGAAGACATAGACAACCGGATCCTTGATCTCTTGGCGCAGGGTCTGGAGTGCTGCCAGGAAATAGGGCGCGGCGCAAACGCTGTGCTGTCCGAGCGCGAGGTAATCGCCCCGCCGCACATGCAGGGCAACAGCCGGGGTGCTGGCCGGGGTTGCGGCGATCCTTTGGGCCATTTCTGCATTGGCCGTGTTTGAAAACGCGGGAAAGGTGAAGTCATCGCGGATTGTCTGGGCGATATGGGCAAAATACTTCTCGGATTGCCAATAGCCGTGCAGATAGGCGGGCGCAGGATAGTCAACGATGTCGCTGTTGTACCCCAACTGCTGTTCCCGTCGGATCCGGGGGGCCAGGCCCAGACCGCGCCAGGCCAGATAGGCGAGCATCCGGGTGCGCGCCGGGGGCAGGGGATTTGCCGGTGTCAGCGGCAGGTCAAAGACGCGGGTGAGCACGCCTTCGCCACGCGCGATTGCTTCGCGGCTGTCCAGGGCGACGGGCACGCCCAATCGGGCCGCCAGCCCGCGTGCGGCGGCGTATTGAAACATCTGGTTGCCCAGACGACCGTGAAGCCTGGCGATAATCATGGCAGGGATTTGACCCTGGAGCGGCGCAATGTCCAGAACCGAGTTGTCATCACGGCCTAGTTCGACACGGTGATCAGGGCCTTGCCCCCACCGACCGGTTGCGTTGCGGCGGTGACGTTTCCTCCGGATTCCAGCTGCATGCGCGACCGTTGTACGCCCCGGGCCCAGAGCGTGCGGGCAATGGCCTGAGCGCGCTGTTTGGCCAGCGCGCCATTCTTGTCTTCGCCGCGCGCAACCAGACCGTCGATCCGCACCTGCAACGAGGGGCAGCGCACCAGCGCATCGGCATAGGCATCCAGCAGGGGCAGGCTGTTGTTGTTGATACGGGCACTGCGCGCCTCGAACCGCACGGAATCCAGACGGCCCAGGGTCAGCAACCGCGCAACACAGGTCTGATGGTCCGGATCTATGGCGTTCCATTCTGCTACGCGCGGAACCTCAAAGTCATCCGAGCTGTTCTGATCCAGCGGCAGCCCTGGCCCGCTGTTGAGGGCCTTGCGTTTGAAGGTAAAGTCGAAACTCACGATCGCCAGGGGCGAGATGGAGACATTGGCCGCCTGCTCCAGCCGTTTGACGCCTTCATACAGGTCAAAATCACTGACCCCGACGAATATCGGATCCGCATTCGAAACCGTCACCCGGTTCTCGTCAATCAGGAAAAGCGTCAGCCTTTCACTGCGGGTAATCTCGCGTCCATGCATGGAGAGGGTGTATTCCATCGGCACGACCTTGCGTTTGACCTCGGCCAGGTCGTTCAGGCTGCCACGGTCGATCCGCACGGTGATTTCGGCCATAGGGTGGCGGTAGGTTTCAAACAGCAGGAACCGCATGCGCACGTTGCGGATGTCTATGTAGGTTTCGACCGAATTCAGCGTCACACGCACGACCGCATGGCCGGTTTCGTCAATTTCGCCGCTGAGTTGGGTGAAGCGGTTGGTCTCGGCGATGGTGCCTTTCTTGAGCGATATGAACCGCAATTCGGACAGATCCGTGTCCAGCAACCAACCGTTCTTGAAGGGGTTTGTCTCCGAGGCGGCGCCGGGGGTGCCCATCACGCTGGCGCACAGGCAGAAAAGCATCAGTAGGCGTGTTAAAAACCCGGGCATCGCAAACCTTACATAAACATACACCCCGGGATCGGGGCCGGGTTCAGTGTAACGGTCAGGTCTTTGCAGTTTCAACACAATCTGATGTGTTCACACAGTTTTAGGTAGATCTTGGCAAGGTTGATTGCGAACATGGGGTCTGCGTCGCCCTGAAGGGCGGTTTGTTTCTGGGATCGAGTGACGGGGCCAAGTGGTTTGAAAGTTTTCTGGCGTTTCTGGTCGTTTGTGAACGGCTTCATCATTGCGGCTGTCCTTGGGTTGGTCGGGTTGGCTGGTACGGCAAATGCTGGCGAAGACCCGCCCCGGATCGCGCTGTTGATCGGCAACGGCAGCTATGGATCGGTGGCTTCGCTGGACAATCCGGTCAATGATGCGGACCTGATCGCACATACGTTGAAGGCGTTGGATTTTGACGTCACGCTGATCACGGACGGCAATCAGATTGCAATGAAACGTGCCATCGCCCAGTTTGGTCGCGATCTGCGTCAATCCGGCCCGGACACGGTGGGTTTGTTTTACTATGCCGGTCATGGGGTGCAGTCCTTTGGTACCAATTACCTGCTGCCGGTTGATGCATCCTTGATGAACGCCGCTGACCTGGATCTGGTCGCGGTCGAGGCGCAATCGATCCTGCGGCAGATGTTCTCGGCCAAGAATGCCACCAATATCGTCATTCTGGATGCCTGCCGTGACAATCCGTTCAGTTCCATTCCCGAGTTCAATGACAGTGGCCTGGCCGAAATGGACGCGCCGACGGGCACGTTTCTGGCCTATGCCACCGGACCGGGCAATGTGGCCCTGGACGGGACGACCGGGAACAGCCCCTTTACCAAGGCGCTGGCCGGTTACATGACCACGGCCGGCATGCCGATCGAGCAGATGTTCAAGCAGGTGCGGATTGAGGTGCTGGATGAAACCGATGGGCTTCAGACGCCCTGGGACAGCTCTTCGTTGACGCGGGATTTCATGTTTGCCAAGCCGGAAGACCCCAGTATCGCAGCGGACCGCAGTGAAGAGCTGGACTGGCGCAGCGCGCAGGCCTCTGGTGACATGCTGGATCTGATCGCCTTTCTGCGCGCCTATCCGCAAAGCATCCATGTAGAGGCGGCGGGTGATCTGCTGGTGGCTGTGCTGGAATACGAGTTGAACATCGAGTTGGAGCGCGCGGCAAAGGAAAAGGCCAATTCCAGCGGCCCGTCCCGTGACGAAGAGCGCCTGTACCAACTGGCTGCCGCCAATGGGACGCCGGAAGGCTACAAGATGTATTTGAGGATGTATCCGCGCGGTGTCTATGCCGGGGTTGTCCGGCTGGAAATGGCAGAGCTGGAACAACGCGCCAGGTCGGCGGACCCGGCAGAGGGCCAGGTCACCCAAGGTGGTGCACAAGAGGCTGAACAGGGGGCGGGGGCATCGGACAGCGCCGGTACGTCCTTGTCCTCTGACGAGGTTTCGACGGAGTTGCCTGATCGCAGGGTTACGTTTATTGATCCGTTGGTTTCGGAGGTCCCCGAGGTTCAGGGCAGGTCTATCGCGATCCTGATCAACTCTGCGCCGCTCTATTCCCCGATGGAGGGGTTGCCGAATGAATACTGGAAGGGACAATCCTGTGGATCGTGCCATGAGTGGTCCGAAGACAGGCTATGCGATCATGCGACCCGTTATCTGAGCGCAAGCAGCTATTCCGCGACGCGCCCGCATCCGTTCGGGGGCGGGTTAAAGGAAAACCTGAGGCTTTGGGCCGCGGGTGGATGTGAATAACAAAGACGGCGGGTATATCCGACAATCGGGCGATTACTTGGCCGATGTGGTGACAAAGAAATAGACCCATTCCCCTTTGAAATCCGGATGGGTCTCGCGCGCCAGAGTCACCCGTTCCTCCAGCCATTCCAGATAGGGTGCGGCGGGCTCTTGAATGGGTCTCAGCCCATCGTAAAGCGGGTGCGAGGCGGCAAAGGCCACGGCGATTTCCTGCCCGAAGGGGGGGCTGATGATCAGTTGCAGGCCGCTGTCCCGCGCCGATCGCGCGCCGATGCGCTGTGCCGTTTTGGCCGTGGCCCGGCGCAATGGGCTGTATTCGTTCGGCTCCAGATGCAGGACGTTCCCGTCCGCGTCAAAGTAATCCAGATAGATCACCGCGTCATAGTCCGGCGCGGTCATGTCGAGCGACAGGTAGTCGCCTTCGGCGAAGCCAAAGACTCGGGCATGGGCGTCATCGCCGATCACAAGCGGATTGGTGAATTGATCCGTGGATTGTGCCAGCCCGACCGCGGCAATCCCCGACAGCGCATTGCATTGCGGCCGTGGCAGGATCAGCATGTTGTCAGAGACGGCGATATCCGTGCCCATCTGGGCCTGCAACGCCTGCATGACACTGGGACGTAACCCGTCTTCGGGGATATGGCCATTGACGGTCAGCGTCGTGGTCTCGGGGTCAAACCCGACCTGCAACCGTGCGCAGGGCACCTGTGACAGGATCCCGGCAACCCCGTCGCGCACAGGGTTTTGATCCGCGCCCACATCGCCCGGCTCCATAAAGCTTTGGAAGGCCGCGAAAGAGACCGGATCGACCGCGCTGTCCCCGCCAGGAAAGGCCAGCGCGGCCTTGACGTAGGCGGCCTCGGGGGCGGCGGCGTCGACCGGTTGGGCCGTGGGCGCGCCCGCCGGGGTCGTTTCTGTTTCGGGTTGGCTATTGGCGAGTGCGTCGGATTGTGGGGCCAGGGTGGTGGCGGGTTCGGTCGGGGCGGTGGCGAGTGCGGCGGGCGTGGGGGCGGGGGCCTGCGCGGTGGCCGCCTGTGCCGCCAGCGGGGTGGCGACTGTGGGGGTGACGGCCACCTGGGCGCTGGCCGCAAGAACGGCGGTTGGTTCAAGGGCGCTGGCAACTGCGGGCGTCGCGGCTGGCGCTGCCGCCTGGGCCGGTTTGCTTTGGGCGGCGGGTCCTACGGGTTTGGACGCCAGGATCACCGGTTGTGCCGCCGCCAGAGCCGGAGGAGCCTGTGTCGTGGCGGTCAACGCGGCCGTCGCCATGGGCGCTGCGGCGACAGAGGCTGCCGGGGCCGCAACCGCCTGTGTCTGCTGTGCGCTGGGCGTCGCTGCTGCGGTTGTTGAGGCCTCCGGGGTTGCGGCCTGAACAGCGGTGCTGGGGGCCGTGACCGTGGCGGCCCGATCGCTCTGCGGTGAAAGCGCCTGCCCGGGCTCGGCCTGGGGCGCGGCAGCCGGTGGCAGGCTTTGTGCCTGCGCCGTGGCCTGCGCGACCGGGGCGGCCTGCGCGGCGGCGGCAGCAACGGGTTGTGACACGGTCTCGGACGTCTTGGCCTGCGAGGCCGGGGCATCGGCGCTGGGCAATGACTGTGCCTGAGGCTGGGCGGTTTCGGCCCGGCTGCTTGGGATCGCCCCTCCCTCCAGCCCTGCGCCGGTGGCCTCGGACTGGGCCGCCGGATCGACCTCTGGCTCGGCGACGCGGGCCTCAGATCGATCCAGCGTATGGGCGACCATCTCCATCCTGGTTTCCGGCATCGGCTGGTCCTGCACCTCTTTGGGGGTCAGGCTGGCCAGCAAGGCAAAGCCAGCCGCCACATGCAGCCCGAGCGATGCGGCCAGGCCGACGGACCAGCGCAGCGCGACGTTCATGGAGACCTCGGGGCAGTGCCGGGTGCGGGGGCGGGGGTGACCACCAGCATCACATCCTTGACCCCGCTCGCCTCGGCCAGCGTGACCAGCGGCAGCACAAACCGCAGCTCTGCGTCCTGATGGGCATTGATCCGCAGGCGCAGGTCCGGGTCGCTCTCCAGCCGCCGCGCGATCTGATCCGGCAGATCCTCTTTGCTGACGGCGAGCCCCTCGAACGCCAGATCGCCCTGGTCCGAAACCGCAAGCGTCAGCCCCCCCGCCGGCATGTCACGCCCGGTTTCTGCCACGGGCGGCGACACGTCAAATGGCGCTGTGGCATCCATCCGGCCAATCAGCATGAAAAACACCAGCAGGAAAAAGACGACGTCGATCAGCGCGACAATGGTTTCGGTCGGTTCCGGGCGGGCCCGGCGCCGGATCTTCATTGTCCTGCCTCCAGCCGGACCACACGCAGACGGGTCACGCCGGCCAGGGTCGCGGCCTCCATGACCGAAATCAACGCCTGAGTGCGGGCCACGGTCGAGGGCAAAATCAACACCTGCGTCAGCGGATCCTCGGCCACCCGCGCCGCCAGTTCCGATTGCAGGCTGTCCGGCGTCATTGGCCGGCCGCGAATGACCGGCGCGCCATCGGCCGTGATTCGGATCATCAGCGATCCGCCCTCGCCACTGGCCGTATCCTGGGCCGGGGGCGTTTCATCCGCGCGTTGAACGGCTGGGATCATGTCGAGATTGAGATAGGTCGAGGTGACCATGAAGAACACCAGCAGGATCAGCATGACGTCAATCATCGGCACCAGCGAGATCAACGCGCGGGGCCGATTCGGACGTTTGAGCGAGGTGCTGGACATGACCGGTGCCTCTCTGCGTCAGCTTTTCGGCGACTCGTGGATCAGCAACAGTTCTCCGACCGCGCCTTCGATCAGCTGCGCCGCCGTGTCGATGCGCGAGGACAGCAGGCTTGCCCCGACAGCCGCCGGAATGGCCACCAACAGGCCAGCCGCCGTGGTCAGAAGCGCCTGCCAGATCCCGCCCGCCAGAACCGAGGCATTGGCCGCACCTTCGGCCATCTCGAGTTCCTGAAAGGATTGGATCATGCCCAGCACTGTGCCCAGCAATCCCAGCAACGGAGAAATCATTGCGATCAGCTCCAGAATCCGGATGCCACGGCTCATGTCCATGACTTCATCATTGCCACGACGCACCAGCTCGGCCTCCAGACGGGCGCCGCCCAGGCCGTCGCGCAGGGCGGAAATGGCATAGCTCATGATCCGGTCCGCCGGCGCGCGTTCATGGGCGACGCTTTCGGCCGCGACGTTGTGATCCCCGCGCGCCCAGGCTTCCAGCGCGGCCTGGCGGTCTGATGCGCCCGACCGAACGCCCCAGAGCTGCACGACCTTGACCACGATCAGAGACAGCGAAAGGATTGATAGCACCGTCAGCACGGCAATAATCATGCCGCCCGGACCCATACTGCTCAGACTGAAGCCCATGGCTTATTTCACCAGCGGTGCAGAGGTCTTGCTGCCCAGCTCGATGATCGCGAAACAGTCGGCCTCATCCGCGTTCTGCGGTTTGCAGGACGTCATGTCATGCAGCAGAATTTCCGAGATGTTGGAGCATGTAATATCGGGGATTTCGAACAATTTGAGCGTGGTGCGCGCAACGGGAAGCGGTGCCGCGTCGATGGACAGCAGCCGGTCGATCACGGCGTTGCCATCCAAAATCGCCAGAGACATTTCGAAGCCTTCGAAGCTTTGCCCCGTTTCATTGCGAAACAGGAAAAAGGACCGGCAACCGCCGCCTTCGATATCTTCGAATTTGTTCAGCTCGACGCGCATCGGTCCGGCATCTTGCGCCGCAACCTGCGCCGCTGGGGCCAGGAACGCGCAGCACGCAGCCGCAATGGCGAGGTGTTTGGAAAAGATCGGCATGGTTTCCTCCAGTATCGTGCGGCAGTTTTCTCTGCCAATCCACCTTGGACTCTGCACAGCATCTGACCGCGCCAGTCCGGTTAAAACAATTTGCCCACAGTATATCCGATGTTCGCGTATAACGTGTGACGCGAATTTCGCAGTGAAAGCGGGGCAAGTCGCCAAAAACATTTGACTTTAACAAGACGATAAGGCTGACTCCGGGTCAAGATCTTGATTTCGCATTATGAGACCAATAACAATTTCGCACCGCACCAACGGTGCAATGTTTTTAACGCGCCTGGGGAGGACCAATGGACGCCGCAGCATTGCTTGAACCCAGAGAAGGTGATTCGCCCAGCGGCGAAAACTTGGAATACGATCCGGTCTTTACAGACATGGAGTTGGCTGCTCAGCCCGGCGAAGAGCAGCAAATGGGCGATGAGATCAAGGCCGGCAGCGATCCGGATTACCGCGAGGTCCGCACCAAGGCCCAGGGCGTGTTGGAGCGCAGCCACGATCTGCGCGCCGCAGTCTACCTGGGCGAGGCGTTGCTGGTTCTGGAGGGGCTGACCAGCTTTGTTCAGATCACGACCTATATCCGCGGATGTCTGGAGCAGCATTGGGATACCTGCCATCCCGAGCTGGACGAAGATGACGACAACGACCCGACGATGCGGGTCAATGCGATTCAGGGGCTTTGCGGGCAACCCGGCGGATTGGGCGGGCCTTCTCCGGTTTATTCGGCGCTGCGCAACAAGGTGGCTCTGACCAATAGTCGCGGATTCGGGCGGTTTTCCTTCCGTGATATGGAAATCGCGGATGGGCAGGTGCAGGCGCCCAGCGGCATGGATACGATCCCGGATACCGGGACAATCGGCGCCGCGTTTCAGGATACCGACCAGGAAGAGCTGTCGCAGCTTCACGGGGCAGCCGTGCAGGCGACCGAAGACGTACGCGCGATCTCAGCTATTTTTGACGAAAAGGTGCCGGGGCAGGGGCCCGAACTGGATCCACTGATCAAATTGCTGGTGCAGATCACCAAACGGCTGACCGCACATACCGAAGGTGCCGCAGAGGTCGAAGGCGCAGCGGAAGATGGCGAGGCCGTTGCTGATGGCGGTGGCGGGGGCGGCGGCCCTGCGGTTCAGGCCGCGCCCGGTGCGATCAATTCGCCGGCGGATGTCTCTGCCGCTTTGGAACGGATCATCGCCTATTACGCCCGCGCAGAACCCTCCAGCCCGGTGCCATTGGTGCTGGAGCGGGCCAAACGTTTGGTCGGCGCAGATTTTATGACAATCATGAAAGATATGGCGCCCGGAGGTCTGTCCAATGTGCTGACCGTAGGCGGGATAGAAGACTACTGATGTGCCGACCTGGTTTTTTTGGCTTAAGTGAAATTTGCCACATACAGGCCAGGTTACGGCGTGTAATTCAATCACACGACTTCAAATAGGAGCATTACGAAGATGGCGGACAGCTCACAGAAATTCATAGCGCGCAACAGGGCGCCGCGGGTTCAGATCGAATATGACGTGGAGCTTTACGGCGCCGAGAAGAAAGTGCAGCTGCCTTTCGTCATGGGGGTGATGAGCGACCTTGCCGGCAAATCCGAAGCGCCGCAGCCTGCGATCGCAGACCGTAAGTTCCTGGAAATCGACGTCGACAATTTCGACGACCGTATGAAGTCGATGGCGCCTCGGGCGGCATTCACGGTCCCGAACACATTGACCGGCGAAGGCAACCTGGCGGTTGATATCACGTTTGAAAGCATGGATGACTTTTCGCCCGCAGCCATCGCGGCAAAGGTTGAACCGCTCAAGGAATTGCTGGATGCGCGCACGCAGCTGAGCAACCTGATGACATATATGGATGGCAAGACCGGGGCCGAAGATCTGATCACAAAGATCATGTCGGATCCGAGCCTGCTCAAGACACTTGCCGCTCAGCCTGCACCGCAGGCCGATGGCGACGACGACGCGTAAGGAGCACGAGATGGCTGAAGAAGAACTTCAGGGACAAGCCGCCGGTGAAGCGACGGTATTTGGGTCCTCCGAATTCGAAGCGCTGCTGCAAAAGGAATTCCGCCCGAAATCCGATCAGGCCAAATCGGCTGTGGAGCAGGCGGTCAAGACCCTGGCAGAGCAGGCGCTGGCAAACACCAACCTGATCTCGAATGATGCATTGCGTTCAATCGAAAGCATCGTGGCCGAGATCGACAAGAAGCTGACGGAACAGGTCAACCTGATCCTGCATCACGAAGATTTTCAGCAGATGGAAAGCGCATGGCGCGGTCTGCATTACCTCGTCAACAACACCGAGACCGACGAGATGCTGAAAATCCGGGTCATGAACATCTCCAAAAAGGATATGCACAAGACCCTGCGCAAGTTCAAAGGCACCGCCTGGGACCAGTCGCCGATCTTCAAGAAAGTGTACGAAGAAGAATTCGGCCAGTTTGGTGGCGAACCTTATGGATCGCTGGTGGCGGATTATCACTTCGACCACAGCCCGCCGGATATCGAGCTGCTGGGTGAAATGTCCAAGATTGCTGCGGCGGCACATGCCCCATTGATCACGGGCGCCAAGCCGACACTGTTCCAGATGGACAGCTGGTCCGAACTGGCCAACCCGCGCGACTTGACCAAGATCTTCCAGACGCCGGAATACGCGTCCTGGCGTTCCCTGCGGGACAGTGAAGATTCCAAGTATGTCGGTATGGCGATGCCGCGGTTCCTGGGGCGTTTGCCGTATGGATCCAAAACCGACCCTGTCGAAGCCTTCGACTTCGAAGAGGACACGGATGGCGCGGACAGCTCGAAGTACGGCTGGGTGAACGCAGCCTATGGCATGGCGGTTAACATCAACCGCAGCTTTAAGGAATATGGATGGTGTTCGCGGATTCGCGGCGTTGAATCTGGCGGTGCGGTTCAGAACCTGCCCAGCCACACCTTTCCAACAGACGATGGTGGCGTAGACCAGAAATGCCCGACCGAAATCGCGATCAGCGACCGGCGCGAGGCGGAACTGGCCAGAAACGGCATGATGCCGTTGATCCACCGCAAGAATTCGGACGAAGCTGTGTTTATTGGCGCTCAGTCGCTGCACAACCCGGCCGAATATGATGACCCGGACGCAACCGCCAACGCCAACCTGGCCGCGCGTTTGCCGTACCTCTTTGCGACCTGTCGCTTTGGACATTATCTGAAGTGTATGGTCCGTGACAAAGTCGGGTCATTCAAGAGCCGCCAGGATATGCAATCTTGGTTGCAAAACTGGATTAACCAGTATGTAGATTTCAACGCGGATATTTCGTCCGAGTCTGAAAAAGCGCGCAAGCCTTTGGCGAACGCGGAGGTGGTTGTCGAAGAAGTCGAAGGCAACCCCGGCTACTACACATCGAAGTTCTTCCTGCGACCACATTACCAGTTGGAAGGTCTTTCGGTGTCTTTGCGGCTAGTTTCTAAACTGCCGTCCGAGAAGGGCGCATAATTTTGTGGCCTTCCACTCTATTTGAGAACATGACCACTCGCGAAACGAGACAATCGAAAGGGTAACCCATGGAAAATATTTACTGCTTTATCAAAGACATTCCCGGCGAAGGACGCGAAAAGAACCACAAGGATTGGATCGCAGTCAAGTCGCTGGACTGGGGTGTAGAGCGGACGCTGGACATGACCGACCTGGGCACAACCCAGCGTGGTTATGCGAACGCCAACTTCAACAAGATCACAATGACGTCGGAACTCAGCAAAGCTTCGGCCAAGCTGATGACGGCGGTTGCCAACGGCACATCGCGTGAGGAAATCAAGATCGAGCTTTGCCGCTCGGGCGACAGCGCGTCGGATGGCATGGAGCCATACCTGACGTTCATCCTCAAGCATGCAGTGATCGACAGCTACACGGTCAACGGTGGCGAAGAGCAGATTCCAGAAGAAAACTGGACACTTGCCTATCGTCATATCGAGATCAAGTACAAGCTGGCTGACTACAACACCGGTGCCTTGAAAGATGAAAACAGCTTCATCTGGAACCTGGAAACCGGCGAAGTCGGCTAATCCAACCCTGGCGGGCCGGTCTCTATCGGCCCGCCATTCTCATGTTTGGAGTAGGCGGAATGACACCGGACGAAATCCTCAAATCTGGAGATCTTGATGCCACGCTTGCCGCGTTGCAGGACAAGATCCGCAAAGATCCGGCTGACGCCAAACTAAGAATTTTTCTGTTTCAGTTACTGTGCGTGCGCGGCGACTGGAACCGTGCGATCCAGCAGCTCAAGGTGAGCGCGGAACTGGATGAAAGCGCCACGACCATGGCGCAGACCTATCGCGAAGCGATCATTTGCGAAGTGTATCGCGAAAAGGTTTTCTCGGGCGAGAAAGAGCCGCTCATCTTTGGCGAACCGCAGGAATGGCTGGCTCTGCTGGTCGAGGCGCAGAAAGCACTGGGCGCCGGTCGCGTGAGCGAGGCCGCCGATGTGCGGGCCCGCGCGTTCGAGGCGGCACCTGCCACTTCTGGCATGATTGACGGCAAACCGTTTGAGTGGATTGCCGATGCAGACATGCGCCTGGGTCCTGTCCTCGAAGTCATTGTGAACGGGCGCTATTTCTGGCTGCCTTTCAATCAGATCCAGTCCCTCGCTTGCGAAGAACCCTCTGACTTGCGCGACGCGGTCTGGACTGCTGCCACCCTGACCGTTGCAACCGGGGGTGAAGTTGTGGCGTTGATCCCGACCCGCTATGCCGGGACGACGGGATCTGGCGACCATGCCGCCATGTTGGCCCGCAAGACCGAATGGATGGATGCCGGAGCCGAGACATTTGTCGGCGTCGGTCAGCGTTTGTTGACCACCGATCAGGACGATTTCAGCCTGATGGACATCCGCAACCTGACCATTGGCGATGCAACCGCAGCGGCAGAGCCCGAGACGGAGCAGGCAGCGGCGGATACTGGCGACGATGGCTGACAAAACGCTGGTCGAACGACTTCAGCCGTCCCTGTTGGACAGGCTGACGGATGATGATCCGGGCAATCCAAAGGAAACACGCGAAAGCCGGGTGATCGACCTGCAACGCTTGCGCGACATCGTGCAACGCGACCTGAGCTGGCTTTTGAACACCACCAACCTCGAAGGTGTCCTGGACCCTGATGAATATCCCAGGGCGGCTGCATCCGTTTTGAATTATGGGGTCAAGGTTGTGTCGGGCGAGTATTCCACCACCCAAAAGGCTGAATTGATCCGCCGATCGATCGAAACCGCGATTGCACAGCATGAACCGCGCATTATCGAGGGGTCGGTCGAGGTGTTGTTGCGCCCGGACGAGGCCAAGGGCGAGCATGCGGTCGCCTTGGATATTGTCGCGGATATGTGGGCGCAACCCGTGCCGCTGGAACTGTATTTGCGCACCAACGTTGATATTGTCACCGGCGAAGTGGCCGTGGAAAGGCGGATGTAGTCATGGATACCCGCCTGCTGCGACATTACGAAAACGAACTGGCCTTCCTCCAGGATATGGGGGCCGAATTTGCCGATGCCTTCCCCAAGATCGCATCGCGACTGGGTATGGAGGGGGTCGAGGTTTTTGACCCCTATGTCGAACGTCTCATTCAAGGCTCTGCCTTTTTGTCGGCGCGGGTTCAGCTGGAATTGGAACTGCAATTCCCCTCGTTCACGGCAAACCTGCTGGAAATCGTTTATCCTCACTACCTGGCGCCAACGCCGTCGATGATGATCGCAACGCTGGAGCCTGACCCGGCGAACTCTGCCGTCAAGGAAGGCTTCCTGCTCAAGCGGGGGACCACGCTGCGCAGTCGTTTGATGGAAGGCGAACAGACCCCTTGTGAATTCCGGACCTCGGCGGATTTGACACTTTGGCCGCTTGAAGTGAGCGAGGCCGAGTATATCGACAGCCGGGGCGAACTGGTGGCCGCCGGCGTGTCCGGGACAAGCAATGCGCGCGCTGGCATTCGCCTGCGGTTGCGTCGGACAGACAATGAGCCAATGGCAGAGCTGCCGATGGACTCTCTGCCCATCTACCTGAACCCGGCGGCAGGCAATACCTGGCTGTTGCTCGAGGCGCTGTGCACGCGCAATTGCGGTGTGTGTGGCCGCTCGACAGACCGGCGGGCCGATTGGACCCATTCGCTGGGCGACGACAAGATCGAGCAATTGGGCCTGTCCGCAGATCAGGCGTTGTTGCCATGCCCGCCACAATCCTTTGACGGCTATCGGCTGCTGCAAGAGTATTTCGCCATGCCGCAGCGGTTCCTTTTTGCCCAGATCTCCGGTTTGCAGCCGGTCCTGAAACAGGCGGCGGGCGGGGATGTCGATATCTACATCCTGCTGGACGAGCGGAGCCCCGAGATGGAGGCCGTTGTCACGCCCGAGGCGTTCACGCTGAACACAGTGCCTGCGGTGAACCTGTTTCCCAAACGATGCGACCGGGTGCATGTGACGGCCAAGGACACCGAACACCACGTTGTGCCAAACCGGACCGCGTCTATGGATTTCGAGATTTACTCCATCTCGGACGTGACAGGCATTTCCGGCGCTGATGAAGACGATGTGTCCTTCCGCCCCTTCTATTCCGCCACCGATCTGACGGCGGCCGGCGAAATGCACCCGGCCTATTACACCATCCATCGCCGAATGCGCCAACGGTCCGAAAAAGAGCGTTTGCGCGGCGTGCGCACGTCCTACCTCGGTTCCGAAGTATATCTGTCGCTGGTTGATCGCACCGAGGCGCCGTATCCGGCCAAGATGGACCAACTGGCGGTCCAGGCCCTGTGCAGCAATCGGGATTTGCCGATGTTGCTGGCCACTGGCGACAAGAATCTGTTTCAGCTGCCCTCGGGTGGGCCGGTCAAATCGGTGCGTTTGCCGGTTTCGCCGACGCGGCCGCATCCGTCGCTGGCTCAGGGCGCAACAGCCTGGCGTCTGATCAGCCATCTCAGCCTGAATTACCTGTCGCTGTGCGATACCATCGGTGGGCGTGGGGCCGAGGCCTTGCGCGAATTGCTGGGGCTTTATGCGCCATTGGGTGACCGGGTCGTTGAAAAGCAACTTGAGGGGATCAATGCCGTTTCCAGCCGCCCGATCGTGCGGCGCATGGCGGATGAAGTTCTGTCAACGGCGGTGCGCGGACTGGAGATCCGCCTGGAATTTGACGAAAGCTTTTTTGAGGGCACCAGCGTGTATGCTTTGGCATCTGTGCTGGAGCGATTCTTTTCGCGATATGCGTCAATGAACAGCTTTACCGAAACCGTGTTGGCGACGCAAAATCGAGGGGAGATTGCCAGGTGGAAACCGGAAAGAGGCCTGGGAAGGATCATCTGAGCCTCTTTGAGGCGTTGATCGAAGAACCTGAGAAGCATCATGTTTTTCAGGCCCTTCGCGTTATCGAAGCGCATTACTCTGACAGTCCCAGGTTGGGCGAAAGCCTGCGCGCCCGGCAGGATCCTGTGCGGCTGGGTCAATTGCCAGAGCTGGCCTTTCCACCCTCGACGCTGTCGGATTTCCAGCCCGGCAAGGCGGGCGAGCCGGACAAGCTGACCAATCGGTTTTTCGGGTTTTTCGGCCCGCATGGGCCAATGCCCCTGCACCTGACCGAATATGCGCGCGACCGAATGCGCAACCAGCGCGACCAGACCCTGGTTGCCTTTGCCGATATGCTGACGCATCGGTTCATGAGCCTGCTCTATCGGGCCTGGTCCGCCGGGCAACCCGCGCCCAATTTTGATCGCGGCAATGACCCGCTGGCGCGCAAGGTGGCCTCTTTGGCCGGGTACAATGCTGCGGCATTGCAGAATCGGGATGAAATGCCCGATCTCATGCGGCTCAGCTTTGCGGGGCATCTGGGGCAGGGACCCAAGAATGCGGACGGGCTGGTGTCGATGCTGGCCACATTCTTTAACGTACCGGTCGAGATTGAACAATTTGTCGGCTGCTGGTTGCAACTGGAACCGGATGACCAATGGGAGCTGGGACGTCCGGCTGCTCTGGGGGGCTCGACCAGCATTGGCGACCGTGTCTGGAGCAGGGCGGCCAAGTTTCGCATTCGTATCGGTCCGCTGAACTTGGAAGACTACCAGCGCCTGCTGCCCGGCAGCCCGTCATTGGCGCGTTTGCAGGCGATTGTGCGCAGCTATGCGGGCGATGCGTTGGATTGGGATGTAAACCTTATCCTGGCCGGAGACGCCGTGCCGCGCGCCAGTTTGGGAAAGACAGTGAGATTAGGGCACGTTGGCTGGATCGGGACCCGTCCTGACCCAGACGATGTGCGACCGGATGCAGAGGATCTTTTTCTCTATCCGCAATTGGGAACACAAGAACAGGCGGCCTAAGAGCCGTTGGGACAGGAAGGAATTTTAGATGACCGAGATTAGCCGCGTCGCCCTTTTCGGCAAGCTGAATAAACTGGGATACCAAGGCGTTGAAAGCGCCACGGTGTTCTGCAAGATGCGGGGCAACCCCTATGTTGAGGTGTCGCATTGGATGCACCAGATCCTGAATGGTCAGGACAGCGATTTGCACCGGATCATCCAGCACTACGATTTGGACCCGGGTGCGATTGCCACCCAGATGACGCGCTCGCTGGACATGCTGCCACGCGGGGCGACGACAATCTCGGATCTGTCCGAACATCTGATGGACGCAATGGAGCGCGGCTGGGTCTGGGGCTCGTTGCTGTTTTCCGACAACAAGGTGCGCACTGGCTATCTGCTGCTGGGCATGCTCAAGACGCCGCCGCTGCGCAATATTCTGAAAACCATGTGCGCCGAACTGGGCAAGATTGGCCCGGATGACCTGGCCGACAATTTCCGCGCGGCCACAGACGGCTCGCCCGAAGATACGCTGGGCGCGCAAGATGGCAGCAACGTGGGTGGCGGCGCAGAGCCGGGCGAAGCCAGCGGCGCGATGTCCCCTCAGATGGGCGGCGACGAAGCGTTGGAGCAGTATTGCACCGACCTGACCGCCCAGGCCAAGGCCGGAGAGATTGACCCAATCGTCGGGCGCGACGAAGAGATCCGCCAGATCGTGGATGTCCTGATGCGCCGTCGTCAGAACAATCCGATCCTGACAGGCGAGGCGGGTGTTGGTAAAACCGCCGTCGTCGAAGGTTTTGCTCTGCGGATCGCCCGTGGCGATGTCCCGCCGGCGTTGCGCAATGTGCGGCTCCTGGTGCTGGATGTGGGCCTGTTGCAGGCTGGCGCCAGCATGAAGGGCGAGTTTGAAAACCGTCTGCGTCAGGTGATTGACGAGGTGCAGGCCAGCCAGACGCCTATCGTCATGTTCGTTGACGAAACCCACACGCTGGTCGGCGCCGGTGGCGCGGCGGGCACCGGTGATGCGGCCAACCTGCTGAAACCGGCTCTGGCACGGGGCACTTTGCGCACCATCGGCGCGACCACCTGGGCCGAGTACAAGAAATACATCGAAAAGGATCCGGCCCTGACCCGTCGGTTCCAGGTTGTCCAGGTGGACGAACCCGACATCCCCAAGGCGACGCTGATGATGCGGGGCATCGCCTCGATGCTAGAGAAGCACCACAAGGTTCAGGTTCTGGACGAAGGGATCGAGGCCGCCGTGACTCTTTCGGCCCGCTACATCCCTGCACGGCAGCTGCCAGACAAATCTGTGAGCTTGCTGGATACGGCCTGCGCCCGCGTCGCGGTCAGCCAGCACGCCGTTCCAGCCGAAGTTGACGATTGCCAGCGCCGGATCGAGGCATTGACGACGGAACTGGAAATCATCGGCCGCGATGAAACCGCCGGATATGATGTGGGCGACCGCCGCGAGGCGGTCACTGCGGCCAAGGTCTCTGAAGAAGAGCGGCTGACAGTTCTGAAATCCCGCTGGGATCGTGAAAAGGCCGTGGTCGAGTCGATCCTGGACCTGCGCGCCAAGCTGCGCGAAGGGGCCAATCCGGTGGACAGCTTGCCCGAAGGCGAGGATCAGGGCGGCGATACCGCGGATGGGCTCACTGCCGAGGAACGTCTGGCGCTGATGGATGAACTCAAAGCCAAGAATGCCGAGTTGATCGAAGTTCAGGGCGACAGCCCACTGATCCTGCCGATTGTGGATCATCAGGCCGTTGCCAGCGTCGTTGGCGACTGGACCGGCATTCCCGTCGGCCGCATGGTCAAGGACGAGATCGAGACGATCCTGCATCTGGAGGATTACCTTTCAAAACGTGTGATCGGCCAGGATCACGCGATGAAAATGATCGCCAAGCGGATTCAGACCAGCCGGGCCGGGCTGGACAACCCCTCCAAACCCATCGGCGTCTTCATGTTGGCCGGTACCAGCGGTGTCGGCAAAACCGAAACCGCGCTGGCCCTGGCCGAGGTGCTGTATGGCGGCGAACAGAATGTCATCACCATCAACATGTCCGAATACCAGGAGGCCCATACCGTGTCCTCGCTCAAGGGCGCGCCTCCGGGATATGTCGGCTATGGCGAAGGCGGTGTGCTGACCGAGGCGGTCCGGCGCAAACCCTATTCCGTGGTTCTGCTGGACGAAGTCGAAAAGGCGCACCCGGATGTGCACGAGGTGTTTTTCCAGGTGTTCGACAAAGGTGTCATGGAGGATGGCGAAGGCCGTGTCATCGACTTCAAGAACACGCTGATTCTGCTGACCACCAATGTGGGCACGGAAATGATCATGGATATGTGCGCCGACCCAGAGCTGATGCCCGAACCCGAAGGCATCGCCAAGGCCCTGCGCGATCCGTTGCTCAAGGTGTTCCCGCCGGCCTTGCTGGGCCGTCTGGTGACAATCCCTTACTATCCGCTAAGCCCGCATATGATCGCCGAAATCACGAAATTGCAGCTTGGCCGTATCAAGAAACGCGTCACCGAGGCGCATGGCGTGCCATTTGAATACACCGATGCCGTGATCGAGGAAATCGTCAACCGCTGTCAGGAGCTGGAGAGCGGCGGCCGCATGATTGATGCGATCGTCACCAACACCATGCTGCCAGATATTTCGGCCGAATTCCTGAAAAGGATGCTGGAAGGCGAGGAAATCCTGAAGGTTGTGATCGATGTCACAGACGGAGAGTTCACCTATGGGTTTGATTGACCGCAGGTGCCGCATTTTCGGCGCCTTGTGTCTTAACGAGTTCAAGGAAATTCATCCGAAATGACGGGTTGCAACATAACATTGTCATCGCATTGGGAGAAACCAAAAGCGAAGGGGTCCATCGCTGGGCTCTGACCGATTTCTGCAAAATGGAGGGTGGACCCGCGTATTCTGGCGGATCCGTTCACCCTCTGGCAGGACGGCGCTGAAAACAAGGCACGTTCAGATCCGGGTTGTTCGGTTCTGCTCTGTCGAAAACAACGGCCAAGTTCATCAAATTGCTGAAGTTGACCGTTATCCATTGCGAGGATCTGGCAGCAGCCGGTCGGTACCAAAAATGTCGGTGCCTGCCAAATTTACCGGCCACAGCATTTCATGTTGGCCACGGACTGGCACCGCATATCTGGGGCGATCGCATGCATATTTCGCATCGCGGCCGAGCCCGGAACCCGGCGCAAGTCGGGCTCAAAACGTAAGATTTGAGTGCCCGTTTTCGCGGGCCGTTCGACGGGGTCCATATTGGGACCCAACCATCCGGCCCACGTCCCGGGTCGACGGGGAAGAACCACGGTTCTGACCCAAAAGGGTGTGGCGCGGCCCGTCCAGCGCGCCTTGTGAAGCGGAGTGAATCCATGCCCAAAGCTGTTTTGATTGAAAACGATCTGGCCAAAACACTGATGACCAAATGCAAACCCAAGGGTTTGAAGTTAAAGAACAAGCTGATGTGCTCGGTTTATCTGGATCTGGATCTGGATGCCTATATGGCACTGGATGATGACGCGCTGCTGCTGGCCAAGGTGGTCGAAGCCGCCTCTTCCAAATACTACGACCTGGTCAACGCGATGGTCATCGACCTGCGCCAGGCCGACGCAGCGATCCAGCGCACCGACAAAAAGAGCGAGCGCCAGGCGATCACGGAAAACTACCTGAAAGAATCCAAGAAACGGATGAAGATCTTCTCCAAGGAAGGTGCAAAGGCCGCAGAACTGGCCTGGGCCAAGGTCGCCAAAACCAAGGCAGACTACAAAACCTATCAGGTCAAGGCCGGCGTCGCTTTGGCCATCGACGGGCTGTCGGTCGTGGCAGGAATTGCCTCAACCGTAGGGTCCGCCGGCTTTGCCCTGGTCGCCGGGCTCTATGGGATCATCAAGGGATTGGTCGGCGCTGCGGCCAAGATCTACAAATTGGCCATCGACGCGGACAAAATGCAGGCGAAGGTCGTCAAGGGTCTGAAAAACGTCCAAAAAACCTACAACGCCAACAAAAAGGAAGTGTCTGGCGCCAAGGACACCGGCAAGGCTGTGGTCAACCAGTTGCTGGGAGCGGATTTCCTGCCGACCATCTCTACGGTCAAATCCGACAACGATCAGTATAAATCCAAGTTGCAGGGCGTCGACGTGCAGTCGCACAAAGTGGCCAAGGAACTGACCGCGGTTCTGAAAGATATGGAAAAATTGTCCCGCCAACCGGAAATCAAAGCGTCCAAGAAAGTGTCCAAAGCGTTGGACAAGCTTCAGGCCAGCGTCAGCAAGCTGATGGACAAGGTGATCACCATGCAAGAGCAGGTGAACAAGGGCATGACATTTCAAAAACAAACCGCCGCCGCGATCAAGGAACTGGAGACCTGTCAGCCCAAGAAATGGAAGTGGATTCAGAAGGGCCTGGTGGTGACGGACATCGCTCTGGCCGGCGGAGATTTCTCCAAAGCGGGCGATGCTGTCCTGAATATCGGCACTGCATTGATGGTAGAGGTTGACCGAGAGCTTCTAGATCACGTCTAACTCAAGAGGTAAGACTTGGGAAAAGGCTGACAAAAGACGGATCATGACGGACATCGCAGAGGATATCACGCTTCAGGATCGCGCCCGCAATTTCATAGAGCGGCCGGTCGTTTCGAATATTGTGATGGGGATCATCATTTTCAACGCGATCACGTTGGGATTGTCGACCTCACGGTCAATCACGGAACATTTTGGAACAGTGCTGTCGGTGCTCGACAGGGTGATTCTGTCCATTTTTGTTTTGGAGCTGGGAATCAAGCTGTTCGCCTACCGTTTGCGTTTCTTCAAAAGCGCGTGGAACATTTTTGACCTGGCTGTGGTCGCTTTGGGTCTGATGCCGGATCGCGGTGGTCTTTCCGCGCTGCGGGGGTTGCGTGTGATCCGGGCCATGCGCCTGTTGTCGGCCATTCCCCAGATGCGGGCGGTGGTTCAGGCCCTGCTGGACGCATTGCCGGGCATGGGCGCCGTCGTCATCATGATCTCGATCATCTTTTATGTCTTTGGGGTCATGGCGACATTGATGTACGGGCCTGGGTTCGATGAATGGTTCGGAACGCTTGGTCGCTCCTTGTACTCGCTGTTCCAGATCATGACGTTGGAAAGTTGGTCCATGGGCATTGTGCGCCCGGTGATGAGGGAACATCCACAGGCCTGGGCCTTTTTTGTTCCATTCATCGTTATTACGGCGTTTTCTGTTCTGAACCTGTTTATAGGTTTGCTGGTCAATACCATGCAGGCCGCGGTGGAGGCCGATGCCGAGGCCGAATTCGGACATTTGAGAGAATTGATTAGATCAGAAACCGACGTCGTCGACGCCCGCGTTGTCGAAATGCATGAAGAATTGAAAATGTTGCGAGAAGAGATCATAGCTCTGAGGGAGGATCGACGTGAGTGATAGCTCCCAGAAATTCATTGCGCGCAATCGGGCACCACGGGTCCAGATCGAATATGATGTGGAACTTTACGGGGCAGAGAAAAAGGTTCAGTTGCCTTTTGTCATGGGGGTCATGTCTGATCTGGCGGGCAAAAGCCTGACGCCTCAACCCGCGATTGCCGACCGCAAGTTTCTGGAAATTGACGTCGACAACTTTGATGACCGCATGCGTGCAATGCAGCCGCGCGCCGCGTTTACTGTCCCCAATACCCTGACCGGAGAGGGGAACCTCTCTGTCGACCTGACCTTCGAATCGATGGATGATTTCTCTCCGGCGGCCATCGCCTCCAAGGTCGACAGCCTGCGTCCCCTGCTCGAGGCGCGCACGCAGCTGAATAATCTGCTGGCCTATATGGACGGGAAAACCGGGGCAGAAGAGCTGATCGAAAAGATCCTGGCCCAACCAGCCCTGCTGCGCGGACTCGGTGGCAGCACCGAGGACGCGGACCAGACTGCGGCGCTGGACGCCCTGCGCGCCATGGCACCCACAGAGACCGAGACCGCCGATCCGCAGGCCTCTGCCCTGGACGCCCTGCGCGCGCAACCGGTGCCAGAGACCCCGGCGGAACCGGATGTTTCGGATATTCTGGGCACGATCGCCCCAGCCCCCGAAACGCCCGAGACGCCCATAGACCAGACCGATGCGCTGCTGAGCACCCTCGCCGCCGCTGCGCCCGAGGCCGAAGAGGTCGCGGACACATCAGCGGATGTTCTGGGCGGTCTCGCAGCCATGGAAGTGCCCGAGGAGGCGGAGGACAACACCGACGCCTTGCTGGGCGACCTAGCGGCCTCTGCGCCTGAGGTTGAGGAGGTCGCAGACACATCAGCAGATGTCCTGGACGGCCTCGCAGCCATCGAAGTGCCCGAGGAGGCGGAGGACAACACCGCCGCCTTGCTCGGCGACCTGGCGGCCTCTGCGCCCGAGGTTGAGGAGGTCGCGGACACATCAGCGGATGTTCTGGACGGCCTTGCTGAAATCGAAGTGCCTGAGGAGGCCGAGGACAACACCGACGCTTTGCTCGGTGACCTAGCGGCGGCTGCGCCCGAGGTTGAGGAGGTCGAAGACACATCAGCTGACGTTCTAGACGGCCTCGCCGAGATCGAAGTGCCCGAGGAGGCGGAGGACAACACCGACGCTTTGCTCGGTGACCTAGCGGCGGCTGCGCCCGAGGTTGAGGAGGTCGCAGACACATCAGCAGATGTCCTGGACGGCCTCGCAGCCATCGAAGTGCCCGAGGAGGTGGAGGACAACACCGACGCCTTGCTCGGTGACCTCGCCGCCTCTGCGCCCGAGGTTGAGGAGGTCGCGGACACATCAGCAGATGTCCTGGACGGCCTCGCAGCCATGGAAGTGCCCGAGGAGGTGGAGGACAACACCGACGCCTTGCTCGGTGACCTCGCCGCCTCTGCGCCCGGGGTTGAGGAGGTCGCAGACACATCAGCAGATGTCCTGGACGGCCTCGCAGCCATGGAAGTGCCCGAGGAGGTGGAGGACAACACCGACGCCTTGCTCGGTGACCTCGCCGCCTCTGCGCCTGAGGTTGAGGAGGTCGCGGACACATCAGCAGATGTCCTGGACGGCCTCGCCGGGATTGAAGTGCCCGAGGAGGCCGAGGAAAACACCGACGCTTTGCTGGGCGACCTGGCGGCTTCTGCGCCCGAGGTTGAGGAGGTCGCGGACACATCAGCGGATGTCCTGGACGGCCTCGCCGAGATTGAAGTGCCCGAGGAGGCCGAGGACAACACCGACGCTTTGCTTGGCGACCTAGCCGCTTCAGCGCCCGAAGTTGAGGAGGTCGCGGACACATCAACGGACGTTCTGGACGGCCTCGCTGAGATCGAAGTGCCTGAGGAGGCGGAGGACAACACCGACGCCTTGCTCGGTGACCTAGCGGCCTCTGCGCCCGAGGTCGAGGAGGTCGCGGACACATCAGCGGATGTTCTGGACGGCCTTGCCGAGTTTGAAGTGCCGGAAGATGCGGAAGATGACACCGACGACCTGCTCGGAGACCTGGCGGCCTCTGCGCCGGAGATCGAGGAGGTCGCGGACACATCGGCGGACGTCCTGGATGGCCTTGCCGAGATCGAAGTGCCTGAGGAGGCAGAGGATAGCACCGCCGCCCTACTGGGCGACCTAGCGGCCTCTGCGCCCGAGGTTGAGGAGGTCGCGGACACATCGGTGGACGTCCTGGATGGCCTTGCTGAAATCGAATTGGCGGAAGAGGCGGACGATAACACCGCCGCCTTGCTCGGTGACCTGGCGGCCTCTGCGCCTGAGGTTGAGGAGGTCGAAGACACATCAGCGGATGTCCTGGGCGGCCTCGCCGAAATCGAAGTGCCCGAGGAGGCCGAGGAGAACACCGACGCTTTGCTCGGTGACCTGGCTGCTTCAGCGCCGGAGATCGACGAGGTCGAAGACACATCAGCAGATGTCCTGGACGGCCTCGCCGAGATCGAAGTGCCTGAGGAGGCAGAGGATAGCACCGCCGCCCTACTGGGCGACCTCGCGGCCATTGAGGTGTCCGAAGACACAGAGGATGACGACACCGCAGCTTTGCTGGATGGCTTGGCTGCCGAAGCGCCGGTCGAGACTGACACCGCCGACGACGATATGGACGCCCTATTGGACGGTTTGCTGGAGGATGCGCCAGAAGGCGAGCTGGAGGATGACGACGCTACAGCGGATGTTCTGGGTGGGTTGGTCCAGGGAGAAGACGACTCGAGTTTAGAGGCGGACGACCTGGACGCCCTGCTGGGCGGTCTGGACGATGACGCGTCAGAGACTGCGGATGTGTCCGACGATCTGGATGATCTGGACGCGTTGTTGGGCGACCTCGACGAGCCCGATGATGCCCCTGCGGAGGCTGCTTCTGACGGAGATGATCTGGACGATCTGCTGGGCGGTCTGGACGATGACGCGCCAGAGACTACGGAAGTGTCCGAAGATCTGGATGACTTGGACGCGTTGTTGGGCGACCTCGAGCCCGACGATGTCCCCGCAGAGGCTGCTTCTGACGGAGATGATCTGGACGATCTGCTGGGCGGTCTGGACGATGACGCGTCAGAGACTGCGGAAGTGTCCGACGATCTGGATGACTTGGATGCGTTGCTGGGCGACCTCGACGAGCCCGATGATGTCCCTGCGGAGGCTGCTTCTGACGGAGATGATCTGGACGATCTGCTGGGTGGTCTGGACGATGACACGCCAGAGGTTGCGGAAGTGTCCGACGATCTGGATGATCTGGATGCGTTGTTGGGCGACCTTGATGAGCCCGATGATGCCCCTGCGGAGGCTGCTTCTGATGGAGATGATCTGGACGCCCTGCTGGGCGGTCTGGACGATGACGCGCCAGAGACTGCAGAAGTGTCCGACGATCTGGATGACTTGGATGCGTTGCTGGGCGACCTCGACGAGCCCGATGATGCCCCTGCAGAGGCTGCTTCTGATGGAGATGATCTGGACGCCCTGCTGGGCGGTCTGGACGATGACGCGCCAGAGACTGCGGAGGTCGCCGACGATCTGGATGACTTGGATGCGTTGTTGGGCGACCTCGACGAGCCCGATGATGCCCCTGCGGAGGCTGCTTCGGACGGAGATGACCTGGACGATCTGCTGGGCGGTCTGGATGATGACGGCGGTGACTCAACCTCGGATCTGGACGACCTGTTGGGCGGTCTGGATGATGACGGCGGCGATTCAACCTCCGATCTGGATGACCTGCTGAGTGGGCTGGACGATGACGACGACTCTAGCGCCGATCTGGATGATCTGCTTGCGGATCTCGGAGATAATGACGCCCCATCGGGCGATGATGATCTGGAGGATCTCTTGTCAGACACTGACCCCAGCGACACCGCCCCGGCCGCCAGCGATGCCCCTCCTGCAGCCGCCAAACCGGCCCAGGGCAAGGCTGCGGCGCCAGCGCGACAGAAGGTGGATTTCGGACTGTCTTTCGGCTCTATGAGCGCGGCCAGACCGGCGGCTCATGTCTCTGGGCGCCACCGGTTCCGGCTGGCGATCATGGGCGATTTCTCGGGGCGGGCGGCCAAGGGCGAAATGGAAACCGGTGACGCTTTGGCACAGCGCCGGGCCATCCTGCTGGACCCGGATACCGTCGAAGATGTCATCTCGGGGTTTGCCACCCGGCTGGTCCTGCCGCTGGGCAAGGATGGCGCTGGCATGGCCGTCGAGCTGAACGAGCTGGACGACCTGCACCCGGACGAGCTGTTTGAAAACGTTGAGCTGTTTTCCGAACTGGTTGGCCTGAAACGTCAGTTGAGCAGCGGCAGCACCGCAGCCCATGCCGCGCGCACGCTGAAGGTATGGGGCGAAGCGCATGGCACGCCGATCACGCCCCCGCGTCAAACCTCCAGCGGCAATGCGGTCCCGGCCAACCTCAAGCTCAGCGATTTTCAAAAGCTGATCGGGGACACCTCGGGGCAGCTGACGGAACCGGGCCCCCTGGATGAATTGCTGGCCCGCGTCGTCGGCCCGCATGTACGCGCGGTGCCGGATGCCGATACCGTGGCCATGCAGGCCGCCGTCGAAGAGGCCCTGTCCGCCGCGATGCGGATGTTGCTGCATCATCCGGAGTTCCAGTCTGTCGAGGCACAGTGGCGCTCTATCGACCTGATCGCGCGCTCCATCGAAACCGACGATTCACTGGACGTGATGCTGTACGACATCTCGGCCGAGGAAATCGCGGCCGATCTGGCGGCGGCGGATGATCTGTCCAATAGCGGCCTGGTGCGCCTGCTGACCGAAGACCCGCTGGACGAAGAAAACGGGCGTGGCGGTTATTCGGCGATGATCGGGCTCTACAGTTTCGAAGAAACCCCGCCCCATGCAGAGCTGTTGGGGCGGATTGCCCGGGTTTCGGCCCATATCGACGCGCCATTCGTGACGGCCCTGTCCGCCGGTACGCTGGACACGGACAAGGCAGACCGCCACCCGCTGACGGCCACCTCTTGGGATGCGCTGCGCAAAATGCCCGAGGCGGCGTATCTGGGCCTGGCCACGCCCCGGTTCCTGCTGCGGCGCCCTTATGGTGCCAAGACCGAGCCTTGCTACGAATTCGATTTCGAAGAATTCACCATGAAAGAGGGGCTCAAGGGGATGCTCTGGGCCAACCCCGCCGTGATGGTCGCGATCTTGCTGGCGCGTTCGTTCCGCCAGAACGGGTTGTCGATGCAGCTGGGGTCGGTCATGTCATTGGGCGAAATGCCTTATCACTATGTGCTGGATCGCTACGGTGATCAGGTTGCGTTGCCCTGTACGGAACGCAATTTGACGCTGGACAGCCTGGAGAAAGTGATGGCCCGCGGGCTGATGCCGCTGGTCTCGATCAAGGGCCGCGACGAAGTGCGGCTGGCATCCTTCAACGCCCTGGGTGGTGAACAATTGCGCGGCCGCTGGACCGGGGTGGAACCGCCGCCACCCTCGCCACCTCCAGAACGTCCGGCCCCCGCCGCGGCCTCTGGTGACGACGACGATGATGATGATCTGGACGCATTGATGGGCGATTCCGGTGGCGATGATGATTTGGATGATCTGCTCGGTGATCTGGGCGGCGATTCCGATGATGACGACCTTGGCGATCTTGACTATCTGTTGGCCGGTTTCGGCGACTCAGATGACGGTGACGGTTCGGATGACGGCGATATTGACGCCGATCTGGCTGCTTTGCTGGAGGATTTATAGTGACTGATTTGAGAACCATATTATTAGCGAATGCGATTATTGCATTCCTGCTCGGGAGGGCGGCACATGTTCAATAGCAGGCCAAGGGATAACGTTCCGGCGTGGATGTCGTCGGCGGCATCGGGCGCGTCTGGCAAAATTCTCACGCTGCACACGGCCGAAGTCGAAGAAGAGTTGGGTGAACTCACCCGGATGACGGTCTATTTCAACGTAGATGCCAAGATCACGCCAGACACGTTTGTCGGCGAAGTCATCAGCGTACATGTCGAGGCGCAACGGGACAAAGGGCGGTCCTTTTCCGGCATATGTATTTCCGCCCGGACCGAAATCGAAGGCAACACAACAGATGTCTGGGCCGAGGTTCGCCCCTGGCCCTGGCTGATGACACGCAAGGTGAACACCCGGATTTTCCAGGACAAGAGTGCCAAGGACATAATCTCCGAGGTTCTAGGAGAGGCAGACCTGTCTGATTTTGCCCTCTCGCTGTCCGGAACTTTCGCAAAGCGAACATATTGCGTTCAGTACCGTGAATCAGACTTCGACTTCGTCTCGCGGTTGATGGAGGAAGAGGGGATTTACTATTTTTTCCCCTTTGCCGTTAACGAAAAAGAACCAAAGTCCATGAAACTGGGCGATGGAGCCGGCGCGCACCAGGCAATTCCGCTCTACAGCACGATTGAGTTCTGGGCCGGTGACAGCATCGGCGGCGCCAGCGATGATCAGATCACCAGTTGGGCCCGCCATGAAAAGGTGATCCCAGGTGAGGTCAAGCTAAACGACTATGCCTATATCACGCCCCAGGTGGACGTGACCAATACCTCCATCATCCCCAAGGGTAAGCATAATTATAAAACCAATGAAATTTATGACCACCCTGGCAGACAGGTCGATCTGGGGGAACACGTGTCCTCTTGGGGCGATGACCTGGCCAAATATCGCATGGAGGCCCATGTGGCCGAGCATGAGGTATGGCAAGGGGAAACCGGCGCGCGCATGATGGGTATCGGTCAAACCTTCAAGCTCGACAATCACCCGGATAGCTCTGCCAACAAGAAAGAGTATCTGGTGACACAAGCCAGTCACCGGATCATGGCGAACGACGGGCGGCATTTCCAGTACAACTCGGGCGATGACGCGGTCTACAGATGTAGCTTCAAGGCGATCCTGAAAACGGTTCAATATCGCTCTCGTCGGAAAACCCAACGGCCAAGCGTGCCGGGCATTCAGACCGCGCTTGTCGTCGGCCCCAGCGGCGAAGAAATCTACACAGACGAAAATGGCCGCATCAAGGTTCTGTTTCACTGGGACAGGCTGAACGAGAAAGATGAAACCGCTTCCTGTTGGGTGCGTGTGGTCACGCCCTGGGCCGGTGCGAAATGGGGCATGGTCCACATCCCCAGAATTGGCCAGGAGGTGGTCATTCAATTCGAAGAGGGTGACCCCGACAGGCCGGTTTGCACCGGCATGTTGTACAACGGGGACAACATGCATCCTTACGACCTGCCCGCCAACAAGACCCAGTCAGGCATCAAGACGCTGAGTTCCAAGGGCGGGTCCGTGACCCAGAACTTCAACGAACTGATGTTCGAAGACAAAAAGGATGCAGAGCTGCTGCGCATGCAGGCGCAGAAGGATCACGAGTTTCTGATCAAGGACCGCGCCACGATCACGGTCGGATTTGACGAATTGGCCGAGGCCGATACGCATGAAGGTTTTTCGATCAGCACAGTGGTAAAGCAGAACGTCAGCGAAACCATTACAGATGGGGACAAGTTTCGAACCATCGAAACCGGTAGCGAGACGATTAAAATCAAGAAGGACAAGACCCAGACCGTCGAGGGGAAGCACACCAAAACCATTACCGGCAATGACACGACCACGGTCAAGACCGGCAATCTGACCACGACAGTGAATACCGGCAACATGGCCACGACGGTGAAGACGGGCAATCAGGAAAACACCGTCAAGACCGGGAATCAGACCAATACCGTGTCCATGGGCAACTATTCAAATACGGTAAAGATGGGCAATATCACGGTCGAGGCCTCTTTGGGCCAGATCTCGATGGAGGCCTTGCAGAAGATCGAACTGAAAGTCGGAACAAGCAAGATCACCCTGGATCCTTCTGGGGTCACGATCGAAGGGATCATGATCAACGTAAAGGCTACGGCCATGACCGAAGTGAAATCTCCAATGACCACCGTTAAGGGCGACGCTATGTTGACCCTTAAAGGTGGCGTCACGATGATTAACTAGGGTATCGACATGAACAAACGTTACCAAGGTCTCGTGAAGCTTCCGTCAGAACCATTCGCTAAGGTGATGGCGCAGGCCAATATTCACATCAAAACACAGCTGGATTGCCCTGCCAGCGCCAAGGCAGAGGTTGCCCTGGCCGAGCTTGAGGAAAAAGAAGCCTGGGTTGATCTGCTGATGTCCATTGCAACCCTGTTGCCCGGGCGCGAACGGGTTTGGTGGGCCTGTCTGGCGGCACGCGATTTCATCGGGCCGAAATCAGACAAGGATCCGGCACCATTATCGGCCGCAGAGGCATGGGTGTTTCAGACCACCGATGAAAACCTCAACATCGTTTCGAGCGCGCTGGATCACGCCTATGTGGATGATGACACGACCCATTGCGCGGTTTCCGCGCTCTATGCCAACGGTCAATTGGGCCCGGGTGATCTGGCACAGCATCCCGCGCCCGCCGGTGCATCAGAAGCCGCGGCTTTTGCGATGAATCTGGTGGCTTTGAACGAGCTATCTGATAAGTTCGAAGTCCACATGCAATTGTTGATTGACCGTGCGCTTGACATCGCCCGGGGTGGCAATGGCAGGGTCGTTGTGGATGATCCGCTGACGGAGGAGAGCGCATGAACAGCCGGCAGGCTTGCACCAGAGGCACGCGCACAAACAGTGCGACGCATCCGGGCCATGACCTGTATGGTTCAGATGGCGTTCTGATTGAGGACCGACGCGCAAAAGCGCCGGTCCGGCCACTCGGTCTGACGGGGGGGTAAGCCGCAGACATGTCCGTTATCCTGAAATTCCAGAGTTCTGGGGCTGTGCCAGGTCAGGCTGGCCCGATTCAAATGCAAGGCGGCAGCCTGACGGCGGGGCGTGGTCCGGTCAATGATCTGGTCCTGCCTGACCCTGACCGCGTTCTGTCTAAAAATCACTTTGTCATCGAAGACCACAACGGCAATGTGATGGTCGTCGATCTGTCGACCAACGGCACTTTTCTGAACTATTCCAAGATCCCGCTGGGCCCGACGCCCACACCGCTCAACAATGGTGATGTCCTGACGGCTGGCCCCTACGAATTGATCGTTGAAATCGGCTCTGGTGCGGTAAACCCGGCAGATATTCTGCTGGCTCCGGCGGCGATGGACCCGCTGTCGCCGGGCTTGGCCGAACATGCGCCCGATCCGATGAAACTGTTGGATGATGTCGGCCCGGGCGGTGATTTTCTGGATGACCTGTTGGGGGGCGGCAACGCACCCACCGGACCATCACAGTTGAACCCGGTCGATCCGATTGACGAATTGCTGCCCCCTTTGGGTGACGAACATGATCCGTTTTTCGCCAAACCCAATGAAGAGCTGGAGGGCCAGGGCAGCAGCCTGCCGATGCACAACGCCTCGGCCACCGACAGTTTCTCATCACAAACCGCGTCCCGCAGCCTGATTCCGGACGATTGGGATGACCTTCTGGCCCCGACCCCGTCGGAACCATCGGCAGCACCTGACCCGCTGATGCCAGATCCCCTAAGTCTCGACCCCTTGAGCCCAGATCCACTGGCAACAGATCCACTGGCCACAGATCCGCTGGCACCTGATCCTTTGGCCGCGGCGCCGGCGGCGTCTCCTCCGGCGGTGGCAATCCCGGAGGATGACGATCCGCTGAACGATATTCTGGGCCCAGCCACAGAAACGCCAACACAGACGCCAGCGGCACCGATCCCCGATGAAACGCTGATACCAACGGCCGCTGAACAGCCTGCCACGCCTCAGCCTGCCACGCCTCAGCCAGCCCCGGTTGCCGCCACCGAACCCGCTGCGCCGGAAACGCCGCCAGCACCCTCAGGCCCCAGCGAGGCCGCGCGCGCATTCTTGACCAGCGTCGGCAGTGAAGACCTGAAAATAGAAGATGACGAGCTGACCAAAACCATGGCCCGCATGGGCCGGATCATGAAAACACTCGTCGTCGGCCTGCGTGAAATTCTGATGACCCGAACGTCGATCAAGAGCGAGTTTCGGATCGAACAGACCATGATCGGGGCCGGAGGAAACAACCCACTCAAGTTTTCGATCAGCCCGGAACAGGCGATCGAGGCCATGGTGCGCCCCGCGACGAAAGGGTATTTGAGCCCGGAAACCGCAGCCGAAGAGGCGCTCGAAGACATCAAGGCTCACGAGGTCGCCATGGTGACCGGGATGGAGGCCGCATTGAAAGGCGTCCTGGCCAAGCTGGATCCGGCAGAATTGTCGGGTCAAATTGAAACCAGTGGCGCATTGGGCAGCCTCTTTAAGGGCAAGAAAGCGCGCTATTGGGAAGTTTACGAAAAAATGTATGCTCAGATTTCAGATCAGGCAGAAAACGATTTCCACGACCTGTTCAGCCGCGAATTTGCCCGCGCCTATCAGGACCAGCTGAACAAGCTGAAAACGAAATAAGACTGCCCTATCGGGCAAAACGAGGAGAATAGGGTGTCCTGGGACAACAAGGTGCTTTGGACGGAAGGGCTGTTTTTGCAGCCTCATCATTTTCAGCAGGCCGATCGCTATACCGAGGCGTTGATCTCGGGTCTGGCGCGGCACATGCGCCCCTATGCCTGGGGCGTGAGCGAGTTGGAGATCGACTATGATGTCCTCAAGATTGGACAATTTGCGATCAAATCCGCCATCGGGCTGACCCAGGACGGAACCATCTTTCGCGTGCCTATGGCCGAGGATCATCCCCCGGCCCTCGAGGTGCCCGAAACGATCAAGGACTGCATCATCTACCTGACCGTGCCCCAGCGCCGCCAGGGGGCCGCAGAGGTTGACCTGACGGGGGCCGAACTCTCTGCCAGCCGCTTGCGCCCCGGAGAGGTCGAAGTGACCGACACAATGAGCCGCGAGCGCAAGCCCGTCACGCTGGGTGTGGGCAAGATGCGGCTGCAATTCGCGTTGCAGGTCGATGACCTCTCTGACCGGCTCGCCATTCCCATTGCCCGAGTGATCGAGGTGCGCCCGGACAAGGAAATTGTTCTGGATCAGGCCTTTATACCCACTTGTATTGATCTGCGCGTGGCGTCGCCGCTTGACGGGTTCATGCGCGAACTGGACGGGTTGCTGGCCCATCGGATGCAGGCCCTGGCCGGTCGCCTGTCCGAAGGCGGCGCGGCACGTGGGGTGGCCGAGGTCTCGGATTTCGTGCTGCTGACGGTGATCAACCGCGCCATCCCATTGGTGCGCCACCTGACCCAGATCCAGAACCTGCACCCCGAAGACGCCTATCGCATCTGCGTCAGCATGGCCGGCGAACTTTCCGTCTTCATGACGCCCGAAAAACGCCCGCCCGAATTTCCGCCCTACACCCATGACGACCTGACCAGCACCTTTGCCCCGGTCATGCGCAGCCTGCGCCAGTATCTCAGCTCGGTTCTGGAGCAGACTGCGATCAAGATCCCGCTGGAAGAGCGCAAATACGGCATCAGCGTGGGTGTCATTGCCGACCGCAAACTCATCGGCAATGCCGGTTTCGTGCTGGCGGTGAATGCGGATATCCCGTCCGAGGACGTGCGGCGTCACTTCTCGGGCCAGTCCAAGATCGGCCCGGTCGAGGAAATCCGCCAGCTTGTGAACTCGGCCCTGCCGGGCATCACGCTGCGCCCCTTGCCGGTCGCACCCCGGCAGATCCCGTATCATGCCGGCGTCGTGTATTTGGAACTCGACTCCGACAGCCCATACTGGGGCAAGATGACCACCTCTGGCGGCATCGCGGTTCATGTTTCAGGCAACTATCCCGGCCTGAAAATGGAACTGTGGGCCATCCGGAACAACTAAAGGAAATCGGCGATGTCTGATCAGGACCCTTTTGCGGAACCGGATGACACCGAAAAAACGGTGATCCGACCCAATCCGGGCGGGCGTCGCAATGCGCCGTCGCCGATGTCGCCTCCGATGGCTGATCCGATGCAGGCATCCGGGGGAGATTCCTTTGGGGTGGCCCATGCCGCAGCCCCGCGCCCCGGGCGCGCGCAACCCAACGAAGTCTCTGCCGCAATGGCCATGACGGGCATGAACCAGCTGACCGCCTGCGCGACGACGCTGTTTTCCCTGATCTCCCGCATCCGCAACCGGGCCCAGCATATGGACCCGGACAAATTGCGCCAAAGCGTGGTGGCCGAGGTGCGCGCCTTTGAAAACCGCGCGCTTCAGGCTGGCATCGCCGCTCAAACCGTCAAGATCGCGCGCTATGCCATGTGCGCAACGATTGACGATGTGGTGCTGAACACACCCTGGGGCAGCCAATCTTCCTGGGGTCTGCAATCCATGGTCGGCACCTTCCACCGCGAAACGGTGGGCGGTGACCGGTTTTACGATCTTCTGGCTCGGCTGGAAAAGGATCCGGGCACCAATATCGACATGCTCGAATTCATCTACATGTGCCTGTCACTGGGATTCGAGGGCCGCCTGCGCGTCGAACAGGGCGGCGGCGAGAAACACCTTCAGATCCGCAATGGCCTGGCGCGCATCATCCGCGCTCAGCGTGGGCCGCTGGAATGGGATCTGTCGCCCCATTGGCAGGGCGTGAAAAAGCCGTTCAAGGCGCTCAGCTTCTGGCGCGTTGTCTGGATCGCTATCGGGGCAACCGTGGCCTTGCTGGTGTTCCAGTTCATGGGCCTGTCCTGGTTTTTGTCCAACAACACCGAACGTCTGGTCGGGCAGCTGTCGATCATCGACATCGGCGCCCCGGCCGAGCTGGAGCGCCGCGCGCCGCCGCCGCCGCCTCCGCCGCCGCCGCCTACGGTGGAACAACAGATCGAAAAAGTGTCCGGCTTCCTTCAGCCGCAGATCGACGACGGCACTGTCGAGGTTTTCCGCAAGGGCAACACTCTGATCATCCGCATCAAAGGCAGCGGCATGTTCGGCTCTGGCTCTGATCAACTGACCGATTCCTTTGTCGATCCGGTTGACCGGGTCGCCCAGGCGCTCAACGACGAACCGGGCCCGGTCATCGTGGTCGGCCATTCCGACAATATTCCGATCCGGTCCTCGCGCTTCCCATCCAACATGGCCCTGTCCTTGGCCCGGGCCAAATCGGTCATGGCCGGCATGGCTCGCGTCATGGAAGACCCCGACCGCCTGACCGCCGAAGGGCGTGCTGACAAAGAACCAATTGCGGACAACGGGACCAAAGCCGGTCGCGCCGCAAACCGCCGCATCGAGGTGATGTTGGTCCAAGAGGAGAAAGAACGATGATCCTGCGCAGATTCGTCTTTCCGCTGTTTCGATCAATCTACTTCATCCTGACCCTGGTTGCGTTGATCCTGTCGTTCAGTGTTTGGTATTTCGGCCCGCTCATCGGCTCTGAAGAGTGGCGCCCTTTTGACAAGATGATCGTGCGCGCGCTGATCATTGCCGTTATCATCGTGATCTTTGCGGTCATCATGCTGATCGTCGCCCTCAGCCGGGGTCGGCGCGACAAGGACCTGGCCGAAGATATGGCCGAGGCGGTCGAGAGCGAAGAAGACGTCGCAGTTGCGGCTGAATTGTCCGAGTTGAAAGGCAAATTCAAGGATGCGCTCAACGCTTTGCGTAAAACCAAACGCGGGCGCCGGCATCTTTACGAATTGCCCTGGTACGTTATTATCGGCCCGCCCGGCGCGGGCAAGACGACGGCGATTGTCAATTCCGGCCTGCAATTCCCTCTGGCTGACAAGCTGGGCAAGGCCGCGATCGGCGGCGTTGGCGGGACGCGAAATTGCGATTGGTGGTTCACCAACGAAGCGGTGCTGATTGATACAGCCGGTCGCTACACCACCCAGGAAAGCGATGCCGAGGCAGACAACAAGGCCTGGCACGGTTTCCTTGGCCTGATGAAAAAGCACCGCCCGCGCCAGCCGGTCAACGGCGCGCTGGTTGCAATCAGCCTCAGCGATCTGTCCTTGCAGGACGAGCTGACCCAAAAGGCGCATGGCCAGGCCATCCGCCGCCGCCTGAATGAATTGCGTGAAAAACTCGGCGTGCGCTTCCCGGTTTACATCCTGTTCACCAAGGCCGACCTGATCGCAGGCTTCAATGAATTCTACGAAGACCTGGGCAAGGAAGGCCGCGAACAGGTCTGGGGCTTTACCCTGCCGCTGGATGCCAGCAAGGGCGAAGACGGCGCATTGGGCCACTTTGATTCCGAGTTTGGCACCTTGCTGGGACAGCTGAACGCCCAGTCGCTGGAAAAGATGCAGTCGGAAACCGACCCGCAGCGCCGCGCGCTGGTGGCAGGCTTCCCTCAGCAAACCGCGACCATGCGCAGCGTGGCCAAGGATTTCCTGATCGAGATTTTCCAGGACAGCGCCTTTGACAAACGTCACCTGCTGCGGGGTGTGTATTTCACCTCGGGGACGCAGGAAGGCACGCCAATTGACCGGCTGATGCTGAATATGGCCCAAACCTTTGGCATTGGCCGTCAGGCCATCGGCTCGGGGCAGGGCACCGGGCGCTCGTTCTTCCTGACCAAACTCTTCGAAGACGTCATCTTTCCCGAGGCGGGGCTGGTCTCTGCCGACGACAAGGTTGAACGCCGCTATCGCTGGGCCCGCCGCGTGGCGATTGCCGCTACGATTCTGGCGGCTTGCGGGATGGGGGCTCTATGGGTGCGCAGCTATCTGGGCAACACCCAGATGATCGCCGAGGCAGAGCAGAAAGTGGGGCTCTACCAGGCCGCCACCGCGTCCATCCCCGGCAGCCCGATCGGTGACACCGATCTGGTGCCGGTTGTCGCCGCCCTCAACAATCTGCGCGACCTGCCCGGCAACCCGGCCGTGAATGAACCGGATCCAGAGCGTAAGATCACATATGGTCTCTACCAGGGCGAAGTGATCGGCACACAAGCCGCGCAAACCTACCGCGCCGCGCTCAACCAACGTTTCCTGCCGCGCCTGCTGCTCCGCCTCGAAGAGCAGATGACAGCCAATATGAACAACCCGGACCTGCTGTATGAGGCGCTCAAGATCTACCTGATGCTCGGATCCCAGGGGCCGCTCAACACGGACCTGGTCAAAGAGTGGATGAACATAGATTGGGAAGTCGCCTATGCGGGCATCGCCCGTCGCGATCTGCGCGCTGATCTGGCCACCCATCTGGACGCGCTGCTGGCAGCACCCATGCAAGAGGTGTCGTTGAACGGCCCGCTGGTGGAACAGGTACAGGGCCTGCTGACCGAACTGCCGCTGTCTCAGCGCGTCTATACCGGTATCATCAACTCGGCCAAGGCAACCGCCCTGCCCAAATGGCGCCTGACCGAGGCCGGCGGCCCCGCCGTCGCCCGTGTTCTGGTCCGCTCTTCGGGCAAACCGCTGAACGAAGGCGTCGAAGGCATCTTTACCTATGACGGGTTCAACAATGTCTTCCTGCCAGAGGCCGTCAGTGTCGCCGAGCGCGTACAGCGCGAGGCCTGGGTGCTGGGCGAGCGCGGCGCGGATATCCAATCCGAGGCCGCTCTGCTTCAGCTCAGCCGCGATGTGCTGGATCTCTACTATAGTGATTTCATCTCTCGCTATGATCAGATCCTGGGCGACATTGACATCATCCCGATGGAATCCCTCAGCCATGCGGTCGAGGTCACCAATGTGCTCAGCGGGCCAACGTCGCCCATTGTGAATATCCTGACCGAAATCTCCAAGGAAACCAGCCTGACCGAGGATCGCTCGATTGTTGATACCTCCAGCCTGAGTCAGGGGGCAGGGGCCGTCGCCGCGATTGAGGCGCGCTCCAACCTGTCGATTCAGGGGCAAATCCTGATGGAGGCGCTCACCAATACGGCGCTGGCCAGCACGGGCGAACCGCCCAAGCCTCCGGGCGCATATGTCGAAGAGCGGTTCCAGTGGCTGCACGATCTGGTTGACCGTCCCGAAGGGCAACCTTCACAGCTGGATCAACTGATGGGCGTGTTGACCGAGGTCTATCAGGAACTGAACAAGATGTCCTTCAGCGGCGTCTCGAACGGAGAAGCAGGCAATGAGGCCATCCAGCGGTTCCAGCAATCTGCTGCCCGTGTCGACGGCCCCGTGCCACGCTGGGCCTCGCAGATCACCACCGGGTCATCGGGCATCACCACCGAAGGCACCCGCGCCTCGATCAACGCCAAATATCAGGCCAATGTGCTGCCCTTCTGCGAGCAGGCACTCAGTGACCGGTATCCGTTCAACCGCCAGTCCAGATCCGAGGTTGCGATCCAGGATTTTGCCCGGTTGTTTGCGCCGGCCGGGATGATCGACAGCTTCTTCAACGATAATCTGTTGAAGTTTGTAGACACCCGAACGCGCCCCTGGACCTGGCAAAAGGTCAACAATGTCGACCTGGGCATCTCGCAGGCGGTGCTGGAGCAATTCCAGCACGCGGCAGAAATTCGCGATGCTTTCTTCAACGGCAACCCCTCGCCATTGGTGCAGTTCCAGATCACGCCCGAAGCATTGGATCCAAAGGCCAAGCGCGTCATTCTGGAAATCGACGGCACTCAGATCGTATTCGGCCATAAAACCGCGCCAACGCCCGTTGCCGTGACCTGGCCCGGCTCGGTCGGAATGGGACGCGTGACCTTCGAACCGATGCGCAAAAACGCCGAGGATCAGCTGACGCGCAATGGACCGTGGGGCTGGTTCCGCTTGCTTGACGCGGCCGAGGTGCGCCGCACCAACGTGTCGGACCGCAAACGCATGATCTTCAAGATCGGCGGGCGCATTGCCATCTTCCAGCTGCAATCCGGCTCTGTCCTGAACCCGTTCGCGCTGCCTGCGCTGCGCAAGTTCAGCTGTCCGAAATCCTTGTAACGCGTGCCCTATGACAGCAGGCGTGTTTGCATTCGGTAAGATACCATCGGTCGGAGATTTCTTTCGGCTCGGTGCGCCACAGGATTTTGTGGCCGACTGGGACAGCTGGGTGCAATCCGCGATGCTTGCCTGTCAGACAAGCATGGGCGCGGCCTGGGACAGTTTTTACATGTCGGCCCCGATCTGGCGATTTGCGCTGGCGCCGGGTCTGGCAGGGGCACGGGGCGTGGCTGGCGTGCTAATGCCCTCGGTGGATCGCGTCGGGCGGCGGTTTCCGCTGACCCTGCTGTGCCCCTTTGACGGGGCCGAAACGGCAAAGATCCATTTCGCCAATGACACGTTCTATGACCGGCTCGAAGATCTGGCACTGGACGCGCTGGAGGATGATATGACACGGGATCGTCTGGCCGAAGGCCTGGCCGCTATGCCCCCTCTGGCCACTGTCAGCGCCCGTGTCAGCCCCCGGATCGGCGTCGGGGCAGATGTGGCCAGTCTGCGTGCCGGAATGGCCGCCGGCTATCTGGGCGCCTCCACACGCCACCCCAGCCTATGGACCGCGCGTTTGCCGGACCGCTCACATTTCATGCTCTGCGAAGGCCTGCCAAACGGCAGCCAGCTTCAGGGCCTTTTCAATTTGGACGCAAATATTTGGCAGGAGGGCGCAGCATGAGCACGCTCCATCCGTATCGGTATAACGCAAAGACCCATGTGGGCCTGCGCAGAAAAGTAAACGAAGATTCGGTTCTGGCTTTGCCGGATCAGGACATCTGGGTCGTCAGCGATGGCATGGGCGGACATGAGGCGGGCGATTTTGCCAGCCGCCTGATCGCCGATTCCATAGCCGCCATAGAACGGGGGCTGGACGCCGGGGCGCGGTTGCAGGCCCTGCGCGATGCCATCCAGAACGCTCATCGCATGATTACCCAAGAGGCCGAGGCCCGCGGTCGCGGCGTCATCGGCGCCACCGTGGCCGCCCTGATGATGGCAGAGGGCCATTTTGCCGGCATCTGGGCCGGTGACAGCCGCATCTACCTGATGCGTGGCGGTGAAATCGACATGCTCACCACCGACCATTCAGCAGTGGCCGAGCTGGTGACCGCCGGTCAACTCACCTGGGACGAGGCCGAGCTGCACCCAAACTCCAACGCGATCACACGTGCGGTCGGGGTCGGCGATCCGCTGGAGCTGGACAAAATCCGAGGGGAGACGATGCCGGGGGATCGGTTCCTGATCTGCTCGGACGGGCTGACCAAATATGCGACCTTCGACATCCTGCGCCAAATGTTGTCGAGCCACCCGATTGAAACCGTTTCTGACCAGTTGATTCAGTTGGCTCTGGATGGCGGCGGAGCGGACAACATCACTGTTATCGTGGTTGACGTTCTCTAGGCCACATACCCATAAATGTCTTGCTGATTTTAGCGACTTCTGACTCACTACTTGCAAAGAGCAGGAGGCAGAAATGGCGCGTTTTGATTTGACGGACTTCGAGTGGTCGGTGATTGAACCTC